>NZ_BAABDM010000001.1:0-1343847 GCF_039539625.1 Zhongshania borealis | reverse complement strand
TATTCTGAAGTTAAAAGCGACGGGGCTCGTCGTTTCTGCTCATGGAGGCCTGCGTAAGACCGGCACAGTGTCGGCAGCGGCCTAAGAAGTGAGAAGCCTCACCCTAGCGAAGCGTAGGGTGGGGAGAAGTCACATATTCCGGCAGTACGCTGGGCTTGTACACCTTTTTTAATTTGTCATCGGTGATGACAGACGCCATTACTTGGCGCCACGCTTTGATATTTAGGCCGGGCGCTGGTGAAGGTAGTCGTGGAAGGCCTTTGTTAGCGGGTTGAGGTGCTTGCCCTTGGGGTAAACGGTGCACCATGAGCGACGAATGGGAAAGTCGCTTACCCCAAGGATGACTAAGCGGCCTGCGGCGAGGTCTTCTTTGATCAATGCGCTAGGTAACACGGCGAAGTGTTCTCCGCTGGCTAAGGCGGTTTTAATGGCATGGTGACTACCCATTTGGCGTGCGTGTTGGATGACGCAGCCGTGTTGGCGGCAGAATTCTTCAAAAATTTGTCGGGTCCCTGAACCAATTTCACGTATTAATACGGGGAATTCGAGCAGTTCAATTAAGCTTACAGTACTTTGCTGGCGTAGTGGGTGATCTGGATTTGCCGCTACAATCAATTGATGCTCAGCAAAAGGCGCGTAGATCAGGGCGCGGCCATCTGGCACCTGGGTCATGACGGCGAGGTCATCAAGATTGTCGTGGAGGCGTTCGAGCAGGCGCCGGTGATTGACGACATGTAGGCTAATATTAACGTCGGGGTGCTTAGCGCAGAAATGATTGATATAGGCCGGTAGCAGATACTCTGCACTGGATTCAATCGCGATGTTCAGGCTGCCCTGTAATCGGCCATGAAGCTCCGTTAATTCGATTTCAAGGTGCACTAAGCGCTGTTTTAGTTCGCGTGCGGCGCGGAGCATAACTTCACCCGCGCTGGTCAAAAATAACTGTTTGCCGAGATAGTCGAATAAGGCCTGGCCAACGACATCTTCTAAGCTGCGTATCTGTGAGCTTACGGCGGGCTGGGTGAGCGATAGCTGCTGGGCGGCCTTGGAGTAACTGCGGTGCAGGCAAACAGCGAGAAAGACATCTAGCTGGCGCAGGGTAAGACGGCTTAAATAACTCGCGTTCATGTTGATCTCGCTGCAAAGTTTTAACAACTATAAGGAATTACTTATTCTTATCAATACAAATATTAATTTTTTATTTTGCGGCTTTTTCGGTACGGTGGCTGCATGTCATTCTAGGTGTACTGGATTGCAGTGGCTTTTAGTTAGCAGCAAAGCTAGGTTAGGGGGTAATTCTTCCCCATTAGGGAGTGTTCAGCTATGTTGAAAAAAATCCTGATCGCCAACCGTGGTGAGATTGCGGTGCGTATTGTAAGGGCTTGCGCGGAAATGGGCATCCGCTCCGCGGCGATTTATACCGAGCCGGATCGTTTTGCATTGCATGTGAAGCGCGCGGACGAGGCTTACAATATTGGCGCAGACCCTTTAGAGGGCTATTTGAACCCTCGGAAATTGGTGGCTCTTGCAGTTGAAACCGGTTGTGATGGTCTGCATCCGGGCTACGGTTTTCTTTCGGAGAATGCGGAGCTGGCGGATGTGTGCGCCGAGCGCGGCATTACCTTCATTGGTCCGAGCGCTGAAGTCATTCGGCGTATGGGTGATAAGACCGAAGCGCGCAGGGCGATGACTGCTGCTGGTGTTCCGGTAACGCCCGGAACCGACGGCAACCTAGTGGATGTTGAAGAGGCGGTAAGCTTTGCTGCGACTATTGGCTATCCGATTATGCTGAAAGCAACCTCTGGCGGCGGTGGCCGTGGTATTCGCCGCTGTGACAGCGAAGAAGATCTGCGTCGCCAATATGATCGAGTCGTCTCTGAGGCCACTAAAGCCTTTGGTCGCGCTGATGTATTCATGGAGAAGTGCATTGTTAATCCTCGCCATATTGAAGCTCAGATTTTGGCTGACAGCCACGGCAATGTAATCCACTTATTTGAGCGTGACTGTTCAATTCAGCGCCGTAATCAAAAACTCATTGAAATAGCGCCATCGCCGCAATTAACGCCGGAGCAGCGCGCGTATATTGGCGAGATGTCGGTGCGGGCCGCCGAGGCGGTGGGCTATGAAAATGCCGGTACCGTTGAATTTTTGCTGGCCGATAATCAGATCTATTTTATGGAGATGAATACTCGGGTCCAGGTTGAACACACCATTACCGAACAAATCACTGGGGTGGATGTGGTTCGCGAGCAAATTCGTATTGCCTCGGGGTTGCCCTTGGCCTATCGCCAACAGGATATCTCCTTCCGTGGTTATGCACTTGAATTCCGCATAAACGCTGAAGACCCTAAGAATGATTTTTTACCCAGTTTTGGCAAAATCAGCCGTTACTACGCGCCGGGTGGCCCAGGTGTGCGGGTTGATACCGCCATTTACACTGGCTACACCATTCCGCCTTATTTCGATTCAATGTGTTTAAAACTGATTGTTTGGGGCCTGACTTGGGAAGAGGTTTTGAACCGCAGTGCGCGGGCTTTAAACGATATGCGTCTGCAGGGTGTGAAGACGACGGCGTCTTATTACCAGCAAATTCTAAAACACCCTGAATTTCGCGCTGCGAATTTCGATACCAGCTTTGTTGAAAGTCACCCCGAGTTAACGCAGTACTCGGATAAAACCCGCCCCGAAGATATTGCACTGGCTGTGGCCGCCGCAATTGCCGCCCACGCCGGCCTATAACGCTTAAAGGATATTGATCATGAGCCAAGCTAAACCTGTTCTAATCACTGATGTTGCCTTGCGCGATGGCCACCAATCACTCATCGCCACGCGCATGCGCACTGAAGATATGCTGCCCGTTTGCGCCGAGTTAGATGCGATTGGGTTTTGGTCGCTGGAAGTCTGGGGCGGCGCAACCTTTGACGCCTGTGTGCGGTTTTTGAAGGAGGATCCTTGGGAGCGTTTGCGTAAATTGCGTGAAGCCTTGCCCAACACCAAGCTGCAAATGCTGGTACGCGGTCAGAATCTTTTGGGCTACCGCCACTACGCCGATGATGTTGTGGAGGCGTTTATTAAAAAATCAGCTGAAAACGGCATGGATATTTTCCGCGTTTTTGATGCGATGAACGATGTGCGCAATATTGAAACGGCTGTTGGCGCGGTCAAAAAATCAGGTAAACACGCGCAAGGTACAATCTGCTATACCACCAGCCCTGTGCACACAACGGCCAAATTTGTTCAGCAAGCGCGAGACATGGTGAACATGGGCGTGGATTCTATTGCCATAAAAGATATGGCTGGATTGCTCACGCCCAGTGCGACCTCGGAGCTAATAGCGGCACTTAAACAAGAAGTCAGCGTACCGCTGGCGCTGCACTCTCACATGACCTCCGGCTTAGCTGGATTGTGCCAGCTGAAAGCAGTCGAGGCGGGGATCGATATTATCGATACCGCAATGTCGGCATTCGCGAATGGCACCAGCCATCCTGCTACTGAAACCATGGTTGCGGCGCTTAAAGGCACTGACCGCGACAGCGGTTTAGATTTGCCGGCTCTGCAAAGTATTGCGACTCAGTTGTGGGAAGTGCGCAAAAAATACCACCAGTTCGAAAGCGAATTTACCCGCGAAGATGTGGGCGTGCAGATTAACCAAGTGCCTGGCGGCATGATGTCGAATTTGGCGAATCAGCTAAAAGAGCAGGGTGCCTTACACCGCATTGGCGATGTGTTCGCTGAAATCCCTGCGGTGCGTAAAGACCTTGGGTATCCTCCCTTGGTCACGCCGACCTCGCAAATTGTCGGCACTCAAGCGGTAATGAATATTCTTGCTGACAAGCGTTACACCACGATTACCAATGAGGTGAAACGCTATTTGCAAGGCCATTATGGTGCGGCGCCTGCGGCGGTAGATAAAGATCTTCGAGCTCTGGCCATTGGTAGTGAGGATGTGATTGATGTGCGTCCTGCGGACCTAATATCGCCTGAACTAAAAAAACTACGTGAGGATATTGGTGCTTTAGCCAAGTCAGAGGAAGACGTCCTCACCTTTGCAATGTTCCCAGACCTCGGTCGTACATTCTTATCGGAACGCGAAGCTGGCACGCTAGTACCGGAAGTCTTGGAGCCGATTGGTCAGGGCGGATCACGGCCCGTGACTGAGGGCGGTGCGCCGACAGAGTTTGTCATTGACGTACATGGTGAAAGCTATCAAGTTGCGATTACCGGTGTTGGGGTTAAGGGCACTGGTAAGCGTCATATCTACATGACCTTAGATGGCATGCCAGAAGAAGTGGTGTTCGAAGCACTCAACGAATACAAGGCCGAGGGTGGCGGTAGCCGCAGCTCTGCCAGCAAGCCGGGCCATGTTAGTACTAATATGCCGGGCAATATTGTAGAAGTGCTGGTCGCTGTCGGTGATATTGTTAAGTTGGGTCAGGCAGTGCTAGTGACCGAGGCCATGAAAATGGAGGCCGAGGTACAAGCACCGATAGCAGGTAAAGTTGTCGATATCTTTGTGAAGAAAGGTGATCGTGTAACGCCGGGTGAAGTTCTGATCGAAATTGAAGCGGTCTAGCAAGCAAGGCCACTTAGTTTGAGCTAAACCGAAAAGCCCACTCATTCTTTGAGTGGGCTTTTTTAATTTTAGGGGAAGGTGCTAAAGCGTTTTCAGGTACTCGATAATCGCTTTGCGCTCTGCGTCGTTTAGTGCATCGGTAAAGTTGTGACCGCCATTGCCGTTACCCAAAATACGGCTGTCGTAAATAAGCCGTTTATCGAAGGCATCAGGGCTCGGATCAGGAATGCTGATTAATCCTGCCCAGCTCAGTGTGCTATTCAAATAGCTTTGTGCAAGCTGGGTTAAAGATGGCCCTTTGTCGTCTACCGGGTTGCAGTTGCTTAGGGGATTGCCTGGCATATCTGCGCACACTAGCTCGTCGTGTTGCCAGCCAACGGCGTTGTGGTCGTAAGCGGCCATGCTTTGATCAAAGCCCTTCACTGGGCCGTCTTGCTGTATTTTGCGCTGCCAAATTGCAGGTCGTTTGCTGGAGTCTAGCAACTGCGCCAGGGTTGGCACTGAACCATTGTGGAAGTAGGGCGCCGTGGCCCAAATACCGTATAAGGGCGGCGCTTGATAGCCGATGACGTCCTTCTCCCAACCGCACAGGCCTTGGGGGCGGCTCTCAATGGGCAACAAGTCGTCTAGCGCTTCGCTTAGTGGGTCTTTGTTCTCTGGTGCCACCCAACCCTCGACACCGTCGGTGTATCCCCAGTATGTGGTGTCCCAGCCCTTACGCAGTGTGGGGGTGAGCATGTCGGAGCGGGCACGGTCGGTGTTAATGACGTTCAGGGGCGAGATATGTCCGGCCACACCCTCTAAAACCGGCGATTCTAGGAAGTTAATATCGTTGGCAAATCGCGGTGAATATACGCCGTGGCAGGAGGCGCAGGAGCCATTGCCGCCAAGGGGTTTGGGGCTATCGGCATTGGCTTCTTCTGCCCACAAGTCTTTGTTGTGGAATAAAATGGCGCCTTGCTCTGCGAGGCTAGTATTTACCGCGCCGGGGTATTCTGGCGATTCTAGTGATAGGAAATAGGCTTCTAGATCCTGGTCCCACAATTCGATGCGAGTGCGATAGGGCACACCGTCTTGAGAAAATATTTCATTAAGTTCGCCCGGACCCGCAGCCATAATGATTCGTGTGCTGTCATTCGAAATCCCTGCGTCAAAAAACTTGCGAGGGCGCATGCCCATATTCCACCAAGGCGGTGTGTCTTGGGTGTGGGCAAGGGGGTGCGCTACATCCATTACACCCTGAGCGCTGCCCCCGGTTATGGTTTTTAAGGGGTTTGGGTTTACACCTAGGGAGTCGTAATCGAGCAGTGTGATTAAAAACTCAAAGGCGCCTACCGCATTGTTTTGGCCACGTTGTTTGATACCAATATTAAAGACCGCATTTATATCGAGTGGTGGCAGGGCGTCTTCGGCTAGGGCTAGGCCACTAAAAGGCGAGGCGTCTTTGCCCGACATGAGTACATCGTAATTATTATTGCCGGAGCCGATATTGTTCATACCGATGTGCACGCTTTCGCCTTGGCGTGGGTCGCCAACCTGTCCGCCGTGGCAAAGAAAACAGGCTGCGCTGCCGATGGTGCCAGTCCAATTTCCGTTGGCGTCTTTATTTTGGCGCAGGCCTAAAGGCAATTGGCCGGAGCCGCCATTGCTTTGGTTGGGGTCTTCGCCATTGCGTGGGTAGGGGTTGTCAAAGGGCGCGTAATTCATCCCATAGCGTAGGGTATACAGCTCTTCAAAATTATCGGGCCGGGCGTCTAAACCCCATTTCTGCCAAGTATTATCAAATTCTTCGGCTGAGACTTCGCCTACCGGCAATTCGTCGATTAAAAATTGCAGGCCGCGATCACGGCGGCTTCGGTATTCGCCGCAGGTTTTTGCCTGCTGCTCCTCCGCTGGCAGATTGGCGTGGCAATCCTGCCAATAGGCATTAAAAAATACTACCTTACCTTGATTAACGCCAGGCTGAATTAAGCTGCGGGGATCCGGTGGAAGAATGGCGTCGTCACTTTGATTCTCGCAAAATTCTGACCAGCGATGCGCGGCACGTCGACTGCCGAGCAGAGGTAATTCCTCCGGTACGGCGCCACCGCTTTGCAATACGCAGCTCGATGGATTGGCCCAACAGTTTAATAAACTCGTCATTTCTTGGTAGGCGGTGCTGCCGACAGGCCAATTTTTACCGCCGCTGTGGGCTAGAGATTGATCTGAATTCATGGTTAAAAGGCGATTTGTCGCGACACCTTTATCAAGTGCCTGCCATGCCTCAAAGGTGTTGATGTAATCGCTGTTGCTGCTGCTCGCCAGCATAAATAGTTTGCCGTCGTCAGTGTCGGCGATACCGCCGGGAATATGGCAGTTGCGACAGTAATCCATGCGAACTGAAATTCGTTGAGCAAAAAATGCTTCGGTGCTGGCGAATGTATTGTCCTCGCCATTTTCTATCGGTGGTGTATTAACAGCGCCCTGAGGCTCGCCTGAACTGCCCCCGCCACATGCGGCGAGGCCAGCTGTGATGGCGAGTATGAAAGAGAAACGGCGCAGTGGGTCGCGAATAATGCTCATTTTATAATCCTCAAGATCGGTGCTGCCAGCAAGGGTGCTGATCTCGCCTTGGGTATTGCTCTTATTATTTTTAGACTTGTACGCTGAGAACGCCGCTGATATTTAGCCTTGTTATTGATGTGTGGCCAGCGAGCTCAATTTGCATACTAATGCTAGGATGTGTCATTAACATACTTATGTACGTTTTGACTGTCAAGTGATAGTGTTTAGGCATGAATAGTCCACATACATTGCCATCCGAGGCCCGAGCGCCGCAGCAGCTGCGTGGCAAAGCCCGCTTTGAGAAAATTCTCGCGGAGGCCGAACAGGTATTGCTTGCTAAGGGGATTTCCGGCTTTTCCATCCCAGAGCTTGCCGAGCGACTGGCGTATACTCGAACGAGTATTTACCATTTTTTTCCGACTCCCTACGCGGTATTGAATGAGCTGACGCGACGTTATCTGATAAAACTAGAGGAGCATGTCGAGGCGGCTGTGCAGCAATTAGGGGAGCTGACGTGGCAAGAAATGGTGTACAAAATTACTGAGGCGGTTGCCGATTTTCACAATAGTAAGCCGGTGGGGCGAATGTTGATTCTTGGCGCGATGGCCAGTGATGAAAGCAGCAAGGCGCTAGAACTCACCATTGAGCATTTAGGTGGTCAAGTTGAAACTTTAATGGCGGCGGTGAATGTGCTGTTGCCAGCATCCAATCCGAATGCGCGAGCACTGACGGTTGAGCTTGGTACGGCGTGTTTACGTTTGTCTTATCACTTTCATGGTGTCATCACACCCGAGTACCAGCGGGAATCTGCACGCGCCATGATTTCCTATCTGAATAATTTCGCGAGCCCGGAGTCGACTGCACTGGCCAATATACCGTCTCGCTGAAGCGTTATATTGGAATTTACGTATGAGGGCATTTGTGCTTTCATACGATCTGCGCTTCTTCGAGCGCAAAGTATAAATATGTTGCCAATGATGTTGGTATAGCTTGCTAAGGATTGGCAGCAAAATTAGACAATTTGGAGTGTCGTTATGTATTTCCCGAAGATTTTTGTTGCTTCGGTGCTGAGCTTCTCAGTGCTGAGTATGACTGCGTGTTTTGAAAACAGTAGTAAAAGCAATACCCCGTCAGTAGATGCTGCTATAGCCAGTGAAAAAGCGAAAATGGCCTTGTACGGCGATATTGACGCTGAGAAAACCAAAGAGGTTGGAGATAGCCGGCCCTCATTACTTTTAGATGATGAGGAATTGGACTATGCCGGTTTTGGCATGGTGGTTTCGGAATCGGAGATTGCGGAAACCGCCGTTGCGCGCGCGGAATCTGATTCGTCGAATAATCAAAGCGATGTGGTTGACGACAAAGTGTCCTTGGTTACCAATGTATTGGTCGAGGACGGCGCAAGTGTGAATCAGTTGGTAAACCGAAGCATAGAAGGTATTGAGGCCGCCGTTGCGATCGTAGTTTTAGATGTTGAGTATATTTCAGGTGGCCGTAGCAGTGCTGATATCCGTAATGTATTGCTAGCTGAGCTCGGTTCAGACGCGGATATTTCAGTGCTTCCTGTAGGTAGCAACAGCGGAAGAGAGTTCAGGGTGTCCCTTGCTTTTTGGGAAATCGGTCAAAACTTGTACACATGGGTAGGGGTGTACTCGACGAATTTTGCCGATCAGGTCAAAGCGGTTTACGGTGATGTGAATAACGGTACTGCGGTGACATCAATTTCAGCCGTTAACACCTTTGTTTCTGCCAGCCAAACCTTTACGCAGGTAGAAGATCTAAATAATGCGGCGGATATTTTGTGGGTTATTGATAATTCCGGTTCTATGGGGCAGGAGCAAGACAATCTCGGAAATGGAGTAGATCAATTTTTTGACAGTCTTAATAATGCAGGACTTGATTTTCGTTTGGCAGTAACAACGACAGATGGCGGAAATTGTGATGAGTTATTAACCCTGCCAGATGATGCATCGACGAATTTTATCTCGCCGACAACACCGGACGGCAAAAATCAATGGGGTGACGATTACGATGGTATCGCTCGGCCAGGTACATCAGGTAGCGCAACAGAGACAGGTTTCTATTGCGCAGATAAAGTAGATTTGACTGGCTTCGATCGTGAAACGGCACCAAATATCGTGGTTTTCGTCTCGGACGAACCCGAGAATGAGTCTGTAGGTGAGTCTTTACCATCAGGCGTTTACGGTAGTGGATACAGCCCGCGTGATTTCGATACCTATAAACAAATCTTTACTGATAGCGGCGCAACATACTTTTCTATTACAGGACCCTCGAACGTAGTGCGGCCAACCTTCAATGACCCATATCCTAGCTACACGCCAGATTCCACGTGCTCAGGGGAAGGTGGTAGTGCAGATGGTGGCGCGCATTTCAGAGAAATTGCTGCTGTTACGGGCGGGAGCTCATCCTCTATTTGCGCGCCGTCAACTGCGTGGGCAGTGATGTATGACCAGATAATTCAAACAGCGACGGGTTTAGCTAGTAGCTTTAAACTAGATTTTCCGCCCAAACCGGACTCAGTAAGTGTCACTGTAAACGGCGCAGCCGTTACTAGGGATGCAAGTCATAATGATGGATTTGATGTGCTATATGGCAGCGAAGAAGTCTCCATAGTGTTCTATGGGGAGGCTATACCGACGTCTGGTGATAAAATAGTTATTTCCTATGATCATATTTAGTTTTTGGTGTTCTCAATAACAATTAATGGCATGCAGTTTTTGTATGAATAATTGTTGATACGGTTACTTAATAGATTGGCAAATTGCCCTGTACTCAGGAATGAATGCGGGGCTTTTTATTTGTCAGCACTTAGGAGGTGATTTTTAGAAAGGTAGCTATTGTTATCGCGCGATGACAGGGAATTCTGGGGATGCAGTTTAGCAGCTCAAGGAACTCCCAAGTATGCCGTGGCTACTTGGCTAAACAGAAGTTACCTGAGGATAGTGCGAACATACTGTATTGCTCATTGGCGAGATGGGCGCAGAATAACACCCCTCGCCACAGATGCCGTTAGTTGCGGTAAATAGTTTGGATCAAGTGGTAGCCAAACTGGGTTTTGACTGGGCCGTGTACTTCTAAAACGGCTTCTTTAAAAACC
The DNA here is from genome assembly GCF_039539625.1 of Zhongshania borealis. NCBI lineage: Bacteria > Pseudomonadati > Pseudomonadota > Gammaproteobacteria > Cellvibrionales > Spongiibacteraceae > Zhongshania > Zhongshania borealis. The sequence continues at coordinate 1,333,612 of NZ_BAABDM010000001.1, read as the reverse complement.
ACGTCGTCAAAGGGTTTTACCATCTGGCCGGGGCGAAATTCGCCGAGGTCGCCACCCTGTTTGCCCGATGGGCAATCGGAATGCTTTTTCGCCAATTCACCAAAATCTCCGCCTTTCGCGATTTTAGCTTTAAGATCTTTCGCTTCTTGTTCGGTTTTAACTAATATGTGTCGTGCTGAAGCAACTGTCATTAGACTATCTCCTTGATGCATTTCATGAATTATAACAGTAAGTGAGGTGCTAATTGGTGGTCACTGAGTGACACTGGTGGCTAAATTGCGCCTGAATACCGGCAACGGGCTGCCAAAGTTTTGTCATAGGCATTTGTAACTATATTAAGTGTCTGATTTCAAAGTACAATTTTCATTGGCACAAGCCTTGCTTTTGCCTTGATTATAGCTATGTTGTCACTATACGGATTGTTGGAAACAGATTATGAAATCTAAGATTATCTTAATTGTCGGGGTTGTTGTCTTGCTCTTGGCTGCGGTTGGTGGCACTTGGTTCTTTATGAAAAGCTCCGCGCCGGTGCCGATGCCAACGGGCGCCGAAGGTGAAATGATGGCCGCAGCTAGCCCAGCCCTGAAGGCCCCGGAGTATTACAGTTTGTCGCCGTCCTTTGTGGTGAATTTGCAAAACGAGCGTGGAATGCGCTTTTTAATGATTGAGATCGAGTTAATGTCGCGCCGCGACGATACTTTTAACCGCGTTGAACAATACGAACCCCGAATACGAAACGATATATTACTGTTCCTTAGTAAATTGGATCGCGAGGCAATTGCCACGGTAGAGCAGCGTCAGAAAATTCAGGAAGAGGCGATGGCGGTGATTAACGGCGTCTTAATAGCTGAATCTGGTAAAGGCGGCGTTGACGCGGTGTATTTCACCAAATTCGTAGTGCAGTGAGGTTGATGACGTGACCGATGTACTCGATCCGGAAGAACTCGAAGCGCTGATGGCCGGCGAGGAAGAGAACACTGCCGGGAAAGGCAAGTACAACCTTGCTCGCCAAGATTATGCGGTACAGCGCCTTATTCCCGCGCTATCTTTGATTCAGTCGCAATTCGCCGGCGCGACCAGAGATCGAATGCAGGAATTTGTATCGGCCGTGAGTTCAGTACAAACCGATAAAATTTCGGTGATGAAGTTCGAGGAAATGGTCAATACTCTGTCGGCACCCTGCAGTTTATCGGTAGTGCAGGGGTTGCCGATGAGTGCCAGTTTGTATTTGGCGTTTGAGTCCGACTTGGTTTTTCAGTTGGTCGATCGCTATTTTGGTGGCTCTGGAGCAAGTCAGCAGGGTGATCGAGAGGCTTTGTCAGTTTCCGAATTCAGTTTTATGGAAATGCTGAATACCGCCTTGCTTCCCGATATTGCCAGTGCTTGGAAATCAGTCGTTAAAATCCCGCCGACAATTGCCGCCCAATATAATGATCCACGCATGCTCGATAGCATCAGCGAGGCAGACTCCCTTGTAGCGACACGATTTACTGTAACAATCGGTGAGTTTACCGGTGGTCTTTGGTCTATTGTGCCGTGGAGCGCCATTGATGCGGTACGCGACAGTCTGGGAGATCCGGCCAAGAGCAAAGGCAAACCGTCGAGTGATGATTGGCGAGATCGATTGCTGGAGGGACTTGAGTCTGCACCAATTGAATTAGTGGCGGTGTTAGCGCACACCAAGCTTAGCTTGAAAAAAGTCGCGGGGCTTAAGGTTGGAGATATTATCGATTTACCGTCGCCAGATGAATTGATTTTAGAAGTAGACGGCAAACCCTTTATGCGCGGTCGCTTTGGCAGTCATCAAGGCAATTTAGCGGTGAAACTCGAAGGTCCGGTGCCGAAGAAACGGACCCAGCGCTAAGGAGGACGTATGACAGACGACGTCAATGATCAAGAGCCAGCGGCAGCAGCCGCAAGTCAAAACGAGGCGGTAAGCGCCGCAGAGATTAAGGAATTAAATGAACACACTAGCGCGCAGCAAACAAAGCCAGCAGCAGGTAGTAGCACGGGGAGTGGACGCATGAGTAATGATATGAGCCTCGACATGATTATGGATGTCAGCGTTAATGTCGCCGTGGAAGTTGGCCGAACTAAAATGAGTATTCGCGATATTCGCGAGCTTAGCCAGGGCGCCATTATTGAATTAGATCGTGCCGCCGGTACGCCGCTTGATGTGCTGGTGAACGATACACTCGTGGCGCGTGGCGAAATCGTTGTAGTTAAGGATAAATTCGGGATTATGCTTACCGAGGTTGTGGGCCAGGAAGAGCGTGAGCGTCGGGGATGATAGCGTATTTGGCTAAGCGATATTGTGTACTGGCCGGAATTGCTACGGTAGTGGCGTTGCCAGCCTGGAGCGCAGATTTAGCCGAAACCGCTGAACCGCTCGTGGCGGCTAAATCCACTGGTTCAGCGCCTGTACTGCCAGCGTCGACGCCGAGTATGGCAGAACTTGATATAAGTGGTTTACTGGGCAGTTTGCTGTTGGTGGTACTTTGTATTGTCGCGGTAATGTGGTTGCTGCGTAAAAGCCGATTGATCTCTGGGCCGAGTCAGGCCGGTGTCGCTGTTGTTGGTCAAATACCGCTGAGCATGAAAGAAAAACTATTGGTGGTACAAGTCGGCGATGAGAAATTGCTACTTGGTTGTACCTCCGCTGCTATTAATACTTTGCATACTTGGACTTCACCCCAAGACAGCGATACGCCAATTCCTCAAAACTCCCCATTTGCTAAATTATTGGCGCGCATGCCTAAGCAAACTGCTAAAACGACTGCGGGCAGAGAAAGTGGGGTTCAGTCATGAAGGTCCTCCAAAAACTGCTACTACTTGCGGGCTGTTGTCTGCCGATGATCGCAGATGCGGCGCAATTGTCTTTACCCGCTGTAACGGCGGTGCCTGCGGCTGGCGGCGGCCAAGAGTATACGGTGTCGTTGCAATTACTGGCGGTTATGACCGCGCTAACCTTATTGCCGGCCTTACTGCTTGGTATGACGGCATTTACCCGTATTATGATTGTCTTGTCGATACTGCGTCAGGCTTTGGGTACAGGGCAGACGCCATCGAATCAAATCCTATTAAGTCTGTCGCTATTTTTAACCATGTTTATTATGCAGCCGGTGGCAGAAATTGCTTATAACGATGCGATTAAACCTTATATCGCAGAAGAAATGCCTTTTGAACAAGCCATCGAAACAGGCTTTAAACCCTTTCGGGCGTTTATGCTGCGCCAAACCCGTGAAGAGGATATTGCCCGCTTTGCTGAGATCACTGGTCAAGATGCCTTTGATAAGCCAGAAGATGTCCCCTTTGCAATATTGATGGCTTCGTTTTTAACCAGCGAGTTAAAAACCGCCTTCCAAATTGGTTTTTTGTTGTTTATTCCTTTTGTGGTTATCGATCTCGTGGTCGCCAGTGTCTTGATGTCCATGGGTATGATGATGCTATCGCCCATGATGATTTCGCTGCCCTTTAAAATCATGCTGTTTGTGTTAGTGGACGGCTGGAGTTTGGTGATGGGTTCCCTTGCGGCGAGTTTCTATCAATGAATGCCGACACGGTAATCGAACTTGGTCGCCAGGCAATGAATGTCACCGTATTGTTGGCGGCGCCTTTGTTGTTGTCGGCGCTTGCGGCGGGTTTAATGATCGGTATGTTTCAGGCCGCTACTCAGATTCAAGATATGACCTTAAGCTTTATTCCTAAGCTGGTGGTATTAGTGATGGTACTCGGTTTGGCTGGCCCGTGGATGCTTCGGCAATTAATAGACTACACTACTCAGCTGTTTGAAATGATCCCCGGCTTGGTGGGGTGACCCTACTGTGATGGGGCTTACTGCAGATCAGCTCAGCGTTTTGCTGGCTAGTGCTTGGTTGCCGTTTATTCGCGTTGGCGGCGCTATGATGACCGCCCCCCTGTTTAGCGCAGCCTATATCCCAACCCGCTCTCGAATCATGGTTGCGATATTCATCACCGCCGTTCTGTTACCGCTATTGCCAGCGCCACCACCAATGGATTTATTGAGCGTCGAAACCATGTTGGTTATCGCCAATGAGTTTTTTATTGGCCTATGTCTTGGTTTTATTATCCAGCTAGTTTTTGACGCTATTATTTTGGCCGGACAGTTGATTGCGATGGGTATGGGCTTAGGTTTTGCCATGATGGTCGATCCTCAGCGCGGCGTACAAGTACCGGTTTTGTCGCAATTCCTGCTGATTTTCACCATGCTAATTTTTGTGGCGATGAACGGCCATATGGACTTTTTAAGCTTGCTGGCTAGGAGTTTTGAATATTGGCCGGTGGGCGGGCGGGCCTTGTCTGGTGATCAGCTTGGTGTAGTCATAGTGCGTGGAGCCGAATTGTTTACCGGCGCAATAAGAGTGGCGATCCCCGCTGTGGTTGCGCTGTTAGTGGTCCAGCTCGCAATGGGCGTAGTGAGTCGCGCGGCGCCTACATTGAATTTGTTTGCGGTGGGTTTCCCTATTGCGATGCTAATCGGCTTTTTGGTGGTGGATCGTTTGCTGCCGAATTTACTGCCCCTGTTAACCACTGGTCTCGGTTCCGCCTTTGTGGCCGCCGAACAGTTCCTCGGAATGTGAGCCATGGCTGAGAACGAAGACGGTCAAGAACGCACAGAAGACGCATCCGAGAAAAAGCTCGCTGACTCCCGTAAAAAGGGGCAGGTACCGCGTTCTAAAGAACTCACTACTATGATGGTGACTTTGTCCGGCGCCGCTATATTGCTGTTCACCGGTGGCGCGTTGGCAACTGCCCTGCAAAATATTCTGTCCAGTAGTTTGTCGCCTAGCTTTTTAATGAGTGACGAGACTGAAATTGCCAGTCGCCTCTATGAAACTTTGGTTCGCGGCTTACTGACCATTTGGCCGTTGATGCTCATTGCCATTGTTGCGGTGGTGTTTTCCTCAACGATATTGGGCGGCTGGACGTTTAATTTGAGCGTAAAACCCAATCGTATGGACCCAATCAAGGGCGTAGCAAAACTGTTTTCGGTGCGTAGCTTAGGTGAGCTGGGTAAGGCACTTATGAAAATGGCGTTCATCGGTTCAGCGGCGGTATTTTTATTGTCGGGGCTGGCGAATGATATTCTTGGTTTAGGGCTTCAGGAGCCCAAAGAAGCGATTAAAAATAGTGCCTCTTTGCTTGTTTGGTTCTTTTTTATTGTGAGCTTACCTTTGCTTGCAATCGCTGCGATCGATGTACCCTGGCAGTTGTGGAATTACCACAAGGAATTGCGTATGACTCGTCAAGAAGTGCGCGACGAACACAAAGAATCGGATGGGCGTCCAGAGGTAAAAGCCAAGCTGCGCGAAATGCAGCAAGCCGCAGCCAATAGCCGGATGATGGAAAAAGTCCCTACTGCAGACGTTATTATCACTAACCCGACCCATTTCGCCGTGGCCTTGAAATACGATGAGGCACGAATGGCTGCACCGACCTTGCTGGCAAAAGGCGCTGACAATATCGCTGCAAAAATCCGCGAATTGGCCAATGAGCATGATGTCCCCATTGTGGAGTCACCCCGTTTGGCGCGAGCAGTTTTCGCCAGCACCGACCTTGATGCAGAAATTCCCGGTGGTTTGTATTTAGCTGTGGCGCAAATTTTGACCTACGTTTACCAGCTGCGTAGTTGGGAAACTTTGGGTGGAGATTACCCCGAACCACCTGAGCCAGAAGTTGATGATGCGTATTTGAAGGATTTGCTCTGAGTTAATCCCTGAATAAGGCGGAGTGCGGGGGGGATTGGCATCATAAGCCCTGCGCTGAATGCGTGACGGGAGACGGAAGACGCTAAATCAAAAGCAAGGCTTCGCGAATGCGGAAATCTCGCTTATGCGTCTCCCGTCTCCCATTAAGCATGCTGCTCCACAGCAAGTTGGCCCTGTTGTTGCAATTACTCTCGGTAACGACGAAATTTTGGCGCTTTTGCGCGCCGAAAAATCCATCTTAGAAGAGAGTGGGTATGGCAGCAGCAACACAGACAATAGCAACGAACGGCTGGATGGAAAAGGTCGCCAGTAGTGGCGTCGGCGTGTTGGTCATGCTCATTGCGTGCTTGGGGATGTTGGTTATCCCGATGCCGCCGTTTCTTCTGGATTTGCTGTTTACCTTCAATATTGCCTTGTCGCTGATCATTATTTTGGCGGTTATTTACGTCGAACGACCCATCGATTTCTCGGTTTTCCCCACGGTATTGCTGTTGGCTACCTTGCTGCGCTTGTCTTTGAATGTGGCTTCAACTCGCGTGGTATTGCTTGAGGGACATACCGGTCCTGGCGCCGCGGGTAAGGTTATTGAGTCCTTTGGCGAGTTTGTTATCGGCGGCAATTACGTTGTTGGTATCGTGGTGTTCATTATCTTGGTTGTCATTAACTTTGTGGTGGTGACCAAGGGTGCAGGCCGGGTATCTGAAGTAACTGCTCGATTCACCTTGGACGCCATGCCCGGCAAGCAAATGGCGATCGACTCTGATTTGAATGCAGGTCTACTGAATCAGGAAGAGGCCAGCCGTCGTCGCGAAGAAGTGCGTACCGAGGCCGATTTCTACGGTTCGATGGACGGTGCCAGTAAGTTTGTGCGCGGTGACGCGGTCGCCGGCATCATGATTTTGTTTATCAACGTCATTGGTGGTTTGGGCGTGGGCATGAGCCAGCATGGATTGAGCTTTGATCAGGCCATGCATAATTACACTTTGTTGACGATAGGTGACGGTTTGGTGGCGCAGCTGCCATCGTTGCTGTTGTCGACGGCGGTGGCGATTATCGTTACCCGTATCTCTCGTCCCCAGAATATGGGCGAGCAGATGGCAAGTCAGATGTTCGCCAACCCAAATGTGCTGTATCTCTCTGCTACCCTGCTGGGCTTAATCGGGATTATTCCCGGCATGCCAAATTTGGTGTTTTTGATGTTAGCAGCGGCCTGTGGCGGCAGCGGTTGGTGGTTGCAGCACAAGAAAAAGACCTCGCATGAACTTGTTGCAGCCGAAGAGTCGAGTGAAGACGTGGCCACCGCACCACGTGAACCCAGTGAGTTGAGCTGGGACGAAGTGACGCACATGGATGTCGTTAGCCTTGAGGTTGGCTACCGCCTTATCCCCTTGGTTGATCGCAATCAGGGTGGTGAATTAATTGGCCGAATTACCGGCGTGCGCAAGAAGCTTTCTAAGGATTTAGGTTTTCTGATCCAGCCGGTGCATATCCGCGATAATTTGGAGTTATCTCCTGGTAGTTACCGCATTCAGTTGCTGGGCGACACGATCGCCCAAGGCGATATTCAGGTCGGCAAAGACTTGGCAATTAATCCCGGTGGCGCGCAACCAGGCCTGCGCGGTGCTACCACGAAAGATCCCGCCTTTGGTATGGACGCAATCTGGATTGACTCTAGCCAGCGAGACCAGGCGCAAACCATGGGTTATACGGTGGTTGATCCCTGTACTGTAATCGCCACGCACCTGAGCCAAGTGATCAAGCAGCACGCTCATGAGCTATTGGGTCACGAGGAAGTTCAGCAGCTCTTAGATCGTTTAGCGAAAACGGATCCACGCTTGGTGGAGAACGTGGTGCCCAAACAATTGCCTCTCAGTATTGTGGTTAGGGTTCTGCAAAATCTGCTTAAAGAGGGGGTTTCTATACGCAGCATACGTATGATCGCCGAAAGTTTGGCGGAGCAAGCGCCGCGTAGCAAAAATCCTGACGAATTATTGGAGGGGGTGCGGGTTGCTTTGGGTCGAATGATTGTTCAGGAAATCAATGGCTTAGATGACGAATTACCAGTTTCCGCACTCGACGCTGATCTGGAACAGTTGTTGCAAGATATGCTTAGAGGCAGTTCTGGCGCGGTCGGTTTGGAGCCTGGAATTGCAGAGCGACTACAAAATGAATTGGCCGATTTTAGTCATCGTCAGGAATTATCTGGTCAACCTGCGGTAGTGCTGGTGTCACCGTCAATACGGGCATGGTTGTCGCGCTTTACTCGGCGCAGCGTGCCTGGCTTATCGGTGTTGTCATATAACGAAGTACCCGATAGTAAGCAGGTGCGTTTACTATCTACCATTGGTCAGCAAGCGCGATTAGCTTAAGGCGCGAGCTGTAGGAGAATGAGTATGCAAGTTAAGAAATATCGTGCTGCCGACAGCCAGCAAGCCATGCGCTTAGTGCGGGCTGCTCACGGCCCCGATGCGGTGATTCTGGATTTTCATACTATTGATGGTGGTGTCGAGGTGGTGGTTAGCCTCGACGACAGCGCTGAGCCAGTTGGTGCGCAGGCGGAAATCGCAGTGACGGAATCTGCGGCGCAGCAAATGGCCAGACAAATTACACAACAGTTTTCGCCGGCTTCAGCGCCACGCCGTGAACGCACGGCTTTAGATGCACTGTTAGACCGGCAGAAGAAAAATGCTGAAGCGGCGGCGGAGCTCGCCAGTGAACGCCAAAATCTTGGCGTTAGTGACAATACACGCGCAGTAGGTCAGTTAACACAAACACCGGTGCAGGGCCAAAGTCCGCAGCTAGCGTGGTCGCAGCAAGACGAAATGCTAACGCTCAAGCAAGAACTGTCCTCAATGAAATCGATGCTAATGGATCAGCTCAAGGGTCACAACTGGCAGCAGGCGAGTTTTAAAGCGCCGGAACAGCTAGAGCTGAATACCTTTTTAGCAAGTTTAGATCTCGATCCTAGCTTGGGGCGGCGTCTCAGTGCCGAGATACCCAGTGACGAGAGTGAATCGCTGCAGCGTGAAATGCTCAAAATGTTGCTTATTAAACAATTGCCGGTTATGACGCCGCCGACCTCAGGTGCGGTTTGTCTTGTTGGCCCACAGGGCGCGGGGAAAACCACCACTATTGCAAAGATTGCCGCCCAGCATGTACTGAATCACGGCCGCGATGGTATTGCTATACTGACAACCGATGTAGCTAGAGTCGGGGCTCAAGAGCAATTGCGGGCCTATGGCCGAATTTTACAGATACCGGTGCACACTGCGGTCGACCTAGAAGAAGCGGTGAAAACCTACCGTATCTTACGTAAGAAGAAACTGGTACTAATCGATACCGCTGGTATGTCTTTTCGAGATAGTCGTGGCATTAGCGAATTGCAGCAATTAACGGCGGCGATGCAGGATGTGCAGGTGTTTATTACGGTGCCAGCCGACGCGGAGGCCTATGTCCAGAGTGAGATTATTGACGCCTATGCGCCACTGGCGCCCCAAGGGGCGGTTGTAACACGCATCGACGAAGCCATGCGCTTGGGCGGAGTGATCTCCAATTTAATCCAGCATCGTTTGCCTGTGGCATGGTGTGCTAACGGCCCTAAAGTACCGCAAAATCTGTCTGCTGCAGATGCTGCTAAACTGGTGAATATGGCAGTGCGCATGGCCCGTGCATTTGAACTTAAGCGTGGGCCAGAAATTGCTCCTCAGCCAGCGGTGACGCAGGCTGCACAGCAGACTATGGCGCCGCCACCAGCGAAGGTAAGCGGCGGCCTGAATATACGAGTGTGACTGGGCTGAAGTTCGGGTGGAGATTTCCAGATTGAGTGCGTGCATATGCGTAGAGCATTTTTGGGCGCCTGAGCCTAGAATATGCTGCGAAGTTGATTAACGGAGAATGATAACTAGATGAGCGCAGTAAAAGTAATAGCAGTAAGCAGCGGCAAAGGCGGGGTGGGTAAAACCAATGTCTCGGTTAATCTTGCTTGCCAGCTGGCACGGCGTGGTCGTCGTGTACTGTTGATGGACGCTGATCTTGGCTTGGCGAACGTAGATATCATGCTGGGCTTACGACCAAAATGGAATTTGTCTCATGTATTGGATGGAAAGTGCGCGATACAAGATATTCTCGTTCCCGGGCCGGTGGGAATCACCATTATTCCAGCCGCGTCGGGCGTCCAAAAAATGGCGGACTTGGGCACCGATCAACACGCAGCAATTGTGCGCTCGCTCAGTGAATTAAAAGACGATTACGACGTTTTAATTGTTGATACGGCTGCAGGCATCTCCGACAGCGTGGTGACCTTTTGCCGGGCCAGTCAGTATGTAATGGTTGTGGTAACGGATGAACTCACTTCCATGGCTGACGCTTATGCATTGATTAAAGTAATGAACCGCGATGCGGGAATTCGTCGTTTTAAAGTGCTTCGTAATATGGTCGACAGTCACGACCAAGCGCGTGATGGTTTTGAGCGGCTCAATGAAGTCGCTCAGCGCTTTTTAGATGTAAGTCTAGAATTTGCCGGTTTTATCCCCCGCGACCCTTATTTGATCAAAGCCGATTCGCGGCAAATGGCCGTAAGTGATTTGTACCCTGGGGCTGAATCGTCGCTGGCGTTCCGCAAGTTGGCAGAAACGGTTGATAAGTGGGAAGGGCCATCTGGCCCAAGTGGCAATATTGAATTCTTTGTTGACCGCATGTTTAGCGCCGACAGCGCAGAAAACACAGCTGCCGGAGTCGAAATGTGAACGGTCACGCCGCTTACCTTGATGTGCAAAACGGCAGCCGCGAAGAGCTGGTGAGTCGACATGCGCCTTTGGTCAAGCGAATTGCCTATCATTTGGTGAGTCGTTTGCCGGCCAGCGTTGAGGTAGACGATTTAATTCAAGCGGGCATGATCGGTCTCCTTGAAGCGGGCAGCAATTATCAAGCGGATAAAGGTGCTAGTTTTGAAACCTACGCCAGTATTCGAATTCGTGGTGCGATGATCGATCAAATGCGGCAGAGTGGTTGGGCACCGCGCTCGGTCACCCGGCAGCTTCGTGAAGTATCCGAAGCAGTGCGGCGCACTGAGTCGCGTTTGGGCCGTGAAGCAGGTAGTGCTGATATCGCCGCCGAAATGGGGGTTTCCCTCTCCGAATATCACGAGCTATTGCGTGATACTAGTTCAGTGCGCTTATTTAGCTTAGAGCAATTGGGTGATGGCGAGCAGGAGCCAGCCGATATTGGCGGTGGTGATGATCGCTACGCCCCCTTAGAAAATGTATTGGAAGATGATTTTCAACACGCTCTAGCGAGTCACATTAACAGCTTGCCAGAGCGAGAAAAGTTGGTCATGGCCCTTTATTACGACAGCGGCTTAAACCTCAAAGAAGTTGGCGAGGTGATGGAAGTCAGTGAATCGCGGGTATGTCAGATTCACAGTCAGGCGATTGTGCGCTTAAAAAGTCGACTGACTGATTGGACGGCGAGCTAAGCGTGCGGAGTAAATACTATGGAGACTAGTAATCAGTTACCGTCGCTCATTGGCAATTGGTTTAATAGCCTAGGCGAGGCATCACTGCTGGGTTTATTGCTCAGCGTTGTTGGCGTAGGGCTATTATTATTCGCACTAAAGTCGCGACGTGCACACCAAGAAGACGGCCCACATATCCCAACTGCCGACGAAAAAATTGCCTTGCTCGAGAAAAAAATTGAACAACAGAATTCCGCAATGAGCTTGCTAGGTGAGCGAGTTACTGCCTTAGAAGAATATTTAGAAATGATTGGTATACGCCAAGAACGCCAAAACACTGATAAAAAAGATGTCCGCTTTTACCAGCAGGCGATTGGTCTAGCGGACCAAGGTCTCAGCGCCGAAGAGCTAGCTCAGCGCTGTGGTATCTCTAGCTCTGAAGCCGACTTGATTACCATGTTGTACCAAAAAGCGAATTAAGTTTTTGGCGTCTGGCGCAGGGTGTCCGACGCCAAACGTCAGACACCCGACACAATTTCTATCCCACCTTCCTGACTTGCACCACCGCCTGACTGGCTGCGCTCAGTACCGCTTGCAATGACGCTGTGATTACATCGCGGTGCATGGCTACGCCGATGTAGCGCTGGTTGTTGATCGACAGGTGAACATAGGCTATAGCTTGTGAGGCGGTGCCGGTTGCTAGTGCGTGTTCGCGGTAGTCGAGTATTTCAACTTTATCGCCAAACTCCTGTTGCCAGGCATTAACGAGGGCGCTTATGGCGCCGTCACCATGGCCTTGTAGGCTAATTTCTTCATCGTTGTGATGGAAACTGAGGCTGAGTTGATCTTGGCCTTGGTTTTCGGCGTTGTTTTGGCTGATCGTAAAATTGCTCAGTTCGGTACGTCGCGCCGCCTGCAGATAGTGTTCGTCAAACAGCGTCCAAATTTGTGCGGCGCTCACTTCACCGGCAATTTCTTCGGCCTTGGCTTGCACCGCGCGGCTCGCATCAATTTGCAGCCAGCGGGGCAGTTGCAGGCCGTAATCGTTTTCCAGTACCCAGCTCACGCCGCCTTTGCCTGACTGGCTGTTAATGCGAATTACCGCTTCGTAGCTGCGCCCGAGGTCAGCCGGGTCTATTGGTAGATAAGCAACCTGCCAATGCTCATCCTCGCCCTGCTTAGCTAAGCACTTACGAATCGCGTCCTGGTGACTACCAGAAAAAGCAGTAAACACGAATTCGCCTGCATAGGGGTGGCGTGGGTGCAGTGGTATTGCCGTGCAGTGTTCAACAACGGCAATAATTTCGTCCATATCGGCCAAATTGAGCTCAGGGTCTACGCCTTGGCTGTACAGGTTCATGGCCATGGTCACAATGTCCATATTGCCGGTGCGCTCGCCATTCCCCAGCAGCGTACCTTCAACACGGTCCGCACCCGCCATAACGGCCAGTTCACCGGCGGCAACGCCACAGCCGCGGTCGTTGTGGGTGTGAACCGAGACGGTAATATCGCTGCGGTATTGGGTGTGTCGGCAAAACCACTCCACTTGATCGGCAAACACATTGGGGCTGGCGCACTCGACGGTGGCGGGTAAATTGATGATGATGGGCGCGCCAGTATCGCGCCACTCAGCAATAACCGCGTCGCTGATTTCTACCGCGTACTCGATCTCGGTGCTACTGAAGCTTTCGGGTGAATACTGGAAGGACCAAGCAGTTTCTGGGTTCCTTTCTGCATATTCTTTAACCCAGCGCGCGCCCTGCACGGCAATGGCTTTTATCCCATCTTTGTCCAGGCCAAATACGCGCTCGCGCTGCACTGGACTGGTGGAATTGTAAACGTGGATTATCGCCTTTTTTGCGCCTTTGAGCGCTTCGTAGCTGCGGGCAATAAGCGCTTCTCGCGCTTGTGTTAGTACTTGTACAGTAACGTTGTCCGGAATCCGATCGCCATCGATCAGCGCGCGCACAAAGTCGAAATCGGGTTGGGACGCAGCGGGAAAGCCCACTTCAATCTGAGTGAATCCGAGTTTGATCAGCAAATCCCACATCCGCAATTTTTGTTCAACCGTCATGGGTTCGACAAGGGCTTGGTTGCCGTCGCGGAGATCAACCGAACACCACTGCGGCGCATGGTTAATACGGTTGTTTGGCCACTGGCGGTCGGGCATCGCGATGGCGGGCGTCGCGCGGTATTTGCTGTGATTAAAGTCGGTCATGGCAGAATTCGCTTCCTTGAGCTTAAATGGGTGCTAATGCATTTAGGTGGTGAAGCCCGGCGATACCGGGCGTTTTCACTGGCTCTCGTTGTGAAAGAGCTTGGTCGCGTGTTCAAGCAGCGGGGTGTTGCTGTCTGACTAACGATGTTTGCGGAGCGGTAACTCCATGGTTCCCAGTATAGGGATATGGCTGTAGCAGGGGATTGCGAACTTAGCTGGAAAATAGAATTAAAATGCGCATAAATTGCTTGTTTAAGTTTAATGGTGGAATATTATGCTAATAGATGTCGAATAGGTGATTTATTTGTGAAGTTAGATAATTATGATAAGCGTATTTTGGATGCTTTGCAGGAAGACGGCCGCCTCAGCAACCAAGAGTTGGCAGACCGCATTGGTTTGTCTCCGTCACCGTGTTTGCGTCGGGTGCGCAGATTAGAAGAAAGCGGCTTATTGGCGGGCTACCGGGCCTTGCTCAATGCGAGGGCCTTGGGATTGAATCTTATGGCCTTTATTCATATCAGTATGGACCGACACACGCCGGAGCGTTTTGAAAACTTTGAACGTCATGTTGGCGAGTGTGCTGAGGTCTTAGAATGCCACCTAATTACCGGTCAGGCGGCCGACTATTTACTTAAAGTGATTGTTGCCGACATGGACGGTTTTCAGGCACTGCTATTAAATAAGATCACTCGAATTGATGGCGTCACAGGGGTACACTCCAGCTTTGTAATGAAGTCTCCTGTGAGTAAAACCGCCTTGCCTTTGTTGTAGTCACTTTTACGTGGCGTTGGTATTGCAACGCCGCCTTTTGGGTTAATCGAGAGTATATGAAAATGGAAAGAATCTTCGCGGCAAATCTTGATGAAGTTGAAGAGGGGAAATTTTTAACGAAAACCCTCGGTGGCAGCAAAGTACTATTAACCAAGGTCAACGGTCAGGTTTGTGCGGTAGAAAACCGCTGCCCGCACCTTGGGCTGCCACTGGCAAAGGGTAAAATTTGTGATGGTGCAGTGACTTGCCCGTTTCATGGCTCTAGTTTTAATTTGTTAAGCGGCGAGAATATCGATTGGACAAATGCTTTTATCGGTATGCCAATGCCGGGCTGGACACATAAGCTAATCGCCCTCGGAAAATTACCTCAAGCGCTGACGACCTTCATGGTTGAGTGCGAAGGTGAACAAGTTTTTTTGAATATGTGATTTTAACTACTCGTGTAAATAAGGACCTTCATGGCAGTAGAGATCGAAGTTATCACCATTACCCACGCGATCCAGCAGGCGGTCGCACCGGTGTTTTTACTTGCGGGTATTGGTGCCATTCTCAATGTATTGACTAATCGCTTAGCGCGGATTATAGATCGTAGCCGGACCTTACATCGACGTTTAGAGAACCTGCCAGACGAGCGCACTGCGGGTGTCCACGAGGAGTTAGCTATGCTGACTCGCCGTGCTCGAGTGGTTCATCGCTCAATCGGCTACAGCACAACCAGTGCGCTATTGGTCTGTGTTGTTATCGCAATGTTGTTTATCAGCGCTGTGTTGGCTTGGAATAGCAGCTTGCTGGTGGCGGGTCTATTTGTATTGGCAATGGCTTGCTTGATTGGGGCGCTAGTGGGTTTCTTACGTGAAATTCAATTGGCAACACGGATAATGCTTAACGGGCCTTAATGTTTCATTGTGCCTAGACCGGCTGCACTAGAGAAAGAGATTCCATATGAATATTGGGATTTATGTATACCGCAGTGCTGAGGTTTTGGACTTCGCTAGGCCCTATGAAGTTTTTCAACGGCAAGCCGGCTCTGCGAGCCGGGTGATGAGTTCTCTGTTTTGCTAGTGAGTGAGTTGCCTGGGCCGCTTGATACAAGTGGCGGCTTGCAAATTCTACCCCACTGCAGTTTTGCCGATTATCCGCGCTTTGATGTGCTGATTATTGTCGGTGGCGTGCACGAAGCAGAAATGACGAAGTCTGCGGTATTGGCATGGATTGCCGGCCAGTTAATTTGCGCGCAGAGTACCTCCTCGGTTTGCACTGCGGTTTTTCTTTTGGCGGCGGCGGGAGTGATAACCGATCATCGCGTCACCACCTACTGGGAAGACCTCGATGATTTAAAGTAGCAGTTTCCCGCCCTCGATGTTTGTGCAGGACCACGTTGGATTGACTGTGGCCCGGTGCTGAGTTCTGCGGGAATTTCTGCGGGAATCGATATGAGCCTGTACTTGGTGTCGCGCTTACGCAGCCGCGAGTTGGCTGTAAAAACAGCCAAACAAATGGATTTTGATTGGCGCCTAGACTCCTGAACGTAGAAAAGGCGACCTCACATTTCGACAGTGCTTAGCTTTTTCTGAGCGTTTTAGCGCGTCGGGTCGCCATGCGTCGTTCTGCCAACATGTGCTTGAGCATTACTCGGAGTAAACCAGTGTGGGTATTTGGCTCCCGGCTCTCGGCTAAATCGATGATCTGGCGGTAATACCATTGCGTGGCCGCGCCAAAGTTGAGCGTGCGAATTTTCTGATTGGCGCTATTGGGTCCAAGCCAGCCGGGACCAAGGCGCAGCTCTTTTTCCCAGCTTGGCAGGCTCGCTTGTTCGCCTGTGAGTAGCGGGCGAATATTGGCCTGCGAACACAGTGGCCGACCTATGCCGACAACATCGAGCGCGCCACTGTCGAGTGCTTGCTGCATAGCCGCGTGGCTGCGAAAACCACCGGTTATCGCTAAGGGAATACTGGTAACTTGGCGTATTCCTTCGGCATATTTCAAAAAATACGCTTCGCGATGCTGGCTGGTGTCGGCGCGTTCACTGTCGTTTTCGTCGCCCATGAGCGCGAGTTTTTCGTAGGTGCCACCAGAAACCTCGAGTAAATCAATTTTGGCGTCCGACAGCCATTGGGCGACCTGTAAGCTGTCTTCGTGACTAAAGCCACCTTTAGAAAAGTCAGCCGAGTTTAGCTTGACCGAAATCGCAAAGCGCGGGCCAACGGCTTCGCGCACTGCAGAAACGGTTTCCAGTAAAAAACGCGCGCGATTCTCAAGAGAACCGCCCCATTGATCGCTCCGTGTATTGGCCAGCGGGGACAGGAATTGGCTGATTAGGTAGCCGTGGGCCGCATGTATTTGTACGCCGGTAAAGCCAGCGGCCTTGGCGGTAGATGCAACTTTGGCGTAGCTGTTAATTGTTTGCCGAATATCAATCTCGGTCATTGGCTTGGGTCTGCCAAACATGCCGATAAGATCAATGCCAACGTCCGATGGCGCAAGTGGCTGGGCAGATACCTGACGTTGGCACTGGCGTCCTGGATGATTGATCTGCATCCACAATTGGTTGTTTGCGGAGGTTCCCGCTGCAGCCCAGTCGTTTAAGGCTGCTTCGCCACCATTGCCATCAATCACCACATTGCCGGGGCGCTCCAAAAAACGGCGGTCGACCATCACGTTGCCAGTAACCAAGGTTCCGGTGCCGCCTTCAGCCCAACGCCGATAGAGCGTCGACAGCCGCGGCGTTGCTTGATCGTTCACATTGGCCAGACCTTCGGTCATCGCCGATTTTAATAGGCGATTGGGGAGTATTACTCCACAGGGCAACTCTAGTGGGTCATTGAGCATTGGCATACTATTGTCGAATCCTAATATGGTTTTAGTTCAGTCGGCGAAGCTAATCTAGGTAGGCGTGGCCTGCTATCGCCGTTTGTAAATGTAGGTCGGTAATACTGTAGCGATAATTCTTGCATTAATATTGCCCTGATACGCCATTTTTTGCGTATGCTGCCGCAAACAGCAAGTTTATATCATGGGCGCTAGTCAGGCGGAATTTGATCTGCGCTATAGACGATTGGCCGCGTCGCGGTAAACATAGCGAAATGGGTTTGGGTAACTATGCAAAATTCCAGTGGCAGCGATGTCGAGTTAAATCAAGTTAGCCGTGAGGCGTGCATAGACGCGATTATTGCACGGCTTGGTAAAACCTTGGTGATGGCCTTGCCCTTAGGCTTGGGTAAACCCATAGAGCTGGTAAATGCCATATATGATCGTGCATGCCAAGACCCCAGTATTTCCTTGACGATTCTTACCGCGCTTAGCCTTGAGCGTCCCCGTGAAAAACATCCAATCCGAGGTCGCCTACTTAACCCTGTGTTCGACCGGCTCTACGCAAATTACACCGAAGCAGGTTATGCGACAGCCGTCAGGGAAGAGCGTTTGCCCGCAAATATTCGTGTTCGCGAGTTTTATTTTAAACCTGGAAGCCGTCTAAAAAATGCTGCGGCTCAACAGAATTACACCAGCTCGAATTACACCCATGCTGCACGGGACGTTGTTGCCCAAGGCTGTAATCTTGTTATGCAGCTGGTGGCCCGCGATCCCGCGGATAGTCAGCGGCTAAGCATGAGTTGCAATCCGGATACCTCTGCGGAGGTGGTACAGCGTCTTACTGAACTAGGGCGTGACTTTGTCAGTGTTGCTGTGGTCCACCCAGATTTGCCCTATATGTATGGCGATGCAGAGGTAAGGGGCTCGCAATACGACTTTGTGCTCGACACCAATGTTCAGCATCATGGTTTGTTTACCATGCCAAAATTGCCACCCGTTTCAGCCAGCGATTATGCAATAGGTTTACACGCGAGTTGTTTGGTCGCCGATGGCGGAACTCTGCAGCTTGGTATTGGCGCCATGAGTGATGCCATTGTTCATGGCTTGCAGCTGCGACACAGCCGTAATACTGACTACCGGGCTTTGCTTAGCCGATTCAATATCGATAAGCACTGGTCGAATTTGATTGGGCAGTACGGAGGCCTGAGCGAATTCGTTGAGGGTTTATACGGCGCCACTGAAATGTTTGTTGAAGGCTTCTGGCATCTTTTTGGCAGCGGTATTTTAAAGCGAGAGGTCTATGATTTTTGGGCTTTGCAGATTTTGATTAATGACGGAGTTTGTCAGCCGCAATCCATTGATGCAAAAACGATTTCCGCAATGGCCGATCTCGGGGTTAGAGAGTTGCGTGGTAAAGATTTCGATACCTTGCAATACCACGGTTATTTTAATGAACAATGCCATTATTGTGAGGGCTATATCATTGCTGCCGATGGGGAGTCGGCCTCGGCGAATATGGCGAATCCTGAGAGCCAGCGTTTTATTGCAGAGAAATGCCTAGGCGACAGTTTGCGTAACGGTAAAGTTTTGCACGGTGGGTTTTTCTTAGGTAGCGAGGCGTTTTATCGCGGCCTGCGCGAGCTGAGTGCGGCAAATCGCGGTAAGTTGGCAATGTGCGGTGTTGAAAAAATAAATCAGCTGGATTTCAATCCACGCTTATATCAAGCGCAGCGACGTCGCGCGCGCTTCATAAACACCGGCTTAAATGTCAGTCTGCAGGGCGCAGTGGCTTCCGATACATTGGCGTCTGGGCAGGTGGTGTCAGGCGTAGGTGGTCAGTATAACTTTGTTGCTATGGCGCATCAGTTGGCCGAGGGGCGGTCGATCTTAATGATTCGATCAACGCGAATGCAAGGCGGTAAAGTTGTTTCGAATATCGTTGAAAATTATGGCAGTTGCACTATCCCACGGCATTTGCGCGATATTGTGATTACCGAATACGGTATTGCTGATTTACGTTCCAAAAGTGATGCCGAAGTGATTCAAGCGCTCATAAATATTACTGACTCTCGATTTCAGCGAGCTTTGCTTCGCAGTGCGAAAGCGTCCGGTAAACTCGCTGCTGACTATCAGTTTCCTACTGCGTTTAGCGACAACACGCCGGAGCGCATTAGTCGTGATGTGGCGTGGGCAAGAAGCCGCGATATGCTGCCCAGTTATCCTTTTGGTTGTGATTTCAGTAGCGATGAATTACGCGCCGCAAAGGCCTTAAAAACACTTTCAAGCCTAACATGGTGGAAAGGTCTAACGCTTTTAGTAAGTCCTAAGAAATACGATGGGTCGGCAGCCAAGATATTGAGCTGTTTGGGGTTAACGACAGTAACTGGAGTGAAGGACCGGCTTTTGCGGCGGTTGGTATTGGCTGTTATTGCGTATAAATCCGATTGATTAGCGTCTAACGACTATGATTAATTGCGATATAAGTCACAATTATGAAGCTTTTATAGCTGCTTGGTTAGCCTTTAAATAATTACTAAGTCAATGATTTTCATAAACATTCATATGACTTTTTTACGTCTTTAAGCGTAAATACTCACTGCCATTCTGCTCAATTATTAACTATTGTACATCTCAGGATCACCGCTGTTGTAAAAGGATATATATCTAAACTGCAGTATGGTTAACATAGAAGCGAGAAAACCATGAATAAGATATTACTTCCTAGCTTTTTATCTTGTCTGTTGTGCACTACAGCACCCGTTGCTATTGCGGCGCCAGAGAATTGTTTAGATTGGGATGTGCAGGATTTTCCTGCAAATTCAGAACAATCAAGCTGTGCTTACTTTAATCAAAACAAAGTGTCGACGCGCTTTTTGGTTAGAAACAGCTGCGATAGCAAAATCAATGGTGTATTTACCTACTACAAAGATGATTTGGCGAAAAAGCCGATTATGAGTGTGCAGTCGTTTAGTGTTGATCCGGGTGAGACTGAAGAAGTGGCAAATCCCTGCGATATTCAAACGAACAGTGCCTACCACGTATCCCAAGTAAGTTATTAAGTGATATAGCTGCGCTGCATAGCGGCGTCTATGCCCTCGAATGTAAAATCCTTGCAGTTCGCACTGCGGGGATTTTTTTGCGCCGAATTACTGCCTTTCGGTCAGCTGGATTAGTGAAGGGTAAGTCGTCTTCGATCAATACCCATCAGGTTTTCCGTGTGCTGTTCATAGCGTCGTAGTGAATTTTGGCGTGGAGTAGGCGTGAGAAGTAGATCGCTTTAGTTTCTAATTAGGCTTGCTATAACGCAAAATCCCCGCAGTTCGCACTGCGGGGATTTTTTACACCGAGTTACTGATTTTTGGTCAGCTGGATTAGCGAACGGTAAAGCGTTCCAGATCCATGCCCATTACGCTATCAGTGCTGCTGCCCATAGAGCCACCGTGAGCTTTGGCACGGGGTAGCAAGCGAGAGAAGTAGAACTCAGCAGTTTCTAATTTGGCTTGGTAGAAAGCAGGATCACCTTCGCCGCTGGCTAGCTTAGTCGCTGCAACTTCTGCCATTCTAGCCCAGTAGTAAGCCATTGATAGGTAACCGCTGTACATCAAGAAGTCGTACGACGCTGCACCGACGGCATCGCGATTTTTGGAGGCGCGAGCAACCATTTTCACGGTGTGCCAGTTCCACGCCAAGGTGTAGCCAATGAGTTTGGCTGAGTAGCCGCGACGCTTGCCACCGATTAAGTTTTTAAAGCCAAACTTATAGAGCTTTTTGCAGAAACCGCCGTAGAGTTTAAAGCCGTCTAGTACAACTTTACGACCAATTAAATCCATGGCTTGAATACCAGTGGTGCCTTCGTACAAAGTAGAAATACGGGCATCGCGGTATATCTGTTCCATACCGTGCTCTTTAATGTAGCCGTGACCACCAAAAACCTGCATGGCATTGCTCGCTGACTCTAAACCGGTTTCGGTCAAGAATGCTTTCAAAATAGGGGTTAAAAAGCCCAGTTCGTTTTCAGCGGCATCGCGCTCGGCCTGAGTGTCGGCCTGTACCATGTGGTCTGAATATTTTGCTGCGTCATAGATCATTGCACGGCCACCTTCAGCAAAGGCTTTGGCGGTGAGCAGCATACGGCGCACATCAGGGTGATGAATGATTGCATCGCCTGGTTTGTCTGGGTTTTTAGTGCCAGACAAAGAACGCATGGAATAGCGGTCCATAGCGTAAGGCAGGGCATTTTGGTAAGCCAGTTCTGACGCAGCAAGACCTTGAATTGCCGTACCAATTCGCGCGGTGTTCATAAAGGTGAACATGGCGTTCAGGCCTTCATTTTCTTTACCGAGTAAGTAGCCGGTGGCTTCGTCAAAGTTGATTACGCACGTTGAGTTACCGTGAATACCCATTTTGTGCTCGATGCTGCCGCACTTAACGTTGTTGCGTTCGCCAAGAGTACCGTCGGCGTTAACGTTAACCTTGGGTACGATAAATAACGAGATACCTTTGGTGCCTTCAGGGGCGCCAGGGGTACGTGCCAAAACGATATGAATAATGTTTTCGGTGAGATCGTGCTCGCCAGCTGAAATGAAGATTTTACTACCAGTGAGTCGGTAACTGCCGTCTTCATTTAGTTCGGCTTTACTTTTCATTTGACCAAGGTCTGAGCCGCAATGCGCTTCAGTTAAGCACATGGTGCCTGTCCACGTGCCTTCACAGAGTTTAGGCATATATTGGTTTTTCTGCTCTTCGGTGCCGTGAACATATACTGTGTTCATTGCGCCCAAGCTTAGGCCGGGGTACATGCCCCAGGACCAGTTCGCGGTGCCAATGAGTTCTGATTTAATCAGTCCTAGTGACATTGGCAGGCCTTGGCCGCCGTATTCCGTTGGGTGAGACAATCCCTGCCAGCCACCATCTACCCACATTTGGTAAGCTTCTTTGAAACCGGTGGGGGTTGTGACTTCGCTGTCGTTCCAGGTGCAGCCTTCCTCATCACCCACTTTATTCAGTGGCGCGAGTACTTCTTCAGCAAATTTTGCGGCTTCAGCGGTGATGGCTTCGACCATATCCGGTGTGGCTTCTGCACCCGCGGAAATGGTTTTGTAGTGATTCTGGTAATCTAAGACTTCATTAAGGACGAAGTCGATGTCTCTAACTGGCGCTTTAAATATAGTCATTTGGAGCCTCTGCACTTATTCCCAGGATACGGGGTAACGATCAACGCGGTGGAGCATAACGGATGCACGTAGGTGGGCAATTGGCCGCTTTGTCTTCAGGCGGTGACGCTGCGGTCAATATGGCGCGTAATGTCATAGCAGGTACGGTGTGCAGTAATGCCTAGGGAATTACACCTACTGGCTAGGATTTGGATTTTTGTGCTGTGCAATACTGGGCTTGAGACCGCTTTCTTCTAGGAGGATACTGTTCGTTGAAACTCGCTCGACTCTAACTAAATTCATGTGGTTTGTGTGGAGATTTAGCCTTGCAAATTGAATATGCAGTATGTCTAGAACGCCATCCCCTGCCCGCGGGAGGTTACCTCGCGCAACTTACCTTGAACGCTCCAGCACGAATGAATGCCCTGACCTTAGAAATGGTTACGCTACTCCATCGCCTATTGCTGGAGTTGCGAGACGATAACGAGGCGGTGGCCGTATTTCTTGATGGTGCCGGTAGCCGCGGTTTTTGTGTGGGTGCTGATGCCCTGCGTATGCGTGCTTCGGCGCTCGGTAATCCCGGTGGTGCGGCGGTTGAGGCCGAGGCATTTTTTGCCCGTGAATACGCCGCCGCTTACCTTATTCATACGTTCCCAAAACCGGTGGTGTGTTGGGGTGCTGGAATTGTGATGGGCGCAGGACTGGGGCTAATGGTGGGGGCAAGTCACCGCATAGTGACGGATAGTAGTCAGATAGCGATGCCTGAGATCAGTATCGGTTTATTCCCAAATGTTGGGGCAAGTTGGTTTTTAGGCCAAATGCCTGGCCATTGCGGTTTGTTTACCGCCTTAACCGGTGTGGAATTATCACCGGCGGACGCGCTTTATACAGGCTTGGCCGACTATTGTCTGACGGACAGCAGTAAAACTGAAGTATTGCGTAAATTACTGTCATTGGAATGGTGTGATGATCCGCAGTGGAATACAGAGTGTCTTACTGAGTGCTTAACTGATATCGAAGCGGATCAGGGCGCAACGCTAGGTGCGGCGTCTTTAAAGAATTACCGTGGCTGGATTGACGATATTTGCAGTCGGGCCAATGCTGCCGACGTCAGTAAGCTTATTCGTCAGTATCGTGGTGCTGATGCATGGTTGCTGAAGGCTAGCCAAGGCCATGCGCGAGGCGCGGCGAGTACCGCCAAGTTGATCTTTCGCCAGTTGGAGTCAGGTCGCAAGCTGAGCCTGCTTGATGTGTTTCGTATGGAGTTAATTTTGTCTGCTAATCGCGTGCGCGACCCAGAGTTCGCTGAAGGCGTGCGGGCGCGATTAATTGATCGCGATTGCGACCCCCGGTGGTGTTATCGCTGTATCGACGAGGTTCCCGATCTGGAGCTGGACGCGATGTTCAAGGCTCCCTGGGCGATTAGTCCCCTCGACGCATTACTGTAACTTGGCGCTGGTGTAATCGGCTTAAGCTTATTAGTGCAACAAAAGCGCCGATCATCGCCATCGCCATGTCGGATTGGGTGTCCCAAACATAGCCTTGGGTGCCAAGGAAGGCCTCAGCGTCTTCGCCACTCAGTTCGGCAACCCACCATTCTATTAATTCGTAAAATGCACTAATACCAAGGCAAATAAACACAATAATGCTGTTTAGCCATTTGGGATTGCTAATCACTTGTTGTCTAATGAACAACTCTCGGCAGACCAGAGCGGGGATAAACCCTTGGGCGAAGTGCCCAAGTTTGTCGTAGTGGTTGCGTTGCCAGTGAAACTGTTCGGCGAGCCAATCAAAGGCGGGGACTTCGGCGTAGGTATAGTGGCCGCCAATCATGAGTATAACGCTGTGAATCAAAACTAAAATGTAGAGCAATGGCGTTAAGCGGAAACGCCGGCGAGTCGCCGCCATGATGCCAAGCGCAATAATCGCGGGTGCGACTTCAAGTCCCCAGGTAAAGCTGTCTTTGGGATTGATGCCCGACCAAATAAGCGTGCCGCTGAATATTCCCAACCACCAAAATACCGCCATACTTAAATTCCCTCGTCGTGCATTTTCTGGTTGCGGCGGTCGAGATCCTGCTGCAATTGCTGCTTCATGCTTTTTGCTGCGCCCAAGCCCTGCTGTTGAGGTGTCGTTAGCACGGTTTTGCTGCTTGCCGTGCTGCTGGGCTTTTCGCTGCACGCCGCAATGAACAAACAGGTAATTAAAAACAGTAAGGAAGTAGGACGTGACAAAATGGCGGTGGCGGTGGAGTGATATTTTTGCAAGGTAAACTCCAATTTTGTGTGGCGCCGATCGCCACGCAATATTGGCGATTTACAGCAGGCTGTCGATAAATTGGTCGAGTTCGGGGTGTTGGCGCTGCACCTCATTAACACCTTGAGCCAGAATTCTGTCTGCGCGCACTGGACCGAAGTTTTCGCAGAGCAAGACATAGTACTGGTTCAGTAGCTTCTGTAGAAGGGCGGTGGGGGCATTGTTTAGTCTTAATGCTTGGCGTGTGCCTAGCCAATTTTGCAGCGCTTCAAGAATCGCTAACGGTAGCTGCCGTTGGCGCAGCGCCGCGAAGAGCTCAATACGTAATTTATGCTGCAGGGAATCATCAATTTGATTCATCATGGCGAGCATTAATTCGGCGTAGGCTTGACTCGGCGATGCGGCCTCGGGGCGGTCGGATTCATGGTGATCTGGTCCGCGCGGATCGGCCAGTAACTCCGTGCTTTCCTGGGTCATGGCATGTAATAGACTGCGCAGTATGCTGGCACGCTTGTCTTTTAGGCCATTGTTCTGGCAGATGTCGGCAACGTAGCGCTGCAGTGCCAGACTGGGTTGATCGGCGTAACGGTTTTCCCAGTGGGTGACCGCTTTCATGGCGCCAGCTTCGTCAAAAAAGGGTTGAAGGCCAGTATAGATGGCGCGGCGGCGATCGCTGAGGCTGCGTTTGCTCATACGCGTTGGCCTAGATTACTTGCGCGGTCAGCGGTATAGGCGACATTGCCAGAATTGAATTCCGGGTAGCCAATCTCGGCGTGTTCACTTAAATCCAAACCGCGCTGTTCATGTTGACTGGGTGCCCGTAGGCCCATCACAAGGTCAATAGCAAAATACATGATTAAGGCGCAGCAGAATGTCCAGATAAAGCAGGCGGCAATACCAATTAATTGCACACTGATCAGATGGGTGTCAAAAAGATTACCGGTGTAAAACATGCCTGCCGCAAGGGTTCCCCAAGCGCCAGCAAAGCCGTGAGCAGATACGGCGCCCACTACGTCATCTAACTGCATGCGCAATAAGAGTTTACTGCCGAGGCTACAAACCACGCCGCCCACTGCGCCGGTGAGTACGGCGTAGGCGGGTAGCATGGTCGCGCAGCCAGCGGTAATCGCCACTAGACCGGCGATACTGCCGTTAACCGTTTCGGTCAGCAGTATTGGTCGGCGAGTAATAACCGCCAATAGCATACTGGCACTGGCGCCTGCAGCGGCGGCCAACTGAGTGTTTAAGTTGATAAGGCCGATATCAACACTGGCGCTGAGCGTGGAGCCACCATTAAAACCGAACCAGCCAAACCATAGAATGAAGCCGCCCAAGGCTACATAGCTAAGATTGTGGCCGCGTAACTCGCGAACTGCGCCGTGCTTGTTAAATCGCCCTAGGCGAGGCCCCAGTATGATAATGCCCGCCAAGGCCGTCCACGCGCCTACCGAGTGAACAACCGTCGACCCAGCAAAATCGATAAAGCCTAATTGCGCTAACCAGCCGTCGGCGTTCCACACCCAGCTACCAAAAATAGGGTAGATCACCGCAGTAATAAACAAGGCGCCAATCAAGTAGCCGTCAAAGCGAGTGCGCTCAGCCATGGCGCCACTGGCGATGGTGACTGCCGTGGCAGCAAACATGGTTTGGAAGAGCAATACGCCGTAGGTGCTTGGGTCGCTGTCATTAATGAAAAATAAATCGGTTCCTATAAATCCGCTCGGGTTGCTGCCAAACATCAAGCCATAGCCCAGCGCCCAAAATACGATGGTGCCAAGGCAGACATCCATGTAATTTTTCATCACAACATTCAGGGCGTTTTTACTTCGTGACATGCCGCATTCAAGGAGAGCGAATCCGGCTTGCATCAAGAATACCAAGGCGCTCGCGGTGACTAGCCAGACCATATCAGTAGCGGGACTTGGCTCATCCGCAAAAGCCGATGAGGAGAATACTAAGATGAATAATGCAAAAACGCGGTGCATTTTTTTCATTGGCTACCTTTGCTTCTATGGTGGTAGCGCACTGAATTGGCGCAACCCGTGAATTAAGGGGTAGCAACAGCTATGCCATTTATTTCGGGGAAAACGTAAATTCTAATTCGCGGAAATGGGGTGATGTGCAGCAATGCGACGAGAACAGAGCGTTGCGAGGTAATTAATTGGTGCGAAATTGCAAACATTGTTTAAGTTTGGTGCGGTAGCGTGCGTAACGCTGGTGCTGGATTGGCTATAGTTATTATTAATTAATATCATGGGTTTAATTGTTTTTGAGTATTTGTTGGGCGGGGCTATTATTGGCGTGTTCCGGAAAACTATCGCGTTTAATGGCTGCTTATCGTTAGTCGCCAGTGAATGAAACGTTTCGGGAGCCAGTATCGACTAACTTGGGAGCTTTGGAGGCCACAATGAGAAAGACAATTAGTTTTGCCATGATGCATTTTTGCGTTGCATTTTCGGTGGCCTACCTGCTTACCGGTAGTGCGGTGATGGGGGGCGCATTGGCGTTAATAGAACCCGCAGTGAATACTGTCGTGTTTTACTTTCACGAGAAAGCGTGGGGGAAGTGGGATAAGCCACGACGACGATTACAGGATAATGCTGGAAGTATGGTCGCGAATGCTTGACTGGTATTGACGCTAGGTCGCTGAGAAGATCGTCAATACCTGCGCCGTTGCGAGCCCTAGGTGTGCGCCTTGCCAACAATAAAGCTCGCGCAAGTGGTTGCGCTACCGCCTAAATTAAACGTCATTACATTTTGTGCGTTGTCGATCTGGTAATCACCGGCGCTACCTGAAATTTGCTTGTAGCTGTCGAGTAGCATTCTTACACCGGTAGCACCCACGGGGTGTCCTAGGCCCATGAGACCACCGCTTATATTTACGGGCAATTTTCCACTGCGGCTTATATCGCCATTTTCAATGGCTTTCCATGCGTCGCCGGGTGGGTAGAGACCGCTGTGATCAAGAATCATATATTCTGTAATATTGAAGCAGTCATGGACCTCTAACCCGTCAATGCTGCTGAGGCTATTCATGCGTGCGCGTTTTAATGTCTGTTGGAATAATGCGTTTATATGGGGGAAAAGAAATCCTTCGGGCTCGCTCAGGCGTAATTTTTCCTTGAATGAGATTGGCGCGTTGACATGGCCCCAGCCGTTGATCGTCGGGATAGCGCTTAATGCGATGTTATGTCGGGCCGCGTATTGGGCTGCCTTGCGCTCCGTTGCCAAGAAAACCACGGCGGCACCGTCGGTGATTTGGCCGCAATCTTGTTTGCGAATATCGCCGCTAACAATTGGGTTGGCGCTCTCATTATTGCTGAAACTGTCTTCGTTGAATTGCCATTGCCGGGTCTGGGCATTGGGGTTGAGGCGCGCGCTGGCAAAGTTTTGTTTCGAGATAGCGTAGAGGTAATCTTTGTTTAACGAGTAACGCTCTTCATATAACGAGAGCATATTATTGAACGCGCATGGCCAGACAAAATCTGTTTCGGTCCACTCTTGGCTGGCCCACGCTGCGGGGCGTAAGTTGGCGGCGGCTTGGTCACCACTGACATTACGCATGATTTCAATGCCGAGCACGCACGCTGTCTCGTAACGGCCAGCCTCAAGATCTGCCATGGCGGCAAGGATCGCCATCGAACCGGAGGCGCACGCTGCTTCATGAGCGGAAGCGGGCATATAATGCATAGCCGGGTCGACGTGACCGAAAAAACCGCCGAGGTGAGCTTGGCCGGAAAAAAGTGATGACACAAAATTGCCAACGTGGCCGACCTCTATCTCAGCGGCGTTGAGTTTGCACGCTGCAAGACCTGAGCGCACCGTATCAACAAATAAGTCAGAAACAGCCTGATTCGCGCGGATAATATTTTGGGCAAAATCGCTTTGATACCCACCTAGAATATAAATTTTTTGTGCGTTCATGGCGTGTCCTAGTTATTTATCTAATTCGGCGCGGTCTTCGGCTTTATAAACGTTCAATCAGTGTGCTAACACCGACACCGGCGCCGCCACAGATACTGACGATGCCCCGCTGCAAGTCTTGCCGTTCCATTTCATCGAGCAGTGTTCCCATCAGGTTGCCGCCTGTCGCACCCAGCGGGTGGCCAAGGGCAATAGCGCCACCATTAACATTTAACTTCTCACTGGCAATATTAAAATGTTTTTGAAAGTACAAAACGCTGGCTGCAAAAGATTCATTCACTTCCCAGAGGTCAATATCGGCCGCTTTTAATCCGGTAGCCGAGAAGAGTTTTTCGGTAGCCCGTAAATGCCCGGTGAGCATTCTGACCGGTTCGTCGCTGCCATTTGCATAGTGAGTAATACGCGCACGGGGCGTCAGAGACAGGCGCTTGCAGGCGTCCTTGCTGGCGAGTAAAAGTAGTGAAGCACCATCAACCAGCGCGGGAGAATTGCCCGCGGTGTGCAGCGGGGTAAGAATGCTTGCGGGGTAAACCTGATTGACAAGACGCTGACCCTGTTCGACAAAGTCGGCGAAGCTAGAGGGCAGTGCCGCTAACTTATCGCGGTTTAATTGTGGGCGCAGGGCATTGTCACGGGCTAATAATGGCTGACCATTCTGATCGCATATTGGAATTAGCGAACGTGCAAAGTAAGCTTTGTCTGTGGCACTAGCAGCGCGCTGATGAGATTGCAGCGCGCAGGCGTCGAGCTGTTCGCGGCTAAAGTCCTGCTGGCTTGCAATTAAATCGGCGGACAAACCCATGTGCATAAAACGCGTTGCTTTCATTACCTTCGGGTCGCTATACCAAGGGCCTCGGTCAGAAAACATCGGCACGGCACTGAGTTGTTCGACTCCGCCGGCAATTAATACCGATTCCATACCAGACATGATTTTACTCGCAGCGAGATTGATGGCATCTAGACCAGAGCAACAAAAGCGATTTAAAGTCACGCCAGAAACGCGGTCTGACCATCCCGCGTAGAGTGCAGCAATTTTGGCGATATTGGCACCTTGGTCGCCGGTTTGGGTAGAGCAACCCAGCAGTACATCTTCAACCTCGGCACTGTCGAGCTGATTGCGCTCGGCAATGGCGTTAAATAATGGCCGCAACAGGTCAACGGGCTTGAGTGCTGCGTACGCCGCTTCGCCGCGGATACTGGCGCGGGGAATTCTGACGGCATCGACTATCATGGCGCTGGGCATGGGTATTCCTTTTCAATCTCAATTGGAATTTTATTTTTGATAGCGGCGAATACTTTCGCCACTTGCCCACGTGGCATGCGTGCCACTACAAATTCGATGCGGGAGTATGATGCGGCAAACGGGCCCCGCTTCAATGTCCTTGGCGTCAATGAGTACACACTCAGAGCGATTTTCCTTCATGTCAGTAATAAAGCTAACCAAGTAGCCGTCGTCCTCATCCTTGGCGTTAATACGCGGGGCAAAGGGTGCTTCGCTGCCAAAGCGCTGCTCACCAAAGGCCAGGCTCCACGATTCGCCTGTGTCTAAGTCGTGCTTGACCATGCCGGAGAACAAAAACCAATTAGGTTCGCCCGATACTGAGTATATGTAGCGGTGTTTGCGACCCGCGTATTGCTGATTGATGGTGCCAAACTCAAGTGCGCGGTCATCTAAACGCTGCTCATTCACGGCCCCCGTTTTTAAGTTAAAACGCCAACGATGCAATTTTGACTGAAAGGAATGAATGTCGATATTCGCCATCATCTTACCCGCAGCACGTGGTAGGCCTGGTAGTGGTTCAGGGTCGGGATTATCTTGAAAATAGCCATCTAAGACGATTTCGTCACCTTCCTCATAGGCATTCATCCAGTGCAGTACAAACGTGGCTGAGGCTTCGAACCACTGTATATCCTCGCTGTTGCCATAGCGTGGCAATATGGCAAATCGTGTAGGCATATCCGGGTGATAGCCCGCGTGATAGCGCCCACTTTTTAAGAGTTCTGGATCCCAGAACATCGGCAAATCGGCAAGTATGGAATAGTTTTCTGAGAACGCCATATCGTGGGGTAGCCGAGGTCCCGGCAGCGGAACCGGCGTGTAATGCACCAGTTTATTATTACGATCTACTACGCCGTAATGCTGGTAGGGTGGGTAAGTGGAGTAGTTAAAGAACAGCATTTCTCCTGTGCGTTCATCTACCTTAGGGTGCGCTGAAATGCCGTCTATTGGTGTCCAGCTTTCCGTTCCTAATTGCTCAAGGGTGTACGGGTCCAAGCGATAGCCATCACCGCATTGCCAAAAAGTCGAGACGACCTCACCGGCATGAATGACGACGTCCGTTGAAGACGCGTCTTTTACGCCGCCCTGTGCACCCCAGCCTGGTCTCACTGACATGCTGGGCTGGTTGGCAATACCTGCCCAAAGTGCTTCTCCGGCCTCTTGCTCGGCATTAAAACCTTTGGTTCGTACAAATCGATTGCGGTATTCCGCTTTGCCGTCCTTAAAGGACATGCTGTGAATCATGCCGTCACCATCAAATGGGTGGTAGTGACCAATGGGTTCTTGCACGGGGTTTTCGGTATTTCGGATGTATACGCCGTCGATGTCATCCGGAATTTGGCCAATAACCTCCATATCGGTCGCAGTGTACTCAGTAAAATTCGGTGTCCAAGCGCCATTAAGGTAGGGGTGATGGCTGGCTTTAAGGCTGGATTTAACGATGTTTTTGTAAGTGACTGGCATGGGTTTGTCCTAGAAATCTGTTGTACGTTAGTAATTATTAGTTGCTTGCATTATGAGACTAATCTATATTTTGTCAATATTGATCTGGGCATTGGAATTTCGGAAATGAGAAATGAGTAGCAATCATCTGGTCGTTAACAGCGCTATTGCCGAGAGCTTAGACGTGATTGGTGATCGCTGGTCGCTACTGATTTTGCGCGATGCATTTTTGGGGCGTCGTCGTTTTGAAGAGTTTCGGCGTTACACCGGCGCAAGCAAAGCGACGCTGACGAGACGTTTGGCGGCGTTGATTGCGCAGGGGCTTATGGTTAAGCGCGCTACGTCACCGTCTTCTCGTCGCCAAGAGTATTGCCTAAGCGCGAAGGGGTCCGGTTTGTTTCCCGTTTCTCTGCTGGCGTGGCAGTGGGAACATGAATGGTTGCCGAACGCCTCGATCAGTTTGCCCAATGAACTTATTCACCGTTGTTGTAAACGGCCAATAGCACCGCAAGCGGTGTGCGGTCATTGTGAGCAAGGTGTATCACTTGATGAAATTCAGCTTGCGACATCAGCAGTTAAAAGCGGTAAACATATAAACGAGATTAAGTCCTTAAGCGGGCAGCGGCGGGTCCGGTCGGCATCCGCCCCAGAAAGTGCGGATCTACGATTGGCTGGCATAAGCGACTTGATTGGTGATCGTTGGACCCTGCTGTTACTGATATCTGCTTTTTTCGGTACCAAGCGTTATGAGGCTTTTGCCAAGCAGCTGCAAATTGCCTCTAACATTCTGAGTTCGCGTTTGAACCTGCTGGTCGACAACGCCGTTTTGCAGCGCCAAAGCTACCAAGACTCGCCACCGCGCGAGGAATATAAACTCACGGCGAAAGGGGTATCGCTTTTTGCCATTGTGATTGCTATGCGCCAATGGGCGGTAGAGTGGGAAGCCGATCCCGATGCAGTGGCCGGTTTACTGCACGGTAGTTGTGGTGCGCTGTTAGGTATCAAGGTGAAGTGTGGTAGCTGCGGCGAGATAGTGGCACGTGAGGATATTGAGTATGCATTGCCTGACGATAATACAGAGTAACACGTAGGTTTTTACTGGAAAGTGACCATAAAAAAACAAAAATAAAGTGGCTAATTTGCTTGAAGGCTGCAGTAACTAGAGGGCATAGAGATGAAAAAAACAATTATTTGTGCAGGGTTAATCGTACTTTGCGTAGTCATTGCCGTTGGATTGTCCTTCGCCGGAGGCGATGGTGGGCTGCATTATGGAGGCTATCCTGCGCTGCTAATCTGCGCTGTAATCGCAATAGCTATCCAATGGCTAGCGTTTATTCCAGCCTATATTTTTCAAACAGAACATTATTTTGATCTCATTGGCAGTAGCACTTACGTGATTGTTGTTCTATTGGCACTCATGCTCAGTTCTGGCTCGGAGCAGGGTTTTGACAATCGAGGGCTCTTACTCGCCGCATTAGTCGTGATATGGGCCGCTCGCCTCGGACCATTTTTATTTCGACGGGTTAAACAAGCGGGAAAAGATGGCCGCTTTGATGAAATTAAGGTATCGATACCTGGCTTTTTATTGACGTGGACACTGCAAGGGCTGTGGGTTTTTGTCACGCTAGTTGCGGCTTTGACCGCCATGACCAGCCAGTATCAGGCGCCTTTAGGCGTGATTTCCTTACTCGGCGCGGGTGTATGGCTTCTGGGCTTTGCCCTCGAAGTCGTTGCCGATGCCCAAAAATCAGCCTTTAACAAACGGTCAGAAAATAAAGGGAAATTTATCAATGTTGGGTTGTGGCGTTGGTCCAGACACCCAAACTACTTTGGTGAAATTGTGCTGTGGTTTGGTGTTGCGTTGATAGCAGTACCTGTATTTCAAGGTTGGCAATGGTTGAGCCTGATTTCACCCCTATTTGTTATTTTTTTACTGACGAGGGTCAGCGGCGTGCCACTACTGGAAAAGCGTGCCGACGCGAAATGGGGGGGGCAAACAGATTATGAAAACTATAAAGCCGCAACCGCGACTTTAATCCCGCGGCCGCCCAAGGGCGCAGTTTAACTCTTTGCGGTGTCGGTGATACCCACAAAATAATAATAGATATGAAGTTTTTATGATAAAGCGATTGGGCGTTTTCGCCTTAATGTTGGCGGCGCAGGATGTGTTTGCACGGGGCGCACCGGTGCTCGAAGAGGTAATAATAACCGTTCAAAAGCGCGAGGAAAGCTTGCAGGATGTGCCAATTTCATTGGTGCCAATTAAGTTGCAGTCCAAGCAATTACCTAAGATAAAAACGTTTTGAATAAAGCGAACACAAGGGATATCCCCACCAAAGGAAGAATCCAGCGACTTAGCTTAGCTTGCTGTTCTGCGTTAGCTTTGGGTGCGTAACGTTCGATCACTGGAATAATGATAATTAAAGCGATAAATAACACCGCGAGTAAGCTGAGCAAGGTCGACATAGATGGCCATCACTGATTATAGGAATTTGATTAGCCTAACTAGAGTAGCATAGATAGAAAGGGCGCTCGGTGAGCGCCCTGTAGGTCTTATTTTTTAAGAATGACTGAGGAACCGTGTCCGAAGAGCCCCTGATTCGCAGTAATGCCGACTTTGGCATTAGCGACTTGGCGTTCACCGGCTTGGCCACGCAGCTGCCAGGTTAGCTCACATACTTGGGCTAGGGCTTGTGCGGGCACCGCTTCACCAAAACAGGCTAAACCGCCGGAGGCATTTACTGGCAAGCGGCCGCCAATACGGGTAACGCCTTCGCGCACTAATTGGGCGGCTTCGCCTCGGGCGCAAAATTGCAGATCTTCGTACCAGTCTAGTTCCAGTGCCGAAGATAGATCGTAAACCTCGGCTAGGCTGACATCCTCTGGGCCGATACCTGCCTGTTCGTAGGCCTGTTTGGGCAGGGCTGCACGAAAACTGTGGGCTTCTACACCGGCGGCGGCCGCAGAGTCGGTGGCAATATCTGGCATCTCAACAACGGCGCTAGCAAAGGTCGGGGTGACGGTAGATACCGCGGCAACCTTTACAGCGTCGGCCTTACCCATGCGCTTGGCGTAATCCATGCTGGTAACAATCATTGCGGCGCCACCGTCTGATGTGGCGCAAATCTGTAAGAGACGCAGGGGATCAGCCACCATCGCCGAGTTCATGATCTCTTCCATGGTGAATTTCTTTTTATAGCGGGCATTGGGGTTGGTAAAACCGTGCTCGCTGTTTTTGATCTTCACCAGACCAAAATCCTGCTCGGTGTCGCCGTATAAATCCATGCGGCGGCGGGCGTATAGGGCAAAGTAAGTGGGGTTGGTAATGCCCAGATAAAAACGTAGCCAATCCGGATCTTCAGGACGGTAGCCTTTGGCGGGGGCTAAAAACCCTTTCGGTGTGGTGTCGGCACCAACCACGAGGGCGACTTCGCATTCGCCAGCCAGTATTTTTGCGCGGGCGGCCGCCAGTGCTTGCGAGCCTGAGGCACAGGCCGCGTAAGAGGTGTTTACCTGCGCGCCCTGCCAACCCAGTGCTTGTGCAATGGTCGCCCCGGCGACATAGCCAGGGTAGCCGCAGCGCATTGTTGCGGCGCCAGACACAAAGCCAACGTCTTGCCACGGAATACCGGCGTCTTTTAACGCAGCGCGCGCGGCGTAGACACCGTATTCACTAAAATTCTTACCCCATTTACCCCAGGGATGCATACCAACGCCCAATACTGCAATATCTTGACTCATTCTTTGCTTCTCCTTGGGGTGCTTAGCGCACTGGCTGCCATTTCCAGGTGACTTTAATGGCATCGTCGTCTTCGTGCAGCGTTTCTAAAACCAGCTCTGCAGACTGCCCCACTTTTAATTGATCAACATCCACGCCTTTAACAACTTGGCCAAGAATGATCATTTGTTCTTTCTCTAGCTCTACTGCCGCAATGGCATAGGGCACGTAAGGGTCTTCGGCTACAAAGGGCTCTGGCGGTTTGTAGCAAGCATTGGTGTATGACCAGATTTTGCCCCTGCGACTGAGTTCAACTTCGCTAAACTCGCTGCTGTCACAGGCGGGATTTTTGCAAAAGCTTAAGGTCTTGGGGAAATAGTAGGTGCCGCAGTGATCACAGCAGGCGCCGATTAAATGCGGGGTATCCGTGTTAAGGGTAAACCAGCCGTCAATAGCGGCCTGCACGGGTTTGTTGCTCATGGTCTGTCTCCACCGGGTGGACGATTACTAACACGGGAAGTTTTGCTTATGGCCCGCGTGATTTGTATCAAGTTAACAGGGGAATCATCGCAAGATCGGGTGCTTGGCACTATCGTCTATATGGCTGAGAACACGGCATTGATCATTGGCAGCGGTGCTCAATTGCTTGACCGCTATTGTCACTAGGGTGAGTGAATTTGCAATTGTCGGGGTTAACTCAGGGCTTATGATTGCCTCATAAGAATGAAAGCCACGTGTGGCGTTTACAGGGGCCAGAAATGAAAGTTGAATTTACTGCAGCGCAAGATGCGCTGCGCAAAGAATTGCGCAGCTATTTTGAGCAATTAATGACACCAGCGCTAAAGGCCGAATGCGACGAAGCCATGGGCGAGGGTGGCGGGCCGCTGTGGCGCGAAGCGCTGCGCCAAATGGGCAAAGACGGCTGGATCGGTGTCGGTTGGCCTAAAGAGTTAGGTGGCCGAGGGATGAGCCCCATCGAGCAGTTTATTTTTGTCGAAGAGGTGATGCGCGCAGGTTATCCCTTCCCCTTTCTCACAACTGAGTCAGTTGGTCCGCAGCTCGCGGAGTTTGGTAACGAAAGTCAAAAACGCGATATCGTCCCTAAAATATTGGCAGGCGAGTGCCTTATTGCCATTGGCTATTCCGAACCCGGTGCCGGCACGGATTTAGCCAGTTTGAAAACCACCGCTGTTAAAGATGGCGACGAGTGGGTGATTAACGGTCAAAAAATGTGGACGAGCTTGGCGCATTTCTGCGACTACGTGTGGCTAGCCTGCCGCACTGACCCCGACGCAGCCAAACCCCATAAGGGCATTTCAATGTTCATGGTGCCTACCAGTGACCCCGGCTGGAGTTGCAGCCCTGTGGTCACCTTGGGCGGTGTGCGCACCAATGCCACCTTTTACGACAATATCAGAGTGCCTGCCGACGCTATGGTGGGCGAGCTCAACGGCGGCTGGAAACTGATTACCAGCCAGCTCAATCGCGAGCGCCTGAGTCTGGTTAATTTTGGCCCCACTGCTGAAATGTTTAATAACGTTGTGCGTTGGGCGCAGCAAATGGACATGCCAGCCGGTGGTAAATTAATCGACGAACCTTGGGTGCAAATGAATTTAGCCAAGGTGCGTACCGGTGTCGAAGCCTTGAAATTGGTTTGCTATAAACAAGCCTGGGCAATGACCGAGGGCAAGCTAGAAATGGCAGACGCATCAGCAGCCAAAGTCTATGGTTCTGAGTTTTTTATAGAGGTCTATCGTCTACTCGGCGAGATCATTGGCCAAGCCAGTTTGGTCAACCGCAAAACCGAGGGCGCGAATGCGATGGCGTCGCGCATTGAACGTTTGTACCGCACCGCATCAATCATCACCTTTGGTGGCGGCACCAACGAAATTCAACGCGATATTATTTCCGCCGCAGGCCTGTGGATGCCTCGCGCTTCACGCTAGTGGGCATCAAATTAGGAGCTAATTATGGATTTTGGATTTTCTGAACAGCAGCGCGACGTACAAAACTTGGCGCGCCAAATTTTGGGTGACAATGTTTGCCCAGAGAGCTTAGCGCAGTATGACGCCTATAAAGCTGATCGCTTTGACCGGGAATTGTGGGCGAAATTAGCGGAGGCCGGTTTGCTGGGGCTGGCTATTGCCGAAGAGCAGGGCGGTATGGGCTTTGGTTATTTTGAGATTGCGCTATTGATTGAAGAGGCTGGCCGTAGCATTGCGCCCTTGCCCCTGATATCACATTTGGTATCCGCTGCGCTGCCGATACAGCAGTTTGGCAGTGCTGAGCAAAAGCAGCGTTACTTACCTGGTGTTAGCAGCGGGGAGATCATCCTTAGTGCCGCGCTCGCGGAGCCATATAACGAAGACCCTACGCAGCCAATCTTGACCACGGCGACCGCAGACGGTGAGAGCTTGGTGCTTAGCGGTGACAAAACCGCTGTGCCCTTTGCCCATCTTGCTGATCGCATCCTACTTTCAGTGAAAATGGCCGACGGCGTGGCAGTGGTGTTACTCGACCCCAAAGCAGCTGGCGTCAGCTTAACGCCAATGCAAGTAACCACCTATGAACCTCAGTTTGCCCTGAGTCTGGACAAGGTCCGCATTGCGCCAGAAGATATTTTGGCTGGTCCAGAAAATGGTCGTGCTGTAATGCAATGGCTAACAGAGCGAACCACGGTTGCATTGTGTGCTCACCAGCTGGGTGCCAGTGATAAGGCCATGCGCATGACCGCGTCGTATACCGCCGAGCGGAAGCAATTTGGGGTGTTAATCTCCACCTTTCAGGCCGTTGGTCATCGCGCTGCCAATTGCTTTATCGACGTTGAGTGTTTGCGCTTAAACACCTACCAAGCCGTAAGCCGTTTAGATGGCGGCTTAGATGCGGTTAACGAAGTGCATATCGCAAAAATCTGGGCTGGCGATGTGGGTCACCGAGTCAGTTATGCTGCGCAGCATTTGCATGGCGGTACTGGCATCGACCGCGACTACCCGCTGTGGCGTTACTGTACTTGGCTACGTTATAACGAAATGACCTTGGGGAGTTCCGCCAAGAATCTCGCCAGCCTGGGTAAGCGCATAGCGGCAGGGGAGGCTTTCTGCCGTTAGCGCTGACCTGCTTTGCTTTACGTATAACTAAAAACCGTCGCTTTTGCGGCGGTTTTTAGTTTTGGCAAGGTAAGAGCTAGCCGCGTAACGCGCAGCACAGCGTTCCGACGAAAGGCGGGTGTTATTCCTCGACCACAGTGTTAGCATCAAAGCCAAGGCAATAATAACGAGGCGAGAATAATGAACCGTAATACCTTGCTTAAGAAAGCTGGGCTGATGGCAGTATTAGTTGGCGTTACAACAAGCTCCTTTGCTATTGAAAGCGGTGATATTGAAAGCCGTGTGGGTTTTATCGACGAAAGCACCGGTGCTAAGGTTGAGGCTGTTGAGCGTGGCGAGCAATCGGGGGAGTATCGCGTACTAATCTCCATTCCGGGTAAAGACGACGCAGCGCCAGTAGAAATTGAAGAAGTACTTGTCAGCGCGCCCAGAATCGACCAAGACGATATTCCCAAACCTAGTCGCTATGAATTTGTAAGCGATTACAACAATGCCGACCGCTATGGCCTGTATATCTATATTGGGAAAAATAAAGACTGGCCGTTTCGTATTTACTTCAAAGATCACGACCGAGGCTTATTGCACAATCATTAAATAGATTGGTCTATGCCTGTATAGGGGGAGGCCCTTTGCATGGTGCCTTGTCAGGCTTGAATCTTAAATACTTACTTTTTTAGGCTGATGATCCTTTTGGCTTTTAAGTCCATTTCATCGCCTTTACTGGTCATTTAATTCTCCTGATACGACGTCAATTTTGGGAGACCGAAATCCCATGGCGAGCCATGCTTTGAATAATTTAATATAAAAAATGAATGTATGGGTATTTGGGTTAGGGACATTATCAGCTAGTTCAACTCCAACAGGACGACTCCGTGTCATTGTTCTTAAATCCAACGCTGGTAGTGCCTCAGAGCGCCAAAGAAGCCCGTAAATGCTGAGCCAATGTCCGTTGCTAAATTCAAGAAAGATGGGGGTATTGCAACAAGTTGCGATTACTCGGCGTGTTGGTAAGTCTTTTTCTAGAGAATATTGTTTAAGTTGATTTGAGCCTGAATGAAACTTTACTTTGTCTTTTCGATAAAGAACAAATCTTGTTGCTTGGTTTTGATCAAGAATTTTTGGTGCGCCATCGAGAGTCTGAAGGAAAGCACCTGCTTCCTGACAATCGGTGCACAAACACTCTGCATTAATGATGGGTTTCCCAATCACAGCGAGTGTCACTTCTCCGCAGCCACATTCTAGTGTGGTTCTAGTCTCAGTCATTTTTTGACCTAATATCGGTGTACCTAAATTGACTTAACGGGGGAGTGGGACGTACCTAATCGCATGATGCAGCCGTGTTTCCATCCCAGTTTAAGTTCTATTCATTCTAAGTAATTGTCTCTGAACTCAAACGTACTTAAAGCCAGTCAGTCTTTCACTCTCTGACCACAACCAGTCAGATATTGACGCGCTCATGGCTTGTTTGCTGACCTTCTTAGGCTTGCAATCTTTAAAATAGCCGCCCGTAATATTCAAATTCTTGGTAAGGAAAACGCCGGTTTCTGCGCCTTTATCTGGTGCTCTAGCAACCACTCGCCGAAATAATGGGAAAATAACATTAAGCGATTTAGGAAAGGCCTGAGATAACATTGGTGTATCAACTATCCCAGGGTCAAAACAATTGACTGATACTTGTGTATTGCTAAGCATCCCAGCAAGCTTTTTAGTAAACAAAATAGAGTAAAGCTTGCTATTACAATAGGCTTTTTCAGCATCAAAGCTATTCTTCAACTCAATATCATTGAGATCGATTTTTGCATCGCTGTGTCTAAATGAAGCCGTGTTGATGATGCTCGCGTTTTCTGAGGCTTTAAGCAGAGGAAGTAGCTTTCCTGATAAAACGTACGGCGCTAGCTGGTTAACCGCTAAAGTCATTTCAATATTATCCTGAGACATTGAAATTGTTTCGCTTGACCATACGCCTGCGTTATTTATAAGGAAGTCAACTTTATCTGTTATGCCCTTGATTTCATTGACAGCATTATTGATTGAGAAAAATGAATCTAACTCACAATTGATAAAGTGAATGGTGTTCTTTAATGGTGATTTTTTCACCATGTCATTAAATTTTTTCTCATCACGTCCTAAAACGAAAAAAACAGCTTCTCTCGTTTTGTCGAGTTCGTAAATCCAGTTCACGCCGAAGCCTGAAGTTGCTCCAGTAATTACAATGTGTTCCATAAAATCTCCGGACTATTGATGAGGTCTAATATTAGTATGTCAATTTCGCTCAGTTTACCTAAATTGCTGCACTACAATAAAACTGGTGTAACTCATCGAATTTATAATGAAAATCAATGCCGAGTCGTGTTTAGGCAAAAAATGCGTTAATACAGGTGCT
Organism: Zhongshania borealis; assembly: GCF_039539625.1. Taxonomy (NCBI): domain Bacteria; kingdom Pseudomonadati; phylum Pseudomonadota; class Gammaproteobacteria; order Cellvibrionales; family Spongiibacteraceae; genus Zhongshania; species Zhongshania borealis. The sequence continues at coordinate 1,293,368 of NZ_BAABDM010000001.1, read as the reverse complement.
TTTACTCGGGTCTCATCTGTCTGGGCTCACGCTCCTATTTGGTCGATCTCAAAATCCATTTTTGGGGAAGGCTGCAACACAACAAACACTCAATTCCCGCAATCTGAGCATAAATCCTCGCGATGAGAAAATATACCGTTTATACAGCCCAAAGTGATACTGGTGTATGAGATTTGGTATGTTCGTTGTTGTGGTAAAGCCGCAATGCTGGACTTGCTCCAGCATCTAGGGGGGGTTCGGGCGCTGTGTAGATGGTATTGGACTCTGAATTAAGTTCAGAATGATGGCGTATAGGAAGTAATATCTGCTGTGACTTTCGCTCCAACCCCCGCAGATTGACCTCCTGGGTTTATTTAACCCTTATGCTAGTTTGCGGCTTGTTTTTGTGCGGCTATATTAACCAGCACTAACGACGGAGCCGCCGTCAATGACGAGTAGCCCGCCGGTCATATATGCGGCCGCTCGCGAACATAAATAAATGGCGGTGCCAGCGGCATCTTCAAGTGCGCCGACGCGTCCCATGGGAATGCTGCTATTGAGTGCTTCTTCGTCTTCCATTAGAAATGCAGTCATATTGCTGGGAAAGAAGCCGGGAGCAATGGCATTGACGTTTATATTGTCTTTTACCAAGCTCGCCGCTAATTGCTGGGTCAGCTGAAGGACGGCTGCTTTGCTCGCAGAATATGAGAATGTGTTTTGATGTGAGTAGCGCAGGGCATAAACCGAAGACAGGTTAATGATGCGGGCGGGGTCTCCGGTGCGTGCCGCTGCGCGTAGTTGTGGCAATAACTGCTGGCTCAGGAAAAAAACCGATTTAACATTGAGGTCCATGACTTTGTCCCAGCCGTGCTCGGGGAACTCGTCAATGGGTGCGCCCCAGGTGGCACCGGCGTTATTAACGAGAATATCGAGGCTGTTTTCATGTTTGGCGATCTCGGCGGCGCATTGCTTAACACCCTCAAGTTCGGCGAGGTCGGCGACAATCGCAATGCACTCGCCAAATTCCGACAAGCGGGCGCAGGTCGCGTCTAGCTCTTGCCGCTTACGGGCGGTGATGTAGACTTTGGCGCCAGCGCGCAAAAAGCCCTCTGCAATCATGGCACCGATTCCGCGGGAGCCGCCGGTGACTAAGGCGACTTTGCCTTTAATAGAAAAGAGATCCTGCATAATATTGTCCCTGCGCGTGACGTGATGAGATGGGTTTAGCGTGCTCGAAATTGTTCTTCGCCAAAGGAATAAGACCAGGTTTTTTCGTCTAATTCCATTTTGTAATTCGGCGGGAGTTTGTATACCCAGCCGTGAATAAGGTCTTTTCCGCGCTCCACGGCGGGGCGCTGTTCGATTCGCTTAAACCAATTGAATAAATTTGGATAATTTTTTTCGAGGTGGATATCAATAAGTGGTAAGCAGCGTATCCATGGCCAGCAAGCGATATCGGCAATGGAATAGTCCCCTGCGAGATACTCACGGTTCTGTAGATGCCCTTCTAAGACGCGACACTGGCGCAGGCTTTCGTTCAAATAGCGTTCCCTTGCGTAGTCCTGCTGAACTCTCGCATAGCGAACAAAGTGGTGTGCCTGGCCTTGCATGGGGCCGATACCGGCTACTTGAAACATAAGCCACTGTAGTTGTCGGTAGCGCAGCACCGGTTCGCTGGCGAGCAATTTACCGCATTTTTCGGCTAGGTAGATGAGAATGGCGCCGGTTTCAAAAATGCTGATTGGCTGCTGGTTGCTGTCGAGAAGGTCGTGATCGACCAGAACGGGTAATTTATTGTTGGGATTTAAGGCGAGCAGCTCCGGTTTGAATTGATCGCCGACACTAATGTCATAAGGAATTACGCGGTACTCTAGGCCGAGCTCTTCTAAGGCAATTGAGATTTTATGACCATTAGGGGTTGGTACGGTATGCAGGTCTATCATGCTGAGATCTCTCTTATTATATGTCAATTATATTGACATTTGTGTTGTTGGGCTGTCCAGTGAAATTTATAGTCACGTGGATTTATATGAGGAAATAATGAGCACTTGACGACGGCGAATTGACGGGGTATTAATGTAAATTATATTGACAATGTGATGCTGCAAACGGTCGTATATATAAGCGCGTTATTTGAACATAATAATAAGTCAGGTGCATATCATGCTTAGACGAAAAAGCTCGCGGGCAGTGAGTTTGGGGTTTGGTTTGAGTTCGGCTATTGTTTTGGCTTCGCCCCATTTAGCCTTGGCAGAAGACAATGCCGAATATCAAGAACTGAAGGTTGAACGCCGAATCTTGGAAGAGGTGGTGGTTAGCGCTCAAAAAGTTGATCAGTCGTCGCAAGACGTTCCCATATCATTAACCATCGTCAGTGGCGACTTTATGCGTGAGGTTGGCGCCACGGGCTTGCAAGATATAGCGCCGTATATTCCCAATGTGCGATTTTCCTCTGACACTGATCCAGCGCTCGCCCAGATCAATATTCGTGGCTTTGGTTCTAATCCCCTTAATTCCGCCTTCGATAGCTCGGTGGGCTTTGTTCAGGACGATATATTTTTTAATCGGCCGTCGTATTACAACGAGGCGATGTTTGATATTGCCCGGGTTGAAGTGCTTCGTGGCCCGCAGGGAACCTTGTTCGGCAAAAACACCATTGCTGGGGTGTTTAACGTCACCACCAAGGGGCCAAGCGAGGAGTTCTCCGGCGATGTTCGATTTAAGCGTACAGACCCAGCTGAGCAAAATGTCGAGTTGGGCGTTGGGGGCGCAATCACCGACTGGTTGGGAATACGCGTTGCCGCCTCAGATGTCAGTCGCGATGGTCAGTTAGAAAACCAATTCTTAAATCGCCAAGACGACGAGCATGATCAAAACGGTCAGCGTATAAAGCTTTTGTTCACCCCAACGGAACAGCTGTCGGTTGAGCTAATGGGCGTGCGTTCTGAAACCTCGGCAAATTACTGGGGTCTGCAGCTTGCTAAGTTAGATAATGGCACGCGGTCGTTTCTTGAAAACTACGATGCCAATATTGAAGACGACCCCTATAATTTCACGAGCTCGTATAATCAGCCCGGATTTATTGGGAAAACCTCCGATATCCTTGGTTTAAAGACTGAATGGAATATCGGTCCCGTTGGTGCGTTGTCTAATTTGAGTATGGCTGTCGTAGTAGGTGATACCGAACTGACTATCGATAGTCTTGTTGATCTGGATGCTTCGCCAGCTGACCTTGCAACGTTAAAAGTGGTGTCAGATTATGAACAGCAGTCGTTAGAATGGCGCTTTACCGGCTCTGCAGAAAGTTTGTTTGGGCTTGGTACCGGCGTTGAATTTGTGGTGGGTGCTTATGTGTTTGACTCCCGCTTTCGCCAAAATGTAGAGATCGCGGTGGGCGAGGATTTTGGCGCCTACCTCACCACAGAAGATGCCTTCCAGTTGATTGCGGGCAGCGCGCCGCCGGGCAGTGGTGTTTTAGGTGCTTTGAATTTAGCCGGTATCGGCTTGATTAGCGATCTTACGGCTGCTGCCATCGGCGACGACTACGTGCGGTTAGACTATTTGCTGAACGTTGAGGCCCAGGCGATTTTTGCGCAAATGAGCTGGTCACTCAGTGAAAGATTTGTTGTAACGCCGGGAATACGCTTTAACCGCGAGAACAAAGTGGCGGATGCCAGCGGCGCCGGTGTCTGCCAAACGGCAGCGCTGGGTACCCCTTGTATTATGGCGCTAGCGCTTAGTGCGGAAGATTACGACGAGCGCGGTTTAAAACGCAGCGAAGATGATGTGTCGCCCAAGCTATCGCTACAGTATTACCTAAATACCGATAGCAATGTTTTCTTAACCTATGCACGCGGATTTAAAAGCGGCGGTTTTAATGCCTCGTCGTTTGGTGGTGAAGATCTCGCCTTTGAGCCAGAAGAGGCGGCGACCATTGAGGCGGGTTTTAAAGGAGAATATTTTGACAATACCCTGCGTTTAAACGCCGCGATTTACCAAACCCAATTCGACAATTTGCAGGTGCTGGCCTTTAATGGCGCGTTCTTTGATGTGACCAACGCGGCGTCGGCAATTTCCCGTGGACTTGAAATGGACTTTGTCTGGCTGACGCCGTTCGAGCCGCTCAGTGTGATGGGTTCTTTAGGTCTGCTTGATGCGCGATACGACAGTTACCCGAATGCGCCAGCGCCGGTTTCGGCTGGTGTAAACAGTAATCAGGATCTCAGCGGCAAGCGCATTGCCTTTGCGCCGGAGCAAAGCGCGAGTATAACGCCAACGTTAATTTTGCCGGTATTTGGTTTGGCCATGCAGACCAGTGTCGATTTGCTCTACCAGGGTGATCAATATACCGACGGTGATCTTGACCCCAACAGCTACCTACCGGGATTCACTCAGGTGTCGGCACGGATTAGTCTTGGCGCGCCGGATCAACGCTGGGCATTGAGTTTGGGGGTAAGCAACTTAACGGATGAGCGGGTGTTAAATCAGGTATTGGATACGGTGTTTTTTCCCGGTACTTACAATGCACGGCAAAAGTCTGGGCGTAAGGTCTTTGGGGCTTTGTCACTGGCTTGGTAATGTGGAGGAGGGCGCTCACCGCAATACTACTCGCGGTGAGCGTTTAAGGCGGCGACTTTCTTACACCAGCCCCTTGCGCTCAAGCCAGTTGGTGCAAAGGCTTATCGCTTCATCGAGCTGTTCCGCTTGACCAAAGTAATAGTGCGTTGCGCCTTTGATCTCGTGGATCTCTTTGTCTTGGTGGCCAATGGCGTTAAATAGGCGCCAGGTATGGCTTGGGGTGCAGGCATCATCGGCGCTATTGCCAATGACCAGTGCTGGCACTGTAATGGTTTCTGCACACTTTAGGCCGTCGGCATTGGTGTCGTCGTAACTCCACTGCGATAGCCAACTACGAAGCGTACAGAAACGGGCGAGGCCCACAGGGCCGTTGTTCACAACCTCGGGGTCGCCTAAATAGCACCATCGCGGTTTACGGTCGTTGGCGTCAATGGTGGGGTCTAACCAGCGCGGGTCGGCCATGGTGCCGTGTACCACAAAGGCGAATTCGTCATTGGGGCGGCCGCCGGTTTTTAGCTCGGCAAGCTTGTTTTTGACCCATTGGGTGATTTTACGGTTGCGGGCAATTTGCGCTGCGCGGTAACGTGTTAAAAAATCTTCGCTATACGGTGCTTGGTTGGGATTGCTTGGATTATATAAATCTAGTTCTGGGTCGCGCAGGTTTGGGTTTTGTTCGTCGAGTATTGACGCGTCAATCCACTCAGTGAGGGTGTGGCTGCGGCTAATGTGCGCGGCCAATAGCATAATACCGTCAGCGGGGATTAAGTCTTGCACTGTTAAGTCGACCACGTCACCCGCGGGGGTATGGGTAATGGTCGGATTTTCTGCTTGGCTTTGGTAAAACATCGACAGCGATCCACCGCCGCTCCAGCCCGCTAAAATGACTTTGTCGAAGCCAAATTTTTCTTTGGCATGGCGTATGCAATTGCCAAGATCAATGGCGACTTTTTCCATGATCAACGCTGTATCGTTGCCGGGGTAGCGGCTCTGGCAATAAATTACTGGGTAGCCGGCTTTGGCCAACGTCGTAATCATCGGCAGGTATTCGCCGCCGCCAACGGGGTGCATAAACACAATGACATTATTCGTTTTTGGTTCTGCTGGCCGTAGTAAATGCGACTTTAACGCGCCGAAATCCATTGGCCCGCCGTAGGTTTCTTTGAACGGGCTTTTGTCTTGGTAAAAGATGAGATAGGGAATGCGCTCGTAAGCTTTATTTTTATTGGTCATGGCAATACTCACTGTAAGGCGATAATAAAAACTAGGAGCAGTAGAGCAATTCCCTTATAATATGTCAATTATCTTTACTAAATTTAAAGGCTTTTCGGCGAGTAATTTCTGCCGATTGGCTGTTGTTTTATGCGCTTAAACGAACAGACCGTGCGCGGAGTTCAGTTTAAAAATGACATTACACGCTCGGTTATACTGAGTATTTATATGGGCGATTGAATGAAAAAAATAGCGGAACACCAAGATTTTCTGATTGGTACCTTAGCTTATGCCTTGTTTTGGATGGACGAGAGTTTGCAAGCAAGCTTGGAGGCTGCCGGTTGGGAACGTATGAACCGAACCAAGTCGATGATTATGATTAGTGTCACGGTGGGTATTAATCGGCCAGCGCATTTAGCGCGCAATCTTGGTGTGAGTCGCCAGGCGATTCATCAGTTATTACAGGGTATGCGCGACGATGGTTTGTTGGAGCTAGTGCCTGATCCTGCTGATCGCCGCGCTAAGATTGTTCAATTTAGTGCCAGCGCCGACAAAATTCGTGGGGATGCAGAAAAAGCGATTATTGGTATTGAGGCGGAACTGGCCAGTCGCATTGGCAAGCCGCAATTAAAACAGCTTAAGCAAACTTTGCACAAAGGCTGGGGGCCGGTTGTTGTGGTTCCGCCAGCGTGATGCGCTGGCGCAATAAATTAACGCGCGCGTTTGTCTAGTGTTGCCGCGCCAAAGGTTTTCTCTTTTATTTCTCGTGTTTTTTTCGTCCACGTCGCCAGTGAGCTGCGCGCCGTGTCGTTTTGGTGTTTCATTAGCTTTTGGTCACTGGCGCGGCATGTGATTTCTACTTGAATGCCATTGGGGTCATACATATACATTGAGTGAACAAAGCCGTGGTCGATGGGGCCGAGGCAGGTCTTGCCCGCGTCATTGATGTGCTTATGCCACGCCAATAAATCTTCCATGGTGTCTGTTTCTAGGGCGATGTGCATATCGAAGCTGTCTTTGCGTTTGAAGTCCTCTGCCTTGGATATGCCTGGTTCATCAAAGAAGGCGAGATAGTTGCCGTCGCCCATTTCGAAAAATATATGCAAAAAATTGCGATTGCGGCCAAGCCCTTCGCCAAAGTCGATGTCTTCTTCAAAGGCGGCGGCGAGTTTTAATCCGAGAATATCTTCGTAAAACCAACGAGTTTGCTCAGCATCGCGACAACGGTAGGCGGCGTGATGAATATTGTGCAATGCGTTCAGTGACGGTTTCACCATGGTCGGGCTACCTTATTTTATTGTCTTTATGATCACAGCAGTGCGATGCTGGGATAGCGATATTTTGCATCATATATAAAGTCAATTAACTTGACAATAAAAAGCGATCTTGTTTGTATTGCTAATAGTGATAAAAATAATAATGAGAGGAGAGCGCAGTGAGTGTGGCCACAGATTGGTTTGAAGTTCGGCAACGCCTTAAAGAGTTTCTGGAAGCGCGTATTTACCCCGCTGAGGCGGTGCTACAAGGCACAGATAAAACCGCCGCCGAGCGTCAGTTGGCGAGTCTTATCGCCGAAGCCAAAGCGGAGGGTTTGTGGGCGCTGGGTCATCCTGTTGAAATTGGCGGTCAGGGCATGCCATTTCTTGAGTATGTTTATATTAACGAGGTCATTGGTCGCTCTGAATACGCACAGCGCGTGTTTGGTACCTACTCACTGCAAGACTCAATAATGCTGCATAAATACGCGTCAGCTAAGCAGCGTGATGAATATCTGTGGCCGCTGGTTGCTGGCGAGATTATTCCAAGTTTTGCCATGACCGAACCGGCACTGTCTAGCTCTGACCCCACTCAGCTGCAGACGCGCGCGGAGCTCGATGGCGACTACTGGCGAATTAACGGCCATAAATGGTTTACCACTGGCGCCGATATCGCGACCTATACCACGATTATGTGCCGCACAGAATTTGATGCTCCCGACCATAGTGCGTTTAGTATGATTTTGGTGCCAACGGATACCGAGGGCTACGATATTCTGCGCGACACGCCATTACTCGGCTTAAATAGCGGGCATTTTGAAGTTAAATATAATGATATTCGGGTGCCCGAAAGCAATATTCTTGGCGGCCGTGGTGAGGGCTTTTTAATTGCCCAACGCCGTTTGGGCCCCGGACGCATATTTCACTGCATGCGCTGGCTGGGTCAAGCTCAGCGTGCCTTTGATTTAATGTGTGATCGTTTGCATGCGCGCAGCGCGTTTGGCTCGTCGCTGGCAGATAAGCAGCTGCTGCAACAACATGTATTTGACAGTCTCGCTGAAATTCAAGCTTGCCGCCAGCTCACTTTGCATGCCGCGCGTTGCATCGATAGCGGCGACGCGGCGCGGGTGGAAATTGGCGCGATTAAAGTGGTGGGTGCACGCATGCTTCACAATGTGGTGGATCGCGCTATTCAGGTTTATGGCGCGGAGGGGCTTACCGACGATACCCCATTAAGCCGCATGTACCGCCATGCGCGCGAAGCGCGCATCTACGACGGCCCAGACGAGGTTCATATTCAATCTGTGGCGCGCCAGGTTTTAAAACGCTATCGCAATGACGGTCCTGGCTGGGATTTCGGCGAGCGCGATGCCGAGTGGGCAGCCAAGTAATGGCTATATCAACAGACTCGCCATTTTCTATAAACAGTGCAGAAGCGCTTATTGCACCGCTACAAAGCCTAATGACCCAAACTTACGGTGAAGCGGTAGCCGTGCATAGTCTGCGGCGAATAACGGCTGGCGCTGCGGCGCAGACCTGGGCATTTGAGGCGTCGTCTGCGCGCGGCGAGACCGAGCTAATACTGCGACGTGGTCAAGATGCCAATCAATTTGGCGGGGCACTAAGTAAAACTGAGGAGGCTGCGGTAATTCGCGCGGCGGTGGCGGCTGGCGTGCCCGCGCCCGCGGTGGTGGTAGAACTGGCAAAAGTGGATGGGCTCGGGGAAGGTTTTATTATGCAGCGTATTTACGGTGAAACGCTGCCCACTAAAATTCTCAGAGACCCGCGTTATGCCGATGCCAGAGCGCGAATGGCAGCGCAGTGCGGCGAGATTTTGGCCGCCATCCATGCCGTGCCAGTAGAATCTGTAGCAGGCTTACTTCGCGCTTCGGCAATCAAGCAAATCAAATTTTATCACCACGCCTATAAATCCTATCAGCAGGTTTTGCCCGTGTTCGACTACGCCTTTCGCTGGCTAGCCGAGCACTGCCCGCAAGCCGTGGGCGAGCGACTGGTGCACGGCGATTTTCGCAATGGCAATTTAATGATTGGCGAAGAGGGTGTGCGCGCCGTGTTGGATTGGGAGCTGGCTCACATCGGCGATCCTATGGAGGATCTTGCGTGGCTGTGCGTGAACTCTTGGCGCTTTGGCAATATTGATAAACCAGTAGGCGGCTTTGGTGAGCGGAGGGACTTGTACGCGGCCTATGCTAATGCGAGTGGTCGTCAAGTTGACGAGTCTGCAGTTAAATTCTGGGAGGTATTTGGCGTGTTGAAATGGGGAGTAATTTGTCTGTATCAATGCGAAATCCACCTTAGTGGGCGCGAGCGCTCTCTGGAGCGCGCGGCAATTGGGCGACGTGTTTCTGAGTGTGAATTAGACATCTTAGATCTTTTGCAAAGTGCGGGTGCATCATGCCGTTAAGCAGTCCCGACGTGGCGGAAATGTGCCAAACCCTAGGTGAGTTTCTTACCGATGAAATTAAACCGCAGATCGCGAGCAGTGAACTGCAATACAAATTAAAAATTGCGCTCAATATGCTCAGCATTATTGCCAGAGAATCTCAGCAAGGGGCGGCATTGGCGACGCTTGAACAGCGTTCATTATCGGCCTACCTTGGAGATGAAACCGGCAACGGCAGTAGTGCCGAAGATTTAAATGCCCAGCTGAGCGAGTATATCGCTAATGCAGATATTGGCACTGAGTCTGTGGGATTGTTGTCCATGTTGGAAGGCATTACGCTAGGTAAAATGGCAATTGATAACCCGCGGTATTCGAGCTATGTACAGCGGCAGAAATCATAATATTGCAACATGCTGTAATCGTTAAGACGGCATTCTTAATGCTGACTAAAGATTAGTCGGAGTTCGATGATAGAGATTACCATAGCCGAGAACTATTTCTGCTAGGCCAAATGTACTGAATACTCAGGCCTTGTATGAAACTGTCATAAAAAATCCATAAACTTGTCGAATCCTTTTTTACTGTGGAACGACACCTATATGAATTTAAACGAGCATATCGTAATGGAGCGAATCAAGGACGATTTGCTGGACAGTTACGACGAGGAGTTAGAATTAGAGTTTGATGATCATTTTGGTGATGGCTTGGCGGCTGGTGATCGTGATGCCCGCGCACTAGAGGAGCGAAGATTAGCCCGCAGAGTTTATTTTAAAGAATTATTTCGCCTGCAAACTGAGTTGGTAAAGCTACAAGATTGGGTTGCCGATAGTGGTCATAAAGTTGTGGTTATTTTTGAGGGCCGCGATGCCGCTGGTAAGGGCGGTGTGATTAAGAGAATTACTCAGCGTCTGAATCCGCGTATCTGCCGGATTGCCGCGCTACCGGCACCCAACGAGCGTGAGCGCACACAATGGTATTTTCAGCGCTATGTGTCGCATTTGCCTGCGGCGGGCGAAATCGTTTTATTTGATCGCAGTTGGTATAACCGTGCAGGTGTAGAGCGGGTTATGGGCTTTTGTAGTGACGATGAGTACCACGAGTTTTTTCAGACTGTACCAGACTTCGAGCGCATGCTAACGCGCTCCGGAATTCAAGTTATTAAATACTGGTTTTCTATTTCTGATGACGAGCAATATTCGCGTTTTTTGAGTCGTGTGCACGATCCGCTAAAACAGTGGAAGCTGAGTCCTATGGACTTGGAATCACGGCGTCGCTGGGAACAATACACCAAAGCCAAGGAAATAATGTTGGCACGTACTCATATAGACGAGGCACCCTGGTGGGTTGTGGAAGCCGTGAATAAGAAGAAAGCACGGTTAAATTGCATAAGCCATTTGCTAAGCCAGATACCTTATCAGGATGTAAGTCGACCGCTAATAGAGCTGCCAGCTCGCGAAAACAATGCCGATTACATCCGCCAACCCGTACCTAAAGATATGTTTATACCCGAGCTGTTCTGAGTAATTTTCGCATTCATTGGCTGATTGTGAAAAATAATATTTGGGCTTGTTTGGATACCCGGCCTAGGCCGGATATCCATGACTTCTATCTTAAACAGGGGTTTATTGGCAGTGCTGTCTTGTGCTTATGACCAGTCGCGCTTAAGTTCATGCCAGAATAGTTTCAAGCTACTTACCTTTGTATCGACGGCATTAATGTATTCGTCGAGGTGATCCAATTTCTTGTGTTGGGCATTTTCAAGTCTTTTGGTTTCGTGTAAATGTTTCTCTAATTCATCTATAGATTGACGAAGTTCACGGATGCGTTTTTCAGTTTCAATATGTTTGTTTGGGGCCATGGTCGAACTCCTTAAAGCTGTGTTGCGCCAATCATAAGCAGTGGGAGCGCAAAAAATATTCCACCCATATAGGCAACAACATAGAGTTTGTTGCGTTGAGCTAGTACGGCTAACTTGGTGGCAATGGCGGGGGGAATGCCACGTAAAAAGGGCAGCATATAAATAATAACAATCCCGAAGATATTGAAAAACAAATGCACCAGTGCAATTTGCATAGCCAGTATGGCGGTTGGGCCACTTATGGCGGTTGCCGCCAATAACGCCGTTATACATGTGCCAATATTGGTGCCTAGGGTAAAGGGATAAACTTGTTTTAAGCTAAATACCCCTGAACCTGCAAGCGGCACAATCAATGATGTGGTTGTTGATGATGATTGTACAAGTACGGTAATTGCCATGCCTGAAGCCATACCTGATATGGGGCCGCGACCAATACTGCGATGCATAATAACTTTGGCTTTGCCGACCATAACAGTGCGCAATACTTTGCCAATAGCGGATACCACAAACAAAATCATGCCAATGCCAATAACAATGAGTGCCACGCCCATCCATATTTTATTTGGCATCCAACTTACGCTGATTTTGAGTAAATCGGCGGCTGGTGCCAGTATCATTTTCATTACGTTGATACTTTTCATGTCTACGCCAGTATCGCTGGCGACAAATCCCGCCAAGGCTTCTGCGGTGTGTTGAAGCGGACTAAAGGCCAGTTCGAGTGGCAATAATATTGCGACGGCAACAATATTAAATGCATCGTGCACGGTGGCGGCCGAAAAGGCACGTCGGAATTCTTCGCCATTGCGAACGTGTCCGAGGCTGACAATAGTGCTTGTTAGCGATGTGCCTATATTTGCACCCATGATTAAAGGGATTGCAATACTAATAGGCAGGCCGCCTGCGACCATACCAACAATGATTGACGTGACCGTACTTGAACTTTGAATGAGGGCGGTGGCGGTAAGGCCGATCATCAGGCCGATGAAGGGATTGGTGGCAAAAGCAAAGAGCTCTTTTGCATTATTGCCGGTAGCCATTTTAAAGCCGTCGCCGATAGACCCCACGGCGGCAAGCAATAAGTAAATGAGGGTGACGACCAGTATCCAAGACAGCCATTGTGATGTTGCGGATTTTTCTGCATCGGCCGGTAGGCTGGAAGCGTTGGAACTCATGCCTTTTATCCTCGAAATATTGAGGAGTAGATACTATGGCAGTAGTGTGACAAACATGTGTCAATACAATGTTTTAAGGTGTATGGCAGTTGGCATATCATGCCGAGAGCGCAGAGCTACGCAGGGATAGTTTTTAAGGATTTGTCAAAATGTTATTGTAGTGTTTGTCACGGTATTGCTTAGGCGTCATTCCCGTCCATTTTTTAAATGAGCGAATAAATGCGCTGGGTTCCGAAAAGCCCAGTACATAGGAAATGGTCTTAACTTCTTTGTTGTCGTGTAATAAATAGCCAATTGCGGTGTCGCGAATCAATTCGTTTTTAATCAAACGGTAGTCGCAACCCTCTTGCCTGAGTCGGCGGCGTAGGGTTTGTGGGGCAAGGCCCAACGTGTCAGCGAGCTCCTCGTAGCTGGGTAGTCTGGGCAGCGATTTCTTGATAATAAGCCGTATCTGTTCGGTGTAGCTGCTCGCGCGGGTGTTGCTGCGCAAAAACTCATAGGGCACTTTTGCTAGGTATTCTTCAAGTTCTTGGTTGGAGCGTAATACCGGCAGTTTCAGCAGTTTCTCGTCAAAAATGATTTCGCAGTGGGCTTGCTCAAAACGCGTATCGCTAAAGAAAAGGTAGTGGTACTCACCGCTGTGTGCGGGGGTTTGGTAGTTTAGGTTCACGCGCGTTAGCGGGATTGGGCTACCAGTAAGCCAGCATACAAAACGGTGATTCACCATTAGGAGCTGCTCATATACCCAATTGTTAAGTACCACACCGTACTCAGCTTCTATCCTGTAGTGAACGCTGTCACCACGACGTAACAGGGTGAGTCTAAAGCCGTAGTCGAATAAATTATAAAAGCTGACATTACGCTCCAGCGCTTCTTGTAAGTCGCTTGCGGTTTGCATATAGCGCGCAAGAATATTGAAAGTGCCGTATTTTTGCGGGCGTAGATAATGCCCCATGGCTTCGTCGCCGGTGGCCTCAGTTATCCATTTATTGAGCTGCGATAATTGGGTAGGGCTCACGCGCGCTTGGGTGCTGTTGATGGCTTTTGGGTCCACGCCGGCGCGGCGCAGCAGGCTCTCGCAGTAGCTGCTCGAGAGGCCGCAGCCCGTCAGCATATTGCGGATGAAGGCGATGGAGATGGTCCTGTTTTCCATGGGTTTTCGCTATTTAGTTTGGCTGGGGCGGTATATGCGTGCAATTTTGACACTGGCAGGCGGTTCGCCGAGATTAGATTCAGTTTGTAACATAATGTCTATTAGATGTCATTGCTTGTCATTGCCTACCCCGGCAATTAAAGCGACTCTCTACACTCAAAATTTGCTAGTCCTGAATCCTATGAATTCAGTTTGCACCAAACGTTAATATAAAACCGGTGCGCTAGAGGGCTTTGTTACCAATCGCCGTCATTATTTTTGACGCGGACAGTGATATTTGCCAGCAAAAATAACACGCTATTTAAATGGAGTTCAAAATCATGTTGCCGCGTAATTTTACTGAAGAGCAGGTCATGTTTCGCACCGCTTACCGCAAATTTCTTGAGCAGGAAATTGCACCTCATATCGAGGACTGGCGGGAGCAAGGTATTGTCGATCGCGAAGCGTTTCAACGCGCCGGTAAACAAGGCTTTTTGATGATTTGGCCCGATGAACAATACGGCGGTATGGGCGATCGTGATTTTCGTTTTGAGCAAATTATTATTGAAGAGACCAGTCGCGTCTACGCGGGGGATTGGGCTAATACCTTGCATAGCCGTTTGGTTGGTCCGTATATCGACCGCTTTGGCAACGACGAGCAGAAAGCACGGTTTTTGCCGAAGTGCGTGAGTGGCGAGACCATACTGGCCATTGCCATGACCGAGCCTGATGCAGGTTCTGACTTGGCGGGAATGCGCGCCAGTGCCAAAGATAAGGGCGATCATTGGTTGCTCAACGGTACCAAAACTTATATTACCAACGGTATCAATTCTGATGTGGTGATTGTCGCTGCTAAAACTGATCCAGAGAACAATCCCCACGCCGTTGGTTTGTTCTTGGTCGAGCGGGGCATGGAAGGTTTTGAGCGCGGACGTAATTTGAAAAAAATGGGCATGAAGGCTCAGGACACAGCGGAGCTATTTTTCACCGATGTGCGCGTACCTAAAGAAAACGTGCTGGGAGATCCAAGCCACGGTTTTATTTATCTTATGCAGGGCCTTGCTGAAGAGCGTTTGATCGGCGCATGCGGATTTTTGTCGGGTGCGCATAAAGCGTTTGAAGTGACCAGAGAATTTACTCAGCAGCGCAAAGTGTTTGGCAAGCCGCTGTCTAAAATGCAAAACACCGAATTTAAAATGGCCGATCTGCGTACTGAGCTTGATGTGGCGCAGGCTTATGTTGATCAGTGCGTAGCGGCCCATAATCAGGGCGCCTTAACGTCTGAAGACGCGGCGAAAGCCAAGCTATTTACCAGTGAGCTTTTGTGCAAAATGGTTGATGAAGGCGTTCAACTGCACGGCGGAGCCGGCTATATGGATGAATACCCTATTAGCCGCATGTACACCGATGCGCGTATCACCCGCATCTTTGCTGGTAGTTCAGAGATCATGAAACTGATTATTGGTCGTGATTTGTACTCTGATAAATTTACGTCGTTTTTTGAGTAATTGTTTGGTTTTACCACCCAACAATATTAATAACTGCTAAGAGACACACACTATGTACGCTAAATTTAGTGACGCCGAACTGGCCTTTCAAAGTGAAGTGCGCAGCTTTATGCGGGACAACTACACCCCGGAACTCGATGCGCGCATTAATCACCCGGACACGTTTAAAGAAGCCAGTATTGAATGGCAAAAATGCTTAGATCGCCAAGGTTGGGCTGCACACGGCTGGCCAGTAGAGCACGGCGGCCAGCCTTGGACCGCAACGCAGAAGTATATTTATAGCACTGAGCTGGCTGCTGCTGGTGCCCCAGATGTTGTGCCTATGGGCATAAAAATGGTGGCGCCTGTGCTTTACAGCTATGCCTCAGACGAACAAAAACAGCGCTTTTTACCACCAACTAAGGCGTCTGATATTTGGTGGTGTCAGGGCTACTCAGAACCCGGCGCCGGTTCAGATTTGGCCGCCTTGCAAACTAAGGCCGTGCGCGACGGTGATGACTATTTGGTGACCGGTACCAAAATTTGGACAACCTATGCCCAGTATGCCGATTGGATATTTTGCTTGGTACGCACCAGCAATGAAGGCAAGCCGCAGCAGGGTATTAGCTTCCTGTTGATCGACATGAAAAGCCCCGGCGTGACAGTGTCGCCTATTATCTCAATTGATGACGAGCATCACCTCAACGAGGTGAGTTTCGACAATGTGCGGGTTCCTGTGAGTAATCGCATTGGCGAAGAGAATCAAGGTTGGACCTACGCTAAGGCTTTGCTGACCTATGAACGCACCGCACTGTCTGGTGTTGGTTACTGTAAACGCACGCTGGCCACCATTCGCGAAATGGCGGCGCAGAGTCATAATCAATCGCCTTCGCTGCTTAGTTCGCCGGATTTTCAGGCGCGCCTAGCCGATGTTGAAATGGACGTTATGGCGCTGGAATTCTTAGAGCTGCGAGTACTGAGCGCGATAGATAGCGGCTCGGCACCAGGTATGGAATCGTCGCTGTTAAAACTGAAGGGCACGGAAATGCAGCAAGCTGTGCAGAGTCTGCAATGGGACGTGGCCGCGAGTTTTGGCGGTGTGCTACCCGCTGAACACGGCGCTGAAGCCCTTTGGCAAAGCAGCGGCAATATGGCGCGACGCAGCTATATGTTTGGCCGCGCGAGCACTATTTACGGCGGCAGCAATGAAGTGCAGCGCAATATTATCGCCAAATTCGCATTGGGTTTATAAGCTCACGCAGGAGAGTAAGTAATGGATTTTTCGTTAAGTGAAGAACAGCTCATGCTTAAAGACAGCGTGACAAAATTTATGGCCGCTAATTACAGCCCCGAACAGCGCGGCGAGATTATCAAAAAGGCAGATGGTGCTGGCCATTGGGCGAGCTTTGCTGAACTCGGTTGGCTCACGGTGCCGTTTTCTGAGGCGGCGGGCGGCTTTGGCGGCAATATTGTTGATACCTGTGTGTTGATGGAAGAATTTGGCAAGGTATTGGTGGTGGAACCCTACTGGTCGAGTATTGTATTGGCGGGGCAGTTACTTGCCCGGAGCAGCAATGCTGAACTGAGCCAAGCCTTATTGCCTGCAATAATGGCGGGTGAATCCCAAGCTAGCTTTGCGTGGTTAGAAGCCCAGGGCGAGTTCAATTTAAGCCACGTGAGTTCCACTGCCCAGCAAGACGGTGACGACTTCATTCTGAATGGTGAAAAACAGCTGGTATTGAACGCTGCGGCTGATTTTATCCTATTGCCTGCTCGCAGCAGCGGTAGTGTAAATGGCGAACAAGGTATTAGTTTGTTTAAGATTGATGCGCGGCATCCAGCGCTAGCGCGTGAAGAAGTGTCCTTGATGGACGGTCAGCGTGCGGTAAATATCCGCTTTAATGATCTGCGCGTGCCAGCCAGCGACATGTTAACAGCAGAAGGCGAGGCCTATTCGCTGATTGCCGATGTCGTCGAAGAAGCGCTGATCGCACTTTGCGCCGAGGCAGTGGGCGCGATGGAATACTTGTATAAGGCCACCGCGGAATACGCCAATACCCGTAAGCAATTTGGTACGGCAATTGGTAAGTTTCAGGCGCTTCAGCACCGTATGGTCGATATGTTTATGGCCACCGAACTGTGCCGGTCGCTGCTAATTCGCGCGCAGTGCTCGGTATTGGACGACAGCAGTGATCGTCAGAAAGACATCGCGGCGCTTAAATCAATGGTCGGGAAATACGGTCGTAAGGTGGCCGAAGAGGCTGTACAGTTGCATGGCGGTATGGGCGTGAGTAATGAAATGCCCATTGGTCATTATCTGAAACGATTGATGATGATCGACAGCTATTTTGGAAATGCAGCAACGCAGCGTCGCAACTTTTGCGGATTAAGCTACGCTTGATGCGAATGCAGTGCGGGCAACAATAACAATAATTTGGAGAGCGTCATGAAGATGTTTAACAACATCAATGACCACACGTCCTACCACGCCAAACGGCGTGGTGAGGTGATGATGGTCAGCGATAATATTAAGACTTTGAGTTACGCAGAGGCGTGGGATCATATTAATGCGATCGCCGCCCATATGCAGGCAGAAGGCATTAGCAAGGGCGACAGAGTCGCAATTCTGGCAAAAAACTCCGTCGACAATATCTGTATTTTCCTTGCTTGCGCCCGTATTGGCGCAGTTGCAGTGGGGCTTAATTATCGCCTGACGCTCTCTGAGCTCGATTTTATCTCCAGCAATGCTGGGGCAAAATTCCTGTTTATGGACCAAGAGTTTAATAGCCTGCGTGGCGATTACCTCAATAGTATTAATTGCGTATGCCTTGATAGCGACGAAAGCGCGCCGATTTTAGCCGAGTGGCTGGCAACGCCAGCGAGCTTGACTGAGGTCGAGGTCAATGGCGACGATATTCTTTTCCAAATGTACACCAGTGGTACGACCGGTTTGCCAAAAGGCGTATTGATCAGCCACGGCAATGTACTGGCTAATTCTTACCAGGCGCCGCTGAGCACCGGTATTGGCTTTAGAGAAGGGGATCGCGCGCTTGTGATCGCACCTTCATTTCACGCTGTTGGTTTGGTTGGTGCTTTACTAGGGGTGATCTACGGTTGTTCCCTTATTATTCATCGCGACTACGATCCGGTGGGCATGGTTGAAACATTGGCCAAAGAGCACATTAATTCAGTTGCCGTTATTCCAGTGATGCTGCAATTCTCATTGGCGATGGTGCCGAATATTAAGGACTACGATTTCTCGGAGCTGCACACCATTAATTATGGTGCCTCACCGATTTCAGAAACTTTGTTAAAAGAATGCATCGACGCCTTTGGTTGTGATTTTGTGCAGGGCTACGGCCAAACCGAAGCGACCATGGCGCTGACCTTCCTCACCGCCTCGGATCATCGCAAGGCCCTGGCTGGTCAGCCAGAATTGCTGCGCTCATGTGGTCGCGCGGTGTTTGGCTCGGAGATTAAAATTGTTGGCAACGACGGCCAAGAACTCGCCGTGGGCGAAATCGGTGAAATCGTCGCCAAGGGTCCTCAGATTATGCAGGGCTACTGGAAAAACCCTGAGGCTACGGCCAAGACAGTGGTCGATGGTTGGCTGCATACCGGCGATGCCGGTCGTATGGATGAAGATGGCTATATCTACATTCAAGACCGTGTCAAAGACATGATTATTTCTGGCGGTGAGAATATCTACCCTGCAGAAATTGAAAACCATCTTGTGTCGCACCCGCAAATTCAAGACGCCTCGGTTATCGGTGTGCCCGATGCCAAATGGGGTGAAGTGCCTCTAGCCGTGCTGGTTTCGGGTGGTCAGCCAGAATTGAGCGCGGAGGAACTGACTGAATTCTGTCGCGAAAAACTGGCCGGTTACAAGATTCCGCGCAAGGTAGAATACCTTGCGGCCTTGCCTCGTAACCCCACCGGTAAAGTCCTTAAAAAAGACATCCGGGTAATGATGGCCGAAAAATACCCGCCAATTAGCTAATCAGCTCAGCCGCCACAATCCGGATAGGATTCAGTGGCGGCTAGCTAGCTCCTCGCTCTACGTCTCCTCGGCATTTACGACATAATGTTAATACTTTGTAACCTAGGCCATTCACTGCTGAGTATGTTCTAAACTCCTCGTATTAATGGAATTTAGGATACGCTCTAATGCTGCATCGCGCCTTGGGGGCCATAGTTGTTTTACTGGCTATCCTCGTCTCTGCCTGTGAACAAGTTGAACCTGCTGCAACGCTGGCTCGCGAAGTAACTGAACTGCAAGTGAGTACTAAAACTCTGCAAGCCAGCGACTGGCAACTTCAGTTCACCGCCTACGGTCATTTTGAATCCACGGAGGAGGTGACCATCAGTGTCGACTTTTCGGGCACGGTAGAGAAAGTGCTGTTTCGCGATGGACAGAACGTTCGCGCGGGGGACTTACTCATTGAGCTCGACGACCAAAAGCAGCAACTTAGAGTCAGGCAGTCGCAGGCCAGCTTGCTGAAGGCGCGCACTGAACTTGAAAAATCGCGAACTACCTTCTTTCGTTATCGAGACTTGATGACAACCGGTGCGCTGTCGCGTGAGCAACTCAAACAGGGCGAATCGGATTATGAGCGGGCCCGCGCCTCGGTAGAAGAGGCCGAAGCGGCCTTGGCGCTAGCGGAGCAAGACCTGCGTGAAACGCGCATTATCAGCCCAGTTGATGGGGTGGTCGAACAACGCTTGGTTGAGTTAGGACAAACCGTAATGCCGGGCAACCCCTTAGCCATTGTGCAAGTGGCCGATACCCTGCGAGTGGTTACCTATGTGAGTGAGCGCGAGGTCAATCAATTGCGTCTTGGCGACGAAGCCAGCGTATCGTCGCCCGCTGTCCCCGGTAAATTGATGAGTGCGCGGGTAGAGCTCGTGAGTTCGGCTGCCGACCTCGAAACCGGAAATTTCACCGTTAAACTTACGGTCAGCAATACTCAGCGACTATTACGGCCAGGTATGTCGGCGCAGGTGAATATGCGGGGTATTGTCCGCAAAGACGTCTTGGTGGTGGATAAAAAATATTTAGTCGATCGCAATCGGCGCCGGGTAATTTTTATCTATCGCGATGGTGTCGCACGGGAAGTTGAACCCAGTTTTGGCGCAGGAGTGGGTGATCAGTTGCCGGTATTAGCGGGATTGAGTGCTGGCGACGAATTAATTGTGAGCCATTTAGATTCACTGGTCGACGGCCGTGTATTGAGCGTGAGCGGAGTTCAAAAGTGAAGGCGCTGATCAGTTTTTTTGCTGGGCGGGCTTTGCTGGTAAACCTGCTGGTAGGCATGGTGTTTTTGGGTGGTATCGTCGCCACGCGATCCCAAGTATTTAGTAGCTATCCCTCGCTAGACATGGGTGTGTTTATTGTCACTACCGGGTGGCCCGGCGCGAGTGTTGAAGACGTTGAGCTATCGTTAACCGTACCGCTAGAGGAAGAAATTCTCGAGATTGAAGGTGTTGATGTACTGCGTTCGGCTAGCATGGAAGGAGTGTCGAATATTCTGGTGCAATCGAGCCCCAGTAACAATCGTGAACAAAACCTCAGTTTTCGCAACGATCTGCAAATGGCGGTTGATCGGGCTTATCAACGTATGCCCACCGACGTGCCAGAAAAGCCAGATTTATATGCCGAGAATCCAGATAGCACACCCGTTATGGAAATTCTCATTCACGGCAATGTCGACGAAGATGTATTACGGCGAACAGCGCGCCGTCTGCAGGTCGATGTACGGCAAATTTCGGGCGTGGTTGGCTCCAACCGCAATGGCTATCGCCGCAAGGAAGTAAAAATATTACTTAATCCCCAGCGCCTACAGCAATTGGGAATTGATCCAGACGAAATTGCGACTGCGATACGTGGGCGCAATGTGCGGGACTCAGGAGGTTCATTAGAATCGACCACCTCGGAGCGCGATGTGGTGACGGTAGGGCAGTTCCATGAACCCCATGAAGTCGAAGATGTAATAGTGCGCGTTGTCGGCAGGGATAATTTTTTGCGGGTGAAAGATGTTGCCCAAGTTGTTGTCGACTACGAAGACTGGCAAGTCCAGGCATTGGCCAATGGCGAGCCGGGTATCAGTATTCTCGTTAAAAAGGCCGGTAATGCGAACGGCCTGGCGGTCGCCAATGATTTACGTGTCTTTGTTCAGGAGCAGCAAGCTCTCGTGCCCGCCGGTGTTGAATTTAGCACCTTCAATGACACCACCCGCTATGCGCGTAACTTATTAGAAATGTTAACCAGTAATGCCCTCGTGGGGATGGGTTTGGTGTTCATTACCCTAATGGCATTCTTTCCGTTTCGGTTTACGATTTGGGTGGTGGTTGGTATTCCCACCGCGATAATGCTGACTTTTATCGCAATGCCCATGCTAAATATTTCAATGAACCAACTGAGTATTTCTGGGCTAATTTTAATGCTCGGCGTACTTGTCGATGACGCGATCGTGATCGCCGAAAGTATTTTTAGAGAAGCCGAGCGCGGCAAATCGCCGTTACAGGCGGCTATTGACGGCACCACGGCAATGGCGGCGCCGGTTATTACGAGCTCGGCGACCACCGTCTTGGCGTTTATGCCCTTGGTGTTTTTGTCAGGCACCGAAGGTAAGTTTTTATGGATGTTGCCAGCAGTGGTGGTGCTGGTATTACTGGCGTCGCTGCTTGAGTGCAAGTTCATGCTGCCCGCGCATATTGCCCATGCTCTAGAAAGTGCGCACGCTAAAGAGGGACAGTCCTTGTCACGGCGTTGGTTTGAACCTGTGGAGCGAGCGTATGAATGGATAATGGGGCACATGTTTCGTCACCGCGTGATAAGTTTTTTATTCATAAGCCTCGTCGCAAGTTTGGCTTCTGTGTATAGCGCTCATCGCTTGTCGCTTGATCTTTATCCTGACGGCGATACCGACGCCATATCCGTAAAAATAGAAATGCCCTTGGGCAGTTCGTTTGAGCGTACCCGCGAACGCCTGTGGCTATTAGAGCGGGATATGCGGGAGGTGGTAGGCGCCGATTTACTGGCAAGTAAAATAACCGTTGGCCATCACGACTTGGTGAACATGTCTGGGGTCACCGACGGTCGCCAGGATTCTTGGGGTTTGGTCGACATATACCTAAAGCCGCAATCGACACTAACGCGTGATTCGCTCCATATTATTGATGACATGCGCGCCTTTGCCGACACGCAAGCGGATTTATTGATGATTAGGGTGGTGCCTGTCGAGAACTCACCGCCAACCGGCGAGGCGGTCGAGCTTGATATTGTTGGTAATGCCGATGATCGCTATTTAGTGTCCGATCAGATTGTGCACGAGCTTGAACAGATTCCTGGTGTTAGCCGTGTCTGGACGTCTTATAAACCTGGTAAAGACGTTATCGATCTGCAGCTCAAACACGAATTATTGGCAAATTACGGGCTTACCGTTAGCGATGTGACTCAAGCAGTGCGGGTCGCCTTTGACGGAATGCTGGTTGAGGAAATGCAAACTGTCGATGAGCGCATTCGCTTTCGTCTGCAGTATCGTCAGCCGGAGCAAGGGCAGCTCGATACGCTTTACGGTCTTAGCCTCATTAATAGTCGCGGCCAAACGGTATTGCTGCGCAGTGTCGCTGAATTTGAAACAAGGCCCGCGCAGGCGACCTTGTTCCACTACTTTGGCGAGCGCACCGTTACGGTCTACGCCGAAATTAATAAGGCCGAGCTCTCTGTGGCTGAGGTGAATCAAACACTGCAAGAGGCGATTACCGCCATGCAAATACGCGAGCGTTTCCCGCAGGTTAAAATCATTGTTGGTGGTGAAGCCGACCGGCAGCAAGACGCGGTTGGAAATATTGGCAGTGCGGCGCTTATCGCTGGTGTTGGGATTCTCCTGCTTTTGGTTTTGTTGTTTAACTCGGTAACGCAGCCGCTTTTGATTCTCTTTGTGATTCCCCTCGGTATTTTGGGAGTGATGTTTGCCTTTGCGGTACAAAACATTGCTATGAGTTTGTCGGCCTTGGTTGGAATCACCGGCCTAACGGGGATACTGGTTAACGACTCACTGATTATGATTGACCAGCTTAACCGAGCACGTAGCGAGGGCGTTTTACAGCGCGAAGCCTTGGTTCAAACGGCTCGCACACGGTTACGGCCAACCTTTATTACTACGGTGACAACAGTTGCCGGTTTGTTTCCAGTGGCTTATGGGCTGTTTGGCACAAACGCGACGATTGGCCCCATTGCGATGGTGATGCTGTGGGGTGTGATTGTGGGCAGTATTATTACTTTGTTTTACTTGCCCAGTCTCTACGCCATAGAGCAGGATTTAAAACAATTCTTTCAGGCAAAGAAATCATCGCAAGCTTAAACAGCGGATTTCCCGAGAGTCATAGCACTAAATAGAATGCCAGCGACTTGCTGTCCAAAGCGAGTTGCTGGCATTCTGTTTTATTGCTAGTAGAATTCAATCACCGCAGGGCTGCGTGAATAGCGAGGCATAGGTCGACAGGGAGAAAAGACATGCGAGTAAAACTGCTGATTATATTTGCTTTATTCATAGCCGGGTGTAGCAACCAAGCTGCCTATGAAAATATTCAAATGAATAAGCGTAACGCCTGTTTAGCGCTACCGCCGTCGCAATATGACCAATGTATGGCGGAAGCCAGTACCTCCTTTGATGACTATGAACATACCCGAAAAGAAGCCACCAGTGAGTAAGCCTGTCCGTATTAAATTTGCAGCAAGCCAAGGCTCACAATGATCATCATAAAAGGTGCTCATGATCTCAAACGTATACGCCGCATGGCCTTGGACGCCCAAGGTCTGCTGCAAGCCCAGCCGTATGGGCGTGGTTTGGCCGGCGCACGAGCGGCAATTCGGCACCTAGGCTATGTGCAAATCGATACCATCTCGGTAGTCGAGCGTGCGCACCATCATGTTTTGCATTCGCGGGTTCCTAACTTTACCCCGGTCATGAACAATCAAATGCTATTAGACCGGGATATCTTTGAGTATTGGACGCACGCGGCGGCGTTTATACCCATTAATGATTTTCGATTTTCCCTGCCTTACAAACACGCGATTAAAAGCGGTCAAACGCACTGGTTTAAAACACCAGACAAAAAACTAATGAAGGAATTGTTGGTCCGCATTGCGAGCGATGGCCCGCTAAGGTCACGAGATCTGGAAGCCATTACCACTAAACGTGCGGGCTGGTGGGACTGGAAACCGGCCAAAAAAGCCTTGGAACAACTGTATATGCAGGGCGATCTTATGGTCAGAAATCGTGAGGGATTTCAGAAAACTTACGATCTAACTGAGCGTGTACTGCCAGCGCAGGTAAATACAGCAATGCCAAGCACCGAGGAATTTGCTGCCCATATGCTCGACCAACAGCTGCGCTGCCACGGTCTTGCGTCACTCAAAGGCTTGAGTTATTTGCGCCGTGATAAGACACTGCGTGCCGCGATAAAAACCTTGGTCGATGAGCGCGTGGCGCAGGGTAGTTTAGAGCAGTTGCAGCTGAGCAGCGGCGAGGTATTTATTGCCGAGGCGGGCGCATTGGAGCGGCCTTTGCCCAGACTGAGCAAGCGCCTATTGATTCTCTCGCCATTCGACAACTGCGTGATACAGCGCGAGCGTCTAAAAGTGTTGTTCGAATACGACTATCAAATAGAATGTTATGTGCCCGAAGCCAAACGTAAATACGGCTATTTTAGCTTGCCGCTGCTTTACCGTGATCAATTCATCGGCCGCATGGACTGTAAGGCCCACCGTAAGGAACGCCATCTAGAGATCAAATCACTGCACTTCGAAAATCACGGCTTTGATGAGGAACTCGTTAATGCCACCTTTATCGACGCCGTTAGCCAGTTTAAGCAGTTTCAAAACTGCGACACCGTGGCCTTAATCGACGTTTATCCAAGAAATTTAGACCATAATTTACAGCGCGCATTCACTTCGCTGGACATGAATATGCAAAAAGCGAACACGCTATGAAAATCGATTACTATCCGATTATCCTACTCGTTGCGGGCCTGTTGTACTCCTACTGGTCTGGCTACACTCCCGTGTTTATTGGGCTGGTCTATGGTATTGCCAGTATTGTGTCGTTCGCTTTATATGCCAAAGACAAAAAAGCGGCAAAAACCGGCGCTTGGCGAGTGCAGGAAAATACCCTGCATTTTTCGGCCTTAGTGGGTGGTTGGCCCGGCGCGATTATCGGGCAGCAACAACTTCGTCATAAAACCCAGAAAGTGAGCTTTCGTATTGTTTTTGCTATTACAGTATTGCTTAACATTGGCCTGCTTGGGTGGCTCCATACTCCCAATATCGCGCCAAAACTGCGCTACTATATCTATAAAACCGAGAGCTGGGCGGTTAAGCAATTTGGTATAAACACCGGCACTAGGATTTTACTGGAACTCACAAAATTCCATCGATTGCAGTAATGCTGGGAGAAGCAGCGATGCTAGATCATGTTATATCAGCCATTCTCGTCATTGTTGGGGTAATTAATTTTGTCCCTGTCGCTGGGGTGTTGTCATCGGCGGCCTTGGCAAAGGCTTACGGGATCGATCCGCCGACCGGCGATGTTCTTGTGCTACTTCGTCACCGTGCGGTTTTGTTTGGTATTGTCGGAGGATTCATTATCACCTCGGCATTTCTAACATATTTGCAGGGAGCGGCCGTTGTTATGGCCTACGTGAGTATGCTCAGCTACGTGCAGCTGGCGTGGAATGCAGGAAACGAACTTCTTAGCATAAAAAAGATTGATGTTGTGGCAATTCTGCTTCTGAGCATTGTGCCGGTACTGTGGATGATGACCGAGATTAGGGCGTGATGAATACTGTACCGCTTTTTATTGGCCTTGGGCTTGGTGGCGCCATTGCGCTGTTTGCCCGGCAAATGCGTTTTGATCAGGACCGCAGCTTTTATCCGACGGTACTCATAGTGATTGCCAGTTACTATGTTTTGTTTGCGGTGATGTCTGGCGCGCCGATTGTTGTCGAGCTTGTTGTTGCGGGCATTTTTTCGGCCTTGGCAATTGCTGGTGCTCGCTACCGAGTGCCTTTGGCGGGATGGGGAATACTGCTTCACGGTATATTTGATTTTACCCGCGTGGGCTTAATTGGCGATGGTGGCGCACCACTGTGGTGGCCTGCATTTTGTGGCGGTATCGACGTGGTTTTGGGACTATGGTTGCTGGCACCATCGTACTTGAGTAAACCTGACGTTCGGGCGTAGCTCGTGCAATACCTCGCCATAGCCCCGCTAGCAAACACGGTTATCTAGCAAAGCATATACCTGTTGGCAATTTTTGAGTAAGAGACCTGATGAGCATAAAAGACCTACTCGGCGTTGACTTGCCGATTATTCAAGCGCCAATGGCGGGGGTGCAGACTCACGAGCTTGCTGTTGCTGTATGTAATGCTGGCGGCCTCGGCTCGCTGCCCTGCGCCATGCTCAGTGCAGACGCTTTGCATGCGGAATTAAGCGCGCTTACCGCCAAGACCAGCAAACCCTATAACGTGAATTTCTTCTGTCACTTGGCGCCAGAACCCAGTGTAGAGCGAGAGCAAAAATGGCGGCGAGCGTTGGCACCGTATTTTGATGAGCTCGGTCTTGATGTAAATGCCATACCCGAAGGTGTAGGCCGCAGACCTTTTAGCGCCGAAGCTGCCGAGGTTTTAGAAACCTTTAAACCGCCAGTGGTGAGCTTTCATTTCGGTTTACCCAAACCTGAATTCATGGCGCGAATACGCGGCTGGGGTGGGAAAATTATTTCAACGGCTACCACGGTTGACGAAGCGCGCTGGCTGCAAACCCATGGCGCGGATGCCATCATCGCTCAGGGAGTGGAGGCGGGCGGGCATCGCGGTTACTTTCTGTCGAGGGACCTTAATACCCAGTGCGGGACTTTAGCGCTGCTTCCGGAAATCCTCAGGGCGGTGAACATTCCAGTGATTGCAGCTGGTGGTATTGCCGACTACAAAGGCGTTGAAACAGTTATTAATCTTGGCGCAATTGCGGCCCAAATTGGCACTGCCTATCTATTATGCACCGAGGCCGCCACCAGCGTAGTTCACCGCGCAGCCCTGCAAAGCGATGCAGCCCAGGTTACCGCATTGACTAATTTATTCAGCGGCGGTGCTGCGCGGGGCATCGTAAATCGCCTAATGCGGGAGCTTGGTCCGCTAAGTGCCGCTGCCCCAGAATTCCCGCTGGCGGGAACGGCGATAGCGCCCTTGCGTGCGAAGGCGGAAAGAGCAGACAGCGGTGATTTCTCGCCCCTATGGGCGGGACAGAATGTTAGCGGCTGTAAGGCTGTGTCGGCTATGCAGCTTACGCGGGAGTTGGTGGGTGTTGGGCACTAGCCTTGGTTTTCACGTAAAGTATTTTGATATTTTTAATTCAATGTAGCGGGTGAAGTTATTAAATTAGCGCGAGTATTTCTAATTGTAATATTGGCTCTTGGATCCTATGTTGCCATTTGCATTTATAACAATGGGGAAACCTTAAAGGTAATGTCCGGAGTAATTGAAAAGTGCGAAATTCTTGGGGGAAGAAAATCCGATAGCATTTCGCATGCGACGATAAAAATGGAATCAGGACGTTATATTATTTCCAGCATATCTGACTGCAGAGTAGATCTGGGGGTCAATGTTTCCGTTAAACGTGGTGCCTTGTATTTCAATTCAGTATACGTTGCAGAAAAAATATAGGGCGGTTCAATGATAAAGGGGCGAGCTATTAGGAACAGTTATAGCTTGCCCCTTTTACGTTTAAAGGACTGCAAGTGATCGTTGCCCGAACGATCAGTAAAGTAATTAAGTAATGATAGTTGCTGATCTAATTCACTTCACCCAAACCTGCTTCGTATTCACAAACTCACGAATACCATGTGGCCCCAATTCTCGGCCATAACCAGAGCCTTTGATCCCGCCACTGGGCAGGCGTGCGTCGGTTTTAACAATGCCGTTTATTGCGACCTGGCCTGCCTCTAAGCGGTTGGCGATGCTGGTTGCCAGTTTGGCGTCGCTGGTCCATACCGCGGCGCCTAAGCCGTAAGGCGTTTCGTTTGCGAGTTGCACAGCTTCTTCGACATCCGCGGCGCGGATTACGACCATCACGGGGCCGAAGGTTTCCTCTTTAAAGGCGCACATACTCTCTGTTACGTCGATAAGTAAAGTGGGCGGATAAAAGAAACCGGGGCCATCGCTGAGCTCGCCGCCGAGTAGGCATTTGGCGCCAGCGCTAATGGTCTCTGTAACTTGGCGGTGAAGGTTTTTGCGCAAGTCGTCGCGGGCAATGGGCCCGACTTGGGTGTCTGCTAGCAGTGGATCGCCTACTTTAAAGTTAGCCATTCGGCTTTGCAGTTTTTCGACGAAACTATCGTATACCGCGTCTTCAACAATAATACGTTTTGCGGCAATACAGGACTGGCCGGCATTGATCATGCGCGACAGGGTGGCGACGTCGGCGGCAGTTTCTAAGTCGGCATCCGCGAGCACAATACAGGGGTCTGAGCCGCCGAGTTCAAGCACAGTGGGTTTGATTTCTGAGCCGGCAATACTGGCGACGATTCGGCCGGCATTGCCGGAGCCGGTGAAGGAAACCGCGGCAATGCGGGGGTCGCGAATGGCGGTTTCGATGGTGGCATTGTCTATTGCGACATTCACCACAATATTCTCTGGGGCGCCGGCATCGGTAAAGGCCTTCGCAATCGCGGCGGCGCAGGCGGGTACATTGGGATCGTGCTTCATTACGCAAGTATTGCCTGCCATAAGTGCGGGTGCGAGGTAGCGAAAGGCCAGCCACAGCGGGGCGTTCCATGGCAGTATGCCGAGTAGGGTGCCCAGTGGTGGATGGCACACATAGCTAATGCTGGCGTCTGAGGGCAGGGTTTGCGGGGCTAAGTACTCGGCGGCGTGCTCGGCGTAGTACTCAGCGCAAGCCGCGGCTTTTTCAACTTCTGGACCACCTTCGCGAATCGGTTTGCCCATTTCTAACGCCATGAGTTCGGCGAGATTGTCTTTTTGCAGGCGCAATTCTGCGGCTACCGCTTTAAGCACTTTGCCGCGCTCTTCAATACTGGTGGACTGCCATTGATCCGCGGCGCGAAAGGCGTCGCCGATTTTCTCGTGCAGTTCGCTGCTGTTTAAGGTGGGGTATTCGGCTATGACTTGTCCGGTACATGGGTTTGTCGTTGTTAGCATGGCTGCCTCGATATTGCGTCGGCCTCAGCGGCTTGCGCGCGCTGGCGCCGATTGGGTGAATTACTCGCTGCTTTTTACTTTGGTCTTGGTGCCATCTTTAATGGCGTCGGCCTTTTCCTGTTTGTTTTTGCGTGCCTCATTGAGTTCGACTAAAGCTGGTTCGGCCTGTGCGGGTTTTACTGTGAAGTCGCGGTCCATGGTGAAAAAGGATTCGCAGCCATTATCAGTAATGTAGATGGTGTCGGAGATTCCACAGGTTTTGTCGCCGTCTACGCCCCACATCCACGGAATGATGTGGAAGGTCATGCCGGGTTGTAGCACGGTCGATTCGCCTTGCTTAAGGCTGACGATATAGCCTTCGTCCCAACTGGGCGGGAAAGCGATACCAATTGAGTACCCAGAGCGAGTGATGAGCCGGGCGCCAACGTCGTTCTCAGAAATAATATTGCGCACCAGATTATCGGCATCGGATACGGTCATGCCCGGTTGCACTTTGTCGTGAACGGCGTTTAGAGCATGCTTCATTCGCTCTTGGGCGTGGTGCATGGAGTTGCTGAGTTCGCCTAAGACTACGGTGCGCATCATGGCGGTGTGGTAGCGGCGATAGCAGCCCCCGACCTCCAAGAATACGTGCTCACCGGGTAGTACGGTGCGGCCTTCCCACGTGGCATGGCCGATCATTGAGCGCGGTCCAGAGGTCACGTAGGGCATGACCGCGGGTGGTTCGCCGCCCGCGCGGAACATAGCCGCACTAATGGCGGCGCCTATTTCATTTTCAGTGACGCCCGCTTGGCAGGCGTCGATACCCGCTTGCATACCGGCCTCAGTTGCAAGTGCGGCTTTGCGCATGAGCTCAATTTCTGCCGGTGATTTACAAATGCGGCCTTGCTCAACAATACCAAAGCAGTCGAGTAACTTCGCTTCGGTTAGCGTGGTGTGAATGCGGTCTTGTTGGTAGGCCGGGAAAAAATAGCTATTACGCTCGTAACCTATGCGTTTATTGGCGAGGCCAAATTCACGTAAGGCATCTACCAGCATTTGGATGGCATCGCCGGTGTCGGGGTAGGGGCGGGTGCGCTCTACCCAAGTGCGGGCGATGATATTGGACTCCTCCATCGCGCGGGTAATCATAAAGGGCTCGTCGTCTAGCGGCACCACTAGGGCCTGAAAGAACGAGTAGCCGGTGGTTTGGTAGTCAGTGAGGTACATGATGTTTTCTGGATCAGAAATCACCACGGCGTCGAGTCGACGGTCGGCAATGCGCAGTCGCAGTGCCGCTAGTCTGCTTTGGTACTCCTCAAAGGAGAAGGTCATATCGTCGCGTTGGATCATGCGGTGGCCTCCATAACTTTGCTGGTATTGCTAATGAGAATGTCGAGTCCTTGCTGTAGGTCGTCATTGGGTATAGTCAACGGTGGAATTAATTTAACCACTCGGCCGCCGGTGCCGCAGCTGGCGATGAGCAATCCGTCAGCAAAACAGCCGTCGACTATAGCTTTGGCTTGTTCGCCGCTGCCCACGTCTAAGCCCAGGATCATGCTTCGGCCGCGGACTTCTATTGCTTTAAATCGTTTTTCCAGCGGCGCTAGGGCTTCGGCCATGACGTCGGCTTTTTTGGCCACCTCGGTCATTAATTTATCGTCTTCAAAGTAGCTGAGGGCTTCGCTCCCTGCGACAAACGACAGAGACTGGCCCCGAAAGGTGCCGGTGTGTTCACCAGGAGACCAATGCTTGTCGATTTCGGGCTTCACAAGATTGAGTGCCATGGGTGTACCCATACCGCCAACGCCCTTGGCTAGGCAGACGACATCGGGTTCGATACCCATCTCGTCAAAACTAAAGTAGCTGCCAGTGCGGCCACAGCCCACTTGAATGTCGTCAATAATAAGCAGGGCACCCACGTCTTTTGCGAGCTTGGCCAAGGCTTGTAGCCATTCTTTGCTGGCAACATTTACCCCGCCTTCAGCCTGTATGGTTTCAACTAAGAAAGCTGCCGGTGCAGCGATGCCGCTAGACGCATCGGCGTAATACGCAGCTAACTGGCTCAGGTATTCTGTACAGTTAAATTTGTGGTGGGAGACGTGATTGAGTGGCACCCCAGCTGCGTTGCGGAAATAGCCATTGGCCGTGCAAGCTAGCGACCCCAAGGTCATACCGTGAAAACCGTGGGTAAAGGCGGCGATCTCTTGGCGACCGGTAGCGCGCCGAGCAATTTTTAATGCGGCTTCCACCGCATTGGTGCCGGTTGGCCCCATAAACTGCATCTTGTGATCCATGTTGCGGGGTTCAAGCACAGTTTTAACAAAGCGTTCCATAAACGCGCGCTTAGCCGTGGAATGCATGTCTAGGGTGTGGGTAACACCGTCGGATTCCAGGTAGTTAATCATGGCTTTTTTCATGCGCGGATTATTGTGGCCAAAGTTTAAAACCCCCGCGCCGGCAAAAAAGTCGATGTATTGTTTACCGTCCTCGTCGGTTTGGCGGGCATTTACGGCTTTGTCGAATACCACTGGGTATACTCGGCAATAGGCGCGGATGTCTGATTCACGTTGCTCAAAAATACTCATGCGTACTCCTTCTTGGACATAAAGTGCGTCGATAAGCTGACGTTTGCTATTTACCTAGATGGTTTGTGCAGGTTTTTCGGGCGTCGTCACGCCACACAGTTGAGAAAATAAATTGCTTACTAGAGGAATTAAGCGGTCGTTAAAGTCGTAGTGGGGGCTGTGGCAGGGCACCTGATGGTGTTGGTCGCCATCATCTGCGCCAATGAGCGCAAATGCGCCGGGAATTTCCCGCAGGTAATAACTAAAATCTTCAGAGGCCATAATTGGCGTGCGGGTGTTTAAGTCGATGGCATCGGCGCCGTAGCTGTCTTGCCAAAGTTGCCGAACATTTTGGGCTTGAGCTGGGTGATTGATGGTAGCGTGATAGCGCGGTGTAATATCAACGTGACATTCTACGCCGTAGCTGTGCGCGGTGTGGTGGCTGATCTCGGTGATCAACGCGTTGATTTGCTCGCGATTTTCTTGATCCGGCATTCTAATACTGCCTCCTAAGACCGCTTGCTGGGGAATGATAGTCGAGCCGCTTTCGGCAAGAAATGAGGTTACGCTAACAACCGCTGCCTGCTGTGGCGCTAAACGACGGCTAATTATTTGCTGCAGCGCTAAAGTAATCGCGCTGGCGGCCAGAACAGGGTCTCGACACAGCTCCGGTTGGCTGGCGTGGCCGCCTTTGCCGGTAACGGTAATGGTAAAGGTGCCGTTACCACACATGATTATGTCGCCTGGGCAAACTAGCTTCCCAAAGGGAATCGCTGGCCAGTTGTGCCATCCGTAAATTTCGTCGATGCCGTCGAGCGCGCCTTCGTTAATCATTTCTCTTGCGCCGTGTCCGCCTTCTTCTGCTGGTTGGAATAGTAATGTGACAGGGCCAGTGAGGCTTCGTTCATTGTGTTTTAGCCAGCGGGCGGTCGCTAGCAAAGTGGCGGTGTGGCCGTCGTGACCACAGGCATGCATACAGCCAGACTGGGTAGACGACCAGTCGCGGCCGGTTTGCTCAACAATGGGAAGAGCGTCGATATCGCCGCGTAGGGCGATATGTTTGGTACTTGGGTTCGCGATTGCGGCGCCAGGCTGCAGGGTAGCGATGGTACCGGTGCCGGCACATTGGCGCCATGTTATGCCTAGCTGGTTTAGCGTACTTCGCACTGTTTCAGCGGTGCGAACCTCTTGCCAGCTCGGCTCGGGGTGGGCGTGTAAATCGCGGCGCAGGGTCTGTGCGGCGGCGATTGTGTTCAACCAATAATCAGACATCACGTTTTTACTGTGGCATAGCTTTTGCGTTGTAGCAATTCTTCATTCCATGTTTTTTTGAAATTATTCGGCGGTCCACATTGGTGCAATTCGGAATTATGCAATGCTTGCTTGGTTTGGTTTTTCAAAAAATAAATTATTTAATAAAATTCAAATTATTTTTAAAACTGCTTACAGGCCTGCGTGTCGGTGTTATTAGCTTGTATTAAGAATGTTGGTACATTCTTATCGGCACAGAATCTGCATGCTCAATGAACTGCAAAGTAAATACCACTACCAACTCTTCAATTACTCGGTAGTGTAGTATGTCGGTGTTATGAATTTTTTATAACAGCACCCGGAGTCTGGTGGGAGCTGGGCTCTGCGTTCAAACGCAGGTGATTTAATGCTATTAGCAACAGATTTAGACGGTACTTTCCTCGCTGGCGACAATGATCAGCGTCTTAAACTCTATCAATTAATTGCGGCGCATCCTGAGATTAAACTGGCCTTTGTTACTGGTCGCGGCCTCGAGTCGGTATTGCCATTGCTTTCGGACCCAATGATTCCGGAGCCAGATTATATTATCTGCGATGTGGGCTGCACGGTGGTGGATGGCCGAACACAGCAAGCTATTCAACCCTTGCAAGGCGATATCGATAAACGCTGGCCTGGTGAACATGTGGTTGATCAGGCGGTGGCGCATATTCCTAATTTACAGCGTCAGGATGTTCCTCAGGAGCGCCGTTTCTCTTTTTTCTGCGACGCTACCGCTATAAGTGGTGAGCTTGAAGAAGCCGTGCGCGGCTTAGATTGTGATCTATTGTTCTCTGCGGGATTGTATCTAGATATTTTACCTAAAGGCGTTAATAAGGGCTCAACGCTAAGAGGCTTGGTTGAGCATTTGGGGATAGGTGATGAAAGTGTATTAGTTGCCGGTGATACGCTTAACGACTTGTCGATGTACGAGCACGGCTTTATTGGCGTTTGCGTTGGTGAGTCTGAGCCGGCCTTATTGAAAGGTACTGAAAACCGCGCGCGGGTATATCACGCCGAGCATCCTGGCTGTGGCGGCATTTTGCAGGCGATAGAACACTTTGGCTTTTTGGGCGCGGCGGGTATGGAGGCGGAACAGCGCGACGTACAGGTGCCGGGAAAGTCTGATTTGGTGATTGTCTATCACCGGCTTCCCTATGAAGAGTATCGTGAGAACGGCGAAACCATTCGCCGTAGGCCGACGTCGCCCAACGGTATTATTCCAACCTTGATGAGCTTCTTTGCACAGGGTCGCGCTGGCTCCTGGGTGGCATGGTCGCTGCACGAGGAAAGCGATGGGAAATTTGAAACCCATACCGAAGTCGATACCGCACGTTATCCTAATTTAGTTGCGGCACGAGTCGCCCTAAGTGGCGACGACATGGATATTTTCTATAAGAAATTTTCTAAAGAGGCATTTTGGCCAACACTACATACCTTTTGGGAGCGCGCGACTTTTCGGGAAGACCATTGGCAGGTGTTTCTTGACGTAAATCGGCGTTTTGCCGAGGTCGCCGCTAGCGAAGCTGCCGAAGGCGCCACAGTGTGGATACACGATTATAATCTGTGGATGGTGCCCGCATTTTTACGCGAGATACGGCCCGACGTTGTCATTGCCTTTTTTCATCACACTTACTTTCCGTCGGCGGATGTCTTTAATGTGATCCCGTGGCGCCGCGATATTATTGGTAGCTTATTGCAGTGCGACTACATTGGTTTTCATATACCGCGCCAGAGCGAGAACTTTGTCGATGTTGCCCGCGGAGTTACGCCTTTGGTTGTCACTGAGAAAATGAGCTGTTCACCACGCTTTTTAAGCTACGGATGCGCGGTGGGGCTTGATGAAATGAGCACTGAAATACAGGTGAATGATCGCCGTATTTGTTTGGGGGCACATCCAGTGGGGCTGGATCTTAAACGTGTTGAAGACGCTCTGAGTAATGCAAAAGTGCAACGGCGAATGGTGCAACTTAGAGAAGAACTGCAAGGCACTCGCATGATCTTGTCGGTGGGGCGACTCGATTATACTAAGGGGATATTAGAGCAACTAGAAGCTTATGAACGCCTATTGGAACAGCATCCTGATCTTCACGACAAAGTAACGTTGATGATGGTCTGTGTCCCTGCCGCCAGCGAAATGACCATATACCGCGACTTGCAACAGCAGATTGAGCAAGCGGTAGGGCGCATTAACGGTCGCTTTGCCAAAGTTGGTTGGACGCCTCTGCAGTTTTTCTTCCGAAGTCTGCCTTTTGCAGAGCTGGTGGCGTATTACAGCATGGCCGATGTCATGTGGATTACGCCGCTGCGCGATGGACTGAACTTGGTTGCCAAAGAGTATATTGCCACCCAAGGCATGACCGACGGTGCTGGTGTTTTGGTACTGTCGGAATTTGCAGGCGCGGCGGCAGAGTTGCGCGGCCCTATCTTGGCGAATCCCCATGACCGAAACGAGCTCGTGCAGACCTGCTATTTTGCGTTAAACCTAAATCGCGAAGAAGCCCGTAGCCGTATGCGCGAAGCTTACGATGTGGTTCGCCACAATGATATTAAACTGTGGGGCGATGAGTTTATGGCTGCAGTGGATGTTTGTGGAAAATTAGCGGATCGTGCTGTTCTAAAAGAAGCGGTGCCAGCATTGGCTTAGCGTTTATAACTTGAATTTCTAGTGTTCTCATTACTGCGGTTGTCGGTGGTGTGAAATCGGTTGTTACACACTTCATCCCAAGGCTGGAGCAGAGCTATGGCATTACGTAACGCAGTCCAGATGATTTGTTATCCCAATCGTCTTGGAAATAATCTTAAGGATTTACACACGGTAATAGAACGGCATTTTTCCGATGCCATTGGCGGCGTGCATATTTTGCCGTTTTTCCCCTCGAACGCGGATGCAGGCTTTTCGCCGCTGACGCATAAAGAAGTTGATCCTGAATTTGGTGACTGGGCAGACATTGAGCGTATCTCCGCTAAGTACGATCTGTGTTGCGATGTTACCGTAAACCATATTTCTGATGAGTCTGAAGAGTTCAAAGATTTTATCGCTAAGGGTTACGACTCTGAGTACGCCGATCTTTTTGTGCATGTCGATAAGTTTGGTGAAATTAGCTCAGACGATTTAGCAAAAATTCATATTCGTAAAGAGAAAGAACCTTTTCGGCGGGTGGATTTTGCTAACGGCGGTACCGGACGGGTTTGGTGTACTTTTACTGAACATCAAGTTGACTTGAACTACGAGTCTGAACTGACCTACCAGTTGATGGAAAACTATATAGGTTTTTTAGCCCAGCGCGGCGTTAAGTTGTTCCGGCTAGATGCCTTTGGCTATACCACCAAGCGCATTGGCACTAGTTGCTTTTTGGTGGAGCCAGATGTGTACCGGAATTTGGATTGGATCAACGGCGTTGCCCAGTTACACGGCGCCGAAGTCTTACCCGAGGTGCATGATCACAGCAGTTACCAATATGCGATTAGTCGTCGCAATATGCATCCCTACGGCTTTGCGCTGCCGCCGCTGTTACTTTTTTCATTGCTCGACGCGAATAGTGTTTATTTAAAAAATTGGCTGCGGATGTGTCCGCGTAATATGGTAACGGTACTCGATACCCACGATGGTATTTGCATTCCCGATGTGGAAGGTGTTTTGCCGGACGAAAAAATTCGCGCCTTAATCGACAATATCTCGAGCCGCAGTGCGGACCCCATTCTACGCCGTTCAGCGGCGAATATTCACAGCGTTGGCGCAATTTACCAGTTAACCTGTACGTTCTACGATGCCCTTATGCGCAATGACGAAGCTTATTTGGCTGCGCGCGCGATTCAGTTTTTTACGCCAGGCATTCCTCAAGTTTACTACGTGGGCTTGCTGGCGGGTTGCAATGATAATGAATTGATGGAAGAGACCGGCGAGTTGCGAGACATTAATCGCCACTTTTACACCATGGACGAAATAGATGAGGCCGTCGAACAACCGGTAGTGCAACGGCTGTTAGCCTTGATGCGGTTTAGGAGTCATTATCCCGCCTTTGACGGGCATTTTGAGTTGGGTTATTCCAATAATTCCAGTGTGTCGATGGGGTGGCGACACGGTGAGTATTATTGTCATTTGTTTGTTGATCTAAACTTTAATACCGCGACAATTACTTACCTTGATGAAGAAACATTAGCGGAGTGTCGCCTTCAATGTTGAGCTTTGCTTATTTAGGCATTTAGTTGGAGCGGAGATAAGATGTTTAAGTCGATTCATCATGTCGCGATTATTTGCTCTGACTATGCGGTGTCGAAGCATTTCTATACGCCTATTCTTGGCTTAGAGATTATTGCCGAAAATTATCGCGAGGAACGCGATTCTTACAAGCTCGACCTGCGGCTAGCAAGCGGCGGCCAAGTCGAGCTGTTCTCATTTCCAATGGCGCCACCTCGACCGAGCTACCCCGAAGCCCAAGGTCTACGTCATTTGGCATTTAGTGTAGATTCGGTTGCCGCCGCCGCAGATTACTTAATTTCATGCGGCGTTGACGTTGAGCCAATAAGAGTTGATGAATTTACTTATAAGGCGTTTACCTTTTTTAAAGATCCCGATGGTTTGCCGCTGGAGGTTTATGAGCAGGCTATTGATTAACGGTACTTATTTTCGTTTGCTCTGAGTCTCGTTCGAGATAAAGGCGTTTAAAGCACGAATTTGTGCTGCGATCTCCCGCGCGGTGCTGGCTTGATTCATTGCACCGGCGCAATACTGTACCCCATACCAAAGCACGCATAAGTAGCCATAGATAATTTTCCAGTGATGTAGGCGCTGCCAATCTCGCTGGGCAAGTGGGCGATCGAGGTATTTTGTAAGCAGTGCTTGCTGCTGATCCGCATCTAATTTATTGCCTTCAATGATCACCGCGAGTTCGTAGAATGGATCGCCCATGGCGGCGTATTCCCAATCTATGGCGAAAAGTTCGCCCGCTTTGTTAATGAGGTTCGATGCTAGCAAGTCGTTATGACAGAGTACGTCACCGGTATTCAACGTCATGGCGCTGCTAATGTGCGGCTGTATTTTGGTGCGCAGAATGTTGAATTGTTCGGTAAATTCTGCGTGATCGAGCATGGCGGCTAAGTAATACGCGATCTTATCATCAAGGTTTAATTTGGCTTGAATGCTGGGCAATTGGTGAATACTACGAAGTAAGAGGGCGAGTTGCGCTAGGCTGTTGGGCGTATTTGCTGACCATGTGCTATCGCCGAGATAGCAACTTACCATGTATTGCTGTTGGGGGTCTGTGTACACCAGTGGCGCGCAGAGCCGAGCCTTGTTAGCGTGGTTTAGTGCTTGTGTTTCGGCCTTGCGATTCAGGTTTAGCGCGCCGCTAATAGCGGAATTTTTACGCAGTACCAAAAGCGTATTGTCTGCGTTGATTAAGTAGCTGTGGTTTGTCAGGCCGCCAAGTAGCTGCCGAATGACGGCAGGTTGGGTAGTTGCCCAACGCCGCCAGTCCCCCGGAATAATATTAGCTAGCGACATGCTCATGCTGTTGCTCGCGTTTGTAAATGGCATACCACTGATAAAAGCCGACAATCACCAGTACAACGTAAATCATAAATAATAGCGC
This sequence comes from Zhongshania borealis, assembly GCF_039539625.1. Lineage (NCBI taxonomy): Bacteria > Pseudomonadati > Pseudomonadota > Gammaproteobacteria > Cellvibrionales > Spongiibacteraceae > Zhongshania > Zhongshania borealis. The sequence continues at coordinate 1,254,649 of NZ_BAABDM010000001.1, read as the reverse complement.
GGTGAGGTAGAGTCCGCGATCTAGGTATAGGTAAACTGAGGCAGCGTCGATAACAATCCAGTAGATCCAATTCTCCAACACTTTGCGGGTTACCATATAGGTCGTGATAACGGCGCCCCAGGTGGTGAAGGAGTCCAAGTAGGGCAGCGCGGCCTCGGTATTTTGTGCAAGACCATAGCCAAAGACAAGTGTTAGCACGCCAACAGTGGCGAAGACTATTAGATGGGTTTTGACTGACCAGCAATGAATGGCAAGGTCCTGTTGTTTGTCGGCGTGGTGTCGCCATTGCCACCAGCCATACACGGCCATGAACAAGTAGAAGACTTGCAGGGCAGATTCCATCAGCAAGCTCACATCCCAAAATAAAAATAAGTAAATGGTGGTGCTGATGAATGCGGCATACCAACAGCTGATGTGTTCCTTCATGGCGAGGAGCAAATAGGCCAGGGCTAATATCACGGCAAGGAGCTCCCACAGTGACATGGCGAGTGCGGCGGCTTTAATCGCGCTTACTGTATCGGGGTTAAGCATTGTCTGTAGCCGGGCTTAAGTCGCCATCGATAAACTTACACACGAATATGGCGCGGCCAAATTGCTCGTAGGATTTACGTATTTCTTGTTTGATGACATCCATGACCAAATCATAGTCACCGAATATTTGGGTACTCATGGTGTTGGTTAATATCTGTAATTTTGGATGGGTGTTTAAACGGTCGATAAAATTCTGGATAGCGGGAATGTACTCATCCTTTAAGGGGTACATGCTAATTTCAACTGAAAGATTCATATTGGGGGTCCAATGCGCTATTTGTCTGGAAATAGGGCGGCATTACACCGCCTTGGCGTTTTAGAAGCTGTAGTTAGCAGATATGCCGGCAACTCTAGGTTCGCCGAGTTGGTAATAGGTTTCGGGTACGTAGTTTTTGGCGGGGTCGTTGCCAAAGGCATTGCTAAAATAAAAACCGCGGGTTTGGACGTCGTCATTCGCCAGATTACGCCCCCAGAGTGATACGTCCCAGTTGCTACCTTGGTATGTTAGGCGTGCATTGACCAGCTCATAACTCGCCGATTTTTCATTGTGGCTATTGGAAAAATAGAATTCGTCCTTGCCTTCGACTTCTACGCGCAAGACAAGATTAGCCATAAGCGCGACTTCGCTGCCGATAAAGAATTGGTAATGGGGCGCGTGAGCAACTTCACGGCCATCCATGTCGACTGGCGGTAGCGCTGCGCCAGTATTATCGTCCTTGGCATCGACATGGGTGACGCTGGTGAAGTCCCTAAATTCGGCGCTCAGCCAGCCCGCAGCGGCAAACAGGCGAATGGTATCGCTGGCCAGATAATTCATCTCAAGCTCTAGGCCCGTAGTTTTGCCTTTGGCGGCATTGCTCAGGTAATCGTCGAATGAATAATTATTGGGATCGAAAATCGACTGTTTGGCTTGGACGTCGCTGCGGTCTTGGTAGAATGCTGCTACTTGGGCTTGCAGGCGATTGTCTAGCCAACTGCCTTTGAGGCCCAATTCGTAATTCAGCATATGCTCAGTGTCAAACTCATACATATCTGGCGTAATTTCAGAATTGGTGGTCGATGCAGAAATGATACGGCCGTTCACGCCGCCCGCTTTATAACCACGAGACAAGGTGCCGTAAATTAATGTGTCATTGCTGTACTGGTATTCAAGGGTGATATTGCCGCCCCATAAATTCTCATCGTTGTTTGATTCTACTGCTAAGGAGTCGCTGTAGTCGGCATTGCGTTGTTCAACTCTTAGGCCGCTTACTAAGTCGACGCTTGGGCTCAGCTTGCTGCGTAGTTGGCCGTAGAGGGCATAATTTTCGGTATCAAATTGGCTGGTAAAATTGCCGTTTGGCATAAGATCTTTGGTTTTATTTCTGCTCAGTTCTTCAGTCTCATTACGGAGAAAGGCACCAGCTACCCAGCTGGTGCTGTCATTGAATAAGGAGGATTGCGCTGTGGAAATAAACCGAAAATCTGCACTTATATTGTCTTTGTCACGCTGATAGTTGTCGGCCGAGCTGAATTCATATGGGTGGTAGCCAACGTGAGCCCAGTCTTCATCGTAGCCATACTCGGTGCTTGAATCGGCAATACTGAGCACCGATTCAAGGCTAAAGCGCTGGCTGGCCGACCAATTGGTAACAATAGAGCCCGCCACGGATTCTTGGCTGTCGTGACCTGGTTGGTCAGATAATGTGGTGCGGGTATTGTTTAGTGAAAATGCGTCATAGCCGTTGTCGGCGTTGAGGTATACCAGTGAGAAATCCAACAGCAGGTCGTCGGCGGCTTGGTAGCGGATTTTACCGCGCAAGATCGACTCATCAATATTGTTGACGTCGTCGCGATCTAAAAACCGGTTTTTGATATAGCCATCGCTTTGCTGATTTTGTGTGGCGACACGGTAGCTTAGCTTTTCATTTAGGGGCCCGCTGGCGACAAGGCCAAGTTTGTAGCTATTGTATTGCGCAGCTTCGACTGAGACTCTTAATAATGGTGAGGCTGAGGGTGCTGAACTGCGCATTGTAATGAGGCCAGCAAGGCCATTGGCGCCATATTCGGTCCCTTGTGGGCCGCGCAATACTTCTACTTGGTCTATGTCGAGCGTACTGGCTGCCAAGCCCAAGCCGCTGAAATCCACGCCGTCAATAATAAGTCCAACCGAGGGGCTAATGGGATCGATAAATTGACTGCGTTCGCCAATGCCGCGAATTTGAAAGAAACGGCCCCGGGACGCGCCGGCCGAAAAATTAACATTGGGCGCCATGTTCAAGAGTTGTTCGATATTGCTCGCGCCTCTTGCCGCAATGTTTGACGCATCGAATACGCTAACGCTACTGGCAAGGTTGAGTAGGCTGGTGTCGCGAAATTGGCTGGTGACAATCACTTCTTCGATTTTTAATGCGTCTGCAGCATAAGCGGCGTTACTGGCCATGATAGCAGTAAGACTAATGGCGTAGGCTAAGGTGTGGGGCTTGGCTAGGTGTTTCATGGTTCTCTCTCGGGTGGTGCTGAAGTGAAAGAGACCCGGTGTGCGACGTGAAGAGGATTGTTGACCTATTCCTACGCCGGTATTAACCGGATCAGGTTCAAGGGTTTGCATTGGTGTCTCCAATGGCATCTCAGGCCGTAGCCACCCCTTAGGTTTTGCTGGCGGATAATAACAGAAATACCGCTAAGCTGGAATGTTGTCAGCTTGGCGTCCGCCGCGCGTTCTCGCGATTACATGGGCACTGAAAAGTATATTTTTGCGGCTTATATTTTTACACAGCAAAAAATTGCATTGCCTGATGTTGTGTCCCAAAGAATGAGCTTGTCATAATCATGCTCAAAGATGTGTACTTCGAAATAAGGTTCGAGCAGCGCTTTTAATTCATTAAAACTAACGGCAACCATGGGATGTTCGTCTTGCCAGACCTGCGTGATGTTGTTGGTGGTTTTTTCAATTTTTAAGCGTAGTGACTGCTTATCGCCCTGGCCGTCGTAGCGCCAGCCGGAGCTAAAGCTAAAATGGCTGCCATCTTGTTCGGCGGTATGGCGTACAAATGCGGTGGTATCGATTTTATGTTTGTCGACGCTATTAAAGCAAAAGACCCCGCCGGTGTTCAGCGCGCGGTGGACGCTGACAATGCAAGCTTTTAGCTGATCGATACTGCCGCTGTAGTGAATGGAATACAAAAAGCACGTAATTAAACCCAGCGGGTTATCGACACCAAAATTGCACATGTCCTGCAGGCTGAAGTCGGCGTTGGGGCAGCGCTGTCGGGCAATGTCTAGCATGGGCTGGTTAATATCTAAGCCGCTACTTTGGAAGCCAAAGTCGGCAAAGTGTTGAACATGCGGCCCGGTGCCGCAGGCAAGGTCGAGATGGCTAGCGCGATCGTTGCCGAAGATTTGATGCAGTCTGCGCACGCAATTGCTTTGGGATGTGTAGTCGATGTCGGCACACATTAGGTCGTAGTAGCCGGACAGATCAGTGTATAGGGCGTTCGTGGTCATTTTGAGGGGGTGCTTAGACGTCAGTGTGCTAGTTGGTGGCCCTATTATTCAGGTGTATTGGTTTCAGTAATAGAGGCAGGATGGAAATTAACAGCAGAAGTATGGCCATGGCATAGAAGTTATCCAAGTAGGCGATCATGCTTGCTTGCCGCTGAATCTCCAAGTCGACTAATTGTAGAGCTGCTGTCCCGGTGTCGCCTAATCGCGCGGCGGCGGTGAGGGGATCTATTCCGGGCAGGCTGTAGGGGGTGATATGGCTGCTTAAGTCGGCATGACTAATTTGGCTATTGCGCGAGATTAGGGTAAATATGGCCGAGATACCAAAGCTACCGCCAATATTGCGCACTAGGTTTAGCAGGCTAGAGCCGTCTGGTCGAAATTGCTGCGGTAGGGTGGAAAACGCAGCCATTGTTGCTGGGGTGAATAGCAGGCCAAGGCCTAAACCCTGTATGAATCCTGACGAGAGAATTGGCCCAGAATCCATTTCAAGGGACCATGTCACCATCATTGCGAGTGCTGCAGCACAAATTAGGTAGCCGGCACTCATTAAGTAGCGCAGGTCCATGTGTTGCATTAAACGCTTGGCGATAAACATGCTAATCATTATGCCTAAGCCTCGCGGCATGAGTAGCAAGCCGGTATCGATGGTGCTGTAGCCAAACAGATGCTGAAACATGGTTGGCAATACGGAGGCGATGGCGACATTGGCTAAGCCAAGAATTAACATGATGGTGAGGCCACCAAGGAAGTTCTTATCTTTTAGCAAGCCGGATGGGAAGAGCGGGTTTGCCGTTGAGCGCGAATGGATTAAAAATATCCATATTGCCGACAGCGCAATAATCAGTTCGATAATGATTTCCCATGAGTCGAACCAGTCTTTATGTTGGCCGCGATCTAGCATCAACTGCATAGAAACAAGGGCAACGGCCAAAACTATAAAGCCAAAGCGGTCTAATCGGCGTGGCACAATAGGCCGCGAGGGCAGTAACCACGCAAGTATAATTAATGTTGGAATACCGATCGGCAAATTAACATAAAAGACCCAACGCCAACTGAGGGTGTCGGTGAGTATGCCGCCGAGCATGGGTCCAGTAATGGGGGCAATCATTACCACCATTCCCATCATCGACATGGCTGAGGCCTGTTTGCTGGGCCGGTTAATGTCGAACAGAATTGTTTGCGACATCGGACCGATAAACGCCGCGCAGGCGCCTTGTAGCACTCGGAAAAACACCATTTGCGTCAAGGATGTTGCCGCGCCACAGAGCGCAGAGGCAATTAAAAATCCGCCAACGGCATACAGAAAGGTTGTGCGCGAACCGAGTTTGTCTGAAACCCAGCCAACCAACGGGATCGTCATTACCGTGGCGATGATATAGCTGGTTAATATCCAGCTAACCGTGTCCATGGTGGCGCCAAGGCTGGACTGCATATGCGGCAGTGCGACGTTGGCGATGGTCATGTCAAGGATCTGCATGACCGTGACCATCATCACCGCCGCCATTAATACGCCGTGGTGGCGGGCGGTGAGGGCAGGTTCGTCGTTTGCGGTGTTACTCCCCAGTGTTGATTCGGACATTGACCGAAAGCCCCGCAATCAGTTGCCGGTCGGGCTTGTTGTCAATGCTTATCCGCACAGGTACGCGCTGGGTCACTTTTATCCAGTTGCCGTTGGCGTTTTGGGCTGGGAGTATTGAAAATTCAGAGCCGGTGCCAGCGCCGATACTTGCTACTTTGCCAGTGAGCTTCATTTCAGGGTAGCTGTCTACGCTGATATCGGCAGTCTGGCCAACGCGAATCTGACTGAGGTCAGTCTCTTTGAAATTCGCTTCTACCCAGCTGTGATCTGCTTTTACAACGCTAACGGCGGGTAGACCCTGCACCATTAACTGGCCGATTTGGAGGCGGTCCATTTGGCTGACCACGCCGCTGATCGGCGAACGTATCTCGGTACGAGACAGATTTAACTGTGCTTTTTCGAACTGTACTTTGGCGGCGAGAAGGGCGGGGTACTCCCCCGATTCTGCGCTTCCGCTAGACAGTGCGGCCTTCGCTTGTTCGGCGTCGGCTTTCGCGGAGGCGAGTCTGGCAATGGCTTGCGATAGCGCGTGTTCAGCGGCGCGCAGTGCCGATTGGCTGGTAACGCTGGTTTTGTCTAAGTCGCGCTGGCGCTGATATTCGCGCTGGTAGTAGGCGACCTCTTCCTCTGCGCTTTCAATATCAATATGCGAAGTTGCGTAGGCGGTTTGCAGTTGCTCGTAGCGGGCTGCGGCCGTTGCCATGGCGGCCTTGGCTTCTGATACGGCCAGCTGGAATGGCTCTGGGTCTATACGAAACAATAAGTCGCCCTTAGCGACCTGCTGATTTTCTTTTACGGCCACGCCAATAATAACGCCGCCGACTTCGGCGCTAATTGAAATTTTGTCTTGCCGAATATAGGCGTTGTCAGTTGCAGTGATGCCAAGGGTGGAATAGTAGTAACTGATCGCCACGCTAAAGAGTAATACGGGCACGACCAGCATAAGCGTTAGGCGGGAGACAGAAGGAGACAAAGCAATACCTCGATGTTGTTGTTCTTATTAGCAATCATCATTTCTGATGTATTTTTAGTTTTTGTTCGCAGCCCGGTGGTGTCGCTGTAGGAGGCGATACCACCTTCAACAAAATTGATGTTGTAAGCTTATGGCGTAGTTTTTATCACATTCTTTTAATGAGGGCTCTAGTGCAAATTGATTAACACTGTTGCTGAATTGGGGCTTATCTGGAGGAGAGTGGAGCTTGACCGCCATTATGGACGACTGTAAATACCGTGCGTCGATAATGGCGGTGAAGTTAATAGTGGCTTACGCGCGTTTAGTAATGGTGATCGGTAGGCCGTCGGTTGGGAACACAATAGGTACAACGTTAAATTGCATTTCGTAGCCGGGTCTTACGCTAATTTTGTGGTCACGCAAAAGGTGGAATAAGAATAGCTTAACCTGCATTTCAGCAAAATTTAGGCCGATGCATTTGTGATTGCCGCCACCAAAGGGAATCCACTGATAGAAGTGCTTTTTGTGTTCCGCACGTTCGGGCGAGAAGCGTTCAGGGTCGAATTTTTTAGGCTCGGTCCACCACTCTTCCATGTAGTGAGTGAAGAGAGGAGAAATCCCAATACCAGTATTGGCTGGAATTCGGTAGCCCATAATCTCAGTTTCTCTAATGGTGCGACGAGGAATGACCGGCACTGGTGGATACATGCGCAGCGCTTCCTTCATAACTAGTGCGCTTTTCTCTAGCTTGTTTAAGTCGTCGTACTGCAATTCATCGCCACTAATCTGCTGATATTCGGTGTGTAGAATGTCTTGCCACTCGGGGTTCTTGGCTAGCGCGTAGATGATTGAACACAAGGTGCTGGTGGTGGTGTCGTGGGCGGCAAACAGCAGGAAGATAATATGATCGCGCACGGCTTCGTCGCTAAGTTCATTACCGTCTTCATCTTTGGCGTGACAAAACTGTGAGAAGAAGTCATCACTTTCTGTAGCACGCTTGGCCGTGATGTGTTTTTGGATGAACGCTTCTAGGGCTTGTCGGCCTTTAATGCCTTTATACCAAGTAGTGCCAGGGATCGGCAGTTTTACCACTGCCATGGATGCTTCCATGGCGTGAAGGAAACCTTTGTTGATTTTGTCAGCTTCTTTACCCATCTCTACGCCCATAAACACTTGCGCAGCGACATTGAGTAACAAGGATTTTATGCTGTCTTTAAAACCAAATTCGCTGTCTTTTTGAAAGTCGATAACACCTTGTTTCATGCGCGGATTCATGGTGTGTAAATAGGCCTGTAGTGATTCCTTCTTAAAGGCAGCCTGTAATATTTTGCGGTGAAAACGGTGTACATCAAAGTCGCGCAGCATAAGACCGTTAGGGAACAGCTTTTCTAGCAATGGGTCCCATGCTTTTTTACTTGAGAAGTTCTTCTCGGTGTCTTTGAGTACCAACTCATTGGCCTCGGGGCCAATCAAAGCAACATTGCGTTGCAATAAGGCATTGTTGCGGTAAATGGGGCCGTATAGCGCGTATTTGCGATTAATTAGGCCATGGTAATCTTTTAAAAATTCAACGGTGTCGCCCAAAATCGGCAGCGCGCCATTGTCTCCGGGAATATGGTCGAGCTGGGTGTTCGATTTGCTCGGCATATCGAGATAGTCAGTGGAGGTTTTCATTGTTTTTTTTCCTTATTTATTGATGCCAGCCGTTAAACAAAAGGTCGATGGATTGTTGTATATGATTCTCAATTTGCTCGGCACTGAGCGCCGGACTTCCGGTAAGTTTTTGGTAAAAAGGGTATTGCACGACAGGTGCGGTCGCGGATTGAACAAAAAAGAACAGTGTTTCAATCGGTAGAGGTTTTAGTTTGCCGTCGAGGATGACTTTATCCACCAATTCCCGGATATAGGCCCAAGGAGCTTCGAAATAGCACTGGTAGATGTAATCCAGTCGCGGGCCTTGGCGTTGGGATTCTTGCTGATATATATGATAGATCGCTGGGTATTCAAAGGCGCTGCGGATATACACGCCAATAGCGGATTTAAGCGCGTCGAGCGCGCTGTGATCCTCATCGATATGATTTAAGGCTTCAAGCACTTTGCTGGTTGTTCTGCCCGCTAACTTATCAACGACCGCCTTCCATAGGGCTTCTTTTGAATCAAAGTAATGATGGAAGAAGGTGTAGCTGACCTTGAGTTCATTTTGCAGCATGCGCAGCGATACGCCGTCATAGCCGTCGCGCGCGAAAATATCAGCCGATGCCGTTAGCAAGCAGTCGATGGATGGCGTGGCGACCTCGTCATTGCGGGGCCGTCCTCGCTTCCTTGTTGGCGTTGCTGCATTCATTAGTGAGGCCAATATTAAACAGGTGTTTAATATTGGCCTCACGTTGGTCACTTGTCAAGTGACTGGCCACTAATTCCCCCTCTGTATGGGTGATGTGCGGCGCTGAGTGCTCGGCTAAGCTGAGCGTCCATTGTCATAAAAACCAATAACAGGACGAATTTATGCTTTTACAAGGCAAGGTAGTGATTGTGTCGGGCATCGGCCCCGGCCTTGGTCAGGAGCTAGCAGTCGAAGCCGCGCGGCAGGGCGCCTCGGTGGCGATGTGCGCGCGTACGCCCGCAAAACTCGATGAAGCAGAGCGCGAAATACAGGCGCTGGGCTTAGATACCGCGGTTCTAAAAGTTGCCACTGATATAGCCGATCGTGAGCAGTGCAAGGATCTGGTCGCGCAGACGATCGCACGGTTCGGGCGAATAGATGTGCTGTTCAACAGTGCCTACAACCCAGGTAGTTTTGAGCCCATAGAAGTGGCAAATCTCGACAGCTGGCGCGCGGCAATGGATGTGAATTTATTCGGGACCATGGCTTTGACGCTGGAGGTGGTGCCGCAGATGAAAGCACAGGGCGGTGGCGCGGTGGTGATGATAAATACCATGGTCACGCGTAAGCCACTGCAGACTCAGGGCGGCTATGGCGCGTCTAAAGCGGCGCTGGCAAGTGCAACTTCGCATTTGGCGCTGGAGTTAGGGCAATACAATATCCGAGTTAACTCTGCCTATATGGGCTGGATGTGGGGGCCGTCTGTTGAAGGGTATTTGCAAATGACGACGGACGCGGGTGGACCAAGTGTGGCAGCTCAGCGCGCTGCAGTAGCGCAGAATATACCGCTTGGTGATATTCCGGATGACGCTGATTGTGCCAAGGCGGCGATATTTCTTGGTTCAGATTATGCCTGTGCTGTGACCGGCGCGGCCTTAGATGTTAATGGCGGCGAGTTTCTGCCACATTAAAAAATAGCGGCTATACACTGGGCTGAATATTCAGCCCAGTGTATATGTTTGCTGCGATTAGCTTGATGGGGACGCTTTGGCGGCAGCTTTCGCTGGTGCCTTCTTGGCGGCCGCTTTTTTAGCGGGTGCTTTCTTCGCTGCAGGTGCTTTTTTTGCCGCGGCTTTTTTCGCTGGCGCTTTCTTGGCAGGGGCTTTTTTAGCGGCTGCTTTTTTTACAGGTGCCGCTTTTTTGGGCGCTGGCTTGGTGTTTTTGTCAAAGTTCTTGGCAGCGTCTTGGGCCGCCTTGGCTAGGGCTTTGGCGCGTTGGTAATCGCCCTTGAGGTCCGCTAGCTGATCCTTTGCCATAATCATTAAGGCTTTAGCGTCGAGTTCAATCTCTTTGGCCGCCTCAACCGCACCGTGTGCACGATCTAATTGTTTGTGCACTTTGGCGTCCATGCTGGCCTTTGCTTTCTTCTGCAACTCAGAGAGTTTGCTCTGCTCTGCCTTGAGTTTGCTGCGCGCGCGCTCTGCTTGCGCTTTTGCTTTTTCCATTGCCTTATGCGCGTCGGCCATTAAGCGGTCACGCAGCTGTTCAACTTTGTGTTCTAAGGATTCGATCTCTTTGCGGATTAATGCGACGGGATCTATTTTTTTATTAGCCATGTCAGTGAGCCTCTGGGGTCAATTTTTGTTGTTAAATAAAATCAGCAACAGCACTAACATAGCAAACTTTGCGATAATGGACAGTGAATCTTGAATTGATTGGTGAAAAGAATGGATAAAACGAAAACTGATGCTATTGAAGCTGCGGCATTTCGGCGCTTATTGGCTCATCTGGATAGCCGCAAGGATGTGCAGAATATCGACTTAATGAATCTGGCGGGCTTTTGTCGTAACTGTTTATCTAAGTGGTATGTGGCAGCTGCTGAGCAAGAAGGCGAGAGCGTTGATTATGAATCGGCGCGGGAGCGTGTGTATGGCATGCCATACACACAGTGGAAAGCGGAGTTTCAAGCCGAGGCCAGCCCAGAGCAGTTGGCTGGTTTTGCTAAAAAAAGCGACTAAACGGCGGAATTAAAGCCCACCGTTAGGAATGAAACGGTTGTCAGTATTGGCGCGAATCCAGAGCAGCATGTCGCGGGAGAGCTTCTCGCCGCGCTTGCGTAGCGCTTTATTAATCCAGATTGCAGGAGACTCTTTGCCCGCATCCCAACCGCTAATGAGTTTTTCGGCCCGGGTAAAAAAACGAATGAGATCGATTAGCTCATCGTTTTCGAGGTCGGCAACTGCGGTTTGCCATTGCTCGGGCGAGAAACGCATGAAGGCTGAGTAATTTTGCTGCTCTTGTTCAGTAAACGGAGCGGGGAGTGATTCGAGTTTTTCGTCGCGACTCAGGGCAATACATTGCCTTAGCCACTGTGTGTCTATACTGAGTGTGTCTTTCTCTTTTTCCGGAGTCCAGCTGCCAATCGCCATGTTTACGTATACCTACTTACCGATGATGTGGGCTAAGGCGCTAGTATAACGCACAAACACGGGTGACTTGTGCATGGTGATTTGCTATTTTACTGGCTATTTATCCAGCAGTGAGCAGTCTACGATGAGACTCGGCGTTTGCGTAAAATAATACATTGCGATTGTGACTGTTTTTACGCTTCAGTAGAAACACGCGATAACCCCAGTTTACGTGGCCGACCACTCGCGGTTGGCGGCGACGCGGCGCGGCGTGGTGTTATTGCGACCTGCAATTACGAGGCGCGAGCGTTTGGCATTCATTCAGCCATGGCAACAGCAACGGCCTTGCGTCGCTGTCCTGATCTTGTCATTGTCGCGCCCAATATGGATAAATACCGCGATGTGGCGCTGCATATTCGCGAAATATTTTTGCAATACTCCGAGTTTATCGAGCCGCTGTCTCTGGACGAGGCATATTTGGATGTAAGTGCAAGCAGTGCATTTCAGGGAAGTGCGACGCGAATTGCCCAAGCTATTCGACAACAAGTGAGCGCTGAACTTGGTATTACTATTTCTGCGGGCGTGGCCCCAAATAAATTTTTGGCGAAGGTAGCAAGTGATTGGAATAAGCCTGATGGTCTTACCGTGATTACCCCGGCACAGGTCGATGATTTTGTCTTGAGCTTACCCGTCTCCAAAATTCACGGTGTGGGCAAAGTCATGGCGCAGCGCATGGCTGCATTGGATATTTATACTTGCGCTGATTTGCGCGAGCGCAGCATGGATGAACTCCAACGCCATTTCGGTAAATTTGGCGCGCAGCTATATGATTATGCGCGGGGTATAGATCAGCGCGAGGTGAAAACGCATCGCCAGCGTAAGTCGCTGAGTGTCGAAAACACCTATGCCGAAGATATTGCTGGCGTAGACGGCGCTGTTGAGGCCTTACCTGCCTTGCTCGACGAGCTTAAGCGTCGGCTTAAAAAGCACAATGGCGAAACCTTTACTGGCGTGTTTGTAAAGCTGAAAGCGGCAGACTTTAGACAGACGACAATTGAGCGTCGCTGCGACGGATTTTTGGAATTAGACTTATTTGAAACGCTGTTGAAAGAGGCGTGGTCGCGCATGGAATCGTCATTGCGACTAATTGGCGTTGGCGTTCGGTTTGGACGTAAGCAAAGTGACACAGTCGCGGAGCGCCGCGCTGAATATCAGCTCGACTTGTTTGATCCTGGTATATAACTCCCCTCTAAGGTATAGATTTTGTACGCTAGTTTTCCTTTTTGCTTTATTGCCGCAATAAAAAAGGGAGGAGGGTTTCCCGTCCTCCCTTGCTCAGATTTTTAGCCTTATTTATTCGGGCTAATCACCTGCAGTTCAACTCGACGATTGCGCTCGCGGCCCTCATCGGTGTTGTTGTCGGCAACTGGTTTGCTTTCACCATAGCCTTTCGCTTTTTGACGAGACTCGCTGATACCTTTGCCAGTCAAGTAGCGCACAACAGATTCTGCGCGAGACTGAGAAAGTTTCAGGTTGTAAGCATCACTACCAATAGAGTCGGTGTGACCCATGATAATGATGTGTACGTCTGGCTCATTGCCAAGGGATTCTGCGACCTTATCAAGTACGGTCTGCGAATCAAGCATGAGGCGAGCTTTATTGAACTCAAAGTGCACACCGCTTAAAGCAACAGTCTGAGAGAGTACGCAGCCGCGTGAATTAACTTTCAGGCCGGGCAGGGTGCCTGGGCATTGGTCAATTTTATCGGGTACGCCGTCGCCATCGCTATCCAGTGGGCAGCCTTGGGCGTTAACAGGAACACCTGGGGGCGTGTTAGGGCACTGGTCGATGTCATTTGGAACGCCGTCGCCGTCATCATCAATTGAGCAACCGTGCACGTTTACGCGAGCGCCTGGCGGCGTGTTGGGGCACTGATCACGGAAGTTAGGAATGCCGTCATTGTCATCGTCGAGTGGGCAGCCAGAGGAGTCGACAGGTGTTCCGCGTGGGGTATTTGGACACTTGTCTATGCGATCTGGAATACCGTCGCCATCGGAGTCGTAATTGTATGGAAGCGGTTTGTCGCCAAAGGGTACTGAGAGACCAATTAAGAAAGCGTAGGTATAAAACGAATCGTTTTCAGGGAAAATTGGTGCTTGTTTTTTAATGCTGTCGATTTGGTAACGAACTTCACCGCGGATCGCGACTTTATCAAGCTCGTAGGTGAAACCTACGACTGCGTCGCTGCCGTAATCTGATTGGGTATTCGTTACCGTTGGTGCTTCGTATTCAACTTCATGGTAGGTAAGGCCTACACCCAGGAAAGGTTGTAGGGCACTTGCATCGAGCTGGAATGCGCCAAAGGGGAAATACAGGAAATCTAAACCACCAGCAAAGCGGGTATAGGTGTCATCTTTGGTGTTTTTAAATTCGCCGTAATTGATATGGGTATCGACCATGACATAAGAACTGATGGGCTTACCAATACCGATTTTACCCTCATTGCCGGAGTCGAAATCACTTTGGTCGGCGACCGTTGAGCCGATCATGCCGTGCATACGCCAGCGGGTATCGATGACGGTTTCCTCATCGTCTGCGGCGAAAGCCGAAAACGCGCTGCACCCTACAGCTAGAGCAAGCGTTATATTACGCATTTGACTCATTAATTTACTCTCCATATTCAAGCATATATAAAGACGCGACCCGAAGGTCGCGTTTATTTGGTGTTAAGGCGCTGGTAGAAAATCGCCGAGTAAGGATTGGCAGTCATCAAAGCTGATGTTGCTCAGTTCTGCAAAACTATCGGGGTCCAGGCCCAGGATGCCCGACAGTAGTGTGCCTACAGTGGAGGTCACGGGGTCGACCAAGCAGGCGTCGAGTGCGTCGATGACCGGGGCTAAGCCAGGTACTGCATCAATACCACTAATTAATCCGCTGGTGATTTGCCCTAGGCCACCGATTGGGCTATCTGGGAATTCAGGGGAAATTCCAGAGAAATTGCCAGAGATTAAGGCTTCAATAATTTCTTCGGCAGGCAGTGTGCCGCCGTCGTCATTTGTCGCCAAGGTCGCTAGGATTGGATCAGCAATTGTACTTACTGTGTACACCAATGGTAATACGAGCCCTGGGCCTTCTAGTCCAGGGAAGTTCCCGCCTAGCGTGAGCACAGGCTCCAATGTTTCACATAGCTCGTTGGAGTAAGTGAGCAAGTCGTCATTGGCTGCAGGCAATACTAGTACGGTTGAACCCTCTGTCGTCGCAAGCTCATTGTCGTCGCGAACTTGGTCTCTGTTCGTGTCGATGAAGGCTTGTACGCAAACGGTGCTCAAGCGCAGCAGACCGCGCGATTCTAGGACGCCTTTCTCCTCACCAAAGCTGGCCGCAGGGGTGCTTACAGGCGTGGGCAGGCCATCGAGACCAGGTAATTGATCGGCACCAGGAATTTGGTCAGCTCCTGGAATGGCTAGTGAGTCTGTAGGTAGTGCACTAGATACACAGCTAGGGTCTGCACTTGCATTGCCTGACCAGTAGCCAGTTTGCGCAGTGAAGATGAGGTTGTCTTTTCCAGTTACGTCAACAAGTGGTGAGCCCGTTGACTTGGGGTCTTGAATATGCGCGTCTGTAACAGTGTTTTGGTCACTTTCAAACAGTGCGTAGGCATAAAAGCGCTGACCACCGCGAATAAAGTTTTCACCGTCTCCAAGAGTACCAACGAGGTCGTCACGACCTACACAGGAAAACTCATCGATGCTGACTTCATCAGGAGAGTTCGCGTTTGACACTTGGTATAGGTGTAACGCTACAACTTCATCGTTTACGGCTTCAATTGTGCGGGTTGAACTAACATTTGAAACGGTATCATTGTATGTCGCAGTTAGCACGACGTTCCCTGAGCCCGTTGTACCTTGCACAGGGGTGACTGATGTTGTGTTTGAATTGCTGGTTGGACTCGCGGTAAGTACCGTTGGCAGGTCAACACTCCATGTAACAAAGGCTGCCGGACATGCAATGGTATCGGTGCTATCGAATTCGATGTAATTACACATCGCGATATAGTCGATGCCATCGTTAAAGACATTCAAATAGATGGTGTCGGTGCCATTTGGTGGTGTCACACCATCGGCGCGAACAATCGAAATGGACGCAACTTCTGCATCTACAATTTCTAGTTCAAGATCATCGCTAATAACTGACTCTTGCGCCGTGCCCACATCATTTGTGTAGGTTCCGGTTGCGATGCTTTTCTTGTCAGCGTCTGCCAAGGCTGCGTAATCGGCTTGGCTAAGAAGCGATGCGTCGCCGTCGTCCTGATCAGGAGCTTCAGAGAAAATGGTTGTTGGTGCTGCAGTCCACGCGAGTACATTAGGGCCTGTGCACTGATATTCAACGAACAGCGTTTGGCTTGAATCGTCTGGGTCGGTATAGGTGAGTTCAGCAACAAGCTGTAAGCGCTGTGCAGCAGGTACTTTTACAGTGTTGGTTACGCGTCCTTTACATTCAGCTAAATATTTATCTTTGTTGAAAAATACTTGGCTGTTGCTAGCGCCGCTACATACGTCGGCAGCAGGGTTGGCAACGGCGCAAACTGCTACTTTACTAACAGTAGCGGGAAATAAATTTATGATTTTGCTCGCGATCTTAGGCGCGTCGGGGTCGGTGCAGTCATCAGCTGGATCAATTGCAAAAATCGTGATGGATACCTGTGACTGATCGCTTCCGCCAAAGGGGTTGGTAATAGTGGCTGGAGCCGACTGGCCGGTGGGCGGCTGCGGATCAGCAAACACCAAGTAATTACTGCTTGAACAGAACTTTGCGCTGTTTGTGGTGTTTTCTGTAGCACCTTGCGGTTCCCGCAGGTTTTGCAGTAACTGGTAGCTCGCTGTTGCAGTGGCGCCGGTGTTAGATGGATTGAAAGCGAAGTCGAAAGGGCCGCCACCAATATATTTACTGCCTACGGTGACGGGTGGCACTACTGTGAAAGCAGCTGGGCCCCTAGTGTATGGCGTACCATTGTGGGTATAGCGCCCAGAAATGGTCAGGTTTTTTACGGGGTCGGTACTGGCAAGTCTAACCTTGCTTAATATATCTAAAACATTCCGCAATTGACCGGCATCTCTCACTTCATCGGCGAGTGCGGCAATTGCTGGATCACCAAGATTTCCGCCTAGTTCCCAAACTGTATCTGCCGTAACGTTGAGTTCGGGCCCTAGGTTGGATTCTACGCCGTCAGTTTGATAGGCAAGCATTTGAACGGGAATACTATTGGTACCAGTACCCGCTAGTTGATTCCCGAGCGGGAAATTAATGCGCAAAGACGTAGGGTCTAAGTGGGCAGACGGGCGATCCGGGCTCCGAGTATCACCACCACCACCGCAGGCGACGAGCAAGCTCGCTGCTATAGCTAGAGATATGCTAAGGATATTGGTTTTCATTTATTCCCCTCCAGGAGAAAACTGCAGAAACACATTTGCGGAAAACATACAATTTATTCAGATATAGGTAGTTTCACGGATGTGCTGGTTAAAAACAACACTACGCGCAGCTAGGTTTTGATGTTAGGCCTAAAAGTGTGAAAATTTCTGTGAATCAGTACTAAAACTTGCTTTTGCTTTTGCTAGGGAGGGCGTTTTTAATAAGAAAGGCTGGAAAACCCCTCCTTTACAGGAGGGGTTTGAACTTAAAGGTAACTTTCAATCGGTGGGCAGGAACAGATTAAGTTGCGATCACCGAACACATTGTCGATGCGATTTACGGTAGGCCAATATTTATTCTCGCGCAGGCTGGCAACGGGGAAGCCTGCTTCTTCGCGTGAGTAAGGGCGGTCCCAGTCGCCGGCAATAATATCAGCCAGTGTGTGGGGTGCGTTTACCAGCGGGTTATTGTCGGCGGGGAGTTGGCCGCTCTCAACACGACCCGCTTCGCGGCGAATATGGATCATTGCCTCGCAAAAGCGATCGAGCTCGCGCTTAGATTCGCTTTCGGTCGGTTCAATCATCAATGTTCCTGGAACAGGAAACGACATGGTCGGCGCGTGGAAGCCGTAATCCATTAAACGCTTGGCGATATCTTCTTCACTGATACCGGTGCTTTCTTTTAGCGGTCGCAGGTCAATAATACACTCGTGTGCTACGCGGCCATTGCGGCCTGTGTACAGCACGGGATAGTGATCGTGAAGGCGATTGGCGACGTAGTTGGCATTTAAAATCGCGACTTGGGTTGCTTTTTTAAGCCCTTCAGCGCCCATCAATGCAATATAGGTCCATGAGATCGGCAGAATTCCTGCGCTGCCATAGGTCGCGGCAGAGACTGTGTCGTTGACGATGTTCAGGCCTTCAACAGGGAAAACGGGGTGGCTGGGTAAAAACGGCGCAAGGTGCGCTTTTACGCCAATTGGGCCCATGCCAGGGCCGCCGCCACCGTGGGGTATGCAAAAAGTTTTGTGTAGATTTAAATGGGAGACATCGGCGCCGAACTCGCCCGGTGCGGCGAGCCCGACCAGCGCATTCATATTGGCGCCATCAACATAGACTTGGCCGCCGTGCTGGTGAGTGATGTCGCAGATTTCGCGAATACCTTCTTCAAATACCCCGTGCGTTGATGGGTAGGTCACCATCAGAGCGGAAAGTTGTTCGCTGTGGCGTTCGGCTTTAGCGCGCAGGTCGGCAATATCCACATTACCCAGCGCATCACAGCCAACGATAACCACTCGCATACCGGCCATGGCGGCAGATGCGGGATTGGTGCCGTGGGCTGAGCTGGGAATTAAGCAGATGTCGCGATTAAAATCGCCACGGCTTTCGTGGTAGCGCTTAATGGCTAACAGGCCTGCGTATTCGCCCTGCGAGCCGGCGTTGGGTTGCATGGAGAATTTGTCGTAGCCGGTGCAGGCGATAAGTTGCTGTTCTAGCTCGTCGACCAATTGCAAATAGCCGGCGACTTGGCTGTTTGGCGCGAAGGGATGGATGCGGCCAAACTCAGGCCAGGTCACCGGCAGCATTTCGGTGGTGGCATTGAGCTTCATGGTGCAAGAGCCCAGTGCGATCATGGAGTGGTTGAGCGCGATGTCTTTGCGCTCTAGGCGGTTCATGTAACGCAGCATCTCAGTTTCAGAATGATACTGATTGAAAATGGGGTGCGTTAAATAGTTGCTGTGGCGTTGTAGCTCACTAGCAATGCCCGGTAATTCGCCTAGCTGTTGGTCTATCGCGTCAACGGAGGGCTGCGGTTTATCGCCAGCAAAAATGGCCCAAAGCGCTTGGATATCAGCTGCGGTGGTCGTTTCGTCAAAGCTGATACCGAGCTCACCGCTACCGCGTCGTAAATTGAGAAGCTTGGCTTCTGCTTTGTCGGCCAGTTCGCCGGCTGCATCGCCACATTGAACAGTAAGGGTATCGAAGAAGCTGGTATTGCTCGTAAAACCGAGCGCTTTCAGGCCAGCAGCAAAGATGCCGGTCATGCGATTAATGCGCAGGGCGATGGTTTTCAGACCTTCTGGGCCGTGATAAATAGCGTAGAACACCGCCATGATTGCGAGCAGGGCTTGGGATGTGCAAATGTTCGACGTCGCTTTTTCACGGCGAATATGTTGTTCCCGTGTTTGCATAGCCATGCGCAAAGCTTGATTGCCACGACTGTCTACAGAGACGCCAATGATGCGGCCTGGGATCGAACGTTTGTAGCTGTCGCTGGTGGCAAAAAATGCAGCGTGCGGACCGCCAAAACCCATGGGTACGCCAAAGCGTTGGGTATTGCCGACGACAATATCGGCGCCTTGTTCACCTGGCGGAGTAACCAATAGCAAGCTCATAATGTCGGTAGCAACAACGGTGAGGGCGTCTTGGGCTTTTGCCGTGGCAGTGATCGGACGTAAATCACGAATTTCGCCATTGCTGGCGGGGTTCTGAATTAATACCCCAAAGCAGGGCGTGTTGGCTAATTCAGTCTCTGCATCGCCAATATGAATTTCAAGACCTAGCGGCAGTGCACGGGTTTTTAAAACGGCCAGTGTCTGAGGGTGGCAGCTGCGATCAACAAAAAACACATTGCTCTTATTTTTACGTACCGCGCGCTTACACATCGCCATTGCTTCGGCGGCGGCGGTTGCCTCGTCAAGCAACGAGGCATTGGCGAGTTCTAAACCGGTCAAATCAATAATCATCTGCTGGAAATTCAGCAATGCTTCCAATCGGCCTTGCGCGATCTCTGGTTGATAAGGGGTGTAGGCGGTATACCAGCCGGGGTTTTCTAAAACATTACGCAATATCACTGGTGGGGTAATGGTGTCGTAGTAGCCCATGCCAATGAAGGAGCGTGCAATTTGGTTTTTGCTGGCAATGTCGCGCAAACGATCCAGCGTCGCGGTTTCGCTCTGCGCTGCGGGTAGCGGCATATCGCCACGCAATATGGCAGCGGGCACAGTTTGCTGGATCAACTCGTCTAATGAACTCACGCCAAGCGTATTCAGCATTGCACTGGTTTGCTCGGCGTCGGGGCCAATATGACGTCTCAGGAAGTCATCGCTTTGGGAGAGGGCGTTAAGAGTATGGGTCATGCTGAGGCTGCCTGCGTAGTCGAATTTGCGGCGGCTATTCTAGCATAGCGGAGCAAGTTAATTCTTGGCAATTTTCCCTGAACAAACGACTTATTCAGGGACGATCGCTGCATATTCACTGCTCTAATCTGGGTATTTTTGAGTGAAATCACAAGAGTGCTTTTGGGCCCAGCAATTATGTTGCGCGCGGTGTTTTTCCGCGTTTATTTACATCATTGGTCACCGGTGTGCAGCAGAGCGGTAATTTACTTGAATTTAGATGCTTTGGTCGCCTTAGCGGTATCGAATACCTTAGTTACATCGTTATAAGATGGTGGCTTCAGAATTGATACGAGGGGTTTGCAGTGTTGGTGGATTTGAACGGCAGGCTTAAACGTTTTGCGCAGCCTATCGTGCTGGGTATCACTATTTTACTTTGTGGGTGCGCACCGGTTTCTACTTCGAATATTGCACAATTACCACCGGAATATTCTGCCGAAGAAGGTCGGGTATCGTCGCTGGAGTCGGCGCTAGCGGACGCGATGATAGAAATAGAAAAAATGAAAGCGCGTTCGGTCAATAGCGAGGACGAGCTGCCAGCTATCCCCCAAAATGCCGAAACTGGACGCTGCTACGCTCGTATGTTGTTGCCTGCCGCCTATGTGGATCGTGTGGAGACACGTGTTATTAAGGACGCTAGCGAACGCATAGAGACGGTGCCTGCGCAACTGAAATGGTTTGATGAGAAGGTGCTGGTTAGTGAGGAGCATGTTCGCTTGAGTGTGGTGCCGGCGACCTATAAATGGCTCGAAGAGCGGACTGAGGTGCTGCCGGAGCAGAGTCAGCAAGTATTAGTTAAGGCCGCTGAGTATGACACCGTCATAGAGGAGGTGATCGATACGCCAGAGGAGCTGGTTTGGCGACCGGGTCGTGGAGAAATAGAAAAAATCGACGAAGAAAGTGGTGAGATAGTCCATCAGCAGCTTATTCCTGCGAGCTACAAGAAAATCCGCCGTCAGGTTTTGCGTGCCCCAGCACAGTACCGCAAGGAAGTGACCCCGGCCGTTTACGAGACTTTGCGCAAACGGGTGGTTGATGTGCCGGAACACACTATTGAAGAAGTGGTGCCGGCCCAATATAAAACGGTAAAAACTCAGCGCGAAACAGTTGCTGCGCGTGAAGTACGTCATCCTATTCCGCCAGTTTACAAAAGTTATACGTATCGCGAGAAAGTGGCGGACGCCCGCTTGGATTGGCGGATGATTCCCTGTGAACGCGAAATCAGCAAAGACTTGGTTTATGGCTTGCAGCGCGCCTTGCGTGCAAAAGGTTACGATACCGGTGGTCTTGATGGCGTGCTGGGTAAATACACCTTAGCGGCGATCCATGACTACCAAAAGTCTCAGGGCTTGGCGACCGGACGTTTATCGGTAGAGGTAATAGAAGCTCTAGGAGTGGAATTGCTGGCAGCGCAATAATTTCCCGGTCGCTATACGCCTAAAATAATTCGGCGAAGCTTGCCGTGGAGATTTTTTCTGGCGCACAATAGCGCATGGAATCATTAACTGCGTTGCTTGCAGACATTCGTGCCTGTACTGAGTGCTCGGCGGCGTTGCCGCTAGGCCCTCGTCCGGTGGTGGTCGCCGATACTGCCGCTAAAATTTTAATCATTGGCCAAGCCCCCGGCACCCGCGTGCATCAAAGCGGAATACCTTGGAATGATCCCTCGGGAGATCGATTGCGGCAGTGGTTGGCAATTGATCGTGAACAATTCTACGCTGATCCACGCGTTGCTATTATGCCAATGGGTTTCTGTTATCCCGGTAAGGGTAGGTCAGGTGACTTACCGCCGCGTAAAGAATGTGCGCCCTTGTGGCATGATCGCCTATTGGCTCATATGCCCAAGGTCAAATTAGTGTTGCTTATTGGGCAATATGCGCAGGCTTATTATTTGAATGATGAATTTAAAACCCTAACCGAACGCGTGCAACACAGTTCGGTCCATGATCGCTTTCTGTCGCTGCCACATCCCTCACCACGCAATCAGTTGTGGCTTAAGCGCAACCCCTGGTTTGATATTGACGTGCTACCGCAATTGCGGGCGCGGGTGCAGGCTATTCTGGAGGATAAATGAGCAAATTATTGGGGCCATGGCGGCAGCTTAGTTGTACGCAAATATACGAGAATCCGTGGTTGCGACTTGAACATCACCAAGTAAAAACACCAGCTAATACCGACGGAATTTACGGCAAAATATGCTTTAAAAACATTGCTGTTGGTGTCGTGCCCATTGACGATCAGGGATTCACCTATCTGGTTAAGCAGTATCGTTATCCTCTAGAGGAGTACAGCTGGGAAATTCCGGAAGGCGGTTGTCCGCTAGGTAGCGCGCCAATAGACAGTGCGCGGCGAGAGCTATTAGAAGAAACCGGTTTGTCGGCGCAACAATGGTTCAAGTTGCAGAATTTACATACTTCTAATTCGGTTACCGATGAGCGCGCCGAAGTGTTTATTGCCGCTGGATTGCGCCAGGGGGCGCAGGAACTTGAGGCGACCGAGGATATATTGGTAAAGCGGGTCTCGCTCGGTGAGGCAGTTGCAATGGCACTGGATGGGCGTATAACAGATAGTATTAGTGTTGCGGCACTTTTAAAAATACATATCTTATTAAGTCAATGTGACGGTGAGTTTTCGGCTTTGTTAGCGTCGATGCCATCGCCCAGCTAATGTGATTTAACTCGGCCCTACAAGGGGTCACATCCATGTTGCATGGTAAAACATAGGCATTTTTTTTAACGGAGTTTAATTAATGACTAAAGTACGTGGCGTTTTTCTGACGATTTGTTTTGTGTTGTTTGCGGGTGTTCCCGCAGTGTTTGCTGATGGCGCTAAGAGCAGTACTAGTACCGGATACACCAAAGAGCAGGTGCTGGCTAAGGCCGACGGCTTTTTTGGTGAAACCACGGCGGGCTTGGCTAAAGCAATTGAAAAACTGTTTGCCGAGCAGGGTAACCCTAATGCAGTGATATACGGCGAAGAGGTTTCGGCGGCGCTGGGTGTGGGGGTACGTTATGGTCAGGGCCACGTTGAGCTAGCCGGGCAAGATGCCGAGGCTATTTTTTGGCAGGGGCCATCGCTGGGTTTTGATATGGGGGCCAATGCCGCTAAAGTCTTCACCCTTGTCTATCACCTGAAATCGACGGATGATTTATTACAGCGCTTCCCTGGCGTGGATGGCAGTTTTTACGTGGTTGCGGGAGTAGGTGTTAATTATCAGCAGAGTGGTGAGATGATTCTGGCACCAATTAGAACCGGTGTTGGCCTGCGCGCTGGTGCGAGTGTCGGCTACGTGCATTACACACGTAAAAAATCTTGGTTACCATTTTAGTTATGTAGCTGAGGTGCCGGCCATATAGCGTGGCACCTCGTTTATCTCTTAAGACTGTGTTTCCAATCCTTCGTCGCTTTCTAGCTCCGCACTAATGTCGCTTTCCTCTTGTTCGTCGTTGGCTTTGGCGCCTTCGTTCAGCGCTAGGCTCGCTGTATGCAGGTGACGACGGTATAGCTCATCTAAGTAAACACACAGTTGGTTGACGACAATCTGGGTGCGCAGCGAAATACCAATTTCAAAGGCGTGCTGTGCGTCCGGTATTTCTGCGTAGGCGACTGCTTGCTCGGAGGTGACGTGTAGTGCGTTATACAGTGTTTGCGACTCGCCGACCGGCACGAGGGTGTCTGCTTCACCGTGAATAATCAAGAACGGCGGGGCATCTTTATGCACCCAATACAGTGGCGAAGCTTGTTTCCATAGCTCTGGCGCTTCTGCCCGAGTTTGCTTCAAAACTTTGGCCGATATCCACTGGCTCAAAGACTCGCCAGTGCTGCGCTGATTCTGGCTGTTTAAGAAGTCATACACACCGTAAAAAGGAATGCAGCCTTGCACCTCTGTGTTGACGTCTTCAAAACCGGGCTGAAACTCAGGGGCATTGGCGCTGAGCGCGAGCAGCGACGAAAGGTGTCCACCTGCCGAACCGCCAGTGGCGACGACAAAGTCGGGGTTGCCGCCGTATTCGTGAATATTTTCTTTTATCCAACTCAGGCCCCGCTTGCAGTCAATAATATGTTCCGGGAATGTTGAACCAGGGCTGAGTCGGTATTCGACGGCGACACATACCCAGCCATTGGCCGCTAATTGGTTCATGAGAGGCAGAGCCTGCTCGTTTTTGCTGCCGCAGTTTTCTAACCATGCACCGCCATGCATTTGATAGAGCACTGGGGCGTTTGCTGGGAGGTCGGCGCGGTGATAAATGTCGAGTTTTAGTGAGCGGCCATTGACGGTGCAATACTCAATGTTTTTATGGCGAGTGACATTGGGTAGACGGTATGAGAATGGCTTGAGCAGGCGTTTGAAATCAGGGCTGATCTGCAGTGAATCTGCGGTATTGAGCGGTTGATCTGGATTCAGCTCGAGGGCGTCGCGTACCGCCTGTGCCATGATCGGCTCGGCGCGTTGGGCGCGAAAGTAAAAGACGCCAATGGCCAGCCAGCTGCCAAGTGCAATGGTTAGTCCTAGTGCATCGCCAAAGCCGCTAAGTTCGCCAAATAAAATAATGAGGAATGTCAGTGCTACTTCAAGGGCAATAACATGCAGGGCAAATTCGCCGGTGATAACGCCCATAATAAAACTGAAAACGCCTAAAAGCTCAGGGCGTGATTTGTAGGGGCGATAGACATTCCATGCTGTCCAAGCCCAAATTAAGGATAATAAAAACATGCTGAAATCTCTCCGTGAAGGTCGTCGACATCATAGGCTATGCGTATGATGATCTCTAGTTTAGTGAGCAAGTGGCCTGTTATTCTGCGCTCGTTTGGTAGCGTATGGCGGTGATGTAGTAAAGGGTTTCGCCTTTTGGCGTGACCACCTTTACTTCATCGTCGAGCAATTTCCCTAACATTGCTTTGGCGAGAGGCGAATCCATGGACAGCTTGTTTTGGCTGAGATCGAATTCATCGGGGCCGACAATACGGTATTCGTATTCTTTGCCGTCGTCGTCTTCCAAACTTACCCAAGCACCAAAATAGACTTTATTTTGATTGCTGGGTACGTCGCTGACGACGACGAGCTCCTCGAGTCGCTTTGTTAGAAATCTTACTCGGCTGTCGATTTCTCTCAAACGACGTTTGCCGTAAATATAGTCGCCGTTCTCGGAACGATCGCCATTTTTGGCAGCCTCATGAACGGTGTGTGTGACTTGCGGCCGCTCTACTTTCCATAGTTGGCGAACTTCTTCGCGCAGGCGGCGCTCACCCTCAGGGGTGATGTAGCATGAGCCTTTGGCGCGGGGCGGGCGGTAACGTGACATACGGCTTACTGTTTTAGAGAATAATAACGCGCTATGGTAGCGCAGTGAGCATGGACAGAGGATAGCTGGCAATGAATAAATGTGTGGCGATGGGGCGAGTGGCATTGATGATGTTGCTAAGCCTAAATGTGCTTGCCGAGGTGGAACTGCACGGTGAATTAAAGCAAGGTGGTTTGTTGTGGGGTAGCTTGCCGGTGGGGAGCACAGCCAAGCTTGATGGTAAGGCCCTGCAAACAGCCGATAACGGCGTATTCGTATTTGGCTTTGATCGAGATGCCGCGCCCGCCGCCATTTTGGAAATTTGTAGTGCTAATGGTAGCTGTGAAACGCGGGATTTACACATCGCCCAGCGTCAATACGATATTCAGCGAGTTAACGGTGTGCCCCAGAAAACCGTAACGCCGCCAGCGTCTGTTTTGGAACGTATCCGCAAAGAAACTGCCTTGGTAAGCAAGGCGCGACAGCAACAATTTTCTCGACAGGATTTTACTCAAACCTTTAAATGGCCGGTACTTGGCCCGATCACGGGTGTATTCGGCTCGCAGCGTGTCTATAATGGCAGCCCCGGCCGCCCCCACTATGGTTTGGATATTGCCGCGCCCACTGGTAGTACGGTGACCGCGCCTATTGATGGCGTAGTTACTTTGGCGCATCCCGATATGTTTTATTCCGGAGGCACCTT
The DNA here is from genome assembly GCF_039539625.1 of Zhongshania borealis. NCBI lineage: Bacteria > Pseudomonadati > Pseudomonadota > Gammaproteobacteria > Cellvibrionales > Spongiibacteraceae > Zhongshania > Zhongshania borealis. The sequence goes on along the minus strand of NZ_BAABDM010000001.1, from coordinate 1,228,795 downwards.
AATTATTGATCACGGTATGGGGGTGTCGTCGACCTTTATTCATTTGAGCCGAGTATTGGTGGCGGAAGGCCAAGAAATCAAGCAGGGTCAGGTCATTGCTGAGGTTGGTGCTACTGGCCGGGCAACTGGGCCACATTTGGATTGGCGTATTAATTGGGCTGGGCTGCGCCTTGATCCTGCGCTGGTTATTGGGCCAATGCCTTCAGCCAAATAGCCAAAACGTGCCGACGGCCGGCTAACGACAGACAAATATAATTTGAGAGCGGTAGAAAATGATTGATAAGAAATTGTTAGAAATTTTAGTATGTCCAGTCAGTAAAGCGCCGCTGGAATACGATCAAAAGCGCAATGAGCTGGTGTGTAAAGCCAGCGGTTTGGCGTATCCCATTCGCGATGGCATTCCGGTGATGCTGGAGTCTGAAGCGCGAGTTTTGACAACAGATGAGAAACTCGGTTAGTTCACCGCCGCTAAGCTTGAGTATGGCGGTGTTTCTGCCTGTTAGTGCTGAATACACGCCCCCCTAATTTCGTTATACTTGCCGTTTTTTCGCTGCCGCCACTGCCTTTTCGTTGAGGTGATGGGGCGGCATTAGCCGTTGTTGCCCACGGAGTGAGAGAGTCACCATGAAAAGCGCCGCCATCCGCGAAGCCTTTATTCGTTATTTTGAAAACCAGGCTCACACCCAGGTTGCTAGCAGCTCGCTGGTGCCGGGTAATGACCCCACCTTACTGTTTACCAATGCGGGCATGGTGCAATTTAAAGACGCCTTTCTGGGGCGAGAGAAGCGTGGCTATGTTCGCGCGGTGAGTTCTCAGCGCTGTGTCCGTGCCGGCGGCAAACACAATGATCTAGAAAACGTGGGTTACACCGCACGTCATCACACATTCTTTGAAATGTTGGGTAATTTTAGTTTTGGTGATTACTTCAAACACGATGCGATTAAATTTGCTTGGGAGTTTTTAACCTCGCCTGAGTGGATGGCTATTCCTGCCGAAAAACTGTGGGTAACGGTTTACGCCGAAGACGAAGAAGCCTATCAAATCTGGAATGAACAGATGGGTGTGCCGGCCGAACGTATGGTGCGGATCGGCGACAATAAAGGCGAAAAATACGCCTCTGATAATTTCTGGTCTATGGGCGATACCGGTCCCTGCGGCCCTTGTACTGAGATCTTCTACGATCACGGCGCCGACGTGGCGGGCGGCCCCCCAGGCAGCCCCGATGAAGACGGCGACCGCTATATCGAAATTTGGAATAACGTGTTCATGCAGTTTAACCGTGACGCCGATGGCACTATGACGCCGTTGCCTGCCCCCTCGGTGGATACCGGCATGGGCCTGGAGCGTATTTCTGCGGTAATGCAGGGTGTGCACAGCAATTACGAAATTGATTTATTCCAAAACCTGATTAAAGCCACTGCTGCAGTGCTGAATGTTAGCGATACTGAACACACGTCGTTGCGGGTTATTGCCGACCATATTCGCTCCTGTGCCTTCCTTGTTTCTGACGGTGTTATCCCGTCTAACGAGGGGCGTGGCTATGTGCTGCGACGGATTATTCGTCGAGCCGCACGCCATGGCAATAAGCTGGGCGCCGAGGCGGCGTTCTTTTACAAGCTGGTAGCGCCTTTGGCTGTGGAAATGGGCGAGGCCTATCCGGAGCTCGTCACTCGTCAGGCGCAAATTGAAAAAGTCTTGCTACAAGAAGAAGAGCAGTTTGCCAAAACCCTTGATCAGGGCATGAAGATCCTCGAGCAGGATTTACAGGGCTTAAACGGTACGCAAATTCCCGGCGATACCGTATTCCGCCTTTATGATACCTACGGTTTTCCTGTTGACCTCACGGCTGATATTGCGCGGGAGCAGGGCTTGAGTTTGGACATGGATGGCTTTGAGCAAGCGATGAATGCCCAGCGTGAGCGCGCGCGCTCTGCCTCCAATTTTAAAGTTGACTTAAGTTCAGAGCTTAACATCGACGGCGAAACCGAATTCTGTGGCTACCAGAACCTTGCGGAAGAGGGGGCGGTAGTCGCATTGCTGCAAGATGGTCAGCGCGTTACCTCTCTAAAAGAAGGCGATGCTGGGGTCATTATTTTGGATCAAACGCCCTTTTACGGTGAGTCAGGTGGCCAGGCAGGGGACGCTGGTGTACTGAGCGCGAATGGCGTGCGCTTTGAAGTACGCGATACCCATAAATCTGCGGGTCATCACTTACATCACGGTGTGGTCGTTGGCGGCGTAATCAACGAAGGCGACCGTTTACAAGCCGAAGTTGACAATGATATTCGCCAGGCGACCGCGCTGAATCACTCAGCGACACACTTGTTGCACGCGGCCTTGCGCGAGGTCTTGGGTGAGCATGTGGGGCAAAAAGGTTCGCTGGTGGATGCTCAACGTCTGCGCTTTGATTTTTCCCATTTTGAGGGAGTGAGCAAGGAGCAGCTGGCGGCGATCGAGGCGATGGTTAACCAGCAAATACGTTTGAACAGCCCGGTACAAACCGAAATTATGGACATGGATGGCGCGGCCAAGCGCGGCGCGATGATGTTATTCGGTGAGAAATACGGCGAAGAGGTTCGCGTGCTGAGTATGGGCGGCGATTTTTCTATCGAACTTTGCGGTGGTACGCATGTTCAGCGCACAGGTGACATTGGTTTGATGCGAATTGTTGCCGAGTCAGGTATTGCAGCTGGCGTGCGTCGTATTGAGGCCGTGACTGGCGCGACAGCACTAGCCGCATTTGAACAGGCGGAAAGTGAGTTGAGCCAGCTGGCTGGCTTGCTCAAAACCGGTCGCGACAAGCTGGGTGATAAAGTTCAGCAGTTGCTTGCACAACAAAAGCAACTAGAGAAGGATGTCGCCGCGCTTAAAGGTAAATTGGCCAGTTCGGCGGGCGACGATTTACTAAGTCAGTGCGAAGAGATCGCGGGCATTAAGGTTTTGGCGACAAAATTAGACGGTGCTGACGCAAAAACACTGCGAGATACCTTGGATCAGCTCAAAAACAAGCTAGGCTCAGGAGTAATACTGTTGGCCGCGGATGACGGTGGCAAGGTAGCGCTGGCGGCGGGCGTGACTAAAGATCTCGTCGGTCGCTTTAAAGCCGGTGAAATCATGAAGCTTGCTGCTGAGGCCGTGGGTGGCAAAGGTGGTGGTCGTCCCGATATGGCTCAGGGTGGTGGTGTCAATGCAGCGGCAATTCCTGATGCCTTGCAAGTCGTGCGTGACTATTGTTCAGCAAAATAGTCCGTGGTTTGACCCATGTGGGTGCAAACACTACGTAAATCACGTATAGCGCTCATTGGGTCATTTCCTTTAAATTTGATCTGGTGTTTAATGAGCGCCCTTTGAAATCGGTGTTCATTGGCAGAAGCGAATCATGAGTCTAATAGTTCAAAAATTTGGTGGTACATCGGTAGGAACGGTTGAACGGATCAAAGCAGTGGCCCAAAAGGTTGCTGGTTTTCGTCAACAAGGCCACGACATTATTGTGGTTGTATCGGCAATGAGCGGTGAAACAAATCGCTTGATCGACTTAGCTAAGGCAATGCAGGCAGAGCCAACGCCGCGTGAGCTAGATGTATTAGTGTCCACGGGCGAACAGGTGACTATCTCATTGCTGTGTATGGCGCTCCATGACTTAGGGCAGGGGGCAAAGTCGTACACCGGTACGCAAGTGCGGATTTTAACTGATGAAGCTCATACCAAGGCGCGCATCAGGGATATTGACGACGCTAAAATTCGTGCGGATCTTGCCGAAGGTAATGTGGTTGTGGTGGCTGGTTTTCAGGGTGTTGATGAAAACGGTAATATCACTACCTTGGGTCGAGGTGGTTCAGATACTACAGGCGTTGCGCTGGCCGCGGCCTTAAAAGCCGATGAATGCCAAATTTATACTGATGTGGACGGGGTTTACACCACCGATCCGAGGGTGGTGAGTAAGGCCCGCCGTTTGAATCGCATTACTTTTGAAGAAATGCTGGAAATGGCCAGCTTGGGATCAAAAGTATTGCAAATCCGTTCAGTGGAGTTCGCGGGTAAGTACAATGTGCCTTTACGGGTATTACATGCTTTCCAAGATGGACCAGGGACTTTGATTAGCTTAGAGGAAGACTCGGATATGGAAAACCCGGCAATTTCGGGCATCGCTTTCACCCGCGATGAAGCAAAGATTACTGTATTAGGCGTGCCTGATACCCCAGGTTTGGCTTACCAGATTCTCGGTCCGGTAAGCGATGCAAATATTGAAGTCGACGTGATTGTACAAAACGTCGCAGAAGACAATACGACTGATCTTACGTTTACGGTTAGTCGTGGAGATATGGCAAAGGCCGAAGCCATTGTGCGTAGACTGGTGAAACAAACAGGTGCGCGAGAGGTCAAAACGGATGACAAAATTGCCAAGGTATCGCTAGTAGGAGTGGGAATGCGTTCTCATGCCGGTATCGCTAGTAAAATGTTTAAAACTTTGGCAGAAGAGTCTATTAATATTCAACTTATCACGACCTCTGAGATTAAAATTTCGGTTGTCATTGATGAGAAGTATTTGGAGCTAGCCGTTCGGTCGCTGCACACAGCTTTCGAACTGGATTCGGAGCCCAGTATTTAACTTAATTGCGCTATTTTCGCTGTGTTGCACAAGGATTCGCACCAGGGTTATGCGTTGGGCTCTTACAAGGAGATGCCATAATGTTAATTTTAACTCGTCGTATTGGTGAGACCTTGATGGTTGGTGATGAAGTCACAGTGACTGTTTTAGGTGTAAAGGGAAATCAAGTTCGTTTGGGTGTTAACGCGCCGAAAGATATAGCCGTACATCGTGAAGAGATTTACGAGCGTATTCAAAATGAAAGTAACGGAAACAAGGAATAAAGCAAAAAAAGCCTTATAGGTCTTTGCTTATTTTCTAAGTGTGGTATCATGCCGCCCGATTCGTTAAACAGCGCTATGTGCTGATTAACGCTCTACTTTTTCAAGCTTAGCTTGGTTAAGTAGGAAATTTCCGGAGAGGTGGCCGAGTGGCTGAAGGCGCTCCCCTGCTAAGGGAGTATGGGGTTTATAGCCTCATCGAGGGTTCGAACCCCTCCCTCTCCGCCATTACAAAAAAGACGGCTCTAGTCGAAAGACTAGGGCCGTTTTTGTTTTGCCTGTATATAAAGCTAGAGTAACAATCTCGCGGTTGCGCTGGCACTTTGATTGGGTCTGCATGGATACTAATTCGGGCTAAAATAGCCACTTTTGCATAGCAAGACATGACTCAATTTATGATCTATTCACTTTCAGTGCGTTACCACACAAGCCCTGTTTGTCCTTCTGAGTTTTACCTTAGCTGTGCGCCGCTATGCAGTAGGTTTGCGGTGTTAGGTTATAGTTCTATAACGATTACGCTAACGTAATATTGCTTCTTAGCTATCGATATTTGCTGCCCACAGTGCTAATTTCCCGCTTTGCTTATGCCTTTGTGACATAGCGACGGCAGGTTGCTTATTTGATTTTGGTTTAGATTTATACCTTTAAGGAAGTGATATGACTAAACGGATGGTGATCATGCTAATTTTGAGCACGGTGCTATTTGGCGGCGTGTTTGGCATGAAATGGTTTGGCAATAAAGCCATGAATGACTATATGAACAATATGCCGACCCCAGCCGTTACCGTGGCAAGCGCAACTGCAGAAAGCATGGTGTGGCCAAATCGACTTACTGCTGTCGGTAGTTTAGTGGCTGTTAACGGCGCTGATCTCACCGCAGAGGTCGACGGTGTGGTCTCAGCGATTCATTTTGAATCAGGCGATACCGTAAAGCGAGGGGACTTGCTACTGACTTTGGCCGCAGCCAGTGAGCAGGGTGAGCTGAAGCGCCTTCAGGCACAGGCTGAATTGGCGGAGCTGAATAGGTCGCGTAAAGAGCAACTCTATAAGGGTAAGTCTATTTCCAAGGCTGAGCTGGATACGGCAGTTGCAGAAACGAATGTGGCCTTGGCGGCAATCGAAGCGCAAAAAGGTCGGCTAGCGCAGAAAGTGGTCACCGCGCCGTTTGACGGCAAACTGGGTATTCGCCGTGTTAATGTTGGTCAATATTTGGGGATGGGTGCTGCTATTGTCACGCTGCAAAAACTCGATCCCATCAACGTCGATTTTTCGATGCCCGAGCATTATCTTTCTGATTTAAACGCGGGCTTGGCGGTATCGGTATTGGTTGATGCCTATCCTGATCAGGCGTTTCAGGGCGAGATCTTAGCGATAGAGCCACAAGTAAACCCGATGACCCGTAACTTTGATTTGCGCGCTCGTCTTGCGAACGCCGACATGACGCTTAAACCCGGTTTATTTGCCACGGTAACGATTACCCTCCCAGGCGATAACGTGGTCACTGTTATTCCGCGCTCGTCGGTACATTACACGTCTTACGGTGATTCGGTCTTTGTGGTCCAGAAAAAAGAACATGCCGACGTGTCTGAAGCAAAAGAAGACGCGGCGGAGGATAGTCTAGAAGTGATTCAACGCTTTGTTCAGCTCGGCGAGGCGCGAGGCGATTTTATTGCTGTGGTGTCAGGTTTAGAACCGGGCACCGAAGTGGCCAGTACTGGCTTGCTCAAATTGCGTAATAAGCAGCCAGTCATAATCGACAATAGTAATGCACCAGAGCCGGAGTTGCGCCCAGAACCACCTGCGGGTTAATGGTTCAGGGGAGCCAGCGCAGCTGGTGTAAGGGATGACTGGCGAATAGCTGAGAGTAGCGATGAACTTCACAGATATATTTATAAAACGCCCGGTGCTGGCGGTAGTGGTCAGTTTAATTATTTTACTGCTGGGTATGCGCGCGGGCTTAGATTTGACGGTACGGGAATATCCTGAGCTGCAAAATGCGCAGATCTCCGTAATTGTTGCCTATCCAGGTGCAGAGCCATCGTTGGTGGAAGGTTTTGTGACCACGCCGTTAGAGCGTGAAATTGCCTCTGCTGGCGGGATTGATTTTTTAACCTCTAAATCCGTTCAGGGTAGTGCAACGATCACTGCGAATCTTCGCTTGGATACAGATCCGAATGAGGCGCTGACGGAGATTTCGGCCAAAGTATCAAAGCTTCGCAATCAGCTGCCTGAGGGCTCTGAAGATCCTGTTATTCAGCTGGCAGATGGCAACGGCACTGCCGCCATGTATCTGTCTTTCTATTCTGACGTACTCAGCGATAGCCAAATAACAGATTATATCGTCAGGGTAATCGAGCCTGAGCTTGCTGCCATAGCCGGTATTGAAAAGGTCAATGTGCTGGGGGCCAAGAACTACGCAATGCGTGTTTGGCTAAACCCAGAAAAATTAGTGGCTTATGATTTTAGTGCGAGTGAAGTAGTCGCAGAAATTCGTAAACAAAATGTATTGTCGGCCGTCGGTCAGACTAATGGTAATTACGTTAAAGTCGGATTGTCGGCGGGAACAGATCTGCATACAGTCGATGAATTTCGCAAAATGGTACTGCGATCCGACGGCCAGACGCTGGTGCGATTAGAGGATGTTGCTACGGTCACGCTGGGTGCGGAGAACTACGATTTTAGTGCTTACTGGGATACCAAACCCAGTATTTTCATTGCCTTAACAGTGCGCTCCAATGCAAATTTACTCGATGTGATGGCCGAGGTGCGCGAACATTTGCCGGCGATTTTTGAAGCGCTGCCAGAAGGTTTACATGGTGAGCTGGGCTACGATGCCACAGCGTATGTTCGCAGCGCCATTGATGACGTGCAAACGACGTTGGTGGAAGCCGTTGTTATTGTGGTCGTGGTGATTTTCCTCTTTTTGGGCTCAGTACGCAGCTCGCTAATACCTGCGGTGACCGTGCCGCTGTCGTTGGTTGGCGCGCTATTTTTGATGTATTCAATGGGCTTTACCATAAATCTGCTGACCTTGCTGGCGATGGTCCTGGCGATCGGTATGGTGGTTGATGATGCGATTATTGTTTTAGAAAATATACACCGGCATATTGAAGAGGGCATTGAGCCACACAAGGCTTCGATTATCGGTGCTCGGGAATTGGTTGGCCCAGTTATCTCAATGACTATTACGCTGGTTGCGGTATACGCGCCGATCGGCTTTTTGACGGGGATAACCGGGAAGTTATTCACGGAGTTTGCCTTCACCTTGGCAGGCGCGGTATTAATTTCTGGTTTGATCGCACTAACCTTAACGCCAATGATGTGCGCCAAGATTCTGACCTCGTCACATAACCAAGCCGGCAATGAAAATCGCTTGGCAAAATTCTTAGATGCGAAATTTGCTTATTTGCAGGAGGCGTATCGCAAACGCCTGCACGGGGCCTTGGATCAGCGTCATGTTATTGGTGTTTTTGGTCTCATTGTATTGGTGTCTTGTTACTTCCTGTATGGGTCAAGCCAGTCGGAACTCGCTCCAGCTGAGGATTTTGGCTTTGCTGGTGCGCTGAATGAGGCCGATGGCTACGCCTCGAAAGAGTATCTAGAACGCTATTTTATGGCGAACCAAAAGTTGGCCTTGGCCGATGGCTTAGTCGACCATATATTTGCTTTTAGCACCAATGACGGTGGTGGTACCAATACCGCGTTTTTCGGCATGATCGCCAAACCCTGGGGCGAACGCGACAAATCCATGACCCAGATTGCTAATGAAGTTAATACCGTGCTCAGTCAGTCTGCTGGGGTGCGTACCGCGATCTTTCAGCCTCCAGCCTTGCCGACCCCAGGGCAGGGTTACCCTATCGAATTTGTGCTCAAGTCCAATAGCGATCCGCAAACCATGGCGGATGTTGGTAATGCCGTTGTGGGCCGTGCCATGCAAAGTAATCGCTTCTTTTTTGTGGCGCCTGAGTTGAATATTGACCGGCCAGAGACCGTGCTGAAGGTAAATCGCGAAAAGGCGGCCTTGCTGGGAATTGATATGAGCGCCTTGAGCGCAGACCTAGCGTCGCTCATGGCTGGTGGCGAGGTGAACAAGTTTGCCTACCAGGGGCGTGCTTACAAGGTGATTGCGCAGGTAGAGCGAGAGTCGCGTTTGAACCCCGCACAGCTGGCTGGGTTTTACACCCGCACGGCAAGTGGCGATTTAATTCCTTTATCGACAATAGTGAGCTTAGAGGAGCGTGTAGTGCCGCGATTTATCCCTCATGCGCAGCAGCTTTTGTCTAATACTATTGTGGCGGTGCCCCGGCCGGATATCTCTCAGGGCGAGGCGCTTGCGCTACTTGAAGAGATTGCTCGAGATGAGATGCCAGCGGGTTTCCAAATTGATTATGCCGGGTCATCCCGTCAATTTAAGCAGGAGGGCTCAGCGTTAGCGGCGACCTTTGGTTTTGCCCTTGTCATTATTTACTTGGTACTGGCGGCGCAGTTTGAATCTTTCCGGGATCCCTTGATTATTTTGGTAACGGTGCCGATGTCGATTTGCGGGGCATTGCTAACATTGAATATCTTCGCCTTAACGAATGGCATGCAGTTAACCAATCTCTCGGGCATGAGTTTGAATATTTACACCCAAGTTGGCTTGGTGACCTTGATTGGTGTGATATCAAAACATGGTATTTTAATTGTGGATTTCGCGAACCGGATGCAGGAAGAGGGTATGGCTAAGCGAGAGGCCATTGAGGAGGCCAGCTCAATTCGCTTACGGCCGATTTTAATGACAACCGCCGCATTGGTGGTGGCAATGATGCCGCTGTTGATGGCGACCGGTCCTGGCGCGGCGTCGCGCGTTTCGTTGGGGATGGTGATTAGCTCTGGAATGGTGATTGGCACGTTGTTTACCTTGTTTGTGGTGCCTGCAATGTATATGTACCTTGGCCGAGACCAGCAAGTGCTTAATGCCTCGGGGCGGATGATGGCAAAAGAGGCTCACGCTGGCGCCCAGTAACATAGCCGCGTATGATTGCGCGGTTTTTTACACCTCAGGGGATCACGATGATTAAGCACAATAGCTATTTCGACAGTAACGTTCAGTCGCTGGGTTTTGCGACCGACAGTAAACCTGCATCGGTTGGCGTTATGGCGCCCGGTGAATATCGCTTTGGTACCGAAGCCGCTGAGCGTATGGAAGTAATCAGCGGTGCTTTAACTGTGTTATTGCCAGGGCAGACGAAATGGCAAACCTTTGCGGCCGGTCAGGGTTTCGACGTACCGGGCAATAACCACTTTGATCTACAAGTGTCGGTTAATACCGCTTATTTGTGTATTTATGGCTAAGTAAACGACTAGCTTCTCTGTTCAAAAAAAGAGTGTTTTTCAGCACTCTTTTTTTTGCCTGAAATTTGATCAATTTCCCTGGTCCTTTTATTTATATTTCCAATATACGTATATGCCACGATACAAAATCAGCAACTTGTGAAAGTAGGCGCATATATTGCTACGTACTATGCGCAAACCGTCCGGCGGTGCTGGCACGGAATGCCTGTTCATCAACGACCCACATGGGTTATTTAACCGAGTAGACAGACCTCACTGTTATATAACTGTGAGGTCTGTAGCAATCACGTAACGGGGGTTACATGAAAAACACACGAGTTGGGATAGTTTTAACATGGGCAATGCTGGTCATGTCGCCGCTAGTCGTCGCTGAGGGCAGTACTTGTCAGTCGCCGGCACCTGGCATGCCACTAAATTTAGATGGATGTAAGGCGGGTGATTCACTTATTTTACGGCAGGTGAATTTCGATACTGATTCTGCGCAATTGACAGCGTCATCAATGAGCTTTCTAGACCAAGTTGCAAAAGAGCTTAAGAAAAACCCGACGATAAAAGTCGCAGTTGAGGGGCATACAGATTCAATTGGCTCTGCTGATTACAATGTAAACTTGTCGCAAAATCGTGCCAATTCAGTTCGCTTTTATTTGACGTCTACTGGGGTGAATCCTGCACAATTAGTGGCTAAAGGCTACGGATTTACTCAGCCTATGGCAGATAACGCCACTGGTGATGGCCGCGCCCTGAATCGTCGGGTTGAACTTGAATTGGTGGGCACCTTGGTATTGGCGCCAGCGAAACCAACTAAGGTTTACATCTCGACTTTCCATGCTAAGCCAGATCAATTGGTCGTGCCGGTTGGCACTGAAGTCACCTGGGTAAACTACGATGAGATTTCTCATGACGTTAGCTTTGAAGGTGCGATGGGTTCGCGCATTTGGACTAGCCCATGGTTAGGTAATACCTATAGCCTGAAGTTTGATCAACCTGGGACCTATAATTACCGTTGTTCCGTTCATAAAGATGTTAACGGTACCGTTGTGGTTAAGCCGTCGGTTGATGAGTACGTCACTACCGAGTCACCTGTTTACGGTGGGCAAACTATGTCTTCGTATAAGGCCAACCAAACTAGTGAGCCGTACGGCCACTAATCCGCTTATTGTTGCGGCGCGTGCTGAAACATAGGAACAGCACAGCAGCGCACTAATATAAGGCCATTTTAAATTTGGTCGCGGACGGTATATGCACAAATTCTGCGCGTGTTTGCGCAGAATTTGTGCTTTTTTTTGCAAAAATATTGAGCTCCGCGGTTATAAAATACGAATTATTGGCTAAGTGGTGTGTATTTTAGTGTTTTATTTTAAATGCGCGTGGACATCAATGGTTTGCTCAAACAAGGACTTAAAGTGTTCTTGGATGCGTGCCAAGTCTAATAATGACATACCACTGGAAAAGCCAAACCACACGTACAAGCCATTTAGATCCCTAAACATTGGCGGTAAGTAGCGTGGTGCTTCGATAAATCCCGCCTGCTGGTAGTGATGAAGCACGGGCACATCATCGAGGGCGACTTTCCCCACGAATAGCATTGGTAGCATTTCGGGCTTATCCGACAGAATGGCGCTACGGATAAAATTTACCGTTTCCACAAAGCCCTTCACATAAGACAAATCCTTGGTGAAACAACTGCCGCCTTCTACCATACCACCGCGAAATACGCGTTGCGCAATCTTATAACTGTCGTGCTGGCTCAAGCCCTGATTCAAAAAATGGCGGTAGACTTCAAGAAAATCAGCGCCATTTTCGGCCATATCAATGGCGACAACGCGGTCGCTAATACGGCGGGCGCGCGCGGGGAATGAGCTAAAGGTCAGGGTTTCTATTAAGACCGCCAAGCCTTCTTGCAGCGCAGTAATACGCGGGGAGCCAACACTGAGCCAGGTTGCCCAGGGCTGGTTGCGACCATTGAGTGTGGTGCCGACGTGTACCCAACCCTCGTGCACCTCAAGTACCTGTAAATCTAGGGTTGAGAATGATGAGTGGGTATTAACCTTGATGCAGTCGCCTCCGGCGGCGGCGTCAGACACAATGCCGTCGGTTTCTTTTACTGAAAAAATACTGTCGGCAAAATAGGGCGCGAGGCGTTGCTCGAGCTGCCGCACGGCATCCTCTGCGCTGAGATCTTTGGGGTAGGCGGCGGCAAGGTGTTTAGCGGCAGGCAGCGAGAAGATATGGCAGAGCCGCTGGCCCATTTCGATTAAGGTCATATTGTCGCCGCGTAGGTGGTCCCGCGCAGAGCCGTAAAGTTCGCGGCTAGCCTCAAGGAATCGCGGTGTCCCGCGATTTTGGACTAAATCAATCACGATTAAATACTGCTCAATTGTCTCCCCTAAGATTTTTCCGAGGGGGTCAGACTTACCAAGTTGTTTATGCACTTGGCTGCGCAGTGCCTTGAGCTCGGCTATTTTGCTTTCAGGGTCGAAATTTAAGGTGTTACGTGCATAGTAATCGCGATCGACCGCAGGTAATTTACTGGCCTTGTCAGCAAAGAACTGGGTTTCAATGCTTTGTGGCCATTTAATAGCGTCCAGAATGAGTATGGGTTTTTGAATAGTGATTAGCGACTCCGAAAGTCGCTTGAGCGACTCGCAGTACTGGCGGTCGACTGTGCTCAGGTTTTGACTAGGCATGGGATGGAGATTGCTCCTTGCTCGCGGAATGGATCGCAATTAGGCAGCGCAGACGACTGCGGCCAAAACTCGCCATGGCGGTGAAAGCATCGATGCTAATAGGCACGTGCATAAAGTCTGTTTCACTCTGCCAGCGGCTGTCATTGGTGTCTGGGTCGCTAATATAAACAAAGTGTTCATCGGTCTTACTTACGTACACCCAATGGGGTGCCCGATTGCGATTGAGTGCCCAGGTGCTAATCAGCGCGAGGACATTGTCGTGCTGTTCGAGAATCTCGCGAAACTGACCGCGGCCCAAGGGGTTAATTTCAATGGTAGCAGGGTATTTGGCGAGCTGTTCTACAAAGTCGTGATGGACAAGCTCAATAACCTCGCGCTTTTCATTGCTGCGCACGCTATCTAAGAAAGGAATGCCGTCACTGTTAATATAAAGGCTCACGCCGAAGTCTCGACGCAATGCGGCCAGGGCTAAACCCTGGGGTGAGCAGCCGCCGTGCCCGGCGGTCATGAAAATGGTGGTAGCCTCGCGCCACAATTGTAGTTCTTCCTGACGGGACATGGTGTAGTCGGGGCGAATATTGGCCATGGCCATCATTAGCGCCGCGGGGCCACAGCTGAACTCAGTGGTTTGCCGGTAATAGGCTGGCGCGCGACTCATGGTTTGGCTGGTTTCTGGGTGCAAGCGCTTCTCAAAACGCAGCGCAGTGCAGCCATCTTCGTAATAGTCGGCGATATCGTCGAAGGCGTGGTAGTTCAGTTTTTGATAGAGGGCAATGGCGGCAGGGTTGTCGTTGCGCACTTCTAAACGAATAAAGAGGCAGTGCCGGGCAACCGCTTGGCTTTCGGCGTCACGGAGCAGCGCTTGAGCGAGGCCTTGGCCACGATAGTCGGGATCAAGGGCGATAGAGTAGAGCCGCGCCAAGCTGGTGCCGGTGCGAAACAGCACTATACTGTAACCGGCGATTGTCCCGTTTATTAAAATGACTGAGGCCAAATGCGCGCCGGGTTTGATCAAACTTTTAAAACTGCGGCGCGATAGTTTGTCGCCAGTGAAGCAACGGTTTTCCAGTGCCACTAAGGCGTTAAGGTCACTCTCGGTGGCGGGGCGAATCGGGTGCATCTTACAAACCTGTTCATGGCGAGCTTGCCACGGTAATTGTGGGCCGCTGGCGCCGGAAAAGCCAATAAAAATCGTCGCTAATGTCGGCTGTTCAACGGGGCATTTTCTAGCCCCTAGGCCGGCACTTACGTCTGTGGTTAGGCGCGCTGACTATAGCGCAATATTCACTAGTTACAACGATTGTTTATGCTAGAAATTGGTCGCAGAATGCGGCTCATTGCTTACCCTAATTTGAGATGGCTAATGTCACGTTTTTTTGTCGTTGTTGATGACCTAAAGGATTGGTCACCCTATTATCCAAGCCAAGACGTCATCACCTTTGATGACTACCTTGAGCGCATTGGTCAAAGTAGTGGCGAGCGAGTAAGGGTTATAAACTTAGCGCGGAGTTATCGCTATCTTGGTACCGGTTATTATTGTTCGCTACTGGCTGAGGCGCGTAGCCACAATGTTTTACCCTCGGTCAATACCCTAAGTGAGCTGGCGCGTAAATCGCTTTCTGATATTTTACTCGAAGGTGTGGAGCCCCTGCTGGCGAAGTTGCCGGCTGCCAAATCTGGCGACAGCGTGAGTTTTCGAAGCTGGTTTGGCGAATGTCTGGCGCCGGAATACGCGAGCATTGCGAAGGCGGTGTTTGAGCGCTTTCCCTCGCCATTGATTGAGATAAGCCTGGAGTTTGGCAAGAGCCGCTGGCTGATCAAAAAATTGCAATTGGTCGCCTTGAAATCCTTAAAGGCAGGAGGGGAGCAGGAGGCGTTTGCCTCGACCTTTGAGCGCTTTAGCAGCAAGATGTGGCGCAAACCAAAGGCCAGAAAAACTTTCCGCTATGACTTGGCAATTTTGGTCGACCCAGAAGAAAAACTGCCGCCCAGTGACAAGGGTGCATTGCGTAAATTTACCAAAGCAGCGGCCAATTTAGGCATCTCTGCTGAGCTAATTACCAAGAAGGATTATTTGCGCCTGCCAGAATACGATGGCCTGTTTATTCGTGAGACCACCTCGGTGGATCACCACACTTATCGCTTTGCTAAAAAAGCTGCAGCGGAGGGTTTGGTGGTGATGGACGACCCCACGTCGATACTGCGATGCACCAATAAAATTTATTTAGCTGACCTGCTTAAGAGTCATAAAGTGCCGACCCCGCGCACTGAAATTTTGCGCCGGGACAATACGGAGGAGCTGCATCGCATTGCAGATACTCTCGGCTACCCAATAGTGCTTAAAGTACCTGACGGCGCGTTCTCGCGGGGGGTAGTTAAGGTTGAAAATTGGGACAGTCTCGTTAGCGAAAGCAAGCGCCTACTTGATAAGTCGGCATTGCTGTTGGCGCAAGAGTTTATGTACACCGATTACGATTGGCGTATTGGTGTGCTTGATGGCAAGCCGTTGTTTGCCTGTCGTTATTATATGGTGCGCAATCATTGGCAAATTTATAAACACAGCAGTAGCAAAAGCCAGTCAGGTGGCTTCGATACCATGCCCACCTACGAAGCGCCCAAAAAGGTGATTGATGTAGCGGTTAAAGCCTGCAAACTCATTGGCGATGGTTTTTACGGCGTGGATGTAAAGCAGTCGGATAATCGCGTTGTGGTCATTGAGGTCAATGACAACCCGAGTATTGACTCTGGCGTTGAGGATCTTTTCCTTGGCGATGGTTTGTACGACTCGGTGATGGACGTGTTTTTGCGGCGAATGGAAAAACGCCGCCGCTAGGTAAATTCGGATATTAGCTAACGCCTAGCCGCCTGCTTGTAGTCCGCATTGACTTAGCAGTGCACCAGCCAAGCTTACATGGTGACGCTGCGCCTTGGTAGCGCGGCGCAATAGTTCATCACGCTGTTTTTGCCATGCAGTATAGGCCTTAGGAATGGCTAGCATGTTGGTGCTCATAGCCGCGAGTAAGTCTTTTTCGATAGGCTGTATATTCTTCATAACATCGAACTGATGCTGATTGATGGCGCTGGATTGCTTTTGCAGTTGCGCGATAAAAACGGTACTCAGGGCTCCGCGAAAATGGGTTGCCGCTGGCGTGGCCTGTGGTTTGAGGCACAGTGGCCGGCCATGGATGCGTTGATTAATAATACTGCTGGCCGCGGTCAGGCCTACGATGTTTTCGCGCTGCGCGGCCAGCATACTACCGCCAGCACCTAAACGAATTTCCCCAAGTGTATTGAGCAGTTCGGCGCTGAATTGCTGCCACTTTAACGATGACCATCCAGCCATGCTGTGTGGTTGCTCAAGCCATTGAGTCTGCCAGCGCTGCCAGCGTGCGAGTGCATTTAGGCTCGGGTCTTTGCCGTAGAGTGGGTAAGCGCTGAGGTCTATCGGCATCTGCCAGAATGCGCGAAACTCCGGGCCGATGACGCTCGCGGCAAAAATTCTTGCCGGTAGTTGTTTTTGTTTAGCTTGCGCGGCTATTTTTAATTGCCCAGCCAATGCAGTTTGGCCATCTTCGATCAGTATTTTCTCGCAGGCTGGGGCCTGGCTGATAAATCGTAACTCGAATATAAGGCGCGCGGCGGCATCGCCGTGGCGACCAAGAATACTATTGCGTTGGGCTACGGTGTCGCGCAGAGCGCAACGCCGCATTCGCAAAAAATCCAGTAAGTCTATTTCGCTGCGGGCAAATTCTAGGCTGAGTTCGCGGGGCTTGGGTAGATGAGGGAAGGCGATAGTGTCTTGCGGCGTAGCCTGACGTTGCAGTACGTGCTCGAGGCGACTCTGGTAGTCATGCCAAAGTGCTGCAAGTTGATTTTTGCCGCTGCAAGCGCCGGTGAGCAGCGCGCTCAATACCAGGCAGAGGAGTTTGTTCGACGTTTTCACTGCGGCGACAAAAGCGCTGTGATTGCTGTGCGTAGTGCGGCTGCATCCGGGGTGGTTTTTGAGTCAAACGCCTTCGTGCTGCCGCTTGCCGGATCAAAAACATATTTGTAGAAATTCCACTTGGGCGGCGTGGCGCTGGCTTCTGCGACGAGACTGAGGAGCGGGTCGGGCTTCGCGCAAGCTATGCAGGATTTGTGGAACACGGGAAAGCTCACGCCATAATTTGCGTGGCAGACCCTTGCTGTTTTGGCCGCATCGCTGTATTCCTGATTGCCAAAGTCGGCGGTTGGCACACCGAGTACGAGTAGGCCTTGATCTTTAAATTCTTGGTACAAACTTTCTAAACCTTCAAATTGCGGGGTGTAGCCGCACATGCTGGCGGTATTTACGACCAGCACAGCCTTCGCGCCAAGTAGCGTGGTGCAAAGATTGAGCTGTCCTGCCTCCAGTGTGGCGCGGGATTGCTTTAAATTCTCAGGGCATTGCCACGCGGCAGCGCTGTGGCTGATAGCAAATACGCAGATAAAGCGTAGTATTGGCTTTAAAAATTGTGTGCTAGGGTGCATATACTTACCTGAACGTGAATGGCTGAGGTCAATCGGGCGGGGAGTAACCAAGCCAGATCAATGGCTAATACTATATACCAATAAGACAAGTGTTTAGATCGTTCATGGTGGCTCTCAGGCCCGAAGTAATACGTGTTACGGACTTGTGCTCATACCTAGACATCAGATGTCATGGTATGGACGGGTGCTAGTCGCCACAATGCGGTCTTGTTTACTAATAAGGTAAGGCGATATGGCTGCTCCACTTCTTTGCGCGCGCGATCTTCAGTTCATGCTCTATGAGCTATTTGACTCAGAGTCCTTGACTCAACGTCCTCGTTACGCAGACCACTCGGTGGAAACCTTTAACGCGGCAATAGATACCGCGCAGTCTATCGCTGAGAAGTACTTTTTGCCGATTCGCAAAAAAGTAGATGAACAGCAGCCGACCTTTGACGGTAAAAATGTGCACATG
Source organism: Zhongshania borealis (assembly GCF_039539625.1). NCBI lineage: Bacteria > Pseudomonadati > Pseudomonadota > Gammaproteobacteria > Cellvibrionales > Spongiibacteraceae > Zhongshania > Zhongshania borealis. The sequence continues at coordinate 1,210,942 of NZ_BAABDM010000001.1, read as the reverse complement.
ATTCCCGAAATTAAAGTTGCGGTAGACGCCGCAACGCAGGCGGGCTTTGTGTCTTCAACCTCGGATTACGAACTCGGCGGTATGCAGTTGCCGTTGATTGTTGCCGGCGTTGCCAGCTCCTACTTGAGCGCAGCGGGCAGTACCACGATGGGTTATCTCGCCCTAAGCTCGGCGAACGCCAATTTGATTGAAAACCACGGTAGTGCTGAACAAATTGAAACGTGGGTAAAGCCGATTCGCAGTGGCCGTTTTGCGGGCACCATGGCAATGACAGAGCCCAGCGCGGGTTCGGGGCTTGCGGACTTAACCACGACGGCAATTCCTGCTGGCGATGGTACTTATCGTATTCGCGGTAATAAAATATTTATTTCCGGTGGTGATCATGAACTCAATGAGAATATCGTGCACTTGGTGTTGGCCCGTATTAAAGGCGCGCCGGCAGGTGTAAAAGGTATTTCCCTGTTTATTGTGCCCAAAATTTTGGTGAATGCCGACGGCTCTCTTGGTGAGCGTAACGATGTTGCATTGGCAGGTCTGTTTCATAAAATGGGCGGCCGTGGCCAAACGTCTACCGCATTGAGCTTTGGCGAAAATGATGGCGCAGTGGGCTATTTGGTTGGCGAGGAACATCGCGGCTTAAGCTATATGTTCCACATGATGAATGAAGCCCGGGTAATGGTTGGTACTAATGCCGCATGCACGGCGTTAACCGGTTATCAATACTCACTGGACTATGCACGTGAACGACTTCAAGGACGTCTGCCGTCGTGTAAAGATCCGAGTTCGGCTCCGGTGAATATTGTCGAGCACGCCGATGTGCGGCGTATGCTTTTGGCTCAGAAAGCCTACGCCGAGGGTGCTTTCGCCCTGTGTATGCTGGGCTCGCAGTTGGCCGATGATAAAAACACGGCACTCAGTGAAAAAGAGCGTCTTGATGCACATACGCTGCTTGATTTTCTGACACCGATTATTAAGACATGGCCCTCTGAATACGGCCCAAAAGCCAACGATCTGGCAATTCAAATACTCGGTGGTCACGGCTACATCAACGAGCACCCGGTTGAGATGTTCTATCGGGACAATCGCCTGAACCCTATCCATGAAGGCACTACCGGGATTCAGTCATTGGATCTCTTAGGTCGCAAGCTGCCAATGAACAATTTGGCGGGCTATCGGGCATTCTTGGCGACGGTTCAGAGCACCATTGATGAAGCGCTGACCGGCGACTTAGCGCCTATTGCTGATAACCTCAGCGGTGCTGTTGCGACATTGGAAAAAACAACGGAACACCTGCTTGGCGCGATGTTGGAAAAGCCCATCGATTTAGTGATGGCGAATTCAGTGAAGTACTTAGAGCTATTCGGCCATGTTGTGATCGCGTGGCTCTGGCTGCGCCAAGGGCTAGTCGCTCAATCTGGTCTGGCGGCGAAGCCCCATGAGGCGGATACGCATTTTTACCTTGGTAAACTGCAGGCAATGAAATACTTCTATAATTTTGAGTTGCCGCTAATCGACGTCTGGTCTAAGAATTTGCTCGATCTCGATGCAACTTTTTACGAAATGGACAATAACTGGTTCTAAAGGGAGAGTAACGTGACAACACTTATTGATAAGCAAGCAGTACAAGATTATGTCGGCTTTGAGCCCGCGCCAACCGAGTGGTTGACGATTAGCCAAGAGCGTATTAATCAATTTGCAGATTGCACCTTGGATCAGCAATTTATTCATGTTGACCCCGAACGGGCGAAAGAGACACCTTTTGGTTCGACCATTGCCCACGGCTTTCTTAGCTTGTCGCTACTGTCGCACTTTGCCGAACAGTACAGCGTTATCATTAAGGGCTTTTACATGGGCATTAACTCGGGCTTTGATAAGGTTCGTTTTTTGGCCCCGGTTAAAGTCAATAGCCGTATTCGCGCCAAGGCAAAAATTCTTTCTATTACCGAAACCAAGCCCGGTAGCTTTCGGGTGAGCACGGAAGTCACCCTAGAAATTGAAGGTGAAGAAAAACCCGCCTTGGTGGCCGAGTGGATCAGCATTCAAATGGTTGCTTGATTTTTTTTGTTTAAAAAATTCGGCAATTTAATAATATGAGGCGAAACGCCTCCAGTTTAAGGGAGAGGAACATGAGTATTCGTTTTGACGGTAAAGTCGCCATTGTCACTGGTGCCGGCAATGGCCTTGGTCGCAGTCACGCATTAGAACTGGCGGCCCGCGGCGCCAAAGTTGTGATTAATGATTTAGGCGGTGCCCGTGATGGTGTTGGTGCATCGTCTGAGGCAGCAGATAGCGTGGTAGCTGAAATTCAAGCAGCCGGCGGCGAAGCCTTTGCACACGGCGCGAATGTCGCGATTTTTAGCGAAGTCGAAGACATGGTGGCGCAGACTGTAGCCAAATGGGGCCAGGTTGATATTTTAATTAACAACGCCGGTATTCTGCGCGATAAGTCGTTTTCTAAAATGTCCATTGACGATTTTAAGCTCGTGATGGATGTTCATGTCATGGGGGCGGTGAACTGTAGCAAGGCCGTTTGGGAGATCATGAAAGAGCAGAAGTATGGTCGTATTGTGATGACCACGTCTTCTAGTGGTTTATACGGTAACTTCGGACAGTCCAACTATGGCGCGGCTAAAATGGCTGTGGTGGGTTTGATGAATACCCTCGCGATTGAAGGTGCAAAATACAATGTTCATGTAAACGCATTGGCCCCTACTGCGGCCACGCGCATGACTGAAGACCTAATGCCAGCCGAAGTATTGGCGATGTTGGTACCGGAAGCGGTTACTGCAGGTGCGTTGACCCTTTGCCATGACAACGCTCCGAGCCGTTTTATTCTTTGTGCGGGTGGTGGTGGTTATGCAAAATCAAGCATATTCGAAACCGACGGCATATACCTCAGCCCTGAACAGCAGAACCCAGAAGCGGTAGTGGCTAATTGGGAAGGTATTTGTGATACCGCCAATCAAGCGGAACTTGAAACCGGTTTTAAACAGTCTGAAAAGTTTTTGCTAAAAGCTCAGGCGTATTTGCAGGCTAATCAATAATATTTTTACATTGAGGAATTATCATGAAAGACGCAGTTATTGTTTCAGCCGCGCGTACGCCAATCGGCAAAGCCTATCGCGGTGCATTTAATAATCTGGAATCGCCATCTTTGAGCGCTTTCGCGATTAAAGCGGCAGTAGAGCGCGCGGGTATTGATCCTAATGAGATCGACGATTGTATTATGGGCGCGGCAATGCAGCAGGGCACCCAGACTATGAATCTTGGTCGTATGGCGGCAATGTCTGCAGGTTTGCCGGTGTCGGTATCTGGCATGACAATAGACCGTCAGTGCGCGTCGGGTTTGATGGCAATTGCGACTGGCGCCAAGCAGATTGTGATGGATGGCGCGCCAATGCTGATCGCTGGCGGTTGTGAGTCTATCTCGCTTGTCCAGAATGAACATATGAATATGCACAAACTGGTTGACCCGGGTGCGATTGCGCATTCGCCTAATATTTATATGGCGATGCTGGATACTGCTGAGATTGTTGCTAAGCGCTACAATATTTCGCGCGAAGCCCAAGACGAGTATGCACTGCAATCACAGCAGCGTACCGCTGCGGGGCAGCAGGCGGGTAAGTTTGATGATGAGATTGTTCCTGTTACCGCGTCTAAGCTTGTCGTTAACAAAGAAACTGGTGAAACCTCCGAGCAGAGCGTGACTCTGACGCAAGACGAGGGCAATCGCCCATCGACTAACTTGGAAGGCTTATCGGGCTTGAAAGCAGTTCGTGAAGGTGGCTGCATTACTGGCGGTAACGCTTCGCAGTTATCTGACGGCGCCGCTGCGGTGGTAATGATGGACGGTACATTGGCTTCGCAGCGCAATATTGAGCCCATGGGGATTTATCGGGGTATGGCCGTTGCCGGTTGTGAGCCAGATGAAATGGGTATTGGTCCCGTGTTTGCGATTCCTAAACTACTGAAACGCGCCGGTTTAAAAATGGACGACATCGGCCTGTGGGAACTCAATGAAGCCTTCGCTGTGCAAGTAATTTATTGCCGCGACAAATTGGGCATTCCTAACGATCGCTTAAACGTTAACGGTGGTGCGATCTCTATTGGCCATCCTTACGGCATGAGCGGTGCGCGAATGATTATGCATGCCTTGATAGAAGGTAAACGTCGCGGTGTTAAATACGTGGTCGTTACTATGTGTGTTGGTGGTGGTATGGGCGCGGCAGGTCTCTTCGAAGTCGTCTAGCCCATTAGTGCTGTGTTTAATGAAAATCATGAGACGCAGTATCTACCCGCATCAAGTGATCGTGGCTTTCAACGCTGAAAGCCACGACATGAATTACCGGTGTGGCGTGACCACTCACGGCTTTTTGTACGCAACCTTTTACCATCAGGAGTCGGCCTTGCAATAAGGCTTTTTGACAGTGCTCTTGTACTGCTGGCCACACAATAATATTGCTGTTGCCGGTTTCGTCCTCAAGTGTGACAAACATGACCCCCTTGGCGCTGCCTGGTCGTTGTCGACAACTGATCAAGCCAGCAATCCGAATAAACCTGCCGTCATCAATTTCTGTTAAGTCTTCTGCGCGCGCACAATTGGCGAATAGCTTGTGGCTGCGAAGCAATGCCAGTGGATGTCGCCGCAGGGTGAGGCCAGTGTGGCGATAATCGCTAAGTACCTCTTCGCTTTCAATCGGGGCTTTAAGTTGAATCATTTTATCTTGTGCGGGTTGTAAATTACCTAGCGGTGTAGGAGCTTGCCATGCGCTGATTTCCCATAGGCTTTGGTGACGGTGTAAATCAAAGCAGTGAAAGGCGTCGGCCTGTACCAACTGCTGCCAGTGCTGTTTGGCGGTACTGAATCGAGTACAGAAATTATCAATGCTATGAAATAGCGCGCTTTCTCGCACTTGGCAAAGTTGCGCAGCACTGGTTTTGCTTAAGCCTTTAATTAAACGCAAGCCTAAGCGCAGCGCGGGTGCTGTGGGTTCGCCTTCTAGGCGGTGATCCCAATTACTGTGATTAATACAAATAGGCCGCACTTCAATATTGTGGCGCTTGGCGTCTTGAATGAGTTGTGAGGGGGAGTAAAAGCCCATCGGTTGGCTATTCAATAAACCGCAGTAAAAGGCGGCTGGGTAATGGCATTTAAGCCATGCGGAGGCATAGGCCAGCAGAGCAAAGCTGGCAGAGTGGGACTCGGGAAAACCGTAGGCGCCAAAGCCCTTCATTTGACTGAAGAGGCGCTCGGCAAACGCCTCGCTATAACCACGTTCGCGCATGCCGTCGACGAGCTTGCTACGAAATTTTTCTAAATCGCCGTTTTTACCCCAACTCGCCATGGCTCTTCGTAATTGATCGGCTTCACCGCCGCTGAAACCAGCGGCGACCATGGCTAGCTGGATAACCTGTTCCTGAAAAACCGGCACGCCGAGGGTGCGTTTTAACACTCGGGCAATGGCGTCATTCTCATATTCAGCTTTTTCTAAACCTTGGCGGCGCTGTAAAAACGGGTGAACCATGCCGCCCTGAATGGGGCCGGGTCTAACGATGGCGATTTGAATGACGAGATCGTAAAAGGTGCGGGGTTGCAACCGTGGCAGCATGCTCATCTGCGCGCGAGACTCAATTTGGAACACGCCCACGCTGTCAGCGGCGCACAACATTTGATAAGTGGTGGTGTCTTCGGCGGGAATGTCGCTGAGCTGTTTAACCCCGCTGCCTGCGGCACTGATATAGGCGAGGCTTTTGCGCAGGGCGCTGAGCATGCCGAGGGCCAGTACATCAATTTTCATCATGCCTAAGGCTTCTAAATCTTCTTTGTCCCATTGAATAATTGTGCGCTCGGGCATGGCCGCATTTTCTATGGGTACCAAACTGGCAATCGGGTCGCGGGTAATGACAAAGCCACCAACGTGCTGAGATAAATGGCGAGGAAAACCGAGGATCTCGTTGAGCAAACTCATAAACTGCTGAACGGGAACACTACTGGTGTCGAATTGGCTTTCTTGTAGGCGTTGAATAAAGGTGTTTTTGTCGTCCCACCACGCCATATTGCCAGACAGCTTTTGCAGCAAATAATCGTCGAGCCCTAAAGCCTTGCCAACATCGCGCACCGCACTACGCCGCCGATAGCTGATAATGGTCGCCGCGAGGGCGGCGTGTTGACGGCCGTATTTCTTATAAATGTATTGAATGACTTCTTCTCGGCGCTCGTGCTCAAAGTCGACATCGATATCTGGTGGTTCATCACGTTCTCTGGAAATAAACCGTTCAAATAATAATTGCCCCCGGGATGGATCCACCTCAGTGATAAAAAGGCAGTAACATACCGCTGAATTGGCCGCCGATCCCCGGCCTTGGCAGAGGATATTTTGATTGCGAGCAAATTGGACAATATCGTAAACCGTTAAAAAATAATGTTCGTACTCTAGCTCGGCAATTAAGCTCAGCTCTTTGTCGAGCAGGCTTTTAACCAGTTCGGGTACACCCTTTGGCCAGCGTCGCTGTGCTCCGTGCAGGGTAATCTCACGCAGAAATTTACGGGCGTCTTGGTGATTAGGTACTACCTCGTTGGGGTACTGATAACTGAGTTCAGCCAGACTAAATGTACAGCGCTCGGCAATCGCGCAACTTTCTTCCAGTAAACCGGCTGGGTAGTCGCGCTGCAGTAGCGACAGCGGTTTAAGATAGCGTTCGCTATTAGCCTGTACGCTACTGCCAAGGGCTTGTATTGAGGTGTTGAGGCGAATGGCGCTGAGTATGTCTTGCAGAGGTTTGCGCTGGCGGGAGTGCATATGCACATTGCCGCAGGCAACCATGTTAATGCGATGCTCGCGAGCTATTTGGTAGCGTTTAAAATAATAGGGCTCGGCTTGTTGCTGGCCGTGAAAGCTGACGCCAAGCCAGAGTCGTTGGCCAAAATATTGTTTTAGCTCGCTAGCGTAGTGCTCGGTTTCATCGGGGTTAATCCAAATGGCAAAGCAGTGCTGACTATAGCGTCGTAAATCGCCTAAGCTTAGTTGATAGTTACCTTTGCTGCTGTGCAGGCGAGCTCTGCTGATGAGTGAACATAACTCGGTATACGCTTGCCGCACTGGCGCGAGTAAAACCAAATGAATACCTCCTTCGAGAATGAATTCCGCACCGCAAATTAATTTAATATTATGTTCTTGGCTGGCGCGGTAGGCGCGGACAATGCCAGAGAGGGAACATTCATCGGTAATGGCAATAGCGGTATAGCCAAGTTCAGCCGCGCTACTAAGCAGTTCATGCGGATGAGAGGCGCCGCGTAAAAAGCTGAAATTACTCAGGCAGTGAAGCTCGGCGTAAGACACCGTAGTAGGCTTTTGCTTAGGCATAGCGCTAGCCGAAAAAACCGTGTAAATACCAACGCCGATTTAGGCAGTCTTTAAAAACCCAGCACAAGGCACCGTGTTGATGGCGGGCAATATAGTAGTCGCGGGTTTGACGCTGTTGCCACCATTGGCCGTCGAAGCGCTCCGGCCCTTGCAATAATTGCAGTTCACCTTGCCAGAATAAACCCTGAGAGGTTTCGCTAATGTTTTCTGGTGGATGGCAGAGCCAATTTGGCCGCAGCAGCTTGTCGCTCATTGGTAGTGACGCTTGTTTGCCGGTGGCTGGTTGGCCATGGCGTGGTGAGCGTGTCGGCGTTGAGGTATGAGCGTCTCGGAGCACCCAGTTTAACTCTGGGAGATGGGCGTCTTGCAAACTGAATAAGTGGCAGCGCTGGGCCCCCAACCTGAGGCGTAGTTTGTCTAATACTTGACTGGTTTTTTCCTGTTGTTTGCTGCTGTTGGCGGTATCAAATAGCTGGTCGCTGTGTTGCTCGTTGCCAATAAATTGCTCGCAACGCAGGCTGAGCGTTTCTACTGGCCCTTGTAAACTGAGGGATTCTAAGCGCAGTACAACCAGTTCAATGAGGCTGCAACGATCGAAATGGCGCTGACTCAGCGCCAGTGACCAGGCTTCTCTACTGCCGTCTAGGTAGTGAAATTCCCATTGCATATCGCGGTTTAAACACTGGCGCAGACGCAGGTAGTGTTCTAGCTCACTCAGTAGCGCAGAGATCGGAAAACGCAATTGTTGTTTGCTGTGCAGGCCGCCGTCAAAATGACGTTGGGCGTTGAAAGTCTCTGGGGGGGTGAATTGTGGACGAATATCAGGCAGTTCACCGTGCAGCTTGGCGAGCACGATGGCGATGGCTTTGCCAAACCGGCGCTCAAGGGCGGCGCGGGGGAGAGTCTGGAGGCTGCCGAGCTGATGCATGCCCATTTCTTGTAATGTGTTAAGGGTTTTTGCGTCCAGTGGGAGTAGCTCAGTGGGCAGAGCGTGCAGGGCATTGTGTAGGGCTTCTTGGCGTATTTGTCCGGCAGAGCTTACTAACTTGGTTGGGCTGATATTTTGGTGACTGAGTAATTCTGCGGCCAGTGGCGTGTGGGCAATACCCAGTTGCACGCTAAGCCCCCTGCGGCGAAAGGCGCTAATGAATTTACTGTAGAGCCTGGCCATATTTTTAAACAAGCGCAAGGAGGCGCCCAGTTCTAGCAATACCGCATTGGGTGGGCAAAGGCAGACATCACCACTGAAGCGGTAGGCCCAAAGTGCGATGTTTGCTAAGCATTGTTGTTCGCGCTGGTGGTCACGGGGGCGAAGCTCAAGCGCGCTGCACAAGCTCATTGCGCTGGCGACCGACATGCCGCTAGCGATTCCCGCTTGTTGCGCGCTGGTGTTCGCCATCACAATAATATTATTCCGCGTTAGTGCCAGCATGCCTGTCGAATGATGCGCGCCAAGGGCTTCGAGTGGCAGCGTTGGTAGTCGCAGGCATAGCCATAACATTAGTGGGATGACTCGTTATTGCTCGCCTGGCTGCTATTCATCGCGTTGTCTTGCTGTGTTGCGGCGACGAAGATACCGGTATTGGCCAACAGGCTTATTTTGCGTCGTGTGGCTTGGCTTTGTGTCACGCTTGTTGAACTGTATACCGGCCACGTCGTCGCAGCACTTTGCTGCAGATACAGGGCGGCGGGGCGGGCTAATTGGAGTTGCTGCCCGGCGTGACCGCCGGGTTGTTTAATAATGTCAATTTGCAGGGATTGCTTGGCTGCGCTCAAGTGAAGGCGTAGTGGCGCGGGGGATATCTGCTTGGCCAAGCTAGCGGGGCGAAAATGAATATGCCAGCACTGACCATCTAATGCGGCAATGTGCAGGCGGCGCAACTGGCGATCATTTAGATCCGTTTTGCTAAACCAGCTTAAAACCGCGGCGTAAGCGCCACTACGCAGTAATTCCTCGGTGGCCCAGAGCTGGTCGGCGAACGTTTTGGGACTGACCAATAGCTGTCTGTTCACCGGTAGGCCCTGCTCCGCTAGGGCGGGGGTATAGGGAATATAAGGCGGATTTAACCACGCTATTGAACGATCAGCGAGCTGTTCACATAGGCCCGGCATCAACAACCACAATTCACCAATACCATACTCACCTAATAACTCGGTAGAGCCGCTGCGAGGCCAGCCGCCGGTGTGCAGTGCTGAATCTAGCGCGCTAAACCCCGTGCTCAGGCGGTCGCTCGTCGTCGCGCTGCTCCGGAGTTGCTGGCCTCGCCAGAGCTTGCGCTCATTGAGTAATTGTTCAAGAGAGTGATTTTTCATGGTGTCGCAGAATAGATTACTTAATATGCTGTATGTATATACAGTATATTAAGTGGTGTAAATGTCAATGCTGAACCGTGTTTACTACGGGATGGAATCGAGAGAATTGAGGTGGCTGGCCCGTGTTGCTTGTCGTAATGGCCCTGAGCTTATTCAATAATAATTGGCGTATATCATGATGCGCGGCCTTGCGTGGTTTATCATTGCTCGGATATGTCCACGTTTTAGGTTGAATTACATGAATTTGTCTTTTTACGCCATTTGTCTTCCTAAAATGAAGTCGCAGGCAGGAATGCACCGGGGTGAGTGGTGCTAGGTGATTACCGTTTTGCCCTTGTCGATTTGGAAACCACGGGCGGGCAGGCCGGGCAAGATCAGATAATGGAAGCGGCGGTTCGTGTGCTTGGTGGTGAGCAAGAGCTTGAATGGCAGTCGTTGATTGACCCAGCGTGCGCGGTGCCATCATTTATCCAAGGTCTCACGGGGATTAGTAGCAGTATGTTGCGCGGTAAGCCGCGTTTTTCCGAGATACAAGAAACCCTGTGGTCGTATTTGGATGGCGCGATTTTAGTTGCTCATAATGCCCGCTTTGATGCCGGCTTTTTGCGGGCGAATTTTGCTCGCTACGGCCGCGACTACCAGCCCCGTATTTTATGCACCTTAAAATTAGCGCGAGCACTTTATCCGGATTGGCCACGGCATGGTTTAGAAACCATTTGCGAACGAATAGGTTTTTATTCTGAAGTTCATCACCGTGCAATGGCAGATGTCGATGCAATGAAGGCCTTTCTTGATTACGCCCGGGCTGACAAAGGTGAGGCTGTGTTTAATTTTGAAGCGGGTTTATTGCTCGGCTTGCCGGTACTGCCACCAACAATCAGTCAAACGGATATCGATGCCATTCCCTTGCAGCCCGGGGTATACAGATTGCTGGGTGAGGCGGGGGAGTTGTTGTATTTGGCTGGCGCCACCTCGTTACAGGAGCAAGTGTGTTCTCATTTCGAAAACTCAGCGGGTGATAGCAAGGCCGCCAAATTAGCGCGTCGGGTATATGCAGTTCAGTGGCAGGCGCTGGCGGGAGACTTATCGGCGGCACTGCATGTAAATGCCGCACTTCGTGCTGAAAAACCCTTGTTGCAGCGTCGTATGAAGGCCATGGGCAAGCCCTGTTGCATGCGCTTTATCTCTAATGACCGTGGCGAGTTACAGTTACGATTGCGTTCCGGATTACCTGCAAATATTGCGCAGACGACTGAGTTACTTGCGCTATTTCGCGATCGTAAGCATGCCAAGACGCGTATTGCTGAACTGGCGAAGGAGCATGACTTGTGTCTGCGACGTTTAGCTGTACTTGCTGATACAGAGAGCTGTGGATGTCGTATTTGCACCGGGGCCGCTAATTTACCAAGTCCTGCAGAGGCTGAGGCGCAGTTAGTGTTAGCGTCTAACGTTGAATTTGCTAGCCGCGTTAAAGCGGCATTTGCTGGGTATTTGTACGCGCCGTGGCCCTTTACTGAGCCGGCGTTGATACACGAACAAAGTCAGGCCGGTTGTAGTGAGTGGCATTTAATCGACGACTGGCGCTATTACGGTAGCTTTACGTGGGATGCAGCGACGGGACAATTATGTGAGCTTAGTGATCAGGCAAGGCCAGTCGATGTTGAAGCGATACGGCTTCGCTGCGAGCAAAGCAAAGAGCTTCAGTATGAGCACTATCGTCTATTGCGCGCTTTTAGGGATGATTTACCGTGGCTGCCACTATCGGAATTTGCTATCAATAAGGCGCAGTAAACTCGGCCTCTACCCTAGCGTGTGAATCGGGTATAATTGCCGCCAATATTTGGGTTCAATTAATACATTTGCTTACGCTTGCGGCGTAGCGACAGATCAGTGAGATTTATTTATGGCTATTTCGTCTTTCCATCCTCCGCTTCGCACTTTGATGGGTCCCGGCCCTTCTGATGTGCATCCACGTATTTTGGAAGCGCTGGGCCGGCCAACGCTTGGCCACCTCGACCCCCTGTTTGTGGGCATGATGGACGAAACCAAAGCGCTTTTAAAATACGCTTTTCAAACGAGCAATGAATTAACCCTGCCAATTTCGGCGCCGGGTTCTGCTGGCATGGAGGCTTGTTTCGTTAATTTGCTTGAGCCGGGCGATAAGGCGCTGGTTTGTGTAAACGGTGTATTCGGCAACCGCATGATTGAGAATGTGACGCGTTGTGGCGCTACTGCAATTCGTTTGGACTTTGCCTGGGGCACGGCTGTTGAGCCTGCCGCTGTTGAGGCGGCTTTAAAAGAACACGCCGATATTAAAGTGTTGGCCTTTGTCCATGCTGAAACCTCTACCGGTGCTTTGAGTGATGCCGAGGCACTTTGCGGCTTGGCTAAGCAATATGGCTGCTTAAGTATTGTCGATGCCGTTACCTCGATGGGCGGTGTGCCGCTATTAGTGGACAAGTGGCAGGCCGATGCCGTTTACTCTGGCAGCCAGAAATGCCTGTCTTGTACGCCGGGATTGTCGCCCGTGACGTTTAGCTCTGCCGCGGTGGATGCTATTAAGGCGCGCAAACACCCGGTACAAAGCTGGTTTTTAGACATGAATCTGATCTTGGGCTATTGGGGTGAGGGTGGTAAACGGGCCTATCACCATACTGCGCCAGTTAATGCCTTGTACGGCCTGCATGAATCCTTGGTTATGTTACAAGAAGAGGGGCTGGAGAATGCCTGGCAGCGTCATGCAACTATGCACAGCGCCTTAGCTGCGGGTTTAGAAAGCTTGGGTGTTAAATTTGTGGTGGCCGCAGAGCAGCGTTTGCCGCAACTTAATAGTGTTTATATTCCTGACGGGGTCGATGATGCAGCAACCCGCCAGTATCTATTAGCCAATCACAATTTAGAGATTGGCGCAGGCTTGGGCGATCTTGCCGGAAAAGTCTGGCGTATTGGTTTGATGGGCTATAGCGCTAAACCTGAAAATATTCGTCTGTTGCTGTCGGCATTGGCCGAGGCAATGTCGGCTCAAGGCTATAAGTGCGATGCTACAGCAGCACTTGCGGCAGCAGAAGCGGTACTGGCGTAAATTTAGGCGTCACAGAATTGATTGCAGTGGTAAATTATCTGCTAATCTTCAGTTATCGTAATTGATGAGTGTGTTGATGTGAGTTCAAGTACCCCTTTGATCGAACAAATCCGGATGGATTTGCTGCAGGCGATTGAGAACGACGCAATTGTACTGCCGACCTTGCCAGAAGTGGCTTTGGAAATTCGCGAGGCCGCCAGTGACCCTGATGTCAATATTGGGATGCTGGCCACCATTATTGAAAATGACAGTTCAATAGCGGCGAGAATTTTACGGGTTGCCAACAGTTCGCTGTTGCGCGGCCTGCAGCCGATCAATGATGTAAAGGGTGCGATAGGGCGTATTGGCTTGGGCTATACCAGTACACTGGTCACAACCTTGGCAATGCAGCAAATTTTTCTGTCGACAAAAGAATCACTGAATCAACGTATGCGCAGTATTTGGGTGCAGAGTACTGATGTTGCGGCGATATCTCATACCTTGGCAAAAACGCAAGTCCATCTCAAACCTGAGCTCGCGACACTTGCTGGTATTATCCATCAAATTGGTGCGTTACCAATTCTCTCCTACGCCGTTGGTAGAGGTTTTCTGAGAGATCATCCGGAGTTATTGGATCAGGCTTTGTTGGAGCTTAGTCCAGAAGTGGGTCGCAGAATTCTGGAAGTTTGGGGGTTTGCGGAGGAGCTGGTGGTTGTTCCTGAAGGCTGCGCTGACTTTAGTCGGGAGCTGGAAACGGCTGATTACGCAGATGTTGTGGCCGTTGCACGGCTGCAGACCTATGTGGGAACGCAGCATCCATTGGCCGAGGTTGATTGGTTCCAGGTGACGGCATTTGCGCGCCTCGGTTTGCCGGTAACGCCGGGTGAGGGTGACGAAGCCTACCAGCAGCAGATTGAATTAATGCAGAGTATGCTGCGCGACTGATGCATCAAAAGCGCGGTAAATTACCGCGCCTTATTCCCTATCTTCTTTTGATTTTTTTCCGGAGACTTTTGTTTTGGAGTAGCTTAGCTTTTCGGCTGAGCGTCAAACTGCTGGCCGTTGACTTGGGCGCTGGCATCGCACATTAAATACAAATACAGCGGCATAATGACCTCTGGTAGCGGATTATTTTGCGGGTTTTCGCCGGGATAAGCCGTGCGGCGCATGACGGTTTGGGTAGCGCCGGGATTTATGGTGTTAACCCGAGTGTTGTTTAACTCAAATTCTTCGTCTGCCAAAACTTGCATAAAGCCTTCTGTCGCAAATTTTGAAACCGCATAGGCTCCCCAAAATGCGCGACCCTTGCGGCCAACACTGGACGATGTCAGTACCACTGATGCGGCATTGGCGGCGGCGAGCATGGGTAGCAGGGCTTGCGTCATCATAAAGGCCGCCGTGATATTGACGTGTAGTACGTCATCCCAGCTATCGGGGGTGGTTTGCGCTAGCGTCCGGCGCTGGCCAAGAATACTGGCGTTGTGAAGCAGGCCGTCAAGATGACCAAATTCTCGTTCAATGGTATTGGCTAGCTCCTCGTAGTCTTTCATTACTGCGCCGCGCAGGTGAACTGGGTAGATGGCGGCTTGCGGGTAACCGGCAGCTTCGATTTCGTCGTAAACCGCTTCGAGTTTCTCCACGGTGCGGCCCAATAAAATAACAGTGGCGCCGTGTTTGGCATAGCTTAGGGCTGCGGCGCGACCGATGCCATCGCCAGCGCCGGTTACTAAAATGGTTTTACCCGCTAAGCATTGAGGGGTGGCGATGAAATCATGGGGGAGGCTTAAAGGCACAGAATATCCTCGGGTTTAGGGAGTATGTAGTTGATTGATTAGCGGAATTAAATCTCTGGCTTGGGCAACAATATAGTCTGCGTCCCAGCTTTCCGCGCTATCACCCGCTGACACATAGCCGTAAGCACAGGCCACTGTGCGCATGCTGGCATTGCGTCCCGCCTCGATATCACGGCGGTGGTCGCCAACATAGATCGTGTGAGCGGGCAGGCAGGCGATTTCCTTGCAGGCGAGGTATATGGGTTCTGGGTGGGGCTTACGATTTGTTACGTGGTCGGGGCAGATGGCGGTGGCGCAGCGCTGGTCTAAACCCATGGCCATCAGCAGAGGCTCAGTAAAGCGGGCCGGCTTGTTGGTAACGATACCCCATTTCAAGCCACGTGTTTCTATGTGATCTAAGACCTCATTCATGCCGGGAAACAAGGTGGTGCTTACCGCGAGCTGGGCCAAATAGCGATCTAAAAATTCATTGATCAATTTTTGGAAGCCAGCGTCGCCTTCCTGTTGTTGAAAGCCGAGGCTGACCACTGCGCGAGCGCCATCGGAAACCCGCTTGCGCACCTCGTCATAGCTCTGTGGTGCTAATTGGTGCTCAGCGAGCATGGCGTTCAATACCGTTGTGAAATCCGCTGCGGTATCGAGCAGGGTGCCATCGAGGTCAAACAGTACGGCCTTTAGCATTACAGCGGTTTCTTAACGTGAATCATGTAATTGACGTCGACATCTTTGTCGTTAAGGCGGTAAGTACGCAGTAGGGGGTTATAGGTTAAGCCGGTCATGTGTTGCATTTGCAAGTCGGCTTGACGTACCCAGTTGCCTAATTCGGCGGGGCGAATAAAGCGGCTGAAGTCGTGGGTGCCCCGAGGAAGCATTTTTAATAAATACTCGGCGCCAACGATGGCCAGCATAAAGGCCTTGGGATTGCGATTGATGGTGGAAAAATAAATGTCGCCACCGGGCTTGCAGAGTTTCGCGCAGGCGCGAATGACCGAGGAGGGGTCGGGAACGTGCTCAAGCATTTCTAAGCAGGTGACGATGTCGTAGCAGCCGGCTTCGTCTTCAGCTAATTCCTCGGCTGTTATCTGGAAATATTCGACCTTGGTGCCGGACTCCAATTGATGCATACGCGCGACATTCAGCGGTGTTTCGCCCATGTCGATACCTTTGACTTTGGCGCCGCGCTGAGCCATTGACTCAGATAAGATACCGCCGCCGCAGCCTACATCGACAACTTTACGCTCTGCCAAGGGCGAGCGCTCATCAATATAGTTAACGCGCAGGGGGTTGATGTCGTGCAGGGGTTTGAACTCGCTGTTGCGGTCCCACCAGCGGTGGGCGAGTTCTTCAAACTTGGCAATTTCTGCCGGATCGACATTGCTGCCGGTGTTGTTTGCGTGGCCTTGCTGCATATTATTCTCCGCTAATCTTTTTGCGCCAGAGCTGTGCGCGGGCAACGATGTCCCGGCTGTCTAGCGTGGTCAGTTCGCCATTATCCAGTACCTTGCGGCCCATGATCCAGCTATAGCGAACCTGGTGGCTAATATTGGTGTAGACAATCTGAGATGTTGGTTTGTAAATTGGCTGCTGCTCCAGCCCCGAGAGATCGATGGCGATGATGTCTGCTTGCTTGCCGACTTCAATGCTGCCGACGAGGTGGTCAATGCCCAGTGCTTTTGCGCCATTCAGCGTTGCCATTTCAAGGGCGTAGCTGTCAGGCAGGGCGCTGGCGTCATTGGCGACTGCTTTGCCAAGCATCGCGGCAGTGCGCATTTCGCCGAAAAGGTCTAAATCGTTATTACTGGCGGCGCCATCGGTGCCAAGCGCGACGTTAATGCCAGCTTTTCGCATTTTTTCGATGGGTGAGAAGCCGCTCGCTAATTTTAGATTGGACTCAGGGCAATGCACCGCGTGGCAGCCGTGGCTGGCGAGGGTGGCAATATCTTCATCGTTCAGGGCGGTTAAATGTACGCACTGGGTCTTTGGACCGAGCAGGCCAAGGGCGGCGAGCCGGGCAATTGGCCGCTGGCCTAATTGCGCTACTGCGTCGTCTACTTCTTGCTGAGTTTCGTGGAGATGGATTTGAATTGGCACGTCGAGTTCAGCGGCGAAGGTGACAATGCGCTGCATTGCTTCGTCGCCGACTGTATAGGGCGCGTGGGGGCCAAAGGCGATGTTAATTAGCTCGCTGTATTTGTGGTCGTCGAGCAGGGCTAAGCCTTTGCGGAAATAATCGTCGGGGCCACTGCCCCATGCGCAGGGGAAGTCAAAGATAGGAAAGCTAAGTTGAGCGCGAATACCGGCCTTGCGCGCCACTTGGGCGGTAATTTCCGGGAAAAAATACATATCGCTAAAGGTCGTGGTGCCGCTACGTAGCATTTCGGCAATGGCGAGCTCGCTACCGTCGCGGACAAAATCCTCGTTAACCCATTGCCCCTCGGCGGGCCAAATATGATCGTTTAGCCATGTGTCGAGTGCTTTGTCGTCTGCCATGCCGCGGAATAGGCTCATGGCAGCGTGGCCGTGGGCATTAATCAACCCCGGCATAAGCGCGTGGTGCTTAAGGTGCAGCGTCTCGCTAGCCGTGATGGCCTCGGCTTCTGCCGCGGGCAGTATGGCGGCAATTTTGCCATCATTGATGGCAATGGCATAGTTGGCAAGCGGTGCGCTATTTGCTGCAACGGGGATTATCCATTGGGCAAAAATTAAGGTGTCGGCACGATTGATAATGGGGGCGGGCATAGGGCTGTCCGGATCCTTATGGGCAAAGTCGCAAGTATACCCGCAAACGGTGAGGCTGTGGGCCGATTTGTGGCGATAGCGCATTGATTTACGGCGATTTTGAACTGTCTTAGGGCGTTGGAATTATGCTATGATTGCCCCTTTATTTTGTGCTTCGAGCTGTTGCGTCGCTTGCGGTGATAGCGCCAGTGCTGGCTTAAATACCGGATGCGTCCGATTTCTCAGCGCCAATGCTGCGAAGCGAGTATCCATAATAAGGAATTACCCCGTTCATGGCTGATATAGCTAAAGAGATTTTGCCGGTCAATATTGAGGATGAGCTAAAGCAGTCCTACCTCGATTATGCAATGAGCGTCATTGTGGGTCGGGCCTTGCCCGACGTCCGGGATGGTTTAAAGCCGGTTCATCGCCGGGTGTTGTTCGCGATGAGCGAGCTTAATAACGACTGGAATAAGGGCTATAAGAAATCAGCCCGTGTTGTTGGCGATGTTATTGGTAAATACCATCCCCACGGTGATTCTGCGGTCTACGACACCATCGTTCGTATGGCGCAGCCCTTTTCCTTGCGCTATATGTTGGTCGACGGTCAGGGTAACTTTGGGTCCATCGATGGTGATAACGCGGCGGCCATGCGTTATACCGAAATCCGCATGCGTAAAATTGCCCATGAAATCCTCGCCGATCTCGACAAAGAGACCGTGGACTGGGTGCCTAACTACGACGGCACTGAGCAAATTCCAGAAGTTATGCCGACCAAAATCCCTGCGCTGCTGATTAATGGCTCATCAGGTATCGCGGTAGGTATGGCGACTAATATTCCGCCTCACAATCTTACTGAGGTGATTAACGGGTGCTTGGCGACCCTTGATAACCCCGATATCACCGTTGAAGAATTGATGGAGCATATTCCGGGGCCAGATTTTCCAACGGCGGCGATTATCAACGGCCGCGCGGGTATCGTCGAAGCCTATAAGACTGGTCGTGGTCGCATTTATATTCGTGCCCGTGCAGAAGTGCTTATTGATGAAAAGACCCACCGCGAAACGATCATTATTCACGAGTTGCCCTATCAGGTGAACAAGGCACGGTTGATCGAGAAAATCGCCGAGCTTGTTAAAGAAAAGAAAATAGAAGGTATTTCAGAGCTGCGTGACGAGTCTGATAAAGACGGCTTGCGAGTTGTTATTGAAATGAAACGCGGTGAAAGCGGTGAGGTGATTTTAAATAATCTCTATGCTCAGACCCAGTTACAGAATGTGTTTGGTATTAATATTGTCGCGCTGGTCGACAAGCAACCACGCATCCTGAATTTAAAGCAGCTTATTGAATATTTTATTCGCCATCGTCGCGAAGTGGTTACCCGTCGAACCGTTTATTTGCTGCGCAAGGCGCGGGAGCGCGGTCACGTATTGGAAGGTCTTGCCATTGCGATTTCCAATATTGACGAAATTATTGCCATGATTAAGGCCTCGGCCACTACCCAAGAAGCTAAAGATGCATTGATCTCTCGCCCATGGCAATTGGGCGATGTAGCTGGCATGTTAGAGCGCGCCGGCGAAAATGCCTGCCGTCCAGACGATTTAGAAGAAATGTACGGAATGCGCGACGGTCAGTACTTTCTGTCGCCAGTTCAAGTGCAAGCGATCCTTGATTTACGTCTGCAAAAGCTGACTGGCCTTGAACACGAGAAGCTACTGGGTGAGTATCAGGAGCGCTTGCTAGAAATTGCCGAGTACCTGAATATTTTGGCTAATCCAGACGTATTGATCGCGGTAATTCGCGGTGAGCTGGAGCAGGTTGTCGCTGACTACGGCGATGAGCGTCGCAGTGAGATTGTCGCTTCGCATTTAGACTTGAATCACGAAGACCTGATTCCTGAAGAAGATCGCGTGGTCACTATTTCTAATGGTGGTTATGCGAAATCACAGCCTTTGGATACTTACCAAGCTCAGCGCCGTGGTGGTATGGGAAAATCGGCGACCTCGGTAAAAGACGAAGATTTTGTAGAACATTTATTAGTGGTGAACACGCACACCACGATTTTGTGCTTCAGTAATATCGGTAAGGTGTACTGGCTTAAGGTATACCAAATTCCTGTGGCAGGTCGTAACTCTCGCGGTCGCCCCATGGTGAATTTATTGCCATTGGGTGAAGACGAGCGAATTACCTCAATATTGCCGGTGAATGAATACACTGAAGGCTACTTTATTTTTATGGCCACCGGTTTCGGTACAGTGAAAAAGACTCCGCTAGAGGCGTTTTCTCGCCAGCGCAGCGTGGGTTTGCGCGCGATAGAGCTGGACGAAGGCGATGTACTGATCGGCACAGCGATCACCAATGGTGAGAACGATATATTGCTGTTGACCAGTGCTGGTAAAGCCGCACGTTTTGCAGAGAAAGACGTGCGCGCCATGGGACGTACGGCGCGCGGTGTGCGTGGTATTCGTATGGATGAAGGTCAGCGCGCCATTGCCATGATTATTCCCCAGGCGGGCGGCTGTGTTTTGACTGTCTCTGAAAATGGCTATGGCAAACGAACCTTGGTTGAAGACTTTCCTGCCAAGGGTCGTGGTAACCGTGGTGTAATCGCCATGGCAATGAGCGAGCGTAACGGTCCTCTGGTCGGCGCTGTGCAGGTCTTTGAAGGCGATGACTTGATGCTTATCAGCGATCAAGGCACCTTGGTTCGTACCCGTACCGATGAAGTCTCAATTTTAAGTCGTAATACCCAAGGTGTTCGCGTTATTCGTCTTAAAGAAGATGAACATTTGGTGGGCGTACAGCGGGTAGACGAAGAAGATGAAGAGCTGCCATTGGATGACGAGGCTGAGCCTGCTGTTGCAAGCGAAGCGGATGTGATTGCCGCTGAGCCCGATGATGCAGCAGGTGATGATGCGCCAGCGGTCGACGAATAAGTCTGCATTACAGTAAAGCTTCTTTTAGGAAGTAAGAGCGGCGAAGCGTGGCTTTCGTCGCTTATGAATTTTTAATCTTTGGAGTGGCAATTCAAATGGCACGTCGTTTTAATTTTTGTGCAGGCCCAGCTTCTATTCCTGAAGCCGTATTAACTGAAGCCGCAGAGCAATTGCTGGATTGGCAGGGGCGCGGTTTGTCGGTCATGGAAATGAGTCACCGCTCTGAGGAAATGGTCGGAATCGCGAATCAGGCTGAGGCGGATTTGCGTGAGCTGATGGGGATTTCTGACGACTACGCTGTGTTGTTTTTACAGGGCGGTGCGAGCAGTCAGTTCTCCGCAGTGCCTTTGAATCTGATGGGCGAAGGCAAGGTTGTTGATTACGTCAACACCGGTGAGTGGTCTAAAAAGGCTATTAAAGAAGCCAAGCGCTATGCCAAAGTGAATGTGGTTGCCAGCTCGGAAGACACTAACTTCACCACAATCCCTGCCTTTGAAAGCTGGAACGTAAGTGAAGATGCCGCGTATTTGCACTATACCCCCAACGAAACAATTGGCGGTCTAGAGTTTTTCTGGACACCTGAAAGCAAGGTGCCCTTAGTTGCGGATATGTCTTCAACTATATTGTCGCGTCCAGTCGATGTGAATAAATTTGGTTTGATCTACGCCGGTGCCCAGAAAAACATCGGCCCAGCAGGTTTAACCATTGTTATTGTGCGCAAAGACTTAATGGGTAAAGCAAATGCTATTACCCCGACAATGATGGATTACAAAACTGCTGCTGATAACGATTCTATGTACAACACGCCGCCAACTCTAGCGTGGTATATGGCCGGCTTAGTATTCAAGTGGTTGAAGGCGCAGGGCGGCCTAGAGGCGATGGAAGTAATCAACCGTCGTAAAGCAGAGAAGTTGTACGGCTATATCGATGCCAGCGGTTTTTATAGCAACCCAGTTGAAGTTGCCAGTCGTTCATTAATGAATATTCCTTTTGTTTTAGCTGACGCAAGCTTGGATAAGTCTTTCCTTGCTGGTGCAGAAGAGGCGGGGCTGTTGAATTTGAAAGGCCACCGCTCGGTGGGTGGTATGCGCGCCAGTGTTTATAATGCAGTGCCAGAAGAAGCGGTTGATGCATTAATTGCTTATATGAAAGCCTTTGCCGAGCAGAACAGCTAATTACTATGACTGAAAGCAAAACGCCGCCAGTGGATCTCAATACCTTGCGTCAGGATATCGATAGTATCGATACTCAGATTCACGAATTATTGAATAAGCGCGCACGCTGCGCCCAGCAAGTAGCTGAGGTGAAGTTGGCCGAGTTCGCAGCGGCTCAGCAGTTTGAGTCTAGTGGCGATAGCAATAGCTCTCAGCAATTACTGTTTTACCGTCCGGAGCGTGAGGCGCAGGTCTTGGCGCGGGTGAAGGCGGCTAACAATGGTCCGCTGGCTGACGATACAGTTGCATTTATCTTTCGCGAGATTATGTCGGCGTGCTTGGCTTTAGAAAAACCAATGGAAGTCGCTTACCTCGGCCCCGGTGGTACATTTACCCAAGCTGCGGCATTAAAACATTTTGGTCACGCTGTTATTAGCGTGCCTCAGGCTTCTATTGACGGTGTGTTTGCCAAAGTTGAGTCTGGTCAGTGCCACTACGGTGTGGTGCCGGTAGAGAATTCCACCGAGGGCATGGTCTCCCATACTCTTGATGCCTTTATTAATTCACCGTTAAAAATTTGTGGTGAAGTTGAGCTACGTATCCGTCTTCACTTGTTGGTTAGCAGTCAAACCGCGGGTAAAGAGATCAAGCGGATCTGCGCTCACCAGCAAGCCTTAGCGCAGAGTCGACGTTGGCTGGACGCGAATTTCCCCGGTGTTGAACGTTCTGCGGTAAGTAGCAATGGCGAAGCCGCAAGAATGGCTGCCGAGGAAGAAGGTGTCGCGGCGATTGCCGGTGATTTGGCGGAAAGCCAATATGGCTTGCAGCAGCTTGCGGGAAATATAGAAGATCAACCCGACAACACCACACGCTTCCTTATAATAGGACGTGAGAATGTCTCGCCCAGCGGTAGCGATAAAACCTCATTAGTGGTGTCTGCGCGCAATCGCCCGGGTGCATTGTTTAAGTTGCTGGAGCCTTTCCAGAAAGCCGATGTGATGCTGACTCGTATCGATACGCGGCCATCGCGCAGCGAAACGTGGACTTATGTCTTCTTTATCGAATTTGAAGGGCACCGCGACGATCCTAAAATTATTGATATTCTCAATGCCATTGAGCAGTACTCCATAATGTTTAAAGTCTTGGGTTCTTACCCAAAGGCGGCAATCTAGTCATGTTTGTGTTCTGCTTTCTGCGCATTATATTAAGTCTAAAGGTGGCTAAATCGTGAGTTGCGATGTGTTTGCGCTGGCCAATGCTGGCGTGCGCGGTTTGCAGCCGTATCAGCCGGGTAAGCCGATTGAAGAGTTACAGCGTGAGCTGGGCCTAAGTGATGTGGTTAAGTTGGCCAGTAATGAAAATCCACTAGGGCCATCGCCGTTGGCCTTGGCTGCTGCGGAGCGGGCTTTAAAAAATCTGCATTTATATCCTGATGCCAGTGGTTTTGAACTCAAGAAAAAATTGGCCGTAAAGCTGGGTGTTAGCGAGCAGCAGTTTACTTTAGGTAATGGTTCTAATGACGTTTTAGATCTTATTGCCCGTACTTTTCTTGGCCCCGGTTGCTCGGCAGTTTTCTCTCAGCACGCCTTTATTGTTTACCCCATTGCAGTGCAGGCGGTGGGCGCGCGAGCCATTGTTACGCCCGCGAAAAATTGGGGTCACGACCTTGCTGCGATGGCGGCGGCAATTGAAGCTGATACTCGTGTGGTGTTTATTGCCAACCCCAATAACCCCACTGGCAATTACTTAAATCGCGATGAATTGTCGGCGTTTCTCGCCCAAGTGCCAAACCATGTCATGGTGGTGTTGGACGAAGCCTATATTGAATTTGCGGCGGCGGATGATTTTCCCGATGGCCTCAAGTTTCTGCAATCCTATCCCAATATCATTGTGACTCGCACATTCTCTAAGGCCTATGGGCTAGCCGGTTTGCGTATTGGCTATGGTATTAGCACTGCCGAAACCGCCGACTTACTCAATCGCGTGCGTGCACCATTCAATGTGAGCGTTCCAGCTTTGGCGGCCGCGCTGGCAGTACTGGATGACGAAGATTACCTTCAGCGCAGTCAGCAAATTAATCGCGATGGCATGGTGCAAATATGCCAAGGCTTGGATGCGCTGGGCCTGCGCTATATTCCGTCTCTGGGGAATTTTATTGCCGTTGAGCTGGCGAGCGATGCTATGTCTGTCTACCAGGCACTGCTGCGTGAGGGTGTGATTGTGCGCCCAGTCGGCGTGTATCAAATGCCTAAACATTTACGTGTTTCAATTGGTTTGCCGCACGAGAATAAGCGCTTTCTAGACGCGTTGAAAAAGGTGTTGAGTGTCTGAGTTCTATATCAATAAGCTCACCATTATCGGCTTAGGACTGATGGGTGGTTCGCTTGCTCGTGCGCTAAAAGCACAAGGCGCAGTAGGCCAGGTAGTTGCAACTGGACGTAGGGCTGAATCCCTAGAGAAAGGCTTGGCGCTGGGCGTTATTGATGCCTGGACCCTCGATATGGCAGAGGCGGTAGCGAATGCCGATGTCGTCGTGATTGCCACGCCAACGTTGATAGCAGAGAAAGTGCTCGCTGAGCTCGAACCATTAATGACGACAGCAATGGTTGTGACCGATGTCGCCAGTGTGAAGGGTAATATGCAGCGCGCCGCCGAAAATGTTTTTGGTGACGTACCGGCTAATTTTGTGATGGGCCACCCCATAGCGGGTTCTGAGCAAAGTGGTGTAGAGGCAGCGACCGTTGATTTATTTTTAGATCACCGCGTTATATTGACACCTTTGCCGACCACTTCTGCGGCGGCGACAACGCTGGTACAGGCGATGTGGGAAGCATGTGGTGCCGAAGTGGTGTGTATGGATGTCGCCGAGCATGATTCGGTTTTGGCCGCGACGAGTCATTTGCCGCATGTTTTGGCCTATACCCTTGTTGACGCCCTTGCCCAGAATGGCGCGGCAGCCGATATTTTCCGCTTTGCGGCGGGCGGCTTTCGCGACTTCACTCGTATAGCCTCAAGTGATCCAACAATGTGGCACGATATTGCCCTTGCAAATCAAGATGCGATTTTACAAGGGATCGATAATTTCAGTGCGCATTTAGACAAAGTCCGCGCGGCAATTGCCAGCGGCGACGGCGCCAGCCTTTACGCCACCTTTGATCGTGCCAAGCGCGCCCGCGACGAACACTTTCTGGGGCAGTATCTCAGTCGGCAGAAGAAATCGCCTTCAACTTAATTTGCTTATTAAAGAGAATCTAATCGTGGAATTTCTATTGCAGCCCGGTGGCCAAATGCGCGGTACAGCCCGTGTTCCCGGAGATAAATCTATTTCTCATCGCTCGATTATGCTCGGCGCGATTGCTGACGGCACTACCACCGTAGACGGCTTTCTTGAAGGTGAGGACGCCTTGTCTACACTCAAGGCGTTCCAGTCTATGGGTGTGCAAATCGATGGTCCAGAAAATGGTCGAGTGGTCATTCATGGCGTCGGTCGTGATGGGTTAAAGGCACCGGCTGGTGATTTGTATGTTGGTAATTCCGGTACCTCAATGCGTCTGTTGGCAGGCTTGCTGGCTGGGCAGAATTTTGATGTCACCATGACTGGCGACGTATCGCTGAGCAAGCGGCCTATGGAGCGTGTTGCCGCACCGCTTCGTGCAATGGGCGCTGTGGTTGAAACAGCTGAGGGTGGACGTCCGCCTTTAACCCTGCGTGGCGGCAGTAAGTTGACGGGCATTGATTACGTATTGCCGATGGCCAGCGCTCAGGTGAAATCCTGTGTTTTACTGGCAGGCTTGTATGCCGAAGGTCAAACACGCACGACTGAGCCAGCGCCCACGCGTGATCACAGCGAGCGCATGTTGCGCGGTTTTGGCTACGATGTGCAGGTCGCAGGTCCCGTTGCGAGTTTGCAGGGTGGCGGTCGATTGTCGGCAGTGCACATTGATGTACCCGCTGATATCTCTTCTGCGGCCTTCTTTATGGTGGCAGCGAGTATTTGTCCCGATGCTGATTTAACGCTTGAGCACGTTGGTGTAAACCCAACGCGCGTCGGCGTAATTAATATTCTTCGCGCTATGGGCGGAGACATCACTGTTTTCAATGAGCGCGAAGTGGGTGGCGAGCCAGTGGCGGATATTCGCATTCGCCACGCTAAGCTTAAGGGCATTGATATTCCTGAAGACCAGGTGCCCTTGGCGATAGATGAATTTCCTGTGCTGTTTGTGGCGGCGGCTTGCGCTGAAGGTCGTACGGTATTGACCGGCGCTGAAGAATTGCGGGTGAAAGAAAGTGACCGTATTCAAGTGATGGCAGATGGGCTGCAGGCGATGGGGATCTCAGCCCTGCCCACGGAAGATGGTGTTGTCATCGAGGGCGGCCAAATTACCGGTGCCACGGTGAATAGCCATCATGATCACCGTATTGCGATGGCATTTGCAGTGGCGTCTTTGCGTGCAACAGACCTTATTCGGATACAGGATTGCGATAACGTCGCGACCTCGTTCCCGAACTTTGTTGAATTGGCCGCTGGATTGGGTATGCAAATTGAACAATTGAATGCCGAGCAAAGCTCATGAGTGATCTCCCGGTTCCTGTAATCGCTATCGATGGTCCGAGCGGCTCAGGTAAAGGCACCTTGTGTCAGACCTTGGCTCGCCATTTTGGTTGGCATTTATTAGACAGCGGCGCCCTATACCGTTTAACCGGGATGGCCGCTGATCGCCACGGCGTTGCACTGGATGATGAGTTAGCGGTTGCGACGCTCGCTAAAAATTTAGATGTGCAGTTTGTTCCCGGTGCGGCGGGCGAGCCAACCTCCGTTTTGCTGGAAGGTGATGACGTGAGCGGCGAGCTGCGTACTGAGAAAACCGGTTTATTGGCCTCTAAGGTGGCGGTTTTGGGCGCGGTGCGCAGCGCTTTATTGCAGCGTCAGCGCGATTTTGCCCAGGCGCCGGGGTTGGTTGCCGATGGTCGCGACATGGGCACGGTGGTGTTTACTAGCGCGCCGCTCAAGATATTTTTAACCGCCAGCGCTGAGGAACGCGCCGAGCGCCGCTATAAGCAGTTGAAATCAAAGGGTGATGATGTTAATCTCGCGACCCTTTTATTGGAGATTCAGGCTCGAGATAAGCGAGATTCTGAGCGCGAACTGGCTCCTTTAAAGCCCGCTGCTGACGCGATACAGCTTGATAGTAGTGGCTTGGGAATAGAAGAAGTGTTCGAGCGGGTGTTGGCAGAAGCCAAGATTCGTCTGCCTAGCTTGTAAAAGCGGGCAAAAAACCGTCACAGACAGCGCAAATACCAGCTGGCGTTGTTTTGGGGCAATATGAATTGACCCGTGTAAGCTGGATACACGGCGATACGGTGGCGATGCCACTATTAATACTCAGGTAATGACTAATGAGCGAGAGCTTTGCTGATCTATTTGAAGAAAGTTTAAAAACCATTGATATGAAACCCGGTTCAATCGTGACCGGCGTTGTTATTGATATTGACAGTGATTGGGTTACCGTTCACGCCGGACTGAAATCTGAGGGTGTTATTCCTCGCGAGCAGTTCTTGAGCGAAAGCGGTGAGTTCGTTCTGGCAATTGGTGACGAAGTTCAGGTTGCTCTAGAGTCTGTAGAAGACGGCTTTGGCGAAACTAAACTGTCACGTGAAAAAGCCAAGCGCGCTGAAGCATGGACTACGCTTGAAGCGGCCTATGAAGCTGAAGAAACCGTTATCGGTATCATCAACGGCAAGGTAAAAGGTGGTTTTACTGTCGACATCAACAGCATCCGTGCCTTCCTGCCCGGTTCATTGGTTGACGTTCGTCCGGTTCGCGATACTGCGCACCTCGAAGGCAAAGAACTCGAATTCAAAGTCATTAAATTAGACCAGAAGCGCAACAACGTTGTTGTTTCTCGTCGCGCCGTTCTTGAGAGCGTAAACAGCGAAGAGCGCGAAGCGCTACTCGAATCTCTGCAAGAAGGCATGATTGTTAAAGGTATCGTGAAGAATCTGACCGACTACGGTGCTTTCGTAGATCTGGGCGGTATTGACGGCCTGTTGCACATCACCGATATGGCTTGGAAGCGTATTAAGCACCCAAGTGAAATCGTTGAAGTTGGCCAAGAAATTGATGTTCGTATTCTGAAATTTGACCGTGAGCGCAACCGCGTATCACTCGGTCTGAAGCAATTGGGTGAAGATCCATGGGTGGCTATCAAAGGCCGTTACCCAGAAAATTCACGTGTTAAAGCTAAAGTTACTAATCTGACTGACTACGGCTGCTTCGCCGAAATAGAAGAAGGCGTTGAAGGTTTGGTTCACGTTTCAGAAATGGATTGGACCAACAAAAACATTCACCCCTCTAAAGTGGTTAATGTTGGCGACGAAGTAGAAGTAATGATCCTGGATATCGACGAAGAACGTCGTCGTATTTCTTTGGGTATCAAACAGTGTCAGCAAAACCCATGGGATGCCTTCGGTGGTCAGTTCACTAAAGGCGACAAGATCAAGGGCGCTATCAAGTCGATCACTGACTTCGGTATCTTCATCGGTCTAGACGGCAATATCGACGGTCTGGTTCACTTGTCAGACATTTCTTGGAACGAAACTGGCGAAGAAGCCGTGCGTAAGTTCAAGAAAGGCGACGAGATCGAGACTGTAATCCTGTCTATCGATCCTGAGCGCGAGCGTATTTCTTTGGGCATCAAACAGCTTGAAGACGACCCGTTCTCTAACTACGTTGCTGAAAACGACAAAGGCGCCATTGTAAATGGTGTTGTTAAAGAAGTTGATGCTAAAGCCGCTATCATCGTGTTGAGCGAAGAAGTGGAAGGCGTACTGAAAGCTTCTGAGATCAGCCGTGATAAAGTTGAAGATGCGCGTAACGTCCTGAAAGTGGGCGAGACCGTTGAAGTTAAGATTATCAGTGTTGACCGTAAAAACCGCGCAATGACCTTGTCTATTAAAGCCAAGGACGTTGATGACGAGAAAGAAGCTGTTAAATCACTGCGTGAAAAAGAACCCGAAACGGCTGCTGCACCTGCAACTATCGGTGACTTGATCAAAGCACAGATGGAAAACAAAGACTAAGGTCTGCGTGACGCACACTTATCTTGATAAGTGTGCGTAACTATCTGGCTTATATGCAGAAAAATGCTAAGCTAGGCTTGAATGTTGGCAACAACGGGAACAAGCAATGACCAAATCTGAGTTAATAGAGCTGATCGCAGAGCACCAACCCCAGCTGTCTCACAAGGACATTGAGTTGGCGGTAAAGACGATGATTGAGCATATGTCTCAGGTTCTGGCGACAGGTGATCGTATCGAAATACGTGGTTTTGGCAGTTTTTCACTGCACTATCGTGAGCCGCGGATGGGTAGAAACCCTAAAACGGGTGATACGGTTGAGCTACCTGGTAAATATGTTCCTCATTTCAAACCTGGCAAAGAATTGCGTGAGCGGGTAAACCTGAGTATTCAGTCAGGCGCGTAAAGGCGGTATCTGCTAGCGTTATTTTTTAAGAAACGGTATGGTCTTTGGCTATATCGTTTTTTTTTGTGTGGATAAAATAATATGCGTCTTATTGGTTCTATATTGCTACTTGTATTACTTATCGCGGTGCTGGGCTTAGGCTTACTTTTTACCTTGGAAAACGATGTTTTGGTGCCGCTTAATATCTTGGTGGCGGAGCTGCCGGCTCAACGTCTGTCAACGTGGATAATTCTGGCCTTTTTCCTTGGCGGTATTAGTGGGTTGTTGGCGTCATCACTTGTTATTTTGCGGCTACAAGCCTCCCGTCTGGGGTTGCGCCGTCAGCTCGCTGCAAAACCCGGTAAAGCCGTTGCAGAGCGCAGTGGTGTGAGTGGTTAAGTTTAGTGAGTAATGAGTTTCTGCAATTCTTGCTGTTTTTGCTTGCGGTATCGGCGGGCTGGCTAGCTGGGTATTACTTTCGTCCTCGTGGTGAAAGTAAAAAGAGGGATACCAGTAGTTCGTATTATAAAGGCCTCAACTACCTATTAAGTGAACAAGCCGATGCGGCGGTAATGACAGTCATTAACGATTTGCCTGTCAACGTAGAAACCTTACCTACCCATTTGGCACTGGGTAATTTAATGCGCAGCAAGGGTGAGGTCGATGGCGCGATCCGTATTCACCAAAACTTACTGTCACGGCCAAGTTTAGCCAGAGAAAAACTACATCAAGTTCATCTTGAGCTGGCACGGGATTATATTTCTGCTGGGGTATTAGACCGCGCTGAGCGCTTGCTTAAAGATGTCGTCGATGAATCTGAGGCACTGCGCGGCGAAGCCTTGGAACATTTGCAGCATATTTATCAGTCAGAGCGAGAGTGGGATCACGCTATTGCGGTCGCACTGCGTCGGCTGCCGCCTCGTAGCTGGTTAAAGAAAACGTCAGCGGCGATGCCAGTATATCGCCGTATCGAGTGCGCGCTGAGTCATTTTTACTGCGAAAAAGCGCAACAACTATTGGCCGAGCACAATTTAAAGGGTGCGAGTGCGGCACTGCAAAGTGCCCGGCAGTATGATCGCGATAATGTGCGCGCCTATATGTTGGCGGCAAGCATCGCCTTGAAACAACACAAACCGCAATTGGTGTTGGAATTACTTCATACCGTCATCGATCGTCAGTCGGTGTTCAGTTCAGAAATATTGCCACAGTTTCGTGAGGCCTTTGCAGATTTTGGTGGGCAAGATGCCTATCTTGACGCATTGCTGCGTATTGTTAAAAGTGCGCAAAGCTCCGCGTTTATTATTGAAGTGGTGGAACTCCTTGAAGCCAGGGGGGAGAAAGATGAGGCGCTTGGATATTTACTCGATGCGACGCGGGAGCGTCCAACCTTAGGTTTAGTGTCTAAGATTCTTGCTAGTCCTCACGCCGGAGAAGAACCATCTTTGGCGTTGATGAAAGAGTTGGTGTCAACACTGCGTTCGGAACGACCTTCTTATCGATGCCGACAATGTGGTTTTTCAGGTCGAAAGTTACACTGGCTGTGTCCCAGCTGTGAGCAGTGGGGTACCATTACACCCATTCGAGGAATCCAGGGTGATTAAGCAAATACGATGAGTCAAACCACACCAATTTCACCAGTTATTATCGCCTTAGATTTTGCCGTGCGTGCCGAGCTTGACGCCTTGGTTGATCAATTAGATCCAAGTCAGTGTCGTCTAAAAGTCGGCAAAGAGCTATTTACCTTGTTCGGTCCTGAGATAGTGAAAGCGCTTCAGCAGCGGGGTTTTGAGGTTTTTCTGGATCTAAAATTTCACGATATTCCCAATACCACGGCAGCTGCGGTAGCAGCTGCTGCGGAACTGGGTGTATGGATGGTTAATGTGCACGCCAGCGGTGGCGCAAAAATGATGTCGGCGGCGAAGAGCGCCTTGTTGCCCTATGGCAAAGATGCGCCATTGCTCATTGCCGTCACGGTATTAACGTCGATGCATAGCGACGATCTCGTCGCGATTGGTGTCAATGCCGATGCGCCTAGCCAAGTGTCGCGACTCGCGGCGCTGACAGCTGATTGCGGTTTAGATGGTGTGGTGTGTTCGGCGCAAGAAACGCCAATACTAAGAGCGCAAAACCCTGAAGAATTCCTATTGGTCACCCCCGGAATTCGGCCTGTTGGAAGTGCGTTGGGTGACCAGCAGCGTGTGGCGACACCAGTCGATGCTATGGCAATGGGTAGCAATTATTTGGTTATCGGCCGACCGGTAACGCGTAGTAGTGATCCGCTTGCGGCGCTAAAAGAAATCAATCAATCATTAGGCTGCTGAGCGAAGCTCGCTAGATAGTCTGTAAACGATAAGGAAATTAATGTGGCTTATATCGATGTGTTTAATGGTGACGCGGACGGTTTGTGCGCCTTAGTGCAATTGCGCAATGCGAACCCTGTCGCGAGTCGTTTAGTTACTGGCGTCAAACGTGATATTAATTTATTGGATCGCGTTACTGTTGAGTCGGGCGATCAGCTCACGGTATTAGATGTTTCTTTGGATAAAAACCGCGCGGGTCTGGAATCAGCGCTCGCGGCTGGTGCTGCGGTCACTTATGTCGACCATCATTTTGCGGGAGATATTCCCGAGCACGCTAATTTATCTGCCCATATTAATACTGCGTCGGATGTGTGTACCAGTTTGCTGGTGAACGGTATTTTAAAAGGCGAATTTGCCGAGTGGGCCGTTGTAGGCGCTTTCGGTGATAATTTGCGTAATAGTGCTTTGGCCGCTGCCAAGCCGCTTAACCTTAGCTCGGCAGAATTGGAGCGCTTAGAAAGCCTAGGAATTTACCTAAACTACAATGGTTATGGCGCAAGTATCGCGGATCTGCATTTTGACCCTGAGGCGCTTTATCTAAGTATTGCTCCTTTTGCTAGCCCACGTGAATTTATGCTGGAGGCCAAAGAGACTTTTTCCCAGCTTGAAGAAGGCTATAAGAATGATATGCGTGCTGCTGGCGAGTTGCCTGCGGCGCATAGCGATAAGGCAACGGCGGTCTTTATTTTACCGGATGAGCGCTGGGCTCGCCGAGTGAGTGGGGTATACAGCAACGACCTCGCGAATGATTCGCCTGATCGTGCTCACGCGGTTCTTACTGAAAAGCAAGATGGCAATTATTTAGTCAGTATTCGTGCGCCCTTAAATAATAAGCGCGGTGCCGACGAGTTTTGTCGGCAATTTCCCACTGGCGGTGGCCGTGCTGCAGCGGCAGGTATTAATGATTTGCCTCTGACCAGTCTTGATAGTTTTATCGACAGCTTTCAGCAATTCTACGGAAATATGTAATAAATGATGTTTACCGTCGATGCATGGATTGCTTTAAGTGTCATTGCTGGCTGCCTACTGGCATTAATATTTACTCGGCGACCACCAGATATGATTTTGTGCGGCGGGGTAGTGGTGCTCTTGCTGCTGGATGTCCTGTCGCCTAAAGAAGCGCTGGCGGGTATGTCTAACGAGGGCATGGTAACGGTTGGTGTGCTATTTATTGTTGCTCAAGCCCTCTCTGAAACCGGCGTAGTAAGCTGGATTTCCCACAGTATGTTGGGGCGGCCAAAATCTGTCGGCGTTGCGCAACTGCGATTAATGGCACCCGTGGCGGCTTTTAGTACCATTCTGAATAACACTCCGGTCGTGGCGATGATGATTCCCGCGGTGCGGGATTGGGCTAAGCGCAATAATTTGCCCGTTTCACAGCTCATGATTCCACTGAGTTACGCGGCGATTGTTGGTGGTACCTGTACTCTGATCGGCACCAGTACCAACCTGGTGGTGAACGGAATGTTGCTGCATTCGCTTCCGGACCAGGCGCTAGGGATGTTTGATTTGGCGTGGGTTGGGGTGCCTTCTGTTCTTATCGTTATCGGTTTTACGATATTAACCAGCCGTAAACTGCTGCCTTTTAAACTCGGTAAAACCGAGCGCTTTGGCGACACGCGCCAATACATTGTTGAAATGATTGTCGACGACAGCAGTCCGATGATTGGGCAGTCGATTGAAGAGGCTGGTTTACGACAGTTACCCGCAATGTTTCTTATCGAGATTGTGCGCGACAAGCGCTTAATGACGGTGGTGTCGCCTAAAGAAATTCTTATGGCCGGCGACCGCTTGATTTTCGCGGGTGATGTACGCTCTGTGGTAGACCTTAAAAACTTCCACGGCCTGCGCTTAGCGGAGGATCAAGCCTTTAAGTTGGGTGCGAATAATTTATCGCGATGCCTGGCTGAGGTAGTTATTTCTCCGAATTTTCCTCACTTGGGGCGAATGATTCGAGACATGAAGTTTCGCAATAATTACGGCGCGGCGATTATTGCGATATCTCGAAATGGCGAACAATTAAAAGGCCGTATCGGTGATGTTGAGTTAGAGCCGGGCGATACCTTGCTGCTTGAGGCTTATGAAGATTTTGTTCCTAACCAGCGCTATTCACGCGATTTTTTACTGGTCAGCGAAATAGAAAATTCACGGCCTGTGCGTCATGAGCATCGGTTGCGCGCCGGTGTCATTATGCTTGCGATGGTGGTGGTGGTTGCGGCGGGGTGGTTGTCGATGCTCAAGGCGGCGTTTCTTGCTGCGGGATTGATGGTGGCGACGCGCTGTATCCGCGCCTCTGATGCGCGTCGCAGTGTGGATTGGCAGATACTGCTGGTTATCGCCGCATCAATTGCCTTGGGTGGCTCGCTGGAATCTACTGGGGCCGCGTCTATCATTGCGAGTGAGATAGTTGGGGTGGCGGCGGGTTCACCAATGGCGACCTTGGTCGCGATATTTGTGGTGACGACCTTGTTCTCGGCCGTGATTTCAAACCTAGCGGCTGCCGTCATCGTATTTCCCATCGCCTTGGCTGCGAGTCAGCAGCTTGATGTGAGCGTGCTGCCTTTTGCTGTTACCTTGATGATGGCCGCGTCCGCGAGTTTTGCTACGCCTATTGGTTATCAAACAAATCTTATGGTCTACGGGCCGGGCGATTACCGCTTTAGTGATTTTTTTAAAATTGGAATCCCGCTTACAGTCTTGGTTGGTATCACGACAATTGTGATTGTGCCTTTGGTGTGGCCGTTTTAACAGCGGCCACTCAATAGTAGGGATTAGTCGCAGCGCTGCTCAGCGAGTTGCGTAACTTGGTTGTGCAAACGAAGTGCGCCTTGGTCTGCAATAACGACTGTGGTGTGCTGCACGGCAAAGCCATTCTGCGCCAAAAACTGACAAACACCTTTCGCATAACTTTTCGCATTTGTTTCTTCTTTGTCTACGGCAATCAACAAGGCATTGTGCCGAATCCACATTGCGTCTACTGGGCTCTTATTTGCCGCGCTTTCAATCGCGCGCTCAATTTTTTTATGGGCGTTGCTGAAATCTGAGTTTGCCTGAGCGGGCAGTATTGTTAAGAGCGCGATGGGGAGGATGGCGCTGAAAATGGCACGTTTAGATTTTTGTGGGATTGTACTTTGCATCAGCTTGTTCACAACGATAGCGAGTGGGGTCGGGGTGAGTATAGCTCAGTCACCACTATAGTGGGCAAGGCCGAGCTACTTTGAGGGCGCTCACGTGGCGCCTAGATTATCTGCCGAAACGTCGCTAATGCATTGAATTGCATAAGTGTGTCGTTATACTGACCTTGGTTTACCAAAAATAAAAATAAATGATCAGCTGGAGTTCGTATGCTTAATTGTCACACGGCCATATTTTTTCGTCGCATATGCTGCAGTGCATTGCTGCTAATGCCGGCATCGCTGTATAGCGCCGTTTTAGAAGAAGTTATCGTGACCGCCCAATTGCGAGAACAAAGCCTTCAAGACGTGCCCGTTTCGGTAAGTGCGATGTCTGGCGAGAAAATGATGGAGGCTGGACTGAATAAAATTCAGGATTTGCAGGCCTATGTGCCTAACCTCACAATGTCGGAGAACGGCATTGGTACGGCAATTTATATTCGTGGCATAGGTTCGGGCATTAATCAGGGCTTTGAGCAGTCAGTAGGTATGTACGTTGATGGTGTCTATTATGGACGCGCCCAGCTTGCTCGTGCTCCCTTTCTTGATCTTGCTCGCGTGGAGGTATTGCGTGGGCCACAGAATATCCTCTATGGAAAAAACAGTATTGCGGGAGCCATTAGCATTATTACCGCAAGGCCGAGTGATGAATTTGAAGGCATGGTTTCGGCGGTGTATGAGCCGGAATTTGATGAGAAAGTTTTCGATCTTATGTTGTCGGGGCCAGTGTCCGATACGCTAGGTTTGCGTTTTTCGGCACGTAAGCGTGAGTTTGGCGGCTATGTAGAGAACCTTACTCTAGGCCGTAGTGAGCCTCATAGCGACGAAGAAACGTTGCGAGTAAAACTGGTATGGGATGCCGCTGATGATCTTACCGTGACGCTAAAAGGCGAAGTCGGTTCTTTCGATGTGCTGGGCCGTCAGGTCGAAATTATCGATGACGGTGCGTCGAGCAGTTCTAACCCCTTATTTGCGGGGCGCACTTATGCGGAAATTGCTGACGAAACTCAGGTACCCGGTGTATTGGATATTGATAGTCACGACTCGGTTCGCAATAACTATCAGGATTTTAAACGCTCCTCCAATGGTGACTACAGTTTCAACGATACCTTTAACCTTACTTTCAGTGCTGATTGGGTGCGCGATGAGCATATCTTTACCGCGACCACGGCTTATGTCGCTTATGACTATGATGACCTTTGTGATTGCGATTTCACTGCAGCAGAAGGCTTTAAACTAATATTGAAAGAAGAGTACAAGCAGCTTAGCCAGGAGTTTCGTTGGATGTCGCCGGTTGGGCTCGATTGGGAATATATAGCCGGCCTCTATTTCCAGAAAAATGAACTGTATTTTTTCGACAGTATTGTCGTCGACTCTGATTTAATTGTGCAATTGCTGAACGCAGCCGATGCTACTGAAGGTGGTGCGCGGGGTGATCGCGATCCGAACCCACTGGCAACCTCGCCTGAGGAGATCCTCGGTATAGGCGATGCGGGTAATGCTATAGCGAATTTGACCTCACCGCGCAATTTTAACAGTGACTCATTGTTAGGATCGGGCTTTATGCAGGCAACCTGGAATGTGCGCGAAGATCTGCGACTGACCTTGGGTGGACGTTACTCTTATGAGAAAAAACCGGTAGCCGTGACTTTCGCTTTGGTTATTTAGACTACAGTGAACGGCCTTTTGGCGAGACTGACACTGTCTCTGCGATTAGTTTCGCGGCGGAACGTCACGACTTAAAAGGCAAGCGGCAAGAGTCCCAGTTTTCGCCATCGGTTAACCTGCAATTTGATTTTACCCCAGACATTATGACGTACCTAACCTGGAGTCGCGGATTTAAATCGGGCGGCTTTGACGCGCGCTCGAATGCCTCGCCGAGTGCTGACCCTGTGCCACAAAACCCCGGCGCACCAGCCGATACTAGCCCTCGACCGGTGCTAATTGGTACTTTCGAATATGAGGAAGAAGAGGCGGAAAGCATTGAAATGGGTGCGAAGATGTCGCTCTTTGACGGCGCGGCCGAAGTGAATATTGCACTGTTCAATACCCGTTACGACAACCTTCAAGTCAGTATTTTTGATGGCACTCTGGGGTTTAATGTTGGTAACGCCGCTAGTGCGGTTACCCAAGGTGCAGAGTTTGATGGTCGCTGGCAAATCACTGACTCATTAATGTTAGCGGGTGCATTGGCAGTTCTAGACTTTGAATTTAAAGATTACCAAAATGGCCAATGCCTCGCAGGGCAAGCGCCGACGGCGAGTGATGGCGTTAATTGCGATTACACGGGAAAAACGAATCAATATGTTGCTGATTGGGCGGGCAATGTATTGCTGGCGTGGCGAGCGCCACTGAGCGGAACGCTCGGTATTGGCATTAGTGTGGATGCTATTTTTACTGACGACTACAATCCTTCCCAAAACCTTGATCCAGTTGTAGACCAAGACGGGTACGTGAAATGGAATGCGCGTATTGGCATTGGCGCATTGGATAAAAGCTGGGATGTTGCCTTGGTTGGTAAAAATCTGAGCGACGAAACTATAATCACCTACGCGAATGATACTCCTACGTCCTACACCATATTTGGTTCGAAAGGGCACTATGCCTTTTTAGAGGCGCCGCGAAGTATTGCCTTGCAAGCGAATTATCACTGGTAGCGAAAGGGACGTTGGGTATTTACCATGCAGGAGGCCACGATGTAAATTCACGGAAGCGGAATCATACTTGCGTCCTGAAATGCATCTCGTCCTAGGTGCAAATACTCAGCCTGCAAACAAGCTACTAGTACCGATCACGGCCAAGCCAAGTAATGTGGTCCAGATGCCAACGGCCAGCAAATCGAAAATAATGTACTTCAGGGCGCTGTACTCACTGATGCCAGTTACGAGTGGAACAATGCTCCGGATAGCGGGGATTATTCGGCCAACTAAAATAGCCCCCCAGCCGTAGCGGCGTATCAGCGTTTCGGTGCGGTCAATGTGCCGGCGATACCGTGTGGCAAACTGGCTTGTGTGGAATGCTGGGCCTATCCAGCGGCCAATCCAAAAGCCACTCTGATCGCCAATCACTGCGCCAGTAAACGCAAGAGCGAGTATCACTTCAATGGACAGCAGCTGCTGTGCGTATAAAAAAATTGCAACGGATAGTAATAGCGCACCGGAAATAAATAGACCTATCCCAATCAACGCTTCAAAGCAGGCGAGGCCAAGCACCGAGTAGTGAGCATAGCTCGGATTGTTTGTTATCCATTCGAGAAACGCATCCACTGAAACCCCCTTTGTCGAATTTTATGCAGTTTGCACTGCGCTGGCTATGCGCTCAAGTCATAGGTGGTCATACGGTGAGTTTGTCGACTTTAACCGCTACAAGTTAAGAGATAAGTCGCGGGATATTGAGCGCGGGTCGATGCTTAAATGTATGAGCGCAATTGCTATGCGTAGGTGCGGCACTTAGAAAGACAGTTTCGTGGTATGGGAGGGATGTAATTTGAACGAGTGAGCTGCTTAAGATTTGCTTTGCCTAAGGTTGCTTTGATCGGCCTTTCTGGTCATACCAAAACCAAAAAGGGCCTACCTTTCGGTAAGCCCTTTATTTGTTTGGCTCCGCCTGCTGGGCTCGAACCAGCGACCCAATGATTAACAGTCATTTGCTCTACCAACTGAGCTAAGGCGGATCAGCTTCAACAGCTGAGGACGCGCATATTAAGGAGGTTTCCTAAGTGCGTCAACCCTTTGTCGAAGAAAATGTTGTTTTGGTGGTTTTGTGAACAATTTCGGGTGCTTAGCGCGATGTGGCGGCTATATTGCAGCACCTTTGCGGGCTGGGAGGTAGAGGGGTACTATGGGTGGTTTTCTGTAGCGAGTGCGTGGTGGATGTCTAAACCTTTTCAAGTAGTGTCTAAGTTTGCCCCTGCGGGTGATCAGCCCGCGGCAATTGCCGGCTTGATAGAAGGCGTGAATGCAGGGTTGCATGCTCAGACCTTGCTGGGTGTGACTGGCTCGGGAAAGACCTTCACCATTGCCAATGTTATTGAATCGCTTCAGCGGCCAACCATCGTTATGGCGCCCAATAAAACGCTAGCCGCGCAGCTCTATGGCGAATTCAAGGAGTTCTTTCCGAATAATGCGGTCGAGTATTTTGTCTCTTACTATGACTACTACCAGCCAGAGGCCTATGTAGCGGCCTCAGATACTTTTATCGAGAAAGACGCATCGATTAACGATCATATTGAGCAAATGCGCCTGTCGGCAACTAAGGCGCTAATGGAGCGTTCTGATGCGATTATTGTCGCCTCGGTTTCGGCAATATACGGTTTGGGTGATCCTGAGCTGTATTTTAAAATGATTTTGCATTTGGTGCGGGGGGAGCGAATCGATCAGCGTCAATTGCTTCGTCGTTTGGCTGAGCTGCAATACACGCGCAATGATATTGCCTTTCAGCGCGGCACATATCGTGTTCGAGGCGATGTGATCGATATTTTTCCCGCTGACAGCGATAAAGATGCGGTGCGGGTGGAGTTATTTGATGACGAAATTGATTCGATTACTGGCTTTGACCCCTTGACGGGCGAGTCTTTTGGGAAATTTCCGCGTGTCACTATTTATCCTAAAAGCCATTATGTAACCCCACGAGATACCTTGCTCAAGGCAGTGGACTTTATTGAAGAGGAGATGCTTGAGCGGTTGAAGCATCTTCGCGAGAACGATCTGCTGGTGGAGGCGCAGCGCCTAGAGCAGCGCACTCGCTACGATATTGAAATGATTCGTGAGCTGGGTTACTGCAACGGCATAGAAAACTACTCGCGCTATCTCTCTGGACGTGAGCCCGGCGCGGCGCCACCGACCTTGTTTGATTACTTGCCTAAAGACGCTTTGGTCGTGGTTGATGAATCACACGTTACCATTCCTCAGATTGGCGCTATGTATAAGGGTGACCGCTCACGTAAAGAAACCTTGGTGCAATACGGTTTTCGTTTGCCGTCGGCTTTGGATAATAGGCCCATGCGCTTTGAGGAGTGGGAGCGCTTGGTGCCACAAATGATTATGGTATCGGCTACGCCGGGGAATTACGAAAGTGAACATTCAGCGCGTACCGTAGAGCAAGTGGTGCGTCCAACCGGGTTAATCGATCCCCAAATCGAAGTGCGTCCGGCGACCACTCAGGTCGATGACTTGCTTTCGGAAATTACCAAGCGCACCGACGTTGGTGAGCGGGTGCTTGTCACTACCCTCACCAAGCGGATGGCTGAAGATTTGGCTGAGTATTTAGATGAGCACGGTATTCGCGTGCGCTACCTGCACTCAGATATCGATACCGTCGAGCGGGTTGAGATTATTCGTGATTTGCGTTTGGGTAAATTCGATGTATTGGTGGGTATTAACCTGCTGCGCGAAGGCTTGGACATGCCTGAAGTGTCGCTGGTAGCAATATTAGATGCGGATAAAGAGGGTTTTTTGCGCTCTGAACGATCACTCATTCAGACCATTGGTCGTGCTGCGCGAAATCTGAATGGCAAGGCGATTCTGTACGGTGATCGCATTACTGGGTCGATGGAGCGTGCGATCGGTGAGACCGAACGGCGTCGAGAGAAGCAAATTGCCCACAACTTAAAGCACAACATCACCCCAGTTGGCGTTAAAAAGTCGGTAGAAGATATACTCGATGCTGGCGCGATACCTGGTTCAAAAGGTAAAAAACACAATCGCCAAGATAACCGTAAGGTGGCTGAGCCATCCGGAGATTACTTGCAAGACGCGGCGGTAATGTCGACGGCCGAGCTCGGTAAGCTCCTTAAGAAGCTCGAGCAGGAAATGCAGCAGCATGCCAAAAACCTTGAATTTGAAGCTGCCGCCAATGTTCGCGATAAGTTATCGGAAATTAAGCAGCGGTTTTTTACCGCCCATTAATACGTCATTGACTATTGTGCTCGGGAAAACCCCTGATTATAATGCGCGTCCTTTATAGGACTATAGCTCAGTTGGTTAGAGCGCTACCTTGACATGGTAGAGGTCCCCAGTTCGAATCTGGGTAGTCCTACCAAACACAAAAAAGGCCCGCTATTTAGCGGGCCTTTTTTGTGTTTGGTAGGTTGTGTGCGGAAAGAGCCTCTTCGACAAATTGCGCCAGTAATGAAAGCGCAGCCCCGCAGGGGTTTAAAAAAGTCCGTATGCTTTTAAAGTAATTCAGTCCCCAGTCGAGGCTGTAAACCAATGCGGAGTGGCAATACGCCAGACCGAAAACCCAATAGGCGCGAAACGCCAAACATTAATCTCGCCGTTGTGGCATTGGGGTCTCTTGTGCGTCGTCAGGCGTATCCCAATATCACAAGGCGGCAGAGATTGCCGTGCTAAGCAGGGTGCTTGCCTCGGTATTGCCGCTTTGCTTCAGGTAATTACTGCTCACGTCACTAAACTTTGGAATCATCTCTGCGCCCATGCCCAGTGATTTGAACTGCGACACAAGTTGGGCGCCGGCTTTTAATGAGGGGCTGGCATCGGTCGCCATTTTCATTGCGCCGCCTAGTAGGCCGCCGTTGGCTGAGGCACTAACGGCAGGGGCTGCGCCAAGTAGACCGCTAACGCCAGGAATAGCATTTGCAATTACGCTGAAATCACCACCAGACAGCAGGCTTTGTGCGGTTTGCAGTAGGGCGCCCATGCCACCGGTCGCTTGCGCAGTGCTAATGCCTAATGTTTGCGTCAATAGGGGGAGTAGCTGGATTCCGGTTTGAATCATACTATTGCTTGAAGTCTGGCTGCTCGACGAAGTCGCTGCTGCAGCGTTAGCGTCGAGTGATATGCCGCTGTTTGTATCAATCTCAGTGCTGGATGACATTGATGTGGTAGTAGTTGTATCCGCCGTTGCTTTTTGTGCTGCTTGGTTTTCTTCGCTTGGTGCGGGCTCGGGTGAGCTGAAAATACTGCTTATGCTGTCCCAAAATCCTGCGTTGGCTTGTAGACTGAAAGTGCAAATAATGGCTATGCAAAGGGCTTTATTCATTGGGGTTTCTCTCTTTGAGGGAGTGGTGCGCTAATCTTAGTGTTGCATAGCATAGTTGAGCGCTATAAAACTCGCCACTTACTCAGGGTAGGTATTGTTCCTGCTTGACGCGCAGTTGTGGTTTTACTTTGGTTGCTGAGTGCTTGATTTACGGTGGGTTTTGGCTTGCTTAGGGCTGACGCTATGGCCATAATAGCGGGCTTAAACCCTCTGCAGTTATATGCTGTATTTATAAATCACGTGACCTTTGGTAGGGGCCACCACTGAAAGGATAAGATTATGCCTGTTATTACCCTTCCCGATGCGAGTCAGCGCGTTTTTGAAAACCCCGTTACTGTTGCGGATGTTGCCTTGGATATTGGCGCCGGTCTTGCTAAGGCCGCGCTTGCTGGCCGCGTGAACGGCACGTTGGTTGATACCAGTTATTTGATTTCTGACGACGCCGAGCTGGGTATTATTACTGAGCGCGATGAGGAAGGCGTGGATATTATCCGCCACTCGACCGCGCATTTGCTGGCGATGGCCGTGCAGGATTTATTTCCCGGCGCGCAAGTGACTATTGGCCCCGTTATCGAAGATGGCTTCTACTATGATTTTGCTTACGAACGCGCCTTTACTCCAGAAGACCTAGAGAAAATCGAAGCGCGGATGACCGAGTTGTCGTCTGCGAATTTGCCGGTTTCGCGCAAGGTGATGAGCCGCGAAGAGGCGGTAAAAGCGTTCAGTGATATGGGCGAAGAGTATAAAGTTGAAATCATTAAAGACCTGCCGGGAAATGAAGATATATCTGTTTATGCGCAGGGCGACTGGATGGATTTGTGTCGTGGCCCTCACGTGCCAAGCACGGGCAAGTTAAACGCCTTTAAATTGACCAAGGTTGCTGGCGCCTACTGGCGTGGGGATCAAGCCAATGCCATGTTGCAGCGGATTTACGGTACGGCGTGGGGCAATAAAAAAGCGCTGAAAGCCTATTTAAACCGCATTGCCGAAGCTGAAAAGCGTGATCACCGTAAGGTGGCTAAAAAGCTCGATCTTTTCCATATGCAGGAAGAGGCGCCGGGTATGGTCTTTTGGCACCCCAAAGGTTGGAGCGTTTATCAGGCGATTGAGCAGTATATGCGCGACAAGCAGCGCAAAAATGATTACCAGGAAATTCGCACGCCACAGGTAGTGGATATTTCCCTGTGGGAGAAGTCAGGTCACGCTGATAAATTCAGCGATGGCATGTTTACCCTAAGTGCAGATGAGCGCACTTTTGCGGTGAAGCCAATGAACTGCCCGTGTCATGTGCAGGTCTTTAATCAGGGCTTGCGGAGCTACCGCGACCTACCGTTGCGCCTAGCAGAGTTTGGCTCATGTCACCGCAATGAGCCATCGGGCTCACTGCACGGCATTATGCGGGTGCGCGGGTTTACCCAAGATGACGCACATATCTTCTGTACTGAAAATCAAATTCAGCCTGAAGTTGCCTCGTTTATCGATTTCCTTCACGAAGTTTATGCTGATTTTGGCTTTACTGAGGTGATTTACCGCCTGTCGACTCGTCCCGAGCAGCGAGTGGGTAGCGAGGAGGATTGGGATCGTGCAGAGAAGGCCTTGGCCTTGGCGCTCGACAGCAAAGGATTACCTTGGGAGTTGTTGCCTGGCGAAGGTGCCTTCTATGGACCTAAAATTGAGTTCTCACTAAAAGATTGTATCGGCCGAGTTTGGCAGTTGGGCACAATTCAGGTCGATTTCTCAATGCCGGGTCGTCTCGGCGCCCAATACGTTGACGAGGCGGGTCAGCGCCAAACGCCGGTAATGTTACATCGGGCAATTTTGGGTTCTTTTGAGCGTTTTATCGGGATTTTGATCGAGCATTATGAAGGCGCATTTCCGGTCTGGTTGGCACCGGTTCAGGCAGTGGTCTGTAATATTACGGACAATCAGGCCGAATATGTGACTAATGTGCAAGATTTATTGAGAGATTGTGGCTTTAGGGTCGATGCGGACTTGAGAAATGAGAAGATCGGCTTTAAAATCCGCGAGCACACAATTCAGAAGGTTCCCTTTCTTTTTGTCGTTGGTGACAAAGAGGTAGAAACCAAGACTGTTTCGGTACGTGCACGTAGTGGCGAAGATTTGGGGTCAGTGTCCATAAATGACCTCAGTAAACTCCTCGCAGACAGCGTAGCTAAACGCAGCCGCGCAAATTCGGAGAACTAGCAATTAAACGCGATAACGCAAAAGGGCGCAGCAAAAGAGCGCCGATAAACGAAGAAATTGAAGCCAATGAAGTTCGCTTAATTGACGCAGAGGGCAACCAGGTTGGTGTTGTCCCGCTGGCGGAGGCATTGAAAGCCGCGCAAGAAGCGACATTGGATCTAGTCCAGATTACTGATTCAGACCCAATCGTCTGTAAAATCATGGACTACGGCAAACATGTTTTCGAGGCCAAAAAGCAGCAAGCTGCGGCCCGGAAAAACCAAGTTCGAACCCAGGTTAAGGAAGTTAAATTCCGCCCGGGTACGGAAGATGGGGACTATCAGGTAAAACTGCGCAACCTGACACGTTTCTTGGAACACGGAGATAAAGCCAAGGTAACCCTGCGTTACCGCGGTCGTGAGATGGCCCACCAGGAATTGGGTATGCAGCTGTTGAAGCGGGTTGAAGAAGACCTTGCTGAATTCGGTTCTGTAGAACAATTTCCGAAAATGGAAGGTCGTCAATTGACCATGGTCATTGCTCCGAAAAAGAAAAAGTAGTGAGCTCTTAGGGCCTACTTGATTTAATTTACATTAAGAATGCGGAGTATCTAACGATGCCAAAACAGAAAGTACACAGCGGGGCGGCAAAACGCTTCAAGAAAACCGGTAGCGGTTATAAGCGCAAAAGCGCTCATAAAAGCCACATCTTGACCAAGATGACCACCAAACGTAAGCGTCAGCTACGTGGCACTAGTGCTGTCCATAAGTCGGACAAAGTT
Source organism: Zhongshania borealis (assembly GCF_039539625.1). Taxonomy (NCBI): domain Bacteria; kingdom Pseudomonadati; phylum Pseudomonadota; class Gammaproteobacteria; order Cellvibrionales; family Spongiibacteraceae; genus Zhongshania; species Zhongshania borealis. Next base: position 1,166,644 of record NZ_BAABDM010000001.1, on the reverse strand, counting down.
CTGGTTGACCGCATGTTGCGCGCCATCTGATTAACGTCATCAAGATTAAGAGGAATATTCTATGCCCCGCGTAAAACGTGGTGTGACCGCACACCGTCGTCATAAAAAGATTCTGAAACAAGCCAAGGGTTACTATGGTGCCCGTTCACGTATTTACCGTGTTGCAAAACAAGCGGTAATTAAAGCGGGTCAATACGCTTACCGTGACCGTCGTGCTAAGAAACGTGTTTTCCGCGCTTTGTGGATCACGCGTATTAACGCTGGATCACGTGCTAATGGCCTGAGCTATAGCCGCTTGATCGCTGGTTTGAAGAAAGCAGATATCGCTTTAGACCGTCGCGTATTGGCCGATTTGGCCGTACATGACAAAGAAGCCTTTGCTGTCATCGTAGAACGCGCGAAAACAGCCTTAGCTTAAAAAGCGATAGGCCGTTGCGTAGCGGCCATATAGCTTTGTTTTACTATAGGGAAAGGGCTTGTGCCCTTTCCCTATTTTGTTTCTGACACAGTAAATTTAGCCACGCTGCAGTGCGGCGGGGCGTTAGCGCGGAGATTGGGAGCGCAGCATGGATAATCTAGAAGGGCTGGCGGCTGAAGCTGCGGCAAAAATTAGTGCCGCCACAGACGCGCCAACCTTGGATCAGGTACGGGTTGAGTATCTTGGTAAGAAAGGCCATATCACGGCCCTGCTAAAGGGCCTTGGCAAGCTGTCTGCTGAAGAGCGTCCCGCTGCGGGCGCTGAGATCAACCGCGTGAAAGAAGCGCTGTCAACGCAGATTGCCGATGCCAAACAGCTGCTGGATCTGGCGGCGGTGAATGCACGGCTTGAAGCTGAAAAAATTGACGTGACCCTGTCTGGGCGCGGTCAGCAAGCCGGTGGCTTGCACCCCGTAACCCGTACCATTGAGCGCATTAGTGCCTTCTTTGAAAGCATTGGCTTTGAAGTGGTTGAAGGCCCCGAGATTGAAGACGACTACCACAATTTTGAAGCCTTAAATATCCCTGCCCACCATCCTGCACGGGCGATGCACGATACCTTCTACGTCGACGAATCCACCGTTTTGCGTACCCATACCTCACCGGTTCAGGTGCGGGTAATGGAAAGTAGCGAGCCGCCGTTAAAAGTCATCTGCCCAGGTCGTGTATACCGCTGTGACTCGGATTTGACCCACACCCCGATGTTTCACCAAGTCGAAGGTCTGTTGATCAGCGAAGAGTCCAGCTTTGCCGATCTTAAAGGCTTGGTCGAAGCCTTTTTACGTAGCTTCTTTGAAAAAGAATTAAATGTGCGTTTCCGTCCGTCTTACTTCCCCTTTACCGAGCCGTCGGCGGAAGTGGATATTGAGTGCGTGATGTGTAGCGGCGAGGGCTGCCGTGTATGTAGCCAAACTGGCTGGCTGGAAATTATGGGCTGCGGCATGGTCCACCCTCAGGTGTTCGAGCATGTAAATATCGACACTGAGCGCTTTACCGGTTTTGCCTTTGGTATGGGCGTTGAGCGCTTAGCGATGTTGCGTTACGGCGTTAACGATTTGCGTCTGTTTTTTGAGAATGACCTACGTTTCCTTGGTCAATTCAGATAATTAGGCCCCAGCGACAATATTCAAAACGGATAGCATATGAAATTTAGTGAACAGTGGTTGCGCGAGTGGGTTAACCCCACCGTTGGCACCGACGAGTTAGCAGCGAAAATTACCATGGCCGGTTTAGAAGTGGACGCCATTGATCCTGTAGCCGGTGCTTTCTCTGGCGTTGTGGTGGCTGAGATTGTGGCAACAGCGCCGCACCCCGACGCCGAAAAATTGCAGGTTTGCCGCGTGAATACTGGCAGCGAAGAAGTGCAGATTGTTTGCGGTGCCGCCAATGCCCGCCCCGGTATAAAAGTGCCGCTGGCGACCTTGGGCGCGGTATTGCCTGGCGATTTCAAAATCAAGAAAGCCAAGCTGCGGGGCGTTGAGTCATTCGGTATGCTCTGCGCAGAAGAAGAGCTAGGCTTGGCAGAGAAATCCGATGGCCTGATGGAATTGCCAAGCGATGCGTCAGTTGGTGAAGATATTCGCGTATTTTTGGGTTTAGACGACTCAATCATCGAGCTGGGCCTAACCCCGAATCGCGCCGACTGCCTGAGTGTTCGCGGTATTGCCCGTGAAGCAGCCGTGCTCAATGAAATGCCGTTTTCTGATTTAGAAATTGCTTCGGTGACGGCAGTTAACGATAGTCAGCTACCAATTCGGGTCGAGGCGGGTGCAGATTGCCCTCGCTATGCGGGTCGCGTTATTCGCAATGTTGATGTATCCAAGCCCAGTCCATTGTGGCTGCAAGAGAAGCTGCGCCGCTGTGGTTTACGTAGTATCGACGCAGTGGTTGATGTTACCAATTTCATATTGTTGGAATTGGGGCAGCCCATGCACGCCTTTGACTTAGATAAACTCAGCGGTGGGATGGTAGTACGGCGCTCAAAGGCTGATGAGTCTTTGGAATTGCTTGACGGCCAAACACTGACCTTGCGTGAAGGCAGTTTACTGATCGCCGACGAACAGCAGCCGCTAGCGCTTGCCGGTATTATGGGCGGCGAAGTGTCCTCAGTGACGCCATCCACGCAACACCTCTTTTTAGAAGCGGCCTTTTTTACGCCAGATCTTTTGGCGGGGCGGGCGCGGTCTTACGGTTTGCATACCGATTCCTCGCATCGCTTTGAGCGGGGTGTTGATTTTGAACTTCCTGCACGGGCCATAGAACGCGCCACGGCGCTGATAGTTGCGATATGTGGCGGTGAGCCAGGGCCGGTATCTGTTGTCGACTCAGGGCCCATGCCAGAGCGCAAGCCGATTCTGCTTCGTGAAAAGCGCATTGCTAAGGTGCTGGGCATGGACATGGCTGCCAGCGACGTAGAGTCTATTCTCGCGGGCTTGGGTCTCACCGTAGCACGTGTAGAGGGTGGTTGGGACGTTACGGCGCCGAGCTGGCGTTTTGACATCACTATTGAAGTGGATTTACTCGAAGAACTGGCGCGGATTTACGGCTATAACCGCCTGCCGGTGCGGCCGATTCAAGACGCGCTGACTATCCGCCCAGCGACTGAAAGTAAGCGCAGTCTGAGTGCGCTTCGCCAGCAATTGGTTGCCCGTGGCTATCAAGAAGCGGTGACCTACAGTTTTATTGATCCCGCAATGCATAAGGCGATGGCCGAGGGTGTGGAGGGTGTTGAGCTACTCAACCCAATTTCTGCCGATATGTCGGTTATGCGCACTAGCTTATTACCCGGTTTGATAAAAACCGCCATGCACAATGCCAAACGTCAGCAGCCGCGTATTCGCATATTTGAAGCGGGTCAGCGCTTTATTAAGGGCGACGACGGTTTGCAACAGATTCCAACGCTGGCGGCGTTGATCACGGGTCGCCGCACAGTCGAAAGCTGGAATGAGAGTGGCGAATTAGTCGATTTTTATGATCTCAAAGGTGATTTAGAGAGCTTGCTGTCTGTCGCTGCTGGTGAAATTACCTTCGCGCCGGGTAGTTATGCGGCTTTGCATCCAGGTCAGTGCGCTGATGTATTCTGCGATAAAGTGCTAATTGGTCGTATTGGCGCTTTGCACCCGAGCCTGCAAGCGCAGTGGGATATGGTCAATCCGGTGTATTTGTTTGAAATTGACCAGCAGCCAGTGCTGGCCCGCGACGTGCCTAAATTTAGTGAATTATCCAAATTTCCTGAGGTGCGGCGAGATTTGGCTTTGATCGTTGGCCGCGACCTGCCCGCTGCAGATGTTCTGCAAGCAATTAGAGCGACAGCAGGGGATTGCCTTAGTGACTTGAAGCTGTTTGACCTCTATCAAGGTAAAGGCATTGATCCTGAAAGAAAAAGTTTGGCTGTGGGCTTGACGTTCAGGCATTCATCACGCACTCTGAATGAGGAAGAGGTTAATCAATCTGTTGCGGCAGTTGTGCAAACCTTGCAGGAGGCATTTGGCGCAAGTTTAAGGAACTAGTGTGATGACGTCCCTCACTAAAGCAGAAATGGCCGAACGGTTATACGAAGAGCTAGGCTTTAATAAGCGTGAGGCGAAGGAGCTCGTGGAGTTGTTTTTTGAGCAGATTCGCCTCTGTTTGGAAAATAATGAGCAGGTCAAAATTTCCGGTTTTGGTAATTTTGACCTCCGTGACAAGAGTCAGCGCCCCGGGCGTAATCCCAAAACGGGGGAGGAGATTCCAATCTCTGCCCGTCGCGTGGTGACATTTAGACCCGGCCAAAAATTAAAATCCAGGGTAGAGGACTATGCTGGAACCAAGTCATAACGATGAATTACCGCCCATACCAGGCAAGCGCTACTTTACTATTGGTGAAGTCAGTGAGCTGTGTTGCGTAAAACCTCATGTTCTCCGTTATTGGGAACAGGAATTTCCCCAGCTAACACCGGTAAAACGGCGAGGCAATCGCCGCTATTATCAGCATCAAGATGTGTTGATGATTCGCCAGATTCGCAGCTTCTTATACGAAGAGGGCTACACCATTGGTGGGGCACGGCAGCGTATGTCTGGTGAAACGGCAAAAGAAGAATCCTCGCAAGCCAGACAAGTTATCAGGCAAATGCTTGGTGAGCTGGAAGAAGTCGCAAAACTTCTGAAAAGATAGTTCACTAAATCAATACGTTGGGGTATCATGCCACCCCTTAAATCGGGGCGTAGCGCAGTCTGGTAGCGCACCACACTGGGGGTGTGGGGGTCGCAGGTTCGAATCCTGCCGTTCCGACCAAATATTAAAAAAACAGTCACTTTGGTGGCTGTTTTTTTTTGCCTGCAAAAAAATCGCATGCACGTTGGGGAATTCTATAGCACTAGATCATTTAGTTTGTTCGGAAAATTATTATTTTATGTGGTTAGGGATAGTTCGCTGTCAGCGTATCCTTGTGGGTATGTTGTTTCGGCCAATTTGGATTTTAAGGATGTTTTCCGACCGCCCTAAATTGCAATGTTTTAGTATGCGCTACTCATAAATTGATCGGCAGTTAACCGCTGTGATGATGGATAGTTTTTCGTCGGCGTAATGGCGCGTGATTCCTTCGTTCTGTCAGTGGCTAATGTGGCCCATTTGGTTTCTTCTTCGCTTTTTCTATACCACTCGTTGTTCTGGGTCGGCAATTTTCCGCTTATCCATATTTTCATACAGGCGGATTTCCGCCTGTTGGTCGGAGTGAAGCTGCGTCAAAGCTTTGTGTTCTGGGCGTTTCACTAAGTGGCACGGCATCTGCTATACAGCCTCCAAGCTATAGTTTCCCAGCCTTGATGTTGGGAGGCAGCGTCTGCAGCAGAAATTTCTGCAATAACAACAACGACGGAGATTTATCCATGCGATTGTCCAAACGACTTAGACTACTTGCCGTTGCAGTGGTTTTTACTGCCAGCACTGCAGCCATTGCGGCACCGAATTTTATTAATATTCTCACCGGTGGTACCAGCGGCGTGTATTACCCGATCGGTGTTGGCTTGTCTCAGTTTTACAGTGGTATCGATGGCGCAAAGGTCTCGGTGCAGGCGACCAAGGCGTCGGTGGAAAATCTCAATTTATTACAGTCTGGTCGCGGTGAATTGGCTCTGGCCCTAGGCGATTCCGTTGCCGATGCGTGGAACGGCGTAGAGGATGCTGGCTTTAAAGTTCCGCTGCGCAAGCTGCGTGCGATTGCCGGGACCTATCCCAACTATATTCAAATCGTGGCCAGCAAGGAATCTGGCATTACCACCTTGGCCGATCTTAAAGGTAAACGCTTCTCTGTTGGTGCGCCCAAGTCTGGCACGGAATTAAACGCACGTGCGATATTCAAGGCCGCTGGCCTGCGCTATGAAGACATGGGCAAACTGGAATATTTGCCGTACGCCGAATCGGTCGAGTTGATTAAGAATCGTCAACTCGATGCGACCCTGCAATCGTCGGGCCTAGGCATGGCCGCGATTCGAGATTTGGCAGCGACCTTGCCGATCCGCTTTATACCGATACCCGCAGAAATTACCGCCGCTATCGGCAATGCTGCGTACCAGCCTGCGGTAATTCCTGCCGGTACTTATGATGGCCAAGATACTGATGTGGTCACGGTGGCGATTAAAAATATTCTTGTTAGTCACGCCGGCGTATCAGACGAGCTCGCTTATCAGATGACCAAACTCATGTTCGAGAACCTTGAGCGCCTGGGTTATGCCCATTCCGCAGCAAAGGAAATCAAGTTGGACGGGGCGGCAAGTAAGCTGCCCATCCCCTTACATCCGGGTGCCGAGCGTTTCTATAAGGAAGTTGGGGCGCTGTAGTGAATTCGCGTTCGCTAGCTTGGGCATTTCATACGCTGGCCCAAGATAGCTTTGCAAACTAATAAATAAGGCATAAACCCCGGGGCGCTGCGCAACAGTTTTATCGGCGTGCCGGGACTACTCCGCCTATCTCTTTTCCAGTAGTAATGAGGGAACTTACTCCATGAGCGACCACAATCAAGGTCTTGCGGCTAGCCCCGGCAATTGGCCAAAAGCGCTGTTTTATGTTGCGCTGCTTTTTTCGATTTTTCAGATTGTTACCGCCGCTTTTCATCCGGTGTCCAGTCAGGTCCTACGTGCCGTGCACGTTGGCTTTCTGTTGTTGGTCGTGTTCCTCTGTTTCCCTGTGCGTGGCCAGAGCCAGCCTTGGCAGCCTTTGGCTTGGTTGTTGGGCTTGAGCGGTATGGCTACCGCCATTTATCAGTGGTATTTCGAAGCTGATCTAATTCAGCGCTCGGGCGACTTAACCACAAGCGACATGGTTGTTGGCGTGCTACTGGTTGTTTTGGTGTTTGAGGCGGCGCGGCGGGTCATGGGCCTTGCCTTGCCTTTTATCTGCGCCTTGTTTCTGGCCTATGGCCTATTTGGTGAGCACCTGCCGGGCGCGCTGATGCACAGGGGTTACGGTTTTGATCAGTTGATCAACCAGTTGGCGTTTGGCACTGAGGGCCTATACGGCACGCCGACTTATGTATCGGCTACGTATATATTTTTGTTTATCCTATTTGGCGCCTTTCTTGAACAGGCGGGCATGATTAAGTTGTTTACCGATTTTGCCATGGGTCTGTTCGGTCACAAGCTCGGTGGTCCGGCTAAGGTTTCGGTGGTGTCCTCGGCGCTTATGGGGTCTATCACGGGTTCTGGTGTCGCCAATGTGGTTACGACTGGCCAATTTACTATTCCGCTGATGAAGCGCTTTGGCTACACACCGGCGTTCGCGGGCGGGGTGGAGGCGACCTCGAGCATGGGCAGCCAGATTATGCCGCCGATAATGGGCGCGGTGGCGTTTATTATGGCCGAAACTATTAATGTGCCGTTTTTTGAAGTAGCGAAGGCGGCATTGGTGCCAGCCGTGCTGTATTTTTGCTCGGTGTTCTGGATGGTTCACTTGGAAGCTAAACGCGCGAACCTGTGTGGCTTACCAAAGGATCAGTGCCCGAATCCCTGGGCTGCCGTCAAACAGCGTTGGTATTTGTTGATTCCATTATTTGTGTTGGTCTACTTATTGTTTTCTGGGCGTACTCCTTTGTTCTCTGGGATGGTCGGGCTGACGCTGACGGCCATTGTTATTCTAGGTTCAGCAATCATTATGCGCGTGTCTTCCTTCGCGATGCGTATGGCTTTCTGGGTCGCTTTAGGTGTGCTTTGCGCTGGCTTCTTTCAACTTGGAATTGGCGTGATGTTTGGCGTAGTAGCCTTGCTCGTTGCGATGTGCTACTTCATTAAAGGTGGCCGCGAAACCTTGACTATTTGTTTGCATGCCTTAGTGGAAGGCGCGCGCCATGCGGTTCCTGTGGGTATAGCTTGCGCGCTCGTTGGGGTGATTATTGGGGTGGTCTCGCTGACTGGGGTAGCGTCAACTTTCGCTGGCTACATCATAGCGATTGGCCAGAACAATCTGTTCTTATCGCTGATTCTTACCATGCTGACGTGCATGGTGCTTGGTATGGGTATTCCAACTATTCCCAATTACATCATCACTAGTTCGATTGCTGCGCCAGCATTGCTAGAGCTGGGCGTGCCGCTGATTGTCTCGCATATGTTTGTGTTCTATTTCGGCATTATGGCTGACCTAACCCCGCCGGTGGCGCTGGCTTGCTTCGCTGCTGCGCCCATTGCCAAGGAGAGTGGACTTAAGATTAGTCTATGGGCAATTCGGATCGCGGTGGCGGGATTTGTTGTGCCGTTTATGGCGGTCTACGAACCGGCCTTGATGCTGCAAAGCAGCAGCATTTTCGCGACCTGCTATGTGGTGGGTAAGGCGGCATTGGCAATTGGTATATGGGGTGCGATTTTTACCGGCTTTCTGCAGACCAAAATGCCTGTTTGGGAGCGCGCACTAGGCTTTGCTGCGGGCGCTAGTTTGATTGTGTCTACGCCGTTAAGTGATGAAATTGGTTTTGCTCTGTCTGTGATTTTCATTGCGCAGCATTATTGGCGTGCTCGTGACAGTCAACTGGCCGCCGCATGATAGGTCTTTGCCTCGGGTTGGCTGGGGTGATGTGGGCGCATGTCCCGGTTGATGACTTTACCTTGGCTTGGACCCATACGATTGAGAAGGTTCGCTGGGAAGAGGATTACCGGGTGACGGTAGAAGGCTTGCTACTTGGCGAGGCACGCGTGAAAGGCACGGGCGCTGGTATGGAAATTCCAGATGGGGCCGAGTTGTATAACGGTAGCTGGCACTATCGTCGTCAGTTAGCGCCGCTTCAGCCACTGCGTTTGGGGCGAACCCCAGAAGCTGGTGATTACGAAGTTTGTTTTGATAAGGCCTGTCATTCATTGAGCGAATGGCTTGGCCCACCGCGGGCGAGTCAGCCAGCAGTAGAGCTTTGGAGTTGTATCGACTCGATTGAGTAAATAGACAGTATCGGCCAGGCATTTCGCCGTTTCGGTTTTTAGACATTGCCGCTCGCGGAGGTAATTGGTAGCTAACTGTTTAGTTAATAAATAATATAATCAAGAGAGCATTAAATGAAAAATCAAAAAATAATAGCGTCATGCATAGTCATTATTACATGCGGTTTTTCGGCATCAGCGGCAATAGCACAAGCTACGGTGTCGAACCTTTCTGTCGATGTTTACGGACAGCTAAACTATGGCTTGCTTGTTGGTGACAGTGGCGACGGCAGTGATCACTTCATTGTCGATAACGACAATATTAGCAGTAGGATTGGCGCGGAACTGAAAGGTGATCTCGATGACACCGGGCTGAGTATTGGCGCCCATATGGAACTGGAATACCAGCAGAATCCCTCAAATAATGTGACGCTAGATGAACGCTCCATTAGCGGTGAGTTCGCCGAGCGCTACCTGAACCTATTTGTATCTGGTGGCTTTGGTAAGTTGTCGCTCGGTCAGGGTGACGGTGCTGCGAACCGAAACATAGAGAGAGACTTGTCCGGTACCTTGGTCATTTCTTGGACCAATCCCGCGTTGGTTGGCGGCGGGCTGGCCTTTCTGGATAAAACTACTGATACCCGGGTGAAACTGAGTGCAGCGATGAGTGATCAAGACTTTGAAAGCCGGTACAGCCGCGTAAAATATGATTTGCCAGTACTAGGCCCATTGGAGGCATCAATTAGTCAGGGTGTTAAGGAGCAGGACGATGTGAGTGAACTCGGTTTACGGTTCTCGGGTCGTTTAGGGGGTAAAATTCTTGCGGCTGTCGGTTATTCAGTCCGGGATGTTGGCGGTGTGGCTGGGGATTTTAAAACGGTTGGCGGTTCCGTATCGTGGCTGCACGACAGTGGTATTAGTGTGACTGGTGCCTACTCAGCGACTAGTGATAATGACAGCGCTAATCCGGACGCGGATTTTTATTCTAGCAAGTTAGGGTACAAGGTCGGAAAACATGCGTGCGATGTTCACTATACGGTAATGGAAGACCGTGTGCAGAAGGGCGACACTACGCAAACAGTGGGCGTTGGTTATGTATTTACACCCATTCAGTGGTTTGAGGCCTATGCGGGGTACAATAACCATTCTTTTAGCCGCAGTGGTGCCTCCTTTGATGGCGTAGACACTTTGTTACTCGGAGGACGACTTAAATTTTGATCCTTCAAATACGCAATACATGTAGGCACAAATGAGTGCCGCTGGCGTCGTCCGCGCTGCTTTTCGGCATGTACGGCGCTGTCATCGCGAGAAGTATTGGCGCGGGTGTTAAGCTTGTCAGGTATATTGGTGGGTCTTATGTGTAAATGTTGCGGCTATGTCTTTAAATAATCAACTTACGCGCCGAGGCCATCCTTACCTTCGGTCCTTGCCGTTTGGGCTGTTCGTTGGCTTATTTTTATTAATTCTCATTCTGGTTTTTACTCACTCGTGGGCGATGCGCCGTGAAATAGGCCTAGCAAAAACTGCCTCACTGCAACGCTTGGGCGTCTATAAGACCTCACTGCTGGCGACAATCGATCGCTATCAGTATTTGCCGCAAGTACTTGCTTCGGACCCTCGGGTCGTTGCGGCATTACGAAATTCCAGTGACCAAAAAGTGGTACCCGCTGAGCCCAGCTCAATCTCATTTTTACTGAAAAATATTAATCGGCAGGCTGGCTCAGATGAGATATTTTTGCTCAATTCCGCCGGTGTCACAAACTACACAAGTAATTACGATACGGCGACGAGTTTTGCCGGTAGCAATTATGGCTTTCGCCCTTATTTTCGCGATGCAATGGCGGGCGTTTCTGATGTTTACTTTGCCGTCGGGGCAACGTCTGGCCGACCAGGTTTGTTTCTGTCAGCCCCGGTTCTTTCTGAATCTGGTCAGACGCTGGGGGTTATCGTCATAAAGATAAACCTGCGAATACTAGAACAGAGCTGGCAAGTGTCTGGTGATTCAGTTTGGGTGACCGATGAGAAAGGTATTATATTCCTCGCATCAACAGAAAAGTGGCGCTACTTTTCTATGCAACCGCTTTCAGTTGGAACACAGTCTGAATTGGCGCAAACCCTTCAGTACGGTAAACGTTCAGTTGAGCCACTACAACGGCTCGTCGATTGGCAGGCGGATGATTGGTCCACGTTTAATCTGAAGAGATCTGGCCCACAGGTAGTTTTTGCGTCGCCCATAGAGAGCTACGCTTGGCATATGCACCTTCGGATGCCACTCGCCCAGTTCAGAGCACAGCTAAGACGGAAGCAAGGTCTTATTATTTTATTCTATGCGGGCATTGCCATTGGAAGTTTGTTTTATCGTGAGCGCCGCAGACGTACACACGCGCAAAACGCGCTAGCTCAGCTGACCGCTGAACGAGAATCCCATCAGCGCGCCATTATTCAAAATACTGATGTTGGTTTGTTGAATCTAAATGCGCAGTTTGAACCACTGTTTTTGAATGAGCAGGCCAGAACGCTATTTAAATTAGAAAATGAGAAGGGGTTTAATACGCCAGCGGACTTGATTCAGCCTTGGGATCCCGAAAAGGCTGGTGTTGGCGCATGCCGGGCAGAAGGTGTTCGTTCAGACGGCAGTCGCTTCCCCGTGATGTACACGTTGAACGCGATTCGCGCAGGAGAACAGCGTGAGTTTATTCTCACCGTTCAAGACGTGACGGAGCTAACCGTGGCGCAGCAGGCATTGCAGGAAGCGAACAGGGTTTTAGAGCATCGAGTGGAGGAGCGTACTCGCGAACTTGAGGATGCTCAAGCTGCGCTGGCGCAGAATCAAAAACTGGCGGCACTTGGACGAATGTCGGCGGCAATTGCTCACGAAATAAACCAACCGATTACGGCCTTATCGAACTACGTTGCCAGTAGTCAGGTATTGTTGGCGCGCAAGCGGTTTGATTCAGTCAGCGAAAATTTCTTAAAAATTGAAGCCTTGCTTGAACGTCTTTCGAAGCTATCTCGCCAGTTACGGATCTTTGCTGGGAAACGGAACTCGGGCAGTGCCTCGGTCTCACTTCAGGCGCCGGTTCGCTATGCTTTAGAACTACTGGGGCCAAGATTTGCAACAGAACAAGTTGAATGTGAACTTCTGCTATCGCAAAACCGCCTAGATTATTTGGTGCAGGCCAATGCGATGGTGCTGGAACAAATTGTTGTAAATTTACTCACTAACGCAATTGACGCGGTAACGGGGCAGGAAGATTCGCGTATCGAGATTCGTCTGACCGAATTGCCAGCGTTGCGGCAAGGCAAGCTACCCAAGCGGATTTCCTTAAGTATTGAAGATAACGGGCACGGTATGAGTGAAGATCAGTTAGGTCACGTATTCGAACCCTTTTTTACTACAAAACCAATGGGGAAGGGGCTTGGATTGGGGTTGGCGATCAGTTATAGCTTGGCGCGTGACATTGGTGCAGACCTGACGGTTAGCAGCTGTATTGGTAGAGGAACCTGTTTTACTCTGATATTACCAACAACAAATTAATCACAGAGCGCAATTGATGGATGAAATAATGCATGCCGTGGTCATTGACGATGAGCCTACGGTATTAGAATCACTTGAACAATGGCTCGCCTTGGCAGATATCCAAGTGGAGACGTTTACAGACGCTCGGGATGCATTGCCATTACTAAACGGTGATTTTAGAGGGGTGGTGCTCAGCGATATTCGTATGCCGGGAATGGACGGCATGAGTTTGCTGCAAGCGATCGATTCGAGTATTCCGGTGATTCTTATTACCGGACACGGAGGGATTGCTCAGGCCGTGGAAGCGATGAAGCTCGGCGCTTTTGATTTTATTGAAAAACCGTATAAACAAGATCGACTCGTTGAATTAATTAAGCGTGCCTGCCAGCAGCGGCAAGCCACACTTGCGAGTCAGCCACAGCATTCCTCTGCCGAAGTAGATGACTGGTTACCGTCTAAGATCATTGGCGAATCCGCCGCGACAAAAATCCTGCGCGGGCATGTTCAGGCACTGGCGCGGGTTAATGCCGACGTCGTAATCTCGGGAGAAACGGGCACGGGCAAGGAATTGGTTGCTCGCAGTCTACATGCGCTCAGTATCCGGCATGATCAGCCCTTCGTTGCTATAAATGTGGGTGCGATTGCAGAAAGTCTGCTGGAAAGTGAATTGTTTGGTCACGAGGCCGGGGCTTTCACCGGCGCTCAGAAACGGCGAGTTGGTTATTTTGAGGCTGCCCATCAAGGCACTTTGTTTTTGGACGAGATCGAAAGTATGCCGATGTCGTTTCAAATCAAATTGTTGCGAGTATTGCAAGAACGGGAAGTCGTTCGGGTCGGTTCTCACAATCCGATCCCGATTAATGTCCGGATTATGTCCGCCACTAAGGAAGATTTACGAGAGGCCGCAAGAGACGGGCGCTTTCGGGAAGACCTTTACTATCGGTTGATGGTAGCAGAAATTCATTTGCCGGCTTTACGCGATCGTATTGACGACGTCCCGGTGCTGTTTGCCCATTTTTTACGGGAAGCGGCCAGGAACAACCAGTTGGAGGCGCCTACACTAAACTATGATGATATCCTCGCGCTTGAGCTGCATCATTGGCCGGGTAACGTTCGTGAACTCAAGCACACTGCAGAGCGCTATCTCCTTACGCGAAGCTTTAGTGGTATTTCAGTGTCTGACTTGCTTCAGCTCGGTCTTAGTAATCGATCGACAATGTTTTCGGGCGAAGGGTCGCTCAGTGACCGCCTGGAACAAGTTGAAAAGGCATTGATTAGCGCGGAGTTAAGCCATCATAGCGGCAATATTAAACTGGTGATGGAGGTGCTTGATTTACCCCGCCGAACGCTAAATGAAAAAATGCAGAAATACGGGCTTAAACGAGAAACTTTTGTCACTGCTAAGGACGACAAGGAATAGTAAAGGCTAGTCTCGCCCGCATTTTCGGGTGAGACTAGCCAGGCAGTGTTTTCTGGCTACTGCACGCCATTATTTGCAATTGATTATAGTTACAATCACTGTGATTTTTTAAAAATAAGCGACGTATTGATCCCGCCAAATGCAAAGTTATTGCTCATCACATAGTCCACCGTCATGGCGCGTCCCGCACCGGTAATGTAGTCGAGTTCAGCGCAGCTTGGGTCGATGTTTTCAAGGTTCGCTGTGCCGTGAAACCAGTCTCTATTCATCATTTCCACCGCGACCATGGCCTCTAGCGAGCCGCAGGCGCCAAGTGTGTGACCGGTAAAGCTTTTTAGCGCGCTGATTGGGGTAGTGCTGCCGAACATTTTTGCGGTCGCATGCGACTCGGCGATATCGCCGCGGTCGGTGGCTGTGCCATGAGCGCTGATGTACCCGATAGCAGAGGCGGGAACGTCTGCAATTTTTAGAGCGCGTTGCATGGCGAGATACATGGTTTCAGTTTGCGGTTGGGTGACGTGACTGCCATCGGAGTTGGTGCCAAAGCCGACGATTTCAGCAATGACAGTCGCGCCACGGGCAAGGGCGTGTTCACGCTCTTCGAGGATAAGGCTGCAAGCACCTTCACCGATTACCAAGCCGTCTCTGTCGCGGTCGAAGGGGCGTGGTGTAAGTTGAGGTTCAGAATTGCGGGTGCTAGTGGCATAGAGGGTATCGAATACCGCCGCCTCTGTAGCGCAGAGTTCTTCGCCGCCACCGGCTACCATAAGGTCTTGGTGGCCATATTTAATGGCTTCAAAAGCGTAGCCGATGCCTTGGCTGCCAGAGGTGCAGGCGCTGGATGTGGGAATCACTCGGCCTTTGAGTTCGAAGAAAACGCCAATATTGACGGCAGCGGTGTGGCTCATCATCTTCAAATAGGAGTTTGCGTTAATGCCAGCGCTGGCGTGATTCATGAGCATATCGCCAAAATCCGCTACCGCATCAGGGCTGCCCGTCGAGGACCCATAGCTTACCCCCATGCGCCCATCTTTGATTATTGGGTCATTTAATAAACCGGCTTGTTCTAGTGCTAATTCAGTCGCCCGGGTGCTCATAAGGGCGACGCGACCCATGCTCCGGATTTTTTTCCTCGAGTAATGGGCTGGACGCTCAAAGTCCATCACTGGAGCGCCTAAACGGGTGTTGAGCTGGGTGTATTTATCCCATTCGGACATGACTTTAATACCATTTTTACCGGTACGAAGGTGCTGTTCAATGGTTTCCCAGTCAGAGCCGATAGGTGAAAATCCGGCCATGCCGGTTATGACGACGCGCCTCATTAGCACATGCCTCCGTTAACGGAAATAACTTGGCGGGTAATGTATGCCGCTTCTGGAGAAAGTAAGAAGCGCACTAAGGCGGCGACTTCGCTGGGTTTTCCTGCACGTCGGGCCGGAATCATGGCCATGACTTCCTTGCCAATTGCGGCCTCGCTCATATCTGTGTCGATAAGCCCTGGCGCCACGCAATTTACGGTGATTTCGCGCTTTGCCAGTTCAAGGGCAAGGGATTTACTGGCGGCGATTATACCGGCTTTAGACGCGCTGTAATTGGTTTGTCCACGATTGCCCATAATCCCCGATACCGACGCTAAGGTGATAATACGCCCGGGCTGGCGGCGCCTTACCATAGGCATTATGAGGGGGTGTAATACATTGTAGAAAGCATCTAAATTAGTGTGTACTACGTCGTCCCAATCTTCGCCGCTTAAGGCGGGAAAGGCGCCGTCGCGAATAATGCCAGCATTACAGACCACACCATAATAAGCGCCATGGGCTTCGATATCGGCTTCGAGTATTGCTTTGCACTGGGCCCGGTCGGCAACGTCGAATTGGATAATTCGTGATTTGGCGCCAAGCTGTTCAAGCTCAGTTTGTAGTGACGTCGCTTGCTCAATTTGGCTGCGGCAATGAATAACCAATTCATAGCCTGTTTGAGCAAGTTCTAGTGCTATCGCACGCCCTATACCCCGACTTGAGCCGGTAACGAGAACGGTTGCACTCATCGCATATTCTCCTGCATAAACTGTTCAACATCCTCTGGCATAAATACGTTTAAATTAGCGCAGAAATTAAATTCAGGGCCTTTGATTTGGCATTCAAAAATTTGTAGGCCGGTATCGCCGTCTGTCACTGCGTCGGCTGATATTTCTAGGCGTGCGCCAAGCGGGAAATAGCTGAGGTTTGGGATATAGCGACGGCAGCTGACGAGAAATCCGATTTTGACGGCTTCACCTTTTTTTCTGGCTTTAAGGCCAGCATAGGCGGCAATTGCTTGACCCATATACTCAATTCCAACCCAACTAGGTACACCTTTTTGATCTGCAAAGAGCGAGTGTTCGCCAATAGTTACTGCGGCACAAATGCCGTTATCACGCTCTGCAATGATCTCGTCTAAGAGCGACATATCGCCATCATGAGGAATAAATTGCTCAATGTTTAACGGCGCTGTTAAGGCCTTGGTCGCGGTGTTAATCACGCGGCTCTCCGGTCATGATTAAAGATAAATTATTGCCACCGAATGCAAATGAATTACTCATTACCGCTTTGGGTTGCGTTGTTAATTGTCGGTGACCAAGTCCCTGCATTCCGCATATGTCTGGGTCGCGTACGCCGTCCCAAAGGTGCGGTGGCAGGCGTCCATCTTTGCGCTTTAGCGTGAGCCAACAAAATGCAGCCTCGATGGCGCCCGCTGCGGCTAATGTGTGGCCAGTTAGGGGTTTTGTTGAACTACAGGCGACATCTTCGCCGAAAACCCGGTGAATCGCCAAGCTTTCCATAAGATCATTTTGTCTTGTTGCGGTGCCGTGAAGATTGATATAAGCGATATCTGCGGGAGTTAAAGATGCGGCGGCTAGGGCCTGGCGCATGGCGGCTTCGGCGCCGCGACCTTCGGGCTCAGGCGATGAAATATGATGGGCGTCTGATGTTTCACCGCAGGCAGCGAGGCACACTGGTCCGGTCTCGTGGCTAACAACGAACACGGCCGCACCTTCGCCAATATTGACGCCACGTCGGTTTTGGCTAAATGGTAGGCAAAGTTCGGTGGAGGTGACGGCGAGTGAACCAAAGCCATTGACGGTCATTTTGCATAGACTGTCGACGCCACCGGCGATGACAGCGTCGACTGCGCCGGTTTTAAGTAAGCGGGCGGCGCTGGCGAGCGCCTTGCCGCCGGAAGTGCAGGCGGAAGATACGCTCCAAGTAGGGCCGTTTAATCCTAGCCAGCGCGCGGCAAAGCGGCTGGGGGCCGAAAGCTCTTGGGTCCGATAACGATAGCCGGCAGCGAGTTGAAACTCGCCATCAATATGTTGCATCGCGGTCTCGCCTTCGGCAACACCTGAGGTGCTTGTACCGATAATAACGCCTATTCGATCACTGCCATAGCGTGACTTTAGCTGTTCAATCTCGTCGCGAAGTGGACGCAAAGCTTGAGCTAGTATCCGATTGTTGCGGCTATTTTCATCGGCGATATCGATCGTTTGAAATTCGCTGTGAATTTGCCCTAAGGGTTGTATTGTGCCAGGTGAGTACTGGTCACTTTTACGTAGCGGGCTGCTAATTCCCTCCGCGAAAAGTGCACTTTCGACGTCGTCGATGGTGTTGCCTAAAGCACAGCAAATGCCGGCATGATTGAGAAAAATGGGTGCGTTAGTACGGTTCAAAGTGCGGTCCTCGATAAGGTCCGTATGTCTAAAACGAGCGGCTGCCCAGGGTAGCTAATTCGGCGGTCTTGTTTGCTGCTGTCGTCGGCGTAGTCTATCTGTAACTGAATTTGTTGGCGAAATAACAAAGCGCGGGAGCGTTGAGTTGTCGTAATGCTCCAGTCACTCCCTTGAAAATTCCACGCTGAACTGGGTATATGATGTAAATAGATGGCCAGTAACATTTGTTGAGCGAGGCGTGTATCCCACTCCGGCGGGGCTGAGTGGGTGTGCAGGCCCGCGTCGTCTTGTGCAAAGGAGGCTAGTCTTCGACCTAAGGGGTCGAAGATGACAACAGTCAGTTGCGTAGGCGTGACTTCTAGGGCGCTTAGCAAAGCAATCTTCTTGATCGCTGAATTTTGCGTAATAGTAATCTGGATTGACTCCTGGGATTGCCAGCAGCACGCAAGTGTTGACCGAGGTGGCAGCCTTAGCGCTTCTATGGAAGAGTGTTGTTGCGTCGCACAGCTCGTTAGGAACATGACAAGCGCAAGGCGTAAAATTAGTCTTGGCAAAGTGCCACCACTGTTTGCAGTCGGCCAGGTTGTTTTACAAAGGGGTTGTTTTTGTCCCAAGCGTAGCCGGCCAATATTGAGCAGATCATGGCGCGAACTTTGGGCTGCTGGGTGCTAGAGAAAATAACATCTTGAAACGAACCGTCGTACCAAGCCGACACGTACACCCGAAATGTGTCTATACCGCTTTGTAAGGGCCTTGCGTAGTCTGTCTGCCAATCGATATCCTCGCCTGCCAGCTGGCGATTCACTAGGGGTACGGCAAGGCTAGCTGATTTCATGGCGATGGTGACGCCGGATGAAAACACCGGGTCTAAAAATTCACCGGCATTGCCGAGTAGGGCAAAGCGTTTTCCCCACAAGGATTTAACTTTACAGGCATAGCCGCCAAGAACGGTTATCGGTGTATCAAATTTGGCATTGCAGAGTAGGCGCCGAAGTTCAGGGCTGGCGTTGACGGCGTCTTTCAATAACTGTTCTGGGGTGTTGGCCTCGAGGTCAAAAAATTCTTCTGCAGCAACAACACCAAGGGAACAACGACCATTGCTGAAGGGGATAAGCCAGTACCATACGTTCTTAAATTCGGGGTGAACGACAATTAGAATTTTTTCGCGGTCGTAGTCGGGATCCACAATATTATCTTCAATGTGGGTGAACAATGAGCGCCGTACAGGGAAGTCAGAGGGCATTTCTAAATCTAATAAGCGAGGTAACACTCGGCCAAACCCCGATGCGTCGAGCACAAATTTACTCTGTAATTGAAGTTCATTACCTTCTTTATTTCGGTAGTGTAGAACGGGTAGGCCTTGTTCGTTGTAATCGAAACCTTCAATGCGTTGACCAAAACGAATATCTGCACCGGCGGCAATGGCTTGGTTTGCGATTAGTAGGTCGAAATCGGCGCGCTGTACTTGAAATGTGGTGCCTGGGCCGTCGCTGAATTTTTGTGTGAAATCAAAGGAGCCAGGTTGGTCGTTGCGACTAAAAGCGGCGCCATTTTTAAACTGAAAACCGGCTTTATTAACGGCGTCGAGCATGCCGGCTTCCTCGATAAAAGCCATGCATTGAGGTAGTAGACTTTCACCAATGGAAAATCGAGGAAATTGACTCTGCTCTAACACTACTACCTTATGGCCAGCTTTACGCAGGAGTGCAGCGGCAATACTGCCCGCTGGGCCAGCACCGATGATCGCAACATCGCATACTTCAGTCATGACAACATATCCTTGTTTGTTGAAATTGGCCTAACCGCTAGCTCATTAGTTGGCGTTAAGCGGAACAGATGAAAAATTAATGGGCTTAGCAGCCAGCTGCACAATAAACCGGCGAACACTACGCTACCGAATTGGTGTAACACGGGTACTTCACTTAGGGCGAGTAAACCGAAGGCCAGTACCGATGTAATTGCCGATAAAGTGGAGGCTAGCCACGTTTCTGCAGTGAGCCCCAGTTCTAAATAGAAAACAGAGGTATCTACCGCCAGCCCAATAACCAAGAGTAAAGCTAAAATATGGAATAGGCTGATACCCGCGCCGGTCGCGCAGACTAAACTCACTGCGATGACTATACCGAGTGTAATGAGCGGCGCCAAGGCGCGAGTACGATAAATAATGAACATGGCCACGGTGAAGGCAAGCAGGAATACAGCGAGGGCAATACTGGTATTGTGTCGGAATAATTGCAAACTGGTGGATAGTTGCGCGACCTTGTCCACGTAACTTATTTTTGGATTGTTTGCGAGCAAGTCCTCTAGTGCCACTGCCGTATCGTTGTCTAGGTTGATTAAAATTCGTGTTTCTTTGCTAGTACTAAAGAGGCTGGCGGGGAAGAGCGGGCGCAAGTCAGCAGGCAGGCTAGATGGCCGAAGATCTGGCTGGAAGCTAGCAGCGAGCCCCTGCCATGTACTGCAATCGTTATTTAGGAGCTGACAGAGCTCATATATTGCGCCCTGCTTGCCATAAAGTTTGTCGCGCAGTAATTCAAAATCCGCGCGTTGCTGGGCATCAGGGGGAATCAAACGGCCCAAGACATGACTTGCAGGGAGCGGCTGACTGGGACGCAATGTATCAAACTGATTCGCTATATTAAGGCTCTGCTCAAGCCGTTCTTGTTCATTGCTTGCTGTAATCCGCAGATAGCGCTGGGTACCGGCAATGCCAAGTAGATTTTGTACTTTTGCTTCCGAAGCCATTAGCGCCATGCTAGATGAATTTAAATCGCGGATGTCGTCGCTATTTTCACGATTGAGTAGCAGCGTACTTAGCGCCACGGTCAGTACAAATAAACTAACGCTGATGGTCTTGTAAGGGAGGCTCAAACGGCGATAGATAGGTGCGACATATTGTGGGTAAATATTAAGCCAACGATTAAATGAAGGCGAGGGCGCCTCGCGGAAATACTGGCTAAGCACAATAATATTGAGTGCAGCAGCTGCTAAGCCTGCACACATAAATACAGCAAATTGCTGTAAACCGGCGAGCGGGGATAGCAACTGAAAAACATAGGCGAAGATACTTGATGCGGCGCTGAACAGCAGCCCGCGTGCGAGAAGTCTGCCGGCAAGTGGTGCGTCTGCCACTTGGCGATATTTAATCAAAAAGTGGAAACAATAATCGACTGCCAGGCCAAGCAAGGTTGAGCCGAAGGCAATGGTGATTAAGTGAACCCGATCAAATATAAGCAAGCAGCAGGCTAGGCCGCCGAGTACACTGGCGCTCATGGTCAACGCTATTGCGAGCAGTGCGGGGCCAGAGCGAAATACGGTGACGACTAAAAAAACAATTGCCAGCAGCGATCCAAGGCCGACCGTTGATATTTCCCGGCTAGACAACGCAGTGGCTTCGGCAGCGTGAAAGACGAGGCCTGAACGCAATATTCTTAGTTCGGAATGTTTCTCGCTAAATTGCGCTAGGGTCGAGCTAATTGGTGTTTGGACCACAGGTGAGAATGGGCTACCCGTCAATTCACCACTGACTATATACCAAATATTGTCGCCATTTTTTACTGAAGGAAGGTCCGATGCTCGGAAGCGATTTTGCTGGGGAAGGATGTAGGCGAACCAATCGCCACCAAGGTTGAAAGGGTCGATGGCCATGCTGTAAGGGCGGAATTTGGCGACGGGATTAAACAGCTCTCGATATGCAATGTTCGCAATCTCAAGTGGTGTGCTTTGTTGTAACCGGTGGCGCCAATCAGGGCTAAGTAGTTGGTGTAAATAGGGTCGGTAAAAATTCCGAAGCGCGGTTACTTGGTCGCCATCGTGCTGGTCGATACTAACATTGTTCAGGGTATTTAACTGAGTACCAAGACTTGCGGCGGCGGCGAGGGCGTCTGAATCAATATCTGCGCTAATCAGTATCGCGAATTTTCGGTCAAAGCCACTTTTTTTATTCAGCTCTGACTGAACGTCCTCGGTGACGGACGCGGGGAGTAAGCCGAGAATGTTCGTTTCAAATGCGTCACCACGCTGGATTTTGCTGGTGCAATATAGCGCTGCGGTAAGCAGAACACTTAGCCATACAGCGAAAGCAAATTTTTGCTTTATTGCGTTAGTCAATTTGCTCATTCAGCGGACTTTTCCACGACTTGATTGAGTAGACTAATCGCGTTTCGGTCGCCGTTGGCATCAGCTATTAATACTGTTTCTACGAGCTCAGTTCCGCTAATGTCGATATACAATAGGTGTTGTTTGAGTGCGGTGCTCCTGGGGCTTAGCCGCAATTGCCAGCCGTGTTCGACAGTCTGTTCGGTGATTGTGAATATATCCTGCAAGGCGCTTAGCTCACCGGAAAACAGCCCAAGAAATAGTTGTGACAGAATTTCCGGCGCCGCCAGCGTTTGGGAATCGCCCTGGGCGTTGAGTACGCGGATACCTTGGTCGGTAGATATTTGCAGGGTGCTTTCCACCGGTTGAATACTGTGCCAGCGTAGCCCTTGTGCGCGGAGATATTGGAAATTGCCAGACGATTGAAGTGGTACTCTCAATACCGCGATATGCCGCGACTGCGCGAAATTTCCAGAAATACTGTTTACTTGGCGGGCACGCGTAGTAAGTTCACTAAGCACATCGGCATAGGTCTGCGTGCCGAGTAGCAGTATAGCTGTAGCTAAGACAAAGCGTTTCATGGCGTCGTGTCCAAGCCGAGCTTTTGTGCGAGTATTGGTGGCGAGGCGAGTAGTAGTTCTTTTGTTGTCATGGATACCGCCACTTGCACGGTGTGGCCTTTGGTAAGTCGCTTTCCAGTCTCTGCATCGAAAATCCGATAGTCAATGCGCAGTCGATTTTCCCATTCCGTAATAGTGGCGTTAACGCGAATTTTTTGCCCGAACAAGGCCGGATTAATATAGCGAATACGCATGTCGACAACGGGCCAAAAATACCCGGATTCGCTCATTTCCAAGTAGTTGTAGTTTATCGTTTCTAATAGCGCACAGCGCGCGACCTCAAAATATTTTGCATAGTGGCCGTGCCACGCAATTTGCGCGGAATCTACATCGTGAAACGGTACGTTGATAATGACGTCGTGGCTGTGTTGATTTGGCGTTGCGCTGCTCTGAATACTCATTTTTTACATTCCGTGTCTGGGGTCTTGTTTGGCCAAAATGGGTAAAAATTAAACCATTGCCAAGGCGCCAACCGACAATAATATTCTAGTCGTGCTGCCTGCTTATTCATCAGTGAACTCATCAACGCTTGTCGTTGCTTGCGACTCGTTGCATGGGCGTCGCTTAATTGTTCAAAATAAATATGGTATCGGCCGTCTTGCTTAAGACAGTGTAGTGAAAATATCGGTGCATGCAGTGCTAGCGCAAGTACAAAGGGGCCTGTGGGAAACAGGGCTGATTTGCCAAGGAAGTCTAATTCGCGCACCGCCGACGGGTTGTTTATGGGTACGCGGTCGGTTGCGATAGCGACAAATTCGCCGTTCGAAATTTTTGCACTGAGGTATATCGCGGCAGCCGTGTCGATATTGCTGACGTCCATCAGTTCGACTCTGGATTCCTTGCTATAGCGACGCAGTAAGTTATTGAATTTGGCGGTGTGTTGGCTGTGATGCAGAATTGTTAATTTCATGCCCGCTCTGTTATTTGACAAGGCGTGGCAGATTTCGAAATTCCCGAGATGGGATGTTAGTAGTATACCGCCACGGCCGCTGCTTAGCATGGCGTCGATCAGCTCGCCGCCATGAACGGATACGTCTTTACGCTGGATTTGTCCCATCCACACGCTAAATTTATCCAGCAGGGCGAGGCCGAAGCACCAGAAATGATAAAAGCTATAGCGCAATGAAGGTTTGGGGAAGTCCGGGTTGGCCTCGTGCATTAGCTGCAAATATTGCAAGGATGCGCGGCGAGCGTCGCGGCGTAGGCAAAAGTAAAATCCAATGACGGGAAATAAACATACGGCAAACACGCCACGGCCACCAACACGGTAACAGGCGAGTAAAAACTGCATGCCGTGTTTGGAGCCGTATTCCCGAATAGCAAACCAGCCTCTCGTGTCGCTCATGGAAATCTCGCCCTGATTTTACGCCCTAAAAGTATGGGGATTCGCCACAACATACCGAAGAATAGTTTGGCATGCATGCCGGAAATTAGCGCATTGTCTTTGAGGAGACGAAAGTGTGAAATGCCGTCAGCTGGGTAGATAACTTTGGTCTCGCGCTGGACGATTTCTAGCCCCGCCCAATACCAGCGAACTACAAATTCGGAGTCAAAGTCCATGTGATCGCCAATTTTAGATGAGTTTATTAGTACATTACTGGCGGTTACGGGATATACCCTAAAGCCACACATAGTGTCTTGAATACTGAAGGATAGGGTGTTGATCCAAATCCAGATGTGGGTGAGATAGCGGGCGTAGTAGCGATGCTTGGGTACACTGGTGTCGTATGCCGGGTAGCCAAGAATAAGGGCGTTAGGCTCCCGACTTGCTGCGCTGATGAATTCGCTCACATCAGCTAGATTGTGTTGGCCGTCGGCATCGACTTGTATGCCGTGGCTATAACCCTTTTGCTGCGCGAAACGTAGGCCGCTTTTGACCGCCGCGCCTTTGCCACCGTTAGTGGCCCGCGTTATTAGGCTGACATCTTCATAGCGATCGGCAATAAACTGCATTATCGCTTTACACGCGTTGTCGCTGGCATCATCAACCAGTATTACGTGGAGATTGAGATCTAATAGTGCCTTGCAGGTTTTCTCTAATACCAATGAGTGGTTATAAACTGGTATGAGCGCGCATGGCGCGAAGCCGACGCTGTTGTTATTCGTCATGGGGCTTGAAACCTATGCGACCACTTGAATGAGTGGATTCTGAATCTGTGTCGAACACAAACTGTAAATAATATTTATGCGGGTCCCAGCGTAACTTAAGTCTGACGGTATCGCCGGGACGAATCACTTGCTGGAATTTAATTACTTCGAGGCGCTGAAAAATACCTAACTTTTGGAAAGTTTGCTGCGCGAAATGCAAAACCCAACTTAATTGAACTACTCCGGGCAGCACTGCGTTGCCGGGAAAGTGGCCATTAAAGTAGCGGAGCTGGTGGGGCACAAAAATAGTAAAACTCGCTTCTTGGCCGTCGCTATCTAGGCTGCTGCTAACGAGCTCAGGTAGGCGAGGCTGGTGTTCACTGTAAAACAATTCTTCGAGAAGTTTGCGCGGGACTTTACCTTGGGTATTGCTTGGCATCGATGACAAATACCGCCAGTAGCGCGGTCGTGCGATACTTTCAAGTTCATCGCCTAAATGATGGCTTAGCATTTTATTGGTCGCATTGCGGCCTTGGTCAGTCAATAGTCGATTACCATCTGGGGTAAGGCAAAGCACCGCCCCAATTCGAGATTTTCGCTCGTTCAATATTACCGTTCGGGCTTCTCGCACCAAGGGGTGAGATGCAAGTAGGGCGTTTATGTGGCTAAGGGAGACCCGTTTGGCACCTACTTTGACAATTTGGTCGCTGCGGCCTTTTAGCATGAATTGCTGCGGCCCGACTTCCTCTGCTTTGTCTGATAGGGCTAGCCAGTTGGTATCAGTGGTGCCCGCCGCAACGGAGTTGATTTCTATTTGTCTGCTGGTCGGGTCAATGCGCATCTCGGTTTCGGGTAGGCATTGCCAAGCAGGACTAAGAAGCTGCTGACGCTGGGCGATGGCACCGGTTTCCGTGCTGCCATAAATTTCGTTCACCTGTAAGCCAAATTTTTCTAGGCTATCCTTGGCCGCGGCCTCGTCTAGTGGCGCACCGGCACTAAACACCGCGGCGCAGTGCTGTGCTAAATACCGCCAATCTAAAGCTGGCGGTAAATTAGCAAGCTGGACAGGGCTGGTAATTAGGGTGAATGAGGGGCTGGGCAACTGGTCGATTGATTCCATATAGGGCAGTGACTTGTCGACAAAAGCGTTGCCGCGGCACAGTGGCCACAATAGGCTAAATGGCAGCCCGTACATGTGGTGTCGCGATACCGAGCTAAGAAAAAGGCTATCGGCTACGGTATCTCCCCAGCACTGTTCTAAAATCAATAACTCCGCGTCTAATTGTATAAATGTTTTGTCGCAGGCTTGGGGCGCGCCGCTGGATCCGGAAGTGTAAATAATTAAGGCTAGGTCTGCGGGGCTATGTGTCGCATTTTGGTTTGTTATGGGTGTGAGCGATAAAGCTGGGGCAACAAAGTTTTCGCAATCGTGTACTTTGCTCATGGCGTTTTCGCCAAGGATACTGTTCAGCTGACTGCGGCGGGTGCTTCCGGGAACCACGGCAATTTTGCCGAGCTGCCAGGTAGCGAGTAGGGCGGCAACAAATTCAATTCCGCTACTCTGTTGTACAGCGACAGCCGGCACCGGCATCTGGGCAATATATTGCAACCAATATTTCTGGCGCTCGCACACAAATTGCCAGCAAATCGCTTCATTGCCGCGATAACCGACAATATGTTTATCTCTGTATATGCTTGTGGCAGATTCGCCATAAAAGAGGCTAAGGGATTTAAGCACCGGCATTTCTCTTTTTGACGCCTTGTCGGACAAGCCACTCGCCGCCCATGAGCAAGCCCATTAAAATATACGAGATAAAACCGTTATATAGTATCCACTGTTCGCGGCTTTGAAATAGTGTAAACAGGGATATAAGACCATTGAGTAGAAAAAATACACACCACACCAGAGTTACTTTGCGAGTGTAAACAACCCCGCTGGGGGGTAAATCCGGGTCAGTTTTTTGAGCAATTAATTCAATAATGCTGGGGGGTTGCAGATAGCTCCACATGAAGAGACAGAGGAAAACAGCATTGACCAAAACGGGGTAGAGAAGCAGCCCTGTGTCTGTGGCGCTAAACAAGGTGATTAAGGCTGCTACGATTGCCGCCGCTGGCCACAGTAGCATAACTCGGCGTGGAAATTTACCGCCGAGTAAGCGCGCCCCTGCGCTGGCAAGAAGTAGCAAGATTAACCACCTTGGATCGAAAAATGCCAAACCTGCATAGACCATAAAAGGATAGAGCAGAAAAAGAAGCGCAAGGCAGATTCGGATACCGAGCTGCTTAGTCATTTTTCAGCAGTTCTTCCACCGCGTCGATAATGTCGCCGACAGTTCGCACCGCTTTAAAATCTTCAGGGGCAATTTTTTTGCCTGTAAAATTTTTGAGTTCGACTATGAGATCAACGGCGTCGATGCTGTCAATGTCTAGTTCATCGTAAAGCTCGGCATCTTCGCGGAGCTTTTCAGGTTCGATCTCAAACAGTTCACTCATCACTGTAACGATATGTTGGTAGATGTCAGCGCGTGAATGCATAGTTTTTAAACCTCAGTTTTGCTGTTGTTTTCAACTAATTTTGCTAACTGACTGACGCTGGCGAAGTAGGATTTCACGTCGTCGGTATCTGGGTTTAGTTTAATGCCGTATTTTTTTTGCAGCGCAACGCCAATTTCCAGAGCATCAATTGAGTCGAGTCCAAGGCCTTCATTAAATAGTGGATCATGGTCAGCGATATCGTCAACTGAGATGTCTTCCAAGTCCAATGTCTCGATCAACAGGGCTTTCAGCTCCTGAATTATTTCTTGTGTACTCATATGGCTGGCTTTCCTGTGAAAAATAATGCTCTAGGTATTTGGTTAACCGGCGTGCGCCAAGGGTGGCTGGCCCCTCGGTAAATTGCGCAATAGAAATATCGTCTTTAACATCGATTGATATTGCAAATGGCCGATCCGGTATATGATACCACTTGTGCTGTTTACTGAGAGTAATCGGTTCGCAGCGTATAATAATTGGCGTAATGTTGGTATTGCTTCTAATGGCAATATTGGCTGCGCCGCGTTGCATGTGTAATGGTTGGCCCACGGTGCTACGGGTCCCTTCTGGAAATACAATAAGTATGCCTTCGTCGGCTATTACGCTATCGAGCAAATTATCGCTACCGTCATTGGTTATATAGCCCGCGAGTGTTATAAATCCACGCATAGCCGGATTGCTGAGGAGTTTACCCTTAACAATACAGCTAGCATTTGGGATTAGGGCGACCAAAAATACTACATCAATTAAAGTTGGGTGATTTGCCAAAACCAAGCCGCTGCTGCGCTGCAGTTTTTCGATGCCGCGAATATCCCAACGTAAGATGCCTAAGGCACGCATCATGTGAATAAAAGTTTTGAAAGAAAGGTGAGTGAGGCGCCTTGCTAATTGACGTCGCCTTTGGCCTCGGGCGATAAGGAACAGTATTGGCGTGCTAATAATGGGAATAATCACTCCGCCAATACCAAAGAGTGAAAACGAAATTGCAGTTGCGATTAGGCGCCAGTAGTAATTAATACGCTTGAGAATATTCATAAGCTTACTGCTTGCATATTTTCCAACTTTGACCGTTGTGCTTGAGGTTAAAGTTGGATGAGTTTGAGCTTAAGAAATTATTGAACCGTAGCTCAATGTGCATTTCGTCTTGATTGTTGTTGCTAACGGGGTTTTGTTCTGGCGACAATAGCAAGCTGTTACCTCTCGTTAGAACGAAGCAGGTGGCATAAGGCGTTTCGACTAGTTCCTGCTCTTCACGATAAATCTCCGGTGTACTGACGTCGCAGATTACACACAATATTTTGTTGTGACCTTCAGCCAATAAGCCGCAAGCTTCGAGCAGCACTGGCACAAGGGGATCGATAGCCGCAATGGTTGAAATATTGCCGCGCAATGCTTGGTGGATAGATATGACACCACAAATAGCATTGTGTACTGCCAAACTGAAATTCATTGGTGAGACGGTTTGTTGGTCCGCCAATTCCTGCAATATTGCAAGAGTGCGTTCGATGTCACCGTGCCTGCTGGCGTATACCACGGGGGTGTCATCATTTTTTTCGCTGTGTCGCAAAATTTCACTGGCGGCCGCCCGCCCGAGAAGATTGAGGCGTCGACGAAGCAGTGGCGGTATGTTCTGGACGTCTGGGGTCGATGAATAGGTGAGCTTGGAGTTCGGCTCCAGTCCAGCTATTGGCGTACCTGCCCACCCTGACCAGCTAGAAATTGCAAACGGTATAGACATCCCTAGTCCATCGTTGTGAAGTACTTCGACAGGTAGTGGTTGTTTGATTAATCGCCAACTACCTGAATGCGCAGCAATTCTACCAGATATTAGACTCGTAACAAGCTGTCTCGAGGGCCTTTGCGGCTTAGGGTAATAGTGATAGGGGGCTTGATTCGTGGTTTTGGCTTACGTAGGATGCTTGGATCTTCGTATAGACATCGGGTAGGAGTGAACAGAATGAAACGGATTTTAATTTTAGTTGTGGCGTTAATGGCAGTAAGTATTAACGTAAATGCTAGAGATACCAAACATTTAATGTCGATTGAATCTGCGATGGCGCGGGCGGATTTTAAAGAGCGCTTGAATTCGTCTGTACGCTTTTATTTTGGCGATCAAGCCCATCCCACGCCTACTCAGCGCTTTGGCGAACGTGTCACCAGTAAAAAGACCAACGGCTTTAATAAAACCGATCGCGAAAGCTGTGAATGGGTGCTTTTATCTGCATTGCTGGCACTGGAGAAGAGCGCAATCGCTGCTGGCGGTAATGCGGTGGTTAACATCAGAAGTTTTTATAACAAGAATGCGTTTTCTAGTACCACTGAGTATGAATGCCATACCGGTGCGATCATTACTGGCGTAGCCTTAACAGGTGATGTGGTGAAATTACCATAAATTGTTAAGTTGCGGATGGTTGTGGCGGTAGCACTCGCGCTGCCCAACTGATCCCGTGGAGTATTTCGGCAAAGGGTGCTGATGTTTTTACACCTTTTGCCGGAATATTTCCCATATTTACTTTTCTTGAAGCTGGACCGTTACTCTACATAATACTGCTTTAGCTGCCTGCGTTTCTGGGCGTCCAGGCCTATTTCTGTTTCGAGATAATTGTTAATAGAGCCGTAATTTTCATCAACTGCGTTCAATGCGGCGTCGAGGAATTCGCGGCGGGTCGATGTGAGTGTTGCAAATAGTTCTAGGTCAACTTCGGGATTGTCTGCTGCGTACTTGTTAGTGAGGTAATCAAGTTCCCCTGCCGGTGGGTAGTATTGCGCGGTGAGAAGGTAGTCTTCCATTATGGTGCTGCGCGGGACATCCAGCGCCGACAAAATTAGCGCAGCGGCGAAGCCGGTGCGGTCTTTGCCGGCAGAGCAGTGGAAAAGAAACGCACCACCGTCTGTACTTAGTAATAGCTCGAACATTTGCCGAAATCGCTGGCTGTGATTTAATGCGAGTTCGCGATTGATCTGCTGCATCCAAAGCGCCATGTCGTTTGCATTAATCAAACTGATATCGACAAAATTTTGCTGGTTGCCTGGGCTAATACTAAGGTTGTGTATTACGGCATTCGATTGCTGGCTGAGTTTGGTGACATCTTGTTGGTATTCATTTGCATTGCGAAAGTCGCATATGATTTTAATCTCATATGCGCTCAGTAGATGCTGATCGCTGGGGCTAAGTCCAGATAGGCGTCCGCCGCGCAGTAATTTCTTCCAGCGTGTTGTGCCACCGTCGTGGGTTGGATAGCCGCCGAGGTCGCGAATATTGGGCGCGCCGTCCAAGAGGAGTCGGCGCTGATTGTCGGCAGGTTTGGCCATGAGAGCTTATCGTTTCCGGAGAATTAAGCTGCCAATTGAGTAGCCTGCGCCAAAGGAGCAAATAACGCCAATATCACCGGTAATGAAATCGTCATGGTATTTGGCGAAAGCAATTATAGAGCCCGCTGAAGCAGTATTTGCATATTCATCTAATACAACCGGTGCCTCTTCAATTGTGGCATCGCGGCCTAATAAGCGTCTGCTGATCAACAAGTTCATGTTGATGTTAGCTTGGTGGAGCCACCAGCGCTTTAAGTCAGATACTTGGATACCTTCGCTCTGTAGATGGCTTTCGATGTGCTCTGCTGCCATTGGGCAAACTTCTTTAAATACCTTTCGGCCATTTTGATGGAACAGTTTGTCGGCTGAGTACGGGTCTTCATCCGTTGTGCGTGTTGTATAGCCAAAGTTAGAACGGATGTTATTCGAGTAGGCGGTGACGCATTTACTGCTAAGCACATCAAAAGCGTGGTCTGATTGACAGGTGTCGCTACTTTCGACAATTACGGCGGTCGCGACGTCACCAAAGATGAAGTGTGAGTCTCGATCAGTGAAATTTATTTGCGGGGTAGTGAGTTCAGGGTTGATAACCAATACGCCTTTTGACGTTCCGCTTTTAACCGCGTCAACCGCTCGCTGTAAGCCAAAGGTCGCTGCGGAGCAGGCAACGAGCATGTCAAAGCCAAATCCCTTGATCCCGAGTGCAGCCTGTACTTCTATCGCAATGGCAGGGTAGGAGCGCTGAGTGTAGGCGCAGGAAACAATGACCATGTCGATGTCGGCGGCTGTTTTGTTCGCGGATTTCAGGGCTTCTTTCGCCGCAGAAATAGCCATTTCCGCTTGATGCGAGACTTGCTCGTCATCGCGTACGTCCAATATGGGGCGCATGCGCTTTATGTCTAAAATGCCATCTTTGGCGTAGACGTAGCGGCTTTTAATACCAGAGGCTTTTTCGATAAAGGCTGGGCTAGAAAACGGTTTTTCGGCCAGTTCACCAGCTTCGATCGCGCTCTTGTTTTCAAGGTTAAAGTTCTCAGCCCAGGCGTTATAGCTTGCAACGAGCTCTTCATTGCTAATGCTATGTGTTGGAGTCCATAGGCCCACCCCGCTTATGACAACAGAGGAGTTCATGTGATTTATCCCTATTCGTTCATGTAAAGTATTAAGTGGGAGTGTGACGGACAACGCTCATGCAGTCTATATATTGCAATAACAAAACGGCGAAGACATGTTGAATTCGTGTGTCAGCGCAAGATTTGCCCCTAGCTGAGAGTCGCTTCAGGCCTAGGCCTGAGTGCTTTTTTAACAGGAAAAAACGTGTTTTATCGATTCTGTAGAGTGTCGGTCTCACTTCAGGATAGTCACTATGTCGCATATAGTGTCCTACCTGTGTCATTGGTACTAGACATTTCCATGGCGACCTTTTATTCTCCTTCGTATTCGAAATTCCAATAATAAGTTAGCGTAAGTCATTCTGATAACAGCTTGTATACATAATAAATTTTAGATAATCCGAGGTGGGGCGCAACGCTAATGTTTTTATCGTTGCGAATAGCTGAAATTAATGTTCCACCATAATAATAAGTGAAGCGTCGATGAATTTTATGGCAAACCCCAAGAAAACACCGGCTATTGATGGTCGATCTCGTGGTTTTACCCTGCAGCGAATGCTAGTGATCTTGGCGGTGTCGCTCGCCTTGAGTTTAATCGTATTCCTGTTGTGGAAGATGCTCCGTAACCCTTTAGAGACTGGGCTTCATGTAATACGCCTGGAGCAAATAGACAGTGCCGCCAAAGCCGACGTCGAGCTTAATCAGCAAATATTGCGAGCACGTTTGGCGCTTGAGTCTGGCGCTAGAGACTTGGAATTGGCGCGTGACCGATTTGATATTGCTCAAAGTGCGTTGAGCAGTGGTCAGGCGGGTTTGAGCGGTTTGAATGACGAAATGGACGACGCCTTACAGGCTTATCGCCTGCAAGCGAGCGACAAATTGAGCCTGTTAAATGATTATTCGGCTCGTTTGGCGCGCTTGGCGCAGCATTTCTCAGTGATGCGGGTAGCCGGAATCTCGGTGCTTAACGCCCCAGTGGTTAATGAGTCTGAGTCACTTCGTAAACGTGTAATGATGTTGCTCCAAGAGGCAACCGCTTACAGCTTGCAATCGTCGCCTGAGAACGCCGATCTGATTAATCGTCTTGGCGGAGAAGTTAGTGAGGCGGCCGAGCAGCTTGATAATGACGCGGCACGCGGCGCGTTGCGGCACCTGTTAGAAACTGTCGATTTATTGCGCAGTAGTCGCGATGAGTTACAGTCGTTGATAGCTCAGTTTGACTCGATTGAAACTGGTATAGCTCTGCAGAGCTTACAGGCCGCATATGAAAAGCATTTCCAAGGCTTACAAGATACTGCCCGCCGGTATCGCCAAACCCTCGCGGTATATGCCGTGGCCTTACTACTGGCATTTGGCTTGATTGCGGTGCGTTTACGGTCAAGCTTCTCGGCACTCGATAGCGCGAATAATGAATTGCAGGACACTAATAGTAATCTGGAAGAAATTGTTAACAAGCGGACCCAAGCCCTGAGTAAAGCACTAGATGATTTAAAAATGCAGCAGGGTCAGTTGATCCAATCTGAGAAGATGGCATCGTTAGGTCAGATGGTGGCGGGTGTCGCCCATGAAATTAATACGCCGCTAGGCTACGCCAGTAGTAACGTCGAAATCATTCGCGAGTCCATTCAGGAAATGGGGCAAGAGGTTGATGCGGAAAGTATCGAAGAATTTGATGTGCTTTTAGCAGATGTTGAATATGGTTTAAATCAGATATCTGAATTGGTTCTGAGTCTTAAGGACTTTAGTCGTGTAGATCGCTCTCAATCTCAGCTTTTTGATTTAAATGCGGGCATTGATACCGCGCTTAAAATTTGTAATAACCAGCTGAAAGATGGCGTTAATGTTGAGCGTAATTATGCTGAACTGCCGGAGATTAGTTGCGCGCCATCACAATTGAATCAGGTCTTTCTTAATCTCATTAATAACGCCGCTCAAGCGATGGATGGCCACGGCCTAATTCAAATTACAACGCGGCAAGTTGGTGAGAATGTTGAAGTTGCTATTCGCGACAGCGGTAGTGGTATGGACGCTGATACTCGCGCCCATATATTTGAACCATTCTTTACGACCAAGGCAGTGGGCAAGGGAACGGGATTGGGCTTGTCGATCGTATTCCGAATTATTGAAGATCATGGTGGCACAATAGAGGTAGAATCTGAGCTTGGTAAAGGTACTGAGTTTGTGGTTCGCCTTCCGGTAAAAAGCGTAGTAAAAGTGGCAGATGTTTCACCTGCGAATGACGTAGTTCTGCTTGGAGAATAATAATGCTTGAACCAGCAAATATGGAAACGACAGAAGCTAAACCGCGCATTTTGTTTGTAGACGACGAACCTCGGATTTTAGTGGCGCTAAAGGCTTTATTTCGTAGAGACTACGATGTAGTTACAGCTAATTCTGGCCCAGCAGCTTTAGACATCTTGCGCGCAGGAGATGTCGATGTCGTCGTCAGTGATCAGCGTATGCCCGAAATGACCGGCGTCGAAGTGTTGCGTTCTGCTAAAGATATTCGACCTCGTGCTATTCGCGTATTACTTACCGGTTATTCAGATCTAAGTGCAATATTGGCAGCAATTAATGACGGCGAGATTTTTCGCTTTATTAATAAGCCGTGGTCGAATGTAGATTTGCGCCAGACTATTGCCGCAGCGGTAAAGGCCTCTGCGATAGAACACGTTGAATCGGCTGTTGAAGAAGGCGTTAATGAGAAAGTTTATATTCCCGGTGTAGATGATGTTGGCACCCTGATTTTAGATGACGATGCAGGGACCCGCGATACCTTGCAGCGGGTGCTAGGTCGAGAGCGTGCTGTTTATTCTGCAAAAAACTTGGATGAGGCCTTTGAACAGCTTGAGAAGCATAAAATTGGTGTGATTATCACAGAGCTCACCGTTGGCGGTGAAGCCGTTATTGATCTGCTTAGTGCGTTACGCCAGTATCATCCAAGTTTAGTTGCGATTGTTCTAACTGGGCAATCTGATGCCGAGCAGGGTATTGATCTAATAAACCGCGGCCAAATTTACCGCTTCTTAAGCAAGCCGATTAGTGAAGGTTTATTGCGCGGCAGTGTTAACTTGGCGATGCGTCGCTACGAAATCTTGCATAAGAATCCCGCTCAAACATTACGCATTGCCGCTGAAGCGGCACCACCGCCAGCAAATGATACTCGTGGGGTATTTAAGCGAATTGGGCGTTTGTTTGGATTGACGGCATAGCTGCACTAGAGCGGAGGTTATATTGTGAGTGAAATGATGGATGCAGTGGCGTCGCCAAGAAAAACCGGGTTTGGGCAATCAGCGGAATCAGTCATTGCTATTTCTTTGCTGGGAGTGTGTGCTGCAGCGGGATTAGCAGCATTTCTATCGTCTGGTAGTGAGCAGAGTGCAACGCCGACCGCCGCCAGTGAGGCCGCGACATTTGAATTGTCTGCGGCGCAAAATGATGAGGCATTGCAATCCGAGGAGCAAGCGGTATTAGCAGAATGGCAGCGCCGTTTGGACGGGGAGTTCAGTCAGCATGAGCAAAGCCAGCTTCAACAGCAACAGCTGGCTACGCTGCAAGAGCAATCTGCAGCATTAGCGGTTGCTCAGGCCGCGGCGGAAGCGGCGGCTCGTGCCGCTGAAGCCGCTGAAACCCGCGCCAATAATGCTGAAAAGGCGCGTCAACAAGCGCTTGCATCGGCGCGTGCCCGAGTTGTTGCACCGCCGAGTGAAGAGTTGCCGGCCACAAAGGAGGAGGTTAAGCCAGCCGTGGTTAGCCGTCGTCCTGCAACGATAGACTGGGATAGCTGTGCACGGCCTCAGTACCCCGACGAATCTGTCCGACTAGGGCAGCAGGGTACGGTTACCATGGAGTTCTCGCTTGATACTTTGGGCGTAGTTCAGGACGGTAAGATAATAGAGTCTAGCGGAACTCGGCGTCTTGACTATCGTGCCTTGTCGGCTTTGTCCAAATGCAAGTTTGAGCCAGAACTTGTGAACGGAAAACCGGTAGAATCCTTAACGCAGCTGCGCTTTACTTGGAAGCTAACGCGTTAGAATTTAGGTCATTTGCGAGAGTAGATGACCTTGTCAGCCATTCTTTAAAATCTTTTTTACCTGTCGAATTATTCTTTTTCGGCGGGTTCTGTGTTTACCTCTTTCTCTACCGGTTCTGGTGTCTTGTCTTTTAGCCGGTAGGCGAATGCAATAATTTCGGCAACGGCAACATAGAGTTCTCGCGGTATTTCGTCGTCTAGTTCTACCTGGCTAAGCAGCTGAATGAGCTGTGGATTTCGGTAGATAGGTATATCGTGCTCAGTGGCCAATAACAATATTTGTTTTGCAACTTCGCCCTCACCTTTAGCGCTGACTGTTGGGGCGGTGCTTCCGTCGTACTGCAGCGAAACGGCAATTTCGCCTGGTGCCCGACTCATGCTTTGTCCTCTAGTAGCGAGTGGTTGCTCAGTGGCGAACTTGCCGCAGGGCTAATTCCTGTGTGGGTAAGAATCTCGGTGTCGGTAATTCCTTGCTCTTCTAAACTTTGACTGAGCTCATGCTGGCGCTGTTCGATAAGGGCGCGCGTTGCCTGATTTTCAGTGTTAAAGGTAATGGCTAGTTGCTTGCCGTGCTGAATAACTTTGGTGTTGATTGCCCCTAAACCCGGCAAATCGAAATTTAAGTTAATTTGCCAGCGTCTTAGATGTTTATCCTCACTTGCGGTGTCGTTGGGCTCCTGTTCCTGTTCATCTGGTGAGCGCTGCCATTGCAGCTGTATCTGCCAGATATCAACACCGTCATTGCTTCGTACCGGCAGCTCGACGAGATATTGGCTCTGTTGTGGGTCTTTCTGTTGCAAGTGAAGCAGCTGGTGGGATTCGAGTCGAGCGATTGCGCCGCGACTATCTTGCAGCAGTTGTTTGAGCACAGCTTCGTGATTAAGTTTTGGGTCGAGTAATTCTGTTGGAAGCCGAGGTTGTGAACGTAATACGCCGGGCAAATCACTGCTTGGCGGCTGGCTGCTGTAGCTGGTGCTCAAATTTGATTTCGCATTGCTCGGTGTTGCGCTGGGGTTTGCTGGGCTATTTGTAGGTAGTGATAGCTCGGGCTTTGTGGCTGCGCCACGTGCAAGCCCGCTATAGTCTTGAATGAGCTTATTCGTTTTGTTTGCGCCTTCCTGTGAATTCGACGCGTTGCTCAAGCGGAGGTTCTCAAGTTGTTGGGCCAGCCGTAATAGGGCGCTTTTTAAATCGTTTGGCGGCGCGATGCCCGCAGCTAGCTGACCTTCCATAAAAAATCCGCTACTAAGAATAGCCTCTCGTAAGCCGGCGGGGTCGGATACTTGTTGGCGGGAGGGAAGGGTGTTTAAAAGGCCGCTAGTTAAATTCTTTAGTGCGGGGTCGCCGGGGCTACTTAGTAGCTGATTTATGCTGGCGACTAGCTGATTGACGCTTTGCTGTTGGGGTAGCATGGCTTTGAGCAGGGGTGCTATCGCGCTGTTATTGGTGTTAAGTACTTGTAGCGTTGGACGTTGATTGGCGTCTTTGCCAGTCACTTGCAGTAATAGCTGTTCACCGCGACGCAGAGCCGTTTGGCTCTCTGCCATTAACCGCAAATTACCCGATGCAAGTTCGTATAGGTGTTCCGCGCGTTGGCCCATAACAACGGCATTAAGCACCTTGTCAGTCGGCAAGATCGGCGCCGGCCCAGCCGGGCGATTAAATGCCGCTGGCTGTGTCGCGTTGCTCGGATTAATAATTACCATAAGTGGTTCATTTGCTTAACGCTTGAGTATCTCATATTAGCGGCATTTATCGGCTAAGCTTGAATTTAATTGTATCGTGCACGATATAATTGTGCGCGATACAAATATCTGTTTCAATGTATGGTCTATTAAAACGATTTTTACTGGCTGTGATTGGCTTCAGGGAGTGCATTATGACAACACTATACGATTTTGAAATTAGCAATTTGCAGGGTAAAGAGCTGGACTTAACTGCGTATAAGGGCAAGGTTGTGCTCGTTGTGAATACCGCCAGTAAGTGTGGCTTAACGCCCCAGTACGAAGGTTTGCAAGCGTTATATGAAAAATATCAAGAGCAGGGTTTGGTGATTTTGGGCGCGCCTTGTAATCAATTTGCGAATCAGGAGCCAGGCGATGCCGGTACGATTGAGGGCAGCTGTCTTATCAATTACGGGGTTAGCTTTCCGATTACTGAGAAAATTGATGTGAATGGTAAGAATGCACATCCGTTATTTGCGTACTTGAAAAAGGCTGCGCCGGGAACGTTAAGCAACGCGGTTAAATGGAATTTTACCAAGTTCCTTGTCGGCAAAGACGGTGTTGCAATTAAGCGTTTTGCACCCACTACAAAGCCGGAAAATATCGTCGCGGATATTGAAGCGGCGCTTACTGCATGAATGTAGGTTTGGAGTCGACGCCGATGCTGACGCAGCTACAGCTGGGGAATCAATTGTGTTTTCCCTTGTATGCGAGCTCGCGCCTTATCACGCGGCTATATCAAGAATATCTGACACCGCTTGGGCTGACGTACCCGCAATATATTGTCATGATGATTTTGTGGGAGCATGCGCCGTGTTCAATTAAAGTGGTTGGCGATAAAGCCCTACTCAATACGAATACCCTGACGCCGCTCCTAAAGCGCTTGGAGCAACTGGGCTATATTCATCGGCAGCGGGCAGATAGTGATGAGCGAATGGTGCTGATTCACCTAAGCGAGGCCGGTGTGGTATTGCAGCAACAGTGTAGTGAGATTCCAGCGCAGTTGGTGACCAAGCTCGGCGTAGAGCCTGCGGCACTGCTGAGTTTGAAAAAGCTGTTGGATGAGATATTCCCGGCGCTTTGCGAGCATATAGATAATTGAATGATCTTGCATATTTTTTTGCATAAAAAAACGGGCTCCAAGGAGCCCGTTTTGCTGTGCAATATCTATCGCTTAGTTAAACGCTTTAATGATATTGCCTAGCATTTCTTTTGCGTCACCGAACAGCATCCGCGTGTTCTCTTTAAAGAACAGTGGGTTGTCGATACCGGCAAAGCCTGAAGCCATTGAGCGCTTCATAACAAAGACATTGCGGGCCATGTCCACGTTAATGACCGGCATGCCGTAGATTGGGCTGCCTTCCATTTCGCGAGCGGCGGGGTTAACCACGTCGTTGGCGCCGATAACGATCGCAACATCGAAGGTTTCCATGCGGGGGTTGATCGCGTCCATTTCCAATAGTAGGTCGTAGGAAACGTCAGCTTCAGCAAGCAATACGTTCATGTGGCCTGGCATGCGACCGGCAACGGGGTGGATTGCGTAAACCACTTCCGCGCCGTTTTTCTCCAACAGCTCTTGAAGCTCCTTAACGACGTGTTGCGCTTGGGCAACGGCCATGCCGTAACCCGGAACGATAACAACACTAGCTGCGGCTTCAAGAATGTAATAAGCGTCTTCTGCGCTCATTGGCTTGGCTTCACCTTCGATCTTCGCTGCGGCGCCGCCAGCAGAGACGGCGCTAAAGCCGCTGAACAGAACGTTGGTGAGTGAGCGGTTCATTGCCTTACACATAATCTGTGTGAGGATAATACCGCTGGCGCCAACAAGTGCGCCTGCCACAATTAGGATGATGTTGTTGATCGCAATACCCGCTGCGCAAGCAGCTAAGCCAGAGTAGCTGTTCAGAAGCGATATAACGACAGGCATATCGGCGCCGCCGATGGGTATAACCAGCATAATACCGAGTAGCAGCGACAGGCCGATAACTACATAAAGGTAGATAGCGACATCGGGGTTGAGCGTGAACATCGCTGAAGTGGCGATAATGGCGAGAATCAGCAGGATGTTGAACACGCGCTGGCCGCCGAACACAATCGATTTGCCTGAAATACGTTCGCTCAGTTTGCCCCAGGCCACCATGCTGCCAGAGAAGGTCACACCACCAATCAGAATTGACAGCACGATAGTGACTAATACGAAGGCGCTGGCATCAGGAAGGCCGTACAAGGCTGCCCAGCCGACGAACAAGCTGGCGATACCACCAAAGCCGTTAAACAGGGCGACCATTTCTGGCATACCCGTCATTTCGACGCTGCGCGCGATCATGGCGCCGATTAAGCCTCCGACAATAATACCTGCGATAATCCATTTGTAGTCAATGATGCTCTGGTCGAGCAGAGTGACTACAACAGCAATAAACATACCCACTGCAGACACTAAGTTACCTTTGCGTGCAGTCGCTGGGGAGCCCAACATTTTTAAGCCAAAAATAAACAGGACGGCAGCTGCCACGTAGGACAGATTCACCAGTAATTCAATACCCATTACTTAGCGCTCCCTTTTTTCTTAAACATAGCCAGCATGCGGTCGGTAACCATATAACCACCGATTACATTGATGGTTGCCATTGCGACGGCGATGGTGCCAAGAATGGTGGCGAGGCCAGAATGTTCCGCGCCAGCAGAGGTTAGTGCACCTACTAAGGTGATGCCTGAGATCGCGTTAGAGCCCGACATTAATGGCGTGTGCAGCGTGGCGGGGACTTTATTGATCAGCTCAAAGCCTAAAAATATAGACAGCATTAAGATGAAAGCTAGATAAACTGCTATTTCCATCATCTTCTCCTAGTTAATCAGTTTTTGAATGGTTTCGTTAACGATTTCGCCGCCATGAGTGATCACGCAGCCTTGTAGAATATCGTTTTCCATATCGATAACCATTTTCTTGTCATCGCCGTTCCAGCCTTCATCAACTAGGTTGAACAGGTTGGCTGAGTACATCTGGCTAGCATCGCGGCTGACGAAATTGGACCAATTGCCATCGCCGATAATTGTTACGCCATCAACTACAACGGTTTCTCCGGCGACAGAGCCTTCGACGTTGCCGCCGCTCTCAGCTGCCATGTCAACAATAACGGAGCCGGGTTTCATGCCCTTAATCATATCGCTAGTGACCAGTACGGGTGGCTTGCGGCCAAACAGCTGAGCGGTAGTGATGACAATGTCAGACTCGGCAATCTGCTTTTTCTGGCCTTCGAGCTGTAATTTCATCTGCTCGTCGGTTAGCGCGAGCGCGTAGCCGTCTTTAGTCTGGCCAGTTTCCCCAAGATCGATCTCTAGGAACTTGCCGCCCAAGGAGCGAACCTGCTCTGCAACAACCGAACGAGTGTCAAAGGCAACAACTTTGGCGCCAAGCCGTTTTGCGGTTGCAATCGCCTGTAGACCTGCAACACCGGCGCCGATGATAAAGGCAGTCGATGGCTTTAGTGTGCCAGCAGGTGTCATCATCATGGGTAGAATGCGTGGCAGTTTAGTTGTGGCAAGCAGCACCATTACATAACCGGCTAAGCTGGCTTGTGAGCTAAGAGCGTCCATTTTCTGCGAGCGGGTGCTGCGTGGGATCATTTCCATGCTGATAGCGCTTACGCCTTGATCGCGGAAAGCCTTAATTAGCGCGTGCTCATTGAATGGGTCTAAGTAGCTAATATGGATGCAGCCAGCTTTCATTTGGCTGATTTCATCTATACTCGGTTTACTGATCCGTAGAATAATTTCTGCTGCCGCGAGAATAGCGTTGCGATCACTGCTGACGGTTGCGCCAGCGTCGATATATTCCTGGTCGCTGAAGCCGCTGCCTAAGCCCAAGCCAGCTTCGATTTGCAATGTTGCGCCGGCCCGGATTAGCTTTTTGGCATCTGTCGGAATGATCGCTACCCGGTTTTCACCGGTGGCGAGTTCTTTTGGGATTCCTATGAGCATCGTTGTAGATCCATTGTGGTTAACTATTTTGTTATGGGGTAAACGACCTAGGATATTACAAGTGGCGTGAATATGCGATAAATGTGTGCGTCATATTGGCTATCTAATTCGAGTAGAAGCCACATAAATCAAGGTGATGGCACCATGCTTCATATTGATAGTTGGCGGGGCGTTGCCGGTTATGAAAAAACGCTGGTCGAAAATCTTCAGCTTGTCGTTTTTTTGAATATCAAATAGTCGTCGATGAGATCTGCTTTGTGGGTGGGTTTAGGCAGATGTACTTATGGTGGCGCGCTAGTGCA
Source organism: Zhongshania borealis (assembly GCF_039539625.1). Taxonomy (NCBI): domain Bacteria; kingdom Pseudomonadati; phylum Pseudomonadota; class Gammaproteobacteria; order Cellvibrionales; family Spongiibacteraceae; genus Zhongshania; species Zhongshania borealis. Next base: position 1,125,346 of record NZ_BAABDM010000001.1, on the reverse strand, counting down.
GGACTTTACACTGTTTGCTGCTACAGCCTAAATCTAGGTTAATCTTCTCAGTGGAACATGCAGGTAGGCAAGGATGGTTGTAGAGAATGTTGGAAATACAGTTTCAACTAAGTGGCTGACGAATGTTTAATCGTCCAGTCCTGGGGGTAATGCTAACCGCGGTAAGCTATTTTTTTGCTGGTAAGTTAGCTTTACTGCTCGCTATTCCACCTGGGTATGCAACAGCAATATGGCCTGCCGCTGGCATCGCCGTGGCGTTGTTACTTATCTATGGTTATCGTCTGTGGCCTGGTGTTCTGCTGGGTTCTTTTTTAGTTAATTTTGATGTGGCTGCGTTTCAAGCGCAATCATGGTTAGCGTTTTATCCCTCGCTTTGGTTGCCCATTGTCATCGGCGTGGGGGCGAGTTTGCAGGCGATATTTAGCGTGTGGTTGCTGCGACGTTTCGTTAAATATCCCTGCGAGTTAGATACCGTTCAGTCTGTTTGGCGATATATTTTATTTGTATGTGGTGCAGGTTGCTTTGTGGCTGCAAGTATTGGCACGACTGCACTATGGCTTGCCGGAAAGCTTGATGCTGAGAATTTTGGGTTTAATTGGTTTACCTGGTGGGTTGGTGATGGTTTAGGGGTGATGATATTTGCGACCCTGATATTCGTTTTTATAGGGGAGCCGCGTGATGTCTGGCGTAGTCGCCGTCGAATTTTGTCTGCGGTGTTGCTCGGCGTTACCTTTATTGTGGTTGGTTTGTACATTACGGCAAGTCGCTGGGAATTGAGTCGTCAGCACACTGATTTTGATGGTCGCAGTGAGCAAGTGTATCAGCGGGCGCAAGCGATGATAGATTCACATTTGTTGATTTTGCACTCGGTTCAGGGCTTGTTTACGGCTTCTTCAAATGTATCTCACGATGATTTTAGGGAGTTCGCCGAAGGCATATTGGCGAGGAGTTCGGGCTTTCATGCGCTGGCATGGAATGCGCGTGTAGCGGCGAGTGAGCGTGAGTTAATAGAGTCGCAGATGAGTGCCGACCGTCAGGCGCCAGTGTTTGTAACACGGCGTGATCAGAATGGTGAGCTGGTTTTACAGGCTGATAAAGATGACTACGTTGTTATTCGCTATATTGAACCGCTTTCTGTAAATGTAGCGGCTTTAGGGTATGACATAGCGTCGGCAGATGCGCCACGCAAGGCCTTGTTGCGCGCTGCGGCGACAGGTTCTCCGGCTGTTACTGATCCAATTCGCTTGGTCCAAGAAAGTGGTGATCAGCAAGGGGTCGTTATTTATCTGCCTGTGTCCGATAAAACTAAGGCCGGAAACGCTGCGCTAGCTGGGTATGTGAGTGGCGTATTTAGGGTAAGGGATCTGATCGGCTATTTACTGCAGCCGAACTTTTTAAAAGGTTTGTCTGTCTCGGTTTTCGATTCGGCCGGTTCGCTTATTTACCGCAGCGCCGATTTATCCAGTAGCGATAACGGTTTGTTTAGTCAGCGCCGCATGCTGCAGGTGGCAGATCAACAATGGCGGTTTCAGACAGACGCGAATCAGTCGTTTCTTGTAGGCACTCGCTCGGCCGTGCCCTGGGGTATATTGGCAGCAGGGCTGTTGTTTACCGGGCTATTAGGAATGACCTTTTTGGTGCTTACTGGACAGAAATACCGTTCCGAAGTGGCTGGTGAAGAGCTAAGGTTGATGTTGAGTCAGCTCCAGGAAACGCAAGATCATTTGGTCGAGGCCGAAAAGATGGCATCGCTAGGTGGCTTGGTGGCGGGTTTCGCGCATGAGTTAAATACTCCTTTAGGTATTGCGATTACCGCCGAGTCTACTTTGAGTGCAGATTTAAGGCGATTGAATGAGTTGCTCCCTAATCTTGGCGATTCCTCTGCGGAACTTGGCAGCTTGCTGCAGCGCTTGGCGGAGGCATCTCGAATCGTGTTGGCGAATATACAGCGCGCGGGAAATTTGATAAGTAGTTTTAAACAGGTGTCGGTGGATCAATCGACGACCGACACCCGTGAGATTAATTTACATGAATACCTAAGTGATGTGCTTGTGCATCTGTCGCCGAGTTATCGTCACAGTGGCCATGAGGTCGTATTGGATTGCCCTGATGCAATGATGTTGCGCACGGTGCCGGGTGGTTTGGCGCAGGTGGTGATCAATTTATTAAATAACAGTTTGATTCATGCGTTCCCGGAAGGCGAGCACGGTCGTATCGCCTTGCAAATTAGCCAGGTTGATTCGACCGTTAAAATCGTGTTTAGCGACAATGGTGTGGGGATGTCTGAGGAGCAGGCAAAGAAAATTTTTGAGCCCTTCTTCACGACTCGTCGCGGCTCGGGCGGGACCGGCTTGGGTTTGCATCTTGTTTACAATATTGTTCGGCAGCAGCTGCAAGGCCAGATAACAGTAGTTACTCAGCCGAAGCATGGGATGCGATTTGATATTGTATTGCCATTAGCTATCAATAAGTTTGTTGATCGGGGTCGTGGGGCTGTCTGATGCGTCAGAGACTTAAGTCTATGTCCTTTTCTTGGCTGGACTGAGGCCTTTAAGTACTAAATCCATGGAGTTGGCCACATGTTCTGGGCTGAGGCCTGGAGCAGGGCTGCTGAGGTGTTGGTGGAGCAAGCCCACAATATGGCCGTGTATATGGTTGGCTAGACATTCAGGCGCGTACTCTGTGGTTAATAATCCAGCTTGCTGCGCGCGCTTAATAAACTGGCTTATATTGGCAAGGTTTAATTGCCGAGCTTGTTCAATGCGCCCGGTAAGCCATTCAGATTCTTTGCTGAGTGAGTAGCGCAGCATAAAGCTTGTAATTCGCGCGGCGGCGGGTTTGTTGTAGATCCGGTTAAACGCATCTGTTACCACGTTCTTTAGTGTGTCGAGGGATTGGGTTTCTGATGTCTGGATATTATTAAGCTCTGCGATCGCAGCTTCGGTTGGCCTGCTGACACGGTCAATCATTGCGGCAATTAATGATTCCTTGTCGCTAAAATGCCAATAAATTGCCCCCCGGGTTACCCCCGCTGATACTGCAATATCTTCGAGTCGAGTGCGATTTATGCCTAATTTTGCAAAGTGATCTGCTGCGGCATCAAGTATTGCGCAGCGGGTTATTTCAGCGTCAGCCTTAGAGCGTCTCATAGAATCTAATTATATGTGGGGTTTTTAATGGCGCTACTTTACATACATACACGTATGTATGTAAAGTAGCGCCATTATGGTAAGTCCCCCTCTAGAGGTTGCAAATGGTAATTGGCATACAGTCACGCCTTCGTTTTTTATCGCATGTTTTGTTGTTGCTGATTTCAGTTGTTGTGGTAAGTGCCTGCGAGCAATCGCAGCCAGCGGCGCCGAAGCGCCCGCCAGTGCCGGTAAATGTAATAACGATCGATGCGCGTGCGGTGCCCGTCGGCGGCTTGTACCCAGGTCGAGCAATGGGCTCAAAAGAAGTTCAAATACGGGCGCGGGTAGAGGGTATTTTACTGCGCCGCACCTATACCGAGGGGCAGGCTGTAAAAGCAGGCCAGCTGTTATTTCAAATTGATGCGGCACCGTTTCAAGTTGCCCTTAATCGCAGCAAAGCCCAGCTAGCCCAGGCCAATGCGGGTCTTTCTGCCGCGATGCGGCGTTGGGAGCGCACTGGTGAGCTTATTAAAACCAATGCTATTAGCCGACGCGAGCGTGATGACGCCGAGTCTGACTTGAACTTTGCTCAGGCGGCGGTGCAGTTAGCCGAAGCCGAGGTCGAGGCGGCGCAGATCAATTTAGATTATACCCAGGTCAGGGCACCTATTGCGGGTATGACCAGCCGGGAGAAACTCTCCGAGGGGAGTCTGGTAGGGCCGGGAAATAGCTTGCTCACTGAGATAACCCAGCTTGACCCAATACTCGTTAATGTTTCGCTGCCAGATAAATTGGTATTGAGTATTCGGCGGATGATTGAGCGCGGCGAAGTTGAATTTGCCGAAGGCAAGCGCGAAGTGGAAATTATTCTGGGCCCAGATGATCGCTATCCGTATTTAGGGCATGTTGATTTTACCGAGAGCGCCATTGATAAGATGACCGGTACGGTCCAGTTACGGGCAACTGTGCCGAATCCTGAAAGCCGCCTATTACCGGGGCAGTTTTTACGTGTGCGCTTACATGGCTTGGTGAGTATCAATTCTATCGTGGTGCCAGCGCGGGCCATTATGCAAAGCGCGAAGGGCATCTATGTATTTCGTGTCGACAAAGATAACCATGCAGAAATTGTTAACGTAAGCCTAGGGCTGGAATCTGAGGACGGTGTGATTATTGAATCCGGCTTAAATGTTGGCGATGTTGTGATTGTTGATGGTGTGTCACGTGTGCAAGCGGGCACGCTGTTGGCGCCCACTGAGATCACAGTTGAGCGCGCTGATAAAGATGCTACCACTGAGGGTAATGCCAAGTGAGTGCCCGATTTTTTATCGACCGACCGGTATTGTCGATTGTTCTATCGCTAATGATTTTATTGGCGGGTGCCACGGCGATGGGGCGGCTGCCCATCGCCTTATACCCGGAGTTTTTACCGCCGGAAATTGTCGTCACCGCAAGTTACCCTGGCGCCAATGCCGAAACTATTGCCGAGACAGTCGCCGCACCGTTGGAACAGCAAATTAATGGTGTAGACGGCATGTTGTATATGTCTACTCAGGCATCTAGTTCTGGCGTAGTCAGTATCAGTGTAGTTTTTGCCACCGGTACCGACCCTGATCAAGCGGCAATCAATGTTAGCAACCGTGTGGCGGTTGCTGAAAACCGGCTTCCGGAGGCAGTGAAGCGATTGGGTATACAGGTGAGCAAGCGCTCGACCAGTATTTTGATGATCTACGCCTTGACCTCAGATAATCCCCAATACGACGCCATCTACCTGAGTAATTACGCGCTTTTAAATATTGTCGATGAGCTTCGGCGTCTGCCCGGAATTGGCGATGCGCGTTTATTGGGCGCCAAAGATTATTCTATGCGGATTTGGTTGCAACCTGATCGTTTAGCGGAATTTGCATTAACTCCAGCTGATGTGGCTCGGGCGGTGAGTGAACAAAATGCCAACTTTGCCGCCGGCAAATTTGCTGCGGAACCCATGGTTGAGGATGCACCATTTACCTATACGGTTACGACGCAGGGGCGCTTGGCCACCGTCGCCGAGTTTGAGCATATTATTTTGCGCTCGAGCAATTCTGGTGCGACCTTGCGTCTAGGTGATGTTGCGCGCGTTGAGTTGGGTGCTAAGGATTACGCTTTCCAGGGCGCCTTTAACGGCCAGCCAGCCGTTCCCGTCGCAATGTATTTGCAGCCGGGCGCGAATGCCTTAGAAACTGGCGCAGAAGCGCAGGCAGTGTTAGCCGCGGTGCGGGAGAAACTCCCTGAGGGGATTCATCTCGACCTCGCTTTTGATACCACGGTATTTGTTGAACACTCAATTAAAGAAGTCATAGTGACGTTTTTTGAGGCACTGCTATTAGTGGTGCTCGTTATGTTCTTGTTTCTGCAGAATGTGCGCGCGACTATTATTCCTTTGTTGGCGATTCCGGTATCCATAATAGGCACGTTCGCGGGTCTGTATATTGTCGGGTTTTCAATTAATCTACTGACGTTGTTTGGCCTCATATTGGCTATTGGTATTGTGGTTGACGATGCGATTATTGTCATTGAAAACGTCGAGCGCATCATGGAAGAACAGCATGTAGATGCGAATACAGCGGTAAAACGGGCAATGGAGGAGGTCTCCGGGCCGTTGATTGCCATTGTATTGGTGTTGTGTGCGGTCTTCCTGCCAGTTATTTTTATGGCGGGCTTAACCGGTGAAATGTATCGCCAATTTGCGGTATCGATTTCGGTTTCGGTAATTTTGTCTGGCATCGTCGCGCTTACGCTCACGCCAGCCTTGTGCTCAATGATGCTGAAGACCAAGGACCACAAACCTACTGAACGCGGTTTTCTTGGCGGTTTTAACCGCAGTTTTGCCTGGCTTCGCAACGGGTATGTGGCGGCAACAAGCTGGGTGCTACAGCATCGCGCGCTTGGTTTATTGATATTTGCCGGGTTAATGGCCGCAATGTGGTTCTTGTTCCAAACGGTTCCCAAGGGTTTGGTTCCGGCCGAGGATCAAGGCTATGTGATTATGGTTTACAAAACGCCGCCAGCGGCGTCATTGTCACGTACTGCCGCGGTAACCGATGCCATGAGTCAGCGTATTATTGATGAAGATGAAGTTAAGGGTGTCATGACCTTTGCGGGCTTTGATATTTTGTCTTCTGCGCAAAAAACCAATGCTGGGGTGTCCTTTGTTATGCTTAAAGACTGGTCGGAGCGCACGACGTCGGAGCAGAGTTCGGTTGCCGTAGCGCAGAGATTGCCGCGCTTGGGGCATGACTTACTTGATGGTGTAATGTTCGCGTTTAATCCGCCACCTATTATCGGATTGAGCACCACCGGTGGTTTTGAGCTTTATATGCAGAATCGCGGCGATGGCGATATGGCGGTGATGGCTGACCAGCTTGGTAATTTTCTGCAGAAGGCAAATCAGCAGCCTGAGTTGCAAGGTGTCTACAGTACTTTCGATATGAATACCCCGCAATACCGCTTGTATTTAGATCGTGAAAAAGCGCTAAGTCTGGGTGTGCCGATTGCAGATGTGTTCAGCACCATGCAAGCGACATTTGGCAGTTTGTATGTAAATGATTTCACCTTATTTGGTCGCAGTTTTCAGGTGAATTTACAATCCGAAGAGGATTTTCGCGGTAGCCCCGAAGATCTCTCTAAGGTGTTTGTTCGCTCGGCGAGCGGCAGCCTTATATCGCTGCGCACGCTATTGCGTGTTGAACGAATTGTTGGCCCGGATGCAGTGAGTCGCTTTAACGGTTTTCCTGCAGCGAAAGTGCTGGGCAATCCGGCGCCGGGCTTTAGTTCTGGAGATGCGATAGCGGCGCTTGACCGCGTTGCTGCCGAAGTACTTGGTCGTAACTTCACCTTAGGATGGGTTGGTAGCTCCTATCAAGAGAAATCATCAGATGGCTCTGGTGGGCAGGCATTTGTTCTTGCCGTGTTAATGGTATTCCTAATTCTGGCGGCGCAGTATGAACGTTGGATGGTGCCGGCTGCGGTTATATTGGCAGTGCCTTTTGCGCTCTTAGGCGCAATAGCGGCTACTTGGATGCGTGGCTTAGAAAATGATATTTATTTTCAAATAGGCTTAGTTTGTCTTATCGGCTTAGCGAGTAAAAATGCGATTTTGATTGTTGAGTTTGCGATGCAAAAGCAGCGACAGGGTATGTCGATTGTTGATTCTGCTGTAGATGCGATTCGCTTGCGCTTTAGACCTATTGTGATGACATCGTTAGCCTTCACGTTGGGCTGTTTGCCTTTAGCGATGGCCAGTGGGGCGGGGGCAGGGAGTCGTGTTTCGCTCGGTACTGGCGTAATTGGCGGAATGCTAGTCGCGACATTTGTCGCCACCGTTTTTGTACCTTTATTCTATGTTTTATTTGCGAGCATGGGCGAAAAATTAAAACGCAGTAAATAGTACAGTATTACATCGGATGCAAAGGTGACGCGGCGCGGCATTAATTAAGCACCTTGCATTCGGCTGCTAAAATCCCAGCTCGATTGCGATGTTATTTTTAAGTGAATCGCATATTCGTCTTTACGTCGACTTAGCAACCATTTGCTCAGCTTGGGTTGGCTGCTAGCCAAATAGCGCGCAATTAATTTGCTTAAGACTAATCCTTCCGCGTCGCTTTTTAAGGTGGCAACGGCTTTGCCGCGCACGCCTTTATAGGGTATTGCATTAGTTGAAACTTCGAAGGCACAATGCGGATTTTCTTTTATTACTCTGATAATTTTTGCTGAGGCGTGACTTGCGCAGAGTAGCTCACCATCTTGGTGGATGAACCACAGTGAACAAATGAGTGGAAAGCCGTCTTTATCAATGGCGGCAAGTCTCACGGGGACTAGGGTGTTGTTCAAAAACTCGATGCTGTCCATGTGCGTCCCTGTTTAGAGTAGTGAGTGATGGTTACGGTTTGAATAAGCGTATACCTTGAGCTTCGATGCTTATACGCTCTTGCTTGTATAGTCGACCAATGGCTTGTTTAAAGATTTTTTTACTTACGCCAAACAGGCTATAGATTGCTTCTGGTGGACTTTTATCGCCAACAGCGAGAAAGCCATCATTGGCTTCGAGCTGGGCAATAATTTTGGCGCCGACATCACCTTGGCCGCTGGTCAAAATCGGTTGAATACTGAGGTCGATACGGCCATCGTCACGGACTTTCTTAACATAAGCGGTGACTTTCTCACCTTTACGCAGTGGGCGAATCAGGTCGCTATCATAGAGCAGGCCCCAATATTCGTTGTCGATAACCGCTTTAAAGCCGAGTTCAGTTTTACCTGCAACGATGACGGTGAAACGCTGGCCACGCGCTAAGTGCGGCGCAGTGTCTTCGATAAACTCATCGAGTTTCATTGACGCAACAATACGATAACTTTTGTCGAGGTAAATTTTGACGAGTGCTTTTTTACCTGCGGTGAGTTCGCCCATATGCTCCGCGTAGGGTAGTAATAACTCTTTATCTAAGCCCCAGTCCAGAAAGGCGCCGGTGTCATTAATTTGCGAAATCTTTAGCATGGCAACGTCTCCGAGTTGCGCAAGGGGCGTTTTACTACTGGCAATTAAGCTGCCGTCACTGTGGTGGTGAATAAAACCGTCAATAACATCGCCAATTTCACAGTTCTCCGGGGCATTCTTCCTGCTTAGGAAGATGTCGCCGAGCTTGCCACCATCCAAGTAAAAACCGGCTGGGGACTGGCGGCTGACCGTAAGCCGATTAACACGACCAATATCGGGCATTGAATTATTCCTCGGAGTTTTAAGTAGCCAGTCTAGTGCGACTTGCAATTTGAGTACAGCTGGGAAGTGTGACTAATAGGCGGCCAGCAGGCGCTGGCCGCCATCAAAACTTAAACTAACTCGATTGCTACCGCGAGGGCTTCGCCGCCGCCGATGCAGAGTGAGGCAACGCCACGCTTTTTACCGTACTGCTGCAAGGCATAAATTAAGCTGATGATAATACGTGCGCCTGTTGAGCCAACTGGGTGACCCTGCGCACAAGCACCGCCGTGAACATTGACTTTGGCGTGGTCTAGCTCCAAGTCACGGATTGCGAGCATCGATACCATCGCAAAGGCTTCGTTGATTTCCCAAAGGTCAACGTCATCCTTACTCCAACCTGCTTTTGCCAATACTTTTTGCATGGCGCCAACAGGTGCGGTAGTGAACAGTGAAGGCTCAAGTGATTGACGGCTGTGAGCAACAATGCGTGCCAGTGGCTTAGCGCCAGTTTCGCTAAGGGCTTTTTCACCCATCAGGACCATTGCTGATGCGCCGTCGGAGATGGAGCTGGCATTGGCGGCAGTGATGGTGCCGTCCTTGGAGAATGCCGGGCGTAAAGTAGCCACTTTTTCGATAGACGCATTCAGTGGCTGTTCGTCATCCGTCACAACTGTTTCGCCCTTACGGGTTTTGACAGTCACTGGCGCGGTCTCGGCTTTCAGTGAGCCGTTTTCAATCGCCGTGCGGGCGCGGGTCAGCGATTCAATGGCATAGGCATCCATTTGCTCGCGGGTAAACTCATTGTCATCGGCGGTTTGCTGGGCAAAACTGCCCATCATGCGCCCGGTGTAAGCGTCTTGTAGTCCGTCAATGAACATATGGTCTTCAAAGCCTTTACCACCGGTGCCAACACCTTTGCGGGCATTGAGTACGATGTGCGGCGCATTTGTCATGCTTTCCATGCCGCCGGCAACGATGATGTCGTAGCTGCCTGCTTTAATTTGATCGTGCGCGTAGATAGTTGCTTGCATCCCAGAACCGCAAAGCTTATTAACGGTAACGGCGCCGGTTGACTGGGGAATGCCGGCCATAATGGCGGCTTGGCGTGCTGGACCCTGCTTTAGGCCTGCGGCTAACACACAGCCCATAATAACGTCGTCAATTTTCGCTGGATCGATGCTAGCGCGTTTTACGGCTTCAGCAATGGCCGTTGTGCCAAGCTCAACGGCGGTCATTGCGCTGAGTGAGCCCAGCATACTGCCCATTGGGGTACGGGCTCCGGAAACAATATAGACGGAATCAGACATGGGTGTTTTCCTCGTAAGTGCTGTTCAAATTGCTTTGTTAGCTGGTGGAACAGGCGATGAGTGTGGCGTGTAAATCGAGGCGCATTAGGCCATAAATTGCCTGTTTTTTCAATTTTAACTATTCTTGTTTGTTTACCTCAAATAACTTGTGACGCACGGCACGGCGGTATTCACCTGGACTCGTGGTGCAGTGATGCTTAAACAAACGGCAAAAATAACTGCTGTCGTTGTAACCGCATTGCTGGCCAATTTCCTCTACCGACAAATTGCTGTTCTGCAGCAGATCCTGCGCTAATTCCATGCGCATTTTTTGCATGTATTGCAGGGGTGCCAGGCCGGTGACTTGCCGAAAACGGCGGTGAAAGCTGCGTTCACTTAGGCCGCTTTGGCGAGCGAGATCCTTGATGTTAAAGGCTTCGCTGATGTGCCGCGCCAACCAGTTTTGGACAAGGGCGATGGTTTCATCGCGATGCAAATCGCTGCGATCTACGCGATAACTATTGCGCGAGAAAGGGCGGCGACTTTCTGGCGAAAATTGCTGCGCCACACGGCGGGCAATACCGGCGCCCCAGTAGCGGTCTATTAAGTGAATGACTAAATCGGCAGCTGAATTAACGCTACCAGTGCAGAAAAGGTTGTCGGCTTGGGTAATGAGGTAGTCGCGCTGCAGTATCACTTGTGGATAGCGTGCGGCAAAATCATCAAAGTAATGCCAGTGTGTTGTGGCAACGCGTTTATTGAGTAATCCCGCCTCAGCAAGAAAATAGCTCGCGTTTCCCACGGCACATATATCAGCACCACGCTGCTCATGTTTTTTTAACCAGGCCTGAATTTCTGGCCGAGTAGGCGCGTCGCGGTGGGGGTGCCGCCAGCGGCTGGGGATAATGATAAGGTCGTAGTCAGCGTATTTGTCAAATTCGACGCTCGGAACAATTTCCATGCCACCAGAGACTCTAATTGGTGCGGCATCGAGACCGACGACATGGATCTCAATTAACGGTTTACGCTTGTTTGACCGTGAAACACTATTGGCCGCCGTTAATAGCTCCATGGGGAGGCTGATACTGGTCGCTAGTGCGTCATGGAATGCTAAAAGGGCAACTCGTTTCATATCTGGCGTAATCATCTCATTTTCTGGCCGTTACATCATATTTCAAGTGGCTCAATACCGATAGACTGCAGGCTGATTTGGTGATCACGATAGATAAGGAATAGGTGTGAGTAAGCTTCCCGTAATTGTTGGTTTTGGTGGTATTAATCCTGCTGGTCGCAGCTCATTTCATCACGGTTATCGCCGTACGGTGATTGACGCGTTGTCTCCGGACAAGGCAGCGCGAACCTACCGGAGTTTATCAGCGATTATGGGGCTGCCACCAGCGGCAGCCGATGATGAAACCGCGCGCCGTCATATCTTAGATCACACACTTATTCGCAAGATTGAAGGGAATATATTTGATACCGATCAGGTGCCGTGGAATAGACGCATGGCCTTGAATGGCGCGAATGGAGATTTGCAATTTGTAACGAGGACACGAGACCTGCCAGAGACGCTTCCCGCAGGATGGTCGGTAGTCGATTTGGGTAGCGGTAAAGTGTCTGTCAGTATCCACAACGGCTGCGATATTTTATTGCCAACCACCCGTAAAATTGAAGTGTCTTCGGCAGGCCAGTTTCCAACAGGCTTCGATCCCGCCGCTTTATATGCATCGCGTAATCATCCTCGTGGCCTGCAGCTGGCAATTTGTGGTATTTCCGATGCACTGAACGCAATGGGAATAGAGTGGCAGGCGGTGATGGATCGTATAAAACCCGATCAGATGGGGGTGTATGCAAGCTCAGCTATGGCGCAGCTTGATGATAATGGCTTTGGCGGTTTGTTGTCGGCTAGAGCGAACGGTGGCCGTGTTAGTTCTAAAAACTTGGCGCTAGGACTAGCGGATATGCCGGCGGATTTTGTGAGCGCCTATGTGTTGGGCAATGTTGGCACAAGTAGTCCGAGTCTTGGTGCGTGTGCAACCTTCTTTTATAACCTACGCCAAGCAGTAAATGAGATTCGTAACGGTAGTGTTCGCGTTGCGGTGGTGGGTGTCGCTGAGTCCGGTGTAGACCCTAGGGTGATTGACGGCTATTACACCATGGGCGCCTTAGCCTCTGACGTTGAGTTGTTAAAATTGGATGCGAGCAAAGGTTTGAGCGAGCCGGACTATCGTCGTGCCAGTCGGCCTTTTAGCAGTAACTGCGGTTTTACAGTGTCCGAGTCCGCGCAGTTTATTGTGCTCTTTGACGATGATTTGGCCATGGAATTGGGTGCGCAAATTCACGGTTCAGTACCTGATGTGTTTATTAACGCTGACGGCTATAAAAAATCGATTTCTTCTCCTGGGGTGGGGAACTACTTTACCGTTGCCAAGGCGATGGCGGCGGCGGCAGGTATTATTGGTGATGAGGCTATTAAGCACCGCAGCTTTGTGCAGGCGCACGGCACCAGTACCCCGCAGAACAGGGTGTCAGAGTCCCATATCTTGAATGAAGTTGCGAAAACCTTCGGTATCGAAAAGTGGCCGGTTGCGGCTATTAAGGCGTATTTAGGCCATAGTATTGGCGCGGCTTCAGGCGACCAACTAATTGCCAGCTTAGGGGTTTGGAATGACAATATTATTCCTGGTATCGGCACCATTGACCATATTGCCGACGATGTTCATTGCAGTAACTTGCAATTGCAAAAAGCGCACATAGAGGTAGAGCCGGACAGTCTGGATGTTGCAATCTTGAATGCTAAGGGCTTTGGCGGAAATAATGCCTCGGTATCCCTGTTGTCGCCTAATTTAAGTAAAAAATTATTACAGGGACGGCATGGCGCTAAAGCCTGGCATGGTTATATGCAACGTCAGGAAGAAAGTCAGGCAAAGGCTGCTGTCTATGACGATAAGGCCTGTGAAACCGGTTTTAGTGCATTGTATAAATTTGGTGAAAATGTCTTAGATGGCGAAGATTTGGATATGGACCGAGATGGCATTGGCATTAAAGGATGGGCCTCGAAGATAGACCTTAAACTAGAGTCGCCTTTTGCGAAGTGGTTGAATAATAAGGGTTAGGAGGGCGTGTCCTCAGGGAAAATACTGATATAGCTTGTGGTTGGCATATGTATTAATAGACATATACAAGCGGTAAAAGGCAGTTTCTATCATGAGAGAATTCGTTCGTCATCCCAGTGATATTCCGCTGGCGGTGAAAATACTAAGTGAAACCGGTTCGCGTCAGGCGCATCTGCAAGATGTGAGCGTGGCCGGATTGTCCTGTGTAGTCGCTCGTGAGATAAAGGCCGGAAGCCGGGTGGAGTTTTACGTGCCATCGGTTTCAGATGAATCCAGTGGCCGAGGCACTGTAATGTGGTGCAGACCTAAACGAGATAAATACCAGCTCGGTATACAGTTTCACGCCGGAAAAGACGCGTTTAGGGCCAAAATGGTCGAACAATTGTGCCAAATTGAGCATTATCGGCGCGAAGTAGAGACTTTAGAGGGGCGGTTCCTGACAAGTGAAGAGGCCGCGAGTGAATGGATTTCTCGTTATGCGGCAGATTTTGACCGCCTATTTCCACTTGATTAGAAGTTTTCACTGAAAATATTCTGCCTCGGGCTGCCGCTCAGGCGTTTTTGCTCAAGACAGAGCATAGAAATCATGGTTGAATATATCCCCCGCCGCGTCGGGGGATTTTTTTTGCTTAAGGAAATACAGCCATGAAGCACGAGGCAACGGCTCGCGTAGTTATTGATTTACCCAAGGATGAGGCGTGGACTTTATTAAAAGACTTGTCTCTGGCCCACAACTACGTACCCGGGATTACCCGCACTGAGATAACCACTGAGAAGGTTGAGGGTTTGGGTGCAAGCCGGCGTGTCTACCAGCGCTCTGGCAAAGGTATGGATGAAACCGTGACCGAATGGAATGAGGGGCATGGCTTCGTTATTCGCCTTCACAAAGGCGAGAAGGGTGCGCCGGCGCCATTTCAGCAAGCTAATTTTCGCTACCGAATAGAAGATGCTGGTCATAGTCGGACTGCGCTAACGACCAGCCTCGTTTTTGATATGCGCTGGGGCCCAGTTGGTCGGTTTTTATATGAGCGGATGCTGCATAAAGTGTTCCGCGGTGTCATTCGCGATGTGGCGATTAGCATGAAGCAGTTTTACGAGTCGGGCGAAGCGGTGGGCGATGCACAATTAAAACAGTTGCGCGCTGGTGCGAGGCAAGAAGTCTAGTGGATGCTTTGAATCTACTTAAAAACCGTAATTCTGCTGCCAAGCTTGTAGCACCCGCACCAAGTGATGATGAACTAAGCGAGCTAATTGCGGCCGCGCTTCGTGCACCTGACCACAGCCGTTTACGGCCATGGCGATTTTTGTCGATTCGTGGTGACGGCTTAACAGCCTTAGGCGATTTGTTTGCGGATGCTGCCTTGCTCCGGGATCCGACGCTCGGTGAGGTTGAACTTGCTCGTTTTCGCCAACAACCGCTGCGCTCGCCGCTAATTATTGTGGTTATTACCTGTCTTCAAGAACATCCTAAAGTCCCACGCATAGAGCAGCAAATGTCGGCAGCATGTGCGGCACACGGTATTTTGCTGGCCGCGGAAGCCATGGCTTATGCCGGTATTTGGCGCACAGGGGCAAATGCTTTCGATTCTCATGTAAAGACTGGCTTAGGACTATCAGTCAATGAAGAGATAACGGGTTTTCTGTATATTGGCAGTCGCGATGGCCGAGCCAAGCCGCTGCCTACTCTTGAAGTAAGCGATTTTATAAAAGTTTGGAGCTAATAATGAATACTGTAAACCCTCCGTCGTACACCACTTTAGCCGTGCGATTAGAAGAACACGTTGCTTGGGTTGCGTTAAATCGCCCAGAAAAAGCGAATGCCATGAATGAGGCTATGTGGGATGAAATCCAAAGCTGTTTTGAATGGTTAGATGACGAGGTTAGTGTGCGCGCCGTGGTGTTGTGCGGTGAGGGGAAGCACTTCTGCGCAGGTATAGATTTGGCGATGTTTGCTAGCCTAGGTCAGAGTGCTGAAGGTCTGGAAAAGTCGCGGTTTATTGAGCAGTTCCGCAAGGTAATTTTGCGCCTACAGGGGAATCTTACCGCGATAGAGCGTTGCCGCAAGCCCGTAATCGCGGCCATACAGGGCAGCTGTGTCGGTGGCGGTGTTGATATCGTCAGCGCTTGCGATATGCGTTTTTGCTGTGAGGGCGCGAAATTTTCAATAAAAGAAATTGATATCGGTATGGTTGCGGATGTTGGAACATTGCAGCGTTTGCCGCATATTGTTCCCCAGGGAATTGTTAGAGAGCTGGCGTATACTGGACGCAATGTTTACGGTGCTGAAGCTGAAAAAATAGGCTTGGTTAATCACGCCTATGACTCCTACGAGGAGATGATTGAAGCCGTTTCTGAACTCGCTCAGAATATCGCACGCAAGTCACCGCTGGCGATCCGCGGCACTAAGCAGATGTTGCTGTATACCCGTGATCACAGTGTTGCCGATGCGCTAAATTACCAAGCGACTTGGAATGCGGGGATGCTCAGCTTTGAAGATGTAATGTTGGCGATTGGCGCGAGTAGTGAAGGCAAGCTAGCTGACTTTAAAGATTAATAATAATTTAATTACACTGCTAACCAGCTCGGTTTTCGTGTGAACTGAGCTATTTGGTATTTCCCTGAATTCAACGTGTCGCTTGGTTAATTTGCCATTGCGTTTAGGCTTACTTATTTAATGCAAACTCGAACTATTTTTAAAACGCCATTAGTGAGTGGCTTTTTCCGCTTGGTCTTTATTGCGCTTACTCGTTTGAAAGGGTGGCGCATTGAGGGTAAAAAGCCCCCTGATAAGAAATATGTACTGATAGCTGCGCCACATACCAGCAATTGGGATTTTCCGACAATGATGGCGGCCTCTTTTATTTTGGGCCTCGATGTACATTGGATCGGCAAGCACACCTTGTTTCCGGCGGGGCCATTAGGTGCGTTGATGCGTTGGTTTGGCGGTATCGGTATTGATCGAAGAAAAGCGCACAATACCGTTGAACAGATGGTCAGTAACTTTAATGAGCGCGATGAGTTGGTTGTGATCATTACTCCGGAAGGAACTCGCAGCAAGGTAAATCACTGGAAAGCCGGTTTCTATCATATTGCTGCTGGCGCGGGGGTGCCGATTTATTTGGCCTATGTCGATACTAATTTAAAAGTGGTCGGAATGGGGCCGGCATTTCATCCCAGTGGCGATTACGACAAGGACATTGTTGAGATAAGAGCTTTTTACGCGGATAAGAAAGGCTTCAAATCGCATAGCGAGTGAACTGTCTCTACTGAGTTTGGCGTAGGTAATTTCACCCCATAATCAATAATAATATATGTGGCGCGCAGTCCATCGGCATTGCGCGCGTAACTCATTCTTTAATAATAACGATCACTGGGAATTGCGATGAAAACGCTCTTTGGTTTTGCCGGGCTTTTGGCAACGGCCGTGCTTTTATTTAGCTCATTTACTGCCAATGCTGGTTCGGTTAGCGACGTCGATACCGCGATTATTAGCCGTAATGACAGTGCAAATTGGTTGTCCTACGGGAAAGATTACAAAGAACAGCGTTATAGTGAGTTAGATAAAATTAACGTTGGCAATGTCAATCAGCTTGGCTTGGCCTGGGCTTTTGACACGGAGTTCAATCGTGGGCTTGAAGCTACACCGATCGTGGTAGACGGTGTGATCTACGTAACTGGCAATTGGAGCGTTGTCTATGCCCTGGACGCTCGGGATGGACGTTTGTTGTGGAAATACGACCCAAAGGTACCGAAAGAGTGGGCAAAGATGGCTTGCTGCGACGTGGTCAATCGCGGGGTTGCCGTTTATGAGGGGAAAATTATTTTTGGTACCCTCGATGCACGACTTATTGCCTTAGATGCTGTCAGCGGCAGTGTGCTATGGGAAACGCCTACCGCAGATTTGAGCGCTTATCCCTATACCATTACCGGCGCACCTCGGGTAGCTAAGGGTAAGGTTTTTATTGGTAATGGTGGCGCTGAATATGGTGTTCGCGGCTATGTAAGTGCCTATGACGTTAATACCGGTGAGCAGCTTTGGCGATTTTATACCGTTCCAGCGAACCCCGCTGATGGCTTTGAAAACGAGGCTATGGCGAGGGCGGCGAAAACGTGGACCGGAAAGTGGTGGGAGTACGGTGGCGGTGGCACGGTATGGGATTCCATCGTTTATGATGACGACTTAGATCAGCTCTACATCGGGGTGGGCAACGGTTCGCCGTGGAATGCAAAAATACGCAGTCCTGAGGGTGGTGACAATCTTTATCTGTCATCGATAGTGGCACTAAACCCTGATAGCGGCGAGTATATTTGGCATTATCAGGAAACCCCCGCTGAATCCTGGGATTACACTGCAACCCAACATATTATGCTGGCCGATATGGATGTGGCGGGTGAGCAGCGCAAAGTTATTTGGCATGCGCCAAAAAATGGTTTTTTCTTTGTTATAGACCGTCAATCCGGCAAGCTCTTATCGGCCGAGCCCTATGCCGAGGTAAATTGGGCCAGCCATTACGATATGGCAACGGGCCGGCCAGTGGAAACTGACAAAGCGCGTTACCGTGATGCACCGGAATTGATTAGACCCTCATCGATGGGGGCCCATAATTGGCAGGCAATGGCGTATAGCCCGCAAACTGGCCTAGTTTATATCCCGGCGATTAGCAGCCTTTTTGAATACAATTCGGTGGACGAGTATCTCCACCAATGGGGCCAATGGAATCTTGGCATATATTTGCAGCAGCCGGCGGTGGCTGACCCGATATTGTCGCAACTACTGACGAGCAAAATTACCCAGGGCACATTGTTGGCGTGGGACCCAGTAAAGCAGGAGGCTGCATGGCAGGTCTCACATAAACTAACGTGGAACGGCGGGGTTTTGGCTACTGCTGGTGGCTTGGTCTTTCAGGGATCTGCTGACGGTGAAGTACTCGCGTTCCGGGCCGACAACGGTGAAAAACTATGGTCCTTTGCCGCTAAAACCGGCGTCATGGCTCCCCCGGTGACCTATACCGTCGACGGCGAACAATATGTAACGATTCTCGCTGGTTGGGGTGGTGCTTTTGGTTTGATCGCGGGCTTGGAGCGGGAAGTGACGCCGCCACCTAGCCGGGTGTTGACCTTTAAATTGGGGGCCAACGGCGCACTGCCTGAAAACCCGATTAAACAGTTGCATGAACCGCCGGCGCGCTTAACAAATGACGAAGCGATTTTAGAAAAAGGACGCGGCCTGTATTACGCCTATTGCAATGCCTGTCATGGCACTGAGGCGATCTCTAATGGTGCGATTCCAGATCTGCGCCATTTGCCAACAGCTTTCCATAATAGTTTTAATGCAATTGTGCTTGATGGCGTAATGAGTAAAGCCGGTATGGTCGGTTTTGGCGATGTGCTGAATGAGGACGACGCCTATGCTATTCATGCTTTTATTTTGGAACGTGCGAATGTTGACAAGGAATTACGGGCGCAATCAGATTGGTGGGTAGGCGTTAAAACGTGGTTCTTCTCGCTGATCGCTCAGTTGATCGGTTTGATAATGTAAATCAGCTGGCGTCGGTTTTATGCCAATTGAGGAAAATATGTATAAAAGAGTAGAGCTTACTGCGCTGGGTGGCCCAGAGGTGTTGCGGATTGTGACCGAGGCAAGTTTGCCTGAGCCTGCACCGGGCCAGGTAAGAGTCAGGGTCTTAAGTGCAGGCACTGGTTTTACCGACACAATTATTCGTCAGGGGCAATATCCTGGTGTCAAAGACAAGCCGCCGTTTACCCTCGGTTATGATTGGTTTGGTGTGGTAGATAGGTTAGGAGAAGGGGTGTCGAGCGTAGAGCTGGGCCAGTGCGTGGCAGATATGCCGGTAATTGGTGGCTATAGCCAATACCTCTGTGTAGCGGCAGACCAATTGGTTGCCGCGCCCTCTGGCTTAGATCCCGCCGAGGCTGTGTGTATGATTTTGTCCTATACCACGGCCTATCAAATGTTAACTCGTGAAGTTCACTTGCAGCGTGGGCAGCGCTGCTTGGTTCATGCCGCTGGTGGCGCGGTCGGTAGCGCCTTACTTGAGTTGGGTGCGCTACTTGGGCTGGAGATGATTGGCACGGGGTCGCAAGCCAAAAAAGCCTTGATAGAGGGCTTTGGTGCGCAGTTTATCGATTATCGCAACGAGAGCGTTAGTGAGCGTGTTGCGCAGTTGGCGCCGGGCGGGGTGGACGCTGTGTTTGATACTCTTGGTGGCCAAAGTTGGTCTGTGTCTTATCATTGCTTACGAAAAGGCGGTCGTTTAGTTGCTTTCGGCGCGCTTCAGCTGACTACCGGGCAGGAAACTGTGCCGCAATTGCTGCTTGGCTTTTCAAAATTGCTGCTGTTGTGGCGATTGTTGCCAGATGGCAAATCTTCGTCCTTTTATAATATTCAAACGCGTCGCAAGCGTTATCCAAACGATTTTAAAGAAGATCTCGCCGCGTTGTTCCAATTGCTCGCGGACGGGAAATTGCATCCCGCTATTGCTGAGTGCGCTAGCTTGGACGATATAGTCGAGATTCATCGGCGCTTGGATAGTGGTGATATCGCTGGCAAGGTCGTGTTGGATTGTACGCGCTAGGACTTAGCGCTACGGTTTTGGGGCGATAGTGTTTAAGCTCGGAAATGTTGCTGTGAGAGAGTGCCTGCGTGGTTCGATGTTTAAAAAGAAAAGCCCCGCTAGGTAATGCCTAGCGGGGCTTTTCTTTGCAGGGCTATTTCAGAATTTAAACCAAATACCCGCGCCTGCGGTACTGTCGGTGGTGCTTTCAGTGCCAACCGTATCTGTTTCGACTTGGGCGGCATAGGCGAAGATGGTAAGTTCTGAGCTTACTTTATAATCAGCGCCGATAGCGGCTTGGATTTTCTCTTGGTCGCCAGTCGCCAGTTCGGTTTCCGCTACGCCATACTGCGCCTTAAATACCCATACATCGCTGGCATTGAATGCAGCGCTGATCAAAGTGCTGTCCTCTTGCTCTGCATCGCTGTCATCGGCTAATTCCGCCGTTTGAATCAGCAATCCCAGATCGACGGGGCCTAGGCTAGTGGTGGCAACGCCGCGGGTAGTATCGTAGCCGCCAATATCAGTGTCGTGCGCAAGTGCTAATAGAAACTGCTTGGTTCGGTATTCTACGGAAAAAACATTGCCGTCGGCGGTGTTATCTTCATTGGTGTCGCGATTTTCGCCAGGAGAGGCCGCAGCGGTGAAACTCAGTCCACCAAGAACTGTTGGGCTTGAGTATTGGATGATGTTCTTTTGACGATTTTCACCTTCCATGATGTTTTTGATGTCAGCTACCGCCAGATCGTTGAAAAGGTCGACCTTCTTGGCTAACAGCTTAGTGGCTGTATCGAATTGGCCTGCGCTCACCGTACCGAAATTGCCTTTAATGCCAACAAAGGTGTTGCGCTGCTTAAAGGTCTCGCTGCCAGTTGAGCCGCTGTCGACAGCTATTTCATATTCGGCTTGATAGATAACGGTAAACCCAGAGTCTTGAATAGGCGTGGAGCCCTTTAAGCCGACGCGTGAGGCATTGCTGTTGAGTTCCCACTGCTCAGTGCCATTCAGCTCCATTTCTGTACGCTGGTAAGAGACATTGGCTTTACCATAAAAGCTAAGGTCCGCATGGGCTAGTTGGGCGCCACTGGCGAGTAAGATACTTGCTGGTAATAACAGACGCTTCATTAATCTCTCTCCGCATACTAAATAGGTTAAGTGGTGAGCCTTCTATTAAGGGGGTGGACTCAATTATTGATCTCACGACCTTCTGGGCTGCGGCCATTGTGGGGGGTGTTTATGACAGTAATATGACAATGGCTGGAGTTTGTGACGTTATTGCTACATTAATATTTCAAATAAGTGACTCCCGGAAATTGCTTATTCGCAGCATAGTCCAAGGAGCGTAGATATTTTTGGTTTTAGTAAAAATATATGGCAAAAAGTATTGCATTTAGGCGGATGTTTTAAATACGGGTGCAGATCTAACGCTTTTCTTATGGTAACGCTGCGCGGAATAATATTTGCCCTGACTTGTCCACAGTATCTGTGGATAAGTTGGTGGGTAACTTGTAAGTACTGCCTTGAAACGGAGAGCTTATCGGGACCTTAACAAATTGTTCAAAAAATAGTCATTTTAATAAAATGTATATAAAACAATGGGTTAGTTAAGTTTTGAAGTATTCGTATTAAATATTATTGCTTAAGTGGTGGATTTGATGACGCGAACGCCTATCTGTGAATAAGTGTTACGTCAAGAGTTTAATAATGTAACGTGTTACGTATTTTCCCTTATGCGAAAAGTTACTCAGATATTTGTTCGAAGCTGGTGCAAGCTGAATAATTACTCGCCGCTGTAAATGCACCCGCTAGTGCAGGTTTCCCGGATTTCGACCTGACTTAGTGCGGCCAAGCTGGGTTTTAATTGTTGCCAAATCCAAATTGCCAAGTTCTCACTTGTTGGGTTTTCGAGGCCGGGTATTTCATTTAAGTAATAATGATCCAATCGTTCGTATATTGGCTTGAAAATCTGTTTTATTTCAGAGAAGTCCATCAGCCAGCCGGTATGAGCGTCAATATCACCTGCTATATATAGGCGTACTAAAAAACTGTGGCCGTGGAGTCGCCCGCATTTATGACCGGCGGGTACATTGGGAAGGAAGTGGGCTGCTTCAAAGGTGAAGTCTTTGTATATTTCCACGTGGCGCTCCGGTGGCTTGGCGGGTCAGTAAGAGGGGTGGTGTGCTAGAAGGCGTTGCCTAACTAAATTTTGCGCCAATGGTAATCAGCTCTGGCCTTGCTGTACAGCGCGGCGCTAGCTCATTGTTTGGGGCGTGGTATTTGAATGCAGATTTTTGCCTATTTTCTGTATAAAAAATGAGCAAAATCAGTGTTATAGCTTTTTTTTAAAGAAAATGTAAAAAACTTCTCCTCAGTGTTTGACAGGGGGAGTGGTTGCTGTAGAATGCGCCTCACTCGATTGATGAGAAGGGTGATTAGCTCAGCTGGGAGAGCATCTGCCTTACAAGCAGAGGGTCGGCGGTTCGATCCCGTCATCACCCACCATTATCGTGTAAAAGTATGCGGACCGGTAGTTCAGTTGGTTAGAATGCCGGCCTGTCACGCCGGAGGTCGCGAGTTCGAGTCTCGTCCGGTCCGCCAACTTTTTTGTTAGACCTCCTTTTTAAAATCTTACCTAATTGGTGCGGCTAGCATGTTTTAGGTTTGATGCTGTTACTGGACCGGTAGTTCAGTTGGTTAGAATGCCGGCCTGTCACGCCGGAGGTCGCGAGTTCGAGTCTCGTCCGGTCCGCCAACTCTTAGTTAAGCCTATCTTTTATTCTTTATTTACTGTTAATCGAAATTCCTGCCTGTATAAAACCAGTTTTACTATCCGCCCCTTGATTGTCTTCCTATAATGATTTCTTATCGGTTGTTTTTCATAAGCCGTGTTGGTTGCTAAGTATTTAGCATTGCTGGGAGGTTCACTTTGGGCGCATTAACCGAAGCGGTGGTTTTCTTTAAGGACGACAATGTCGTTAAGGAAATGTTTTTTGCTGAGTTTGAAGCAGTTTTGGATGACGTGGTTGGTGTCCCGGATTTTGCTGGCGACGAAGTGCAGGCGGCTTTTGTTCAAATTGAAGATACGCTTAAGATTCTGGGTGCCGTTTTTTTTACGATAAGTTTTGATACGCGTGGCCGAGTCACGGGAAATTGGAATGTTCCCCTTAGGCATTTGCTTGATCATGCTAGCTTTGGCCCAGATCTTGGTGGTGGCCCAATTAAAGTGGCTTGCCGCAGTGCCTGCCCTGTGGCCTGGTACCGGCGTCAGTTGTGGGATCCGGAGATGAGCTCGGGTGTTACTTTTCAGAAAATGATCGCAGCCGCAGAGCGAAATCGCCTCGGTATTATCAGCGATCGCAGCGCACGGAATACGCCACAATCCGGTGTCGCCGATTTTTTTAAGTCTCCTATTAATACAAGTTCACCTAGCGCAGCTGCTGAACCAGTGGCGGCGGTCGGGGGCGGGAAAGCATCGAGGCCTGAGCGGCAGCTCGCTAAGGAAGCGCTCAAACGTCCTTCCGGCCCCGTATTTAATCGCAAGTATCGCGCTAAGCTACTGGCATGGCGCAGCGCAGAAAACCTAAGTTTGCTTACGCAGGCGGAAGCCTTTCAGGTCAAACTAGAGCAGCAGGGTGAGGACTTGACCACCCAGTTGCGCGAGCGCGAGTCTGTTATAAAGGCTCAGAAGCAGCATTTGGCTGATTTGAATAGGCGGGTGAAAGAAGCCGAAGCTCAGCTTGGGAGTCACAAGCAGCTCGTTGTTCAAAAAAGTGAAGAGATCGAAGCGCTGATGGAGCGTGGTGGCCGTGATCATAAGCAGCAGGTGGCGATACTGCGGGCAGAATACGCCGAAAGTATGGAGCGGCAATTAAAGGAGCAGGCGCTGAAGCTTGCTGAACCAATACATGAGCGTGAGCGCGAATTGTATGCGCGCGCAAAAGAAATTGTCGATTTACGGCGTGAGCTCAGTATTCTGCGCGAGCAAAATCGAGGCTTGATGCTGAATAGTGACAACCAGCTTCTACAGCAAATGTCGGAAAAAGGTGTGGTCTTTGTTGCATACCATCCTGGTGTTGAGCATCTGGTTATCTCGCAAGAAGAAATGCCGGTTTATTTAAACGACCCTCTTGAGTTTGTTGCTTCACGCTGCGAGGTTCCTGGTGGTCAGTACCACGAATGGCTGGCGCATTATCGTCTGCCAATTTGTCGACATCGCGATGCCAATGGCCAGTATTGTGGTGAGACGATCCCTAAAATCATGCGACCACGCTTGTTCCGTCCGGGTGAAAGCGATCGCTGTCACGAACACAGTGATTCCCTGCGCTAGTGGCGTTATCAATTGTAATGTCGGGTCAGGATAAGGTGTAAGCTTTGATTGAAGCGGTCTTTACTCGGAACGGAATTAGCGTTGATATTCTGCGGCTCGACACATTAAATACCCTGGCGCCGGGTAATAAATGGTTTAAGTTACACTTAAATTTGGCGGCGGCGAGGGATGCTGGCGCGGAAACTTTATTAAGCTTCGGCGGGGCATATTCTAATCATCTTCATGCTTTAGCTGCCATCGCTCAAGTAGAGGGTGTGTCGGCGGTGGCTTGTGTGCGGGCCGATCCTGATAAAGAATTGAGCCCAACCCTGCAAGATGCGGTGGCTTGGGGAATGCATTTGCACTTTTTAAGCCGAAGCGATTACCGGCGTCGTCACGACCCTGAGTTTGTGGCGGCAGTTATGGCGCAATATTCTCGGCCCTATTTAATTCCTGAGGGCGGTTCAAATTTATTGGGTGCAGAGGGGTGTCGTGGAATCGCAGCGCTGGTTCCATATAACGGACGAGCGTATTCAGCGGTTGTGTTGGCATGTGGCACGGGGACTACGTTGGCGGGCGTGTCGGCCCAGCTGGCGGATGGGGTAAAAGCTATCGGTATTCCCGTGCTGAAGGCTGAGGCCTACATGGCTGCAGATATTCAGCGAATGCAGCTTGACCTCGGGCATTGCCGGCAGAATTGGACTCTGGACCATCGGTTTCATGGCGGCGCTTATGCGCGACTGTCGGAGCCATTGCGTAAATTTATACTTGATTTTGAATTGGCTCATGACATTGCGCTAGACCCCGTGTATACAGCAAAAATGATGTATGGTCTTCGTCATATGATTGATTGCGACGAGTTCACTGCGGGCTCTCGCGTACTGGCGATCCATACTGGCGGAATACAGGGGCGGCGCGGTTTCCCCGAGCTCGCTTAGCGCGTAACTGCGGAGGCTTACACAGCTTCTGGCCAGTGGTTAGGCACAATAAATAGCCGCTCTTCTAGGGCGTTAATTGCCATAATCGGCCGCTCGCTGGCGAGTTCCTTATGCTCGTCTATTAACTCTGTTGCAGTGCTGTATCGCCCCTCTAGCCAATAGGGTTTTGCTAGGTATCGCCATTGCTGGCGGTCACTGTTCCGCGTGCTGTATGTAAATTCAGCAACCGTTTGCCAGCGACCTCGCAGGTGTTCTGGGTTAAGGCTGTGGTGGGGTGGGGTTTGGTTCTTGGCGTGAAAGAGAATGCCGCTCACCTGGAGCTCCTGCCGAAGTGTGTTAATGCCGTACTCTCGCAGTGCGATTTGACCTGCCTCAGTGTGCGCGAGGGGCAATTGATGTTGGCGAAGTCGAGCGAGTTTTCGGTCTAATCGATCGGCACGATTAGGGCCAAACCAATGGCTTAGTGAGGGCGCCTGTTGTGTTGAATTGAGACCGAGGAAAAATTTAACTGCCAATTCCAGATGAACGGTTTGTTTTGTTTGGTGGCAGTAATACAACACATCGAATTCGCCGAGGGTCTTGTGTTCGTCGCGCACCGGAATATTGTGAGCTATTAACTCCGTGGCTGGGTCTTGCGTCAAAAAGAAATGCCACAGGCTCTCAAATACCAGCCCAAGGCGTTTGCTGTGACAGTGTTCGAGCATGTATTTGCGCAGAGGTTCGTCATTGCTGTCTAGGGCGGCTAGCCATTCTTGTCGCGCACTTGTCAGGCTTAGCTGCGGCGCGGTGACCGTTGTTTTGCCACACTGCATGCTGTTAATCAGTGGCGGGCTAAAGCAGCTCCACGCGAGTGCGCGTACTAACGGCGAGCTGAATAGGGGCTGCTTGGCGGAATTAATAGCGGTCTCCATATTTCTTTAACTTAAGCTGGGGGCGCCAGGGGCGCAAAATCGCGTGCTCGGAGTGGTGTTTGGTTTGCATTAACGCGCTATTGTGTCGCAAACTTCAGCGCGGCGGTCATATTGAGCCTGCTTCTGTATAATAGACGGCCAAGCATAAACAGTAGGTATTATGGAACAGTTTCGCAATATAGGTGTGATCGGCCGGGAAGGCAACGGCGTAGCAGAAACCCTGCGGCGTTTAATTGACTTTTTGCAAGGCCGTGAACTCAATGTGGTGCTCGACGAGGCGGTTTCGGAGTTATTGCCAGACCATGGTCTGCGGGTTAGTACTCGGCGGATGATTGGTGAAGTCTGCGACCTAGTTATTGTGGTTGGTGGTGATGGCAGTCTATTGGGTGCGGCGCGGACTTTGGCGCGCCATAATGCGCCAGTATTGGGTGTGAATCGTGGCCGACTGGGGTTTTTAACGGATATTTCGCCAGACGAAATTGAGACTCAAGTTGGCGCGGTACTGGACGGGCAATACCGCCTAGAGAAGCGCTTTTTACTCGATGTTGAAGTGACTCGTAACGGTCAGCCTGTCGGCAAAGGTGATGCGCTGAACGACGTGGTACTAAACTCTGGTACCTCCGGTCATATGATGGAGTTTGAATTATATGTCGATGGCGAGTTTGTATATCGTCAACGCTCTGATGGTTTGATTATCGCAACGCCAACCGGCTCAACCGCCTACTCACTGTCGGCTGGGGGGCCAATCATGCACCCTCGCTTAGATGCCATTGTAATTGTGCCAATGTTCCCCCACACGCTGAGCAGTCGACCAATTGTGATCGACGGTAAAAGCGAGATCAAAATGGTTGTCGGTAAGAATAATATTGTGCAGCCGCCCGTGACCTGTGATGGCCAGTTGCGTATTACGACCGAGCCCGGCGATATTATCTATGTGCGCAAAAAACCTCATAAAATGCGTTTGGTGCACCCTTTAGATCACAGCTTTTATGCTAGTTGCCGGGATAAGCTCGGTTGGGGTGGGCAAATAGGTAAGGAGGACGACGAAGACGATGTCTGAACTTGTAGGCCTACGTATCCCGGTGACAGCTGATCTTGAAAAATTTTCTGCGTTGCTCTGGAAGCTCTCTTTACCTCACCGAATTAGCGAAGAGCGCGGTATGTTGGTGGTGTGGGTTGGAACAGAGGCCCATGTTGCTCAGGTGCAGGACCTATATCAGCGCTTGGAGTCTGGTGACCTAGAGATAAAAGTCGAGACTGCGCCTGCCACCATAAAAGGCCCGTCGCAGTGGTCCAAGAAATTAGCCGCTGTGCCGGTGGTAGTCGTATTATTATTGTTGAGTCTGGCAGGGAGCATTTTGCCCTACCTAGACCGTAATTTTGAGATTCTGCCGCTGCTGAGTTTCTATCAATTGCAGGTGGTTGGTAGCGACCTGCAGGGCGCGTGGCCGCGTGGCGAGTTGTGGCGCTTGATTACCCCTGCATTTTTGCATTTTGGCCTTATGCACATTGTATTTAATGCCCTATGGTTGTGGGAATTAGGCGGGATGATTGAACGTCGCCAGGGTGCGATTCGAATTTTAGGTTTGGTTTTATTGATTGCGGCGGGTTCCAATATCGCGCAAGCCATGACCGGCGTATCGTTATTTGGCGGGATGTCAGGTGTGATTTACGGCTTATTGGGGTACATCGTGGCCTGGAATCGCCTGCGACCAGCGACGCAGTTTCCGCTTGTTAAAGGCGTAGCCGTGGTCATGGTGGTGTGGTTGCTGGTATGTATGGCCGGTTTTACCGAACTGTTGGGCTTAGGGGCGGTTGCGAATACAGCACATCTTAGCGGACTGGTGCTGGGGTTGATCTTGGGTTTGGCTGCAGCATTGCTAGATCGAAAACCAGAATCCAGTCTTAGCTGATATAATGCCGCGCGGTTTGCTGCGTAGATATTCTATAGATGTGTTTTAAACACAGATTTCAAGAGAATGTGTTATGGATTTTGAACAATTAGTCGACAATATCACCCCGGAAATTTACGAGGGGCTAAAACGCGCGGTGGAAATTGGCAAATGGCCCGATGGCCGGGTATTAACTGTTGATCAGCGTGAACACTGCATGGCAGGCGTTATTGCCTACGATTTGAAAATTCAAGATGAAACCGCGCGAGTCGGTTATATCGATCGAGGTAAAAAGGCTGAGGGTGAAGTGTGCGGCGATGACCACACCCACGACGATGGCGATCAAATTTTAAAGTGGGCGGAATAAGCCCATGGCTGAGCAGTTAATAGCTGGTGCCGTCGCCAAAATGAAAACCCACCTAGAGGGTGATTTGGCGCAGTACAGTATGCCGATCGGCGATCAGTTGGTAGCGATGAACTCGCTCATCGGTAAGTCCTTGCGTTTGGATTTTCAACAGAAAATTAATTGCGTGCACTGCGGTCGCGCAACCAAGAAAAGCTTTAATCAGGGCTACTGTTACCCCTGTTTTCAGCGTTTGGCGCAATGTGATATCTGTATTGTTAGCCCAGAAAAATGTCATTACGCAGCGGGAACGTGTCGTGAGCCCGAGTGGGGCGAAAGCCATTGTATGATAGATCATATCGTCTATTTGGCTAATTCTTCTGGTGTGAAAGTTGGTATTACGCGTGGCACCCAAGTGCCTACGCGCTGGATTGATCAAGGCGCGGTCAGTGCACTACCGATATTTCGGGTGAGTACGCGCTTGCAATCTGGCTTGGTAGAGACGCTTTATAAAAATCACGTTGCTGATAAAACCAGTTGGCAGGCAATGCTTAAAGGGTCGCCTGGTGCGGCAGACCTTGCTGCGCGGCGAGATGCTCTTGCCGCTGAATGCGCAGATGATATTGCGGCCTTGCAGGAACGTTTTGGTTTACAGGCGATTCAGCCGATAACAGGCGTCCCTGTTCAGCACATTGAATATCCAGTAAGTGAATACCCGGTAAAGGTAAAGTCTTTTAATTTAGATAAGGTTCCCAATATTGAAGGGACCTTAATGGGTATTAAAGCGCAGTACCTTATTTTTGATACCGGCGTAATTAATATTCGTAAATACGCTGGTTACCATATTGCATTAAGTTGTGAGTCTTAGCGGCTCAGGAGTAGTTACATGCGCGACGCGCAGCCGAGTACGATTTATTTAAGTGATTATGAAGTTCCAGCGTATCTGATTGATACCACGGATTTGGCATTTGACTTAGGCGAAGAAAGCACCAAGGTGACATCGCAATTGCATATTCGTCGTAACCCTGCGTCGAAAACAAGCAATGCGCCTCTAGCTTTGCACGGCACCGAGTTAGACCTGATCTCCTTGGCGATTGACGGCCGGACTCTCGATGCGACGGAATGGACACAAAGCGGTGAGCAATTAATTATTGCGGATGTCCCAACAGAATTTGTGCTGCGCTGCGAAACCCTTATTCGTCCCCAGGACAATACCTCGCTGGAAGGCTTGTATAAATCCAGTGGTATGTTTTGTACTCAGTGTGAAGCTGAGGGCTTTCGTAAAATCACTTACTATCTCGACCGGCCCGATGTGATGTCGGTGTTTACTGTTGAAATTATTGCCGACGCCCAACGCTACCCGGTGCTGCTGTCTAATGGCAATTTAAGTGCGACCGAAACCTTAGCGGATGGTCGCCATAAAACGGTATGGCAAGATCCCTTTCCTAAACCAGCCTATTTATTCGCTCTAGTGGCAGGCAAGCTGGCCTGTGTTGAAGATCGATTTACGACCATGAATGGCCGAGAAGTGGCTTTAAAGATCTACGTTGAAAATAAAGACGCGGATAAATGTGATCACGCCATGGCGTCGTTAAAGAACGCGATGCGCTGGGACGAAGACGTGTATGGTCGCGAGTACGATCTCGATATTTTTAATATCGTCGCTGTCGATGATTTCAATATGGGGGCAATGGAAAACAAGAGCCTCAATATTTTTAATACGTCCTGTGTATTGGCTAAGCCAGAAACCACAACAGATGCGGGTTTCCAGAGAGTGGAGGGCGTTGTTGCCCACGAATATTTTCATAATTGGTCGGGTAATCGGGTTACCTGCCGCGACTGGTTCCAGCTCAGTTTAAAAGAAGGGTTTACGGTATTCAGAGATGCCGAGTTCTCTGCAGATATGGGTTCGCCCACGGTAAAACGTGTAGAGGATGTTACGCTGTTGCGCACTGCGCAATTTGCCGAAGATGCTGGGCCAATGGCGCACCCGATTCGCCCAGATTCGTTTATCGAAATTTCTAATTTTTATACTGTTACGGTGTATGAGAAAGGCGCGGAAGTAGTGCGCATGATCCACACCTTGCTTGGCCCCGAACTTTTCCGTAAAGGCAGCGATCTCTATTTTGACCGCCACGACGGTCAAGCGGTGACCTGCGAGGATTTTGTCTTGGCAATGGAGGATGCCAGCGGGGTAGACCTTGGTCAATTCCGGCATTGGTACTCGCAAGCGGGTACGCCGAAACTGGCGGTAAGCGCGCAGTATGATGCTGATGAGCAACATTATACCTTAACCGTAAAACAATCTTGTCCGGCAACGCCGGGGCAAACTAGCAAAGCACCTTTTCATATTCCTTTGGCTGTTGCGCTATTGGGGGAGGCTGGCCAGCTAGCGCTGCAATTACAAGACGGTGAACCCAACACTGAAACCGCAGATAACACCGAAATGGTGTTAAGCGTTACCGAGCCTGAGCAAAGCTTTACGTTTACCGGGATCCATGAAGAGCCAGTACCGAGCTTGTTGCGCGGTTTCTCGGCACCAGTGAAGCTTGATTTTGCTTATAGCCGCGAACAGCTTCTGTGCTTAATGCGAAGCGATAGTGACGGTTTCTGTCGCTGGGACGCTAGCCAACAATTGGGTTTGGCGGAAATCAACCAAGCCCTTGCCGATTTGGCCGCAGGTCGTGAGGTTGCGCCGGACTCGGCGTATCTTGATGCTTGTCGCGATTTGCTCGCTGACGAGACGCTTGATGGCGCGATGGTAGCGATGATGTTGCAGTTACCTTCCGAAGCGTATTTGGCTGAGATATTCCACCCCGTCGATGTGATCGCTCTGCATCGCGCGCGCGAGGCCTTGCGTCTTGCAATTGCGATTGCCCTGCAGGCAGAGCTACAGGCCTGTTATGAACGCTGTTCGAGTGATGCCGCTTATGCTGCTGATGCAGCGCAAATTGCGCAGCGTAGCCTTAAAAATACTGCGCTGGCATATCTGATGTTAGTGGACGATGACAGCGCCCGAAATTTAGCGATCAGCCAATTTGAAAACAGCGAGAATATGACGGATCGCTTGGCGGCGCTTAACTCGCTGGTAAATAGTGCTGCCCCCTATAAGGCAGACGCACTACAGCGCTTCTACCAAAATTGGCAGCATGAGCCGCTAGTGATTAATCAGTGGTTTCAGGTGCAGGCTATGTGTCGTTTGCCGGGTAGTATTGATCGAGTGCAGGCGTTAATGGCCCATCCGGCCTTTGATATTAGGAACCCCAATAAGGTAAGGGCGTTGATTGGTGCTTTCTGTGGGCAGAATAGCGTGAACTTCCATCGTGAAGATGGGGCGGGGTATCGCTTCCTTGCCGATCAAGTCATTGTCTTGAATCGCAGTAATCCGCAAATCGCCTCTCGCTTGCTGGTGCCGCTCACCAAATGGCGGAAATACTTGCCGGCTGCGCAGCAATTAATGTGCGCCGAGCTAAAGCGGATTTTGGCTCAGCCAGATTTATCCAGCGACGTGTATGAGGTTGTCTCGAAAAGTCTGCAGGATTACAGTGTGGAATAAATATCGATTTTGTTATAACCATATTCGCATTTGTTATAAGTGCATGATTTTAAAGATTTTTATTTATGTTTGTGGGCTGTGTGTGCTAAAGTCGCCAGCCTGTTCACGTGTTTATAGACAAAATTATGGATCTTGACCTCGACACCTTAAATGCCACGCTGCGTAATAGCTCTGCTGAAGAGATAATTCGCTGGGCGGTGTCATTAAATGAGCCCGTAATGGCTTCGACCAGCTTTTCGCCCAATGCCGGCGTAATGTTGAAGCTGGTTACTGACGTCGCCCCCGAAATGCCCGTGGTCTGGGCTGACAGCGGCTATAATGTGCCAGACGCTTACCGGGTTGCCGAGCAATTAATTAAATTACTTAAGCCAAATATCAAACCTTATGTCCCGTTGATTACCGCTGAACACCGCAATGCGATTATGGGTGGAATTCCACATCCAGATGATAATCCTGATTTGCATCGCGAGTTTACTCGGCAGGTAAAGCTTGAGCCCTTTGATCGCGCTTTTACAGAATTAGCGCCGAAAATATGGGTGACGGGTATTCGTAAAGAAGAGACCGCGTTTCGGCAAAACCTCGATATACTGTCTTGGGATGGTCGTGGCATTCTCAAAGTCGCTCCTATTTTTTACTGGTCAGAAGCAGACGTGCTCGCCTATATGAGTGAGCACAAGCTCCCGAGCTGTAAACATTATTTTGATCCCACTAAGGTCGCGGAAAACCGGGAATGCGGTTTGCACACCTCGGCCTAATTAGCCTGCGTTGGTCGATGGGCTAGCCCTTCGTTGCTGGTGGGCTTATGCCGTTTTTTCTACAAGGTTTTGCATATGTATTCTGTTCTACGTCGGCTGTTATTTTGTCTGTCCCCTGAGCGCGCTCACCATTTCTCTTTAGCATTAATTTCCCTTATCGAAGCCTGCGGTTTAAGTCGCTTATTGGCGGGCTCTATACCTAGACAGTCGCGAGTGGTGATGGGCATTGAATTTCCTAATCCGGTGGGGCTTGCTGCGGGATTGGATAAGGATGCTAAGCATATTAACGGCCTTGCTGCCTTGGGTTTTGGCTTTATTGAAGTTGGTACCGTGACGCCACTGGCTCAGCCTGGTAATCCGCAGCCGCGCTTGTTCCGGCTCCCAGAGGCCGAGGCCATTATTAACCGTATGGGCTTTAATAACCTCGGCTTGGCGCATTTGCTAGAGCAGGTTAAAGCCAGCGGCTTTAACGGTATTTTGGGAATTAATATCGGCAAAAACAAAGACACCCCGCCCGAGCGCGCAGTTGATGACTATCTTATTGGTTTGCGGGGCGTATATCCCCATGCGAGCTATATCACCGTTAATTTGTCCTCGCCGAATACACCGGGCCTGCGTGATTTACAATTTGGCCAACCGTTAATCGATTTACTAGCGGCCTTGAAAAAAGAGCAATTGCTTTTGGCTGAGAGCCATGGGAAATATGTGCCTATGGCCGTTAAAATTGCGCCTGATATGGCTGAAGATGACATCCGTAATGTGGCTGAGGTCTTTGTAGAGCAGGGGATTGACGGTGTTATCGCCACAAATACGACTATTGCGCGTGATGCAGTTGCCGGATTACCACATGGTGCCGAGGTAGGCGGCTTGAGTGGCGCGCCAGTGCGCGATAGCTCGACTCAGGTTATTCGTATCCTTGCCGACGCCTTGCATGGTCGTTTGCCGATTATCGGCGTGGGTGGTATTAGTGATGGGGCCTCGGCCGCAGAAAAAATAGCGGCAGGTGCGTCCTTAGTGCAAGTGTACACTGGTTTTATATATCGCGGCCCAGCACTAATCGCTGAGGCAGCCGCGGCGATCGCAGTAGTTGAGACGGTCTAATGGTTTTGAGTAGCGCAGTTATCGAGGCTTTTAGTGTTTCCGTGACCACGTTTTTTGCAACAATTGGTCCGATTGATGTGGCGGCAATGTTCGCGGCGTTAACCGCTAATCAGTCTGCAAAAAAGCGCGCTCGAACCGCCTTGCGCGGGGTGTTGATTGCCAGTGGTATTCTTCTCGCGTTTGCCGTATTGGGTGAGATGATACTGAACGCATTGGGTATATCTTTGGCGGCCTTACGTGCGGCGGGTGGGGTTTTACTGTTGTTGATTGGTATCGACTTGGTCACCGTTAAAGGTAGCGGAGCAACCACGACGACAACAGATGAAGACCTAGAGGCCGAAGAAAAGGCAGACATTGCGGTATTTCCTTTGGCGACGCCATTGATTGCTGGGCCCGGCGCTATCGGAGCGGTCATTTTATTAATGGCTCACGCCGAAGGTAACTTCTTGGAGCAGGGCGCGGTAGTGGTTGCCCTGGTGTTGGTGATGGCCTTAACCCTGGGCGCACTGTTGCTCGCTAGCCGTTTGCAAAACTGGCTTGGCGTAACTGGTATGCATATGATTAGCCGGGTGTTCGGTGTATTACTGTGCGCCTTGGCGATGCAATTTCTGTTTGATGGCATCGCGCAAAGCGGTTTGCTGGCGGGACTGGCCGCCAGCTAAAAGATTGCGTTTATGCAGACTGTTAGTTTTTAAATGTCGTTCCGACGGCGACGACTTCCGGCCCATCAAAGACCATTTTGGCTTTACTGATTGATACGGTGAGTAGCGGCTTTTTGGGTAGGCCGAGATCTCTTAGAATCATGGCCAGTGGGTGTTTTTCACCGATTTCCGGCAGTTGACCACCCAGCTTAAACGTCACGCCTTCGCCCTCAGTGGTGCCTAGGGTTTTCCACGCTTGCTTATTGCGTATGGCTAAGGACGGCGCTACCTGTGGCTTGGCGCGTGCTTTTCCGCCGGTTGAGGCGCTGATACTGAACACTGCTTCGCCATCATCGCGGAATTGTGCATAGGCGGTTTTCGGGCCGAAATCGATGTCAACGTGGCATACCCATTTAGGGAAACCCCAAATGAAACGGCCAGCGTGGGTGGTAAAGCCTTGGTTGACTGGCATGCGATAGACGAAATTCGCGAGTTGGCCGCGCATCATTCGGCTAATTGCACCTAGAATAGGGAAAGGCTTTCGCTCACCTGGGGTGGTAACGGGAAATACAATCGCGGCTTCATTGTAGTCACCCAGGTCGTTTTCTCGGTAATCAACGGCGAGTAACTGCATAAGCGCTTTGCCCGGGAAAATTTCAACAACCTTAAAGCCGCTGTCGGCGATGAGCGCTTGGGCTTTACCGGCATCAACCGTAAATACATTCATCAGCATCGCGGCATTGCCAACCGTTACTGGTAGGCTAATGGTTTCTTGGTTTATCGAATATTGCTGCGAATCGATTTTATGGCAAAGGGTATCAGTTACTTGGTCGTGCTTGTCGCTGCTCACCGGCAGTTCTGTGTATAAAATGCGGGTATCCTGCATAGGTGTTGGCTCCTCATTTATTATGATGTTATTTGCGGATTGGCGTAGCATTTAAAATATAAGTAATAGAAGTGTAACTTACAGCGTGGCGTGATCAGATTACAATGTGATTACTTTACTCTAGATTATGGTTTTTGGGGCGATCACTCGCCGAGGGTTACGGAATAATGGCTATAAAGCAGGCAACTAGTGTCAGGGAAAAGGTGATGCAAGCGGTGTCAAAAACTAAGTTTTTGAGTGCGGCAGCAGATACTTCTGGTCGACGCATAAGTCTGGCGGAATTTGGGCTTAGGGGGTCGTGGCGGGTGCTGCAAACGGCGTCTGCAGTGTCGCCACGGGCACTGAAATGTCTTCTTCAGCGGCGCAAGCCTAGCCCTAAGGAGTTACGGGAGCTCTTTGAGGACTTAGGGGCAACCTATATTAAATTTGGTCAGTTTATCGCGAGCTCACCCTCAATTTTTCCAAAAGCGTATGTTGATGAGTTTCAGCTCTGTCTGGATCAAACGCCGTCACTACCCTTCAGTAAGATAAAGCAAATTATCGAAGACGATCTTGCCCAGCCCCTTGATAAGGTTTTTGCGCATATCGACGAAAAAGCGCTGGCGTCAGCGTCTATCGCGCAGGTACATGCCGCACGGCTGGTAACCGGTGAAGATGTGGTGGTCAAAGTACAAAAGCCAGGCGTTCAGGCAATACTGACCACCGATATGAACGCGGTATATTTGTTCATTCGCTTATTTGAGCTGATTTTGCCTAATACCGATAAAGACGCCGTCGCGGGCTTGGTAGAAGAAATGTACCAGTCCATGATCGACGAGTGCGATTTTTATAAAGAGGCTGAAAACCTTAATCAGTTTCGGGAGTTTTTAGCGCGCTCTGGCAATAACTATGTTATTGCGCCAAAGCCTTACCCTAAGGCTTCCGCTGCACGGGTGCTGACCATGGAACGACTCTACGGCAGTGCGCTAACAAATGATATGACGAAGGCTGGGAGTGGGTTTGACCCGGCGAATAGCCTTTTTAATGCGCTAAATACTTGGTTTGCGAGTTTGACTCAGTGCGCGTTTTTTCATGCTGATTTACACAGCGGTAATTTACTGTTGTTAGAGGATGGCCGCGTAGGCTTTATTGATTTTGGCATGGTGGGTCGTATCCAGCCGGAGGCATGGCAGGCTATATTTAGCCTTTTTATGGCGATCAGTGAGCAAAACTACGAGTTGATGGCTCAGTCTATGATCAGCGTGGGGATTACTCGCGATACCGTAGACGAAAGTGCCCTGAAGAAGGATATTCGCAATCTGTTCGAAGGTTTGAATGCTCTGGACCCCCAACAGGTGCTCGAGAACCAGCAGGGCGATGGTATTACTTCGCTCCTGAGCGAATTAGGCGATATTGCGAGAAACTACGGTATTCGTTTCCCTCGGGCATTTACCATGCTGTTAAAGCAGTTTCTGTATTTTGACCGTTACATGGAGCTATTGGCGCCCGGCGCGGACATATTTCAAGATGACCGAGTCGATTTTTACCTGCATTAACCCCTCCCATTGTGATCTGCGGTGGTATTTTCTTCGTGTAAATGCCACTACACGCCCCTATGAAATCAATAACTTCGGTGAAATGCCAAGGTCTTTTTTGTAAGTAGATGACACTATTTAATCTCTAGCGATTTAGACGGTACAGTTAGTCTATGCTCAATTCTATTGTGACTTAATAGAGTTGCTATTGATTGGATGAATGAATCCACCGTCGGGATGGGGAAAATTTATGTTCTGTTATCCGGATGATGACTGAATTGCGCTGTTTTTTATCGGGTATGCGCTTTGATCGCAAGCTGGCGTGGTCGTTTATTGCCTTCACTATGACGGTTAGCGGTGTGGTTCTTGGTATGTGTCTGTTTTTAGCCACAGGTGCATCCGAGACCAGTCGGCAGGAAAAGTACGCGGTTGTAGCAGGGCTGTTAGGGCAGATAGTTGTGCACGGAACTGATACTACTATTGAGTCTGCTATGGAAGAACTGGGCGTAGATCGCAGTATTGTTGCGGTTTGTGCGTATTCTGGCGGTGAGGCGACAAGGCTACTGTATACCTATCAGTCCGACGCTCAAGGCAAGGCCTGCGGGCCGACGTTAGCAGAGTTGTCTAAAGATGACTTTCTTGCTGTCGTATCAAGTGAGAAGTATGGTTCGTTGAATGTGGTATTGCATGCCCGTAATCAGGTCCTTAGCGATTTCATCAAATCGATCTGGTGGTCGGCGATGCTGGTGATGGCGACAAGTATAGTCTGTGCTTTTGGCTTCGCGTCTTGGTTGGGGAAGCGATTGTTAATGCCAATAGTGAGTTTACTCGAGGTGATTAGTTCAGTTCGCTTAAACAAAGAGTATCAACTGCGTGCACCAAAATTTGCCGATGACGAATTTGGCCAGCTTTGTGATGATTTTAACGACATGATTGCTGGGGTAGAGCGCCGAGAAAAGGAGGTGCTCGCCGCACGGCGAGAGTTGGAATTGCGGGTTTGCGAGGTCGATGTTAGCAACCGGGAGTTAAGCGGTACGCTGCAGCGATTGAAACAAACGCAGGAACAGCTGATTAACACTGAAAAAATGGCCTCGCTTGGCGCTTTGGTTGCTGGTGTGGCGCATGAAATTAATACTCCGATTGGTGTGGGTGTGACCGCTGCGTCAACCCTAGTGGGCACGACCGAAAGTGCCATGCGGCGATACAAAGAAGGCTCCCTAACACAGTCGGCATTGACGCTGTATTGGGAGCAAAGTCTCTCTGCAAGCAAGATGATTTTAGGGAATTTAGATCGGGCCGCAAGCTTAATTCAAAGCTTTAAACGAGTGGCGGTAGATCAGAGTAATAATGAGATTAGGCGGTTTAATCTTGGTGAATATTTAGCAGAGGTAATGCAAAGCTTGTCTCCACAAGTAGGAAAGGCTGGTCTAAGCTACCAGTTAGAGTGTGAGGATGAATTGCTGATTCGCTCCTATCCCGGTGCATTGTCGCAAATAGTGACAAATTTGGTGATGAACGCGATAAGCCATGCTTATCCAAATGGCGAGAATGGTAATTTGAGTTTAAAAGTTCGGGCGTCAGCCGCAGGGGAAGTTGCACTGAAGTTTACTGATGACGGTATTGGAATACCTGCAGAACATTTGGCGCGAGTATTTGATCCATTCTTTACAACAAAGCGTGGCAGTGGTGGCAGTGGCCTTGGTCTGCATATTGTGTATAACTTAGCGACACAGCAGCTTTGTGGTCGCATTAAAATTGACAGTGAATTAGGGATGGGTAGCAGCGTTAGCCTCTTTTTCCCCCAGGACGTCGGCAAGGTAGGTTTTTATGAGTGAGTTTGAGTCGAGCGCCGGTGACGATAAGCTACAATTCGCCGAGGAACCGGAGGTAACAGGTATTGTTCATGGTTTAGAGCCCTGGAAAATCCTATTGGTCGACGACGAAAAGGTTGTTCATTCTGTGACGCGCCTAGCGCTAGAAGGCTTTGAGCTGGCGGGTCGTGGTTTGGAGTTTATCAGCGCCTATTCTGCGAAAGAGGCGCGTGAGATACTTGCACTGCACAATAATATTGCCTTGATTTTGCTTGATGTGGTGATGGAAACCGATCACGCCGGGCTTGATCTAGTTCATTATATTCGTCGTGAGTTACATAATAAATTCGTGCGAATTGTGTTGCGCACCGGTCAGCCTGGGCAGGCGCCTGAGTTAGAAGTAATCACTCAGTACGATATAAATGATTACAAAGAGAAGACTGAATTAACTCGGCAAAAATTATTTTCAACTGTGTATACAAGCTTATGCTCATACCGAGATTTACTTGCATTGGAAAATAATCGCCTTGGTTTGCTTAAAGTCATAGCTGCATCGGCTCATATTTTTGAGCGGCGTAGCATGGAAGCCTTTGCAGAAGGTGTTTTGCAACAATTAACAGCACTGCTGTATCTGAATCGAGATGCTATGCTTGTTCAACCCTGCGGGATGCTGGCTAGGCCGGCGAGTAATGCTTTAAATGTGTTGGCCGGTACCGGTTGTTATGCCGAGTTTGAAGGTACCGTTGAAATATCAAAGCTCAATGGAGATGTTTCAGCTCGAATTATCAAAGCGATAGAAAATCGATCGAGTAATTATGGCGATAACTATTGGGTAAGTTACTATGTTACTGAATCTGGCTTAGAACAATTACTGTACGTGTCTGCCAAGGATGTATTCTCGGTACCGGATATCGCGATGATTGAGCTATTTGTCAAAAATGTAGCGATCGCCCACGAAACCATTTCCTTGCTGGAGTCTCGTACTCATGATCAACACTAATAGTAAAAAGATACCGAATAAAATGGCAGGGAATGATGAGCTTATTCTGGCAAGCGAGCAATCCACTATGGTGACTCAGGACTCAGTGACAACAGCGAAAAACACATGGAAGGTTCTCATTGTTGATGATGAGGAAGAAATTCATGTAGTGACCCGTTTGGCTTTGCATGATTTTAGTTTTGGTGGTCGTCATCTCGAGTTTGTCAGCGCTTATTCTGGTGAGCAAGCTCGGCAAATGATTCAGGATCACCCTGATACCGCGATTATATTACTCGATGTAGTGATGGAAACTGATAGTGCTGGTTTGGATGTGGCAAGGTTTATACGCCAAGATATCGGCAATCATTTTGTGCGTATTATTTTACGCACGGGGCAGCCTGGATTAGCACCAGAGCGCCGAGTGTTAAAAGTATATGATATTAACGATTACCGAGCTAAAACTGAGTTAACACAAGACCGATTGTTTTCAGTGATTTATACCGCGCTGTCATCTTACCGAGATTTAATCGCGCTAGCCCGCAGTCGTCACCAATTGATCGGTTTGGTTAACGAAATCGAGCAACTGTCTCACCTAGCTGCGAGAGATTTGCAAATGCCACTTAATGAAGTGGTTGGGGCTATGCGTAAAATTGGTGGGCGGGTAAATGAATTACCGCCAACAGGCGGTCTGGCTGAAGAATTTTTAGACATCCGAGAAAACGTATATGCCATGCAATCTGCGTTAAATAAACTGGTGGCATTAACGTCGGTGGGTAGATTTAATGAAAACAGGGAAATGGTTGATTGTAATTCGGTTGTTAGTGAC
This sequence comes from Zhongshania borealis, assembly GCF_039539625.1. Classification (NCBI taxonomy): domain Bacteria; kingdom Pseudomonadati; phylum Pseudomonadota; class Gammaproteobacteria; order Cellvibrionales; family Spongiibacteraceae; genus Zhongshania; species Zhongshania borealis. The sequence continues at coordinate 1,085,048 of NZ_BAABDM010000001.1, read as the reverse complement.
GTGCTGCTGAATTTAGATAGCGAGTTTCAGGATAGTCACGCCAATTTGCATTGTGAAACGCTACCCACAGTCTTTGCCTGCCGGCGCCAATTAATTCAGATTTTCCAAAATTTGATCAGTAATTCTATTCGTTATTCAGAAGGAGCACCGCCGGAAATATATATTAACGCCACGACCCACGAACGTAATTGGGTTTTTTCGGTAAGCGATACTGGCGTCGGTATTGCACCTGAGCACCATAGTGGATTGTTTAATTTGTTTCACCGCGACAGTACAGAGGGCGTAGCCAAAGAGTCGGGCGTTGGCTTGGCGATTTGTGAAAAAATAGTGCGATGGCACGGAGGTAAGATATGGCTTGAGTCAGAGCTGGGTAAAGGCTCCACTTTTTACTTCACTATCCCCTTGGCGGAATAGGGAACAATCATGCGAGCAGATTGGGTACTTAATAGTCTGGTTCATAGCCTTGTATGTGTGGATCTAGAAGGGCGTGTCACTTATGTGAATGGCGCAACAAAGTGCTTAACTAATGGCCCTTTGATTGATTTGATCGGTAAAAGCTTCGCTGATGTTTTGCCTCTGACCTGCGTGCTTAATGGCAGGCCTTTAAGCGAACTAGTGGTAAACTGCCGGCAGAATAGCAAGCCAATATTGGTTTCATTATCTTCGAAAAGTGATAGTCGTTTCTTGGCGTCATTGTCGGAAGTTTTTGACGATGAGAAAATATTAATTGGCCATAGTATTGCTATTGCGGATACCAACAGCCAAGAAGAATTGTTTGGTGACGGTGAAAACGGCCTCGACCCACTCACTGAGTTAATGGGGCGGCGCGAGTTTGAGCGGCGCTTGGCTAATTTGGTGAACGATGCTGCAACGAGCTCGCGCACTCACTCCTTACTTTATATTGATATTGATCAGTTTAAATTAATTAATGACACTAGTGGTCATGTCTCCGGTGATAACTTAATAAAGAGTATCGCTCAGACTCTGCAAACTGAGCTTTTTGTTGGTGATATGTTGTGCCGTTTGGGCGGTGATGAGTTTGGCGTTTTGCTCAGTAATGTTGATACCTTCGAGGCGCGTGCCGTGGCCACTCGTTTGGTTAAGGCGGTAAAGCGCATGACCTTTATGTGGTCAGGTATTTCCCACAAAGTGTCAATTAGTATTGGTGTGGTTTTGGTTGACGAATACTCATTGGATCGCGAGACCGTAATGAGCCAAGCTGATGTGGCCATGTATTCGGCGAAAGAAGACGGTCGCGGTCGAGTGCATGTCTATGACACGAAAGATAAAAAGTTAAGCCGCCTTCACGATGATATGGATTGGGTGCATCGGGTTAATAAGGCCTTAGCGGCTGACGATTTTTGTCTTGTTACTGAACGGATTTTACCGCTAGTTGAGGGCGGTAACCGTAACATTATGTTTAATGAGCTGCTGGTGAGGATGCGCTTCAACGGCGACATTCTTAGCCCTGGGCAGTTTATGCCGGCGGCAGAACGCTTTGGTTTAATGCCGCAAATTGATCGCTGGGTTATAAAAACCTTCTTTAATTACTTGCAACGTAACCCCCAATTAAATACCGAAGATGTGATGTTTTCCATTAACATTTCAGGCCAGTCACTTTGCCAAGAATCCTTCTTAGAGTTTGTTTACCGCTACTTGCGACGCGGGACCGTTAATCCAGAAATTATCTGTTTTGAAATTACAGAAACAGTGGCGATTACCAATTTCTCGGTCGTGACGCGCTTTATTCATCACGTTCACGAGCTGGGTGGTAAGTTTGCGCTTGATGATTTTGGCACTGGAATGTCGTCTTTTGGTTACCTGCAGGAGCTGCCAGTTGATTTTGTTAAAATTGACGGCCTTTTTGTTCACGATATGGACAAAAACCCCGTCCATAAAGCGATGGTGAGGTCGATTAATGACATTAGTCATGTGTTGGGCAAGAAGACCATTGCGGAGTTTGTTGAGCGTCAGGAAATAATGGATGAGTTAACGGCTCTGGGTGTTGATTATGCGCAGGGCCATTTACACGGCAAACCTCAGCCCTTGAAAGATTTATCACACGTTGCCTAACGGTATCTTCTATCTTGGTGCGAGCTTTTTTCTACGCTCGCATAACTGCCGTCGTATGCGCAATAGCGCCGTTCATTGAGGTTTCTTGTCGCTTTTACCGACAATACATCGTCGGTTTGGGCCATAGAGGAATTCTCGTTCACATGTTATAAGATTCTAGTATTAAACTGCTGAAAACAGAGGTGTTTTCCCGCTTAATCTGTGCGATGAACAAATTAGTGGCAAGTATATATTGCCTTGTTGGGCGAAATTTCGTCGAAAAAATACGCTTTTGCGTCTATCTTCTTCGAATATTCAGAATATACTGGTTGCTGAATTTATTTCATGGATTACTTAGAAACACCTATAGCCAGCGGCGTTGGGATTGATTACTGTTGTCCAGAGTTGTTGATGTACTCTGTTGTGATATAGACGAATAGGGCAAATTGTGAAGAAACTTGAAAATAAATTGCGGCTTTCGACTAGCTATGAAGAGTGGAAAGCGCTCGCGAAAGAGCATGATCGGTGCTCTGGAAGAGAGCATTGGAAAAAAATTGATAAAACGAGTCTTTATGACTACGCATCAATTCGCTCGCGTTTGGAGCGGCTGCGCTATTTTCGAGAGAATAATGACAATATAGGCCTGCTTTTTTCCTTGAATGAAGGCATTCACGGCAATATGGGCGGTATGGGTAAGCCTGTTTTGTACGCGCGGGCTAAATTTGGTACCAAGCAATTGGTTCATGATTATGTTGATGGGATAAGCGATTCTCTTGATCATTTGGCGCAACTTGACTCTGAACACCCCAATTTCCTTGAGCGACTCGACTTTTTTAGGCGCGCCAGCAAGTGCTATGGTAAATCAGCATTAATGCTAAGTGGCGGCGCAGTCTTGGGGAACTTTCATGTTGGAGTAGTTAAAGCACTCGTAGAGCAAGATTTATTGCCAGAAGTAATTTCTGGGGCGAGTGCGGGTTCTATGATTGCGGCGGTTTTGGGTACACGCACGGATGAGGAATTACAGCATTTCCTTGATGCGGATAACTTGGGTAAGGTACTGCTTACGGAAGTCGCATTGGTCAATGGTGGTCTTTCCGAGTCTTCGCCACGAATTAACCACCAGTTATTGAAAGAAAAAATTGCTAAATTGATTCCCGATATCACCTTTCAAGAGGCGTTTGAAAAAACTGGGCGTCACATAAATATCTCTATTTCTCCATCGGATGTGCATCAGACTTCGCGCCTTCTGAATGCGATTGCCTCCCCTAATGTATATATTCGCAAAGCGGTTCTGGCGTCGTGTGCGGTGCCAGGGATTTATCCTCCGGTGATGTTAGAAGCTAAGAATGTTCATGGGCACCCGCAGCCGTATCTTGCCACGCGCCGCTGGATTGATGGTTCGGTAAGTGATGATCTTCCCGCCAAGCGCTTAGCCCGCCTCTATGGCGTCAACCATTTTATTGTTAGTCAAACTAACCCAATTGTGTTGTGGGCTGTTCGGGATGCGAAGGCGGAAGATAGCGGCATTATGCCTGCGCTGCGCCAACTTGGCGGACGCAGCCTGAAAGAAGTCTCTAAGGTCGGCAATAGTGTGGCGAGAAAGTACTTTAAGAACTCGCCTCGGGTACGGCGGATTGCAAATATTGTTTATTCGGTTATTAATCAAGAATATACCGGCGATATTAATATAATTCCTCGCTACCGTTTTTTTGATCCTCGCAAATTATTAACGGAATTAACGCCGGATGAATTGCAGTTCTTTATTTTAGAGGGCGAGCGCGCAACGTGGCCGAAGTTAGAAATGATTAGGGCAAGTACCAAGATAAGCCGTAAACTTAGCCAAATACTTGAGGTTTATGAGGCGGAGGAGTTCAGTCGACTGGCTAAGTCTAAGCCTCATCATCTTGGCGCGGAAATGACGCGTAGTCAGGTTCGCGCGTAGTTGTATGTGTGGATGGGCTAGGCGAGAGTAGACTGCAGTACAGCTACAACAAACCCCAGTATTTTTACTGGGGTTTGTTGTTTTAGGCTTATGTATAAGTGCCTTCCTCTGTTTGCAGCGTATGCTAATTCGCTACGCTGGGGATTGTAGGTTTGATTACTTGATAAATAAATATACAGAGTAGGGGTTTTGCGCGTAACGTCCTTCTTGATAAATTACGTAATAACGAATTTGCTTAAATGGTAGGAGCTAAGAGTATGGTTGAGAGCACGTTATTCACGCCATGGCAGGCGATATTTGGCGGTAGTTTGATTGGTGCTGCCGCGGTGTTGCTAATGTGGTCCATGGGACGAATTGCTGGGATATCAGGCATTGTCGCCGGTGCGTTAAACGAGCAGGGCGAGGAACGTACCTGGCGTCTTAGTTTTTTACTTGGCCTTTTTCTTGGTGCATTTCTCGCCGCGTATTTTAGTGGTGCCCTAGCGGGTGTGCAGAGTGTGGCATCTACACCGGTATTGATCGTTGCTGGCTTACTCGTTGGCGTAGGTACTCGAATGGGTGGCGGATGTACTTCAGGCCATGGCGTGTGCGGTATCTCGCGATTTTCCCTGCGATCCATTGTGGCAACGCTTGTGTTTATGGCTAGTGGTGCTGTTACTGTTTTTGTTGTCCGCCACTTGATGGGAGAAGGGGTATGAGTCGCTTGGTGATTGTTGCAGCAGGTGCCTTATTCGGCGCTGGTATTACGGTGTCGGGTATGGCGAACCCGGCTAAAGTACAGAATTTTCTGGATGTTGCTGGGCAGTGGGATCCGAGTTTAGCGCTAGTGATGGGCGCTGCTTTGATGGTCGCGACACCAGGGTTTTTCTTGGTATTCAAACGGCAAAAGCCAAAGTTTGCTGAGCGCTTTGCTTTGCCGACAAAAAAAGACATCGACTCCAATTTGATTCTTGGGGCTGTGATGTTTGGCGCAGGCTGGGGTTTAAGTGGTTTGTGCCCGGCGCCAGCACTGGTGGCGTTATTAACCGGGGCGACTCCGTTTTTGGTGTTTGCGCTCGCTATGTTTTCCGGAATATTCCTGCACCGGAAGTTGCTTGAGAAATAGTGTCTGGAGAGAAACCTTGGGTTAAACTGCTGGGGTTGATAATAAAATCGATATACAAGTGAGGATGCACTATGGCTGTTAAATGTCAGTTTGACTGCGGTATTGACGAGGTTTGGGCGCTTTTGTGTGATCCTGATTTTCGCGTTGAGCGCAGTATTGCACTCGGTGAATTAAGCGCAGAATGTGATATTGAAGAAAGCGGAGAGCAAGTAACAGTTAAGATGAACCGCGAGGTAGTGCGCGAGTTGCCGTCGGTTTTAGCTAAGGTGTTTAACCCACAGCAAAGCTTGGTGTTCACTGAGACCTGGCAGCCAAAGGGTGAGGGCTGGGAAGGAAAGATGACCATCGAAATTAAAAAACAGCCGGTTCAGTTGGGCGCGACGATGTCCTTAATGCCAACCGCGTCGGGTTGTGAGTATATTGTGAGTCATCATTGTAAAGCTAAGATCCCATTGCTTGGCGGTAAGATAGAAAAATTTGTCTTGTCGCAGACCGACGGCGGTGCCTTAGATGAAGTGAACTATCTGAAAGAAAAGCTAGCCAGCTAGTTTTTACGCAGCCACTGGGAGGTGGCTGCGATGTTCGCCGAGTGCCGCGCTAATATCAGCGGCGCTGTTCAAACGTTTAATGCGTTCAAATAATAACTGCGCTTCTGCGTATTCTCGTCGTAAATACCCCAGCCACTGTTTAATCGGTCCGCCCACGTGGCGCGGCGCGCAATTTAAAATACTGTCTTCGAATAGCGCCTCTACTAGCTTGAGTATTGCTGGCCAAGCGCTGGCTTGATACAGCTGGCCCATGGTCGTCGACTTGATTTCTAAGGCGAGATCAGGGCGGGCCAGAAGCCCCCTGCCAAGCATCACATCTTGGCAGCCGCTCTGTGCTCGGCAGCGGTGGAAGTCAGCTGGGCTCCACACTTCGCCATTGGCGATGATCGGAATATTGGTAATGGCGTGTACCTGCGCCAATTGTTGCCAGTGAGCGGGCGGTTTGTAGCCATCGTCCTTGGTGCGAGCGTGAATAGTGATTGCGTCGGCGCCAGCCTCATTGATGGCGGTGACTATTTCTGTAAGGCGGCCACTGTCTTTGAAGCCGAGGCGAATTTTTGCGGTAACCGGTATGGCTGTAGGTACCGCTTCGCGCATGGACTTAATAATGCGGTGGAGTAGTTCAGGTTCGTCTAATAGAACTGAGCCGCCACGATGGCGATTTACGCATTTTGCCGGACAGCCAAAATTGGTGTCTATGCCCAGCGCTCCGAGGCTCGCGGCTCTGGCTGCGTTTTCAGCCATAGGCCCAGGTTCGCCGCCGAGTAATTGCAGGTACACTGGTACGCCACTTGGCGTGCGACCATCGGCCATAAGCTCGGGGCATAGGCGATAAAACACCCGTGCTGGCAATAATTGGTCGCTGATACGAACAAACTCCGTTATGCAGCGGTCTATACCTCCCACCGCAGTGAGCAGGGCGCGCATACGAGCGTTAACAACGCCCTCCATGGGGGCGAGATGTATTTGCATAGCAAGATGTCATTGTGTAAAAGGCCTATTGTAACTCAGGCGCGGTCAGGTCGAAAATTATCTAATGCTGGCGGTGTCGTGTAACTCAAAGTGTTGAACGTGTTGTTACTAAGGAGAGCTGAGTGTTATTTAGGTGGGTTCGAGCGCTAAGTATTGCTGCTGTGACGGCGTTAATTCTGATGCTGTTTAACGCGCAATCCCCCGCTAATAATGCGGGTGACGAAGAAGCGCAGATTTTTAACGCCGATTTTGCCAGTACTTTTGGCGAAGACCCGCTCCCGCAGAAACGCTTGCACCTGCTGGCATTGGGGGGTGATGACGAGGGGCGATTTGCGGAGATAGGTATTGATGGTCAAGCGCAGGAGCGGAGAGTCGGGACGATGATAGCGCCCTGCGTAAAAGTGGTAGAGATACTCAGCGACGCCGTATTGATTGATAGCTGTGGCAGTTATGCGCTGTTAAGTCAGGAATCGACGGTTAAAGCAAGCAGTTTGGATCTAAAGGCTAGCTTAGACGGCGGCATAAGCACCTTAGTGCCGACGATTGTGGACTTGCGCGAAAGCGCGAAGGTAACAAAATTGCTCGGCGACTATCGTCAGCGCTTATATACGCGGCCACTTTCCCTGCGGAGTGCAGTAAAAGTTGATGTTCGGGTCGACTCGGTGGGCGAGCGCCGCTATTATTTGTCGCCGGGTAAAGACGAGGCCTTGTTTTCGACCTTACCTATGCAGGCGGGTGACCGCTTAGTTGCGGTCAATGGCTTTAGCTTGGCAAGTAGTGAGGCGCTTACGGATATTTATGCTGGCATCGCAGATCTAAGCCAACTGGCTCTGACCTTGGAGCGTGACGGTCAGTATCAGGTGTTACTGTTACGGTTCTAATCCTGTTCAGTGCGGCGCAGTTGTGTGGTGTGATTAACAGCATACAGTATTGAATTTACGTAATATTTACATCGCCATTTCAATAGTATACTCGGTAGTGGTAGTTAAAGTTGTTTGGCGCTTAAGCCCAATTAGGAGATGTTTGTGAGCGAGTTTAAGAAGTGGGAATGTGTCATTTGTGGTTTTGTGTACGATGAGGCAGAAGGTTGGCCTGATGATGGTATTGCTGCGGGAACCGCTTGGGACGATGTGCCAGAAGATTGGGAATGCCCCGATTGTGGTATTAGTAAGTTTGATTTCGACATGGTCGAAGTTTGATATAGCTATGAAATTTAGGGAATTCAGCTGAGGGTCGTGCCTGTCGGCGCTGCCCTCTGTTACACTCTGTGAATATATGTGTCGCTAGGGAATTATCATGAAGAAAACAATAACAGCACTGGGCCTTCTCTTGTCTATGGGATTGATCACCGCTTGTGCACCGGAAGTCGGCACTGAAGCATGGTGCACCGCCATGGATAAAAAGCCAAAGGGTGACTGGTCTACTAATGAGGCAAAGGACTACACGACGAACTGCCTTTTTAAATAAGTATTTGCTCCCGACAGGCTAATTCAACACTTATTGAGCAAATTGCTAATTACAAAGGATGATGTAAGAAAAATGTCATATGATTCGACTACTATTCGGCGCCTAGTGCCCATTAACGGGGAACGCTGAGACGTGGAGCAGTCTATGACATGGGTGAAAATGCTCTCGCCGCGATTAACCACTTGGTTGAATATAGTGCTAGTCGCGTTGGTGCTAGCAGCGTTGGCGGGCTTGTGTTGGCAATTTGTGGGCCTGTTTCGTGGTGTACAGCTGCCAAATGCAGGGCCGAATACGGCGATTTCTAGCGGTAACGCCAAGGCAAAAAGCTACGATGTGCAAAAATTGTTGGCAGTCCCCTTGTTTGGCTTACGTCCGTCAACACCGATAGCGGCCACCGAAATTCAAAAAGACATTCGACGCAGTGCCCTTAAAATCACCGTAATTGGTTTGGTTTCCGGTAACGATGACGTTGGTGTGGCAGTGCTGCGCCATGGCAATAAAACGAAAGCCTATAGCATTGGCGAGAAAATTGAAGTGCCTGGAACGGTGACCTTACTCGCGGTATTGGCTGACCATATTATTATTGAAAACAACCGTAAGCAGGAAAAAATTGAGCTGGATCAAAAAGCGGGCGCAACTGGCTTGCGATCCGCGTCAACCGCCAGCTCAAGCCGGCCGAGTAGCACTGAAAGTGTTGATTTAAGTGCGCCGGGCATCCGTGAATTAGTTGGCGATCCGCGTGATACGGTCCAGAACAGCCCGTTACAGCTAGTGAGGTTTTTTTCGGTAAACCCCGTTATGGATGGCGGTAAACTTACTGGCTATGAAGTGAAACCGGGGAGGGACACGCGTTTATTTTCGCAGCTTTCCCTAGAGGCTGGCGATATTTTGCTGTCGGTAAATGGTCAGGCGCTATCTGATATGTCTCCCCCGGAATTAATGAAAATGATGGAAAATACCAGTTCCTACGAGCTGCTGATTAAACGCGCAGATACCATACTCACCAAAAGATTCGATCTATGAAATCCTTGTTCCTAAAATTAAGCATCACCTTTTGCCTATTCATTGCCGTGTCCGGTGCCGCCATGGCCGAACGCTTTGAATTGGATATGCAAAATGTTGATATTGGTGAGTTTATCGACACGGTCGCTAAGCTCACGGGCAAAACGATTGTGGTTGATAGCCGTGTTAAAGGCAAAATTACGGTGCAGAGCCATCGTAAACTTGATGCCGAGGAACTCTACCAAATATTTTTGCTGCAACTCGGGGTTGAAGGTTATTCAGCAATTGAAGTGGGTGACGGCATACTGAAGGTTATCCCCAATCAGGCTGCGAAGATTGAGGGTATAGAAGTTCAGCTGGGCCGCAATAATATGGGCCGCAGTGAGTCTATTATTACCCGTATTGCCCAGCTGCAAAATGCCGACGCCGACGAATTGGTTAAGTCATTGCGGCCACTGGTCGACAACAAAGTTGGGGTCATTACCAGCTACGCAGACTCCAATATTATTCTGATTACCGATCGCGAATCGAATGTGCGACGTTTGATGTCGATTATCAATGCGATCAACTCCGTTGATTCTCAGTTGATGGAGACCGTGGTTTTAAAGAACTCCTCAGCGGAAGAAGTTGAGCGCGTGCTGACTAAAGTACTGTCGCAGCAAACGCGCAAACGTGGCGCGTCCAAACCTGTTGTGGCGGCAGATCCACGCACGAATACTTTGATCCTGTTTGGTGACGACGAAGCGCGGAGTTATTTACGACGTCTGGTGGCTGATCTCGACAGTGAAGTGAGCACGCAGTCGAATATTCGTGTGCAATACTTGAAGTACGCGAAAGCCGTCGATCTGGCACCCGTGCTTAAAAGCATCAGTGACACCATCGTAAAGGGCGATGAGGCCGCAGGACGACCTGCAACCGGTGGTGGCGCGTCTTCTTTGATAAATATTGAAGCCCATGAGCAAACTAACTCTATAGTGCTCTCGGGCAGCCCGCACATTATTACTGATTTGCTCACGGTTATTCGCGACTTAGATATTCGTCGTGCCCAAGTTTTGGTGGAAGCCATTATTATTGAAGTGTCGAATGACCGTGCTAAAGAGCTTGGCGTTCAATGGCTATTTATGGGTGATGAGGATGGTAGTCAGCCGGCTGGGGGTATTAATTTCAGCGGCGGTGCATCGGGCACCAGCACTACACCAGGTATTCTTAGTTTTCTCGCAGGAGACGCTGCTGCAGCGACTGCCGCCAGTGGTGTGCGCGGCGCGGCAATGGCTTTGGGCAAAATCACAGAAGGTGGCTTCAGCTTTGCGTCTTTCTTAACCGCCTTGGCGAGCGATACGGAATCGAATATTTTATCAACACCTAGCTTGCTGACGCTCGATAACGAAGAAGCTTCTATATTGGTCGGCCAGGAGATTCCGGTAATCACTGGTTCTACAGCCAGCTCCACGAATACTAACCCCTTCCAAACGATTAGTCGTGAAGAAGTCGGGATTAAATTAATATTTACACCGCAAATAAATGAAGGTGATGCTGTTCAATTAACCATTGAACAGGAGGTGTCCTCTTTAAGCCCTTCAACCTCGGCAGCCGACATCATTACGAATAAACGCACGATCACAACCTCAGTTTTAGTCAATGATGGCGCAACAATCGTGCTTGGTGGATTAATAGATGACCAAGTCATCGAACAATCTGCCAAAGTACCACTGCTTGGTGATATTCCCTTCTTTGGTCGTTTATTCCGCTCTGATAGCACGACTAAATCAAAGCGAAACTTGATGGTGTTTATTCGACCAACCATTGTTCGCGATCAAGCGACGCTGTCGGAATTAAGTGCGCGAAAATACAACTTTATTCGTGCAGAGCAACTAGTTAAGGCGGAAGACGGCATTAATTTATTCCCGTTTACCGATCTTGCCGTATTACCTGAATGGACCGGTATGGACGCATCACCACCAAATGTATTGCCCCGCAAGCCGGTGCCGCCACCAATAACTCCAGCGGAAGAGGCGGTCGAAATGCGCAAGTTTCCGCCAATTCCATTAGATAAGCGCAGTGAAAATCAGGGCGAGCAGCCCGATGCAAGCGAAGCGATCGACGTACAAGCAGATGTGGCGTGCGAGGCAGGCGCTGAATGCGTGAAGCCGGACCTAGTCAGTGTGAACGAGGCTTCACGTTGATATGTCGCACGCCCTAAGTTATGTCTTTGCCCGTAGCAACCGTGTTCTTCTTGAAGAGAATGCAGACGGTGACTTAACGCTGCTGTGTTGTAAGCAAACACCGCCGTCTGCCCTCGCTGAAGTGCAGCGGGTGATACCTCAGCGCTTAATTTTTAGTCTTTGTGAGGAAAAACTCCTTCAAGATAAAATCAACGAGACCTTTCAGCGCCAGCAGGGCGATGCGATGTCGGCAATGGGCGATATTTCAAGTGAAGTTGACCTCGACCGTCTCGCCGAAGAAATTCCAGAGTCCCAAGACCTTCTTGACGCCCAAGATGACGCTCCGGTCATTCGCTTAATCAATGCCTTGTTCGGTGAAGCACTCAAACGTGACGCCTCCGATATTCACATCGAAACCTATGAAAAAACCATGTCTGTGCGCCTGCGCGTCGACGGTATTTTGCAGGAAGTATTAACGCCGAGTCGTCGCTTAGCGCCGCTGTTGGTGTCGCGAATTAAGGTTATGTCGCGGTTAGATATTGCTGAAAAGCGTGTTCCTCAAGACGGCCGAGTATCCCTGCGGATTGCTGGCCGATCGGTAGATGTGCGGGTATCAACCATTCCCTCAAATTACGGCGAACGAGTGGTCATGCGCTTGCTCGACAAGCAAGCTGCGCGAATCGATCTTGAGCAATTGGGGATGCCGCCGCGTACACTCGATACGCTAAAAGACCTTCTGCAGCAGCCTAACGGCATTATTCTAGTCACCGGCCCGACCGGGTCTGGTAAGACCACAACATTGTATGCGGGTTTAATGGCGCTAAATGATCGCCGTCGCAATATTCTTACTGTTGAAGATCCGGTGGAATACGATATTGAAGGTATTGGCCAAACACAGGTTCACGCGAAGGTCGGGATGACATTTGCGCGTGGTCTACGCGCTATTTTACGCCAAGACCCCGATGTGGTGATGTTAGGTGAAATTCGCGATCAAGAAACCGCCGAAATTGCCGTGCAAGCCTCACTAACGGGGCATTTGGTACTGTCGACACTGCATACCAATACCGCCGTTGGCGCGGTGACGCGCTTGGTTGATATTGGTGTTGAACCGTATTTAATTGCATCGAGTTTGAAGGGTGTACTGGCGCAGCGCTTGGTCAGAAAATTGTGCCAGACATGCCGCCACCCAATCGTTTTGGATAAGACTGAAGCTCGGCTACTCGGCGACCCCACACTCGAAGGCCAGGCCGCGTTTGATGCCGCGGGTTGTGATGAATGCCAGCATACAGGCTATCGCGGTCGACAGGGTGTGTACGAGCTGTTGGTTATTGATCGCGAGGTCGCGGAGCTGATTCACAACCGCGCGGGCGAACAGGATATTTTACGCCAAGTTGGCGATCATATGCCTTCTTTGATGGGTGAGGGGCGCCGCCTAGTATTGGATGGCCAGACCAGCCTTGACGAACTATTGCGCAGTGTACGCGAGGGCAGTAATGCCGGCTTATGAGTACCGCGCCCTAGACAGTGCTGGCGCCAATAAAAAAGGCATGATCGAGGCAGACTCTAGCCGCCAAGCGCGGCAGATGTTGCGGGATCAGCAGCTTTTCCCCATCGATTTAAAACAGACGCGTGATAAGACTCGCGCGGATAACGCGCGGCGCAGTTTTGGTGGTGCCCGAGTGGGTATTGCCGATTTGGCCTTATTTGTGCGGCATTTGGCAACCCTGATTCAATCCGGTATTCCGCTAGAAGAAGCCTTGGCAGCAACGGCTAAGCATACCCGTAAGCCCTATTTGAAACGAGTGGTTCTTGATTTACGGGCGCGCGTGCTAGAAGGGCACTCGCTTGCCGATGGTCTGAACGAGCACCCGCGTGTTTTCAATCCGGTGTTTCGGGCCTTGGTAAGTTCTGGCGAGAAGTCCGGCGATTTGGGCTTAATTCTCGATCAGTTGGCCGATTACACAGAAGACAGTCAGAAGTTGCGTGGCGTCATCGTTCAGGCCGCCTTATATCCGGTGGTGTTGTGCTTTGTAGCACTGTCGGTAGTTGGCGCCTTGATGACCTTTGTTGTGCCTAAGGTTACTGCGCAGTTTGCGCATTATGATCAGGCCCTGCCGACATTGACGAGAATTCTTATCACCTTAAGCGACGGCCTAATTGCTTATTGGATATATATTATTGCCGGCGTACTTGCTGTGGTGCTCGGTGCCCGGTGGTGGCTAAAGTCACCGGAACATCGCCTAAAGGCCGATAAAGCAATTCTTAAGCTGCCTTTGTGGGGTCTACTAATGTTGGAGCTAGACGCGGCACGAATGCTGCGAACACTGGCTATTTTAATGTCATCGGGTGTTCCTTTTTTAGAGACTCTCAAAGTGGCCTGTGACACTTTGGGGAACTCGCATTTAAAGAAAAGTATGGCCTTGGTTCGCGAGCAAGTGCGAGAGGGCAAAAGTTTTAGCCGTTGTCTTCAGGAAGAGGCTGAACTGCCGCCCTTAGCGATTTACATGATTGCCAGTGGCGAGGCCAGTGGTGAAATGGAAGCAATGACCCAGCGTGCTGCAACGAATCTTGAGCGCGAGTTGCAGCAGCGGGTACAAATGTTTGTCAGCTTATTTGAGCCCTTATTGATTGTGGTATTGGGTGGGGTGGTTTTATCCATTGTATTAGCAATTATGCTGCCGATATTGCAGTTGAATAATTTGACTCAGTTTTAGGAGTTTGAGTATATGTTTGAGACAAAAATGCAGCGCCAGTTAGCAGTTTTGACTACTAAGGTGAGTCGGCAGTCGGGTTTTACCCTGCTTGAGATCATGGTGGTTATCGTGATTATGGGGCTGTTGGTGGCGGTGGTTGCCCCTAATGTATTGCAAAACCAAGACCGTGCGATGATCGAAAAAGCACGGGCAGATATCTCGGTGCTTGAGCAGGCGCTCGATATGTATAAACTCGATAATCACGTATATCCCACCACAAACCAGGGCTTGCAGGCTTTAATTCAACGCCCTGAAACGGGTATTCAGCCGAAAAACTACCGCAGTAATGGCTATATCAAACGCCTACCGGACGATCCGTGGGGTACGCCCTATGTGTATATCCAGCCGGGTGAACATGGGCCTTTCGATTTGTATTCTACCGGTGCTGATGGGGAAGAAGGTGGAGAAGATCTCGCCCGTGACATCGTCAACTGGCAGGAGTGAAGCTGGGTTTTCACTATTAGAGTTAATGGTCGTTGTTTTTATTATCGGCTTACTCAGTGGTGTCGCCGCGCTAACGCTGCCATCAAAAGATGGCGGCGCCTTATTGCATCAGGAGCGTTTTAAACTCATAGGCAGTTTACGCAGTGCTCGCGCCGAAGCGGTTTTCAGTGGCCATAGTTTGGGGCTGCAATGGCAGCGCCAGCGGGGTGAGTTTTACGTGCTCACCGCTGATGGCTGGCAAAAGATTGAGAAAGGCGTGTTGGCCAAGGCCATTAGGCTTGCCGAGGATGTGCAAACTGAACTCCTTGTTGACGGCGAGGCATTGCATGAGCAGTCTCGGCTCGACGATGAAGAGACCGAGCAAGAGGTGACTCCCCAATTGTTATTTATGTCCGATGGACAAATTTCGCCGTTTGAATGGCGTTTATCAGCGGCTGGCGCAGAATCTGTCGTTTTTGATGAGCAATTGACGGTTGAACAGCCATGACACAGTTTTTGCGGCGCAGACAGCGAGGTTTTACCTTGCTAGAAATCATGGTGGCACTGATGATTTTTGCGACCGCTGCAGTGACCTTAACTAAAAGCCTCACAGAAAGTGCGCGCAGTATTGGCGCCCTAGAAGAGCGGCAATTTGCTGATTTGATTGCTCACAATGTATTGATCGATATTCTGCGTGACGGTTATGGCAACAGTAATAGTGGCAGAGAGTCGATGGCAGGCTTTGACTTTGTGTGGCAGCGTAGCGTTGAGCAAACACCGCACCCGGATATTCGCCGGGTGGATATTTCTGTGAGTTTGCAGACTTCCACCGATGTGCTCGCAACACGCTCGGCGTTTCTAAACAAATGAATACCGGCAAGCCAGATGCTGGGCAGCGCGGCTTCACCTTAGTTGAGCTGCTAATCGCAGTTGGGATCATGGCGTTAATCGGTACAGCTGGGTCTTTATTACTTAATAGCTCACTAGAAAATCAGGCGGTTATTGAGCAGCGCCAGCAAAATTTAGAGCGTCTCGCACTGGCACTGACAATTTTTCGCCGCGACCTTGAACAACTCACGCCGCGCAGCCCTCGCGATTCACAGGGCGACGCATTGCCTGCAAATATTATTGCGGGGCAGGTTGGTGCCGACAGTGAACTTGAGTTTGTGCATGCCGGTCGGCGAGTGATCCCGGGACGGGGTTTGGGTAGCCAATTAGAGCGCGTTCGTTACGTAAAAGAAGAAAAAGAGCTTATTCGCTATAGTGCCGGGGTCGCTGATCCCGCTAGCAATACTCATTGGCAGCGCCAAGTGTTGCTGACTGAGGTGAGTCAGTTCGAGGTGGAATTATACGATGGCGAACGCTGGTCCACTTTTTGGCCACCCAGCACGCAAATCAATGCGACCCAGCCCAAGGCGCTTCGGCTGACGACTGAGGTTGGCGTTTGGCAGGATATTAAACTGAATGTTTTACTGCCGGAGGCGATCCAATGACGCGCCTCAATGTCCAAGCACAACGTCAACGCGGCGCAGCCTTAATGATGGTGCTATTGATTGTTGCGGTGATGGTGGTTCTTGCGGTGGGACTTGTAGATGGCGTGCGGTATAGCAGTCAACGCTTGCTCAATCAGCGGCTCATGGATCAAGCGTATTGGTACTCCCTCGGCGGTGAGCGTATTGCGGTATTTGCACTAGAAGATATTGCCGGTGAAACCGTTGTGCATCTAGGTCAAGATTGGGCGCGTAAGGATATTGTGTTTCCCATTGATGGGGGTTCAATCGCGGGTTTGATTAGTGACGAGCAGGCTTGCTTTAATATTAATTCCCTTTACAAGCCAGAGGTCAGTAGTGGTGAATCCACAGAGCTAACGACGGCAGAGCAGGTATTTAATGGCTTGTTGAGTAATCTGGAGTTTTCGGCGCAGCGTGCTGAATTTATTGTTGGCCGCACGCAAGACTGGATTGATGAAGATTTTTCGCCCGAAGGCATTTACGGTGCAGAAGACCTACTTTACACCGCTAAAGATTTCCCCTATCTACCGCCAAATAGTTTGATAGACTCGGTTAGCGAATTAGCGTTGTTTGCTGAGTTTGAAGAAGATGAACAATCAAGGCTTGCGCCCTATATATGCGCGTTACCGGAAGCGAATACCGTATTAAATATTAATACGGTAAGTGCTGCACAGGCACCCTTGCTGGCAGCGGCTATTGGTAATGTACGCTCTGCTTCTGAGCTTGTAGCCCTAATAGAAGCGCGCCCGGAAAACGGCTGGCCAGATGTGGCTAGTTTTATTAGTGAATTGAATTTGTCGGCTGAAGAACCTTTGGCAACGGTGTTTATTCAAGGTCTTGGGGTCAATTCGCATTATTTTAGAGGGTTGAGCGATGTTTTTTACGAACAGCGCCAATTACATATGTACAGTAGAATAGTGTTACGAAACGGCAAGGCAATTGTCTACGCCCGAGAGTATGGAGAAGTTTTTTGAGCGCGATGTTGTTACTTGATTTACCCCTCGACATCGAGGCGCCAGTGCCATGGTTGCATTGGGATAATGATTCGCACAAGGTGCTCAGCGAAGGTGAAGTCGCTAATAGCGCGGCACTAGCGAGCTTAGCGGATTCCTTCGCGGCGGTGCCGTGTTATGCACTTCTGCCCGGTACTGCAGTGAGCGCACATCGGGTTGTATTGCCAAAGGGTGGCCGAGTTGGTTTGGCCGCCTTGCCTTATCAGTTAGAGGATAAGCTCTGTACAGATTTAGAAGATGTGCATATTGCTGTGGGGGCAATACAGGCCAAGCAGCCCGCCGATGTGCTAATTGCTGATCACGGTTTAATGCAGGCCTGTTTAGACGTGTTGCGCGAAAGTGGTTTGCGTATTAAAGCCTTGTTGCCAGATTATGCTGTTTTACCTAAAAATACCGTGGTTATCGATAACGAGCAGGTCGCGGCAAACATTCACGCCCAGCCTGTCGGTATGCATACCGAAAATTTTGCGGTGTGGCAGCAAATTATTGGCCCTGAGCTTAGCGCCGAAGCTATGCAGGTTTACTGTATTGGTGAATACGATGACAGCCAATTTGGCGACGATGAACATATCGTCAGCCGATGTAAAAACAGATTGCAGGCTTTTGCTATCGGCTTTCAGGCACTGCCGTTGTCGCTGCTTAGCGGGCGCTATTTACTAAGAGATGAAAGTGGCGAGGCGATTGGGCGTTTGCGTTGGCCAATTATTTTGCTGCTGGTATTACTGGGTTCGCATTGGCTGGGCTTGGGCTTGCAAACCTATCGGGATAATCGCGAGGCGGATGCGCTCGACGAGGCAATGGTGACGCTCTATCAACAGACTTTTCCTGGCAGCCGGGTCGTTAATGCGCGCAGTCAAATGCGCAGTCAAATAAACGCCCTCGAAGAATCCGGCGGCAAAGGTTTAATGATGCCTTGGCTCGAGAAAATCGCGGCCACGAGTAAAGCCAAACCGGGAATTACTCTCGCGCAGTTAAATTATGAAAATGATCCGGCAGTAATGAAATTAATCCTGAATGCAGCGTCCTATGAGGTTGTTGATCAGTGGCTTGCGACCTTGAAAGCGCAGGGCGTAGATGTCGAGCGCGGGGCTTTTGGCCAACAAGACAATGGCATTGTCGGTCAGATAAGCATACGGGGTGAAAAGTGATGAAGTGGCTGAATCAACTATTGGAAGGTCGTACTGAGCAAGAACGACTCACTTTAATTGCTGGTGCAGCGGTGGCCGTCCCGTTAATTATTTGGCTGTTGTTGTGGCAGCCACTCCTCGCGGCCCGAGATAATGCGCAGACTCGCTTGGAACAGCGCCGCGGCTCCTATGTGTGGATGCAGCAGGCAGCAACCCAACTACAGGCGGCTCATGGTAATGAGCCCACAGGAGCGCTATCTGGCTCGCCGCAACAGCAAATTACCGGAGCTGCAGCGGCATTGGGGGTTAATGTTAACCGCCTTGAGCCGCAGTCTGCAGGTCGTTACAGCTTGTGGGTTGCCAGCACAGATTACACAAGTGCAGTACGACTCGTTGAAGCCTTGTCAGTAGCCGGGATGACTGTCTACTCTGTCAATATGAGTTTATTAGATGTGCCTGGGAACGTGTCTTTGCGCGCTTCTGTAGGGGGCGCAGGATGAAGCGTTCGTTATGGATAGGGTGTGGAGCGGCGTTCCTTATACTGTGTTTAGTGATGAGCAGCCCGGCGTGGCTGGTAAGTGATTTAGTCGTCAAACAATTGCCGGAATTAAAGCTCGGTACGGTGAGTGGTCGCGCTTGGCGTGGCCAGGTTGATTACTTGCAGTACCAGGATATAAAGCTCAGGCAGTTACAATGGCATTTTAGTCCAACAGGTCTTTTTCGTGGCGTACCGCTGGCAATCAGTTTTACTAACCCGGCTAAGGTTACCGCGCTCGTCGGCGTTGCTGCTGAAAACACCTTGCGGTTGCGAGATGTCGAGGCCGAAGGCAATATTGCTGAGTTAATGGGAATTGCTCAGTTGCCAAGTATGGGATTTGATGGCGTTGTTGAGCTGGGCTTGGTTGCAGCTGATGTGAGTCCAGCTGGGTGCGTCTCAATCGCTGGAGGAGTTACCTTGGCTTCTCTACTTGGCGATATTGATGGTATTGGTGATATTGCGCCAGTATCCGCTGAATTAAGCTGTACCAACGGGCAGCTTACCGTGGTGATCGATGAAAATAATCCTAGCCGAGTACGTGGCCAGGTGATACTTAGGAACAATGGGCGGCCCAGCGGTAATATAATGCTGTCGCCAGAAAAAGGCAGTGCTTTGTTTAAAAGCTTGGGCTTGTTTTTAGGTGCGCCGCGCAATAATACTGATTTTGTAATGCGGTTTTAAACCGAGTTTTATCTGACTAAAGTGCCCCCTTAATGCATTAGCACAAGGGGGTACCATCTTTAATAGCCGCAGAGGCTCGCATAGCGGTCGCGATGAAAACTACTGTTGCCAAATATTTGATTTGCTACCCGCGAGCGCTTCAAAAATAAGCCAATATCTAACTCATCAGTCACACCAATGCCGCCATGCATTTGCACGGCTTCGTTGGTTACCAATTCAAAAACATCATTCAATTGTGCTTTCGCCAAACTGGCAAGTTGGGGCAAGTCCGCTCGATTTTCATCGATTGCCGTTAGTGCGTCGAGCACAACCGATTTTGCCAATTCTAATTCGGTAAACATAATGGCCGCGCGGTGCTGCAAGGCTTGGAATGTACCGATTTTAACGCCAAATTGGTCACGTTCTTTTAAATAGGCTACCGTGCGCTCAAAGCATTCGAGTGCTCCGCCGAACATTTCTGCTGCTAAGCAGATACGTCCGCGATCCAATACTTGATCGAGCAAGGGCCACCCTTGGTGAAGCTCGCCGACTAAAGACTCACTGCTGATATTAACGTCTTCAAAGTAGATGCTGGCAGCATTGCGACTGTCTAACATGTGGTGGCGGCTGCGTTGAATACCCGGCGCATTGGCATCGACAAGGAACAAACTGAGGCCATTGAAGCCAGTGCTATCGGCTTGACTGCGGGCAACCACGACGAGTTGCTCTGCGCTATGACCGTCTAAAACAAAGGTTTTGCGCCCATTTAAAGTAAAGCCATTAGCTGAAGCAGTTGCTGAAAGTTGAATCCCGTCAGGGCGGTGGTGAGGGCTTTCTTCAAGCGCGAGCGCGAGGCGCAATTCACCTGCCGCGATCTGCGGCAATAATGCCGATTTTTGTGTTTCACTGCCGCCGAGGATCAGCGTTGACGCGCCGAGTACGACGCTGGCGAAGAGTGGCGACGCCGCCAACGTGCGGCCGCTCTCTTCCAACACGGCGCCCAAGCCCAAAAAGCTAAAGTTCAGACCATCATAGGCCTCTGGGATTACCATGCTGGCCCAGCCTAGTTCGGACATTTTCTGCCAGTGTTCCGGGTCGTAACCCAGGGCATCTTTGCTGTCGCGCAGTTGACGCAGCGCCTCGACAGGCACGGATTTTGTTAGAAAGTCTTTCGCAGTGTCTTTCAGCAAACGCTGCTCTTCATTTAATACCAATGGCATTGCCGGACTCCTTTGCGCTTGTTGTTGGCGTGTTGGCTAGTGGGTTTATTGCATTGCCGGTAGTCTTCATACCGGCAGGCCTAGCACGCGTTTAGCGATAATATTTAGCTGCACCTCGGAGGTGCCACCGGCAATCGAGAGGGCTTTTGAAAACAGCCAGCCCTGATTGCTCAACAGTTCGTCGTCGCTAAATTCTGAATCTTGCCAACCCAGCGCGCGATTGCCTAAAAGCGCCATTAGCACTTCTTCTTTGCGTTTTGTTTCTTCCGTGCCTAGGTACTTCATTATTAGGGGGATGCTGCTGTCGGCGTTGCCGTTCATGCGCTCTTCAAAACTGCGAAAGTGGGTGAGGCCAATAGCCCGAAAGCGCATTTCGTGCGCGACTAACTGATCCCGAAGGCCACGATCTTTGAGTTTGCCGTCTGCACCGAGGCCCACGTATTTAAGCGCTGCTTGTACCGGTGTAAAGCTTGGGCCGGGGGTGTCGCCGCCAATTTCTGCCATGAGTTTACGTTCATGTTTAAGCAGTGATTTAGCAACCGACCAACCTTGGTTTAATTCGCCGATGAGATTGCTCTTTGGGACTTTCACATCATCAAAAAACGTTTGACAGAATTCGGAATCGCCGCTGATCAGGGGGATGGGTTTCGCAGTAACACCGGCTTGATCCATGTCGATCAAAAGAAAGCTGATTCCCTCTTGTTTCTTGGCTTGAGGATCGGTGCGAACAAGGCAAAATATCCAATCTGCTTTATCAGCATTAGTCGTCCAAATTTTGCTGCCATTGACTAAAAAATGGTCGCCGCAATCTTCTGCGCGGGTTTGCAAGCTGGCCAGGTCTGATCCAGCGCCAGGCTCTGAATAGCCTTGGCACCAGCGTACCTCCCCACGGGCAATTTTAGGAATGTGCTGGCGCTTTTGGTTCTCGCTGCCGTACTCCAGTACGGCGGGGCCAAGCATCCATATACCAAGATCAAACAAGGGGGTGCGGCAGCCTAAGGCTTTCATCTCGTCTTTGAGTATTTTAGCTTCGCGCTCGCTCAGACCGCCACCGCCCAATTCACAGGGCCATTCAGAAACCGTCCAGCCTTTATCGCGCATCCGCTCAAACCACAATTTGGCATCAGCACTGGGGAAACTAATATTGCGGCCAGCCCAAACTTGTTCTTCTTTGGTAATTGGCTGGCGCTGTGATTCGGGGCAGTTTTCTTGTAACCAAGCGCGTACGCTGGTGCGGAAGTTGTCGAGATCACTCATGTCGATTTTCTCAAAATATTGTATTGCAGGAGTAGCGTATTGTTGTGGGCCAGCTTAGCCGACAAGGGAATTAAGACAAGAACGAATTACGTCATCTCATTGGCAAAAGAGGTCACGTGGCGCTTTTACCACGTCGTTAACCTTGGCCCTACTGCAATTGGGTCATATCGGCGTTTATAAGATGGCGATAAGCTTTGGTGATACAGGTTAACAATAAGAACAGGGGATGCGATGAAACGATTTACAGATAAAGTGGTACTCGTGACGGGGGCTGGTTCCGGCATAGGTCGTGCCTGCGCACTTAGGCTTGCCGCGGAGGGTGGTAAGCTATATTGCACTGACATTCAACAGACCGATTTAGATAGCTTAGTACAGGAGATTCAAGAATCGGGTGGTAGCGCCATTGCGGAGCGTTTTGATGTTAGCGCCATTGGCGCTGCGGAAAAAACGGTGGCAGCGTGCGTAGCGCATTTCGGCAAGCTTGACGCGGTTGTTAATATGGCGGGTATTCTACGCTTTGCTAATTGTCATGAAACCTCGGTAGAGACTTGGTCGCAGATCATTGCTGTGAACTTAACCGGCACATTTTTACTGTGCAAGGCGGTATTGCCTGAGCTGCTTAAAACCAAGGGTAATATTGTTAACGCGGCATCTACTGCGTCGTTACAGGGTTTACCCTGGGGTGCGGCTTATGGCGCGAGCAAGGGTGGGGTGCTGGCCTTAACCCGCAGTATTGCGGTTGAGTACGCCAAACGCGGGGTTCGGGCCAACTGTGTTTGTCCTGGCGATATCAATACCAATATGGTGCAGGGTTTGAGTTTTCCGGAAGATGCGGATTTTGATTTGCTGAGCAGAATTACCTCGCTAAGCGGCGCAAAAGGGCCGGAAGTGGTGGCCGGTGTTGTTGCGATGTTGGCGTCGGAGGATGGCTGTCATATTACTGGAGAGCATATTCGCGTTGACGGCGGAATACTAGCCTGAGCCGAATTTACGGATATTAATAAGCGGTTATATGGCCGTCGGCCGAGTACTCTGCCATCATTACGCTTGGTAATTTGCAGGGGTATCGGAATATGAAAGAAAGCTATTTACTGGCCATAGACCAGGGTACAACCAGTTCGCGAGCAATTATTTTTAATGCTCAGGGCGGTGTATGCGGTATTGGCCAAGAAGAGTTTAGCCAACACTACCCTGAAGATGCTTGGGTTGAACATGACCCTGAAGAAATTTGGCAGACAACCCTAAATAGCTGCCGTAAAGCGATAGCAGATGCTGGCTTAACCGCGGCAGAAATTGCTGGTATCGGAATTACAAATCAGCGCGAAACGACCGTGATTTGGGATCGCCAGACCGGTCGAGCAATTTACCCCGCAATAGTCTGGCAAGACCGTCGCACGGCTAAACACTGTGCTGAATTAAAGTCCCAAGGTGTTGAAGAATTAGTC
This sequence comes from Zhongshania borealis, assembly GCF_039539625.1. Classification (NCBI taxonomy): domain Bacteria; kingdom Pseudomonadati; phylum Pseudomonadota; class Gammaproteobacteria; order Cellvibrionales; family Spongiibacteraceae; genus Zhongshania; species Zhongshania borealis. The sequence continues at coordinate 1,061,851 of NZ_BAABDM010000001.1, read as the reverse complement.
GCACGCCGCAGTGGTCTGCTGTTAGACCCCTATTTTTCCGGTACCAAAGTAGCGTGGATATTAGACAACGTCGACGGTGCTCGGGCGCGCGCCGACGCCGGAGAATTGGCGTTTGGCACCATAGATAGCTTCTTGTTGTGGCGCCTAACCGATGGCGCTCAACATGCCACCGACGCCACAAATGCTTCACGGACCTTACTTTTTAATATCCATAATCAAAGCTGGGACGCGGAATTACTGAGTCTTTTTAATATCCCGAGCTCGCTACTCCCCGAAGTGAAAGACAGTTGTGACAACTACGGCGAATGCAGTCCCGACTTATTTGGCGCAGCAATACCCATCTGCGCCCTGATTGGTGATCAGCAAGCGGCGACAGTCGGGCAGGCGTGCTTCACTCCCGGTATGGTGAAAAGTACCTACGGTACAGGCTGTTTTGTGGTGCTGAATACCGGTAGTAAGGCCCTGAGTTCAAAACATCGTCTGCTCACGACGGTTGCCTATCGTATAAATGGCGAGGTTACCTATGCCCTGGAAGGCAGTATTTTCGTGGCCGGGGCTGCGGTGCAATGGTTGCGTGATGGCTTAAAGCTGATTGGCTCCGCCGCAGAAACTCAGCCTCTGGCTGAGAGCGTTGCTAGCTCCAATGGGGTTTATATGGTGCCGGCGTTTACGGGGTTAGGGGCGCCGTATTGGGATCCCGATGCACGGGGCGCTATTTTTGGTATAACCCGTGATACCGGTATCGCACATATCGCGAGAGCGGCACTGGAGTCGGTCTGTTATCAAACACGGGATTTACTTGAAGCGATGCGTGGCGATGGCGCCGACTTTGCTACGCTGCGGGTAGATGGTGGTATGGTCGCCAATAATTGGGTAGTGCAGCGCCTTGCAGATATGCTGGACTGTCGCTGTGAGCGGCCACAGGTCAGTGAAACGACCGCGCTAGGCGCGGCGTATTTAGCGGGTTTGCAATTGGGGGTTTATGCGTCGCTCGACGAAATTGCTGGCCTCTGGCAGTGCGAGGCGGGCTTTGATCCCGCAATGAATGAGCTTGATCGCGCTAGGCGATATACTGGCTGGAAAAACGCCGTGGCGCGCGTGCGTACGTCATAAGCTAGGTGGCGAACCTTAAGGCGCTATTCTCGGCGTAAAGCCAATGAAGGCGCCTTAAAAGTCGTGAATTCGCAAAGACAGGTCAAGGGCGCTTATCGGCATTGGCCGGCATACATAATAGCCCTGCACATACTCCACGCCCATGTCGCGCACAATTTCTAATGCTGCTCTATTTTCAACGCCTTCGACAATGACTTTTTTACCGAGGTTATGGCTCATTTCCACCATTGATTTCACCAGCACCTGATCACTTTCGCGTTCGTGAATGAAGCGGATGAATGATTGGTCTATTTTTATATAATCTACTGGCAATTCGCGAACATACTCAAATGATGTAAAGCCAATGCCGAAATCGTCAAAGGCGACTTTGGCGCCAACCGCCTTAAAATTATTCAATAATTTTCGTGCCGTACTTAAGTTTTCGAGTGCGTCGGTTTCGACAACTTCAAAAATGAGACGGTCGGGATTGGCGCCGGTGCGCTGCAATATTTCGTTCAGACGCTCTTCAAAGTCAGGCTGCTCCAGCGTTGGCGCGGTGATATTGATGCTTAGCCCGGTATGTATGCCGGAATCTTGCCACATCCGTTGTTGGCGCATGGCTTTTTCCATAACAGAAAAATCGAGGCGCGGCATAAGCCCAGATTCCGCCGCGATTCCTAAGAAATGCGCAGGGGAAATAAATTGGCCTTCGTCGTCGAGCATACGCACCAAACATTCGCAATGGCTGATGCTATTCAGGTTTAAATCGAGTATGGGTTGGTAAAAAAGTACTAGGCGATTGCCGCTTAACGCTGATTGCAATTGCTCCTTCATGCGGTATTTTTCGTGGCGGGTGACGCGGCTGGTGTCGTCAGATTCCGCAGCGTAATATAAATTGCCTCGCGATTTACTTTTTACTTTGATCATTGTTGATGTGGTATTGGATATTAATTCATCCACGCCACTTAGGCTGTCGTCGTAGCTATCTACTACGATAGAGAGGCAAATCTCCTCTTTGATATCCCCTTTGCTAAAAGAGAAACGTGTTAATTTCTCGAGGCCGAGATCCCTAACACCCTGCTTTGAACTTAAGGTATGGTGGATTATCGCGCAAAACTCGCCGGATCCTGTTCTTGCCAAAAGGCTACTTTCAGGTAGCTCGCGCATTAAATGTGCGGCGAGATCATTTAGCAGGCGGTCGCCGGCGTCAAAACCAAAGCGGTCATTAAAAATTGCAAAGTCATCAATATCAAACATCACAAGTTCGATTTGGTCTTTGTCACGGTGTTTGGTAATAAATTCATTGGCATTTTCAGTAAAACTGCTACGGTTTAATAGGCCGGTTATGCGGTCATGCTGCCCTAGCCAGTGCAGACTTTCCGCTGCTTCCTTGCGTTCGGTTATGTCAATGCCCATTGACAGGATGTGTGCTACTTCATTGACATGCAGGCAGGTATGCGTCCACAGAAAATACAATTTACGACCGTCATCGGTGTAAAAGGGCATTTGCCCCTGGGACTTTTTCCCTGTGGTGTCAGTAATACTCTGTAGTGAAGCGGAGAGAGACTTGCTTTGTGTTTCGTTCCTGACCCATGTATTAATATTGGCATTGATGGGCGCTTTGATATCCAGGCCCGTTAATTCCCTGCCCATTTTATTGATATTTCTAATGGCGCCAGCACTGTCGTGAATGATGACAACCAAGGGAGAGGCATCGAGTATTAACTCATTAAAGACCTTAGCTTCGGTAAGTGCTTCAATCTTGGTTTTGAGCTCATTGCGGTGTTGATCAACACTGCTATTCATACGTTCCAACGACAAAATTACATCGCCCACGGTGCTTTGCAGAACATCAATTTCGTCAGTGTATTTTTTCGTGGACAGTTGTTTTTGCAGAAGACTTTGTGCCTTTTGAAAATGCCCTTCAGGAAGCAATGGCAGAATTTTCGATAATTTCATAAGGCGGTCTAGCGATGGCTTTAAAATAAAACTTATCAGAACAATGATCAGGAAAAGTGTAATCAAGGTGGAGAACACTACGTCCTTTAGCGCCTGTGTTTGCTGCGCCTGAATTTGGGATTGGTCTTCAATGACTGCTGCGTAGGAGACGACGTCGTCGTCGTTTTGGCTTAAACGGTAAAAACGGGCGCTATAGAGGCCGTGGTTCGTTAATTCAAAAAAGTCGTGTTTATCCTCTTTTGTGAAATCGACGGATTTTAAAATATCAGCCAAGACGATACTCATTTTTTCAGCGTGGCTGGCCGCTATAATTCGGTCGGGCGAAAATGCACCGCCTTGCTGATTCATGGCGAGCAGGGCGATATCCGCGCCAGTAATTTCGTAAAAATCTTGGATTAGCAATGTCGCAGAGCGATTGATATTGATGATGAGCTCCCGCCCGTCATCAGTAATAATTGGAATATAGACACTTTGAAAACACTGCTGGACGCAGTTTAGCGTCGCGATTGGGCGCTGCTTGCGTGAGAGTGACTGTGCCGCGGCGGTTAATTGGTTTCTACTGGGGCGAACACTTGCACTGTCTTGCACAGAACTGGCCAAAATAGTCCCATCTTTATTGAGGTAATAGGTGGACTCAATACCTGATAGCAGGGAGGGCGGCCGAATATTGTTATCGATGATTTCGGCTTCGCTTGGTACGGTCTGTTGGTCAGCGAGGCGAAAGAGCTCCTTGCTGGAGCGCTCAATAAGTGCCGTTAAGGTGTTCTCAAGTAGGTCAAGTTTACTAAGCACCGCTTGATGTTGAGATTGGATGGTTTGGATATAACTTAAATAACCACGACCGCCCATGACAATAGCCACTGCGAGAAAGAGCACAACGCTCAGTTTGCGTTGTAGGCCGAGGTTAACCGAGCTTGGCGACGAGGTATTGGGCATTAAGGGCTTAGTTTTTGGTGAATTCAGAATCGGTATCCTATCATGACGGCAAATATTTCGGTGCGTTCATTAATGAACATAGCGCTAGCGTTATCGTTAAGGGGAACGCCGGATGTACCTCTCATGCCATAAACGTCTGCTTCAATAATCCAATTTAAGCCCGGCGACCAACGCGCACCGAACATAAGGTTGTGGCTGTCGGTTTCACTGCGGTTGCCGCGGTCTAACACGCTCATTTCATAGCGGCCAACTAGCGTAACACCCGCTTGTAGCCGATACTGAGCTTGCAGATAAGCCATCTCAATTGTCTGTGCTTGTGAACCTTGTCCGGTTTGGAAGTCAATATTGATTAAGCTGTATTCGCCAGTGAAACTCCAGTTTGCCAGATTTTTTTGGGCGGACAGCACGTAGCCGCTGGCGTCAACTGAGAAATCGGGGGTGTTTGGAAATGCTGACTCTAGGTCTAAATGGATATTCAGCATCGAAAGTGCGAATTTACTGTCTCCGCCGTTGCGCGAATGGAGCAGTTGCGCGTAGATCGGATCCTTCACTCCACCCTTATGGATAGTCTGGGCTAATGGACCTATAAAATTTCTAATAATGTCACTTGATAAGCTTTTATTGCGGCCCAACGTTAAATTAAACGTTGTTGTGTGGTTGCTTGCATCCCAGTAGCTGTAGAGCTGAACGCCGTCGCTGGCAAATAGGAGCTCACGGAGTCCATTCCCTTCAAAATAAATAGCTTGGGGCATGAGTATGCTGGGTCGGGTAAATAGCACGTCGCGGGTGTCGTTGTAAAAGCCATAGGCATTGCGCACGCGACCGAGCCTAAAGCCGAGGCCAGAAGTGTCGGTTTCCACGGATTTTAGGTCGGCAAATAGGAAGTCGATTTTTAAGTCGCCGTTGTCGCTAGTACCGGCGTCTCGAGTGAGTAATTGACCTGCGAAATTTAAGTTCGGGGTGACGCGCCAAGTGCTGTTGACAGCGGCTTCCATATAGTCGGTACTGCCCCGTTGACTGTCGCCGTAAAAATTATTGCCATCACTTAGCAGGTAGGCCTGGGAGACAAAACCGTGGAATTGTAGGTCGTCGGACATCTCGGCATAGCTTTGAATTGGGTTAGCCAGCGAGACTACCGTAAAGGCCGCAATTCGGATCAATTGTTTGAAATATAAAGTCATTGTCTAGTACTCGCTGCTGGTTCGAAGAACGAACAGTTTTGTGGCGGGCCCACTTACCGTTGCTACGTCGTTCGTGCTGCTGATGGGTGCGTAACCGATTGCGCCAGGCGTGGCGTTAATGATCGCTTGCAATTCTTGTACATTATTGACGATGGTTGGCGGTATGCCGGTCCCGCTGAATATTAGCCGGTCCCATTGCTCGCGGAGTACATAGGGGTAGACTTTAAGGATCGATTTACAAAATTTTTGATGTAGTGGATTTTGATCAGGCAATACAAATACCTTAATAGGCGTTTTGTCGTCCCAGCTACGCTTGCGAATCGTAAATATTGCCCGCAGATTGGCTAAGTTGAGGTCACCTGCTTCTACTTCTGAATTGGTAAGCACGACTACGCCGCTGTCGTTGAGGGCGGTGCGAATGACTTCAGCGTAACTGCCACTAGCAAATAGACTGAGGGAGAGGCATAGAGCGTAGGCTAACCATGGCCTCCGAACCTGATGGGGACTTATTGGTATTGGATTGGTCACAATACTTTTCTGCGGTGCTATAGAACTTGTCATCGTTTTATTATTACCACCTGTTACCGCTAAATGGGGCGTTTTAAAACTCAATCTATTTGTTATTGCTAAAGTGATCAATAAACGCCATTAATCTTTTTGCATTTGCGCCGAGATCCCCTTTGCCAACGCGGGACGTCGAGCGAAGGTCAATTTTTGAGCCGCTGCTAGTCGCTTGTATTCGGATAGAAATATCGTCGATAAAACCAAACCAAAAACTCCCTGCCTGCGCTTCTATGTGTCCCTCATGCTGATAATAGACCAGCCATCCCATTTCGCTAGCAATTTTGTAAGCTTTACTTTGTGATTCTGCTACTGAGAGTGGACTAATGAGTGTTGTTAACGTGGGATAGGCCTGCTGTTGCAGCGGAATATTGGCAGTTTTGTACAGCAGTGAATTGTCACCTGGCTTGCGTAGGGTGGGGGCTTTGATAAAAATAGGTGGGTTTTGGGTGTCGGTGCTTACGTCATGGATTAAGGGCGCGCCAGCACCTTGGAAAATGCTGAAGCTAAAAAACACAATTGCAGGCAGGGCGATGATGGCGGCATTGCTTAACTGACGACGTTGCTGTGCTGACTTTGCCCTGCGGGTAAAAAGCGCCGATGCGCTAATGCTAATAAAGCTCAGCAGGCCGGCTAGGCTGAACATCAGTAGGCCGACTTGGTAACCAAATACGTCGAAACGCGCACCTGCAGTGCCAAAAAGTAATAATAATAGTGAGGCAGTGGCGAGGCTGAGCGTTAATGCGGCGATGGTCATAGAGGGTCCGAGCTGTTTTTCGCAATCTTACCAAAGGGTAATAGGGATGTACTGTTTTTTTTGCGCTGGCCGTGATTTACTTCGGTTATTGCACTGTAACTAAATGCTTGGTAGCACTACTAAATAATAAGGTGAGGATTGGAGTATGGGACGAGTTAGCGGCAAGGTATGTATTGTAACGGGTGCGGCAAGTGGTATGGGTAAAGCCGACGCCATTATGCTGGCGGCAGAGGGCGCTAAGGTGGTGCTCACCGATCTTAATGAGGTAGATGGCCAAGCTGTTGCGGCTCAAATTGGTGATGCTGCTATTTTTGTTAAGCACAATGTAACCAGTGAAGAAGATTGGCAGCGGGTGGTAAATACTGCAGTGGAGCAGTTTGGCAGACTTGATGTGCTGGTGAATAACGCAGGTATGATGACCCTAGGTAATGTTGTTGATTGCAGTCTTGAAGATTATCGCCGAGTGAATGCGGTGAATAGCGAAGGGGTGTTTCTTGGCTGTAAAACGGCAATACCTGCGATGGAAGCCTCTGGGAATGGCGGTTCTATTATTAACATGTCGTCGGTTGCAGCAATGCACGGTATGTCGTTTGTGGCGGCGTACAGTGCGAGTAAAGGTGCGGTGATGGCGCTAACCAAGTCGGTGGCATTGTATTGCCGCGAAAAACGTAATGGTATTCGTTGTAATTCAATCCATCCAGACGGTGTTAAAACGCCGATGGTCTTTAAAGTGGCTACTGGCCAAGATTCCGCTACCAGAGAAGAGATTGAGTCATTATCTACGGTTGAGCATCCAATGTGTGAGCCTGAAGATATTGCTTCTTTAGTGCTATATTTGGCGTCGGACGAGTCGAAATTTGTGAATGCGGCAGAAATGTTGATTGATAATGCTTCGACTGCAACGCCGCCAATTAGTATGTAAGGCTGAGTGCAAGGCATACCGGGTTCATAATAAGCACACAATAAAAATAAGGGGACAAAGTGCGAAAAATCATCTATTTGATGTGGACTGATACGCCGGGGCAGGATTACAACGCGCGCCTGTTACGGGACTTGGCGCCGTCATTGCGTGAGCGAGTCGGCGTGACTGGTGTTCAGTTGAACCTCGTTGATGATGACGTGGCGCCGGCGGTTGGGCTGCGAATGGAAAACTCTGCGCAGGGTTTTGATGCCATGTGTACCTTGTATATTGAGGATGACGCAGAGCTTAAGTCTTGCCAGGAACTTATCCAAGCCTGCTGTGTTCAGTTTAGTCGCTACCATGTGGATGAGTTTGAACCGCTGGCGAATACCTCGCAGTTGACGGCGGCAGGGCAGCGTACTCCTGGCTTTAGTCAGGTGGCGCTGCTGCGCTGTCCACAGCGAATGAGCTATGATGACTGGCGCGCATATTGGCAAGACGTTCACACCGATGTTGCTATTACGACCCAATCTAGTTTTCGCTATGTACAAAATGTGGTGACCGAGTTGGCTGGCAGTGATGTTGCTTGTTATCACGCCATTGTTGAGGAGTGTTTTCCTGCCGAAGCAATGACTGATTCAGAAGTGTTTTACGCTGCGAAAGGTGATCCGGATACCTATCAAGCAAATTGCCAAAAAATGATTGCCAGTTGCCAGCAGTTTATCGATTTTGATGAAATTGATGTGTTGCCAACGAGTGAATACCGGTTTTAAGTTTATTGCAGGTCGCAAAGAGGCCGAGAACAGAAGGATTTAAACGTGACCACGCCCACTCTCCCTAAGTCTTGGCAACGCCAATTAGGCGGGGAGTTTGAGCAAGCTTATTACCGAGAGCTAACGGCCTTTTTGGCTGTTCGACATGCTGCGAGGGCAAAGATTTTTCCTCCCCAAGAGACGCGCTTTTCGGCATTCACCCATACGCCTTTTTCTGACGTCAAAGTCGTTATTCTTGGCCAAGATCCATACCACGGTGAGGGGCAGGCTCACGGCCTGGCTTTTTCGGTATTACCGGGCGTCAAAATTCCACCGTCGCTTAAAAATATCTACAAAGAGCTACACCGCGACCTTGCGCTGCCCGTGCCCGAGCATGGCTTTTTAGCTGGCTGGGCGGAGCAGGGCGTGCTGCTATTAAATGCGGTACTAACGGTTGAGGAGGCAAATGCAGGTTCCCATCAGGGACACGGTTGGGAGCGGTTTAGTGATGCCGTTATAGCTGCCTTAAATGCTGAGCGCGAAGGACTGGTGTTTATGCTCTGGGGGGCTCACGCGCAAAAGAAAGGCGCAAACATTGATGGCCATCGCCATTTGGTGTTGCGGACGACCCACCCATCGCCGTTGTCGGCGCATCGCGGGTTTTTAGGCTGTGGGCATTTTTCTCAGGCCAATACGTATTTGGCTTCGCGAGGTCAACAGGGGATAGATTGGCAATTGCCGCCCCTGGACGAGCCGGAGTTTCAGCTTACTCCTTAGGCATATCATCCATTATAGCCTCGAGAGTGTCGGCCAAGAAGCGGCTGGCCGCGATTTCCATGGCACGTCCTAGCTCGGCGTCGACGACTTTTTCAGCGAGTGGCCGCAGTCGCCAGATCAACTCGGCAATTTTTGGCAGCTCTTCCCGTGGCGGTAATTTTTGTTCCGCATAGGGTTCTAGAACGTGTTGGGAAACCAATTTTACAAACTCATCGGCGACGCGCTGAACATTGCCGCGCATCATTCTTAGAATATCCAGTAGTTCATCTAGTGGAATGCCGGTGCTGCAAAGCTCCTCTGCAACTTTCAATGTGTGCATGCTAGATATGCGCATTTGGCTTCCGGCGACGCTAAATAGGCCGAGGTCGTGGGCAGTTTTTATGGCTGAGGGCGTTAACTTACTACCAAACATGCGAACCAGTTCAGTCATTGGTATTGTGGTTGGCGCTTCATTTGTCCATGGCGAGTTAACCGCCGTTTCGATCCCGAGTATTTCGCTCAGGCCCACGCCTTCTTCTAGCGCGGCCAATAGTTCACGGATCGAGGAAAGGGTGTAGCCGCGATCAAGTAAGTTGGCAATCAGCCGCAATCTTGATAAATGCTGATTGTTGTATACGCCTTTGCGGCCTTGTAATGCTGGCGGTGGGAGCACACCACGGTCTTGGTAAGCGCGGATATTTCGCACCGTGGTATTGGCGGCGATGGCCAGCTGTTCTACGGAGTAGTCGCGCTGGACTTCCGGTTCTGCGTCGGCATCGATAGAGCCCGCCTGGGGCAGCAGTTGTGCCATGCTAATGATGGTTTCTTCGGGGAATTTCATGGTCGTTGCTTTTGGCGTCTCCGTGCGAAGTGGCGGTCAGTGGTGGCCACTCGATGCGTGATTTTCACTAAAGCTCGCGGCAATTGCAATTAGTGGGGTAATTGACAGCATTAATTTGTCGGGGCAGCCAATGTTACATTACCTTAGTGGTGTCACTGTAAACAAACAACTTGACATGTGAATGGCTGAATATTAACTTATCATCAATCAATGATTCATAGATTGTTGTAATTATAAAAATAATTTGATTAGAGGTTTGTGTATGAGTGTACGTTCCATTGTTCCTGCATTTTGGACAATCACTGTTGTTGCTTTTTCGCCAGTAGTCAGTGCTGCGCAGCTCGAAGAAGTTGTTGTGACGGCTCAACATCGCAGTCAAAGTTTACAAGATGTTCCCGTATCAGTAAGCGCTATTAGTGGCGATAAAATGATGGAAGCGGGCATTAATCGCATGGAGGATCTCCAAGCTTACGTTCCAAACCTAACAGTTACCGAAAGTGGGATCAGTACCGACATCTTTATTCGCGGTATTGGTACCGGGATGAACCAGGGGTTTGAGCAATCTGTTGGCATGTATGTAGACGGTATTTATTATGGCCGCGCACAATTAGCGCGCGCCCCGTTTCTTGATCTCGCGAGGGTCGAGGTGCTGCGCGGTCCGCAAAATATTTTGCACGGTAAAAATAGTATTGCAGGCGCAGTTAATTTGATTACCGCTGATGCTACTGAGTATTTTGAAGGTTTGTTGTCGACACTTTACGAACCGGAATTTGATGAAAAAGTTTATGATTTAATGCTGTCTGGCCCTTTGACGGATACTGTCGGTCTGCGGTTCTCCGCGCGGATTCGTGAGTATGGCGGTTTTATGGAGGACTTGTTCCAGAAAATCGACGGCCCGCAATATGACCAAGAAACTTACCGTCTCAAAATTAATTGGCAAGCCACCGATGCCACCAAAGTATCGTTAAAAGCTGAGATAGGTAGTTTTGATTCCCTTGGTCGTCAGGCGGAAATCATAAATGATGAGCCGTCGACCTCGGATGTATTTTTGTTTACCGGCAGGACCGAGGCAGAAATTTTAGATAACACTCAATTCCCCGGTATTGTAAATGTTGATACCGATGAGTCTGTTCTCAATAACTATCAGGATTATAAAGGCGCCTCCAATGGCAACTACAGTAATAACGACACCACCAATTTAACCCTGAATATTACAAATATTACAGAAGGTGGCCATGAGTTCACCTCGATAAGCGGCTACATGCATTACGAATACAGTGATCTTTGCGATTGCGATGTAACACCGGCGAAGCTATTTACCCTTGAGTTAGGTGAAGACTACACTCAGTACAGTCAAGAATTACGCTGGGTTTCACCAGCAGGTGAGAATGTAGATTATATTGGCGGTATCTATTTACAGCGTAACGAGCTTGATTTCCGCGACAAGCTTATTCAAGACTCTGACGTCGTGGTGCAGTTGCTTAATGCAGCAGATTATTTAGAGGGTGGCGCGCGGGGTGATGTCGACCCCAATCCATTGGGCGGCTCGGTCGCGGAAATTGTAGGTATTGGTGATGCGGGTAATGCGATTGAAAATATCACCGCGCCGCGCATTTTTTTAAGTACCTCAGATATTTTTTCTGCGTTTTTACAAACTACCTTTCACTTTGGTGATGATTGGCGAATGACCCTTGGTGGTCGGGGAACAATTGAGAAAAAGACCGGTAGCCGTAAATTAGATTTGGCAGACCTAGACGGTAATTCATTGCCTATTGGCGAGGTTGATACCGTTTCGGGTATTACCTTCTCCGCTGAACGTCACGACCTCCAAGGTAAGCGTACTGAGCAATCATTCTCACCTTTGTTAAATTTTCAGTGGGATTATTCTGAAGAGGGCATGGCCTATTTTACAGCAACCAAGGGTGTAAAAGCGGGGGGCTTTGACGCGCGTTCAAATATGTCTCCGAGCGCTGAGCCTACGCCACGTAACCCTGGAGCAGTTGTTGCTAATCAAAGTGTGTTAATTGGTACCTTTGAATACGAGGAAGAAGAGGCGAGTAGCTTAGAATTCGGTTTGAAGACGGGCTTGCTTGATGGGGCGGCCGAAATAAATCTTGCGGTCTTTTACACGCTCTATGAAGATCTCCAGATCAGTATTTTTGACGGTACCCTTGGTTTTAACGTGGGCAACGCGAAGGAAGCAGTGACTCAGGGTATTGAAGTTGATGGGCGCTGGCAGTTAACGGATTATTTTAGTCTTGGTGGTGCGTTTTCGGTAATGGATTTTGAATTTACTGATTTTGAAAATGGTCAGTGTCGTCAGGATCAAGCGCCGACCTCAAGCAACGGCATAAATTGCGACTATACCGGCATGACCAATCAATACGTTGCCGATTGGTCGGGTACGTTTCTGATGGGCTTTGTGGCACCTATTACCGATAAACTTGGTATTGGTCTGGGCTTGGATTTTGTATTTACTGACAAATACAACCCGTCGTCTAATTTGGACCCCCGCGTTGAGCAAGACGGCTTTGTTAAAGTGAATGGCCGTATTGGTATTAGCGCCATTGATAAGCAATGGGAGCTTGCCTTGGTGGGCAAAAACCTGACTGACGAAGTGATTATTGTTTATGCCGCAGACACGCCGCTGTCGAAAACTATTTTTGGCGCTACAAGCCATACCGGTTTCTTAGAGCCGCCGCGTTCGATCGCAATGCAATTCACCTATCGCATGTAATGTCTGCGTGTCTCCGTACTGCGCAGCGGCGCGGTGACACGCCCAATTCAAAGATTGGAGCTGGGTTCAATGCTTAAAATAAAACCGTTTTTTTTGTTTCTCGGTTTAGTTCTTTCTGCAGGTACTATTGCGGCGACCGAGTGGGAGCTGGCGAAAGACGCCGATAATATACAGGTCTACACCGGAAAAATTTCGGGTAGTGACTATAAGGCCTTTCGTGGTGTGGGCGTGGTTGACGCTGAGCTGAATCAGCTTATGGCTGTTTTAGATGATACGCCCAATTTTGTGCACTGGATGTATAACTGTAAATCGCCGGTCTTATTGTATAAAGCCAGTTTGTTGGATCGCTATCAATATTTGCAGAATGATTTCCCGTGGCCGGCAAAGGATCGGGATATGATTTTGCGCAATGAGATCAGCCAAGACCCGCAAACCCGTATCACTTTGGTGAAGCTAAGTTCTGTGCCCCTCGCTGAGCTGCCGAAAACAGCGCAAGCGGCGATGCCAAAAGCAGACGGGGTGGTTCGTATGGAGGGGGTGCAAGGTTTCTTTGAATTGAGTCCGCTCGCCAATGGACAGACCAAAGTGATTTTTCAGTTACACCTGAATCCAGGTGGTGGCTTGCCTGCATCGTTGGTGAACACCCAAATCGTTGATAATCCATTCGAAACGCTTAAGGCGCTCCGCAAACACGTTACCAAGCCGCAGTACGCGAATTTCAACCCGTTTTAAGCATGTTCTGTGCTTGATTGTGACGGCCTAGATATTTATCTCGGCCGTTATTTTTTTGTAATGACTTAGCAATTTTTGTTATCGAAAGCTGTACATTTTTTAATGAAATTAACTTGACATCAATTGATGGCAAGATTAACGTTACACACATCGATGTTACATAATAAAATGTTTTATAAAGGAGTGTGTTATGAAAGGTCTCAACAACAAAATAGTGCAACCTGTTCGTCGCAATCTCGAGTTCCAACTGCCAAAGGATCGTATCGGTGACTGGCATGCAGGTGGCGCCCATATAACGCATTTCTTTAATGCATTATCGATTTTCTTCCCTGACGGTGAGCGGTTTTTCATCGATAGCGTCCGTCATTATCGGGGTCGCATTCAAGACCCTGAGCTTAAGGAGTCTGTGCGTGGCTTTATTGGTCAAGAAGCGATGCATGGCCGGGAGCATGAGGAATACAATCAGGCCTTAGTGGATAAAGGCTTGCCCGCCGATCGTTATGGTCGCTTTGTTTTGGGATTGCTGAAATTTTTGGGTCGTTATTCACCCAAGATTACACAATTGGCGGGAACGATTGCGCTAGAGCATCTCACCGCAATTCTCGCGAACATGGTATTGAGTGAACCGCGTATTCTCAAAGATGCTGAGCCACGATTTGCTGCATTGTGGAAATGGCATGCGCTTGAAGAAACTGAGCATAAAGCTGTTGCCTACGATGTTTTTCAGCAAGTGATGGGCGGCGGAGTTTTGGGTTATATCCATCGTTGTATCGCCTTGTTAACGGCGACGTTTACCTTTTGGCTATTGGTCATTCCGTTTCATATTGGCTTGGTCCGCAAAGAAGGCCAAGCGCTGAATATACGTGGCTGGTTTAAAGTGATGAACTTCCTTTGGGGCTCACCGGGTGTGCTACGCCGCACCATTCCAGACTGGCTGGATTATTTCAAGCCAGGCTTTCATCCGTGGGATCACAACAACGCCCATTTCCTTGATGGCGTAGATGAGCTTGTGGCTGAGGTTGATGGCTACGGCGCTCCCGCGGGCGCTGCAGCATGACAAGTGGCCGCACTGATGTAAATGACGCTGCACTGGCGTCATTTACCGCGCTGCATGAGCAATTTCAGAACACGCCGCTTGCCAATATTGATGCCAAGGCCCTTAGGTCATGGCATCGTAAACCCAATTTGTGGCAGCGGTTGCTGCCATTGTTTGCACGGCAGGCTGGCCTGAAAAGTGATTTTTGCCACGTTGACGGTCATAGGTTGCAGTACTGGGCCGGTGGCTGTCCATCTGGCCCGGTTGTGGTGCTGCTCCATGGCTTTGGTTCTAGTAAAGAAAATTGGGCCTACCTCACGGCTAAATTACGAAAAACCTACTATCTAGTGGTGCCAGATATACCCGGTTTTGGACAGAGTGATTTTATATTTGAGGCTGAGTATCACTTGGCCGCACAGGCGGATCGTTTGGCGCTGTGGCTGAAACAGATAGGGGTGGAACGGGCGCATTTTGTTGGTAGCTCGATGGGTGGTGCAATTGCGGCGCAAATAGCGGCGCGGCATCCGAGCTTAGTCAATAAACTTTGCTTAATGAATTCCGCTGGCGCACCGGGCAAGCACATCACACAACTGGAAAGTGGCATCGCTGCCGGGGTCAATTATTTGGCGCCAACAAAGGCCCGTGATGCGTGGCAGGTTTTCGCGATCGCCATGCACCCGCGGCAACGATGGTTTGGTATTTTGCTCGGTATATTGATGGGTGGCGCGATGAGTCAACGCAAAGCCCTTAACGATTTTTTGTTTGGCAAGTTGGTTGAGTCCTTAGCAGATACCTATGTCAGTTTGGCGACGATAGGTGCGCCCACGCTTGTATTATGGGGCGACTCCGATCAGGTGCTCGATGTTAACTGCGCCGACGTCTTTTGTGAGCAGATCGGGAATGCGAAGGCCATGGTTTTACCTTCGGTGGGCCATTTGCCGATGCTTGAAGTGCCCAGCTTAACGTCGCGCATATTGCATGACTTTTGGCGTGCCAATTAAGAAGTGAGATAAGACAATGTCTAAGAATAATAATGACGCTGCGGCGGTTGTTGAAGTTGCGATCATCGGTGCCGGTTTCGGTGGCATGGGTTTGGCGATTCGGCTCCAGCAGCAGGGTGTTCGAGATTTTGTAATTTACGAGCAGGCCAGCGATGTTGGCGGTGTGTGGCGCGATAATATTTACCCCGGCGCCGCCTGCGATGTGCCGTCCCATTTGTATTCTTTTTCCTTTGAACCGAATCCGGATTGGGGCCGTAGTTATGGTCCGCAAGAAGAAATATATCGCTATCTTCAGCACTGTGCAAAGAAGTACCAATTATCGCGGCACATTACATTTAACGCATCGGTAAGTGCGCTTGAGTTTGATGAGAATAGTGGCGTGTGGACGATTGATTTTAGCGACGGTCGGCAGGCTAAAGCGCGCGCTGTGGTGCTAGCAATCGGCGCCTTGAATATTCCGCAATACCCCAAAATTGAAGGTATTGAAAAATTTGCTGGGAAAGTAATGCACACCGCCGAGTGGGATCCGGACTACACGCTTGAAGGCAAGCGCGTGGCGGTAATTGGCACCGGTGCGAGTGCAATTCAAGTAGTGCCCGCTATACAACCCAAAGTGGCATCATTGGCTTTGTTTCAGCGCACGCCACCATGGGTTATGCCTAAATTCGATGGTCCTCAAAGGCCTGTTCGGCAAGCGCATTTTCGACGCTGGCCATTTTTACAAAAGCTGCTTCGCAATGCTCAGTACTTACTTGGCGAGAGTGTGGTACCTGCGTTTATGTGGGACAGCTTTTTGACCCGCTTTGGTGAGTTCATGGGGCGTCGTTATCTCAAGAAAGTGGTCGCCGACCCGGTACTTAGAGCGAAGTTAACACCTGGCTATGCTATGGGTTGCAAGCGGGTGCTGCTATCAGATAATTATTATCCTGCCGTTATTAAAGATAACGTGAATCTAGTGACAACAGGTGTTAGCCATCTAGACGAAAATGCCATATACGGCGCCGATGGGCAGCGTTTAGAAGTGGATGCGATTATTTTAGCCACGGGTTTTAAAGTGCCGGTTTCTGGCGCGCCAATGCCTGTGCGTGGCCTGGGCGGTCGGGATTTAAATGAAGACTGGGCGAGTGGTTCTGAAGCATACAAAGGTATGGCGGTTTCTGGCTACCCCAATTTGTTGTACATCATGGGGCCGAACACTGGGCCGGGTAACACCTCTGTTATTTTTTATATCGAGTCGCAAATCCGTTACATATTGCAATATTTACGCACTTTGCGTGGCAATCCGAATGAATATATTGATATTAAGCCTGAGGTGCAAAAAGCATTTAATGAAGATGTGCAGCGGCGTTTCAAAGGGACCACGTGGACCTCTGGTTGTAATAGTTGGTATTTGACCGCTGATGGTAAAAACACCACCTTGTGGCCGAGCTTTTCGTGGCAATATCGGCTGCGTACACGACATTTTAATAGCGCTGAATACCGCTTTATTGAAGTCGGCGATGCTGATGTTAGCGATGGGTCGCCGGTAAATGAAATGGCCGCTGCGAGTTAGTACTAGGAATAAAAACAATATTGGGAAGGGGATGTTGTGAAGAGTTTTAAGAATAAGGTTATTGCCGTAAGTGGCGCCGCGTCAGGCATCGGTCGCGCTTTGGTTGAAGGTCTGCTGGCGAGTGGGGCAAGGGTTGCGGCGTCTGATGTGGATGAAGCTAATTTACAGTCCTTACGTGAATTTGCCGGTGCCGAGTTTTTATTACTCTCAAAAGTCGACGTGAGTGAGGAAGCGGCGGTCCACGCCTGGGCGGCCGAGGTTAAAAATCATTTTGGCGATGTAGACGGCGTGATTAATAACGCCGGCGTCGCGTTAAGCTGTCATGCTGCGCAGCAGCCTCGGGCGCAAATGGAGTGGTTGTTTAATATTAATTACTGGGGCGTGATTAACGGCGTCGAAGCGTTTTTGCCTGAGTTATTGCGCCGGCCTGAGGCGTGTATTGTGAATATTTCCTCGTTGTTTGGGTTAATGTCGGTGCCGTCGCAGTCAGCCTATAATGCAGCTAAGTTTGCTGTACGAGGCTACTCGGAGTCTTTGCGGCAAGATCTGCGGGACACTGCTGTAAAGGTTGTAACGATTCATCCTGGCGGCATTCAAACCAATATCGCAAATAACGGCCGCCACCTGCACTCAATTACGGGCAATGCGGCCGATGTCGATAAAACCGCAGCGCTATTTAATAGTATTGCTGCCACTACTCCACAGCAGGCGGCAAAGAAAATTATGTGGGGCATGAGAAAGTCAAAAACACGGGTTTTAATCGGCAGCGACGCATGGTTTTTAGATAAGATTCAGCGTTTATTTCCCGCTTGCTATGACCGCTTAGTGGTGCCAATTATGAATGTCGGCGCGCGAATGGCCCTCAAGCGGGTTTAAAATCAGTCTTTGCTCGGGACCGGGTAGGGAAGCTCTTCAATACTAAGTGCTGCGGAGCTGTCGGCAAAATGAATGTTGCCGTCCGTTACCGCTTCTGCAGTCAATACCGCCAGCAGGGTGCTGCTGGTATCGCCGTTTACCATGCTCACTAGATTGCCGATGCTTTGGCCACTGTCGCCACTGTCGCCACTGTATAGCTCGGTCCCAGCGGGGTAGTTGCGGGCAGCCTCAGCTACTTCAGCCTTGTAGAGCCTACGTTTTAGCTTGCCACGATATTGCATGCGGGCAACGACTTCCTGCCCCGTATAGCAGCCTTTGCTAAAACTCACGCCGCCAATTACCTGGTAGTTCAGCATTTGAGGAATAAACATGTCCTGGCTATTGGCGCAGACTTCGCCGATGCCGGCGGAAATATTGAGTGCCTCCCAATAATTTGCGCTGCAGACTTCGGCCGTTGAACTTAGCTGCTGCCAGAGTGCGATTGCCTGTGCGCACAACCCCCAGTATTCAAAACGCTCGCCGGCCTCGTCCAATTGCACAATAATCCCATTGTCGCTGCTGACTTGCGCCATGGCTTGACTTGGTAAAGTGTCAAATATCGTCATTAAGCTTTGACGAGCCATTTTACCGTTGATGCCGATGGCAACGCGCTCAGCGCCGGCGTTACGGATTTTTGCTTTGGAGAACACGATATATTTGCCAAGGGTGTCGCGGCCGCTGTCGGCTGTGTCGGCATGAAGCCTTAGTAAAGCAGACTCAGGCGATGCCATGCCCGCCAGAAAGCTGATGACCATGCGGCCTTTAATATTGCAGTAACTCCCCAGCGAAGCTTGCTCTGTGCTTATTGCTCGCCAATCGCAGGTGGTCTGACCTTGCAAAAACTTACTGCTGTCAGGTCCTTCGATTGCGAGAAAGCCGTATTGGCTTAGCGGGCAAATTTGCAGCTTGTCGGTGCTGAGCTGGCCATTAGCAGTTTGCTCGTTCAGCTGCCAGTAGCCACGGTTGATTCGGCTGTCTGGATAGGTGTCGCTTAGGTGCTGCCAAAATTCGTTCATAGTGTCTCAATGATAAAACGGTCGAGATTAAATGCCTTACTGTTGCGCGCACGCTGTGTGCTCGCCGCAGATTGACGGTATAATACGCGTTTTGCACGCTGTTATCTCAGCGCTGCAGTGACGTAGTGGAAAATAATGGTTTCGGAAAACGAGTTCAAGCGAATTTGCTGGGCCTGCCGTCGCGGCATGCTGGAATTAGATTTGGTCATGGAGCCTTTTGTTCAAAAGCGCTTTCGTGAACTTGATGAGGCGGATCAGCAGCGCTTTATCAAACTTCTTGAGTGTGAAGACACCGAGCTGTTTAGCTGGTTCCTGGGCCGGGTAGAGCCCGAAGATCCAGAATTGTGCAAAATTGTTCGCATTATCAATGCGCACGCCAAAGCCGCTTCAGCTTGATTTAACCCCTTCGCGCTGGCTGGCGGGCTATTTGCTGCTGGTTCATGCGCTGGTGGTGTGGGCTATGCTGGCGGTTTTGCCGGTGTCATTTGCGGTGCTTGGTGTGTTTGTAGTTGTGGCGTCATGCCTCTACTACTGGCGGCGCTTTGTTTCATTTTCAGGCTTGCAGTCTCTAGCTGAATTAAAGTTTGCGAATAATTGTTGGCAGGTCTTACGCAGTGGCAGCCAGAATTATGAAAATGTGGAGTGGTGCGGCGCGACTATTTTTCCGTATTTCGTTGTACTTCTGTTTCGTGATACCCGGGGCCGGCGCCTGAACATTGCGGTGGTTGCCGACCAAATTGATTCTCAATCCTTTCGGCGCCTGCGGGTCATTGCCCGCCACGCTCGCTATTCGATCGCTTGATTTTAGCTTTCCTGCCGATAGTTCTTTGGAATAAGGATGGTGTCTTCAGCTTTTTCTAAGGTTTCTGGGTAGTCTTGGGTGAAATGCAGACCGCGACTCTCTTTTCGCTCTAAGGCTGAGCGGATAATCAGTTCGGCAACAACCGCTAAATTGCGTAGCTCCAGCAAATCATTACTCACTTTATAATTGGAGTAGTACTCGTCGATTTCTTGCTGGAGGAGGGCCGCACGGTTTAATGCCCGCTGGAGGCGCTTGTTGGTGCGAACGATTCCCACGTAGTCCCACATAAAGCGGCGCAACTCATCCCAGTTGTGTGAAATCACAACGTCCTCGTCTGAGTCGGTGACTTGTGATTCGTCCCAGGGCGCTGCTATTTCAGGCTCGGGCAAGTTGTCGAGTAGGCCTTGGATGTCATTTGCCGCTGAGGTGCCGTAGACAAAGCACTCCAGCAGCGAGTTACTTGCTAGGCGATTTGCGCCGTGCAGGCCGGTGAAGGACGTCTCGCCGATGGCGTAGAGCGCGGGAATATCGGTGCGTCCTGTTTGATCAACCATGACGCCACCGCAGGTGTAGTGGGCGGCGGGAACGACTGGAATTGGTTCGCGGCTAATATCAATCCCGAGTTCTAAGCAGCGCGCTTTAATAGTTGGGAAGTGCTCTAGTAAAAATTCTGAGGACTTGTGGCTAATGTCGAGGTAGACGCAGTCGCTACCTAGGCGTTTCATCTCGTGGTCTATAGCGCGCGCCACTACGTCGCGGGGAGCTAGCTCACCGCGTTCGTCGTAACGAAACATAAAACGCTCGCCATTGGCGGAAAGTAATTTTCCGCCTTCTCCGCGTATGGCCTCGGTAATAAGAAATGATTTTGCCTTGGGGTGGTAAAGGCAGGTTGGGTGAAACTGATTGAACTCCATATTGGCGACCCGGCAGCCCGCGCGCCAGGCCATTGCAATGCCGTCGCCGCTGGCGCCGTCTGGGTTGCTGGTATAGAGATAGGCCTTGTTGGCGCCGCCAGTGGCTAATACCACGACTTTAGCGTGGAACAATCCGACGTGGCCGCTGTCTCTATTGAGCACATAGGCCCCGTGGCAGCGATTATTGCGCACCACAAGGTCGACAGCGACGTGACCAGTGAAAATTTCAATGTTTGGATTTTCGATGGCGCGCTGGGTTAGGGTTTCTGAGACTGCGCGGCCCGTGGCATCTGCGGCGTGAATGATTCGGCGCTGACTGTGACCGCCTTCTCGGGTAAGGTGGAAAGTGTCGCTGTGTTGTTCAAAACGACTGAATTGCACGCCCTGCGACAGCAGCCATTTAATGCTGTCGCTGCTATTTTGAACGGTAAAGCGCACGCTGTCTTCGTGACAGAGTTGGGCTCCAGCGATGAGGGTATCGTTTACATGCGCCTCAACGGTGTCGCTATCGTGGAGTACGGCGGCAATGCCGCCTTGCGCCCAATAGGTTGATCCTCCGTTGAGCTCGCCTTTGCAAATTACTGCAATGCGGGCATTGGCGGCGAGGTGTAAGGCCAGAGTGAGACCCGCAGCGCCGCTGCCTACCACCAGAACATCGTGTGAATGGTAATGGTTCATACCCGGTATTTGCTCCTGCCACTGTGCAGCTATATTATGCCGCTCGGGATGTAAATTCGCGCAAAGTATACTGATACACCGCCGCCTTACCAATATTTGCCTGCAGCTTGGCCGCATAAAAAGGCTTAACTGCCAAAAAGGGATACGATGACAGAACTTCTTTTGACCACCACGGTCTACTCAACAGATGCTGCCGAAGGGCTGACGGTGAGCAAATATGGCCCAGCCTAAAGAAACGGATCAGCAGCTGGTTGAACGAGTGCAAAAAGGCGATAAACGCGCTTTTGACCTACTTGTATTGAAATACCAGCATAAGATTTTCGGTTTGATCTCACGCTATGTGAAGGATAACGACGAGATACAGGATGTCGCCCAAGAAGCCTTTGTGAAAGCGTATCGTGCGCTGCCAAAATTTCGTGGAGACAGTGCTTTTTATACTTGGTTGTACCGGATTGCCATTAACACGGCGAAAAACTATCTGGTTGCGCGCAATCGCCGCCCGCCTGGCGTGGATGTCGATGCGGCGGATGCGGAATATTTTGATGGCCCCTCAGCCCTTAAAGATATTGAAACACCTGAAAATCATCTTTTTGGCGAAGAGCTGAAAAAGGTGGTGCAGGATGCGATTAAGGCACTACCTGAAGATTTACGCTCTGCCTTGAGCTTACGTGAGTTTGACGGCCTGAGTTATGAAGATATTGCATCGGTCATGGACTGCCCGGTGGGTACGGTTCGGTCGCGAATATTTCGTGCCCGTGAGGCATTGGACATGCGAATTAAGGCCCAGATTGGTGGCGAAGAGGTGGGAATATGAGCGATATCGTTAGAGAGTCACTGTCAGCATTGATGGATGGTGAAACCAACGAACTTGAACTGCGGCGGATTCTTAGTGCGGATCCCGATAAAATTCGCGCCGAGTGGGCGGAATTACATCGCAGCCAGGATCTTTTAAAAGGCAATGATCAGCGCTTTGCGGGGTGGGATATTTCGTCGCGAGTGATGGCTGAGATTGCAGATGATCAGCCCGCGGCTAATACAGCCAGCTGGAAACAAGTGTTCTCTGGTTTAGCGATTGCGGCGAGCGTAGCTACTGTCGTAGTGGTAGGGGCGATGGGCAGCAACATGTTCAGCGGCGCGACGCCAAAGCTTGCCGATAATAACGGGCTTAGTGGTCGAGTTTATCCTGCTCAAGCAAGTGCGGCAGTTGGTGGTGTTGCTGTTAGCGCCCAGGCCCAAGGCTCTCCCGCGGGCCCTTTGCTTAAGGACGATGCTGAAGCGCGTAAGCGTTTTGAAGCCTATTTGCGCAAACATACTGACCGTGCAGCGTTTAATAATGGTCAAGGCATGGTTTCGTATGCGCGGGTTGTGTCTCAGGAGTCCAAGTAGCGTGAGATTGCGGCTTGCCATTGTTGCGATGAGTTTAATGTTTGGCAGTGCCTACACCTTGAGCTCGGAGTCCGAGGCGAAAAGTCTTGAACCCAGCGTTGACGTAGGCAGTGATTTACTTAACAAGATGACGCACAGTCATCGCGAGTTGAATTACCGGGCAATAGTTAGTTACCAAGTGGGTGATCAGCTTAGTAGCTATAGGATTACCCATACAGTTCGAGACGGAAAAGAATTCGAGTCCCTCGAGTCTTTGGACGGTAGCCATCAAGATTTGGTCTACCACGGCCACGATGTTACATGTGTTCATCCCGGTCCCCAGTTAATCCGTTTATTTGGCGGTGAAGAGGAGCAGGGGTTTTACCGCTATTATGATATTGATGTTAAAGGTGCCGCCAGGGTAGCTGGTAGAGACGCGATAACATTGATGATACGCCCTCGAGATGTCTATCGTTTAGGTTATAAGCTGTCACTGGATAAAGAGACCGGATTGCTACTGCGGTCGGATATTGTGAATCAGCAGGGCAAGGTTCTTGAGCGGTTTCAGTACGTCATGTTAAATCTAGATATTTCTGCAGACGAAGCAGTGGTTGAAGACGCGAAGGAGGTGCAGCATCGCGCTGCCAAGTCGGGTGATAAGGCAGCGCTGGCGACGTCACGTACTTGGCGGCCAAATTGGATACCCGCAGGATTCACCTTGGCGCAATCTGAAAACAATGATGAAGCTGGTATGACCTATACTGACGGCTTGGCGGTGATGTCCGTCTTTGTTGAGCCCTTAATTCCACTCGAAAATGGCGGTTCTTCGGCAATTGTGGAGGGCGGGATGCGGCGCGGTGCCTCAGTGAGCTACACCGTTGCCTTTCCAGAACACGGCAGTTTTGCGACGGTAGTCGGTGAAGTGCCGATGTTAACAGCCAAACAGGTCGCGAAATCCCTGAGCTGGGCCGCGCAGTGATTACGGAAACTGGTCGCGTGGTTGGCATCGATGCGGATGCCCTGTGGGTTGAAACCATTCAACGCAGTACGTGCAGCAGTTGCAGCGCCCAAAAGGGTTGTGGACAAGGGTTGATGAACAAGGCCTTTGATGGACGGCGCAATCAGTTGCGGGTGATGTTGCAAAATCAGTCCCCCGAGGATTTTCAGCTCGACGATCAAGTGGATATCGCAATTCCAGAGCGCGCTTTGGTTGGCGGGGCGATGTTAGTCTATCTGCTACCGTTGGTGACTATGTTGGTCGCAATGGCAACTGTTAGTCAGTTTTTTACTGGCGATATTGCGGCGGCCGCTGGCGCTTTATTTGGATTTATAGCAGGCTTGGCGGTATTGCGGGTACATGCACAATTAAATCGTAATAATCCGGCATATCAGCCTAAGGTCTTGGCGAAATCTGCCTCGTCGCAACCGCAAGCGGTTTCTGTATTTGATTCCCCCCATTCAGTTTGAGTCTATTCATAGCTTAGACCCCCAGCTTTGCGCTACAATCGCGCCCCTGAATTTCCTTCATTTTTGTTGCCCTGAGGTATAAAGCGAGCGTGCCTAGTCTCGATTTGATTCGTAATTTTTCTATTATTGCCCATATTGACCACGGTAAATCGACCTTAGCGGATCGTTTTATACAGACCTGTGGCGGTTTGACTGCGCGTGAGATGTCCGCGCAGGTCCTCGATTCTATGGATATTGAGCGGGAGCGGGGCATTACGATTAAAGCCCAGTCGGTTACCCTCAATTATTTGGCTGATGACGGTAAAACCTACCAGCTGAACTTCATTGATACGCCCGGTCACGTCGATTTTTCCTACGAAGTATCGCGGTCGCTCGCTGCTTGCGAAGGTGCTCTGTTGGTTGTTGATGCGGCGCAGGGCGTGGAAGCGCAGTCAGTGGCCAACTGTTACACGGCGATTGAACAGGGGCTAGAAGTCCTACCAATTCTGAATAAGATGGACTTGCCACAGGCTGACCCAGACAAGGTAAAGCATGAAATAGAAGAAATTATCGGTGTCGACGCCTCCGAGGCTGTTGCGGTGTCGGCTAAGTCCGGTATGGGTATTCATGAGGCGCTTGAGCACCTCGTTGCTAAAATTCCGCCGCCAGATGGCGATATCGATGCTCCTCTTCAGGCCTTGATCATTGATTCTTGGTTCGACAACTATCAAGGGGTTGTTTCTCTCGTTCGGGTGAAGCATGGCACGCTTAAGCGCGGCGATAAGATCATCAGCAAAACCTTGGGCAAACCACAAATAGTAGATGTTGTTGGTATTTTTACGCCAAAGCAGACGTCAACAGGTGTTCTCAAGGCGGGTGAAGTTGGTTTTATCATCGCTGGCATTAAAGATATTCACGGCGCGCCAGTGGGGGATACCTTTACCCACGCTTCGACGCCGAACGTACCAGCACTGCCGGGCTTCAAAAAAGTAAAGCCGCAGGTCTATGCTGGTCTATTTACGGTTTCGACCGAAGATTACGAAGATTTTCGCGATGCGCTCAGTAAATTAACGCTAAACGATGCGTCTTTGTTTTATGAGCCCGAGAGCTCAGATGCATTGGGTTTTGGGTTCCGCTGCGGTTTCCTCGGCACTTTGCATATGGAAATCATTCAAGAGCGTCTTGAGCGGGAATACGATTTAGACCTGATTACCACTGCCCCGACCGTTATCTATGAAGTGCTAAAGAAAAATGGCCAGATCGTGATGGTCGATAACCCCTCATCTATGCCAGATCCGGGTGAGCTCGAGGAGACTCGCGAGCCGATTGCACGAGTGAATATTCTTGTGCCGCAAGAGCATTTAGGTAATGTTATTAGCCTTTGCGCATCAAAACGCGGTGTTCAGAAAGATATGCAGTTTTTGGGGCAGCAGGTATCACTCAATTGGGAAATTCCAATGAGTGAGGTTGTACTCGACTTTTTTGACCGTTTAAAATCGGTTAGTCGTGGTTTTGCATCGCTAGATTATAGTTTTGAGCGTTTTGAGGCTGCAAACTTAGTCAAGCTGGATGTTTTGATTAACGGCGATCGGGTCGATGCCTTGGCCATGATTGTGCATCGTGATATTGCGCAGAGTCGCGGTCGAGCGCTCGTTGAAAAAATGCAGGAATTGATTCCACGGCAAATGTTTGATGTTGCAATTCAGGCTGCGATTGGCGGTCAAGTTATTGCTAGGCAAACTGTTAAAGCCCTGCGTAAAAACGTGACAGCTAAATGTTACGGTGGCGATGTGTCACGGAAACGCAAGCTGTTGGAAAAACAAAAAGCGGGTAAAAAACGCATGAAGCAGGTGGGTAATGTTGAAATCCCACAGTCGGCGTTTTTAGCTGTGCTCAATATTGATGGTTAAAGGAAAATAGCCGCATGGTAAATCTAATTCTAATCTCTGTTGCGGCGCTATCTTTAGTCGTATGGTTGTTTCAAGAAGTCAAAGGGCGTCGCCAGATGCAACAAGCTTTGCAGTGGTGCTCGGAAAAGCGTACTGCAAACGATGCAGGGAGCTTGCGTCAACAAGCTCTGCCGGGCTGGCTGGAGTGGACCTATCGCATCGTCCTGCTGGGCTGGTTTGCTTGGATAGCTAGTGTAGTATTAATTAAAGATGGTGATTTTGCCTTGGCATTGGTGGTACTGACGATTATCGCCGGCATTATTGGTGGGCTAGATCGTTTTGTCTTTGAAAAAGCCCGTCAGGCATTTGTTAGTACTGGTAACGTTGCGGTCTACATCACCTATTTTATTAAACAAGACCAAGAGTCACTGAAAAACGAGTTTGCCGGCGCCTTGCCGATTGCTGAAAACGCCCGTTCATTTTTTCCGGTGCTACTGGTTGTATTGGTATTGCGCTCGTTTGTGATCGAGCCCTTTCAAATACCTTCTGCGTCGATGGTGCCAAGTTTGGAGGTAGGCGATTACATCCTAGTTAATAAATTCAATTATGGATTGCGATTGCCGGTGCTGGGTACCAAGATTTTTGAAGTCGATGATCCAAAGCGTGGCGATGTTATGGTGTTTTTTCCGCCCAATGATAAACGCTACTTTATAAAGCGGGTAATTGGCTTGCCCGGCGATGAAATTCGCTATATCAACAAACAGCTCTATATTAATGATGAACTAGTGCAGCAAACCGTATTGGCTGAAGTGCCTCCGCTACAGCCAATTACTCAAGTGATAAAAGAGCAATTGGGTAATGTTGACCATTTAGTGCACCACGATAAGCGAATTTATCGCGGCGACTTTGTAACCACTGTTAAGCCCGGTCATTATTTTATGATGGGCGATAATCGCGACAATAGCAGCGACAGTCGGGTGTGGGGGCAAGTCCCAGAGCAAAATATAGTTGGGCAAGCCTTTGCTATTTGGATGCATTGGGAGTCATTCAGCGATTTGCCGAGTTTTAGTCGCGTGGGTCGTATCCGTTAATTACAGGAAAAAACAATGAAATCAAAACAGCAAGGTATGAGTATGCTCGCCGCCCTGTGTGTCTTGGGTGTGATCTTGTTTTTTGCCACACTGGCAGTACGTTTGGCGCCTATTTATCTCGATTATTGGACGCTTAGCCGTATTATCACCGATATCGCTGAAGAGGATCGCACGACTGACGCGACGCCGGGTTCAGTCAGAAAAGAGCTGTCTAGTCGATTTATTACTAATCGGATCGAGTCAGTCAACCTGAAGGACATTAAAATTAGCACCGATAAAAAAGGCATTATTATTGATGCACGACATGAGAAGCGAGTGCCAATAATGTTTAATGTTGATGCAGTGGTGCATTTTGATGACGCGCAGTTTCTTGTGCCCCGGATTTGATATTGGCTAGTTTAGACGAAGTTTGCCAGAAAATTGGCTATAGTTTTAAGGATAGCTCGCTGCTGACGATGGCGATGACCCATCGCAGCTATAGTGCCGTTAACAATGAACGCGTCGAGTTTTTAGGCGATTCGTTGCTCAATATGATCATTGCGGAAGCTTTATATCTGCGCTTTCCAGATGTTGACGAGGGTGATCTCAGTCGAATTCGGTCGTTACTCGTTAGCGGTAAAACACTGGCTGCGGTTGCAGCGGAGTTTGAGTTAGGGCGTTATTTACGCCTTGGAGCGGGAGAAAAAAATAGTGGCGGTCAGCGCCGGGCATCAACCCTGGCGGATGTTGTCGAGGCTCTCATTGGCGCAATTTATTTAGAATCGGGTTTTGATGTTTGTCGCGAGCGCGTATTAGCGTGGTTTGCCCCGAGATTAGAAACCTTAGATTTAGAATCCAGTCACAAAGACCCTAAAACCCGCCTTCAAGAGTTATTGCAGGGGCGCAAGCAGCCTTTACCTGATTACCAGCTAGTAGAAACCGTTGGTGCGGATCATCAGCAGACCTTCGTCGTGTCTTGCTCCATTAGTTTATTAACGTCGGCTGTGTCTGCCTCTGGTAGTAGTCGTCGCAAAGCAGAACAAGCCGCCGCCGAACGGGTGTTGTTGGCATTAAAGGAAATAGAATGAGCACGAGCACGAGCGGAGAAGATACACCAATGAGCGCGCAGCGCTGTGGCTTTGTAGCTATTATTGGGCGTCCTAATGTCGGCAAATCAACCTTGCTGAATCATATTCTTGGTCAAAAGCTGAGTATAACCTCGCGCAAGCCGCAAACAACGCGCCACCAGGTTTTAGGGATCAAGACCGAAGATGAGGTCCAAGCTATTTATGTCGATACTCCAGGGATGCATCTCAAAGAAGAGAAGGCCTTGAATCGCTACATGAATAAAACGGCGAGCGCGGCGATCAAAGATGTTGATTTAATTTTATTCTTGGTTGATCGCGATCGTTGGACTGACGATGATGAAATGGTGTTGAGAATATTGGAGAACGCCCGTAGTCCGGTTGTGCTGGTTATTAATAAGGTTGATCGGCTCGATGATAAAGGCCAATTGCTGCCGTTAATTACGGAGTTGCAAGCCAAGTACAAATTTGCTGATGTGGTACCCGTGTCTGCTTTACAGGGACACAATCGCGAAGAGCTGGAAAAAGTAATAGCGCGTTTCTTGCCTGAAAACCCTCATATGTACCCAGAAGATCAGATCACGAATCGCAGTGAACGGTTTTTGGCAGCGGAGCTGGTACGAGAGAAAATTATGCGTCAGCTTGGGGAAGAGATCCCCTACTCAATGACCGTGGAGATTGAGGAGTTTACCGAGTCACCGCGTTTATTGGAGATCAGTGCTTTGATTTTGGTCGAGCGTGATGGCCAGAAAAAAATCATCATTGGAGAGGGCGGGAGTCGCTTACGTCAAATTGGAACTGAGGCCCGTAAGGATATGGAGCGCGCATTCGATAACAAGGTTATGTTGCGGCTGTGGGTTAAAGTTAAGTCAGGTTGGTCCGACGATGAACGCGCCTTACGCAGCCTAGGTTACACCGATATAAATTTGAAATAAAAGATGAATCGCATCGATGGCGAAGCATGTTTTGTTCTGCATACTCGTCCGTATCGTGATACCAGCGCGCTGATCGATTTGTTCAGTCCAAATTACGGACGCTTTACCTGTGTTGCTAAAGGTTTACGGGGTGCAGGCAAGTCTAGGCAGTCTTGGCGGGCAGCGCTGCAGGCGTTTAATTTAGTGTCTGCGAGCTGGCAGGGCCGCGGTGAGCTGAAATCCCTTCTCGATGTGCAGCATCAAATGAATTACAGCTTGGCGGGTAGGGCGCTATTCTGCGGGCTTTATGTTAACGAACTACTTGAGCGGTTATTGCTTCAGCATGAGCCGCAGTCTGATATATTCGTTTTGTACACCCGATGTTTAACTAACTTAGCCGCTAACGCTCAGCTTGAAGAAAATTTGCGGCGTTTTGAATTTGGCTTGCTCGAGCAGCTTGGTTACGGTCTGAATTTCTCCTACTGCAATCGTTCGGGTTTAGCGATAAATCCAGAGGGTTACTATTTTTTTCACGCCGATGATGGTCTCGTGCTTGCCGATGAGGGGTTCGTCGGGCAGTGTTTTAGCGGAAAAATGTTATTGCAATTGGCAAACGGGGATTTTAGCGAAGGCGCTCTGTTCGTTGCTAAACAACTAAGTAGATTGGCGCTGGGTGGCCTGCTGGGTAATAAACCACTGCGTAGTAGAGCCTTATTCGCGCCTAGCGCTCAAATACCACGCTGAGTTCGTGCTTGTCTTGCCAGTTTAAAAGCTCGTCGATGGCGGCGACTAAATTCTGTAGCGGATTTTTAATATCCTGCCCCTCGTTAAGGGCTTTTTCTAGCCCTAGTACGCGATGATGTAAGATCGGCGTGCCTGTATAGCAACACGCCCCTTTGAGACTGTGATTGATTTCCGCAATAACGTCGAGATCATTCTTAGGCATTGCTGAAAGCAAGGTTCTTTTGTGTTCAGCTAAATTTTCCAGAAGCATTCTGAGCATATCGGCAGCGAGAGCAGGGCGGCCTTTGCTTAGCTTCAAACATTGGGCTATATCGACGGGCCGGGGTTCGTGGGTAATATTTGACTCGGCAAGATAATTGAGCAGTAATTCGTTTAATTGATGTTCAGTAATGGGCTTGCTGAGGTAATCATTAATGCCTGCCTCCCTCAGTTGTATGGGATTTTCTGGGGCCAAATAAGCTGAAAGTGCAATTATTGGTGTTTCGCGATTTAGGCCCTGGGCGCGTATTTGGCGACTGGTTTCTATACCGTCCATTTTCGGCATTTGAATATCCATAAAGATAAGATCAAAGCATTGCGCTTGGCAGTAACTGAGGGCTTCACTGCCGTCGTTGGCAGAGGTCGTGGCGACTCCGAGGTCGCTTAAGAAGCTATTCAATATATGTAGATTCGATGGGTTGTCATCGACGGCTAAGATATGGACATCGTGATACATTGGTATCTTTTGGCGCGATATGGCCTTGGTTTCCTTGTTGAGTGCGTCGAATAATTTGATATGAGAGATGGGCTTGCTTAGATAACAATGATGATCACTTTCATCTTGGTCGTGGGTGTACGGGCTAAGAATAATCGCAGGTCGGTTCAAGCGAGTGATGAAATTTGACGCCGCTTCATCGTGTTTGTCTACGCAAATAACAAGGTAATCGGCGTCGGTTTGTAATTGATCAATCTCGGCATAATGGTGAACCTGTAATCCCCAGCTATCGAATAGCATTTTAAGCGAGTTTGCGTGCAGCTGACTGGGGTCGTAGAGGACCAGTGTTTTGTTTTTTCTTGCGGAGAAATCTCGTAATTTGATAGCGTTGTTGACGCGAGTGAAATTAATGGTAAACCAAAATGTGGTGCCGCTGGCGGGTTCGCTTTCTACACCGATTTCGCCACCCATTTGTTCAATTAAGCCTTTAACAATAACGAGTCCTAACCCGGTACCACCATACTGTCTGGTTATAGAGGCGTCTGCTTGGCCAAAATCCTTGAATATTTTCTTTTGTTGCTCTTTGGATAAACCTATTCCGGTATCGCTAATCTGGACGGTGACAGCGGTGCGGTGTTCGTCGAAATCATTCCCTTGAACATTGACTAATATATGGCCAGCCTGGGTGAATTTAATGGCGTTATTAATAAGATTAGTCAGAATTTGCTTTAAACGTAATGCGTCCGAAAGGACGGTTTCGGGGCTGCCTTCCTGAATCGTGAGAATTAACTCCAGTGATTTCTCGGTGGCGCCGGGAGCGAGAATTTGTAGGGTGTCTTCTATTATTTCGCGGAGATTGACTGGGGCGTTATCAAGAACGAGTTTGCCTGCTTCGAGCTTAGAGAAATCTAATATGTCGTTAATGATGGTTAACAGACTATTGGCAGAACTATTAATAGTTTCAATGGCTTCGCGTTGCCGAAGTTCCAACTCTGATTTCAGTAATATATTGCTAAAGCCGATAATGCCGTTGAGCGGTGTGCGGATTTCGTGGCTGGTGTTGGCTAAGAACTCGGATTTGATTCTGCTGGCATTTAGGGCTTCCCGGCGCGCGAGATCCAGCTCTATATTTTGAACTTCGACGGTTTCCAGTGTCTCACGTAGGTCAGTATTACTTTGTTCAATATTGCGCCGCAAATCTTGAAGTTCGTTTTGCTGTGCGTGATTAAGGAGGTTCAGCTCTTCGGCGATTTCGCCAAATTCGTCGTTACCGGGGATGTGGGCGTGGAAGTTTTTAGCGCCAGTGGCCATAAGCCTCACGGCTTGGCGCAGGGTGTTTAGATCTCGAGTTAAGAGTTGGTTTATGTGGCTGCAAAGTAAAACGCAAATGATCGTTGAGCAAATTAAAAACACCGTGCCGATTAGCAGGGTCTGGTATTGCTGGATTTCAAGCTCCTGCCAATTAAATTGCATCGCTACCCAGCCAAGTGGCGCGGAATTACGGGTGGCCAAGTGGTAAATTGGCTGCAGTATAAATACACCGGCGGTGTTGAACTCCAGTTGCGTTATTGCACTACCTTTGTTGATTTTCTCGCTGATTAAGTTTGATCGTGGACCCGCTTGGGCAATGCTGCGGAGTTCGGCATTGTAAATACCCACCGCGCGCACTGCAGGCTCTTCTAGCGCAGCCGTTGCAATTTGCTGTAATGAGTCGCCGTGATCGGATTCCAGCATATGCTCGGCAATAATCGCTAGGTGTTCAATCGAGGTTTTTGCGCGTTCAGTCATCATGCTGCGCAATTCTTTTATCTGACTGTACATTAGGTAGGTACTGAGGCCGAGCGATAGCGTCAGTATGGGCAGCAGGCCCATAATTAAGATAAGTTTTCGGATTCCTAAGCGCCTAGGCATTGCTTGGTGGAGCCTTCTGGGGTTGGAGTGGTATTATCATGACCGAAAAATACGACCGCTGCTATTATTGTGCAGAGAAACCCGTGCTGCAACGACCTAATCGGTAATGTGTGCTAAAGCTGGCTTACTAAAGTAGTAGCCAATGGTATTTAGAGGTTTAAATCCCCGTTATGAAAGAGTTTCCAACGATTGATCAGTACATTGGTAATACCCCGCTAGTGCGCCTGCAGCGTCTTCCGGGTAATACGACCAATACGATTTTGGTAAAGCTCGAAGGTAACAATCCGGCGGGCTCTGTTAAGGATCGCCCGGCTATCAGCATGATAGAGCATGCTGAGCAGCGGGGTGATATTGCCCCTGGCGACACCTTGATCGAGGCGACCAGCGGAAATACTGGAATTGCGCTGGCAATGGCTGCCGCTATCAAGGGCTATAAGATGATTCTGATTATGCCCAGTCACATGAGTGCGGAGCGTAAACTTGCTATGGCAGCCTATGGCGCTAGTTTAGTTGAGGTCTCCCAGACTTCCGGCATGGAAGGTGCTAGGGATTTAGCGCTGGAAATGCAAGCTGCGGGCAAGGGTAAGGTGCTGGACCAATTCTCTAACAGCGACAACCCGCAGGCGCACTATGACAGTACGGGGCCGGAAATCTGGCAGCAAACCGATGGCCGTATTAGTCATTTCGTCAGCTCCATGGGCACCACGGGCACGATAATGGGCGTATCTCGCTACTTAAAAGAGAAGAATCCAAATATTGAAGTGATTGGATTACAGCCCGACGGCTGCTCAAGTATTCCCGGTATTCGCCGCTGGCCTGAGGCCTACTTACCCAGTATTTATGATGCCGCGCGGGTTGATCGCGTGATAGATATGGATCAGTCGGCAGCGGAAACCACAATGCGTGCACTTGCGGCTCAAGAGGGTATTTTTTGTGGCGTTTCGTCTGGAGGTGCGGTCGCTGGCGCCCTCCGTATTAGTGAAACTCTTGAGAATGCGGTCATTGTTGCCATTATCTGCGATCGTGGCGACCGCTATTTATCAACGGGTGTTTTTGATGCCGCCCTTGGCGGTTAATAGAAGTGCCTCGTATGCCGGAACTGAATTGGTAGGAATCCATGGTTAAAGTAAGGGAAGATTTTCCGCTCCTAGATAACGGCAGAGTGGATGTTGAGAGCTGGATAGCTCGACTGTCGATTAATGATCAGGTGATTGATCGCAAGGGATTGCAGCGGGCACTGGCCGTGGCTGAACAATGCGCGGCGCTACCTGCGCTCACGCAAACACCGCAAGTACAGGGTATGAGCGGTTTTTATACGGCGTTGGAAATGGTCGAGATACTTGCCGATTTGCATCTTGATCAAGATAGTTTGATAGCGGCAACGTTGTTTCGCGCAGTACGTGAAAGTCGCCTTACCTTAACAACGATAGAGCGAGACTTCGGTAGTTCAGTTGCGAAACTGGTTGATGGCGTGCTTGGCATGGCGGCAATTTCACGCGTCAATGCCGAGTTGGATGCGCCGGTTCTTGGGCAATCTGAAGCGCAAAGTGAAACGATTCGAAAAATGCTGGTCGCACTAGTTGACGATGTGCGCGTAGCATTAATTAAACTTGCTGAGCGGACATCGGCTATTCGCGCGGTAAAAGATCGGCCCGACAAGCGCTATCGGGTTGCCCGTGAGGTGGCCGATATCTATGCGCCATTGGCTCACCGCCTTGGTATTGGTCATATCAAGTGGGAGCTGGAGGATCTGTCTTTCCGGTATTTACAGCCCTTAGCCTATAAAAAAATTGCTAAGCTCCTTGATGAAAAACGTTTGGATCGGCAGACCTTCATTGATCATGCGATAGGTACACTAGAAACAGCGTTGAAAGCGGACAATATTCAAGCGGATATTGCTGGCCGGGCGAAACATATCTATAGCATTTGGCGGAAAATGCAGCGCAAAGGTATTGGCTTTTCGCAGGTATATGATATTCGGGCGGTGCGTGTTCTTGTTCCGGATACCAAGTCTTGTTACGCGGCATTAGGGGTAGTACACGGGCTTTGGCGCAATATACCCAATGAGTTTGACGATTATATTGCCAACCCCAAGGAAAATGGGTACCGCTCGCTGCATACGGCCGTCATTGGTCCAGATGGGAAGGTGTTGGAGATACAGATCCGCACCCGCTCAATGCATGAAGAAGCTGAGTTTGGCGTGTGCTCCCACTGGATGTATAAGGGCACAGACAAAAATGCGAAAAGCAGTAATAGCTATGATGAAAAAATAGCTTGGCTGCGCCAGGTCTTAGATTGGCATGAAGAGAGCGGCAGTAGCAGCGATGTCGCCGAGCAATTTACCCATACACAAGATCGGGTTTACGTCTTTACCCCAGACGGCCACGTGGTCAATTTACAGAACGGTGCGACACCACTGGATTTTGCCTACCATATTCACACTGAGGTCGGGAACTGCTGTCGTGGCGCGAAGGTTAATGGGCGGATCGTTCCGCTCACTTATACATTAAAAACCGGTGAGCGCGTTGAGATACTAACGGGCAAGGACAGTGAACCGCGTCGTGATTGGTTACAAAACAATTTAGGCTACCTCAAAACTTCGCGGGCGAGAACTAAGGTCCAGCATTGGTTTCGATTGCAGGCGAAGGAAGATAATATTATTGCCGGTCGCGCCTTACTTGATAAAGAATTCAAGCGCTTAGCCCTCAATAGTATCGACTACAAATACCTCGCTGATCAGATGCATTGCGCCAGTGTTGACGATATGTACGCGTCAGTTGGCGCGGGAGAGATAAGCACCTTTCAGTTGATAAAAGCCGCGCATAATTTGACTGGCCGCGAGGACGGTACCGCGCAATCTGTCCTTAGATTACGAGCCCCAAGCGCCAAAAACGGCGATGGAAATCAAATTCGTATTAGTGGCGTTGGTAATCTGATGACGTATTTTGCACGCTGTTGTAAGCCCCTGCCAGGCGAGGCGATTGCGGGTTACATCACGGTAGGGCGCGGCGTAAGCGTCCATTTGCAAGATTGTAATAAGTTATTGCAGCTGCAAAGTGTTGAGCCTCAGCGCATTATCGCAGTGGATTGGGCGGACGATCAGATAGAAACCTATCCGGTTGATATTGAATTGGAAGCGTATGATCGTCAGGGCCTACTACGTGATATCACTCAGCAACTCGCAACCGAGAAAGTCAATGTGATTTCAATGAGTACGGTAACGGATACTGCGAATCACATGGCGACCATGAATATTCGCTTGGAAATTCGCGATCTTGCGACCTTGTCGGACCTGTTTAATCGCCTGAATGGCCTGCCAAATGTCGTGGCAGTTCGTCGTATACGGGAGAATTAGACGTGCAATACACACTTAGCGACTTGCAGTATTTAATGCGCCGTTTACGGGATCCTCAAACGGGCTGCCCGTGGGATCTAAAACAGACATTTAAGAGCGTTGTTCCGCATACCTTAGAAGAGGTCTATGAGTTGGTCGACGCCATAGAGCAGGGCGATAGCGATCAAATACGCCAAGAATTGGGCGATGTTTTATTTCAGATTATTTTTTACAGTCAGCTCGCGGCTGAGTCTGGGCAGTTTAGCTTTGCTGACGTGGCAAATGACATTGTAGAAAAGTTGCTGCGACGCCACCCGCATGTATTTCCTAGTGGTGAGCTGCGCTCTGAGCGCGCACTTGACGCACCTTCTGAAGTTTCGATTAAGGCGCGTTGGGAAGGAATAAAGCAGCAGGAGCGCGACCAGAAATCTCAACTTAGTGCCATGGATGACGTGCCGCGGGCGCTGCCGGCACTGACGCGAGCGGCTAAAATGCAAAAGCGAGCTGCGCAACAAGGCTTCGATTGGGCGGAGTTGAAACAGGTTATTAGCGCATTTAAAGCTGAGATTGCAGAGTTGGAAGATGCGATGGCTTTGGCTGATTCGGCCGCGATAGAAGATGAAATGGGGGATGTGATATTTTCTGTGGTCAATGTTGCTAGGCACTTGAACTTGGACCCCGAAGCGGTAACACGCGGCGCCTGTGAGAAATTTGAGCGCCGATTCCGATTCGTCGAACAGCGTTGCCGTGAAACTGGTGTGTCGGCTGGGAAGGGCGAGCAGAATTCGCAAATGGAATTGTTTTGGAATGAGGCTAAAGCTGCAGGTCTTTAAGTGCACAAGACCTGCTTGTCGCCAGTTAGTGGTTTTCTTGGTGCCGATAGCGATTTAGATGCTTTTCTGTCAGTGAAAGGTAGCGCGGGGTCGGGCCTACATCCTCGTACAAGGGGTCGCCTTGTTCATCTGTAGCAACTATTTTGGTGCCTTGCCGATAGGGCATCACGCTTTCCATCTCATCAAGCGATGCACTCAATAAGTCGGTGATTAACTCCTCTATATTGCGACGCGGGAAAAGCTCAGTCAGAGCATTTAACCTAGCGGCGTCTTTTATGGGTAAGCGAACTTCATAGCAGTCGGTCGTGAGTGCACCGCTGGAGGTTTCTTCCCAAAGTGATAACAATTCTCGTACTTTCATAATGCGATACCTGTCATCTTGGGGCGGAACAGGGACTGGCCGCCCATAAATAAAGAATACCTATCAGTATGGCTTTTTTGCTAACATTATCAATGTGAATACTATCTCTTATCGTTTGGGAACTCTTTTTGGCCCCAAGCGCGTAATGCGTCCTATATCATCCGACATCTTGCGTTATTGCGAATTGCCTGCCAAAGCGGCTGGTTTGGGCGCAAAAGAGCTTGACTGTGGCATGTCGCAATTTGCGTGTCTTACAAGGCTTAAGCCGAGTGTTTTTAGCGTTTTAAAGTCTCGTCCTTTAGTCGTAGAGGCGCCATAAGTCTTGTGTGACGGCCGATTGCTGTGTATCGTTGTGCGCTTTTGCTGCGGCGGCCCCTACGGCGCAGGCTATAAATTGTAATTATTGGGGAGTTTCCCGCTATGCGCGTTATATTATTGGGCCCGCCAGGGGCTGGTAAAGGTACTCAGGCACAGTTTATTTCCGAGAAATTTGCCATTCCGCAAATTTCTACCGGTGACATGCTTCGTTCGGCCGTTAAAGCCGGTAGCCCGCTGGGCTTGCAGGTTAAAGAGGTGATGGCATCCGGTGGTCTAGTGTCCGATGAAATTATCATCGCACTGGTAAAGGAACGGATCACTGAAGCGGACTGCCAAAATGGCTTTCTGTTTGATGGCTTTCCGCGGACTATTCCGCAAGCTGAGGCCTTAATTACGGCCGGTGTGACAATCGACAATGTACTCGAAATCGCGGTTGCCGATGAGGAAATCGTAACGCGTATGAGTGGTCGTCGTAGTCACGAGGGATCTGGACGGACGTATCACCTTGTTTATAATCCGCCTAAGCAGGAAGGTTTAGACGATATTACGGGTGAAAAGCTTGTTCAGCGCGAAGACGATCAAGAAGACACTGTTCGTAACCGCCTTAATATCTATCACGAGCAAACCAAGCCCTTGGTAGCCTTTTATAGCGGGCTCACAGGTAGTGATGCACCCAAGTACTCTCGTGTTGAGGGTGTAGGTGCGGTAGAGGAGATCACTCGCAAGGTTTTGGCTGCGTTAGAAGCTTAAAACTGCAGTTCGATCAAAAAAAGGGCGCCCTAGGGCGCCCTTTTTTATTATCATTAGTTCTTCGACTTTTTTAACATCTTGTCGCCATTGTCAATAAAGGTACGCGTATGAAGTCTGGGATCATATTTGTAAATTTGGGTACGCCAGCCGCCCCGAATACTTCTGGGGTTCGACAGTTTTTAAAGCAATTTCTATCCGATCGCAGAGTGGTCGAAGTGCCACGCTTGCTCTGGTTGTGCATTCTCTATGGCATTATTTTGCCATTTCGCTCGCCACGAGTTGCGAAGGCATATCAGCAAATTTGGATGAACGACACCTCGCCTTTACGGTATTTCTCTCAGCGCCTCGTCGATGGTGTCGCGAGTCAAGTCGCGGAGCGTTACCCCAATCAAGAAATTGAACTTCGACTAGCCATGAGTTATGGGAGCGTTTCTATTTCAGATACGGTTGATGAATTATTGGCGGCAGGGTGTGAGCGGCTATTTTTCTTACCACTTTTTCCGCAGTATTCAGCGACGACAACCGCAGCGGTTCATGACGAAATAAGCCGGGTATTTTCTCGGCGTAGGGATATTCCGCAGTGGTCATGGTTGCGTAATTATCATAATCATCCTGGTTATATTGAAGCTTTGGCAGAGAGTGTTCAGCAGTATTGGGATGAAAACGGTCGGGGCGAACGATTACTTCTCTCATTCCATGGAATACCGAAACGTAATGTGGACTTAGGCGACCCTTATCAGCGGCATTGTGAAGAGACCGCGCAAGCACTTGCAACAAAGTTAGGCTTGGGTGACGAAGAATGGCAGCTCAGTTATCAATCTCGTTTAGGCAAGGCCGAATGGTTACAGCCTTATACCGATAAAACGGTGATTGGCTTGGCAACTTCTGGAGTCAAAAAACTCGATGTTTTGTGCCCAGCATTTGCAGTTGAATGCTTGGAAACCATTGAGGAAATTGACGGGGAAGTTCATGAATATTTCACTGAAAACGGCGGTGAAGAATTTCGTTATATCCCATGCCTAAATGACAGCGAGGTGCATCAAAATTTGATGTTTTTACTTTCGCGAAGCTTTATTGAAGAAAAAACGCATTTATTTTCGTAAAAAAGTAAGAATATGTACGTAATTCAACGACTTTTTTTTGCGTTGGTTATTTTATGTGCTATTTTTAACACAATTAAATCAGCATCGTCGACGCCAAGGAGAATAAATGATGCCAGCAGCTAAAAAAGCACGTGCGAAAGCAGCCCCTGCTAAACGTAAACCTAGAAGTAAAAACGCCGCATTAACAAACCCACTCGTAGTGAAAGCTGAAGAGGGTTTGAAAAAGGTTGAGGCCTTAGTTGCCAAAGAGCGTGCGGCGCTTGCTGCTGCGAAAACTAAGATTGATGCAGCTCGAGCTAAAGCGAAAAAAACAGCCCGTGCAGCTGATAAAAATGCGGTTAAGCGTGCGGTAGCTGCTGCTGAAAAAGTAAATGCCAAGCTGAAAGCAGTGCGCGCTAAAGTTGCTGCTAGCAAAACTGATCTTGCCAATGTTAAAGCGGTTGCTAGAATTAAAGCGTCTGAGTCTGCGATTACACAAAAAGTAACCGAGCGTTCAACTGCCCTTAGTAAAAAAGCCGATGCGGATCTTGCTAAAGCGGTTAAATTATTTGAGCAGCGCTTTAAAAAGAAACGCGCCGCAGCGAATAAAGCCAAGATAGCTTTGATTGAGAAAAAATTGTTGGCCAAGCACAAGCAAGCGGTGAAACAGTTAAACGCTAAAATTAGTGGCGCGAAGAAAGCCGTGGCTAAAAAAGCACCTGCTAAGACTACTGGGGCCAAAGCGGCGCCAGCAGCTAAGAAAGTTGCATCTAAAGCGCCAGCGAAGAAAGTCGCGGCAAAGAAAGTGGTTGCTAAAAAGGCAGTAGCTAAAAAAGCGCCAGCGGCTAAGAAAGCTGCCGTTAAAAAACCAGCAGTTAAGAAAGTTGCTGCGAAAAAAGCGCCAGCTGCCAAGAAAGCGGCAGTGAAAAAAGCGCCAGCAGCTAAAAAGCCACGTGTAAAACGTGCGCCAGCTAAAGCTGCCGCGGCACCTGTTGCAGCGCCTGCGGCGACATCGACGTCAACTGAACCTACTAGCAATTAATTTCTAGTCAGACTCAGCAAAAAAAGGGGGCTTAATTAGCCCCTTTTTTTTGTCCTAAAAGTCTTGTTGTTGAGCTGGTAAATCACTCAGTTGATTGAAGTTGATAAAGTTGTTGGCTTGGCCACTGAAATTGGCTTGTGTGCAATTCAGTTGTTGATACCACTGATTTACACTTCGGCCTCCTTCCTTTAAATACGTTCCCAAACTTGTTTTTAGCTCGGTCTTCAGTAAAGCGAATAAATACTGGCCTCGGTCGCCGTCATAGGCGTAGCAAGCGTCTGCATTGTCGATAGAGAGCTGTTTGCTCAGCTTACAGAGTAAATCTTTGGGTGGGTATGGGCTGTCGCAGGGGAGGACGAGTACTTGTTCGCTAGTTATTAACTGCAGCGCGGCGTAGATCCCCGCGAGGGGACCTTGATAATTGGCCAGTTCATCGCTCACGGTATTGGCATATGCCTGGTATTGATTAATGTTGCGATTGCAGCTAATTAAAATTTGCTCAATATTCTCTGGGAGCCGGTCAATAATATGAGCGATAAGTGGTTTTGACTGCCATTTGATCAAACCTTTATCTTGACCATTCATACGACGACCAGCGCCGCCTGCCAAGACTAGGGCAGTGACGGATTTGGAATGTAATTCCTTAGCTCGGTTTAAAGTCATGGTGAGTCAATGTCTTGCTAATTTATGAAGTGCTTAATGCCAGTATGGTATGATTCTGGCCACTCAACACTTTCGTATTTTCAGTGGTTTATTTTTCATGAGCAGTTTACTCGCGATAGAGGCTTCAACAGAAGCATGTTCGGTAGCCTTATTGCATCAGGGCCGGGAAATAGAAGATTTTCGCATGTTGCCCCGCGCCCACACACAATTTCTATTACCAATGGTAGCCGAGATACTCGCTAATGCGGGGCTAAGTTTGGCACAAATCGATGCCATTGGCTTTGCTGCAGGCCCTGGGTCCTTCACCGGCTTGCGGGTTTGCGCCGGTGTTGTGCAGGGCCTCGCCTTTTCGCACGATATCCCTGTTGTTGCGGTGTCTACTTTGCAGGCAATGGCGCAAGACCATCTTTCGAAGCACGATCTCAATGAGGGCGATATCATCTTACCTAGCCTAGATGCTCGCATGGACGAATTGTACTGGGGTGAGTATCAGCTTGAGGCGGGTTTTGCAGAGGCGATGTCGCCAGACAGCTTGCGGACTCCAGAGAGCATCGCGATCTTATCTGGCAGTGGACGCGCTGTGGGGATCGGTAGTGGCTGGGCATACCAATCGCGCTTTAATCTAG
Source organism: Zhongshania borealis (assembly GCF_039539625.1). Classification (NCBI taxonomy): domain Bacteria; kingdom Pseudomonadati; phylum Pseudomonadota; class Gammaproteobacteria; order Cellvibrionales; family Spongiibacteraceae; genus Zhongshania; species Zhongshania borealis. The sequence goes on along the minus strand of NZ_BAABDM010000001.1, from coordinate 1,020,605 downwards.
ATCGGGAAATAGACTCAATTGACTTAGATGTTTATCCACGAGCCAGTGCAGTTTTGCAATTGGCTCAGCGGGCGTTCTTGGCGGGTCAATATACAAGTGCCGAACTCGCTCAACCAGTGTATTTACGTGACAGTGTCGCTTGGCAGAAATCTTAATATTGACCGAGGAAAGATAGCAAAATGGACGCGTTTCAAGCAGTGATACTAGCCGCAATTCAGGGGCTTACCGAATTTTTACCGGTGTCGAGTTCTGGACATTTGGTGTTGCCCCAAACCTTATTTGGCTGGGCGGATCAAGGACTCGCATTTGATGTGGCGGTACATGTTGGCTCCTTGCTGGCGGTACTCTGGTATTTCCGCTCTGAGGTAACAGGTATTTTACGTGATTGGTTTGCCAGTTTAGCGGGCGGCGGTCACAACGATAATAGCCGTCTAGGCTGGATGGTTATTATTGCGACGATACCTGCGGTGGTTGCGGGTCTCATTTTTAATGATTTTATAGAGTTAAATTTACGCACTGGCTATGTGTTGGCGACCACGACATTAGTTTTTGGCGTAATTTTGGGCGTGGTAGATCGCTACGCACAGCACAGTAAAAAACTTGCGGATATCGGTTTGCGCATTGCCTTAATTGTTGGTTTTGCTCAGGCTATTGCCCTGATTCCTGGCACATCGCGTTCAGGTATTACCATTACGGCAGCGCTTATGCTGGGTTTGAATCGCAGCGATTCAGCGCGGTTTTCCTTTCTACTGTCGATGCCGATTATTGCCGCAGCAGGATCTTATAAACTGCTGGAGTTAATTCAGAGCAGTGTTGCGGTGCCTTGGGATTTATTGTTCATTGGCTTTGCGGTTTCGGCGGTGACAGCGTATGCATGTATCCACCTCTTTATGAATTGGGTCGAGCGGATGGGAATGATGCCATTTGCGATTTATCGGGTTGCTTTAGCAGGCATCTTGTTCGCTGTATTGGCAAGTTAAGTGCTGAGTCGTGGGAGCTTGATATGAAGGTCTGTTTTATTGGTTTAGGGGCTATGGGCTATCCCATGGCTGGGCATTTACAACAAAAAGGCTTCGCTTTATCGGTTTATAACCGGAGCGTGACAAAAGCTCAGCAGTGGTCGGCGCAATTTGGCTTGGCTGCATCGCCGTCGGTGGCTAAGGCGGTGGCGAGTGCTGAGGTTGTTGCTGTGTGCTTAGGTGCAGATGAGGACGTGCGTCAGGTTTTAGCGGGTGAAGGCGGCGTTTTTTCGGCTATGCCCGCCGGCGGTATTGTTATTGACCACTCGACGACCTCGGCTGGGCTAGCGAGAGAAATGGCGGCCCTTGCCAGTGCACGGAACATTGGTTTTATTGACGCGCCAGTATCTGGTGGTGAGGCGGGGGCAATCAACGGCCGCTTGACGGTTATGGCCGGTGGCGATATAGACGTTTTTACGCGAATTGAACCGATCTTGGCTACGTATGCTGCGCGCTACCAGTGCCTTGGACCAGTAGGTTCCGGGCAAATGGCAAAAATGGTAAATCAAATTTGTATTGCAGGCTTAGTACAAGGCCTGGCCGAAGGTTTACATTTTGGTACTGAAGCTGGCCTCGACATGGAGGCTGTACTGGATGTAATTGGCGGCGGTGCGGCGCAGTCTTGGCAAATGGATAACCGTGCAAAGACAATGTTGGCGGGTAGTTTCGACTTTGGCTTTGCTGTTGATTGGATGCGTAAAGATCTCGGCTATGTTCTGGACGAAGCCCGTCAGCGCAAAATAAGCTTGCCAGTAACGGCTTTGGTCGATCAGTTTTATGCTCAGGTTCAAAATTTGGATGGCGGTCGCTTAGACACCTCCAGTTTATTATTAGCATTACAGCAAGGCGCAGAGAAACCTCGTTAAGGGTAAAATAGAATGAGTGCAACACAGAGTTTTAATACCGATTTACTGCGTTTTTTGGATGCCAGCCCCACACCATTTCACGCTGTCGAGGCGATGCAAGAAATATTGCTAGCCGCGGGGTTTGAAGGCTTAGACGAGCGTGATGAATGGCAGCTCAAGCCGGGCGGACGTTATTTCTTAGTGCGAAACGGTTCGTCTTTAATCGCTTTTTGCTGTGGTAGTGATAATTTACTGCAGCGTGGTTGGCGCATGGTTGGCGCGCATACCGACAGCCCTAATCTAAAGGTCAAGCCAAGCCCTGAATTACACCGTCACGACTATTTTCAGCTTGGGGTAGAGGTCTATGGCGGGGCATTGCTAAATCCCTGGTTTGATCGCGATTTAGGTCTGGCTGGCCGTGTGAATTATGAGAACAGCAACGGTGAACTGAGCAGTGCCCTCATTAATATTGCTCGCCCAGTGGGCTTGATTCCGAGTTTGGCGATCCACTTAGACCGTGAAGCGAATAATAATCATTCGGTAAATCCGCAGAAAGATTTGCCAGTAGTCTTACTTCAAAGTGCTGATAAGCAGGATTTCCGCGTTTTACTTGCCGCTGAGATGGCGGCGCAAGGCGTAAGCGATGTCGCGTCTGTACTCGATTATGAATTGAGCTTTTATGACTGTCAAAAAGCAGCGCTAGTCGGCTGGAATTCGGACTTCATCGCCAGTGCAAGGCTAGATAATCTATTGTCGTGCTTTATTGGCATTCAGGCATTGCTGGCGAGTGATAAGGAGTCACATACCATATTGGTTTGCAATGATCATGAGGAAGTGGGTAGCCAGTCGGCGGTTGGTGCGCAGGGGCCGATGCTAGAGTCGGTATTGCGTCGTATTGCCGGCGACGAAGTGAGTCTGCAACGCACCATGGCAAATTCAATGATGATTTCAGCGGATAATGCCCACGGTATCCATCCTAATTTTAGTGATCGTCACGACGCCAATCACGGCCCGCTGCTGAATGCAGGGCCGGTTATTAAAAATAATGCGAATCAGCGCTATGCCACCAACAGCGACACCAGCTCGTTATTTCGACAGCTGTGCGCCAGCCAATCGGTGGCGGTACAAAGCTTTGTGGTGCGCAGCGATATGGCTTGTGGAAGCACGGTAGGGCCACTGACGGCAGCAGCAATAGGGGTTAAAACGCTTGATGTGGGGGTGCCGACCTTTGCCATGCACTCGATACGCGAATTGGCTGGAAGCCAAGATGCCTACAATCTCGCAAAAGTACTGTCGGCTTTTTATGGTTTGGCAGCATTAGGTGTCGCCAACTAAACGTCGGCGACAGCAATGTCATGGGGGTTTAGGCGCGATTAAAGTCGGGTTTACGCTTTTCTTTAAAGGCCTTAAGGCCTTCAGTGCCTTGCTCGCTGCCAACGCATTTAGCGATGCCGCGGCTTTCCAGCTCAAGCTGGGTCTCCAAGGTGTTGGAATAGCTGGCGAGAAGTAAAGATTTAATCTCACCATGAGCAAGACTGGGGCCGTCGGCCATTTTACGCGCGAGGGCTTGGGCTTCTGTTAATAATGCGTCGGCGCTAACGACTTTGGTGAGCATTCCCCAATCTAAGGCCTCAGCAGCGCTAAGCACGCGGTTGGTAAACATGAGCTCTTGGCTGCGGCGCAAGCCAATTAGACGGGGCAGGTAATGGGTTGAGCTACCATCGGGGCTGGCCCCAATGCCGGTGTACGCCATTGTAAATTTGGCGTGCTCCGCAGCCAGTACCAAGTCACCGGCAATCGCTAAGCTAAAGCCCGCGCCGGCGGCGGTGCCGTTAACGGCAACAATAAGTGGTGCAGACATCCGAGCAAAGCGGGCGCTAGCAGCATGTAAATAGGTGGTAATTTCTTTTAACAACATGCCGACTTTGTCGCCGGCATTTTGAAAACTCATTACATCTCCACCGGCGCAGAACATTTTGCCGCTGGCGGTAAGAATTACGGCACGTATATCTTTGTCTTCATCGCAACGGATGGCGGCGAGCATCAACTCCCGCGCCAATTCAACGTTTAGGCTATTGGCTACGTCCGGACGATTTAGAGTAATAGTGGCGACGCCGTCGGCTTGCTCCCACAATAGGTTTTTATATTCGTGCATAGTTATGTCTCAATGCTAGGGAAAAATTGTTGCCTGAAGGGTAATGGAGCGTATTGTCTAGGTCAATTTGCTTCACATTAATATGCCGTTAGGAAGGAGTAGCTTGCGGATATGCGGGTCTTGGTTTTATCGGCGTACCATGCCGACAGTCATCGCAGTTGGTTAGACGGTCTAATACAGCATTTACCGGATATCGATTGGACGATACTGAGTTTGCCGCCGCGGTATTTTAGCTGGCGAATTCGCGGCAATAGCTTGAGTTGGGCAATGTTAAATCGCGAAATACTCGAGCGCCAATACGATGTCGTTCTCGCTACATCAATGACTGATTTAGCAGCCTTGCGAGGCCTTGTGCCAAAACTTTGCCGCTGGCCGACGGCGGTGTATTTTCATGAAAACCAATTCGCTTACCCGCAGAGCCAGCAGCAGCGCAAAAATGTCGAACCGCAAATATTGAATATGTATACCGCGCTGGCGGCGGACCGCGTTATTTTTAATAGCAATTATAATCGCCAGACCATGTTAGCCGGCTGTGATCAGTTACTCGCCAAACTGCCAGATTATGCGCCGCGCGCCGAGGTTGCGCTGCAATTAGCGCAGTCTATCGTCTTGCCAGTAGGGGTTGCTGACACTGCTGCGCCGCCAAAGACTCAGCGAGAAAACGATCGGCTCAAGCTGCTTTGGAATCACCGCTGGGAATACGATAAGGGGCCGGATCGGTTACTAGCATTGCTACTAGAGTGCGATGAACGCGGCTTGGCGCTAGATATTTATCTCGCGGGGCAGCAGTTTCGTCAGAGACCCAAAGAATTTACCGAAATCGAAGCGCTTGTATTCAACAGTGAATGCTTAGCCTTAAAACAGTTTGGCTTTGTGGAATCTGCCGAGCAATACCAAGCGCTAATGCTGATTTGTGACGTGGTGCTGTCAACGGCAATTCACGACTTTCAGGGCCTGGCGGTATTGGAGGCGGTCGCTGCAGGCTGTGTGCCCTTGGTGCCCGATCGACTGTGTTATCCGCAGTGGTTTTCTGAAAAATTCCGCTATACCCAAAGCGACGATATTACTCAGGAAGCGAGTTCGGCAGCGAGTATGCTTGCGCAATTTTTAGACAGCAAAACCAGTGCGAAGCTGCCCGTGGCTGATGTATCGGCACTCACGTGGCCGAAAATCGCACCGTTATATCGTGAGTTACTCGAACAAATGGTCAGGGGTGGGCATAAGCGGAAATGAGTAACCTTGCGGTGCTCAGCTTCGGTGTCTGCGGTGACAGCGTTGCGGCGAGCCAGTATCATAAGCGGTTTTCAGCATCGAATTATATTCAAAGGTCGCCGCGGCGGCTTTAATTTTAGGCATACAGGATAATATTATGGGCAAGCAGCGGGTTCTTACCGGCATAACCACCACCGGCACACCCCATTTAGGCAATTACGTGGGCGCAATTCAACCTGCTATTGCAGAAAGTCAGCGCGGCGAATATGACGCGTTTTTCTTTTTGGCCGACTACCACGCCCTGATCAAAAGCCACGATCCCGCAATGGTTCACCAGTCCAGCCGCGAAATTGCAGCCACCTGGTTAGCGCTTGGCCTCGATACCAATACCACGACTTTTTATCGTCAGTCCGACGTGCCGGAAATCACCGAGTTAAGCTGGATCTTAACCTGCGTTTGCGCCAAAGGTTTGATGAACCGATCTCACGCCTATAAAGCCGCAGTGCAAGAGAATGAGCAGAAGGGTGAAGACCCTGATTTCGGCGTCACTATGGGCTTGTTTAGCTATCCAGTTTTAATGGCAGCCGATATTTTACTATTTAATGCGAGCAAAGTGCCGGTTGGCCGAGACCAAATACAGCATTTAGAAATGGCGCGCGATATGGCTCAGCGCTTTAATCACCTCTATGGTGAAACCTTTGTGCTGCCCGAAGCGGTGGTTGGCGAAGACGCCGCTGTGCTCAGCGGCCTTGATGGGCGCAAGATGAGTAAAAGTTACGGCAATACTATTCCGTTATTTTTACCTGAAAAGAAATTGCAAAAACATATTAATAAAATCAAAACCAATTTGCTTGAGCCAGGTGAGCCTAAAGACCCTGAAAGCTCAACAGTATTCGAAATTTGGCAGGCATTTGCCACTGCTGAGCAGACGGCGGATATGCGTAAAAAGTTTGCCGAAGGTATTGCCTGGGGGCAGGCAAAAAAGGATCTATTCGAATTGATTAATGCTCATGTGGCGCCGGCGCGCGAGCGTTATGATGCACTTTTATTAGACGGTGCCACGCTTGAGTCCGAATTGCAGAAGGGCGCAGAGAAGGCGCGTATACAGGCTGCGCCAATGTTGGCTAAAGTTCGTAAGGCGGTTGGTCTGGCTGCATTTTCGTGAATTTAAATAGTTGAACTATTGCTAGAAGCAATTCAGCAGTTTGAATACTGCGGCCCCGAAAGGGCCGCAGTTAAATCGGCACTAAAAATCCAAACCTACCTCAAGATATGCTGCGCGGGGCTCACCGACAAAATAGCGGTAATTGCCAAAAGCGTAATCTGCACGTTCTGCGTAGTCTATATCGGTCACATTATTTATACGCAGCACGGTATAAAGCTGTGTCGTCAACTGCTGGCGCCACCGTATATTTGCCAAGGTGTGGCCTGGGTAGCGGTGAAGATTATCGCCGTCGAGGAAGTACTCGCCTTGGTACTGCACGTCAACTTCAAACGTGCTGTGGCTTAGCGGTTGCCAGCGCAGTCGTGTACTGGCCAATTGGCGTGGCGCTGTGTCTAGCTCGTTTCCTTCAGCAGCGAGTGCGTCGTTGCCGTACTGGTGCTTACTATAGCTGCCTTGAAGTTGCCATTGAAGGCTGGGGCTCAGCTGCCAGGTGAAATCTGCTTCGATTCCTCGGTCTAAGGTTTCACCGTCATTAATATTGCGACGATCACTGTCTTGAATGATGACATCATCTTTTTGCATCCAATACAGGGCTATACGGTAATTTAGTGTTGGCCAACTACCGCGAAAGCCCGCCTCGATGCTGTTCAGTGATTCCTCGTCAAGATTGGCGTTGAGTTGTTGCGCCTGCAAGCGGTATAACTCGGCGGCTTGTGGCGCGCGAAAACCGTGGCTGGCGTTGAGAATAATGTCGGTGTTCGCACTGATAGCGTGGATCACCCCGGCATTGAGCGAACTATTTTTAAAGTGTTCTTTGTCGTCTACCGGGCGGGCGTAGCGACAAGTGCCAGACGGGCACGGGCCGCCGTCGGCAGCGGTATTTCCGCTAATCATATTGTTTTGGTAATCATAAAATTGCAGGTCGTAGCGTGCGCCAAAATTGACCTTAGTGTTTTTTGCAGCTTGCCAATCGCCGCCAACAAACCATGCGGCATAGAGCGAGTCGACATCGTAGTTGTAATGCTGACCAGTAGGAAAAGAGGCGACGCTGGGTGCTGACTGAGACTGTTCTAAATAGGCGCTGGTCGCCTCCATGTCAAAGCCATTATAGAGAGTGACATTGTCGCTGTAATTTTGATAAAACGCTGTTTGCACACCCACACTGCGTTCACCGTTCTCTTCAAGAGGGGTGCCCGGCAAGAAGTGTTGGAGAAACGCCATTTCAGTAAAACGCGCATAAGGGGTCACGACAAAGCGGGAGTCTTTGTCGCCCTCGCGTTCAAAGCGGCTGTAGTAACGTAGACTTTTACTGTTGCGATAGGCCTCGGGGTTGGGATTTTCGCGTTTACGGCCGCTGTCTTTGTAGGCATCTTTACCGATTAAGTAGCCGGCGGTTTCCTGATTGAGGTTACTGGCAGACAGCAGTGATTGAATGTTCCAGGTATCGCCATGGTAGTCATGGCGGAAATTAAATTTTTGCTGGTCAAAACCGGAATCATCTTTGTAACCACCGTCGTGGTTGCCTTGGGCACTTAGGCGGTAGCCGTGCTTGCCCACTGTGTCGCTGTGGCTAACTTTAATTCGGCCGTAATTATTTGGGCCACCTTCCACTGATACGTGTGTTTCGGGCTCAGAAGCGGGGGCTGCGGAGATCACGTTAATTACCCCATTTAGGGCATTGGAACCGTGAACGGCAGTGCCTGGCCCGCGAATGACCTCGATACGCTCTGCCTGTTCGGCATTGACGTCGAATAAACCGTTGACATTACAGAAACCGGGGGCGCGCAAGGGAATACCGTCTTCAGCAAAGTAGAACGCGCCACAACTGCCTGTGCCAGTGAGAACCGCTGAGCGTATCGCGGTGAGGTGTTCCTGGCCATTGCCGCGACTGATCCATACCCCCGGGGTTTGGCTCAGAAGTTCACTAATGTGCGTGTGGCCGAGATTATCAATCGCTTCTTTGTCGATAATACTAATGGCGAGACTTTGTTCCTTTAACTGTTTTTCAATGCGGTTTGCGGTAACAGAGACTACTTCCGGTTTAGCGTCGCTTTTTGCTTCGTCAGCAAAGCTTGTGCCCGGGATTAGGCAGAGAGCCAGTGTTAGTGGCCGTAGATGATAGTTTGTCATTAGGGTAGCTGTCCTTTTAATAAACTGGTGTTTGCGGCGTTTTCATAATGAATAAAAAGACCTTCTGCGGAGCTCAGGCGTTCTTCGCCGCAATGGCACTCGCCGATAATGTGAATCTGCCGGTCCTCGGCTTTACTTATTTGGCAGCGAAAGCGAAGAGTCTTGAATAACGGAGTCGGTTTTAAATAGCTAACCTGTAACTCTGCAGTAAAACCCGGGGTGCCGTTGGCAATGCCGCAGTAGGCCAGTACTTGATCGTAAACGCCGCTTATTATGCCGCCATGTACACAGTTTGGTGGCCCTTGATGGATAAGGCCAAATACCCCCTCGGCATACATTATTTTGTCTTTGCTGTAGATTTTAAGCTGAGGGGCGATCGGATTAAAATAGCCGCTCAGCGGGCTGCGGGGCAGAATTTTGCGAAAATCATTGCCATAGTCCGGTTCGTAAAAGGGTAACATTTTACGATTGCTGAGCTTAGCCATCTTTTCATTCAGCTGGCGCAGTGTTAACTCGATATCGGCAAGCTCACTGTCGCTGCCGCCCAGGGATTGGCTGGCTTCTAAGCTAACACTGAGCTGTTCAATGATTCGCTGTAGTTGTTGGCGCTGGGGTTCGCTTACCGACATCGACGAATGGGCTCATAGGTGATTTATTGAGCGGCTGAGTGTAATAGTCCTTAAAGCGATTGGAAAGCTCAGGGGGTTAGCAATTTGTAATAATCGGCGTTCTCTCGCTGGGCGATAACGGTTAAGCCGCATAGAGCCTAGCTTTACCCGACTATAACGGTTTAGCATTCCTCGATGAATTAAGTGTATTTCATATCTATATGATCTTTAATGGTATTTTAAGTGGATTTGGCAAAATGCAATCACGATATGTGGCCACAGTTCTAGGCTTGTTTTTGATTGCGGCCGCGACGCCCTGTAGTGCTCATTCCTTTGGTATTGTGTATACCTTACCACTGCCATTTTGGCTCTATGCTTGGGCTGCGGTTGCAGCCTTGATCGCGTCCTTTGTGGTCTTGATTTATGTTGACCAGGTGCGCTTAGCGTCGCCCGGGACGACTGGGCGTGAGATACACCATATCGCCCTGGTTCGTCTGGCGAAGCGCTTTAAGTTACTGGGTCTGTTGAAGGCGCTAAGTCTTGGCGCGTTGCTATTATGTATTGCCACCGGGTTTTGGGGCGCTAGTAGCCCTTACGGCAACTTTAACATGACCTTTTTTTGGATTGTTTTTCTATTAGGCTTTAGCTACGGGACCCTTTTCTTTGGAGATCTTTTTGCCGCTATTAACCCCTGGAAGCTCATCGCCGATGTCATTGCGCGAATATTTCCCCGCTATATTCACGGCTGTATTCGCTACCCTCGTATCTTGGCCTATTGGCCGGCACTGGCACTGTATATAGCATTTATTTGGCTCGAATTATTTTCCCAGAGTGGGCCGCGTAGATTGGCGAACCTATTAGTTGTATATACGGCAATAAATGTCTTAGGCGTAGGGCTATTCGGTCGTAAATATTGGTTTAAGTACGTTGAGTTTTTTAGCGTGTTCTTTAGATTGATCGCAATAATGGCGCCGATTGATTACAAACCTCGCGAATCTTGCGGGGAGGGTGGTCATTTACGCTTACGAGTACCTTTTAGCGGGGTGCTGACTGAGCCACCGCGCCAAGTAAGCCTACTCGTTTTTGTGTTATTTATGTTGTCGTCAACGGCCTTTGACGGTTTACATGAGACTGTGGTCTGGAAGAAATTATTTTGGTTGGATTTTTATCATGGTTTTTTACAATACTGGACGGATCCCAATCCCTTCGTCGCATACGCGTCGATGTCGCGGTATTACGGTTACTGGCAAAGTATTTGTTTGATCTTGTCACCGTTTTTGTATTTTCTGGTGTTCGCGGGGTTTATTGCTGTTGGCAAATTGCTTACGCAATCGGCGCTAACGCTCAAAGAGATTTTGCTAAAGTTTACGTATACCTTGTTGCCGATCGCTTTGGTTTATCATATTGCTCATTACTACACCTTGGTTCAAACCCAAGGCATTAAGATTGTGAGCTTGGCGTCGGACCCCTTCGGCTGGGGCAGTAATTGGTTTGGCACAGCCGACTGGTTGCATCGGGTATTTATTCCCGATACAAATTCCACTTGGCATATTCAACTCGGTTTAATTATTGCTGGCCATATTGCCAGCGTCTATTTTTCTCATGTCGTTGCGCTGCGTACGTTGACGACGCAGCGTAATGCGGTGTTGAGTCAGCTGCCATTGTTGTTACTAATGCTTATGTTCACGGTGAGTGGCTTATGGATATTGTCGCAGCCGGTAGGCAGCTAGCTGTGAACTGAAATGCGGGACATAAAAAAGCCCGCAGCAAGTGCGGGCTTTTTATCAACGCTTAAAACGCCGACGTTATGGCGCGAAGTCACCAATTGGTGGTGCAGGGCGCAATATTGCCGGCGCAGTCGCTGCTGGGCTCTTTAGGCCGGTAGCTTGAATCGCAGCACTAGCCAGTTCGGTGCGCTTCCATGTTTGTAAAAACACTTCGGCGGAGTTGAACAGGTGACGCACTTGGCTGGCAGCGTTAGGGCTGTCGAGAACGATTTCTTTCACGAAATCACTGAGCATTCCGTAGTGGGCGTTACCGTCGAGATCTTCATGCCAGGTACGCGTCACATTCCCATCGGCGTCAGTGCTGTTTGGCTGCTCAAAACTGATCGCTTGAATGTTTTCGAATTCAGTCATCGTATTGAAGGGCGCGCCGCTGAATAAAGTGAAGGGGTATTGAATTGGGTTTTCAGGGTTATTGCGGGGGCCTGACTGCGCTGACAGACCATTCGTGTCGGTGCCGTAGCCAAAGCCAAACAACAGCGAGGCTTTGCCTTCAGTCGCGCGTTTAGCCATTGCATTGGCATATATCCCTACTGTTTCGTCCATGTTGTTGCGAAAGCCCGTACTGGAGCCATTGCTTGGGTAAAGTATGCCGCCGTTGGCGATGAGGCGTGTTGCTTGGTCGATGGTGGTGCCGCCAAACGTGCCGTGGGTAGACACAAAGGGATAAACCGGGTTTTGCGCTTCGGCGAGTTCTAGGGCCTGGGTTTTCATGCCCATTTCCATGTGATCCCAATCAAAGATAAAGCCCATCTCCATCATCTTACCGTACATATACAAACCCGCGGGTGTCATCCAGCGCGCATTACACTGCCGGGTTTCAGCAGGGTAGCAGGGCGTGATACCGCCTGACCGGCCATCTTGACCGAGTGGTATGCACGCCGGCTGAGGGAGGAAGCTTTGCGTGCTACCGCCAGTACTACCCCAAAGATAGCCACTAAAGCCTGGGCTTTTGTCTTCTTCAGGGCAGTCGTAAGTCGTCCACCATTCGCCGACGGGAAGCTCGGTCGTTGGCAGGTTGCTAAGAACCGCAGTGAATTGTTCGGCGTTCGGCTGGCCGCTCAATAAGCTTGTGATACTGGCGATATCGCCAGACGGAATGCCGCCGCTGTTTTCGCGATTGCCGACATTCAATATCAAGCCGTCAAAAATACCGTTGCCGCCAAAGGCGTTATCAAATTCGTGAATCGAGATAATTTGGCGGACGCCCCAGTCGTGAACACGCTCCATCTGCGTTGCTATCGAGTTCGGCTTGCCTTCTTCGGTGGTGCAATCATAGCTGTTTTCGGTAAAGCCGCTGCCGTCTTCTTCAAACGGGCGTTGCTGGCGAAGCGGATTGTATTTCACTTTACAGTCGAATAGATTCGATATTTCTATCCCCAATACCACTGCGATTTTGCCGTCTTCAATTACCGCGCGGGCTTCGTCAGAATCGTGGACAATTTGGAAGAAGCCTTTGCCGGGTCCGCCGTATTGCGCGTCGATATAATTTTCCATGGCGTACATGGTGCCGGCTTGGCGGCCGGCATTGTTCATTGAATTACAGTCTTGAGTGAGGTCGCCAGAAATATTTCGCTGCAATTCACACAGGGTTTCATTGTCGACTAAATCGTTAACAATAACGCGCAAGCCGCCTGCCCATGCACGCTCCAACCATTTCCAATAAATCGCTTCGTGGATCAAATTGTCGCGTTGTGGCCAATCGGTAAACGTAGGCCAGCCGTCAGTGGCGTGCCCACTTGGATCCATATTAAATAAACCGCCAACCACGTCGAGGCGGCCGTCGCTACCGTGGTCTGCCGCACAATTGCCAAGGGCTTGCTCTACGCCAAATTTGTGGAACGGTTTGCCCCAATGAGCGCCGCCTAAAAATTCAGTTGCGCTAATGTGAACGTGGACATCGGCATGGCCGAGCACGGTGCCGTCGGGCTGGGTACCTTTAAACGGCTGGCCACTGAAATTGCTCTGAGCCTCTGGGAAGGTCGCGCAATTGGCTCCGACTTCAAAGCTAAAGGCTTCATTGTTGTCCGCACTGCCCGGGGTAACGGTTTGTAAGTTACCACTGTCGTCGATCGCTAAATTAAGTTCCGCTGCAGCGGCACTAATGGTGAATGTGTCAGCTTTAATAGCGGGGTCAACAAAACTATGCCAGTTCGCAACTTGCTCAGCAGTTGGCTCAACATGATAGGCGGGCGTTTCGGGGTAGCTAGTGGTGTCCCCGCTAGCGAGCACACGCCACTCTGCACTTTCGTTGGCGCTAGCGCTAGGTAAATTACTGAGCGAAGGGGCTGTGCCGGTTGCTAACAATTGGCGGCTGCTGTTGTAGAACATATAGCTGCCGAGCGCCGTCGGTTTGAGATAAAAGGCTTCCGCTGTGTCACTATCTGTCGCGGTAGCGCTGTAATTGCCACCGTCGGCTACCAAGTATTTCCCATTACCTCCAGCTTTAATTACCCAGCAGGCATTGCTCATTTGATAGCGAGTTAGGCGGGGGTCTAAGGGTGGGTCGGTTTCGTCATTATCTTGCTCATCAGTACAGCCAGGGTCGGCGCTGTCTATTAAATTGTCGTGATCGTTGTCTAGGCCATCGCTGCACAATGGTGTAGGTGGGGTGACAGTGTTGCTGCGGCTTGATGAGCTCCCACCGCAGGCGGCAAGAGAGCTAATGATCATCGCCGCGACCAGCGCGTAAGGTAATTGGTGCATTGCAAGACTCCGTTTAAGACAGCAATTTTCGCTAATGCCCGATGTTACAGCACTGTAACGTAGATTGCGATAATTGGCTGCACCCGAACCGGAGCGGGGTGACCAATGGCAGCGTTGGATACTGCGCAATTGAAAAGGGTTTGTCTGCTCGGTTTGTCCGTAATTGACAGAGCACAATTGACCGCTGGTTTAGCGAATTATGTGGGGTCTATGGCTGGGGTGGGGGAATAAAAAAACCGCCCAAAGTAGGCGGTTTTTTTATGTGCCGAAAATCGACGTTTTCGGCAAGCTGCAATCAATTGATTTAGCAGCGTATTTTGGTACCAGTGGGCGGACTCGAACCGCCACTCCCGAGGGAACCAGATTTTGAATCTAGCGTGTCTACCAATTTCACCACACTGGCATGTGATTGGGGCGCGATTATAGCAAGCTTTTCTCTGGGGTCAATCGACCATGACAGTTTTCTTAATATATATGCAAATTAAGTTTGCTAAGAGCAGATTTGTACGCCTCGGTGGAGTCTTTTGGCAATTTCCGCTAATCTTGCGCCCTTCCAAACGAAAGCAGACATTATGCGGCGCAGCGATTTCCATTTTGAGCTTCCCGAAAGCCTCATCGCCTATTATCCGATGCCAGAGCGCGACGCTAGTCGCTTGCTGGTCTTGAATCCTCAGCAAGATTGCGAACATCGTCAGTTTAAAGCGCTGCCTGATTATCTGCGCGCCGGCGACTTATTGGTTTTCAATAACACTCGGGTGATTCCGGCGCGGCTATTTGCGTGTAAAGAAAGCGGCGGTCGAATCGAGATTCTTGTCGAGCGTATTATCGATGAATATCGGGTGTTAGCGCATGTGCGCTCGAGTAAATCGCCAAAGCCGGGTGCAAAGCTCCTGCTTGCGGCAAGCAACACCGATGCACCAGGTTCTGAGGCGGTAACTGTGCTCGGCCGGCACGATGCATTGTTTGAATTGAAATTTGTTGAGCCAGTACTGACCGTGTTGTCGCGTATAGGGCATATGCCGCTCCCGCCCTATATAGAAAGAGAAGACGCCGCAGAGGATCGGGAACGCTACCAAACGGTTTATGCCAGCCGTGATGGCGCGGTGGCAGCACCAACTGCGGGCCTACATTTTACCGATGAGCTAATTCAGCAGTGTGTGGATAAAGGTGTGGAGCTGGCTTTTGTGACGCTGCATGTGGGGGCGGGCACGTTTCAGCCAGTGCGCGCTGATGATATTCGCGATCATCAAATGCACGCGGAATACATCGAGGTGCCAGAAGCAGTGGTCGACCAAGTGCGCGCAACGCGCAAGCGGGGCGGCCGCGTGGTGGCGGTTGGGACCACGAGCGTACGCAGCCTTGAGTCCGCGTCGCAATCTGGTGAAATTGCCGCCTTTGCCGGTGATAGCCGCATTTTTATTTACCCTGGCTATCAATTTCGAAGCGTCGATATGATGGTAACCAATTTTCATTTACCGGAATCGACCTTAATTATGTTGGTTAGCGCATTTGCCGGTCAGGCCGCAGTGCTTAGTGCTTATCGCGAAGCGGTGGCGGAACAATACCGCTTTTTTAGTTACGGCGATGCCATGTTGGTGTTTCCTGCGAACGTTGCCGAGGCAACTACTGAGACAACAGAGAATACTGTATGAGCGAATGTCGTATGAAGTTTGCGCTTAAGACCACCAATGGTATGGCGCGGCGCGGGAGTTTAGATTTTCCTCGGGGCAAGGTCGAAACTCCAGCATTTATGCCGGTCGGTACCTATGGCACGGTCAAAGGTATGTTGCCTCGGGATATCCATGAAATTGGCGCGGAAATTATTCTGGGCAATACCTTTCATTTAAGTTTGCGGCCCGGCACTGAGGTTGTAAAAGCCCACGGTAGTCTGCATGACTTTATTGGTTGGAGCGGGCCAATACTTACTGATTCCGGCGGTTTTCAAGTGTGGAGTTTGGGTAAGCTGCGGAAAATCACGGAGGCAGGGGTATCCTTTAAATCGCCTGTAGATGGCAGCAGTGTTTACCTCGATCCGGAAACCTCAATGCAGATTCAGCGTGATCTGGGTTCCGATATTGTGATGATCTTTGATGAATGTACTCCCTATCCAGCGACGGAGGCAGAGGCGCGTAGTTCCATGGAATTGTCCCTGCGTTGGGGGGCGCGCAGTAAGGCGGCACATTCAGGCAATGATGCGGCCTTGTTCGGTATCATTCAGGGGGGCATGTATCCAGAGCTTCGCCGGGAATCATTGGCGGGTTTGGCTGAGGTCGGTTTTGACGGCTATGCCATCGGTGGGCTGTCGGTTGGTGAGCCCAAGGATGAAATGCTGAAAGTATTGGATTCCCTTGCCGATCATTTGCCCACCGACAAACCCCGTTATTTAATGGGTGTTGGCAAGCCCTCTGACATCCTTGAAGCGGTGATGCGTGGCGTCGATATGTTCGATTGCGTTATGCCCACGCGCAACGCTCGCAACGGTCATTTGTTTACCTCAACCGGTGTAATAAAAATTCGCAATGCAGCGCATAAAACCAGTACAGCGCCACTGGATGCTAACTGCGATTGCTATACCTGTCAGAATTTCAGTCGCGCCTATTTACACCATTTAGACAAGTGTAAAGAGATACTCGGCGCGCAGTTAAATACTATTCATAATTTACGTTATTACCAAAATCATATGGCCGCGATTCGTTTGGCGATTGAGGAGGGGCGTTTGGCGCAATTTGCGGCGGACTACTACGCCAGCCAAGAAGTGCGTCCCGATCCGGCGGAGCAGGCTGTATCAAATACGCGAGGGGCTAAACCCGATGACGAGTCAGTTTCTTAAGCTGGTGTTTTTTGTGCCGGCTACTCATCTTGATGCGGTTAAGAGTGCGGTGTTTGCCGCGGGGGGCGGGCGACAGGGCGATTATGAGCATTGCTGCTGGCAGGTGCTGGGCCAAGGGCAGTTTCGGCCGTTGTCTGGTAGTTCACCGTTTGTGGGGGAGCATGGCAAGCTTGAGTTACTTGCGGAATACCGGGTTGAGTTGCTTTGCCCGACTGATCGCGCGGTTTCGGCAAAAGAAGCGTTATTGGCGGCGCACCCCTATGAAGAACCCTCCTTTGAATTTGTGCCGTTAGTGCAAATATGAAATGGATTTGTGGCATGCTTAATCCCATCAGCTCGTTTCTGTGTTGGCCATATTTGAGGAATTCTTATGTTGTATGAACTGGGTGGCCGTCGCGTCACGCTTGAGGGTAGCAAGCACTTTGTTGCCGACAATGCCACGGTGATTGGTGCTGTGACCTTGGGTGACCAAGTCAGCGTTTGGTTCAATGTCGTCATTCGGGGCGATAGCGACGAAATCGTGATCGGTGCGCGCAGCAATATTCAAGACGCTTCTGTATTGCATACCGATGTCGGTATTCCAATGCGTATCGGCAAAGACGTCACTGTTGGCCATAAAGTCATGCTGCATGGTTGTACTATTGGTGATGGCAGTTTGATTGGTATTAACTCTGTGGTGCTTAACGGCGCCAAGATCGGCAAGGGCTGTTTGATTGGTGCTAACTCGCTGGTTACCGAGGGCATGGATATTCCCGACGGTGCATTGGTGATGGGCGCGCCAGCAAAGATTAAGCGTATGCTTAGTGCGGAAGAGCAGGCGGCTTTGGCGCTTTCTGCTGCGCATTATGTGGAAAACGGTCAGCGGTTTATTGCTGGTTTGCGTCCGCAGGTGATGCCAACAGAATGAGTGTGGAGATTAAAGAAAAGCCGGTTGCGTCGCCGTGCATATCGGTGTGCGCATTGGATGAATATGATATTTGTACTGGGTGCTATCGGAGCCTGCAAGAGATTGGCGATTGGTCAGAATTAAGCAATATGGCTAAGCGCGAAGTGATCTTCCTTGCCAGTCGGCGTTGCAAAGACAAATACGGCTTGTAGGGGGTGGCGCGCTAGCGGCGCGCCTTAGTTTTGGTGTAGGCCCGTACCGACTGAATAAGATTGCCTTTAATCTCGATTATTTCAAATCGGTAGCGACCGATCGATACACCAACAGATGCCTCGGGGAATGATTCAAGCTGTTCAAGTAATAGCCCATTGAGGGTTTTGGGGCCGTCGGTCGGCAACTCCCATTTCATGCTCTTATTTATATCGCGGATGGTCGTTGTACCATCGACTAAGTAGCTGCCGTCAGGCTGATGCACAATGTCTTCGGTATCAGTGCTGAGATTGGATGTAAACTCCCCGACAATTTCTTCTAGTAAGTCTTCTAAGGTCACAATACCCTGCATTACGCCGTATTCGTCAACAACAATGCCGAGGCGGCGTTTCTGTTTCTGAAAATTAAACAGCTGAGTATTTAACGGCGTGCCTTCGGGGATGAAATAGGGGTCGCGTATCGCCTGCAACAACGCGTCGCGTTGCACGCGGCCTTGTTCGTCAACACTGTTGATGATATCCCGCTGGTGGAGAAGGCCGACGATATTGTCGATATCATTCTGATAGACCGGGATGCGGGTGAATTCGGCGTCGCGCAATTTACGGATGATCGTGTCGGTGTTGGCATCTATGTCAATGCCAAATACCTCGTTGCGCGGAATCATAATGTCGTCGACCGTGATCTGTTCTAGGTCGAGGATGTTCATCAGCATCCCTTTGTGGTGCTTGGGAATCAGGTGTCCGGCTTCCCCGACGATGGTGCGCAATTCCTCTAGCCCGATATGCTCAGAACCGTCATTTTTTTCAATGCGGGTTAGGCGAAGTACAAAATGGGTTACATGGCTGACTAGCCAGATAACTGGGAATAGCAGCGACTTTAACGGCAATAGAACATGACTGACGGTGTAGGCCACTGTTTCAGATTTGTAGGCTGCTATAGTCTTGGGGATGATCTCGGCAAATATTAAAAATACCAAGGTCAGCAGAATAGAGGCGGGAACCACCGCGTTGTCGCCGTACATACGAATGGCAAGTATAGTCGCAATAGCGGCGGCCAGGTTGTTGACCAAATTGTTGCCGATCAAAATAGTACTGATCAGGCTGTCGGGCTCTTCAAGAAGTTTCGATGCGCGTCTAGCGCCGCGATGACCAGATTTCGCGCGATGACGTAGGCGATATCTGTTGAGGGACATCATGCCGGTTTCAGAGCCCGAGAAAAACCCGGAGAGAATAATTAGAGCAGCTAATATGCCAAAGAGAAGACCCAGCGGTGCCTCGTTCAAAAAGCCCTGAACCCCTTAATATGAAATGAGTGCCAATCTTGAAGAAAAATGTTGGGCACGACAAGGCAAATATTGATTTACCTGCTAATGAGTAACAAGTGAGAGTGCGAACTTAGTACCTAGGTAGGCCAATATCAGGAAGGCGAAGGCCCAAAGCGTCCAGCGTATAGCGATTTTTCCGCGCCAGCCCAGTGCCGCACGACCCCAGAGTAATATCGCCAACATAATCCACGACAATACTGTAAACACGGTTTTATGTAGCAAGTGCTGGGCAAGAATATCGCCTACGTAAAGGCCGCCCGTTACTATTGCTAGGGTAAGTAAGATAAAGCCGGCCCAAATAAGCTCAAACAGCATGGCTTCCATTGTTTGCAACGGCGGCAAGATGCTGGGCAGGCCTTTAACGCGGTGATCTCTGAGCATGCTGTTTTGCAGGGCAAGGACAATGGCCTGTAGCGCTGCAATGGTAATCATGCTGTAGGCAAGAATCGACAGCAAAATGTGGCTTAACATGCCGGGGCTTTGGTGCTGAAGAAATTGCTGTTTACCGGGTATGAGCAATTCTGCTGCCACGCTGATGGCTGCAAGTGGGTACAGCGCAATGAGTAAGTTGTGCAGCGGTCTGCGCAAGCTGGCGCTGAGGGTGATAACGCAAATTAGCCAAGTGATGAGCGATAATACCTGGATAACACCGAGGTCCATGCCCGCTGGTGTTGATATGGCCGTAAATGCGGCGACGGCATGGCATAGCGTGGCCAGCAGGCCAGGCACTAAGCTCCGATAGCTGAGCGGCGAGTTAATTAAGCGGTACTGGGTGCTCGCGGCAATAAAATAGAGTGTAATCGCTGCGATGCTACTGTATGCATTCATAGGTTCAGTATGGCCAATATGTTGTTGATGTGTGCACGGAGCGTTGGGTCTATCTTGAGACTCGGTTATACTGCTGCGCTATCGTGTAAGCAGGAAGTGCACATGTGGGTAGGATTGTAAGCGGGTTCACGCAAGATTGTCGACTTGAACCACGTTTTCCCTGAAACCTTCTGCAGAATTAAAGAGATATAAGAGAGTTCAAGCATGTTTGAGAGTTTAACGGAACGTTTATCGCAGACCTTACGTCATGTTACTGGTCAGGCGCGTTTGACAGAAGACAACATCAGTGAGGCCATGCGCGATGTGCGTATGGCTTTGCTGGAGGCCGACGTCGCTCTGCCGGTAGTAAAAGATTTTGTAGAAGCGGTGCGCAGTCGCGCTGTGGGGCAGGAGGTAAGTAAAAGCCTGAGTCCCGGCCAGATGTTCATTAAAATCGTCCAGCAAGAGCTGGAGCAGATTATGGGGCTTAAAAATGAAGCCCTAAATTTGGCAACGCAGCCGCCCGCGGTAATTTTGATGGCTGGCCTGCAGGGTGCGGGTAAAACCACCTCGGTCGCTAAGCTCGCTAAGTTTTTGCAAGAAAAGCATAAAAAGAAAGTGTTGGTGGTTAGTGCTGATATCTACCGGCCGGCGGCAATTAAGCAGTTGGAAACCCTTGCTGCGGACGTTGGCGCGGGGTTCTTCCCGAGTAATATTGAGCAAAAGCCCGTTGCGATTGCGCAAGCGGCAATTGCGGAAGCAAAATTACGCTTTTACGATGTGCTGATTGTGGATACCGCCGGTCGCCTTCATATCGACACGGATATGATGACCGAAATCAAAGATTTGCATGCTGCGATCAAACCGGTTGAAACCTTATTTGTGGTTGACGCCATGACTGGTCAAGATGCGGCGAATACCGCCAAAGCTTTTGGTGAGGCATTGCCCCTAACGGGTGTAATTTTGACCAAGGCTGACGCTGATAGTCGCGGTGGTGCAGCACTGTCGGTACGTCATATTACCGGCAAACCGATTAAGTTTATGGGTGTTGGTGAAAAAACAGATGCCCTTGATCCTTTCTACCCAGATCGTATTGCCTCACGGATCCTTGGCATGGGCGATATTCTGTCGCTAATCGATGAGGCGGAATCAAAGCTTGATAAGGATAAAGCTGAAAAGCTGGCCAAAAAGCTTAAAAAGGGTAAAAAGTTCGATCTCGAAGATCTGCGTGACCAGTTGCAACAAATGCAAAACATGGGTGGCATGAAGGGTTTGCTCGATAAGTTGCCTGGAATGGGTAATATGGCGCAAATGGCCCAGAGTCAGATTGATACTAAAATGTTCACCAAGATGGAAGTCATTATCAACTCGATGACGCCGGCTGAACGCCGTAACCCTGATTTGCTTAATGGTTCTCGTAAGCGCCGTATCACCATGGGGTCTGGCACTGAAATTCAGGATTTGAATCGTTTGCTCAAGCAGCACAAGCAGATGGCGAAAATGATGAAAAAGATGGGCCAGAAGGGCGGGATGACCAATATGATGCGTGGTATGGGCGGAATGATGCCTCCCGGGGGCGGTCGTTTTCCTGGAATGTAAAGTGTAAGTGCTGTTCTTGGTCGCTACGTACGGCCAGCGTAACGCACCGTCGTGCATTTATAATGCATTAAGAAGTTTATGCAAGATGCTGATTTAAATAAATTTTATTAAATGAGTGGGAAGCTTGGCATTGCTTGCTTCGTGTTGAGGTTTTGCGACCCGCTCTGTATAGAAGAAAAACTGCGCTAAGTGTTTCATATATCACTTAATTCCCTTATAATTCCGCGCCTTTATGGCTTCGGCCAGTAAATGCTTCGAATTTTTCGATAAGCAGGCGTTATTTGCCTGCCCAAATGCTAGGAAATGGAACAAGAATGGTCATTATTCGTTTGGCACGTGGTGGTTCTAAAAAACGCCCATTTTATCATCTGACAGTTACTGACAGCCGCACTTCACGCGACGGTCGCTTTATTGAACGCGTTGGCTTCTTCAACCCGGTTGCCCGTGGTAATGAAGAGCGTTTACGTGTTGACAATGCGCGCGTTGAACATTGGGTGTCTAAAGGCGCGCAATTGTCTGACCGCGTTGCAAAGTTGCTGAAAGACGCACCTGCTGCAGCTTAAATGTCAGCGCTTGCCCCGCAAGGCCGGGTGATAATCGCTAAGATTACGGCGGTTTACGGGGTAAAAGGATGGGTGAAGATACATTCTTTCACCGATCCGTTAAGTAATTTTTTTGGCTACAGTGATGTTTACTTTTGCAAGTCTGGGAAGTGGCAGCGCGCTGAGTTTGATGAATGCCGGCCGCATGGCAAAGGCATCGTTGGGCATTTGGTTGGCGTAGATGATCGCGATACCGCTGCGGCGTATTGCGGTTTAGAGCTAGCTGTAGCTGATGACGCCTTACCTGTGTTGGAAGGTGATGATTATTATTGGCACCAGTTGATTGGCCTTAAGGTCAATACATTGTTGCCCGCTGGCGGTAGCTGTTTATTGGGTGAGGTGGATCATCTCCTCGAAACAGGTGCCAATGATGTGCTTGTGGTAAGAAAGTGCGCGGGTAGCATCGACGATAAGGAGCGATTGATTCCTTATGTGCCAGGGCAGTTTGTAAAGGATATCGACCTTGATGCCAAGGTGATGTTGGTGGACTGGGATCCTGAGTTCTAGTTAAACAGGGCAAAGGTGCTGGGCCAAACGGGGCTGGGCCATAGGGGACAGTGTCGTGGAAATATCGGTGGTTAGCCTGTTTCCCGAGATGTTTGCCGCAGTGCGCGATTACGGCGTTACTGGGCGAGCAGTTCAAAACGGTTTGTTGAGCATACAGTGTTGTAATCCTCGAGATTTCACCACTGATCGTCACCAAACAGTGGATGATCGGCCATATGGCGGTGGTCCTGGTATGGTGATGAAGACCGAGCCGCTGCAGCAGGCAATTGCCGTCGCAAAGGCGTCGGTGGCACCAGGGGCGACGGTGATTTATTTGTCACCTCAGGGGCGGCAGTTAACGCAGGCTGGATTAGCTGAGTTGGCGGCAAAGCCTTCGCTAGTATTGTTAGCGGGGCGTTATGAGGGTGTCGATGAACGCCTGATTGACAGTGAAATCGACGAAGAGTGGTCGATTGGCGATTATGTATTAAGCGGTGGTGAACTGGCTGCCATGGTAATGATTGATGGTTTAAGCCGCTTATTACCTGGTGTGTTGGGGCATCATCTGTCGGCAGAGCAAGATTCCTTTGCCGAAGGTTTGCTGGATTGTCCGCACTACACGCGGCCTGAGCACTTCCGAGGAATGGCAGTGCCAGGGGTGTTGTTAAGTGGTAATCATGAAGCGATACGACGCTGGCGGCTAAAGCAGTCACTGGGTCGGACATGGTTGCGGCGCAGGGATTTACTCGAACAGGTAGAGCTGAGCGACGAACAAAATAAACTGCTGGCGGAATTTATCCGCGAGCTTGACGATTAATTGACATCTAGCTGCGAAGCTACAAACCTTTGAATTTAGGAGCATGCCATGAGCACCAACAAAATTATTGCCGCACTGGAAGCAGAGCAGTCAACCAAAGAGCTGCCAGACTTCAGCCCCGGTGACACCGTTGTTGTCCAAGTGAAAGTAAAGGAAGGTGCTCGTGAGCGTCTTCAGGCTTTCGAAGGCGTTGTAATTGGCGTCCGTAACCGTGCCCTGAACTCGGCTTTCACTGTACGTAAAATCTCCCACGGTGTTGGTGTAGAGCGTACCTTCCAGACTTACAGCCCGCTGATTGAAAGCATACAAGTCAAGCGTCGTGGTGATGTACGTCAAGCAAAATTGTACTACTTGCGTGAATTGAGCGGTCGTGCAGCACGTATCAAAGAGAAGTTGGGCGCTAAAGCTTAATTTTTTCTTTTGTTATGTAAAAAGGCAGCCATTGGCTGCCTTTTTTGTTTTAGGATAGTAGAGAGCTTCTGATTTTGTTGCGGTCAATACGAGGTTGTCTGAGGCATGGATTCGGCAGGACAAAATACGCGCATTATCGAGGCCTATGCTGACAGTTTGTGGCTTGAAAAAGGCCTGAGTGCAAATACTATTTCAGCCTACCGGCAGGATCTGCAAGCCTTTAGTGATTGGCTTGAGCCGCGCGGCTTATGCTTGTTGTCCGTTGCTAAGTCTGATGTCTTATCTTATCTCGGTGCCCAGCAGGCCGGAAAATTGTCTGCGCGCAGTGCGGCGCGAATGCTGTCTTGTCTGCGCGGTTTTTATCGCCTGCAGTGCCGAGAACATCGGCTAGCAGTAGATCCAACCCTAGATATTGATTCGCCGAAATTAGGGCGACCCCTGCCAAAATCCTTGAGTGAGCAGGATGTTGAGGCGTTGCTGGCAGCGCCTAATATTGACGATCCCCTAGAATTACGAGACAAGGCTATGTTGGAATTGCTCTATGCATCTGGCCTACGAATTACGGAATTGGTTGGCTTAAAGTTTGTTCAGCTCAGCTTGTCTCAGGGGCTGGTAAGGGTTGTTGGTAAGGGTGATAAGGAGCGTCTGGTGCCTATTGGGGAGGAGGCTAGCCTTTGGATTCAGCGCTTTATGAGCGCAGGTCGCCCGAGTTTACTTGCAGTTGGCAGTGCGCCAGACGTTGTTTTCCCCAGTCGGCGCGGGCAAATGATGACTAGGCAAACCTTCTGGCATCGGGTTAAATATCATGCCTTGAATGCTGGGCTTGGTAGCGAGATTTCTCCGCATACATTGCGTCATGCGTTTGCAACGCATTTAATAAATCATGGCGCTGACTTGCGCGTGGTGCAATTATTGCTAGGTCACAGTGATTTGAGTACAACGCAGATTTATACTCATGTGGCGAGGGAGCGGATGAAAACCTTGCACAGTGCGCATCATCCGCGCGGTTAAATGAAGTACCGATTAACTAATATAGCTGAACTTGTTGCCTAAAGAGGTTTCCTAGGTATTAGCTGGAAAGTATTGCATTATTATTTGGAGAAGTTATTTGAATATCTTAAGGAAGTACATTACTGCTCGAACCTTGCTCGCAGTTGTAGTTGCTGGGTTAATGCTACCAGTGGTGTCTGCACAGGCTGGCAGTGTTGTGGTTGATAAGGCGGCGGAAGCGGCGATCAAAGCGTCTTTTAAGGCAACGCGGCCTGATATCGTCATTAGCAAAGTAGTGCCCAGCGAAGAGTTACCGGGGCTTTATTTGGTAACCATGCAAAACGGTCCGGTCGTTTATGCCAGTGCCAATGGTAAATACTTTATAGTCGGCGATATGTTTGAAATAAGCGCAGCCGGGATTGAAAGTGTTGCTGAAAAGAAGTTAGCGCCACAGCGTAAAGAATGGTTAAGCGAAGTAAGGCGCGAAGATATGATCATATTTAGTCCCAAGGGCGAAACTAAGGGGGCTATTTATGTGTTTACCGATGTCGATTGCGGTTATTGCCAGAAACTGCATCAAGAAGTTCCACAGTTAAATGCAGCCGGCATTGAAGTGCGCTATTTAGCCTACCCAAGAGCGGGTTTGGGAACGCCTACCTTCGATAAAATGGTTTCTGCTTGGTGCGCTGATGACCGCACGGCGGCAATGAATGCCCTGAAAACTGGGTCAACGGTTGCCCCGAAGAAGTGTGACAATCCAATCGCGGCGCAATATGAACTTGGCGCGGCAATGGGCGTGACCGGTACGCCAGCGATAGTTCTTGAAAATGGTAGTTTGATTCCTGGCTACAAACCTGCAGCCCAGCTCATTCCTATGGTTAAACGATAAGTTGATTGCAGGGTGTTGCGTTCGGCGTAGGCCGTTCGCTACATGGCGTCGAAACCGCGGTTAAATTCCGCCGGCAGATAGTCCGCCGCTATACGCGGCGGTGGTACTCGGTAGCGGTTTAATTCATCCCAGGTGAGTAGGGAATAATAGTCGCGAATATTGCGAACATAGCGCACGGCTTCGTCTCCTCTGGCGTAGCCGTAGCGAGTTGGCTTAAACCATTTTCGTTGCCGTAGTAGGGGCAGGTTTTCGCGGACATCATTCCATAAATTCGGATTGCCGCCATTTTTCTCCGTAATAACGCGCCCATCTTCAACGTGACCTAAACCAATATTATATGCTGCCAAGGCGAACCAGCTGCGGTCAGCGGGTTCTATCCCGCTGGGTAGTCGGCTTAGCATTTTTTTGTAGTAGCGCGCGCCGCCTCTTAGACTTTGCATTGGATCGAGCCGATCATCCACACCCAGTTCTTCGGCAGTGGCTCGGGTGAGCATCATCATGCCTCTAACCCCGGTTGGGGATCGGGCGTGAGCATCCCAGTGGGACTCCTGGTAGCTAATAGCGGCAAGCAGCCGCCAGTCCAGATCGTATTCAATCGCCACTTGTTCAATCATGCCTTTTACTTCAGGGAGGCGCTCATCCTTGAGTTGTAAGAAAGTGTGAGTGTTGACGAAAGTGCGGCGTTCATTAAACGTGAAGTGGCGTTCGATCAGCCGGGCGAGTTTACCGTTGTCCGTTATGATTTTAAAAAAGTCGGCAATGGCTTTGGTTAGGCCTGCGTTGCCGGGTGTGGCTTGGATCGCCCAAGCCAGCTTGCGAGGTTTGCCGGCACTAAAACCGATGCGAAAACTTGGGTAAAACGCGCGGTTTGCATAAAACTCATTTGAATTGATAATAGTGGCATCGATTTGACCGTCGGCGAGTTGCTCAAGGAGATCAATCGTTTCTAAATCTCGGCTTTCAGCCCAGCTTAGCGCCGGAAGAGACTCTTTTAACTCATTAAGTAAGTTGACGTGTGCAGTGTTGCCTAAAACCCTAATTTGTTTGCCGACTAAGGCTTCTGGTGTTTTTATCGGCTCGTTCAAATCGCGGTTGTAGATAAAAAACTGTTTGATACTCAGGTAGCTGGGGCCAAAAATAAGTGATTCTTGGCGTTCGGTGGTAATGCTGAGACCGGCTGCGGCAATATCCGCGCTACCATTCACCAATCCATCAAATACTTCGTCCAGCCCGACCACGGGAATCATTTCTAGCTCGACGCCTAGGTGTTCGGCAAAAGCTTGGGCTAATTGGTATTCAAAGCCTGCGGGTGCGCCTTGGCTTTCGTAATACGTGGTGGCGCCATTGCGAGTTAATACACGTAATACACCGTCTTTACGAATTTGTTGGAGCTTGTCACTACTCTCGCTGCAGTGAGTGAAAAGGCCGACAAATAGCATCGACAGCAGGGCGCGCAGCAGAAATTGTCGTGGTTTGGGGCAATCTAGCAAGTGTGCTGCTCCGTTAAACTGGGGGGCAATTGTATCGCTTAGCGATTGATCACACCATAAAGAGTATTTGGGATAAAATTTTGCGCGTATTTCCTTTACAATGGCCGGCTTCAATCCATTCGATCAAGGTTGTCGCCCCGAATGCTCATTATTCCAGGTGCTCCGGCGCTTTCAGATTTTCGTATAGCTAAATTAGTGGCCAGTTTGTCAGGTGAAATTTCCAGCCTGCGCGGACTTAGTGCTCAATATATTCACTTGGTCGATACCGCCGTGGCGCTGGATAGCGAGCGCACCGCGGTACTAAGCCAACTCTTACAGTATGGGCCACGCGCCGCATTTGTAGAGGGGGACGGCCTAAGTTTCTTTGTGGTCCCGCGGCCCGGAACTATTTCGCCTTGGTCTAGTAAGGCCAGTGATATCGCCCGCAACTGCGGTCTTGATATGATTAGTCGTGTTGAGCGGGGTGTCTTATATCGCGTAGACCTATCTGCACCACTTCAGGATGCAGAGCGCGAAATCTTGCTGGCAGCAATTCACGACCGAATGGTTGAGTCGGTTTTGAGCGGCCCAGACGAAGCGCAAGTTTTGTTTAGTCGCCAGGCGCCCAAACCTTTAGAGGCAGTCGACGTACTTAGTGGCGGGCGCAACGCTTTAGTTGCCGCGAATAGTGAGTTGGGTCTCGCCTTGGCTGAAGATGAGATCGACTACCTGCTTGAAAGCTTCCTGCAATTGGGGCGCAATCCTAGCGATGTTGAATTAATGATGTTCGCGCAGGCGAACTCGGAACATTGCCGCCATAAGATCTTCAATGCCGATTGGACCATTGATGGTGAAGCGCAATCCCACTCTTTGTTTGGCATGATTAAAAACACCTACAAGCTCGGCGGCGAAGACGTGTTGAGTGCCTACTCAGACAATGCGGCGGTAGTGAAAGGGCATCGTGCTGGCCGTTTTTACCCGGAGCCAGGCAGCGCGGAATACAAATACCACGAGGAAGATATCC
The DNA here is from genome assembly GCF_039539625.1 of Zhongshania borealis. NCBI lineage: Bacteria > Pseudomonadati > Pseudomonadota > Gammaproteobacteria > Cellvibrionales > Spongiibacteraceae > Zhongshania > Zhongshania borealis. Next base: position 992,637 of record NZ_BAABDM010000001.1, on the reverse strand, counting down.
ACTTACTAATGAAGGTGGAAACCCATAATCATCCAACGGCGATTTCACCATTTTCCGGTGCGGGTACCGGTTCTGGTGGCGAGATTCGTGACGAGGGTGCAGTAGGTCGTGGCTCTAAGCCTAAGGTTGGACTTTCTGGTTTCAGCGTATCTAATTTGCGCGTTCCTGGTTACGAGCAGCCTTGGGAAGCGGACTACGGCAAGCCGGGACGGATCGTTTCGGCCTTGGATATTATGTTAGAAGGCCCAATTGGCGGTGCGGCCTTTAACAATGAATTTGGTCGTCCAAATCTCTGCGGTTACTTCCGCAGTTTTGAAGAAAACGCCCTCGGTGCCAATGGTGAAGAGCGTCGCGGATACCACAAGCCAATAATGATTGCGGGCGGTTACGGCAATGTTAAAGCAGAGCATGTGCTGAAAACTGAATTCCCAGCCGGTTACAAATTGATCGCGCTGGGCGGCCCAGCGATGTTAATCGGCTTGGGCGGTGGCGCGGCGTCATCAATGAGCAGCGGTGCGTCGACCGAAGATCTTGATTTTGCCTCGGTGCAGCGTCAGAACCCAGAGATGGAACGTCGTTGCCAGGAAGTGATTGACCGCTGTTGGGCCATGGGCGAAAGCAATCCGATTGCCTTCATACACGATGTTGGCGCTGGCGGTTTGTCGAACGCCTTCCCTGAATTAGTGAAGGACGGTGGTTGCGGCGGTGACTTTGAACTGCGTAAAGTGCCGAACGACGAGCCGGGCATGTCGCCGCTGGAAATTTGGTGTAATGAGTCGCAAGAACGTTACGTTATGGCGATTGCACCAAAAGATCTGCCGGTGTTTGAAGAAATTTGTGCGCGGGAGCGCGCAGCTTATGCGGTTGTTGGCGAGTCAACGAGCGATAAACGCTTGCGTCTAGGTGATACTCATTTCGACAATAATCCCGTTGATTTGCCAATGTCGATTCTGTTTGGCAAACCGCCGAAGATGAGCCGGGAGTTTAATCGTCAAAAGTTGAGTTTGCCGAGTTTTGATCCTGCAACGATTAACGTTGCTGAGGCCTTAGATCGCTTGCTTGCCTTACCGACAATCGCGAGCAAAAGCTTTTTGATTACGATTGGTGACCGCTCGATTACGGGCCAAGTGCATCGGGACCAAATGGTCGGCCCTTGGCAGGTCCCCGTGGCAGATTGTGCAGTAACCACCGTGAGTTACGACTCCTACGCGGGTGAAGCAATGGCCATGGGAGAGCGTACGCCTTTGGCATTAATAAACGGTCCGGCATCCGGGCGCATGGCGGTAGCCGAGGCGATTACCAATATCTCGGCCACGCGGATTGAAAAACTTTCAGACATTAAACTTTCGGCCAACTGGATGTGTGCAGCCGGTTACGGCGGTGAAGATGAAGTGTTATTTGATACGGTGAAGGCAGTCGGCATGGAGTTTTGTCCAGCGCTGGGTATCACTATCCCGGTTGGCAAAGATTCGATGTCAATGCGCACTACTTGGCGTGATGCCGAAGCCGACAAATCAATTACGGCGCCCATGTCCTTAATCATTACGGCGTTTAGTCCGGTTAACGATGTGCGCAAAACAGTCACTCCGCAATTGCGTACCGACCTAGGTGATACCGCATTATTGCTTGTTGATCTTGGCGCCGGTAAGCAGCGCCTTGGCGCTTCTTGTCTAGCACAGGTGTACCAGCAAATTGGCAATACCGCGCCGGATATAGATGATCCGAAGCTACTGTCTGGGTTTTTTAACGCTATCCAGCAATTACTAGAAGATGAAAAAATTATTGCTTACCACGATCGTTCTGATGGCGGTACGGCTATTACCTTGTTGGAAATGGCTTTCGCTGGCCACTGCGGTTTAGATATTGATCTTGGATCCGTCGGTACGGTTAATGGCGCCCTGTTTGCTGAGGAGGCCGGAGCGGTAGTGCAGGTTAAGGTGAGTGATCTTAACGAGGTAATGGCGATATTTGCTGAGCATGGACTGAGTGATCTTGTTCAAAATATCGGTAATGCGGTAGCCGGCAATGACGTGCAGATTCGCTTTTCTGGCAGCGAGGTTATACGTGGTCAGCGCTTAGAGCTGCATCGTAAATGGCAGGAGCTTAGCTACCGCATACAAGCGTTACGTGATAATTCGGAATGCGCGCAACAGGAATTTGATTCTCTTGTTGATGCTGATCCAGGTTTAAGTAGCAGGCTTAGTTTTGATGCGCAGCAAGATATTGCTGCGCCATTTATTAAAACGGGTGTGCGGCCACGTGTTGCAATCTTGCGTGAGCAGGGTGTGAACGGCCAAATGGAAATGGCAGCAGCGTTTGACCGCGCCGGGTTTAGCGCGGTTGATGTACATATGAGCGATATTCTCAGTGGTCGCGTTAGTCTTGCTGATTTCAAAGGCTTAGCTGCCTGCGGTGGGTTCTCCTACGGTGATGTACTTGGTGCCGGCGAAGGTTGGGCAAAAACAATATTGTTTAATGCCCGTGCTAGAGATGAATTTGCCGCGTATTTTCAGCGCGGTGATACTTTTGCGCTAGGTGTGTGTAACGGCTGTCAGATGATGTCGAATTTGCATTCGCTGATTCCCGGGGCTGAATTTTGGCCGCGTTTTGTGCGCAATCGCTCAGAACAGTTCGAGGCGCGTGTTGCACAGCTTGAAATTCCAGAATCACCCTCCATATTACTGGCGGGTATGGCGGGATCGCATTTGCCGGTGGCGATTGCTCATGGTGAAGGGCGGGCGGAGTTTGTGAATTCCGAGCAGCTTGGTAATTTACAGCAGTCTGGTAAAGTTGCCCTGCAATATATCGATAATCATCTGTCGGTGACCGAGCAATATCCGGCTAATCCGAATGGTTCTCCGGCGGGGATTGCCGGGGCTTGCAGTGCAGATGGTCGGGTAACGATTCTGATGCCGCACCCTGAGCGGGTTTTCCGGACGGTGCAGAACTCGTGGATAGCAGATAACTCGGTGGAAGACAGCGGCTGGATGCGCTTATTCCGTAATGCTCGGGTATGGCTTGGTTAAGCTGAATGACAAGAAGGCCGGTTTTTACCGGCTTTTTTCTAGGTGTTTTGGTTTGGGATGTTAGGGGTGTGTCGCCCAGTGTTAAACGGACACCGTCGTAACAGGCGGTTTTGGTGGAATTACAATGTTGAATAAATATCCGCTCTGGAAAAACCTGCTGATTGTGGCGGTTCTAGGCTTAGGGTTGCTTTATGCGATCCCCAATCTTTATAGGGCAGATCCTGCACTGCAGATTTCTGGGGAAAGTAGTGGTGTTGTTATAGATCAGGCGCAGATGGAGCGTTTGTCAGCTGCCTTGAGTGCCAGTGGTATCGAGCATTTTGGCGAAAAGGCCAATGAGTCAGGCAAAAGTGGATTGATCCGTTTGTATGACACAGAAGTTCAGCTTCGCGCCCAGCGCGTGGTGCAGCGGAGTTTGGGTGATGGCTTTATTGTTGCGCTGAATTTGGCGTCAAATACGCCTGAATGGTTGAGTAACCTCGGTGCGCAGGCCATGAAGCTTGGTTTAGACCTGAGTGGTGGCGTGCATTTCTTGCTAGAAGTCGATACTGATTCTGCGATTGCTACTCGTCTTGAACATTACAACTCGGGCATAAAGAAGAAGCTGCGTGAAGAGGGCGTGCGTGGTTTTGTTAGCTTGGGCGATGATGGTGTAATTACCGGTAAATTTACCTCTGAGGAATTGCGAGATTCCGCATTGAGTATTATTCGAAAAGAATTTACTGAGCTGACGGGGCAGCGCGTGGATTCACCAGCGGGTGACAGTGCGTTTTACGTTAGTGCCTTAATTAGTGAAGCCAAGCGTAAGGAAATTGAAGATTACGCGGTAGGCCAAAACTTAACGACCCTGCGCAATCGCGTGAATGAACTCGGTGTGTCTGAGCCGTTGGTGCAGCGCCAAGGGCGCAATCGCATTGTGGTTGAATTGCCTGGTATCCAAGATACTGCGGAAGCCAAGCGTATTTTGGGTAAAACCGCGAATCTTGATTTCAGATTAGAAGCCCGTTACGACGCGCCAAGCTCAGACCGGGAGCAGTTTGAATTTCGTAATCCGGGGCAGGGTGAACCGAGCGCGTGGTTAGAGCGTGATGTTGTTATTACTGGTGAGCGAGTGGCGAATGCCCAAGCCAGTTTTGACCAAAATGGTATGCCTCAGGTGAGTATTACCCTTGATAGCGAGGGCGGTACATTGATGCATAGAATGACTCGCCACAACATCAATCGTCGTTTAGGCGTTTTGTTTATTGAACGGAAGAGTCGGACTCACTATGAAATGGGGGCTGACGGAACGGAGCAGATCGTCAAGGTGCCTTATGATGAAAAGAAAATTATTAGTCTAGCTACCATCAAAGATGCCTTGGGTGTGCAATTCCGGATTACCGGTTTAGATGCGCCAGGTGAGGCCGCAGAATTGTCTTTGCTGTTGCGCGCAGGCGCATTGGCGGCGCCGATCGACTTTGTTGAAGAGCGCACGGTTGGGCCCTCCTTGGGTGCAGAAAATATTGCCCAAGGTTTTAATGCAGTGAAAATTGGCCTAGGGATGGTCGCCGTATTTATGGTGGTTTACTACCGGGTATTTGGCATTATCGCCGTCGCCGCGCTGGGCTTTAATATTGTGTTGCTTACCGCTTGCATGTCCATGCTCGGTGCAACGCTCACCTTACCCGGTATTGCGGGTATCGTTTTAACCGTCGGTATGGCTGTTGATGCCAATGTGCTGATTTTCTCCCGAATTAGAGAGGAGATAAAGGCGGGTATGTCGGTGCAGCATGCGATTGAGGCGGGCTATGGTCGCGCTTTCGTCACTATCATGGACTCGAATATAACCACTTTGTTGGTGGCGGTGATTTTATATGCGGTCGGTACTGGTCCAGTGCGTGGCTTCGCGGTGACCTTGTCGCTGGGGATCATTACCTCCATGTTTACTGCGATCATGGGTACACGAGCTATTGTGAATATGCTTTACGGCGGTCGTCGCGTCACTAAGCTGGCGATCTAGGGGAAACATATGTCTGAGAACACGAAAATTATTGATTTTATGGGCTTGCGAAAGCTTGCCTCCATGCTTTCTATCGGCCTTGTTTTGGTTTCTGTTGGTTTACTTGCCTTTAAAGGGCTGAATTTTGGCTTGGATTTTACCGGCGGCACCTTAATCGAGGTGATTTACGAAGAGCCCGTCGCCTTACCCAAAGTGCGGGATCAGCTTAAAGTTGCTGGCTACGATAATGCGGTGGTGGTGAATTTTGGCTCCGATACGGATGTGTTAGTACGCCTTCCTCAAGGTATGAGTCCGACCTTGGGCGAAGCGGTTTTGAAAGTGCTGAAAGCCGGAACTAGCGGTGAAATAGATTTGCGCCGCATTGAATTTGTGGGCCCGCAAGTGGGTGAGGAGCTTCGGGAGCAGGGCGGCTTAGCCGTATTGTTGGCGTTGGTCGTGGTGCTGATCTATGTTGCGATGCGCTTCCAAATTAAGTTTTCACTGGGTGCGGTAGCGGCTTTGGGTCATGATGTCATCATAACCTTAGGTGTGTTTGCGTTGGTCGGCTGGGATTTCGATCTCACAGTATTGGCGGCCGTTCTTGCGGTTATCGGTTACTCCTTGAATGACTCTATCGTTGTTGCTGACCGGATTCGTGAAAACCTGCGTAAATTACGCAAGCATGATGCCGTTGAAGTTATTAACATCTCGCTTACTGAAACCCTCGATCGTACGTTGGTGACTTCGGGTACAACATTATTGGTATTGATCGCCTTGGCGGTAGTTGGCGGCGAAATGATACACAGCTTCGCTCTCGCATTACTCGTCGGTATAGGCGTGGGCACCTATTCGTCAATTTACATTGTGGCGAGTATGTTGGTAAGTATGAATATCAGTCAGGATGATTTGATTGTGCAGGAGAAGGAAGGGGCAGAGGTAGATGATTTGCCTTAAGTTGAGCCCGACGTCTGGGGTCTGACGTCGGAAGAGAAGGCAGTCGGGCGTCTGGGGTCAGACGTAAAAAAAGCGCATTTGATGCGCTTTTTTTACAACAGACACATCGTGTCTATGCTTTTGATCTTACGTCAGACACCCGAGTCCAGACGTCCGACTAATCCCTATCGCAATTTCTCTAAATGCGGGCGCACTGCCTGCAGCAAGCCTTTTAAGCACTTAGGGTTGGCAGCGACAATATTGCCACTTTCAAAGTAATTACCACCGCCACTAAAATCACTGACTAAGCCGCCGGCTTCGCGTACAAGCAGAATACCTGCAGCAATATCCCATTTACTTAAACCGATTTCCCAGAAGCCGTCGAGGCGTCCGGCTGCGACGTAGGCAAGATCGAGGGAGGCTGCACCGGCGCGGCGAATGCCCGCAGTTTCAGCGGCTACGCCTTCAAGGCTGGCCATATAAGCGGGTAAATGCTGAGCGTTGTGGGCTTTGAAGGGAATGCCGGTACCGATCAGGGCGCCTTCCAAGCTTGGGTTCATGGTAACCCGAACGCGACGGCCATTTAATTGGGCGCCACGACCACGGCTAGCGGTGAATTCTTCGCGTCGAATAGGGTCAAGAATCACTGCGTGTTCAATTTGACCTTGGAATACACAGGCAATAGAGATCGCGAAGTGGGGGATACCGCGCACAAAGTTGGTCGTGCCGTCGATGGGGTCGATAATCCACTGGTAATCGCTGTCGGGATTGCCAGAGGTGCCGGACTCTTCGCCCAGAAACCCGTGTTCGGGATAGGCTTTTTGCAGGTGGTAAATTATTTCCTGCTCAGCCTTGCGGTCGATTTCGGTGACAAAATCGTTTTCGCCCTTGGACTCAATTTGGACTCGATCGAGTTGTTCTGAGGCGCGTGATATGAGGTCTCCCGCCTTGCGGGCGGCGCGCAATGCGATATTCAGCATGGGTTGCATAGTACTAAGGCCTTGAATGTGCAAGCAATTGGAGGCGCATTATAACAGAGAGTCGGCGCCCTACGGAGGCCTAATTTCATTGTTTCGTTATGTCCTTCCTGTTAGACTGACGTCCCATCTCAAGGGGCAAAGAAGCACCGCTTTTTCCAGCCCTATATCTTATCGCACTATCAAAAAGGCATGACATGGCGCGTTTTATATTCGTCACCGGCGGTGTTGTTTCGTCTCTCGGTAAAGGCATCGCTTCAGCTTCGCTGGGCGCTATTCTAGAGGCCCGTGGCCTCAAAGTGACCATGTTGAAACTGGATCCCTATATTAATGTGGATCCGGGTACCATGAGTCCATTTCAGCATGGCGAGGTATTTGTTACCGAAGACGGCGCTGAAACTGACCTCGATCTAGGTCATTACGAGCGGTTTGTACGCGCCAAAATGGCCAAAGGTAATAATTTTACCGCTGGGCGCGTGTATGAGACAGTTTTGCGCAAAGAGCGTCGGGGTGACTACCTCGGCGGTACGGTCCAGGTTATTCCCCATATTACTGATGAAATTAAGCGCCGGGTATTAGCCGGCGCTGGTGATGCTGATATCGCGATTGTCGAAATTGGTGGCACGGTTGGTGACATTGAAGGTCTGCCGTTCTTTGAAGCTGCGCGGCAGTTAAAGGTTGAATTGGGTGCCAAGCGGTCAATGCTTATGCACCTTACTTTAGTACCGTATATCGCGACTGCTGGCGAAACCAAGACTAAGCCGACTCAGCACTCGGTGAAAGAGCTGCGCTCTATCGGATTACAGCCAGATATTCTGCTTTGTCGCTCAGATCATGAGATAGACCAAAGCAGCCGCCATAAAATCGCTTTGTTTACCAATGTCGAATCCCGAGCGGTTATTCCATTGCGCGATGTTGATTCCATTTACCGGATTCCCTCATTATTGGCGGCCGAAGGCCTAGACGAGCTTGTTGTTGAACGCTTTGGTTTGGATTGCCCGCCAGCGGACCTAACAGAGTGGGATACCGTTATTGAGGGCGACTTGCATCAAGACCAGACCGTGACAATCGCCATGGTTGGTAAGTACATGGAGCTTCTTGATGCCTATAAGTCGCTCAACGAAGCGCTGAAACATGCAGGCATTCACAGTCGCACCAAGGTTGCTGTGCGCTATATAGATTCAGAAACGATCGAGAAAGATGGCTTAGGTGTACTCGATGGCGTTGACGGTATTCTGGTTCCTGGTGGCTTCGGTAACCGTGGGGTGGAAGGTAAAATTCTCACCGTACAGTACGCAAGAGAAAACAAAATTCCTTACCTTGGCATCTGCCTAGGTATGCAGGTTGCCGTTATTGAGTTTGCCCGCAATGTGCTGGGTATTAGCGGCGCCAATAGCACCGAATTCGATGAGAAATGCAGCGATCCCGTAATTGGTCTAATCACTGAGTGGGTAACGGCAGAAGGCGGCGTTGAACAGCGCAATGAAGATACCGACCTCGGCGGCAGCATGCGTTTAGGCGCGCAACAGTGCCACCTTGTTGAAGGTTCTGCGGTAAATGCTGTTTACGGTAGCGAGCTGATTACTGAGCGTCACCGTCATCGCTATGAAGTAAACAATAAATACGTGGAGAACATGCAGGCGCATGGCCTGAAAGTGGGTGGCTGGTCAGCCGACAAGAGCTTAGTAGAGGTCGTCGAGATACCTGATCACCCTTGGTTTATCGCTTGTCAATTCCACCCCGAATTTACTTCTACACCGCGCGACGGTCATCCTTTGTTTAGTGGTTTTGTTAACGCGGCGTATGCCCACAGTAAAGCTTAGTAGCTACTGCGCTGCTGCAGTGTGGCTTAGACAGACTTAGGATTTAGGGAAACGTAAATGAAAGATAAAGTAGTGAACGTCGCTGGCATTGATGTCGCGAACGATAAGCCCTTTGTACTATTCGGCGGCATGAATGTTCTCGAATCTCGCGATATGGCCATGGCAGTTGCTGAAAAATACGTGACTGTCTGTGCTGAACTGGGCATTCCCTACGTTTTTAAAGCGTCGTTCGATAAGGCCAATCGATCCTCTGTTCACTCCTACCGCGGTCCGGGTATGGAAGAGGGGCTGCGGATTTTCCAGGAAATTAAGCAGACATTTAATATTCCTGTAATTACTGATGTTCATGAAATTCATCAGGCAGGTCCAGTGGCAGAAGTCTGTGATGTTATTCAGTTGCCGGCATTTTTGGCCAGACAAACAGACTTGGTCGCGGCAATGGCGGCAACCGATGCGGTTATTAATATTAAAAAGCCGCAGTTTTTAAGCCCTGGGCAAATGAAAAACATAGTCGAAAAATTTGCGGAATGCGGTAACGATAAAATTATATTGTGCGAGCGTGGCAGTAACTTTGGCTACGACAATCTTGTCGTAGATATGCTTGGGTTTAAAATTATGCGGGATGTCAGTGGCGGTGCGCCGCTGATTTTTGATGTCACCCACGCGCTGCAATGTCGTGATCCGATGGGCGCGGCATCTGGCGGACGTCGCAATCAAGTTGCTGAGCTCGGGCGCTCAGGCATGGCACTTGGGATCGCTGGACTATTCCTTGAAGCACATCCTAACCCCGATCAAGCTAAATGCGATGGCCCGAGTGCCTTGCCATTATCGGCTCTCAAGGGCTTTTTAGAACACATGAAGGCAGTGGATGACGTTGTGAAGTCCCTGCCTGTACTCGATATTCAATAGATCTATTCACTATAGCAACACTGACATGGAGAAGACTCAGATGACAGAGATTGTCGACATTAAGGCGTATGAAATCCTAGATTCTCGCGGTAACCCTACCGTTGAAGCGGATGTAGTACTGGCATCAGGCGCAGTCGGCAGCGCTTGTGCGCCCTCTGGCGCATCGACCGGATCTCGTGAAGCCCTCGAATTACGTGATGGCGACGCAAACCGTTATTTAGGTAAGGGCGTCTTGAAAGCTGTTGCGAATATTAATACCACGATTCGCGATTTACTATTAGGTATGGACGCTGAAGACCAACGCGCGATAGACAATGCGATGATCGCCGCTGACGGCACTGAAACTAAATCCAACCTAGGCGCTAATGCTATTTTGGCAGTATCGCTGGCTGCGGCCAAAGCAGTGGCAATTGAGAAGGGCATTCCATTATATCAGCGAATTGCGCAAATAAATGGCACGGAAGGTCAGTACTCTATGCCGGTACCAATGATGAATATCATCAATGGTGGCGAGCACGCTGACAATAATGTCGATATTCAAGAATTCATGATTCAGCCTGTTGGTGCGCCAACTTTTGCTGAAGCCCTGCGTCAGGGTGCAGAGATTTTCCACTCTCTGAAAAAAGTGCTAGTCGCTCGTGGTTTAAGCACTTCAGTTGGTGACGAGGGCGGTTTTGCTCCGAATCTACCGTCGAATGAAGCGGCTCTAGAGGCGATCGCTGAAGCTGTTGCCAATGCCGGTTACGAACTGGGTAAAGATATTACCTTGGCACTGGATTGCGCGTCTTCTGAGTTTTACAAAAACGGCAAGTATGTATTGAGCGGCGAAGGTAAAGAATTCGATGCCGAAGGCTTCGCGAGCTACTTAGACGAGCTGAGCCAGAAATACCCGATTATCTCCATTGAAGATGGCATGGACGAAAGTGATTGGGATGGTTGGGCGACATTAACACGTAAAGTTGGCGATCGTGTTCAGTTGGTTGGTGACGATTTATTTGTAACCAACACTAAAATATTGAAGCGTGGTATCGACAATAAGATTGCTAACTCTATTCTGATTAAATTCAATCAGATTGGGTCGCTGAGCGAAACTTTAGACGCGATTAAAATGGCTAAAGACGCTGGCTATACTGCCGTTATTTCACATCGTTCAGGTGAAACTGAAGATACCACTATTGCCGATTTGGCCGTGGCGACTTCTGCCGGTCAAATTAAAACCGGTTCGCTATGTCGTTCCGACCGTGTCGCGAAATACAATCGCTTGTTGCGCATAGAAGCTGAATTGGGCGCGGTTTACCGTGGTCGCGACGAATTTCGTGCTTGATCTACGCGGGGCAGCGTAAGTTGCCCTTCGATTTGACGCCGTGGACATATGGATTGGTATGGGTATAAGTGAGAAGGCAGCACCATGACGCGCCGGCGATTGCTTTTATTACTGCTGGTCATCTTGGTTGGTCTGCAATTTAGATTGTGGACCGGCACGGGAAGCTGGGAGCAAATTACCAGCCTACGGCGTGATATCGTCCAGCAGAAAAAGGTTAATGAGAATTTGAACCTGCGCAATGAGCGACTTTACGGTGAAGTGCGCAGTTTGAAGAATGACCTCGACAGCATAGAAGAACGCGCCCGCAACGATATGGGCCTTATTAAAAGCAATGAGACGTTTTATCTCATTGTTGAAGAATAGCTGGAATATAATAATAACTTGATACTCACAAGACAGCGGCACTATGGTTGAGCAAAAGGCAGCTGCTTCGCGGCTTTGGGCAGTTGTGCCTGCAGCGGGACTGGGCAGCCGTTTCGGCGCTCAACTTCCCAAACAATATATGTCTCTGGCCGGAAAAACCGTTATTGAACACAGTATTGCTGCGTTGTTGCGCTGCGACGAACTTAGCGGTGTGGTTGTTGCATTACACGTCGATGACAAAATTTTTAGCGGCCTTCCGTGTGCGAATAACGCCAAAGTAATGCAAATTGTCGGCGGCGCCGAACGTTCGGAGTCTGTTGAATTGGCTCTTGCTGGCTTGTCTGCAGCTGCTGACCAGGATTGGGTACTCGTGCACGATGCCGCTCGACCCTGCCTAAGCGATCAAGATATTCAAGCATTACTTCTCCGTGCTCGAGAGCATCCTGTGGGTGGGCTTTTGGCCGCGCGGGTGGTCGATACCGTGAAGCGCGCTAGCAGCCAAGGCGAGGCGGTGGCTACTGTAGACCGCAACGACCTTTGGCGGGCATTAACGCCGCAATTATTTCGCTATGGCGCGCTGCGGGATGCCTTAATTCACTGTCGGGAGCGCGGCTTGCCAGTAACTGATGAGGCGTCAGCGATGGAGTATATTGGCGGGCGACCGCTATTAGTCGAAGGCAGTCATCGTAACATTAAGATTACTTACCCTGATGACCTGACGATGGCAGCGTTTTTTTTGGCGGGAGGCGTAAATGTCTAAAATGCGTATTGGCCACGGTTACGATGTTCACTGCCTTGGTGAGGGCGAGGGGATACACCTTTGTGGTGTTTGGATACCTTGCTCGTACTGTTTAATAGCGCATTCTGATGGCGATGTTGCGCTACATGCGCTATGCGATGCCTTGTTAGGTGCGCTGGCACTGGGCGATATTGGTAAGCATTTTCCCGATACAGACCCTCGCTATAAAGGGGCTGACAGTGGCAAATTACTTGCGCATTGCTATCAGTTGATTCGCGTTGCGGGCTATCAACTGGCGAATGCAGACATCACAATCGCCGCGCAGACTCCTCGCCTCGCCGATTATATTCTTTTGATGCGTGAATCGATCGCGAAGCTCATCGCTGTTGATGTAAACCAGATTAGTGTGAAAGCGACTACCACGGAAAAACTCGGTTTTGTCGGCCGCAGTGAGGGTATCGCAGTGGACGCGGTGGTATTGCTGGAGCATAACGATGTTAACTGATTGGCCGCGCGCCTTGGGCGCCCCGCGGGTTAGTGGGGTGTTAAAAGCGCAGCCTGCAGATTTTGTCGTGGAAGAGGTTTTTCCTGTCGAATTTAGTGACGACGGGGAGTTTGATTGGCTGTGGATTGAAAAATGCGGCGATAACACTGAGTACGTGGCTCGACAATTGGCTCGCTTGGCGGGCGTGCAGCCGAAGGCGGTAAGTTACTCCGGCCAAAAAGATCGTCATGCCATTACCCGGCAGTGGTTTTGCGTGCACTTGCCCGGCAAGCACTTTCCTGAATGGGTCATCCCTGAATCGGAGTCTTGGAAAATATTGCGCAAGGGCCGGCATCGCCAAAAATTGCGCTTGGGTAGTCACCGCTACAATCATTTTACTATTCGCCTGCAGTCTCTCGACGGCGATGTGGATGATTTAAATAGCCGCTTGGCGCATATCCGTCAGGGTGTGCCGAATTACTTTGGCGAACAGCGTTTCGGCCGTGATGGTGGCAATATCCCCGCCTGTCGCCAGTGGTTTGCCCGCGAGATAAAACCTGGCCGCTTTGAGCGCAGTATGTATTTATCCGCGGCGCGATCTTTTCTGTTTAATGAGGTGCTGGGGCACCGTGTGCTCGACGGAAGTTGGAACGCTGGGTTAGACGGCGATATCTATACACTGCGTGACAGTGGGAGCGTTTTTAGCGCGGAGCGCAATGAAGAAACGCTCACCCGTTTATCCAGTGGCGACATTCAGCCGACTGGACCCTTGTATGGTAAAGCGGGACGCTTAATTGTGAGTGGCGCTGCGGCGTCTGCAGAGCAAGCGGTGTATATGGAGTTTCCTGAATTATGTGAGGGCTTGCTTAAGCACGGCTTAAGTATGGAGCGGCGGGCGTTGCGTTTGATTCCTCAGGATTTTCAGTGGCAGTTTACGGGTAATAAGTCGCTGGAGCTGAGCTTTTCCTTGCCTAGGGGCTGTTTCGCCACAGCGCTTGTGCGAGAATTAATCAGCTACCCACTGGCGAGTTAGGGCGGCATGAGAGCCGTTGTTTATTAGCGTTAATAGAGAAAACTGGGTGACAATCTTAAATTTACAAGGCATTGGGATGACTTCCCAGCGGACGAGAGATCGCTTAATCGAGCGCTTAACTGAGCGTGGGATTAGCGATAACACGGTTCTAAACGTCATTCGTGGCACACCACGGCATATTTTTTTAGATGAGGCCTTGTCGCATCGAGCTTACGAAGACAGTTCTTTGCCTATCGGTTTTCAGCAAACCTTGTCGCAGCCTTATATTGTTGCCCGGATGACGGAATTGTTATTGGCAAATGGCCCGCGGGACCGCGTATTGGAAGTGGGTACTGGCTCGGGCTACCAGACTGCGATTTTGGCGCAGCTGGTCGAGCGCGTATTTAGCGTAGAGCGTATTAGACCATTGCAAGAAAAGGCACGGCAGCGCTTGCGGCAATTAGGCTTGAATAATGTTCAGCTGCGCCATGCCGACGGCGGCATGGGTTGGAAGGATCGTGGTCCTTATGATGGTATTTTATCGACGGCAGCACCTGCCCAAGTGCCAGATGAGCTATTAGAGCAATTGGCGGTCGGTGGTCGCTTGGTCATTCCCATTGGTCCCCAAGGTAAGCAGCAAGCTCTCTATGTGTTTGACAAAACAGAAGAGGGGATCCAAGAGCAGATTATCGAACCGGTGTTGTTTGTGCCGCTACTTTCTGGTTTGTTGGCATAATCCTCCGAACGTCGTTATCGTAAATACTACTAAGGAAGCTTAATGAAGGGATTTTACCCGGCCGTATTTATTCGCGGAATGGCCATGGGTGCCGCAGATGTTGTTCCTGGTGTGTCTGGTGGTACAGTTGCATTTATAACGGGTATTTACGACGAATTGATTGAGAGTCTTAAATCCTGCAATATTCAAGCGCTACAACTTTTATTTAAATCTGGTCCGACTGCCTTTTGGCAGCACATTAACGGCGGTTTTTTGATGAGCCTTATGCTGGGTATCATTACCAGCGTATTGTCCTTGGCGCGAACGATCTCCTATGCGTTACATCACCACCCAGTGCCGCTAGCAGCGCTATTTTTTGGCTTGATACTCGCTTCGGCGCTTTTGGTTTACCGGCAGATTCCGCATGGCGGACGCCAAATGGTATGGCTATTGTGTGGTCTTGCCTTTGCTGTGTTAGTTGGTGAGATTCGCCCAGCAGAGATCGCCAGTACACCGATAAATTTATTTTTGTCAGGTGCCTTGGCAATTTGCGCAATGATTCTGCCTGGCATATCTGGTAGCTTTATATTACTGCTACTGGGAATGTATCAACCGGTTATCGACGCCGTTAAAAACTTGGATGCAATTTCCTTATTGAGTTTTGTAGCCGGTTGCGGGGTCGGTTTAATGCTATTCGTGCGAATATTGTCTTGGCTGATGCATCGCTTTCCTGCGCAATTATTAGCGAGTCTGAGCGGTATTTTAATTGGCTCCTTGAGTATTATTTGGCCATGGAAGTTAAATTCTGACGGCGCATTGCTGACGGAGTCATTGGCGCCGGGCTGGCAAAATGTGTCTCCCTGGGAGTACGGGCTACAAGCCGACGCGCAAATGGCAATTTCAGCTGTGTTAGCTGTCGCCGGAGTGCTTTTGGTGCTATTGATAGAACGAATTGCCAAAAAGGCCTGAGGTTTTTAAGACTATTTTTTTCTAATACCGAAAATTGAAAGGTCAAATTGTACTCAAAAGACGAGTTGGTAACGCTAAGCGCCGGCATTGCTCGTGACATTTTTTCAAAAAATTATTATCAATTTTAACGAAAGGATTTCAAAACGTGGATTATCGGTCCGTAACGCGATGACTAAATTTTGGCAAATTATCGGCTTTTATAGCTTAATTTGTGTCTTGGTTTCCTGCTCGACCAATGGCAGTTTTGCCCCTTCGTCTGATCGTTATAATCCCTCAGAAAGAACCCCTCCGTATTATATCGTTAGTGCCGGTGATACCTTGTTTTCTATCGCATGGCGTTATGGCTTCGGGCTTGAAGGGTTAGCACATGCTAACAGTATAGCGGCGCCGTACACTATTTACCCTGGTCAGGCGATTTTGCTGAAGGAGAATGATCAGCCCCATGCGGCGAAGGTTACGGCGGCGAAGCCTCGTGCAGTGGCACCCACAAGAAAGAGTGCTGATCTTCCCCCCAAAGCGACACCAGTCGCCGCTAAGCCAACAATAAAACCCACAGTACAAATTGCAAATGAGAGTTGGCGGTGGCCGGTTAACGGTCCAGTCGTTCGACCATTTGTGGCAAGTGGGCAGGCGCATAAAGGTATTGATATAAAAGGTAAAATGGGTGAGCCTGTGTATGCATCTAAAAGCGGTGAAGTGGTGTACGCAGGCAGTGGTTTAGTCGGTTATGGCAATCTACTGATACTGAAACATTCAGACCGTTTTTTAAGCGCCTACGGGCATAATCGACGTATTAAGGTAAAGGAGGGTGAAAAGGTAAAAGCGGGTCAGGCCATCGCGGAGTTGGGAGACAGCGGTACTGATTCAGTTAAATTGCATTTTGAAGTTCGTGTAAACGGAAAACCGGTTGATCCTTTAAGGCTGTTACCACGGCGCTGAAGTTATAGGAACCCAGGCAACACCTTAAGTATCACTTAGTCGAGCAATAACAAACGCAAATAAGGATTCGACGATGCGGGTATATAAAGAAGAAGCACAGCGTGCAAATGTACGCGATGTGTTCAGTAACACCGATGCACAGGATAATCATGATTCGCAAGAAGACGAACGTTCTGCAAGCGAGAAACCCACCCTAAAGGCAAGTAAGCTAGGCCGCGCTCGGCGTAAGTCTAGTGATTTAGACGCTACTCAGCTTTACCTTAGTGAAATCGGCTTTTCCCCCCTATTAAGTGCCGAAGAGGAAGTGTATTTTTCACGCCTAGCCCGCAAGGGTGATGAAGCTGGCCGCAAGCGCATGATAGAAAGTAATCTGCGTCTAGTTGTAAAAATATCCCGCCGCTATCTAAACCGAGGCTTAAGTCTGCTGGACTTGGTCGAAGAGGGTAATCTCGGCTTAATTCGAGCGGTAGAGAAGTTTGATCCCGAGCGTGGCTTTCGCTTTTCTACTTATGCGACTTGGTGGATTCGCCAAACAATTGAACGGGCGATCATGAATCAGACCCGCACAATCCGCCTGCCAATTCATGTGGTTAAAGAATTGAACAGTTACTTGCGTGCTGAACGCGAGCTTACACAGAAATTAGATCATATGCCCTCGCCGGAAGAAATGGCGGTGGCGCTAGATAGGCCCGTTTCAGAAGCAAAACGTTTGTGTGGATTGAAAGACCGGGTCAGCTCTGTTGACGTTCCGGTTGCCCAAGACTCAGACCAGGTTTTACTTGATACCCTCGCCGATACGCACGCGCTGAACCCAAGTGACATTCTTCAGGGTGAGGACTTATCTAACAGCATAGATCTGTGGCTAGGCGATTTAACGCTCAAGCAGCGTGAGGTTGTGGTTAGGCGTTTCGGTTTGCGTGGTCATGAACCGGCAACGCTTGAAGAGGTCGGGCGTGAAATCGGCCTAACCCGGGAGCGAGTTCGCCAGATCCAAGTAGAAGCGCTGAAGAGCATGCGAATTCTGTTTGAAGAAAATGGTCTTAGTGCGGCGTCGCTGTTCTCCGGTGACTTTAACTAGCCAAAGAGATGTAATAGAAGCCAATAAAAAGCCCGCAATAGCGGGCTTTTTATTGGCTAACGCTAATTAGCTTAGCGTTCTAAATACTGAAGCTTATTGGGCTTGTTAACCCATTCTTCGGCATCTGCTGGCGCAGGTTTCATCTCGGTGATATTCGGCCATACTTCGGCTAATTCCGCATTTAATTCCAAGAATACTTGCTGGTCTTCAGGCAGCTCATCCTCAGAAAAAATCGCATTAACTGGGCATTCTGGTTCACACAGCGCGCAGTCAATACATTCGTCTGGATGGATAACGAGGAAGTTCGGGCCTTCGTAAAAACAATCCACCGGACATACTTCAACACAATCAGTGTGTTTGCACTTAATGCAATCTTCGCCTACAACAAAAGTCATTTTTGGTCAGCCCCTTTTAAATCCTGACTGTGGGTTGGGTAACTCGCAGAGCGCGGTATTGTAACATCAGTAAAAAATATGGGTATAGCTTTAGTCTTAACAATAATTTAGCTGTGTATTATCGCTTTTACGCATTAGAGCATGGTTTAGCCTTTTATTTTAGCAAAGCTTTGAGTTGATAAAGTAACTCATGCGCTTGGCGTGGGCTGAGATCATCGGGCGTAATATCCGCAAGCTCAATGACTGCTGGGTGTTCTGCTGCAGGCGGAGCGGCAAATAAGTCGGTTTGGGGCCCGGCGGTACTGAGCTGGCTATGACGAATGGCCTGGGATTCCAGCTCCTGCAGTTTGATTTTAGCCGCACTAACAACTTTTGCTGGTATTCCCGCTAATTTAGCAACCTGTAAGCCATAACTGCGGTTGGCGGGGCCTTCCTCTACACGGTGCAAAAACACAATGTGGTCATTGTGCTCGGTGACGCCTAGGTGGACATTGGCGGCTTTGGGGTAGCTCTCAGGAAGTACCGTTAGTTCAAAGTAGTGGGTGGCAAACAGTGTGAAGCCATGAACCCGGTCGGCGAGATCAATGGCGCAGGCCCAAGCTAAAGAAAGGCCGTCAAAGGTACTGGTGCCGCGGCCAATTTCATCCATCAATATTAAACTTTTGGCGGTGGCATTATGCAAAATGTTGGCGGTTTCCGTCATTTCCACCATAAAGGTGGAGCGACCACCGGCGAGGTCATCCGAAGAACCTATACGGGTAAATATTTGGTCAACTAAGCTTAGTCTTACCGCCTTCGCGGGGACAAAACTACCAATATGCGCTAGCAGCACTATCAGCGCGGTTTGGCGCATATAGGTCGATTTACCGCCCATATTCGGGCCGGTGATAATCAGGGTGCGACGGTTGTCTGCGAGTTTCAGATCGTTGGCAATGAAGGGTTCGTCGAGCACGCTTTCAACAACTGGGTGCCTACCTTGTTCAATATCCAGTAGCGGCGTATCGCTGAACTCGGGTTGGCAAAGATCCAATTGTATGGCGCGCTCGGCCAAATTGGCGATAACGTCGAGTTCACAGAGCCCTTGGGCGCAGTTTTGCAATGCGGCGAGTTCGACGTTTAAGGCGTCTAACAAACCTTCGTACAGGTATTTCTCTCGGGCCAAGGCGCGGCTTTTGCTGCTCAGGGCTTTGTCTTCAAAGGTCTTTAGCTCCGGGGTAATAAAACGCTCGGCGTTTTTTAAAGTTTGGCGACGAATATACTCTACCGGAGCCTGGTGGGCCTGTAGTTTACTGATCTCAATATAGTAACCATGCACCCGGTTATAGCCTACTTTGAGGGTACTAAGGCCGGTTTTCTCTCGCTCGCGACGTTCCATCGCAAGAAGGAATTCACCTGCATCCGTACTCAGGCTGCGTAATTCATCAAGCTCACTGTCGAAGCCCTCGGCGATGACGCCGCCATCTCTAAGTACCATGGGCGGGTTTTCGGCTACGGCTCTTGCCAGCAAGTCATCAAGTGTTGGGAATTCGCTAATTTGGGTGGCTAACTCTTGTAGGTAGGGTATACCTAAGGGTCTTAATTGGCTTTGCAGCTCAGGTAGGGTCGCCAGTGACCGCTGTAGACGCGATAAATCTCGCGGACGGGCAGAACGGAGGCCAACACGGGATAGGATTCGCTCTAAGTCGCCGATCTGTTTGAGCGTGCTGCGCAGGGTTTCAAATTGATAGTTATCAATTAGGCCGACGACACCACTTTGGCGAGCGCTTAAAATGCTCTGATTACGCAGAGGTCTGTGTAGCCAGCGACGCAGTAAGCGTGAGCCCATGGCGGTTTGGCAGCGATCAAAGACCGATGCCAAGGTGTTTTCAATGCCGCCGCTCAAGTTTAGGTCTAACTCAAGGTTGCGGCGAGTCGCGGCGTCCATTGCGACGGCGTCATCGCGGTTCTCGTGTTTGAGTTGGCGGATATGAGGCAGGGCAGTGCGCTGAGTGTCTTTTACATAGTGGAGTAGGCACCCCGCGGCGGCGACGCCATAATGAAGTTCTTCACAGCCAAATCCAGCTAAATCCTGCACCCCAAAATGTAGGCAGAGTCCCCGCGTGGCTGCGTCAAAATCGAATTCCCAGGGCGCAAGTTTGCGAAGGCCGGCAAATTTCGGCATGTCTTCAAGATCGAGGTCGTCCGCGATCAATAACTCGGCAGGGCGCAATCGCTGTAATTCGCCAATAAACGCCGCCTGACCTTTAACTTCCAATACTTGGAAGCGCCCGCTGCTCATATCTAAGACTGCAATGCCAAACAAACCTGAATGACCACAGGCGGCGACGAGCAGGGCATCCCTACGCTCGTCTAGTAGGGCTTCATCACTGATCGTTCCTGGTGTGACTATGCGAGCTACGGCGCGTTCTACAGGGCCTTTACTGGTCGCAGGGTCGCCTATTTGCTCACAAATCGCCACTGACTCGCCGGCTTTGACCAGCTTTGCCAAATAACCTTCGACTGCGTGGTAAGGCACCCCACACATGGGAATTGGATTGCCGCCAGTCTTACCTCTAGCGGTAAGGGTAATATCCAACAGCTGAGAGGCCTTCTTTGCATCGTCAAAAAACAATTCATAAAAGTCGCCCATGCGGTAAAACACCACTTCGTTGGGGTGATCGGCTTTTATCTTTAAATACTGCTGCATCATTGGCGTATGTTCCGCCTTTTGGGCAGTGTCTTTGTCGGTGCTTTTCGCCATTACCTTATAAAATCCTTTCGATTTGCGATGTTGTTTCTGGGATGCAGAGAATGAATGCTTTTAATCTGTGAGAAAGCTCTATGTTGCGTTGCTCACTGCGCTGCGTTTGCGGCAGCGCAGGGTTAAAATGACCGGCGCAGAATACCAAACCGCTAGAAGATCCGCTATTAATGCTAACTATTCCGAATAAAGCCGCTAGAAAAAGGTCGCGGCGTCAGAATTATATGCGTTCAAGTGAACGGAGTGCAGTGGTGACGCGGCAATGCTTCTTTATCAGCCCTAATGCTACGGGAGGCTTTTCGCGGGCGGAAGGGGGCATCGAAAACGATTGCTTTCTATGTGTGGAATACTGCAAAGCCTTTAAATTTTTATGCTAAGGCTTTTTTCCTTTTGATTGCCGCAGAAAATGATGCAGTCGCAGTAGCTGCGGATCTGCCGGCGCCACTTTTAGACCTTCATTCACAATGTTTAATGCTGGCTGCCATTGCTGTTGTTGCGCGTAAAGACTCGCAAGACCTTGAATGAAGTCGACATTGTTTGGGGCCAGCGCAATTGCTTTCAAGTAGGCTGTTTCTGCCATCTTGTGTTTGTTTCCTTGGTGGCGCAGTACGGCAAGGTTATACCATGCGCGCGGATTATCGCCCTTGATGGCGGCAGTTTCGAGTGCCATTTCGGCTTCGTCGAAACGACCTCGTTCGGCGAGTAATAGGCCGAGGGCATAGTAGGGCGGGGCAGCGTTTGGTTCCTGCTCGATTACCTTCTGGTATAAGGCTTCTACCGCGTCGTACTGCCCCTGCTGGTAACGGATTTGCGCTAGATTCATACGCGTGGTGTTTTCGCGATCGTTGATTGTCAGTGCGCGGGTAAATTGCTGTGTGGCTACGCTTGCTCGGCCCATTTTAGTCGCATCAAGTCCGCGTTGGTGGGGAGCATAGGCAAAGTCACTGTCGTTAGTGAGTGAGTCTTGGTACTCCTTTAAGGCGTCTCGGTATGTTTGCTGGTCTTTTGGGCTGAGCGCATCAAAATGCAGCGGATTGGCTTGAATCTCAACCAAACTGCGCGCTGCGGCAATGCGTACGGCCCTTACTGGATCATTTAGCAAGGGTAGCAACGCGGTGGCTTTATCTTGTAGTGGTAGCAC
The DNA here is from genome assembly GCF_039539625.1 of Zhongshania borealis. Taxonomy (NCBI): domain Bacteria; kingdom Pseudomonadati; phylum Pseudomonadota; class Gammaproteobacteria; order Cellvibrionales; family Spongiibacteraceae; genus Zhongshania; species Zhongshania borealis. Next base: position 971,092 of record NZ_BAABDM010000001.1, on the reverse strand, counting down.
GTAAAAACTCCGGGCGACGGTGGCACGCACTAGTGGCGATACATCAGCTAGTGCAGTTTTCAATGCGGCAAAGATGCCTTGGTCACTTTCGACTAAGGGGATCAGCAGTTCTGCCGCAGTCGCTCTGGCGATTGCAACCTGGGAGCGGTCGAGCAATAAGTCGATCAGCGGGTTGCGTGCGGCCAGTGCGTCTTTGGTGGCCAGTGCAAGCGTTTCAGAAAAGTGCTTTGGCCGGTCGCCACCAAACCAATCTTCGACAGCGGTTGCCGCCCATTGCGCAGACTGATCGCTATGGCAATCGTTGCAGGCATTCGGGGTGCCGAACTGCACGCTGAGGTCGGGTCGCGGCACCCGAAGGCTGTGGTCGCGTCGGAAGTCATTGGTCATATAGACGCGGCCCGGCATATGACAATCCACACATTGATCCCCCGTGCCGGTTCGGCTTTCGTCGGAGGCGAAGCTCTCACCTGGTGGGGTGTGGTGGTGATGGTTGGCGCTGTCATATTTGTCGGGGAGATGACAATTGGTACAGAGATCGTTGCCGATCTTTTTGAGTTGCGCGCTGTGGGGATCATGGCAGTTTGTGCAGCTTACGCCCATTTGGTACATCTTGCTCTGGGTATAAGACCCATAGACAAAGACTTCGTCGTGAATTTGACCGTCGGCATGGTAAAGGCCAGCGCGCAGGGTTTCTGGCATATAGTGGTCGAGCAGTGTGTCGGAACCGTGCACAAAATCCGGGGTGAGTTGTTGGCGACGGGCGTGACAGCGGCCGCATTTTTCGACAAGGTGTTGGGGAGGTTCGCCACTGATCATGTCCAGTAGGGTGGGGTCTAATGGCTCGTTGCGTGCCATTTGCGAAACATGTGCGCTGCCGGGACCGTGGCAGGCTTCGCAGGCAACATCGATTTCTTTCCAGCTACTTTGGTAGCTGTCTGTAATTTCGTCGTAATTTTTAATATAGCCAGTACTGTGGCAATCAGCGCACATACTGTTCCAGTTCATTCCGCCAGAGGTCCAATGAATCCACTCACCAGGTTCAGGTTTTAATTTGAGTTGCAGGTGAAACCATTGGCTATTTAGGGTATCCCAGGCGAGGGGCAGGGCCTGTAGGCGGCCTTGGCCAACATCGACTAAGTATTGTTGAAGTGGCTCGGTTCCAAAGGTGTACAACACCTGGAAATCCGCTGCATTGCCGTCGCTACCCTCAGTACTTACCCAAAATTGATCGTCGCGCTTGAAAAAATGGTTTTCAAAATCCATGGCGTTCAAGTAGCGGTTATTAAAGTCGCCTTTAACCGTTGCATCGCTGGCATGTTGCATGGATTGGTCATGGTGTGAGTTTTGCCAAAGCGTGGCTTCAGTGCTGTGACAGCCCACACAAGATTGACTGCCGAGATAATTTTTTATGGCTGGTAACTCAGCCCTAGAACCTCGCTCTTCGCTAGATAACACATTGAGATCAAGTGGCAACGGCATTTTGTTGGAGGTAATAAAAAAATAGAGAATCAATGCACACAAACCAAACAGAGCTGAGGCGAGGATGATTTTTACAAAAAATGGTTTATGGTTCATTAAACGTGTTCGCTTGGGATTATTAGTTTCAGTTTAGTTGCCGCTTTATTTTGTCTGTTTGCTAACTTAAATCACGCTCAAGGTTCCGGCAGCAATGTATTTTATTGCTTTTATTTCAGTCAGTTATTTGGATGCAAATCAAAACCAGGAATCGTTGTTAGTTAATTGCATTGGTGGATATTTTGACATGTCAGGTGGAGATAGTGGTACGTGCTTCTATTTTAGATGCTTGCTGCCGCGAGTATGTCTATTGTCCTAGGGCTGAACTATATTAATATCACTCTGGCAGGCTTTGCTTTTTGTATTGTATTAATTGAATGCCAGCCTTCGTTGGCCAGTATGTACTCGGCTAGTTGAAAATTGAATAGATTTATTAGGTCGCGTTGTAGGCCTGAGCTAATTTCGAAATTTATAATAGGAAGGTGTTACTTGCCCAAATACATCGTCGGAGCATACGCAACTGCGCCGCAAACTGAGCAATGGGATGCCCAAGTACATGCAGATTACCTCAATGGAATTAAAGGCTTGGCCAATGTTGCGGGTATTGAACATGCATTTGCTGGCCATTTACATCCTGAAGATGATGCTTGGTTTATAGAGAATGTTAACCCCGAGTGGGAATTTGTGTTTACGGGCGTTCCAGGAATTACGGGGAATATAGGGCGGAATCCGCTGTTTGGAATAGCGTCCGATGATTCATCAGGCCGGCAGGAGGCTCTGCGCTTTTATGAAAAAATGCGTATGGCAGTCCTTAAACTAAATAGCCATTTATATCGCAATGCGGTCAGTTTCGTCCAGCTTCATACTAGTCCAAATCGCGCTGTTGCAGACTCTTCCTCTACCTCGCTAATAAAGTCGTTAGCCGAAATGCAAGGCTGGGATTGGGGTGGCGCGCAGTTAGTCATTGAGCATTGCGATGCCTACGTCGATGGACAGAAACCATCAAAGGGCTTTTTATCGATAGACGACGAGCTGAGTGCCATTGCTTCAGTAAACAACGCGAGTGGCAGTACAATTGGAATGAGCATTAATTGGGGGCGCTCTGCACTGGAGACTCGGAGCGTTGAGGGTCCGTTGGCGCATATTCGGTTAGCGCGTGAGTCTGGTTTGTTGTGCGGTTTAATGTTTTCCGGAGTCAGTAACGTAAAGGGCCCCTATGGCATGTGGGAAGATACTCATATGCCGCCGGCCTTGCCCCTTGATGGGGCTGAGGATGTTTATTTTAGTGCTGATTCATTGCTAACAAAGCATGAAATATCTCGGTGTCTCGCAGCCGCTGATGGCGCCAATTTACGCTATTTGGGCATAAAAATTGGCGTGCGACCTAGTACTCTTTCGGCGCTTGAGCGTGTCGCATGTAACCGCAATACATTAGCCATGTTCGCGGACTAGGGTAGGGTGTGTTTAAACACGCTTAATTTGTAGATTCCCACGGCTTTTGGGCGACAAAAATGGTATGTCGGCTTCCCTTGCCCGGTCGTGCACGCACGGTGTGGATACTGACCTTGAATCGCGCCTTTTTCAGGCGAATAGCGAACATGGAGTCGGCGCCGGCCGACCAAATTGCCAAGACGCCTTCGGGGCGTAGGGTGGCAAATATTGACTCAAGGCCCGCTTGCGAATATAGCCAGTTATTGTCGTTTTGGGTCAGCCCTTCTGGCCCGTTGTCGACATCCAGCAATATCGCGTCGTAGGCTTTGGGGTTGTTGCTCAAAAGGTCGGCAACATCACCAAGATATACCTTTGTTCGGGGATCTTTTAGCGGCTGGCCTGCACACTCACCCAGTGGGCCCTTATTCCACTCGACAACCTCCGGAATAAGCTCTGCAACAGTTACCTTGCCGCTGGCATCGGCTGCACGCAATGCTGTGGCAAGTGTGTAGCCCATGCCCAGTCCGCCTATCAAAATTTCGGCGCCGGACACGGCGTTACAGCCATCTCTGGGTTGGAGCTGCTTATAGGCCAAGTCTGCTAGCGCTTCTTCTGAATTAAATAGGCGGCTGTTCATGAGCTCGCCGCGCACGCCAGATAAGCGAATTGAAAACTCCTCGCCGCGCCGGGAGAGTTTTAGTTCGCCGCCATTATTCGGTATTTGTGCTGTACCAAGATGTTGCCAAGGAATCATGGGGCCTCTGGGGCTAAGCTAAAGTCGGCCTGCACTTTAACACAAGCGGTTTTAGGCTTAATAGTAATGAAATCAAGGTTTGCGCTGGATAAGCCGACTTAAGGTAATACAAGGACACCGGGCTAAGAAAGAATTTAAACTCGGGCATTGACAATAGTGCCGATAATACTGATTATATATACAGTTGTGTGGCCAGTAGTTCAGCCAGCATTATTCATTTTAATATCAGCATTCACAAAGGTAGAGAACATATGGATCCCAATAAGCAGAAAGCACTGGAATCGGCGTTGAGCCAGATTGAGCGCCAGTTTGGTAAGGGTTCAATCATGAAGATGGGCGATAGCTCACGGGAAGTGATGCCGTCTGTCTCTACTGGTTCACTCGGGCTTGATATCGCGCTAGGTATTGGCGGCTTGCCTTATGGCCGGATTGTTGAGATCTACGGACCAGAGTCCTCAGGTAAAACGACCCTGTGTTTGCAGGTGATGGCCGAGGCGCAAAAAGCCGGTAAAACTGTGGCAATAGTGGATGCTGAGCACGCTCTAGATCCGCAGTACGCAGAAAAGCTGGGTGTTAATCTCGAAGACTTACTGGTTTCACAGCCAGATACTGGCGAACAAGCCCTAGAAATTACCGATATGCTGGTCCGCTCTGGCTCTGTTGACGTTATCGTAATTGACTCTGTGGCAGCATTGGTGCCTAAGGCTGAAATCGAAGGTGAAATGGGTGACACGCATGTGGGTTTACAAGCGCGTTTAATGTCTCAGGCGCTGCGCAAACTTACTGGTAATATCAAAAATGCCAACTGCCTCGTTATTTTTATCAACCAAATTCGTATGAAAATTGGCGTAATGTTCGGCAATCCAGAAACCACCTCTGGGGGGAACTCGCTCAAATTCTACGCTTCAGTACGTCTTGATATTCGCCGTACCGGTGCTGTCAAAGATGGCGAAGAGGTGGTTGGTAATGAAACGCGGGTGAAAGTTGTTAAAAACAAGGTTTCACCGCCGTTTAAGCAAGCTGAATTCCAGATTCTCTATGGGCAAGGCATTTACCGCCTTGGTGAGGTAATTGATTTAGGTGTTAAGCAGGGGCTTGTCGATAAAGCGGGCGCTTGGTATGCGTATAAGGGCGACAAAATAGGTCAGGGCAAGGCGAATGCGGCGAAGTATCTTGGTGAGCACCCGGAGATAGCTGCTGAGATTGAAGGACAAATTCGCGAGGCTCTACTGCCTAAGCCTACGGCTAAGAAAGTACCTGAAGAGTTAGCTGACGCTGGTAAGTAATGCTAGTAGTTCAGCAGTCGCACAGCGACTGCTGAACTTACCTTGGATCGGAGCTTATTCAGGGACCTCGTCTTCGTTATTGTCCATCTCTAAGCTGAGTGAAAAACCTGAAGTTGGTTTTGTGTCATCTTGGTCATTCTCGTCAACCGCGTCAGCGGGAATCCCGCGCTTGCTGTGAAGTTTGATCCGCAGACGAAGGTTATTGGCCGAATCAGCATTTTTTAGCGCGTCCGCAAATGAAATTTTTCCTGCCTCATAAAGATTAAAAAGTGCTAAATCAAAGGTTTGCATTCCGACATTCTCGGATTTATGCATGATTTCTTTGATGGTTTCAATTTCGCCTTTGTGAATTGCTTGGGCTACTGTCGGCGTGCCGAGCAGAATCTCGATAGCGGCGGCACGCTTGCCCTCGGGGGTAGGAATAAGACGTTGGGAAACAAAGCACTTCAAATTTAAGGAGAGGTCGAGCAGGAGTTGATTTCGGCGCTCTTCGGGGAAAAAATTAATAATGCGGTCTAATGCTTGGTTGGCATTATTGGCGTGGAGCGTAGAGATACAGAGGTGGCCCGTTTCGGCAAAGGCGAGAGCATGTTCCATAGTTTCCCGGTCGCGAATCTCGCCGATAAGAATAACGTCGGGTGCTTGTCGTAGTGTGTTCTTCAGGGCTTGGTGAAAACTGCGGGTATCCATGCCAATTTCACGCTGATTTACGATGCTTCGCTTATGACGATGGATGAATTCAATAGGGTCCTCGATAGTAATGATATGACCGCTGCTATTGGTGTTGCGGTGATCGATCAAGGCTGCAAGAGATGTAGATTTCCCTGAGCCAGTGGCGCCAACAAAAAGCACCAAGCCCCTTTTCGTCATTATCACTTCTTTTAATATTGGTGGTAGGCCAAGGGCGTCGACATTAGGGATGTCGGTGACTATATTTCGAGCGACAATAGAGATTTCGTTCCGCTGTTTGAAGATGTTAACGCGGAACCGGCCTACGCTAGGGATATGGTAGGCAAGGTTCATTTCCAATTCAGTTTCAAATTCTTCTATCTGGCCGTCATCCATGATGGCGTAGGCGATTTTCTTAATATCGCCGGGACTAAAGCTTTCTTTGTCTAGGGGCTTCAGTTTGCCATGAAATTTTGCGCATGGAGGGGCACCGGTGCTTAAGAATAGATCTGAACCGTCATTTTTGGCTAGTGTGGTGAGATAGTCATTAAATGTCATGGTTGTGTCTCGTCATTGGCCAGCGGGCCTTGGGCTACGATTATCAATGTGTTTATTACGAATAGCCGAGGCATTCGATGCGTCAGTATTGGTAATTAACTGCGCGCGTATTTTTTGTGAATTGTAATACTGTACTTGAGTCTAGCAGATCATTTGGAGGCTGTTTACCTAAATAGGTTTGGTCATTCCGCCTTGGTTTTCTTAGGTCTGCGATGGACGAGTGATTATCTTTCTTCAGCTAATTACCCGGGATAATAAGCACACATAGATTCAATTTCTCCGATTTCCGTGTTCCAATGCTGGCCTAGAAATTATTCAGATCAATAACTCACTCTTGAGCAATATCGGTAATTGTTAAAATGCGAAAGCTAGTAGAAAATATTCGGTTTACGCTATACAGCGATTGGGCCTTCTATGTTTGTGTGCTGCTTTATCTTATTGGGACATGGAGTGTCGCGCAGTACTATCAATTGGACGATCGGTTTTCGATACTCGTTTATCTCAAGTTAGCGCTGCTTCAATTTATTCCTTATGGCATCTTGTTTTACGCAATTTATATCGTTCTTGTCATGGTTAAAACTCGACCAAAAGCCTTATTCTCCTACCTAGCGATTGATTTTAAATCGAAACTTATGAGACCAAATTTTCTTAGAGGCTTACTCGGTCTATTTGTGCTGGCAGTTTTTTTATCAGCAATGACTTCGTTTAAATCGGTGATCCCGGAGATTAATCCATTCACTTGGGATCCAGTCTTAGCCAATTTTGATAAGGGTTTACACGGTGGGCACGTTCCTTGGGAGTTGTTGCAGCCCATTCTAGGCTGGCCGATCGTTACACACGTCATAGATATAGTCTATGGTCTGTGGTTTATCATTATGATGACTTTTGTGATGTGGTTTTTGTTCACCGCCAATAGTGATTTTTTGCGTAAACGTTTCATCATTAGTTATGTCTTGTGCTGGACTATTAATGGCAGTCTGCTAGCAGTAATTTTTTCATCGGTTGGTCCCGTTTTTTACTCCGATGCATACCCCGATCTTGTAAACCCGTTTAATAGTCTGATGAGCTATCTGACATTGGTGAGTTTGGAGTACCCAAGTTTGGTGTTGCGGGAAAAAGAGATGCTCTGGGCATTTTACCAGAATGCGACGCTGCGTCCGGCGAGTGGCATATCTGCGATGCCGAGCATGCATGTATCTGTTGCTACTTTGATTTTTTTGATTTGCCGCCGCCGAAAGCAAGTATTTGTTAAAGTGTTAGGTGGTGTTTTCTTAGTTATGATTGGGTTAGGGTCTGTGCATCTTGGTTGGCATTACGCTATTGATGGCTATTTGGCATTAATCGTGACTTTAGTGATCTGGAAATGCACAGGTTTCATCGCTGGCATAGAAAGATCGAAGTAGATTGCGAGCGTATGTTGTTAGCCGAACAAAGTCGTGGTGGGCTGGAAAGGGCGCTTCACATTGCTCGTAAACACTGAGTACTAGCGAAACCGAGCAGGCTTCACTAGTGCTTAGTTATTTTTGAAGAGCCGTCACTGTTCACACTTAATTTGTTAATCTCACCTTGTCATTCTCGCATGTTAGCGCCGCACCAACATCAGCTGTTGTTAATGAAACCCCTAGTGTGTTCAGTAAGGTGTTCAGAATAGGATCTAGAACAGGCGATAGCGTCGAGGTGATTAAGGCATTTACGCTTGATATCAGTGTACTTGCGGTAGCACCCACTAAACTTGTAACTGTTCCTAGTATGTTGCCGTTGGATGGCGTGTAAAACTCAGCTTCTACCCCAGAAAGCGTTGTTGCTAAGCTAGCTATTGGATCTGTTGCCTCAAAATCTGCACAGCTGAAGTTAAGCTCATCCTTTACGCCAGGCAGACATAAAGCATCCGGCGCGTCAGATATAGTTTGTCCTATAGGACCGCTACCGAGAATGTCAGTGTCGAGCATCAAACCGATGCCGCCGCCGACGTATGACTGTCTGTCAGCTTGGTTTTTATCCGTCGTCCAGCCGGCACCTTTTCTATATTGGTAGCTGCAGCCAAAAATTGCGACGCATGTTTTTTTAACGTGGATGCTACCTATATCTAATATCGGCAGAGGCTCCGGTACTAGGGGGCTAGAAGAAAACACATTGCTTTCTGCTTCTGCTAAATCGTCGCCGAATTGCCCCATAACAACGTTAAGTGTCGATGTAGTGGTATCGACATCGAGTGATTTTCCGTTCTCACAATTGTAGTCAGTGACTCGAGCCTCACCTCTGCCACCATAGACAGCTATATCAATACGAGGTGTTGAAAGAAAGTCGATATCGACCTGGTCTTTTTCAACAGAGCAAAGAACAGCGCAAAGAATATTATTGAGTGCTCCGATGAGATTGAGTGTTAATAAATCATTCGCGGTGTCTGTTATTTCAGATACCAATGGGCTGGTTAGCAGAGTATCTAGTGTGCCAAGTATAGGTAGATTCAAAGAGATAAAGGTTTTAACCTGCGCCGTTTGAACATAAATTGCATCGTTTCCGTACGGGTCTACTTTTGCTAGCTCAGGATTACCTATAGAAAATTGTGGCGCCTCGGTAACTTGTAATTTTACTGTTACTGAGGCGAGTCCAAGCAGGTTAATTGGTACATCAACAACGATGTCATTGTCTTTCCCACCGAGATACACGACGCCTTTTACAAGGTCTAATACGTTTAGGCCGACATCTAATGCAGATTCAGGGTCGGTACTCGCCACGGAAAGTATTGAGCCAAGCGCAATGTTTGGCGAGGATATTATTTGGTCAACAATCTGTGTATCTAATATAGAAGCTGCTATTGCACTGTCACCTCCAGCGCTGTTTAGCACAGATACAGCGGTGTCGAGTATCGTTGCAATACTGGCCGTGCCTGTAATGATACCGTCTTGACCAACGGAAATACCCACGTCACCGAGCGCATCAGTAAAATCTAGTAAGTTAATATCAACATCGGCTAATCCCTGCCAGCTTGCCAGCGTGAGCGAGATATTGGTGCCGAGGAGATCACCGAGTACAGAATTGAGAATATCTGCTTCGATTAAATTAGTGCTTATGCCTAATCGTGCAGAGGGCTCGCAGGCTTTAGCTGTTGCACTTGCACTGAGGGTAACCTCGTTGTCATCACTTGGCAGTAATTGTTCAAAGAGTGAAGCGGGTACGCGATAGGTAAGTGCGACGGTAACAGCATTGCCACTTCTGCTTACATTGACCGTGCTATTTGTCGCATTACCGAGAAAATTGTTTCTCGACGCTGACAACACATACAGGTCATCTAAGGTCATTGAGTCAACATCAATTGTTTGATCGCGGCAGTATATTAATGCGGTTTCCATCGCTGCTAAATCCGCGTTTTTTTGGAGGCTTCGCTTTTCAAGATAGAGCCGTCCGGTGTCGGCGACCACCGCGACAAATGTAAATAAACTCAGCATCATGAGTAGGGCAAGAATAGTGGTAACACCCCCTTGCCGATTCGCATGCTGATACTGCAATGTTCGTTGTGGTCGCATATCGATTACTCTTCGGTGAATGAGTCAGAGCTGAAGCGCTCAGGAATCGGATGTGTAAAACTTTTAACGTAGCGCTTATAGATTTCGGTGCGGGCGGGGCCGCTCAAGTATTGCTCCTGAGTGCTTGCATTTTGGCCAGACCGCTGCTGTTCTAGCAGGCGGTGAGTTGTAGTTTGCTGCGCAGTATTTGGGGTGTATTCAATGTCTTGTTCAGCAAATGTCGGCATTGAAATGGCCGCTACTAATAAAGCTAGGCAAAGCGTTGATGTCTTCATAGTGGAGCTCCATGCTGGGTGTTGTTACTGCCTGCAAGCGCAGGCTCTTTAAATGTGTTGGCTTGGCTTAAAAGGTATTTGAACTCGGTTGAGTCTATGCCGTTATTTTTTGCCATTCGAATTGCTGTGCGTGAATCGCCATCCAAGATAAGACTCATTACCATATTTCTAATGGCAACGGGGTGACCTGGCTGCAATTGCAAGGCAGTCATAAATTCCCGTTGCGCGTCCTTAAAATTGCGGTGCGCGAGTAATATAAAACCATAGTCGTTGCGGATATCGGCGTTACCTGGTGCTAAGCGTCGCGCTTTTAGCATTTGCTGATGGGCATGGGGCAAATCACCGCGTGTGGCGAGTATTTTTGCCATACCAGAATGTCCATAGGCGTTTAAACACGTCAGGCTTAGGTCGCGATAGCTGGAATACGCCTCAGTGAGCATACCCGTTTTGCGCTGAGCCTCGGCGCGAAGCAGTAGTACGCGTGGGTTACTGTCAGGTGCTTTTTCGAGGTAGGCTAATGCAGAATAATACTGCTTCTCTGCGACCTGCTGTTCTATTAGATCTAAGCTAATATTTTCTTCTTTGGTGGTTGGTGTATTGCAGTTGCTTGCGTTCGCTTGCTTTGGCGCAGCAGTGCTGGCGCAGCCTACGAGAAAGGCTATTAGTATACTCGCACTTAAGAGACTAAGTTTTTTCACGTCATACGCTCCTGCGTTAACTTCCTAAATTTTTCAATGCCGATGAAATTGACATGAGTGCAGGCCCTGCAACAATAATTAATAATGCTGGGAATAAAAACACCATCATGACCAATGACATTTTTCCTGACATTTTATTTACTTGCTCCTGCAAATCGAGCTTACGGCGGTTCTGAAGTAGTTTATACAATTCATCTAGTGCCTTATCGATGCTGCCGCCTGTAATAGCCTGTTGGCGTATAACAATGAGGTATTCTTTAAAACCTTCTGCGCTGGTGCAGCCAATCAGCTCATAAAGGGCTTCTTCCTGGCTTTGCCCAGATTCAATTTTGTTTACCGCAAATTGCAATTCCTGTGAACAGGTGGGTGCGAGGTTGCGAAGTTGATCACACATAATGGATAAGGTTTTCGGCAATGAAAGGCCTACTCGCCACAGCATTCTGGTGGTCTGAACCAGAATAAGTGTCTCTTGGTTTAATCGATTCTGGCGATTCTTGGCGAATTTTTTAAGGAAAAAATACGACAAGTACACAAGGAAAATTAAGCCCAGCGTGATGGTCATTAATATATTGGTAGTGGGGGCGCCATTAAAATACGTATATATGCCAAGGCATATTGTTATTGTCACAATTGCGATTAAGGTTATTGAAATTGCATTTGCCTGCTGCGCGGAGTTAAAAAGTCCCGCTTGGCGCAGAAGTTGTGAAAGTGAGGCAATATGCGTATTTTCTTCGCGCAATTGGCGCCACATGTCTTTTGAGCTGAATTCAAATTCCTTGCCTTGATCTATGCTGTCAGTTTCCAAATGGGCGATGGCGAGCAGGAGCACCGGTGCCGTACAAAGGATGATTGCACCTATGATGAAATAGAGATGATGAACTTCCATGGTATTTTCCTCAGTTCCCTAAAGTTTTGATCATGCGCCATAAAACAACAACGCCGATAATTTGCATCATCAATGCAACGATTAGCGTTTGTTGACCACCAGAACTCGCCCACATATCTGTTAAGAATTTAGGGTTGTTTAAAAATGTGTAAGCGGCAATGCCGGGCGGCAGGGCAGCGAGGATTGCTGCGGTCACTCGGGTTTCGCCGGTCATGGCGCTAAGTTCACGTTTTCCTGAGTCTTGCATTCTTAGAATATCGACGATGTCGTCGAGAATAGAGCGAATACTGCCGCCGTATTGTTCGTTAATTCTGAGTGCTGTAGCTAATACGTCGAATTCATTCAAGTTGTTGACTCGGGCTTCTCGCTCAAACGCTTGATGCAAGTCATATCCCAAATATACCCGGCGAACGACGCGACGCATTACAGTACCAAGTGGTCGTTCAAGTGTCTCTACCGAGTCAGCAAAGGCGTTTTCTACCGAAACCCCAGCAGATAGACGGCGCGTCACCTGGTTGATAAATGAAGGGAGTTGGTCCAACATTTTTGCGCGGCGTTGCGAGCCGATAATTTTTACCAGCGAGTACGCGACCATCAATATAGCGGCCGCAGATATGACATTAATCTTCTCTGGTAACACCAGTAAGCTTAAGGCCACACCGCTTATGGTGACAGCAATAGCAGAATAAACGATCGTAACGGGCAGCTCTACGCCATTGCTGCCAAGAAAGTTTTCGAGGAATGCCGGGAGCTTTGCGCCAGCGTCCGGAATAACTTCGTCTGCTGGTACGGGGTCAGTTGACTCGCTGCTAATCATTAGCACGACGAAAGCCAGTCCAACTAAGAGCAGAGCTAATGCAATCCATAACATTGTGCTTATTCCTTGTGGGTCAGATATGTGCCAAATCAGCAGAGCGCGCCGCGTTTTTACCGCCATCTACGCGAAGTACTTTTCTGCTAACGTCGTCGTAAATAAAGATATCTTTTAGGGTCAGCTCTTTATTGATGACATGTAATTCAGAAATTTGTAGTACACAGCGACGCCCGTCAGCTTTACGGCCAATGTGAACAATTAAGTCCAATGCACTGCCAATCATTTTAAGAATCAAGTCGCCGCTGCCTTTAAATCCGGAAATACCCACCATCATTTCGAGGCGGGTGATGGCATCTCGCGCAGAGTTTGCGTGAACTGTGCTCATGGAGCCGTTGTGACCGGTGTTCATCGCTTGCAGAACATCGAGGATCTCTCCGCCGCGACTTTCACCAACAATAATGCGGTCTGGCCGCATCCGAAGTGCGTTTTTGACAAGCTCACGAGCGCTTATTTCACCAACGCCTTCGTTATTTTCCGGACGGGTTTCTAGGCGAACAACGTGGCCATTGCGCAGCTGGAGTTCTGCGGCGTCTTCTATGGTCACTATACGTTCGGCAGGTGGAATAAATTGACTCAAAATATTGAGTAGTGTGGTTTTACCCGAACCCGTGGCGCCGCTTATTAGAATATTGGTTCTGCTAGCTACCGCGTTGGTAAGGTATTCGAGAACGTCTTCACTAATAGAGCCTGTTGCCAGGAGCTCCTGCGCAGTCAGCGGATCTTTTCTGAACTTACGGATTGATAGGCAGGGACCATCGAGTGCCAAGGGCGGAACAATGGCGTTTATGCGGCTACCGTCTTCTAAGCGACCATCTACAATAGGGCTAGATTCATCAATACGGCGACCGAGCGGCGATATCATTCGACGTATAACGCGCAGTACGTGGCGGTCGTCGAGAAAACGCATGTCGGCTTTCTCGAGTACTCCTGCACGCTCGATATAGATATTGCGCGGCCCGTTTATGAGAATGTCGTTGATGGTGGGGTCCTCTAATAAACCTTGCAGGGGACCATAGCCAATGATTTCGTTTAACAAGTGTTTTTCAAGGGAGTCAAAAGTTTCCCTGTCGATTACGGCCTCGTATATGCGGCAGTATTGGCGTATATACGCTGAAATTGCTTCTTCCAATTTTTTTTGGTTATCGTCGTAGATGATGTTGTCATCTTCGATACGATCGATAACAAATTTATGGAGGTCGGACTTCAGTTTTTCGTAATCGTCACTCGGTGCAACTTTGTCTGGTGAAGCTCTGCGATTAATAAGTCTCATAGCGTATGCCTGTCTGGTAATCAGTTAGCGAAGCCGACGCCGGCTTCTGCTGTAGACGGTCTGGATTCTTGTGCACTTGTAGAGTCTTTAGCCTTACCTTTAAGCGGATCGCCGAATAACATCGTTGTAAACGATGGGGAGTAGTCTTGATAAGTTTCCCCAGGCAATTCTTTCAGTTCAGTATTTTTTGCCATCGGGCGGACTAAGTGCGGTGTTACTACCATAATTAGCTCATTGTCTTTTTGCTCGAAGTTGCTCGAGCGAAAGAGGGCGCCAATTATGGGGATGTCGCCTAAGCCCGGAATTGTGTCAAGGTTGTTGTAGGTGTTACGGCTTATCAAACCACTGATTATGAAACTTTCACCCGGGGCGAGCTGAATAGTCGTATCAGTTCGGCGCACGCGTAATGAGGGAACAGACACGCCGCCGGATTCTACGCCGCTAGTGAAGTCCAAATCGCTTACCTCAGGCGCGACCTTCAGCATAATGCTGCTTTCACTCAGGATGGTTGGTGTTAGGTTAAGTCGGATACCATATTCTTTAAACTCAACCTGCACTTGGCCATCACTATTCGATACTGGGTAGGGGAATTCACCACCCGCCAAAAAGCTCGCGGAATGGCCTGATAGGCTTACAAGTGAAGGCTCCGCTAAAGTGTAGGCATAACCGTTTTGTTGAAGGGCATTGATAGCCGCATTAAAGTTTTTCCCCGAATGACCGATCAATATTGAAGATGTATTTCCGGAAGTAACTAATCCGCCTCCCATTAAGCCAGCAATGTTATCAACAAAGCCATTTATGTTTGGTATTAGGCTGGCTGATCCTATACCAAACCCGGTGTCGCCACCGATACGAGATAACGCAGTACCTATTTGTTTTAACTGAGTGCGGCTGTACTCAATAATTCGAATATCAGTCTGGACTTGGATGGCGCCTTGTTGAACAGTGTTGTCGACCGCGCTTTCGCCGGCGGCGGTAATTAGCTGCGCATGCTGACTAAGCGACTGCGTTTTTCCCTGCAGCACAACGTTATTGCCTGCGGTATCGATAGCGATGCCGTTGGTACTGGAGTTGGCTAGGTCGGGTATTACGTCAATTTTGAAAACGGTTGGCTCTCCGCCGCCCTGCCATAAAAGCAGTTGGGTAGTACCCGTTTGTTTGGCTGTAAGTAAAAATTGCTTGGAATTCAGCACTTTTAAACTCGCGATTACCGGATTACCAATAGCGCTGCGTTTAACACTGAATTGGGTCGTTAAGGCTTGTTGCTCGCCTAAGGTCATGCGCAGAGTTTTGTATGGCGCTGCTTGCGCAATATTAACGAGCGCGAAAAGCAAACCTAATATAAATCCGTTTTTCATTATGGATACTCCTTTGCCTAAGATTTCGCTCGCTTTCATTAGTTACGTACCTTAATGGTTTCGACTGAGTCACCGCTGTATACATACACGGACTTTGGTGCAGGTGGTGGTTTTAAACCGGTTACATCACGGATAAATGCAGTTTTATCGGCATCGCTAATGTGTTTAGTGGTAATAGGGCTAGGGTCAGCGGTGCTTACATCGGTATTTTCCTCAAGCATATCGGTGTCGCCGAGGGCGACGAGTCTTAGCTCACCACTTTCTTCAGCAAGGGTTAGCACTGCAATGTCGTCAAGGGCGATTTCAAGTACGGCTGAACGGCTACTCTTACCAGAGGATTTATCCTCTTTTGATTTAGACGATTTTTTGCCGTCATCGACCACAACAGCTTTGTCGTCACGTTCTACGTCAGTGCCAAATGCCAGCAAGCGAATATTTTGTAATAGCCGGCGGGACATACTTTTGTTGTATGTCTCTTTACTTGCTCGCGTTGTGAAGATGACATCAACTCTGTCGCCTGGCTGAAGAAAACCGCCAGCGCTCGAGGTTTCGTTAACTTTAATGGCTAAGGCGCGGTATCCGGGGTTGATGTACTGCGATAGTTTGCTTTGATTTTCGAAGTGGCTTTGGCGTACAACCGCGCCTAGTGGGATTTTGGATTCTAGCCTCCTGTTAATGATATCTTCAACTTTACTAAAGCTATCTTCTATCAGCAGAGGGTAGGGAACCAGTTGTACATCCTCGGCGGTGATTACCTCACCTTCGTTAAAGCCTCTATTAACAATGAGAAGTTTTTGAGCGTAGGTAAAGTTGCTCGCCTCGGTTGCAGGCGTTGTGTTTGCAGGGGTACGCGTTTTAGTTGAGTCTTCTTGACTAATTTTGTACCCGATGACCCCCATAAACACCGCGCTAATAATAAGCAGTGCCGCGATAATTTTTAAAGTCCTTGCTTGCATAGTCGTGTCCCTAATTTGGTCAATAAACGGTGTTCTGCTTAATTTTCACTGCGTAAACTAAATAATAGATGTTGTGTCATAGTGCTGCTATAGCGAGTGCTACGTATATCTGTTGCGGATGTTACCGTGCATCGATGTAAAGCCTCATTCTCGCCCTAAACGAGCGATCAATTTACTTAAAATAACAGGCTTGCTTTACCTTGCAGTAATGTTGGTAACTGAGGTAGCTTTCCAAACCCGGGCATGGTAATTCCGTCTAACAATGGGGCAGAAGAAATTGTGATTTCACACAAAATACCATCTAATGGATCGCTGCCATCGCTCGGTGTGGGCGGGGGGACGCAATCGATGATCAGAGGCGGGGTGTAGTCATAGATGAGCAAGCCGCCTGTATCGTTTTTTTGCAGGCGGGTGCCGGCTATTCTGTCGATTTCACCTTCCCAATCGACCTCAGTTTCACAGGTTTCGCAAGCCATCGCTGCACGGAGTACTTCTTCACTGGCGTAGGTGAAATTTTGTACTAATAGAAACGCAAGGCCATAAACAATAATGGCGTAGCAGATAAGAAAGAATACAGGGAAGATGAAAACGAATTCGATGGCGACAGCGCCTTTTTGCCGCTGCAAAATTGAGCGAGAAAAATTCTGGTGTGCCATTTTGTGCTCCATGCTATGTCTAATTTTGCTAAAGTACCACTTTGAGTGGCGATTACCTAAAAGCCATTAATAAAAGCCAATGCAATGGCGCCTAGGGCGATTGCCGAACCAAGAGGCAAGCCACGTTTAAATGCGCTTGGTTGAACTGCGTAATTTGGGTAGTACGCTTTTGTTAATGGCATTCGCTGCGCGAGGTGTAGGACTGCCATTAAAAACAGCAAACTGCCGATGCCGATTGAAAACACCCATAGTAATTGCGGCGTAGTATAGATTGGTGCTAATGCCAGCATTAATTTTACATCGCCGCCGCCGACCACGCCTTTTATATAACCTGGTACAGTGAGTGCTAATCCAATACCGATGTTAACAAAAATGCTTTGAACACTAACTTCCGAGGAAAAGGCGGCATAGCATGCCGCCCATCCTGCGAGTATAACGACCAAACTATTGGGTATTCGACGGTGTTGCCAGTCGATATACCCAACAAGGCATAGTATTATCAAATTAATTAGCATTTCTGTATTGAGTAAAGGATCTTTAGGGATTCATTTTGTCAGCTATCGTATTAAACGATTGACCTATTCCGCCGTCTGCGTCTGAACCGTCGCCAAGTAGTCCTACGCCTATAACAATTACGCCGACCAGAATTGCAGCCATTACCGCATACTCAATCGCGCTGGCGCCGCTCTCGTCTTTCTTGAAGTTGTTTAGTTTGCTAATGATTTTGTTTAACATGTCGTATTCTCCGTGATTAAAGTAGAGGACCGAACAGCGCAGGATTTCCCTCTCGGCCTTGGTGCTAACTATGTTCTTTACACAGTTTTAAAGAAATAAGTAGTTGCCGAAGTTCGCGTAAGGAATATAGCTGGTTTTATAGTGTTTAGCGGAATTATTGTGATGGGTGTCACGTTTTGAGTAGTAGCAGACCAATAAGTATACGCCACAAGGCAATGGATCTACTTGCCCGCAGAGAACATTCGCGCCGGGAGCTATTAATCAAGCTTAGCAGAAAGTTTCCAGATGCTGCTGTAATAGACGCGGTTTTAGATAAATTAGAGGCAGATGTGCTGCAATCGGATTCGCGCTTCGCTTCGTCTTTTTTTCGCCTGCGTGTGCAAGGTGGCTTTGGCCCTAACCGGATTCGCGCAGAGCTTCGACAGCGCGGCATAAGTGATGTCTTAATCGATCAGCAGTTTAGTGAACAAATTGTGGATTGGTTTGCGGCAGCCGAGGCGCTTTATCTGAAAAAATACGTAGGCGTAAATGTTGGTGATCCGCGAGAGCGCGCTAAATGTTTTCGTTATTTACAGTATAAAGGCTACGATTTAGAGCATATAAATGCTTTGTTTTAGACGATAATTTCCTCAGTATTGACCGAAAGTGAAAATGTTTGAGTAAAAACATTGATATTGGAATCGAATATGATGAAAAAATTGAAAGCACTGGTATTGGTACTCGCTGTTAGCGCTGGCGCTGCGGCTGCAGTCGCGCAAGTGGGAGGATTGGAAGGTGCAAGGCTCGAAGAGCTGTCGGTGAAATTAAATTTGTCTGAGATTCAGCGCAACAAGGTAAAAGCCCTGCTCACCCGTTATGCCGAGGAGGCGTCTAGTGTGCGCGATGGTTTAATTCAAGTGCAACAGACGATCCAAACCGCCAATTTAGCTAGGCTTAATAGTTCGACTATTCAACGAATTAGCGGCGAGGCGGGACGCTTGTCCACCGCGCACACTAAAAGTTTGCTAACAACCCAGCGAGATTTTTATGCTTTGCTCAGCAAAGAACAAAAGCAGCAATACAATAAAATGCGCGCTGAAGCACAAGCTCAGCAACTTCGCTTGCCGGCATTGCCTGACAAGCGATAAGCCTTAGTGCCTACTTAGTAGCTACAACTGCTCAATGGTGAAGTTGTGCGTCGTCAGATAGTCATTTAACTCAGTGGCTTTGGCGGCGTTGCTCAGTACCGCCACGCTTGCATCGCCCTTGCTTAGGTAACGCTCACAAACTCGCTGTAAATCGGCCTCGGTGACCGCAAGAACGCGCTGACGGAACAGGCGGCGCTGAGCTAAGCTGCGGCCAAATACATTGCTGTGATGATCCTGCTTGGCTTCGCCTGCAGGGGAGCCGGGCTTATCGATACTGCTAACCACTCCGAGAATGGCTTCTTCAAGTCCCTGGGCAATTACGGGTGTGTTTAGCATCCATTCGATGGACTTATCGAAGTCGCTTAAGGTGCCAACTACGCGCGGGTCTCGATAGGAATAAAAGCGGAAAGCCGCAATATTGGAATCTTGCGAGGCGCCACCGCCGTAAGCGCCGCCTTGTTCCCGAATCACGCGATGGAGAAAGCCATTTTTCATATAGGTGGCCAATACCGTTAATACCGGGGCGTCGGGGTGTTCAGAGGGCACGGTTGGGTATGCTTTGGCACAGAAG
Source organism: Zhongshania borealis (assembly GCF_039539625.1). Lineage (NCBI taxonomy): Bacteria > Pseudomonadati > Pseudomonadota > Gammaproteobacteria > Cellvibrionales > Spongiibacteraceae > Zhongshania > Zhongshania borealis. The sequence goes on along the minus strand of NZ_BAABDM010000001.1, from coordinate 951,946 downwards.
TTAACTTGGGAGTTGGCTACCCAAAACTCTTTTTTGACCTCTTTCACTGCCGGCTGGCTAAAATTGCTCGTTGTTGTGGCATTAAAATCCTGCCACAGCGGAGCAAGTTCACTGCACAGCGGTTCAATGCGGTCGGCTTCGGCGATGATTAGTAGCTGTCGCTCCGCCTTAAGCATTTTACTGTGTATAGCTGAAAGCTGATCCGCGAGTTTACTCAATTCTTCTGGCGCGGCAATTTGCTCGCTCAGATTTTTAAGTTGGCGTATGCCGCTTAAACCGCCCAATGCCTGATTTATTTTGGCAATCGGGCTCATGCCGGCGCAGGCCGCGGTCATTGCTAAGCCATGGCCATTTCCGGTGATACTTGATTCCCGCCGGGCTTTAAGTTGAGAAACCAAATCTTGAATGCGGTCACACTCATCAAAGCGAAGTGTTTCTAAGGTGTCGCGCATAAGCTGGGTTTGCGCACCGGCGTTTCGGACGAGGGCTTTAGACGAAAGTACTAAATAAGCCTTTAACTTCTGCTCGTCTGCAATGTCACTGCGCATGCTAGTGTAAGCGCTGATACCGCCGCAGACCTGGGCTTGGCGAGCTTGTACTTGCAGGTAATCTTGATCGCCAAGGCCGAGTTCGGTTAGTACTTGGGTGTAAATCGCGAGTAGGGCTAATTCGTCGTCGTCGAGCTCTGGTAGTGCAATCAGGAGCTGCTGGTATACCAAACCGTTGGTGCCACGGGCGTAGCTCGTGTACGGCAGGCTGCCAAACTCCGCCTGTGAGCTTTGCAGTGCGGGCATATCGAGGGGAACATCGGCTAAGGTGACCTTGGGTAGGATACTGTCGTCTTCTTCAAGAGCCTGGCGTTTTGTCAGTGCGACCGCTTGGTCGATAATGGCCTGCTTCTGTTCATCGTTTAAGCTCGCTTTAATAGCTGCTAAACGCTGCTTTTCAGCCTGTTCAATTCGCGATTGAATATTTTCATCTGGGCTCATTACGAGGGTGAGGCGGTGCGGGTTATCGAGTAGGGCTTGGGCCAATTGCTTTATGTAATCGGGTTTTGCTGCGCGTTCGCGCAGGGCATGCAGTGCCGGGTCGAGATTCAATAAGTCGATTGGTTTGCCACGATGAGTGGCGCTGCCTAGTGCAGTCAAAATAAGCTGCAGGCCATAGGGGTAACCGTCGCCGCCAATTTCGCGCTGCTGCAGCTCGAGTTGATGTAGCACTGCGTCGACATCTTCCTTCGCAATGCCATTTTCAGCGACCTCGCGAAGGGTATCTAAGATCAGCGCTTCAACGTCGTCAACTTTACTCGCGCAGCTGCCTTCGAGGCCACAGGCAAAGACCATCTCACGCATAGAATCTTCGAGCCCACACATGGGCGACGGGGAGCTGCCTAAGGTGCTTGTTTCCAGTGCGCGGAGCAAGGGGCTGGCGCTATTGTCGAGTAAAACGCCGGCAAGTAATTGAGCTTCTAGCAAAGTGTCTAATTGAGTGCTTTTACCCAGTAGCCAGGAAACCACGATGTGTGTTTTGTCGCCTTTGTTTTCTGCAGCGGGTAGCGGGTAGCTTTCCTGTACACGAATAGGGGCGTGATAGCGTTTCTCGTCACCGACTTCAATATGACTGTCGAGGGCGTCAAAGCGTGCCAATGCCAGCTCCTCAAAACGGGCCTGATGTTCCGCCGCAGGTATATTGCCGAAAGTCATAAATATGGCGTTGCTTGGGTGGTAATGGCTTTGGTAAAAGGATTTGAGCTGGGCGTAGCTGAGATCGGGAATGTCTTCTGGCTCGCCGCCGCTATTGTAGTGGTAGGTTGTGCTTGGGAATAAGTACTTGCAGAGCGTATGCCAGAGCTGGCTCGAGATAGAGCTCATGGCGCCTTTCATCTCGTTAAACACCACGCCCTTGAATTCCAGTTCGGAATTAGGGTTGCCTGCTTCTTTAAATTCTAAGCGATGACCTTCTTGAGCAAAATCGAGAGGGTGGAGGCGCGAGAAAAACACTGCGTCCATATACACCTGCAACAGGTTCTCAAAGTCTTTGCGGTTGCTGCTGGCAAAGGGGTAGGCCGTCCAATCCGAGCTGGTAAAGGCATTCATAAAGCTGTTAAGTGAGCGTCGAATCATCATGAAAAATGGGTCGCGAACGGGGTATTTTTCACTGCCACATAGCGCGGTATGCTCAAGAATGTGGGCAACACCACTGGAATCCTTAGGCACGGTGCGCAAGGCGACCAAGAAAACATTTTCTGGGTTGTCGCTGGCGATATGATAGTGGCTGGCGCCGGTTTTAATATGCTGGTATTCGGCAATGCTTACGCCTAAGGCTGGGATTTCCTCGCTGCTGATTAAAGTGAAGCTCGGAAATGCTTCAGAAGAAGTATTACTAATCGCTGCGGCAGGACTTGCTTGCGTCATGGTGTATCCAAATATCTGAGAGTGGGGATCAATGGGTATTCTAGCTCGGGGGAAAGTGCTTGCCTATGACTTATCGTCTTCCAGCCTTTTGAGGCGTAATCAGCTTGTTTAAATCAAATTTGATTCGATAAATTTTTGGCCAGAGTTTGCCTGTGACTAACCAACTATCGTTGCTAGGATCGTAAGCGATGCCGTTAAGCACCGCCTCTGGGTTCGGTGTTGTAGATTCCGCGGCGTCCAGTGCGAGTGCGCTGAGATCAATGTTGGCCACTACATCGCCGCTTACTGCATGAATTACGAGCAAATGCTGCTCATGCCACTGATTGGCAATAATAAAATCGCCGTGGCATTCAAGCTCGTTCAGTTGATTCACGGGCTGGCCAGCGCTGCGAACACTCACCGTATGGCTCAGCTGCATGGTGCTGGCGTGAAACCACTGCAGTTGATCGCTGCCATTGCTCACGACTAAAAAATCGCCGCGATCTTGATTAATACTGGCGCAAAGTCCCCAGCCTTGGCCCTCATACTTAAATACATTTAGTAATGTGAAGTGGTGTGGGTCGAGTATTAGGCCTTTGCCGGCGCGCCAAGTAAGCATATACAGCTTACCTCTGTAGAGTGTTATGCCTTCCGCAAAGAGATTGCCGGGCAGAACTGTGCCGGTAATACTGTCTTCAGGTTTTGGCGGAAAGGCGCGAGACACAATTTTTGAGTGGCCATACAAGCCGCTGCTCTCATAAAGGCGGCCCTGATAAAGCTCGAGTCCTTGGGTGAACAGCGCGGGTTGGTGGGGGTAGCTGTCAAGCAATGTGTAAGCGATGGAGTTTGCAGTCAGGCCGCTAGTGCTTCCACAAAGCAGCCCAAGTAGGGCGAGTAGGCGCACAGTGTAAGGGAGAGTTAAACCACCGAGCAAAGCTGCTTTGATCATTGGAATATCGTCGTCGAGTTCATGCTTTCTATCATACAGGCTGCAATGGCTTTCGCTAGTGTGGTGTTTGTTGTGTGCTTAAAGAGCTTGATTTCGGATGAGCTTGCGAATAACAAAGCGGGCGGGCGATAGGGCTTCGCACAGCGGTCTAGGCAGCGGACGTATGTCATTGCCAATATAGCTGGCCAGCAATTCGGCGCACAGGGGGGTAGAGGTTAAGCCTCGGGAGCCGTGGGCGACATTAATATAGAGATTTGGGTGATTTGCGGCTGGGATTGGAATTTTACTGCGGGCATCTTTACCGAGTGCTTGGTAATTCTCTGTGAAATCCTTGATTCGTGGTACCGCGCCGACCACTGGCATATAGTCAGCGCTGGCGCAGCGCAGTGCCGCGCGGCCGCCGATTGCTTTGGCATCGGGCTTAAGTAAGGCCGGTGCCAAGTCGTTTAGCTGCTTTATATTCCAGTCGTGCTCCGCCTCAGTGATATCACAGTGCATATTCTTGAGATCAAAGCTCGCACCGATGCAAAATTGCTGGCCGACGGCGGGCGCGAAATACCCTTCATGGCAAATAACACAGCGTGGCGATTGTCTAAGGCTGCTTTCTGCCAGATAACTTAGTTGGCCGCGAATCGCTTTAAGGGGCAAATAGGCAGTTTGGGAGAAACGCTTGGCGTCATTGCTGTTGGCGATTACGATGGTATCGGCTTGCTGAATGCAAATTTGTTGCTCATCTAAAACGTGCCACTGATCCTTTATATGCTCTAGACGCAGGGCAGTGGCGTTGTTTAGTAGCGTGATGTTAGGGTGGGCTAACATGGCCTGGCAAACGCTGGGCGGCGATAGCCAGCCCGCGTCCGGGTAATAGAATGCATTCCCACTTAAAGAAATCGCAGATTTCTCCTCGAGTGCTTTCTCGCTAAGAAATTGCAGCCAAGGCTGATCAATAAGTAAGGCTTTGAGTTTGTGAAATTGTTTTATTTCGCGTGGCGATTTTGCCAGTTGAAGAACGCCGCAGAGCTCGCCGCTAATGAGCTCGCGATTAAGCAAGTCTTTATAATGACTGAGCGCATACAAGAAGCTGGCGAGGTTAAATTGATTAAGCTCGCCAGGGTCTGGTGAGAGCTTGGTGTACAAAATACCCTGGGGATTACCGGATGCGCCACTGGCTGGTGCAGTGCGCTCGATAACCGTTACCTGATAGCCGCGTTGGGCAAGTGCGTTGGCCGTGCTGCAACCGGCGAGGCCGGCACCGATCACAATGATCTGTTTAGGCTGGCGCTGAGGTCCGGGTAAGTGCCAAGGAACGGCAACCGCTTCGGGCGCGGGGGCGTCTATGTCGACTTCCTTGTTCAGCGTGCCCCTCAACATATCGCGTTTGCGGCCATAGCCTTGAACTTTTTCGACCGTAAATCCTTGTGCGCGTAAACCACGTTTAACAAATCCGGCCGACGTGAACGTCGCAAATGTAGTACTTGGTTTACTTAAGGCGCCAATACATGCGAATAAGGCGTTGTGCCACATATCCGGGTTGCTGGCTGGCGAGAAGCCGTCTAAAAACCAAGCGTCGGCACGGGGCGAGCGGCTCGCGTTTACAGGAGTTGCCGAATTTGGTGCGTCAAGCAGTGCGGGAAAGCAGTGGAGGGCATCACCAAATAGTAAATCGAGACAAACTTGTGCACTATTCAACAATCTACGGTGCTGGCCTAGTAACAGCGGCGGATAATTGTACTGTAGTATAGCTGCTAGAGACGTGAGTTCTGGCCAGCTAGTGTGGGCGCGGCGCAAGTCCTCAGCCTTGAGTGGATGTTTTTCTACCGAGATGTAGTGAAGCTGCCAGTGTTGGGGCGCAGTTTGCTGCCACAGTTGCCAGGCCAATAGAAAATTTAGGCCGGTGCCAAAGCCTGTTTCAATAATAGTAAATCTTCCAGTGCTCTCTCTGTTAAGCGCTTGCCATCGCTCGGCGAGCTGATTGTTAGACAGGAAGACATGGCGGCTTTCTTCAATGCCGCTCTCTTGGGAAAAGTAAATGTCGCCGTAGTCTGTTGCGTGAGGGGCGCCAGCGTCGTCCCAATGCAGTTTTGCGCTTTGAATTGAATAGGGATTATTGTCTTGTTTGGTGGTCATTATAAAGTAAGCGTCGGTGCTGGCAGGGAATGTATTGTATCAGTGAAAATGACCAAAACCTCGGTGTATAAACTTTGTTGATTTGGAATGCATGCCGCAAAGCGGTAGTTATGGGTATTCTGCTGGTGTTGGCTTCGCCGACGTGGGCACAGGCTGTAGACGCTGACAAGGCTAAAGTCACATTAGCGCTCGCGACCGAGCCGCCGACGCTTAATAGCGCCGTGGCCACGGATACAATAGCGAGTTTTATACTATCGCATCTAATGGAAGGGCTTTTGGTTTATGGTCCCGACGGTGAGTTGGCACCGGGTGTAGCATTGCGCTGGCAATTAGATGCCGATGGCGCACGCTTCTGGTTGCGTGATGACGCCCGTTGGAGTGATGGCAAGCCGGTAACCGCACACGACTTTGTGTTTGCTTGGCGCCATGCCCTGGATCCTAAAACCGCGTCGCAATACGCGTTTATATTCTATCCGATTAAAAATGCTGAAGCGGTGAATCAAGGCACGCTAGCGTTGAGCGATTTGGGTGTCAGCGCGGTGTCAGATACTGAACTAAAGGTTGAATTTGGCAGCCCATGCCCTTATTTTCTTAGCCTAACCGCATTTATGACCTTCTTACCCTTACGTGAGGATGTTCTTGGTCAGTGGGGCGGGCGCTACGCAGCTGACGCCGATAAACTCACGGTGAACGGACCTTACTTGTTAACGAAGTGGGTCCACGGTGCGCATTTGCAGCTGCAAAAAAATCCACAGTACTGGCACGCGGATTCTGTGCGAATTGCTGAAATTGATATGCCGTACCTCACCGCTGATCCCAGTGCGCAATTTAACTTATTCCGCGACCAGCAAATTGCCATGGCGCCACTTGATACTGGCTTACTGAGCGAGGCGATTAAACGCGGCTTTGATATTGAGTATTTTCATACGGGGTCACTGTATTTTTTGGAATTTAATTTCCGCGAGGGCCGAATTACCGCGAATCGGTCCTTTCGCAAAGCCGTTCAACGTTTAATTGATCCCGCATTGCTTGTGAATAAAATCATCGGCTTGCCGGGAATTCAGCCTGCGTATTCATTGTTTCCGGTAACAGTGAAAGGCGCAAAAGGTAGTTTTCGCGATGAGTATCCGGTGTTGCGGGTTCAGCCCGATATTGCCGCCGCGCGAGCCTATATCCGTCAGGCGAAAACAGAGCTGGGTATTAGCGAGATACCGCCACTCATGTTGCTGGCTGGGGACAGTCCGCGGGCACTGCAAGAGGCGGAGTACTATCAGTATTTGTTCAAAAATGGTTTAGGTATTGAGCTGCGTATTGATCAACAGGTTTTTAAACAGCGAATTGAGAAAATGCGTCGCGGTGACTTTGATATGGTGTCCGCCGCATGGGGGCCAGACTACGACGATATTATGACATTCGCGGATTTATTTGCCTCTTGGAATGACAATAATCGTGGACGCTATAGCAACCCGCTTTATGATCGCTGGATCCGCTTGGCGCAGAAAAGCAATGACGCTCGTACTCGTTTCAACGCCATGGCACAAATTCAGCGAATTGTGGTGGATGACGTACCCATATTGCCGACCTATGAGAATGGTGTGCTCTACGTGCAAAATCCGCGGCTACGGGGCGTGCGGCGCTCCATTTTTGGCGGTGACCCGCTATTTCGCTACGCATGGATAGAGCGCTAAACCATGCTGAAGTTTATTGTCAAGCGTCTAATGTCGGGAGCGATTACCATATGGTTTATCGCCACCGCGACATTTTTTGCGATGCATGCCGTCCCCGGTGACCCATTAAGCCAAGAGAAGGCCATGTCGCCGGCAGTTCGTGCACAGCTTGAAGCGCGTTACGGTTTGGATAAACCGCTGTTTGAGCAGTATCAGTTGTTTCTTAGCAATATGCTGCATGGCGATTTTGGTATCTCCTTTACCCAAGAAAATCGCAAAGTTAACGATATTATTAGTAAACACTTCCCTATTTCGGCGATTTTAGGATTGGCGGCTATATTGATTGCCTTAGTCGGTGGGGTTGCGGCAGGCACTGTGGCCGCCTATTACCGTAACCGTTGGCCGGATCGGCTCGTGATGGTGGCGGTGATTGCCGCCATCTCGGTACCGAGCTTTGTGATTGCCGGTTTGGCGCAATTGAGTATCGTTGCCATGAACAATGCCTCCGGCCAAACCTTGCTGCCGGTCGCGGGCTGGGGGAGCGTAAATCATATTTGGGTGCCCGCATTGGTATTGGGCTTGGGCACAATGGCCTATTTAAGCCGGATTATGCGCGCTTCCATGCTAGAGGTGCTGAGCGCAGATTATAATACCGCGGCTAAAGCCAAGGGCGTGCACGGCTGGCGTTTATTCTGGCATCATCAATTACGTAATGCGGTTTTGCCGGTGGTGACCGAACTTGGGCCGACGATTGCGGGTGTGACGACGGGCGGTTTTGTGGTGGAGCTAATCTTCGCCATACCAGGTTTGGGGCGCTACTTTGTGCAAGCAGTACAGCAATTGGATTACACCGTCATTATGGGCACAACCGTATTCTATGGCGCGTTTTTGGTATTGGTCGTCGTGCTGGTCGATATTAGCTATGGGATTATCGATCCACGTATTCGCCTCCACGCGAGCGGGGGTGGTCGCTAATGGCCTTGTCGGTATTTCGTTTTGCGCGGCGAACCTGGGCGAGTGAAGACCTTGAGCAGGTTGCGCCACTCCCGCTACCCAAAATGGCCACCCCCGCAGTAATTATCTCCGGCGTAGTCGTGATTGCTTTGTTGCTATTTGTAACTATTGGCCCCTTGGTATGGCGTCAAGATCCATCTCAGCAATGGTTGTCGCAAATATCCGCCGGTCCCAGCGCGGCACACTCAGTGCGTTTAATCAGAGATGTTGGGCCTTGGCAGCCGCCGGTTGGTGAGGCCCCGCGAAATTTGATCGTACATGATGCCAATACTGAATTCGTGCGCCTAGAATGGCCGCAGCTCGAGGGGGTTAAGCGGTATCGAATTTATCGCGCTCAGGCACATAAAGTAGGTTTGGGCTTGGCGCTTGCTGAAACCGACAACGCTTACTATCAAGATCGTTTACAATTGAGTTACCAGATATACCGCTACACCATTGCGGACGCGGATACTGGGTTATTGCTGCTGGCGCGGGAGGTTCGGCCAGAAGCAGCAATGTCGCTATTTGAAGCGCAATTACAAGGTCTTGTGCCTGTGGGTGCGGGCCGCGTTCATACAAAATGGCTGGATCTGCCCGGCCACCCTTTAGGAACGGATGCGCTAGGTCGCGATATTTTGGCGCGGCTGATGGCGGGGGGGCGAACATCCTTGTTTGTTGGCGTAGTAGCGCCTCTGCTGTACATCAGTTTTGGTTGTATTTTTGGCGCTATTGCAGGCTTAGCGGGAGGCTGGGTTGATCAGCTGGCCATGCGGTTTGTTGATTTTGTGGTGGCATTGCCGTTCCTGCTGTTTATGATTTTATTTCGGGTAGCCTTTGGTATTGGCCCTGGCGAAAACGGTATTACACCACTGATTATTGCCATGTTAATGCTGAGTTGGCCGGGGAGTGCCAGGTTGATTCGCGGACAGGTGTTGGCATTGCGGGGGCAAGCCTTTGTCGAAGCTGCAAAGTTAGCCGGGGTCAGTACCACGCGAACAATACTGCGGCATATGTTACCGAATGTGCTGCCGATGATTTTGGTGGCGTTTAGCTTTGCCATTCCTCAGGCCATTTTTACTGAGGCGTTTTTGTCGTTCATTGGTATGGGGGTATCTCCGCCAACGACATCGTGGGGTGCATTGTGTAACGACGGGATAAAAACCTTATTATCCCACCCTCGGCAATTGCTATTACCGGCACTATTTATAAGCGTGTCAGTATTAGCCTTTAATCTACTGGGCGATGCGCTAAGAGACGCCACCGACCGCCGCTCGGGGGTGGTAAAAGCATGAATTTGCTGGCATTAGAAAATTTGCAGGTAAGCATAGGGCCGGTGCAAGCTGTAAGGGATGTGTCGCTAAGTTTGGCGCCGGGTGAATGTCGTGCGCTGGTAGGGGAGTCTGGTTGCGGTAAATCGGTGACTGCCATGAGCCTGTTAAATCTGATGCCCAGCGCTGCCAAAACGAATGCCGTTCGCTGGGAATTCGCAGGCCGGGATATGCGTCAGTTAAGCGAGCGCGACTGGCGGCGCATGCGTGGCAATGACATTGCGATGATATTTCAGAATCCAATGACTGCACTAGACCCAACTCAGACAATTGGCAGTCAGATCGCTGAACCGCTGCGTATTCACAAGGGCTTGTCTAAGCGCGAGGCGCGCATGCGTGCTATTGCACTGCTGGAGCGTTTGGCCATTGCTAATCCTGCTCAGCGGGCAGGGCAATACCCCTTTGAATTTTCCGGGGGGATGTTGCAGCGCGCAATGATCGCGATGGCGGTGGTGTGTGAGCCGCAATTATTGATAGCAGACGAGCCCACCACGGCGCTAGATGTGACTGTGCAAGCCGAAGTGCTGAGTATTTTGCGCGAGTTACGAGAGTCCAGCGGCACCGCAATGTTGTTTATTACCCACGATCTTGGTGTGGTTGCTGAAATCGCCGACTCCGTGTCGGTAATGTACGCCGGCCAAACTGTCGAGTCGGGCAGCTTACGCGAGGTATTTAATACCGAGGCGCATCCCTACACCCAGGCTTTAAAACGGGCCGTGCCGAATATGACACACCCTCAAGCACTGCAAGCAATTGCGGGTACACCACCGGATTTACGTCACCCACCGACGGGTTGCGGTTTTGCTGCGCGTTGTTCGGAGCGCATGGCGATTTGCGAAGCGTTACCTGCAAATTTCTCCTGCAAGGCGGGGAGCGACCACCAAGCGCGGTGTTGGCTGTGGCACCCTGAGCACCCAGCGCGCTGGCGGGAGGCTGAACAATGAATGTACCAATCGTTCAGCTTCAGGAATTGCGCTGCCATTTCGCCAATGGTGATGGCCTATTAGCGGCCGTTGATGGGATAAACCTCAGTATCGAGGCCGGTGAGGTGTTGGGCTTAGTGGGCGAGAGCGGCTCCGGTAAATCGACCTTGGGGCGGATTATTGCTGGCTTACAGTCTCGCACAGCGGGTGATTTGATTATTGGTGGTAAATCAATGCCGCGGGCTTATGATCGCCGCCAATTTAAAGCCATGTCTACGCAAGTTCAGATGGTATTTCAGGATAGCTATGCAAGCCTAAATCCTCGAATGACAATACTGGCCAGCTTGCAAGAGCCTTTGTGGAGTCAGGGCGTGGCGGCGACTGCTGCACGGGCTAAAGCTTGTTATTGGCTGGAGCGAGTTGGGCTGCCGCAGTCTGCTGGTGAACGATATCCACATGAGCTCTCTGGTGGCCAGCGTCAGCGCATTGGCATTGCCAGAGCGTTTATAGCTGAGCCACAGCTAGTGATTTGTGATGAGCCCGTATCTGCGCTTGATGTATCGGTGCAGGCGCAAATTATTAATTTACTGCAAGAGCTGCAAAGTGAGCACAATACCGCTATGTTATTTATAGCGCACGACTTGGCAGTGGTGCGTTTTCTCGCGACGCGCACTGCGGTAATGTATCTTGGTGAGATTGTCGAGCTGGGTGCGACGCCGGCCTTGTTTGAGGGGCCGCGACACCCCTATACCGTGAAGCTTTTAGCTGCGCACCTCGATGGCAATATTAAAGAACGTAAGATTGTGCCGCATTTGGCGGTAAAGAACGTGAGCCATAAGGCGCCTTTGGCGACTGATAGTGGCTGCCGTTTTGCGCCGCGCTGCCCACTCGCCGAGCCATTGTGTAGCGCGAATCCGCCGTGGTTGCGCCCGACGCGGGTCGCCACCGAGGCCGCTTGCCACCGTTTGGCGGACGTGGAAGTATTAAACCTGAGAAAATGAGTAAGGCCGCGAGGCCAGAATGAAACAATACGGACTAATAATTAATGAAAGTACAAATGAACGCCCCTAGTGTGTTAGCGATAGCCGCGACGCTGTTTAAAACCGGAATACTGGACGCTGGGCGCACCGAGGCGAAACGGTATTTTCGCGAGCTCGAGGCTGGCCGTGAATTGATCCTGTCGGATATGGCAATGCCGGATAAATCGACATTGCGGATAAAACTGCAGTTAATGCCGCAAGAATTTCGCGGCAATTTGAATTTCAGTGCATTTAAAGAGCAATTGCTGTACTTAACTACAGAATTGGCCAAAATCGTTAACGCCAAGTCTGAACCACTGGTCATGAGCGATGACGACGGTGGCCAGCTTTTATTTAACATTCCAGCCATTACTTATATTGATGGCGTTTTGAATGCATTGGTCTTAGGTGCTGATCTGAGGCGGCCTGGGACGCTTGTTTTGCAGTTGATGTTCATTGATCCTGAGCAATATAGATCGGCAGAAATCAAAACAGCGTAGCGAGTGTTGACACTGAATACAAATATCGATAGCTTGCCTACCTGAATATCAGTGGTCGGCTTGCCTGAGGTTTTGGGTGCGGCGCCAATAACAACAAGCACGAATTTTAGGGGGCGACTTTGTCAGCAGAAATGGAAAGTATTGCAGCAGTCATAAATGCAGCGCGCAAGAATGTGGGCATGCCGAGTGACGTAGATTTGACGCAACATGCCAATTTAGGGGCTATGTTCGACTATTGCGTCAGTAAGTTCGGCGATTTACCTGCGTTATCTTGTATGGGTGAAACGCTGAGCTATAAAGACCTGGATCGACTTTCTGCACAATTTTCGAGCTACTTACAAAATCACACCAATTTGCGCCCCGGTGATCGCATCGCCCTGCAAATGCCGAATATTCTGCAATACCCTGTAGCCTTGTTTGGCGCGATTCGCGCTGGCCTCATTGTGGTCAATACCAATCCGCTGTACAGCAAGCGCGAGCTCAAACATCAACTAAATGACTCCGGTGCCAAAGCGTTAGTTGTGCTCGCCAACGTCGCAGAAGCAGCTGCAGCAGTTGTTGATGAGACGCCAGTAGAATTTGTTATTGTCACCGAAATTGGTGATCTGCATCCCACCGCTAAGCGTTTATTGATTAACAACGTCGTTAAATACGTTAAAAAAATGGTGCCCAAATTTAGCTTTAAGAACGCGGTTAAATACCGCAGCGTTCTGGCTAAGGGCAAAAGTGGTCAATTTACCAAGGCTAACCCTGACGCTGAAGACGTTGCATTGCTGCAATACACTGGCGGTACTACTGGTGTGTCTAAAGGCGCAATGATCAGTCACCGCAATTTGATGGCAAATATTCTTCAGAGCAAAAACTTGTTTGAAAGTTTTGGCCTCAACGAAGGTGAAGAAACCTTCCTGTCGCCGCTGCCGCTATACCATATTTACTCCTTTATGCTGTCTTTCTGCGTAATGTTGCAGGGTAATCACGGCGTGTTAATTGCTAACCCTCGTGATCTTAGTAGCGTGATTAAAGAAATGAAGCGCTACCCCTGGAGTGGCATGAGCGGGATTAATACCTTGTTTGTGCAGCTGTGCAATAACGATGAATTCCGCGCGTTGGACTTCTCGTCAGTGAAGGCGACAATGTCTGGCGGCATGGCATTGACTGCCGGCGCGGCTAAAGAGTGGATGGAAGTTACCGGCGCAGAAGTATATGAAGGCTATGGCCTGACTGAGACCTCGCCAGTGGTTTCTATTAATCCCGGTGGTAACAATCAAATTGGTACGATTGGCGTGGCATTACCCGGCACTGAAATCCGCATCGTTGTTGAAGGTAAAGATATGGGTGTGGGTGAACGCGGCGAATTATGCGTGCGCGGGCCACAGGTGATGATGGGCTATTGGCAGCGTCCGGATGAAACTGAAAAGACCATTATTGATGGCTGGTTACATACCGGTGACGTCGCGATTGTGCAAGAAGATGGCTATATGCGCATTGTAGACCGGATGAAGGACATGATTATTGTGTCCGGCTTCAATGTTTATCCCAATGAAATTGAAGACGTGCTGAGTGGCCACCCGAATATTGCAGAATGCGCGGCAATTGGTGTTCCCGATGAGAAATCTGGGGAAGCGGTTAAGATCTTTGTTGCCGCGAAAAAAGGCGATATTGATGTCGCCGAGTTAAAAGCATTTTTGCGCGACCGCTTAACTGGCTATAAAATGCCTCGTTATATTGAAGTGCGTGACGAACTGCCTAAAACCAATGTGGGTAAGGTATTACGGCGCTCTCTTCGCGACGAAGAGCTTGCCAAGCTCGCTAAGGCTAAATAGTAGTTTAGCTATTAACTAGTAAGTAAAAGGCGCCAAATGGCGCCTTTTTTGTTTTTAATGGAATGTATGCCTGAAACTCAATCAGAATTAAACGCGATTGCGGCGGCGTTAAGCCCATTGGCACTGATGGCGCAGCTCGAGAACTGTTTTTTAGCAGATCGCTTTGCACTCGGTCGAAGCTGTCGGCAATTGCAGCAGCAGTTAGTGGCGGGTGGTGATATTAGTCACAAGCTGGCAGCACTTGCAGAGCGATTTAGCGCATCGCAGGCCCGAGTTCAGCTGCGTAGAGATAATTTGCCGCGTGTTGCCTATCCACCTGATTTACCTGTTAGTCAGCGAGTTGATGATATTCGAGCCGCGATTGCGGCTCACCAGGTGGTGGTGGTGGCCGGTGAGACGGGCTCAGGAAAAACGACGCAAATTCCCAAAATCTGCCTGGATATGGGGCGCGGGGTGGCGGGAGTTATCGCGCATACCCAGCCGCGGCGGTTGGCCGCGCGGGCGGTTGCCCAGCGTTTGGCCGAAGAGTTAGGCACCACGCTAGGTGACGGCGTCGCCTTTCAAATTCGTTTTCAAGAAGTTAGCTCGCCAAATAGCCATATAAAATTAATGACCGATGGTATTTTGCTGGCGGCGATCCAGCGAGATCGTTATTTGAGTGAATATGACACCATCATCATTGATGAGGCGCATGAACGCAGTTTAAATATTGATTTTCTGCTGGGCTATTTGAAAACGCTATTGCCTAAGCGGCCCGATTTAAAACTGATTATTACCTCGGCGACTATCGATGTGGCGCGCTTTTCGGAACACTTTAATAATGCGCCAGTAATTGAAGTTTCCGGCCGCAGTTTTCCTGTTGAGTATCGTTACCGTCCACAAGAGGAATTGAGCGCTGACAATGATTTGGCTGAGGCCGTTGAGGCGGTTTTGAGGGAATTGCTTGCGGAAGGTGCGCAGCGCAGTGGCGATACCTTGGTTTTTCTCAGCGGGGAGCGAGATATTCGCGATGTGACTCGGCATCTGCGTAAAGCGGAGCTGCCTGGTGCGGAAATATTGCCACTGTATTCGCGGTTAAGCACGGCGGAGCAGCAGCGGATCTTTGATCTGCGGGGACGGCGCGGTTGGCGGGTGGTGCTTGCCACGAATGTTGCGGAGACCTCATTGACCGTGCCAGGGATCCGCTATGTAATCGATGGTGGCACCGCGCGTATTAGCCGCTATAGCGTGCGCAGCAAGGTTCAACGCCTGCCGATCGAGCCTATCTCTCAAGCTAGTGCAAACCAGCGTGCTGGCCGCTGTGGGCGTGTAGCCGCGGGTATTGCCTATCGCTTGTACAGCGAGGCCGATTACCTGAGCAGGCCGATATATACCGAGCCGGAGATTCAGCGCACCAATCTCGCGGCAGTTATTTTGCAGATGCTCCAGCTTAAACTGGGGGATATCAATGCATTTCCCTTTGTGGATGCACCAGACAAAAAGTTTGTCAACGATGGTTTTGCCTTATTGGCAGAGCTTGGCGCAGTGCGGGACGGCGAACTCAACAAGTTAGGTCAGCAGCTGGGGCGCTTCCCTGTTGATCCGCGTATTGGTCGCTTGCTATTAGCGGCTGCAGATGGCGGCTGTCTCCGAGAAATGTTGATTATCGCCAGCGCTTTAAGTATTCAAGATCCGCGGGATCGCCCTGCCGATAAGCAGCAGGCCGCCGATGAAAAACACCGCCGATTTTGGCAGCCAGATTCGGATTTTATGGCTTTTGTTGGTTTGTGGAACTATGCCGAAGAGCAGCGGCAAGAACTGTCCGCGAGTCAGTGGCGCAAACTGTGCCAACGCGAGTTTTTATCGTGGACGCGTATGCGGGAATGGCGCGAGGTTCACCATCAAATTACGCTGATGTGTCGGCAATTGAAGTTGCCCGTAAATTCGGCGCCTGCAGACGTCGATAGCATCCATAGAGCGCTACTTCCGGGGTTTTTAGGGCAGATTGCGTGTAAAGATGAAGATCGTGAATATCTTGGTGCTCGCAACCGTAAGCTGCGTATTTTCCCTGGTTCTTCATTGTTTAAGAAATCTCCGAAATGGATAGTGGCCGCGGAGCTAGCTGAAACCACTCAGCTCTATGCGCGCTGCGTGGCTAAAATAGACCCCGAATGGGTGTTTGGGATTAACGATGAGCTACTAAAACGCAGCTATTACGAGCCGCATTGGCATAGTCGCAGCGGCCGAGTGATGGCCTTTGAGCAAACCATGCTTTATGGCTTGCTAATACGCGATAAAAAGCGGGTTCATTATGGACCGATATCGCCGGTAGAAAGTCGCGAGATTTTAATTCGGCAGGCCTTGGTTGAAGGACGATACCTGGGGAAGGCAGCGTTTTTCCAACATAACCGTAAATTGATAGAGGAAATTGCTGAGCTGGAAGATAAGGCTCGTCGGCGCGACATTTTGATCTCCGACGATGAATTGTTTCGCTACTACGATGAACGTATTCCCGAGGGTATTATCACTGCCGCGCATCTAGAAAAGTGGTTGAAAAGTACTGCGGCGCCGCGGACCTTGTTCTTGAGCCGTGGTGAATTAATGCGCCATGCTGGTAGCGATGTCACTGAGCAACAATTCCCGGATACATTGCACTGCGCGGGTATGATATTGGCTCTGAGTTATCATTTTGAACCGAATCATCCTGCCGATGGAGTTAGCGTGTCGGTGCCCTTGGCTAACCTCCCTAAGCTCCCCGATGGACGCTTGGAGTGGTTGGTGCCGGGCTTGTTGCGGGATAAGTGCATCGCCTTATTGAAAACGCTGCCGAAAGCCCAGCGCAAGCAATTAGTGCCGGTGCCAGATTTTGTTGATAAGGCCTTGCCAATGCTGTCAATCAATGATGTTGGCCTTCTGCCGAGTCTAGCCGACGCCCTGCGTAAAATTACTGGGCTGCAGATTGATGTTGGCGAGTGGTCGCGCAATAGCATTGATAACTTTTACCGTATGAATATTCGGGTGCTCGACAACGCGGGTAAAGTATTGGCACAAGGCCGTGATTTGCGGGCGTTGTGTGCCGAGCTCGCGGTGCAGGTACAGCAAGGGATTGCAGAAGAGCGTGGCAGCGGTTTTGAAACTAAGACCCTAAACAGCTGGGACTTTGATCGCTTAGAGCCGCGATATGAGTTTAAACAAGGTGGTGCAACGCTCGTCGCCTATCCTTGCTTGCGGGACCAGGGCGAGAGCGTTGAATTAAGCCTAGCAGAGACGGAAACTGATGCGCAGGAAATCAATATACGTGGCGTACAGCGCCTATTGTTATTGCGGCTTGCGCAGCAATGTAAAACCCTGCGAGGGAGCTTGCTTAGGAATAATGCAGTGCAGCTACAATTCTCTGCGGTGGGCCAGCAGAAAAAACGCTGGCTAGAAGACTGTTTGCTCGCAGCGGCACAACATAGTTTTGGTCTATCGCGCGACAAGCTGCCCAAAACGAAACCTGAGTTTGAGCAAATGTGGACGCAGGGAAGTGCCTTGTTTGTAGCCGATGCGGAGGCCTGTGCGGGCTTGTTAACGGAAATCCTCGCCAACTACGCCGAGATTCGTCGCCGACTCAAAAAACTAAGTTCACTCAGCTGGATTCATAGTATTAACGATATAAATGGTCAGCTAGATGGTTTATTTTTTGACGGGTTTATTACTGATTTAAATCGTGATGAACTTTGTCAGTACCCGCGCTATTTACAGGCTATTTTGCAGCGGCTTACGAAATTAGACGGCGCGTATCAGCGTGATCGACAATCGACATTAGCGCTGGAGCCGTTGCAACAGCAGTTTGCTGAATTCCTAAAAAAACTACCTCAGAAGCATCGCCGTCATCCCTTGCTCATGGATTACCGCTGGCAACTGGAAGAGTTGAGGATCTCTCTGTTTGCGCAAAATATGGGAACACGGGTGCCGGTTTCCGAGAAGCGTTTAAAAACGCTCTGGAAAGCTTTGGTACAGGATGTAACATTGCTAAATTGAGTGCGTCTATATATTGCTACATCGAATTGTACATATTGAACGTATGAGTTCTACTGGCGAAAACTGCTATGCTAAATCTCGAAGGATGTAATCCCGGCTTTCGATCCCATTGGCAACATACTTAATAATGAATGCGGAGAATAATATGACACAGAAGCCTTTTGCGAAAAAACCGATGGCAGCAGCGTTTGGCGCAGCCTTGTTGGCCTCGTCGATGAGTCCTGCAATGGCGGGCGAAAACCCCTTTGCGGCGAATACAATGATCTCTGGTTACGAATTGGCCATGGGGAACTCAGATAAGGCGGCAAAGGCCGAAGCAAAATGTGGAGCAGATAAGGCAAAAGCAGCCCATGAAGGCAAGTGCGGTGAAGCCAAGTGTGGTGCCGATAAAGCCAAGGCGGCTCATGAAGGCAAGTGCGGTGAAGCCAAGTGTGGTGCCGATAAAGCCAAGGCGGCTCATGAAGGCAAGTGCGGTGAAGCCAAGTGTGGTGCCGATAAAGCCAAGGCGGCTCATGAAGGTAAGTGCGGCGAAGCCAAATGCGGTGCGGATAAAGCAAAGGCGGCTCATGAAGGTAAGTGCGGCGAAGGTAAATGCGGTGAAGGAAAGTGCGGCGCCGAAAAAATGGCTGAATAGTTTGGTTTTGCGAAGAGGGGGTTAATGTGAATGGGTGGCTGTAATGACGAATAAATCTGGCGCACTTGCCGGTCTGGGTTTGCGGCGTGGGTTGATTCCAGAGCTGCGCGGGCTTATTGGCAATGAGTTGGATTTTATAGAGGTCGCTCCTGAAAATTGGTTGCATGTCGGCGGTCGTTACGGCCGCTCGTTTCGCGAGTTAGCTGAGCGCTATCCTGTTTATTTGCACGGTTTGTCTTTGAATATAGGTGGGTTTGCACCACTGGATAAAACCTTGTTAAGCGATATTAAACGATTTATTCAAGATTTTGACTGCCCATTATATTCGGAACACCTGACGTATTGTGGCGACGAAGGTCAGCTCTATGATTTATTGCCGATTCCGTTTACGGAGGAGGCTGTGTATCACGTAGCTGAGAGAGTAAAGCAGGTTCAAGATGTTCTTGGTCAGCGAATACTGCTCGAAAATGCCTCATATTATGCGGCGCCAGGACAAACAATGTCCGAAAGTGAGTTTATTAATGCGGTGTTGGCTGAGGCTGACTGCGATTTACTCTTGGATGTGAATAATATTTTCGTCAACAGCGTAAATCACCGTTACGATCCCTATCAATTTTTACACTCCCTACCTTTGGCGAGAGCGCGCTATATACATATAGCAGGTCATTTTGACGAGGCCGAGGATTTGCGGGTTGATACTCACGGTTCCGATGTTATTGATTCTGTCTGGGCTTTGCTTGACGAAGCCTACCGCTTATGCGGACCACTCCCGACATTATTAGAGCGGGATTTTAATTTTCCACCCATGGCTGAGTTGCTATTAGAGGTCGGGCAGATCCGCACGGCACAGATGGCAGCTGAACGGCAAGGCAGCATTGTTAAGGGGCTTGCCGGTTGATGAAAGAATTTCAGCAGATCCAGCAGAGTATGACTGCGTTTGTGCGGGACCCAGAGCACTGCGCCGGGCCTCAAGGTATTGAGGCCCGGCGCATGGCTATTTATAGAGATCTCTTCTTTAATAATATTGAGGGGTTTCTCAGTAACGGCTTTCCTGTGTGTCGAAGCTTGTACCGCGATGATGAGTGGCATGCCTTGGTGCGTGACTTTATGCATCACCACCGCTGCGATAGTCCTTATTTTTTGCGTATTGCCGAGGAATTTCTCGGGTATCTTGACGATGAGCGTGACGCGCCGAGTGATCCGCCATTTTTACGTGAATTGGCCCACTATGAATGGGTAGAGTTGGCTCTGGATATTGCTGAGGACGAGCTCCCGAATATCCAGCCAGTTGCCGATGTTCTCAAGGCGCAGCTGTCGTTGTCGCCGTTGGCTTGGTCGTTGGCATATGCGTTTCCGGTTCACCATATAAGCGCGGAATTCCGGCCGAGTGAGGCGGGCGCCGAACTGACATTCATAGTGGTTTATCGTAACCGCGATGATAAGGTGCAGTTTCTCGAGATAAATCGGGTAACAGCACGGCTATTGAGCTTACTGGATGCGTCGCCAGGAATAACCGGGGCAGCGGTCCTGACTGAAATTGCGGGAGAGCTGAATATTGAGCGCGCAGCGGTGGTCGATTTCGGTGGAGAGATATTACAGCAACTGCTGGAATTAGGTATTTTGTTAGTAAATTAGTGTTAATGATCGAATTGGTGCCAATTTCTGGTCTATTAGGTATAGTATCGGCCGGTTTTGGACTTACAGAGTGATTTGGGTAAATGATACCAATGGAACGAAAAGTCTGTGCCTTACTGATGCTGTTATCAGTGTTTGGGGTGGCAGGAGCGAGCGCAGCGAGCGATGGCGATCCCCGTGACCCATGGGAAGGCTTTAATCGCGGGGTATTTGCGTTCAATAACACTGCTGATGAGTACTTGGTGCAGCCTGTCGCCAGAGGCTATCGCAAAATCACCCCTACTATTGTCGATCAAGGTATTGCCAATTTTTTTAATAATATTGGTGAAATCAAAAACATGACCAACGCGCTATTGCAGGGCAAACCCGGCGATGTGCTCGTCGATGGTGGTCGCTTTGTGATTAATACTACCGTTGGGGTCGTTGGATTTTTTGATGTGGCGAGCTTCATCGGCTTAAAACGTGAGTCTGAAGATTTTGGTCAAACTTTGGCCGTGTGGGGGGTTGGGCCAGGGCCATATTTGGTACTGCCATTTTTGGGCCCTAGCAATCTTCGAGACGGCGCGGGGCAAGGTATAGACTCCTACGTGTCGGTTACCGGCGTTGTCGATCCAGAGATAGCACGTTACGCTATGAGCGCACTGGATTTGCTCCAAGTTCGCGCAAGTTTGCTGGGCACCGAGAACTTGGTGTCTGGGGATAAATATACCTTTTTTAAAGACGCTTATCTTCAGCGTAGAGAGTTTTTGATCAATGATGGCCAGCTCAAAGATGATTTTGGCGATGAAGATTTCGAGTCCTTTGACTTTTAAAAAGGCACTCGCCGAGCAAGCTGTAAATCCTCCACAAGATTGCTACTTGTGCCGGTGTTCGGATGCGGGTAAAAAGGCTGCATGAATAACTCCCTTCCTCATCGGATACTGCTGGTTCAGCAGGCCGATGTAATACAAGCTCAGCTCGTTGACTCCCTTGAACAGCTTGGCATGGATGTTGTGGGCGTTGCTGATTGCGCTGTGGCAATGCCGATTTTCCGGGAAGAAGACATTGATATTGTGATGATTGATATCGATTTTCCCGACGAGCGCGGAATTGACCTGCTAGGAAAAATGGCTGCAGACCCAAGGGAGCTTCCGCTGATCGGTCTTTCTCGACGTAAGAGCATGGCCGATATTCTCGCCGCAGTTCGTCATGGTGCTACCGATTATTTGATGCTACCCACTGAAAAACTGGTGGTGATTAAGCATGTACTTGATCGGGCTTTGGAGCGTGGCGCATTAAAACGCGAAAATTTGGCGTATCGCAATAAGCTTGAGAGCGCGAACCGCGAATTATTGGAAAGCTTGACTCTACTCCAGCAAGACCAGCAAGCGGGTAAACATGTACAGCAGTTGCTGTTGCCAGACACGCCAAAGACAATATCGAATTACCAGTTTTGTCACTATATTTTACCGTCGCTCTATTTGAGTGGTGATTTTGTTGATTATTTTGTGGTCGGCGAAGATCACGCCGTGTTTTTTGTTGCTGATGTTTCAGGTCATGGTGCAAGCTCGGCCTTCGTAACAGTATTTTTAAAAAACCTCTTTGCTCGAAAACGCAGCGATTTTTTGCATCGAGGATCAACCGCTATTCTATCTCCTGCAAAAATGTTGGCCATTGCCAATCGAGAATTGCTGGAAATGGGTATTGGTAAGCACGTTACGCTTTGCGTTGGCGCCTTTGATTTGAAGTGTAATCAATTGTCTTACTCTGTTGCTGGTCATTTGCCCGCACCAGTGTTGGCTGTAGATGGCAACGCCGTGTTTTTGCCAGAGCATGATATGCCAGTTGGTCTGTTTACTGACGCCGAGTTCAGTGACCATATGATCAGCTTTCCGCCGGGGGCTGTGCTGAGTTTATTCTCTGATGGTATATTGGAAGTCTTGGGTAGCGATACCTTGGAAAATAAAGAGCAGCTCCTGCTCGATTTATTAAAGCAAGGGCAGAACTCATCAACGCAGTTGGCCGAAACTTTTGGATTATTCGATATAGACGAGGCGCCGGACGATATCGCAATTTTAGTTGTAAGTAGGTTGTAGGCGAATGCAGCCTGGACGGATATTAGTAGCAGGGCAGGATGGTGCCTTTGTCATAAAGCTAGTCGGTGATGTACGGCTGACGCTTTGCACAACCTTGGATGAGTTCTTCGACGAGATGTTCTCGGTACAAGGCTTTGCCAGCGTTGTTGTCGATCTTTCTGATGCAATTAATGTCGACAGCACAACCTTGGGCTTGCTTGCTAAATTAGCGATAAAGGCCAAAGAAAAGTTCCAGTTTGTTCCCCTGATCTTGTCCACAAATCCCGATATCACCCGCGTGCTGCAGAGCATGGGCTTTGATCGCGTGTTTCGTATTCGTGAAGAGCCACTGCTGGACGATGAAGACCTTGGCGAATTACCGGTGTTGGATTGTAATGAAGAGGCCGTGAAACTTCGCGTACTCGAAGCCCACCGTACCTTGATGGGCCTGAGTGATAGTAATCACGCTAAGTTTAGAGAGTTAGTGTCTCTGCTTGAAGGTCAGTGCTTCTAGTCTATGTATTCCCCATCACGCTTAACTTAGCGCGAATAAACTCACTGTGCGGCAAATAGATCAGATCCGAAATTTTACGGATTAGGTGATCTTCGTATTTGTCGATGCGCCCATCTTCCAGAGCAACTTCCCAGAGAGCCACGACTAACTGGTATTTTTCGATATTATTGCAGTTGTCATTAATATAACGGGTAAAGGGGTAGAGCGAGGTGCTGTCGCTAGCTGTGCTCCTTGCCTCATCTATAAATGCATTAATATCGCCGAGGCTCACTGAGAAATGTTGTACCAGAATGTCGCGAATTTTATCGATTTCTGCAGGGTCTTCCTGGAAGTCAGCTTTGCTTACTTCGAGTAATAGTGCCGCGGTGACAAGCTCTAGAGTCATTTTTTCCATACTGGCGTCGTCGACGTCGGCGAATAACTGTTTTAGTTTTTCGAACATATTAGCGCCACTCCTTCAGTAGTGTTTCTAATTTGACTTGGTCTGCAGCAAAGGCGCGAATTCCTTCGGCCAACTTTTCGGTCGCCATGGCGTCTTCATTCATTAGCCAGCGAAAGTTAATTTCATTGATCACGAGCTTAGCTTGAGGCGCGAAATTCATTTCGGGAGATAAGCGACGCTGGAGTGTGCCGGCATCGTCCTTTAATTCGCTTAGTAACGCTGGGCTAATAGTGAGGCGGTCACAGCCCGCCAGTGCTTCAATTTCGCCACAATTGCGAAAGCTTGCGCCCATCACGATGGTTTTGTAATCGTGCTGTTTGTAATAACTGTAAATGGCGCTTACCGATTGTACGCCAGGATCGTCGTCGGCATCGGTCGGCTTCGCGCCGTGGGCTACATGCCAATCCAAAATTCGGCCGACAAACGGCGAAATTAAGGTAGCACCTGCGTCGGCACACGCGGCGGCTTGAATTAAGCTGAAAAGTAATGTTAGGTTGCACTCGATGCCTTCTTGTTCGAGGACTTTCGCCGCCTGGATGCCTTCCCATGTTGAGGCAATTTTTATTAACAGACGATCTTTATCAATACCTTTGGCTTGGTAGAGTTGAACGATACGTCGACCTTCGTCGATCATGGCCTTGGTGTTAAATGAAAGGTGGGCATCAACTTCTGTAGAAACCTTGCCTGGAACGAGTTTAGTAATTTCAGCGCCAATTTCAACGGCGAGCTGGGTAGCGGCGTATTGCAGCTGCTCGGGATTGTCTCGATCACTAATGGTATTCGACACTACCGTGTCAATCAGCGTGCGGTATTGGGGCAGGGCGGCAGCCTTCAGGATAAGCGACGGGTTAGTCGTTGCATCCTGTGGCGCAAAACGGGCGATGGCTTCAATGTCGCCGGTGTCAGCGACGACATCGGTCATTGTTTTTAATTGTTCGAGTTTGCTTCTCATTATTAAATAATCCTTTAAGTCGTTAACTACCAGCTGCGTTCCACGAAGGCCAGCGCGTCACTAAG
Organism: Zhongshania borealis; assembly: GCF_039539625.1. Taxonomy (NCBI): domain Bacteria; kingdom Pseudomonadati; phylum Pseudomonadota; class Gammaproteobacteria; order Cellvibrionales; family Spongiibacteraceae; genus Zhongshania; species Zhongshania borealis. The sequence goes on along the minus strand of NZ_BAABDM010000001.1, from coordinate 927,926 downwards.
AACCTCGACGCCAGCGCCGGGTCGGTGAGCATGTTCGCTAATGTGGCGACGAAATAGTTTGCCGCCTGCTTGGCCATTAAATAGGCCTAATATATGTCGAGTCATGTGGTTTAGCCGGGTGCCCTTGGCCAGTTCCACCTCAATATAGGGAAGCAGGTCGTGGATGATGTCACGTCGCGTTTTACTTGTAGCGGCCTGCTGGTAAAAGTGTTCATCCACCTCTGCTAGAAGGTAAGGTGTTTGGTAGGCGCTGCGGCCCACCATGATGCCATCGACATATGACAAATGCGAGCTGGCATCCGCGAGGGTTTGGATACCGCCGTTTATGATAATTTCTAGCTCAGGGAAATCCTTTTTGAGCTGGTACACCAAATCGTAATTTAAAGGGGGGATCTCACGATTTTCTTTGGGGCTTAAGCCCTGTAGCCACGCCTTGCGGGCGTGCACAATAATAGCGTCAGTACCGGCTTCCGCAATCGCGCCAACAAATTCCTGCAGAGGTCCGTAACCCTCCTGATCATCAATACCTATGCGGTGTTTAACGGTAATGGGAAGATTGCCGGCGTCTTTCATGGCCTTGACACAGTCCGCTACCAGGCTCGGCCGGGACATTAAACAGGCGCCAAAAAAACCGTTTTGAACCCGGTCAGAAGGACAGCCACAATTTAAATTTACTTCGTCATATTGCCATTGTTCAGCCATACGTACTGAAGTCGCCAGTGCTGCCGGATCGCTGCCGCCGAGTTGCAAGGCAACCGGGTGTTCTATATCGCTGTAATCTAAATGTCGTTCCTGGTCGCCGTGAATCAATGCGCCGGTAGTGATCATTTCGGTATATAACACTGCGTGGCGGCTGAGCTGTCGCCAAAAAACGCGGCAGTGACGGTCTGACCAGTCCAGCATCGGGGCGACGCAGAAGCGACGGTCGAGAATTTTTTTGCTCATCAGCGCTGAAATACCTCTGCGGATGGATGAATCTTGGCGGTTTCGACACGTATAATGGCGGCAGCATGAGCTTGCTGTCATTATGGTGGCGAGCTGAAAACCCTATTGTATTCAAATGGTAATAAACACTCCATGACTGTTCGCACTCGTATTGCCCCGTCTCCCACTGGCGACCCACATGTGGGTACCGCTTATATTGCTTTGTTTAACTACTGCTTTGCCAAAAGCCAGGGTGGGGAGTTCTTGCTGAGGATCGAAGATACCGATCAGCAGCGATCGACTGCTGCTTCTGAGCAAGCGATTTTTGATTCTTTGCGGTGGTTGGGGTTGGACTGGGATGAAGGCCCGGATGTCGGTGGGCCACATGGTCCTTACCGGCAGAGTGAGCGAAGCGAAATTTACCGTGAGCACTGTGAACAGCTAATATCGGCCGGTCACGCCTTCCATTGCTATCGCACACCCGCAGAGCTAGATGCATTGCGTGAGGCGCGTCGCGCGGCTGGCGGTCATACTGCGCTTAAATATTCGGATTTAAAGCTTGATGAAAGCGAGCACGCTCGCCGTGAAGCTGCCGGAGACCCCTGTGTTATTCGTATGTTTGTCCCTGAGGACGACGGTCACTGCGAGATTGATGACATGTTGCGGGGCAGGATAGAGCTAGAGTGGGGTCAGGTCGATGCTCAAATTCTTCTGAAATCTGATGGATTGCCAACCTATCACTTAGCCAATGTCGTCGATGACCATTTAATGGCGATTACTCACGTATTGCGGGGAGAAGAGTGGATAAACTCGGCACCAAAGCACAAATTGCTTTACCAGTATTTTGGCTGGGAAATGCCTGTGCTCTGTCATTTGCCGCTCTTGCGTAACCCGGATAAGAGCAAGCTTAGTAAGCGCAAAAACCCGACGAGCATCAATTACTATAAACGCATGGGCTTTCTACCCGAGGCCATGCTGAACTATTTAGGGCGCATGGGTTGGTCTATGCCCGATGAAAGCGAAAAGTTCAGTCTGGATGCGATGATAACTCACTTCGATATTAGCCGAGTGAGCCTAGGTGGGCCGATTTTTGATGTTGAGAAATTGCGCTGGCTGAATGGATTGTGGTTACGTGAAGATTGCAGCGCGGAGCAACTTGCTGACCGTTTGCAAGATTGGGCTTTAAATCGCGATATGTTGATGAAAATGATTCCGCATGTGCAGTCACGTATCGAAGTGTTAAGTGATTTGGCGCCCTTGGCTGGTTTCTTCTTGTCGGGCATGTTGCCGCTAACACCAGCGAGTTTTGCTGTGTCGAATTTAGAGGAAGAGGAGCTACTAACTTTACTGCAGTGCGCTGCTTGGCGTCTTGAAGCATTGAACGACTGGCAGCGTGATGCCATCTTTGCCGAGATAAAGTCCTTGGCAGAGGGTTTGGGTATCAAGTTGAAAGACTTTATGCCGCCCTTGTTTATTGCTATTGCGGGTACAACATCGTCAATTTCAGTTGTCGACTCTATGGAAGTACTTGGTCCCGATATGAGTAGGGCGCGTTTGCGTCATGCTGTTGAAGTGCTTGGCGGCGTCGGTAAGAAGCGGCTTAAAAAATTGGAGAAGCGTTACCAGCAGGCTTGTGAATCCAATCGATAGGGGTGAAGTTTTAACGGGGAAGTGGAGTTGTTTAAGAAATTAACCAGATTTTTCATCCACTTGTTGACAAGGCTAGGGGTGAACATTAATATGCGCATCCTCTGCTTTGGGGCTATAGCTCAGCTGGGAGAGCGCTTGCATGGCATGCAAGAGGTCGGCGGTTCGATCCCGCCTAGCTCCACCAAAGTTTTGAAAAACCGCTGAAAAGCGGTTTTTTTTTGCCTGTCATAAAGTAGGCGCTATCGGCTGCTTGAATGGCGGGAGAGACTGTCGCCTGCAGTCCATTGATTTCGTTACAATTGACGGTATCTGGCATACTATTCAAAGCATTAATAATAAACTCGCTAAATGAGGTGTTTGATTCGTGTCGACTATTTCTCTTCGCCAAAGCCATAAAAAGACGCCTGCCGAGATGCGTACGATGATTCGCCAGTTGGCGGCTAAGTTGGAAGAAAAATATCAGCTCAAAGCACATTGGTTAAACGATGATGAGGTCGAGGTTCAGCGCGCAGGTGTTAAGGGACGAATTTCGCTCGTGCCATCTGAGGTTCGCGTTGAGATAAAACTTGGATTAATGATGCGAGCATTTAAGTCAACACTGGAGACCGAAATCTCACGCGCTATGGCAGAAAAACTCGCGTGATAACGCGCTTGTGAAAGATAAACAAGAAATTACTTTGCTAGGGAATTTTTAGTCTGGGACTTGCTCTAAAGCTCATTGTGATTGACTACGGGAGTTTAGGAGACGTATGAATAGTCTGAAATACCGAGCGTATCAGCCACTCAGCATGGTGTTAAAGTGCGTGATGCTGAGCTTTTTCCTTGGATTGGCCCAGAATAGTTTTGCATTGTTCCCCCAGCAAGACGCCGACGGGCGGACTCTGCCTAGTTTGGCGCCCATGCTGAAGACGGTTAATCCGGCTGTGGTGAATATATCAACCTATACTACCCGCAGTGTTCAGCAAAACCCGCTACTAAACGATCCCTTTTTTCGCCGCTTTTTTAACGTTCCTGATCAGCAGATGCGCCCGCAACAGCAGCGTCGCACGCAAAGTGCTGGCTCCGGCGTAATTATTGATGCTAAAGCTGGCACAGTGCTCACCAATCACCATGTTATTAACGGGGCTGATGAAATTACTGTTGCCTTGGAAGATGGGCGTAGTTATACCGCCACGTTAATTGGCTCTGATCCAGATGTAGATATCGCCGTGCTTAAAATCGACGCCAAGGATTTACATAGTGTAAAGCTAGCGAATTCTGAAAATTTAGAAGTCGGCGATTATGTGGTGGCAATCGGTAATCCCTTTGGTCTGGGGCAGACGGTGACTACCGGTATTGTTAGTGCGTTAGGTCGAACCGGTTTGGGGATTGAGGGCTACGAGAATTTTATTCAAACTGACGCCTCAATCAACCCGGGTAACTCAGGTGGTGCGCTCGTCAATTTACATGGTGAACTCGTTGGGGTGAATACTGCAATATTGGCGCCGGCCGGGGGTAATGTAGGTATAGGCTTTGCTATTCCAATCAATATGGCAAAGGTCAGCATTGATCAAATTTTGGAGCACGGGGAGGTGAAGCGTGGTCAGCTTGGGGTCGTGATTCAAGATCTAAGCCCTGAGTTGGCAGACGCGTTTAAACTGCCTAAGCATCAGCGCGGAGCGGTCATTGCCGAAGTGCAGGATAAATCCGCCGCCGCCGACGCGGATATTAAGCCTGGTGATTTGGTTGTCGCGATAGATGGTAAAGACGTCCATAGTTCAGCGCAATTGCGTAATGCGGTTGGTTTGCGCCGCGTTGGTGATAAAGTCGCGGTGACTGTAGTGCGTGATGGCAAAACTAAAGTCTTGCATGCGCGTTTGCGAGAGGCCTCCACATTAAAAACGGCTGTAAATCTACCTGACAATGACGTTAGTGATTTACTGAAGGGGCTTGTTCTGCGCGACTCGTCTGACGGTCGTGGCGTGCTGGTGGCGGAAGTCAAGCAAAATGCAGAAGCGTCGAGTAATTTACAGGCCGGGGATGTGATCGTGTCGGCCAATCAGCGCCGGGTGCGTGATGTTAAAGAATTGAGTGAGGTGCTGGCGGCAAGCAATGGTGGATTGTTGCTGCGGGTCTTGCGTGGTCAAATGGCTTTGTGGGTTGTGCTGCAGCCCTAATTTTTTTACGTGTAGTGCTGAAAGTGGACGGTAATATGAAAAATAGCCTAATTGTAATATTGGCATTACTGGTGTCAGCTTGCGCTGGTATTCCGGCCAACTCAGACTATGCGGCCGATTATGATTTTAAGGGGGTAACAACCTTTGCTTGGCTGCCGCAGCCAGGCATTGATGGTGCCGGCATCGCACCGGATTTGGATAATGATTTGGTGCGTCAACGAGTAGTTGACGCAGTAGACAGTCAGTTAGCCGCAAAAGGTATTAGCAAGGCGCTTGATGGCATTCCCGCATCGGTATTAGTGACTTACCATTTAGGAAAGGAGGAGAAAGTGAATGTAAGTAGCTTTGGCTCTTGGTATACCTACTTTGGTTATTATCCTTGCTACTACTGCGGTTATCGCCCCGGGTATCGCTCTAGTTTTGGTCACGGACATTTTGGCCAAGGGGGCTTCTTTGATGATGAGATTTCAGTGCGTCGATATGAGGAGAGCAGTCTGATTATTGACATCATTGATGCAGAGAGTAAAAAGCTGGTTTGGCGTGGCACAAGCAAGCGCCGGATGCCAAATATGGAGACGCCTCAGGAGCGACGTCAATACATACAAGAAAGTGTGGCGGCGGTATTACTTAATTTTCCTCCAGGTGCAGACCTAGCACCTTGATAAATGGAGAATATTGAGGAATATTGGTTCGGGCGGCTTGCATGTCAAGGGGCTTTCGTTGACAATAGCGCCCGCGTTGAGGCCTAGCCAAAAACGTGTTTTCTGCGGTAGTCCTTCCGGTCCCCCCGCAACGAGAGATAGCGAACTCCGCCAGGCCTGGAAGGGAGCAACGGTAGTTATCATATCGTGTGCCGGGGTGTGGCTGGTTGGACTGCCACCAGAACGTTAAACTCCCTCCTTTGTATTAATTTCCGTTCGCTTTCATTGGTTTATGTCCTTGCAGCGCTGGTGTATCCTTGCCGCTTCCACGTTAGGAATTATTCAATGAGCTATCAGGTGTTGGCGCGTAAGTGGCGCCCAAAAACCTTCCGTGAGATGGCAGGCCAAAATCATGTGCTAAAGGCGCTGATAAACGCCCTCGATCACGACCGTCTCCATCACGCCTATTTATTCACGGGTACCCGCGGCGTTGGTAAGACGACCATTGCCCGTATCCTAGCGAAATGCCTAAACTGTGAGGTTGGTGTTAGCTCTGAGCCCTGTGGTCAGTGCCACGCCTGCGTGGCAATAAATGAAGGTCGTTTTGTTGATCTGCTCGAAGTGGATGCGGCGTCTCGTACCAAGGTCGAAGACACCCGCGAAATACTCGACAATGTGCAATACGCGCCGAGTCAAGGCCGCTATAAAGTCTACCTCATAGATGAAGTGCACATGCTCAGTAGCAGCAGCTTTAATGCGCTACTGAAAACATTGGAAGAGCCTCCAGCTCACGTTAAGTTTTTACTGGCGACGACTGACCCGCAAAAATTGCCTGCGACTATTTTGTCGCGTTGCCTGCAATTTAATCTCAAAAATCTAACCGCAGAGCGTATTGTCGACTACCTCAAAACCATTCTTGAAAAAGAAATGGTTCAGTACGAGGAGCCGTCACTTTGGCTGCTGGGTCGCGCAGCGGACGGCAGTATGCGCGATGCCTTAAGTTTGACCGACCAGGCCATCGCGTTTGGGTCGGGAAAACTGGCAGAGGTCGATGTGCGCCAAATGCTGGGGACGATAGACCACGGCTCGGTCTATCGCCTTATTGAGGCATTTGCGGCCAGTGATGGTGCGGCACTTCTGGCGATTGTGGCGGATTTGGCAGAAATGGGTGCTGATTTTGCAGGTGTGGTCAGCGAGCTTTTGGTAGTGCTGCATCGCTTGGCTGTTGCGCAAACCGTGGCAGAGGGCCTAGATAACAGCTTGGGCGATCGTCAGAGGATCATTGATCTCGCTGCCACTGTCACTGCAGAAGACGTGCAGTTTTACTATCAAATGGCATTAGCTGGTCGTCGCGATTTGGGCTTGGCGCCGGATCCTCGCGCCGGTTTGGAAATGCTGTTGTTGCGTATGTTGGCTTTTAAGCCTCAGGGCGTTATTGATGGCCCGCAAAAGACATTGCCCCGCGCTAAGCCAGCGGCGGAGGCCGCTGTTGCGGTAAAAAAGCCCTTAACGAGTAATTTAACAAAAGCTGCGCCCCAGCAGCCAGTTAGCGAGCTAAGCTTGCCGGTTAGGGCCTCTGTAAGTCAGGCGCCGTCAGCATTGCCTATTGAAGAGCTGCCGCCAAGTGAGAGCATGAACACTGCCAGTCGTGGTGATTCGCTACCGCCTTGGGAAGAGCGGCCTGCAGTGGCTAGTGCGCTAGCAACACTTGAGCCGAAACCTGCTCCGGCTGCTATTGCAGTCGAACTTGAGGAGCCCGCGGCGCAATCGGCGCCGTTTCAGGAAGCGGCGGCGGGTGCTGAACCGCTGGTGACGGCTGCCGCGGCGGAAAAAATTAGCTTGGCTGCATTCTCAGAGCAAGTTTGGCGGGAGCAATTTGACCTGTTTAAGCTGCCCGGTATGCTGGGCAGTATTGCTAGCCATTGTCAGATTGTCGATAAAACTGCCAATAGCCTGCACTTTAATATTGATACGGCGAATGCAGCCCTGCTAAATGATCGCCACATTGAGCGCCTTGGCGAAATGCTCTGTGAGTATTTCGGTGTTCCTCTGAAGGTTGCCGTTGCAATTGCGCCGGCTCCGACTGAAACCCCGGCGGCGTATCGACAACGCTGTTTAGATGAACGGCTGCTCATTGCAAAAGAAGCCCTGGTAGCCGATCCAATGGTAAACCGCTTAATAGCTGAGTTTGACGGGGTACTTGATCAAGAATCGGTTCGATTACCCGCTTAAATTGTAAACATTACGTAGAGATATCCAGATGAAGCCTGATTTAAATGAGTTAATGAAAAAAGCGGCTGAAATGCAGGAAAAAATGCAAAAAGCCCAAGAGGAATTAGCCAATGCTGAAGTGCAGGGCGAATCGGGCGCCGGCCTAGTTAAAGTAACCATGACGGGGCGTCACGATGTACGCCGGGTGAGTATTGATCCGAGCTTGATGTCGGAAGATAAAGAAATTCTAGAGGATTTGATTGCGGCTGCCATGAATGATGCCGCACGTAAAATTGAAGCCAGTAGCAAGGATCAGATGGGCGGGATGCTGTCTGGTATGGGTATGCCTGCCGGCTTTAAGATGCCATTTTAACGATGAGTTACAGCCCACTTATAGACGAGTTAATCGATGCCTTGCGTTGCCTTCCCGGCGTCGGCGCGAAATCAGCTCAGCGTATGAGCTTTCAGCTATTAGAGCGCAATCGACCGGGCGCTGCGCGCCTGTCTTCGGCGTTGGCCAAGGCGGTTGAGAAGGTTGGCCACTGTGCCAGTTGTCGTACGTTAACTGAAAATGAGCAGTGTTTTATTTGCGCCGATAGCCGCCGCGACAATCAAACCATTTGTGTTGTTGAATCGCCCGCCGATGTTGTCGCTTTTGAGCAGAGTGGCGATTACAAGGGCCTTTATTTTGTATTGATGGGGCATTTATCCCCCATAGATGGCATTGGTCCCGCTGAAATTGGGATCGATCATCTATTGGCGCGCGCAGCCGAATTGGCGGTGAGTGAATTGATTTTGGCAACTAACCCCACCGTCGAAGGTGAAGCGACTGCGTACTATATTACCGAGCAAATGCGCAGCCGCGGTATTGCCGTAAGCAGAATTGCGCACGGCGTGCCATTGGGTGGTGAACTTGAGTACGTAGACAGCGGTACCCTCGCACACGCATTAAAAGGACGACGACGCATTGATTGATCCCTTGGAATCTTGTCGCTATATAGATAGCGACAGCGCTTTAAATGAGTGTTGCGCAATCTGGGCGCAGGCCGAATTTTTGGCTATTGATACCGAATTTATCCGCACTGACACCTTTTACCCAATCGCGGGCCTATTGCAGGTTGGGGCTGCCGGTTTGTTGTACTTAATCGACCCCCTAAATATTAGCGATTGGTCGGTGTTTACTGATTTGCTGCGACGTCAGGATATCCCCAAGGTCATTCACTCCTGCAGCGAAGACTTAGAAGTTTTTCAAGTACTGTTTCAGTGTGTACCTCAGCCGTTATTAGACACTCAGATCGGCGCCGCACTGGCTGGATTGGGTTTTGGCCTGAGTTATCAAAAGCTGATCATGGAATGTTTGGGTATTCATGTCGAGAAGGGTGAGACTCGCTCAGATTGGCTACGTAGGCCCTTGAGCGAGAGCCAGTGCACCTACGCAGCGTTAGATGTCTTGTATTTGCAAAAAGTCTATCCACTGCTACGGCAACGCTTAGAAGCGAAAGGTGCCCTTGACTGGTGGTTGGAAGATTGTGCTGCAATCACCGCGCAAGCTGAAAGCCCGACGTCCCCTCAAGACTATTATCAGCGCATAAAGTCCTTATGGAAGCTCAGTCAGCGTCAGCAATATACGCTGCAACAGCTTTGTGCATGGCGTGAGACTGAGGCTAAAGAGCGCAATATTCCTCGGGGGCGGGTCATCAAAGATCCTGTGTGCTTTGAAATTGCTCGGCACATGCCTGGCGATTTAAGCCAGTTAGGCCGAGTTAAAGATTTATCGCCAGGCAGTGTGCGTCGTTACGGCGAGCTTATATTGCAAATAGTGAGTGATGCTCGCGCGGCGCCAGACGCCGATTTGCCTGTGGCTGCGCCAAAGCCGCTGACGCCGGCGCAAACCCAACTCCTGAAGCAGATGAAAGTGTTGGGGGAGGCCGCCGCAGTAGCCGCGAATATAGCGCCAGAAGTGTTGTTGAAAAAACGCGATTTAGAAGAATTGATTCGCAGTGGTGCCTTGCCAGTCGCGTTGTGCGGCTGGCGCGCACCACTCGTTGGTGAAGGGCTGCTGCGCATGAGTGAGAATAAATGATAAAACGGATATGTGCGGTTTACCGCAGCCCATGTACCGAGGGCATGTATTTATATGTGGATCATCAGGAAGATTTGGCCAAGGTGCCGGAGGGCTTATTGGCCCGATTCGGCAAGCCGGTGCGAGCCATGACGCTTGTCCTTACTGCTGAGCGCAAATTGTCACGCGCCGATGTGGCCAAAGTTATGCAGGAAATTGCTGATAACGGATTTTACCTGCAATTACCTCCCCAGCCAGAGCGCCTAAACCCCATGGTAGGGCCGGAACGCGATGGCTGATATTGTCAGAGCACCTTTTTGGGAAGTGAAGTCGCTTGCCGAAATGACTACCCAAGAGTGGGAGCTGCTTTGCGACGGCTGCGGGAAGTGCTGTCTACAAAAATTAGAAGATGAGGACAGCGGGGAGGTGTTTTACACCGACGTTGCATGCCGCTTACTGGATACAACAAGCTGTCGTTGCAGTGACTATACTCATCGTCAGAAGCGGGTGCCGGATTGCCTGCAGCTTAAGCTTGAGGATGTTAGCGAGTTCCATTGGTTACCTAGAACCTGCGCGTATCGGGTATTAAGTGAGGGTGGCCGTCTGGCACCTTGGCATCCGCTGCTCTCAGATAGCGACGATACAGTACATCGCGCGAAAATCTCAGTGCGAGGCCGTTGTGTCAATGAGTTGGCTGTGGTGGATGATGAGCTAGAAGATCATATAATTCAGTGGGTTAATTAAGGTGAGACATGATTAATTTAGATGATTACCGCTTGGCATGGCAGGTTTACCTTGGTGTCGGGGTGCTGGCGATGCTGATATGGTTCTTGCTTTTGCGTAAGATACCCTCGGTTTTTGTTAGGTATTGGCTGCTGTTTGCTGCCTTGGCTTTCTTGTTTGTGCCTGGCCGTCATCCGGCAGCGCCGCAACTGTGGGTGCCTGGTAGCGCTTCAGCAGTATTAAGTTTGGTAACAGAAGGCATAGAAACGGCACTGCCAACACTTATAATCTTGGCGGCGGGGCAAATTTTGGCGCTGATATTGGCCTTGGCAGCGATGGTATGGCTTTCCGGTGATAAAAAGGCATCGACGCCCAGTAAATCTTCAACTAAACGTGCAAAAACACCAGCAAACACCGAGCGCCGGGAACCGTCTTTATAGTTTTTAGGACCATTTCCTTATTAAATGGCGACGGTCTGCGGCACTCGGATTCCATCTTGAAATTTATTCGCTATACTTTGCAATGGATTCCAAGCTCACGCTTGGTCAATATAATTAAATAGCCCGCTCTGCTTTCAAGCGGTTTTAAGGGAACTGTAGGTAAGCTAATGGATTTGAAGCTCGTCAGCTTGGATGGCAATGAAGCCTACGCCATTGTCACCGGTACAGTCATTATCGGTCGCGATAGCGGCTGCGATATTGCGATCAGCAAAGGTTTACTGTCTAGGCAACACGCCAAGCTAAGCTATGCGAGTGGGCAGTGGGTGCTCGAGGACCTAGGGTCCACGAACGGAACCTGTATCAATAATCGACTTCTTAAAAGGCCGGAGCAGGTTAAGGCCGGCGATGTTATTACCTTTGGGGAAGCGGCGTACTACCTTAAAAGCACTGAGGACGAAGAGCGTACGATAGTTGCGTCGCGTCTACCCCAGAAAGATACTTTTAGCGGTGGTTCGATCGTGATAGATGATGAACCAGACAGTGAGTTAACGACATTTCAACAGTCTTACCAGCTGCCTCCTGGTTGGACGGACACGGCAATCCGCAGTACAAACTACTCTAAAGAATTAATAGATCAGCGCATTAATCGTGCGATTAACTCTAAGCAAATGAGTACTGAGGTCGCCTTGGTGTTTTTCTTTGCGGATGGCCGGAGTTTGGTATACGGTGTCTCGGCTAAGAACGCAGATACTTTTTGGACGATCGGGCGTCAGGAGAATTTAAAAATTCGGATTGATGATCCCAGTGTATCGATGTTGCACGCGAAGTTGATTCATAAAAATGGCAGTTGGTGGCTAGAGGATATCGGTGCCACTAATGGGATTAGAATTAACGGCGAGGCCAGCCATAGGATAGCATTGCAAGATGGCAGCTTACTTAGTCTAGGACGAATTGACATGGTATTTCGTCAATTAAAATAGCGGTATTTTTTGTCGATGTGATCGCTTTGCGGCACATCGACTCATCAGGGACTCGATGATAGGGGCATATTACGATGAATACGCAATTTGGGTTGAGGAAAATCATCGCTGCTGGATGTTTCGCCGCATTAGCGTCCTGTGCTGCAACGAATGACAGCGACATCACTGAATCTACAGCGAGTACCGAAGAGCTAATAGCGGGCCTGCAAATCGTCGACTGTTTACTGCCAGGGCAAATGCGTAAACTCGGCAATATGACGTATTTATCCCCGCGTAGACCGATAAAAACCACTGCAGCGGATTGCAATATTCGCGGCGGTGAATATGTCGCATTTGACCGTGCGGACTATAAAACGGCGTTAAAGATATGGCTACCGGCCGCGGAAGCGGGCGATGCCGACGCGCAGCTGGCTGTCGGCGAAATTTTTGAAAAAGGTCTTGGTACGGAACCGAATTACGAAGCCGCAGTACTTTGGTATCAGAAAGCCGCCGACCAAGGTAATAAGAGTGCGCAATTTAATTTGGGTACCCTGTATGAACAGGGCTTGGGGGTTGAGAAAAATAAACTGCAAGCTCTCAATCTATATCGTGAAGCCTGGGGGTTACCGAGCGACAGCGTGATTTTCCAAGAGGCAGCTCAGGCGGAGCAAGCGGCCTTGCGCAGTGAGCTTGAAAAGAAACTGGCGACCAAAAATGACCAGCTCGCATTAATGCAACGCCAAGTTAATGGCTTAAAAAAACAATTAGAGAATAATAAAGACTCGCTAAATTCGACGGCAAATGGCGCAACAGAGTTAGTCACGATGACGAAACTTTTGGCGTCTTTGCAAGATGATCGCGCCAGTGTTGAGCGTCAGCTATCCACTATTCCACGTTTGCGTACGCCTACTGCGACACTGGCAACGGCTGACGTGCAAAACGATGTGGCGAGCAAAGTTAAAGTTGCTGATATGGACTTTGGCCGGTATTACGCCTTGGTTATTGGTAACCGGAATTACGCGCAAATTGAAAGCCTACAAACCCCAATAAACGACGCCCGCGAAATTGGTGAAATATTAGAGAAACAATACGGTTTCCAGGTACAGCTGTTGCTCGACAGTGATCGTTTAACGGTGATGAAAGCGATCAATGAATTACACAATGTATTGACTGAAAAAGATAATTTACTGATCTATTATGCAGGTCACGGTTCGATGATTAATGTTGGTGAACGTGATACTGGTTATTGGCTGCCAATAAATGCAGATCCACCGCCTAATGATGCCTCTTGGGTATCTAATGAATTTATCAGTAATCATTTAGGTCGTATTGAAGCAAAACGCGTTTTGGTAATTGCAGATTCTTGTTACGGTGGCTTGCTCTCATCGGCACCGGGGCACCTGTTTTTTGGTCAAAATTCAACGACGTCAAGTAATGAATATATAAAATATAAATTGCCGCGTCGCTCGCGCTTATTGCTTTCATCGGGCGGCGATAAACCGGTAATTGATGATGGCGGAAGCAATCATTCAGTATTTGCTCAAGAATTAATCGAAGCCTTGCGCAGTAACACGGGTGTGCTTTCAGCGCCTGACTTGTACGCAAGTATCCGCGGGCCAGTGAAAGCCCGCGCAGCGGGTAATAAATTTATCCAAGAACCTGTTTATAAAAGTATAAAAGGGGCAGGGCATGAAGTGGGCGACTTTTTCTTTGTACCAAAAACCCTTACGCAATAATGCGATCTGCGCTGCTTAGGTAGATCCTAGCGAGTAGGTGTTCAACGATTGGCTATTGATATAGAAAACAGGGAGATTCAACGGTGGCAAAATTAATGCTAAAAAAGGGAGTGCTGTTTGGGATATTTGCCTCGACATTCGCCGTGCTACCAGCGCAAGCTGCTGAAAATTGCAGTGATCAGCAAACTATCTACCCAGACTATCCAAATCAAGAGTACCCTGAAACTACCGGTGGCACCGGAACCGCTGGCCAGTCAGTCTCTTCTGCGAACGAATTCAGTGAGAGTGAATCCGCGTCTCATGACTCCTGCGGCGCTACGGTTACAGAGGGTAGCGGCAAGCAGACACAAGACGTGGCGATGACCATTGGCCAAAAAATTAATACTTTTAGGTGGCGTTCTCGTGGCGTGGATGGGAAAGGTAACATCCAGAAAACCGCTTTTTATTTTGGTGGTTTAGGTGGCGCGGCAGGTGCAGACAGCGACGACAATGCGCTGCTTGATGGCAGCCGACTTTCCTTCTTTAGCTTTGTTGATCACACCAAGCGGGACCGTGAGGCCACGGCCAGCAGTAGTGGCTATGATCAAGAAAGTGATTCACTAACCCTTGGTTTTGATTACCGGCTTGATAACACAAGTTTTGCCGGACTTTCTATCAGTGCAAGTGACGGAGACAGTGAGCTCGACAGTCAGCTGGGGGGAAGTGAGGTGTCATCAAGCATGCTGGGCGCGCACGGGGCTAAATACTGGGATACCCATTTTATTTCGGCCTTCTTTGCTTACGGTTCCATAGATATTGATATTAACCGCCTTACCGTTGGCGATGCATTTTCAGCCTCTACTGACGGCGATTACTGGTATGGTGACCTAACCTTTGGAGCAGAATATAGCTACGGGTCACTGCGCCTGAGTCCGAGTATGCGCGCTTTGTTTATGAGTGGAAAAATAGATGGCTATACCGAGCGCTCAGCCTCAGGCGGCGGTGCGGTGCGGAGTATTAATACTCAAGATATTGATTCAAATATACTAAGTTTAGCGCTGCAAGCTGATTACTCCCTGTTGCAGTCATGGGGCGTACTATTGCCCTCCATGCGAGCCGAATTCATTTTTGATCAAGGCAATGCCTATAAAACCAATGGCCAAACCTTGAATGATTCAGACAAGAGTGTTCTGGGTAGTATATCGGATCAGTCAGACGAACCTGATTCAAGTACGCTCGCCATTTCTTGGGGAGTGTCTGCACAGTTTAAGCGTGGTCTGGCCACCTATTTTGCTTATGAACGTCTGTTCTTGCATGACTATTTGAATAAATACACGATGACTTTAGGCTTTCGCTATGAGTTGCCCTGAGAAAGTCGAAACTAGACAACTATTCGTTTCTAAATGAGATTGGTTTTCCGGTCTAGATTTTTCATAATATGCTTTCAAATTGTTATTCTCGTATCATGTTCTAGCCCTGCTTACCGTGTCGATAGCAAGGCAGCTGCCTACAACATGAACAAACAATTGGTCGATGGCGTAGGCTACCAGCATGTTGTGTATCGCAAGTTACATCGGCAATCCCAATCCCTACATATATATATCGACGGTGACGGTAGCCCTTGGTTACATGGCCGATATATTGCGAAGGATCCAAGCCCCAAAAATCCGCTCGCTTTAGATCTAGCGAATCTTGATACTCATGCTGATGTCGTCTATCTCGGGCGACCGTGTTACCTAGGTCTAAACGAAGCACCTTTGTGTGATGAATCCTTGTGGACCTCTGCGCGATACAGTGCAGCGGTGGTTCGCAGTATGGCCAATGCTGCACAAACGATCATTAGCGAGCAGGGTGCCACGTGGGTAAGCTTAATTGGGTATAGTGGTGGTGGCAGTTTGGCGATGCTTATGCTTGAATATATGGAATCAGTGGATGAACTTATTACGGTTGCTGCTAATTTAGATATTGACCGCTGGACAGCCCATCATGGTTATTTACCACTGCATCGATCGCTGAACCCGATGACCGCGCGTTATCCAAGCCATATCCGGTATCGGCATTTTGCTGGGGCTGATGATAAGAATATACCTTTAGCGCAAACCCGCTTATTTGTGGCGAAACACGGTGGTGAGTTGACAGTCATTCCTGATTTTACGCATAGCTGTTGTTGGGCTGAGAGTTGGCCAGCATTAATACAGTAGCTGCCAGTAACTGCGATCACATACACATATTTCCGTCGTGCGTGGGCTTGCCGGGGTAGAGGATAAAAATGAGCGATACAGACAAGACCCGTGTCAGCAAACAAACTCTTGGTGCGGGTGATAGTGAAGACGCAACGCTTATTGATATTGACTCAGAGTTAACTGTAGCTATGTCGCCGCAAGCTGAATCTGTCGATCCAACTGAACTTGAAAATGATAAAACCGTGGCAGTTGGCGACCATACTCAAGTGAGCGTTTCGAGCGATATTACAGAAGCGGTCAGTGGTGTCGTTGATGACTCAGATTTCTTCATCAGTGACGATAGTCCCGACGTTAGTGCTACTAGCTTAGATGTTGGGAGTGTGCTCAAAGAGCGTTTTTATTTAGAGAAAAAACTTGGTGAAGGCGGCATGGGGGCAGTGTTTCTCGCCGTCGATCAGCGGAAGTTAGAGGCTAAGCATAAAGACCCCTACGTCGCCATTAAGTTAATCACTGGTGATTTTTCCCAAGACCCGATGGCGTATATTTCCCTGCAGCGGGAAACCGATAAGTCACAAAAGCTAGCACATCCCAATATTATTACCGTTTACGATTTTGATCGTGACGGCGATGTTTTTTTTATGACCATGGAGGCGCTTAAAGGGCGTACTCTCGATCAAATAATCAAAGACAGAGAACATTGTCGCGACCACGCGGGCGAGTATATCGCCGCCATCGCGCAAGGTATCGCCTATGCACATAAACGCAATATTCTGCATTCAGATCTGAAGCCAGCAAATATT
The DNA here is from genome assembly GCF_039539625.1 of Zhongshania borealis. NCBI lineage: Bacteria > Pseudomonadati > Pseudomonadota > Gammaproteobacteria > Cellvibrionales > Spongiibacteraceae > Zhongshania > Zhongshania borealis. Next base: position 911,462 of record NZ_BAABDM010000001.1, on the reverse strand, counting down.
TTTGTCACCGATGAAGGTGTTGTGAAAGTCTTGGATTTTGGCATTGCTCGGGCGTTATATGGCTCCGGAGACGATATTGGCGAAGTTGTTGGCCTGACGCCGGGTTACGCTAGTTGCGAGATGATTGCTGCTGCGCCCCCGCATACCTCTGATGATGTCTACGCTATCGGTATCATTGCCTACCAGTTGTATACCGGCGAACATCCGTTTGCTAAAAAGAAGGCAACGATCGCGCGGGATGAAGGCTTGCGGGCTAAACGCATTAAAGGTATTCCGAACTACCAGTGGCAGGCAATTAATAGCGCGTTGGCATTTAATCGCGATGAGCGTTGCCATGACGCTGGGCAATTCTATCGCAAGTTCACTGGGGCCGGTCGAGGTATTCGCCAACTTAGCCTCGCCTTATTTGCATTGCTGCTGGGTTTTGCTGCGTATGTAGCACTATATGAGCCTGAATTGGGGCCTGAAATTCCTTTTGAAGAACTGCCAGTTGCTGTTCAGCAGCAATTTAGCGCGCACCTGGCCGAAGCGGATTTAGCCCTGAAATTTAATGACGTAAACGGTGCTTTGTTCTATTTAGATCGAGCGTATGTGCTGCACCCCCGTAACCCGGAGGTTATGGATAAGCTTGAGGAGTTAGTTGCCAATATGACTGCTGCTATTCGAGCCGCGCAAGTCGAGCCTGCGCAGCGCGTTCAGCAAGTGGATGAACTCTTGAAGTATGAGTCTCTAGTGCAAAATCCGACGCTGCTCAATTTGAAAAAATCGCTGTCGACTAGCCCTCAATCTCCGTAAATGCGCCTGCAAATAACGCCGAGCTAAGATAACGTTCGGCGGAATCTGGCAGTATTGCAACGATGGTTTTGCCTGCGTTCTCCGGTCGATTGGCAACACGTTCGGCCACTGCCATCGCGGCGCCGCTAGAGATGCCGGCCAATATACCTTCTTCCTTCATTAGACGATGGGCCCATAACATGGCTTCGTCATCGTCAATGGTCTCGACATTGTCGACCATGCTTAAGTCGAGATTACCGGGTAGAAAACCCGCGCCAATGCCTTGGATCTTGTGAGGTGCATGCTGGACTTCACCGCCATTGAGCGCGCTGCGAATCAGGTTACTTGAGCTGGGCTCAATGGCAATTGTGATGATGGCTTTGCCACATTGATTCTTAATGTAGCGAGAAATACCAGACAGCGTACCACCGGTTCCGACCCCCGCGACTAAAATGTCGATTTCACCCTGGGTGTCCTGCCAAATTTCAGGGCCAGTGGTCCGCTCGTGAATCGCAGGGTTGGCGGGATTGCTAAATTGCTGCGGCATAAAATAGCGGCTTGGATCACTGGCAACTAAGGCCTCTGCGGCGGCAATAGCGGCCTTCATGCCCTTGCTACCGTCACTGAGAATGAGTTTGGCTCCTAAGGCCAGTAGCACTTTGCGGCGCTCTATGCTCATGGTACTTGGCATTGTTAACGTGATGGGGTAGCCCCGCGCCGCAGCGACGAAGGCGAGTGCGATGCCGGTGTTACCGCTAGTGGGTTCTACAATCTCCATGCCGGCTTTGAGCAAGCCATCTTGCTCGGCTTGCCAGATCATATTGGCGCCGATCCGACATTTAACGCTATTGGCAGGGTTCCGGCTTTCCATTTTAACCAGAATATTGTGCTGGCTAATGCGCTTCACTTTTATTAACGGCGTGTTGCCAATAGTGAGGCTCAGATCATCAAAAGGGGCGGGCATGGGGATTTCCTGTGCAAGGTGTGAATGGTATCTTGGCGTGATTACGGCCGAAATCGACGATCTTGGGCCGATAACAGATTAATATAGCTGGCCTGATTTGTAATTGCCTTATAATGCCAGCTTGGGTAGTCTTCTGCGCAATCATTTTAATTATCGCCTGAACAGTTTAGAGCAGTGCGACAAGTTTTAGGGAATACCAATGAAATTTACCGGCACCGATTCATATGTTTCAACCGACGACCTGAGTATGGCGGTCAATGCCGCAGTGACTTTGCAGCGTCCCTTACTCATTAAAGGTGAGCCGGGCACGGGTAAAACCTTGTTGGCTGAACAGGTCGCAGAATCCATGGGGAAAACCCTTATTCAGTGGCATATTAAGTCGACCACTAAGGCGCAGCAGGGGCTTTATGAATACGATGCGGTATCGCGCTTGCGCGACTCCCAGTTGGGTAATGAAAAAGTAAAAGACATTAGCAATTACATCCGCAGAGGCAAGCTCTGGGAAGCGTTTGCCGCCGACGAACAAGTGGTGTTGTTAATAGACGAAATCGATAAAGCGGATATTGAATTCCCCAACGACTTACTCGTTGAGCTTGATCGTATGGAATTCTTTGTCTACGAAACTGGCGAAACAGTTAAAGCCAAGCACAGGCCAATCATTATCATTACAAGTAATAATGAAAAAGAGCTACCGGACGCATTTTTGCGCCGTTGTTTTTTCCACTTTATTACTTTCCCAAGCAGGGAAACAATGCAGAAAATAGTTGCCGTGCATTACCCAGATATTGCTAAGGAGCTAGTAGCCGAGGCCATGGAAGTGTTCTTTGAAATCCGCCAGATTCCGGGTTTGAAGAAAAAGCCTTCAACTTCGGAGTTGATCGATTGGCTGAAATTACTACTGGCCGATGAGATCCCTGGTGAAATTCTTAAAAATCGTGATGCCAGCAAGGCGATTCCGCCGCTTTATGGTGCGCTGTTGAAAAATGAACAAGACGTGCATTTGCTAGAACGACTTGCCTTTATGCATCGTCGCGAGAGCCGCAGCTAAACTATGTTAGTACAATTTTTTCTCAGTCTTCGTAATGCCGGTGTACCGGTAAGTATTCGTGAATTATTGGATCTGCTCGCGGGCTTGCAAGCTCGGCTGGCATTTCTTGATGTAGACGAATTTTACCAGTTAGCCCGTTTGTGTATGGTCAAAGACGAGAAGTATTACGACCGTTTCGACAAGGCCTTTGGCAGTTACTTTAGTGAGCTCAATACCCTAGACGACGTTATTGAGGCAATGATTCCTGACGACTGGCTGCGAAAAGAGTTCCTAAAGCAGTTAAGCGACGAGGAAAAGGCCAAAATTGAGTCTTTAGGTGGGCTAGATAAGCTGATCGAGGAGTTTAAAAAACGTCTCGAAGAGCAGAAAGGCCGTCATGCCGGTGGTAATAAGTGGATTGGTACTGGCGGTACTTCACCTTATGGGCATGGTGGTTATAATCCGGAAGGCATCCGCATTGGCGGTGAAAGCACCAACAAAAAGGCGATAAAGGTCTGGGAGCGTCGGGATTTCAAAAATCTGGACGACAGTGTTGAGCTGGGTACTCGGAATATTAAGGTTGCATTGCGACGTTTGCGAAAATTTGCGCGTACTGGCGCTGCCGATGAATTAGACATCAATGACACCATCTCATCCACCGCGAAAAATGGTGGAATGCTGGACCTGAAAATGGTGCCTGAGCGGCATAATGCAGTGAAAGTGTTGTTGTTTTTTGATGTTGGTGGGTCGATGGACCCCCATATTAAGGTGTGTGAAGAGCTATTCTCTGCTGCGCGTACTGAATTTAAGCATATGGAGTATTACTACTTCCATAACTACATCTACGAGTCGGTGTGGGACAACAATATTCGTCGTCACTCCGAGCGAGTGCAATTGCTCGATGTGCTCCACAAATACAGTTCAGACTATAAAATTATTTTTGTCGGCGACGCGTCAATGTCACCCTATGAGATTGTTCAGCCCGGTGGCAGTGTTGAGCATTGGAATGAGGAGTCGGGTGATGTGTGGATGCGTCGGGTCCTTGAAACCTATGAAAAAGTTGCGTGGCTTAACCCTGTGCCGCCATCAGATTGGGATTGGACTCAGTCGATCAAAATTGTTGAGCAACAGCTCGAAGGGCATATGTACCCCATGACCTTAGGTGGCTTAGAAAAAGCCATGGCCTACCTCGCAAAATAGCATTCCATTTTGACTGCAGCGGTAAACTTCCACTGCAGTCTTTCTGGCGGCCGTGTATTTACGCCATAAACGCGATGAGCGATGCAGTCACTGCGACGTTTAAGGATTCGACCCCGTTGTGCATTGGTATCTGCAGGCGGGCGTTGCATAGCTTTTCTATATTGCTACTTACTCCGTCGGTTTCATTGCCGAGGATGTAGATGGTGCTGTGCTCTGACGCATAGTCAAATATTGACTCTTTGGCGTGGGACGATAAACAACATAAGTTGGCGCCATCATCCTTTATTCTTAGTAATTCCTGAGCTAAATCCTCGCAATGGAACAGTGGTGCTTTAAACAAGGTGCCTGCGCTGGCTTTAATCACGAGCGCTGTGAGAGGCGCACCGCCGCGCCGTGGCAGTATAAGCCCGTCAATACCGCTGGCGGCAACTGAACGAATTATCATGCCTAGGTTTTGCGGGTTGGTAATGCGATCTAGCGCTAAATAGCGGCGTGGCGCCGATTCTAGGTGTGATTGGCTAATCTTAGAGCTAGGTTGATAGGCGCTCAGTTGCAAGTCGGCGGCAACCCCTTGGTCTTGCTTACCATTTTTTGAAATCCGCGACAGGGCTTTGCGCTCGTGCATTTCTATTTCGATATTGCGCTGTTCAGCAAGTTGGCGCAGTTCTCTAATAATGCCGTCTTCCTTGTTGCTTTGGGCAAGATGCAATTTGTAGATTTGCATTCCGGGATCCTGCAAGGCTTCGAGCACAGGTTTACGGCCATAGATGGTCAAGAGTTGGTCGAAAAATGCGCGTCGTTGCTGATAATTCTCACTGCTCATAAATTTCGCTTATGTTGTGGAAATGGTCAATTCGCCAAGCTTTGCTGAGGTGGTTTGTCACAGTTAAGCGATATATTGGCGAGCAGAGAATGGTAATAGAAAACGCCGCGGCTTGCCTTGATTTGATTGGCTTTAATTTCGCTTTATAACCCCATAGATGCAGTCGTGCATGATTGTGGTGCTACCGCACTAGATGCGGGCATGATTATTGCTTCTATGTTGTGCGTTTTTGCTCGCGGGTCGCTCAGTATTCCGCCGCCGTTACGATAAGCATTTTTTTTATTGAGCTTAGTTATAATAAAGCTAGTAAAAACAAAGTCTTAGTTTGGTAATAGCTGGTATTTATACAAGGTTAGGCCTTCTTTAGTTTATGGTGGCAGCCCCATCATAGAGCGAATAAATTATTAAGGTCCTATTGTGGTGCACAATATTTGCGCTAGGAGATATTTTTAATGAAAAAGTTGGGTGATTGGCGACCGTTAAGAGTTGCAAGCTTGCTTGCCGTGGTATTTGCACCACAGTGGGGATTTGCTCAGGGTATTGATACTGGGAATACTGCATGGATGCTCACGTCGACGGCGTTAGTGCTATTCATGACGCTACCAGGCCTAGCCCTATTTTATGGCGGTCTAGTTCGCAGTAAGAATGTGCTTAGTGTGTTGATGCAATGCTTTAGTATTACCTGTATGGCATCGCTACTGTGGGTTATTGCCGGTTATAGCCTGGCATTTAGCGAAGGAGGCGCGTTCATTGGCGATTTAAGCAAGGCTTTTCTTGCTGGTGTGGCTGAATCAAGCGTTAGCGGTGACATCCCTGAAACTGTCTTTATTATGTTTCAGATGACGTTTGCCATTATTACCCCGGCGCTCATAATTGGTGGCTTCGCGGAACGGATTAAATTTTCGGCTGTAATGATTTTCTCTGCCTTGTGGCTGCTACTGGTTTATGCGCCGGTAACCCACTGGGTTTGGGGTGGTGGTTGGCTGGCTGAAATGGGTTTGTTGGATTTTGCCGGCGGTACTGTGGTTCATATTACGGCTGGTGTAGCCGCCTTGGTTGCGGCACTTGTACTTGGTAAGCGTCAAGGCTTTGGTCAAATGGCCTTGCCACCACACAATTTAACGATGACCTTTATTGGTGCCGGTATGTTGTGGGTAGGTTGGTTTGGCTTTAATGCCGGTAGTGCGCTAGGTGCCAACGGTGATGCCGGTATGGCAATGCTGGTTACCCATTTGTCGGCGGCTACAGGCTGCCTGACGTGGTCTGCGATTGAATGGAAGCGTTACGGTAAACCAAGTGCTTTGGGCGCCGTTACCGGTGTGGTGGCTGGTCTTGGTACCATTACGCCGGCATCCGGTTTTGTCGGCCCTGCGGGCGCTATGGTTATTGGTTTAAGTGCGGGTATTGTTTGTTTCTACTGTACGCTGGCAATGAAGCAAATATGGAAAATAGATGACTCCTTAGACGTATTCCCCGTGCATGGTGTAGGCGGTATTTTGGGCACTTTTTTGGCTGGGATATTCGCAAGCAGTGAGTTGGGGGTATTTAGCGGTCAGGGGCTCGCTGAGGGTATGACGATTGCTTCGCAGCTTAAGGTGCAGCTGATAGGTATTGCTGCAACCTTTGCATACACGGCAATTATCAGTTTCGGGCTATTTGTTATTATCGACAAGCTAATTGGTTTACGTGTCAGTGCAGATGAAGAAGGGCAGGGCCTGGATATTACTTGCCACAACGAAGTTGGTTACGATTTATAATGTGCGGATGCTAGTGCGTGTTTAAAGCCCGGCTATGCCGGGCTTTTTTTGGATTGTATAAAATAGCGATAAGGAAAAATGCGATGGATATGGACTCAGCGAAGTGCTTCGTCCTGTTTGGCACCTCGGCCTGTCATTTGTGCGAGCAAGCAGAGGCTGTTTTGGCTGCATTTTTGGCTCAGGGTTGCGACTGGGAAGTGGAGCTTGTCGATATAGCGGAGAACGACAATTTAATGGACCGATACGCCTTGTCTATTCCTGTATTGCAAAATAAGCACTCCTTACAGGAATTGTGTTGGCCTTTTGACGGCGACGCAGTGCAGGCGTTTGTCCGTAGTTTGGATTTGTCATGAGCGTGATTGTGTCGTCGTTATATACCTACCCGGTTAAGTCCTTGCGGGGAAATGGTCAGCGTGTATTAGATGTTACGGACTGGGGGCCAGATCGTGATCGCCGCTGGATGGTGATTGACGAATCTGGTCAGTTCGTAACCCAACGTCAGCGGCCAAAGATGTGCCTAATAGCGGCGGAAATTAAGGGCGACGCATTGCGCCTATGGAATTTAAAACAACCTGAAAATGGAATTTGTGTCGATTATGGCCGCGCTAAAATCGAACGCGAGGTCTTTGTTTGGGAAGATAACTGTACGGCGCTAGATGCTGGGGATGAGGCGGCAGAATGGCTCAGCGATGAGTTAGGCGCAAGGCTTCGGCTTTGCTATTTGCCTGAAAGCACGCAGCGTCAAGTGGCGTTGCCGTATGGTGCGCTGGGCGACAGGGTCAGCTTTGCGGACGGATTTCCCTTTTTGCTTTGTAATGAAGCATCGTTGCAAGTCCTTAGCAGCATGCTTGGTCGCGAGCTCGATATACAACGCTTTCGGCCAAATATTGTGATTTCCGGTGCCCCAGCCTTTGCAGAGGACAGTTGGAAGAAAGTTTGTATCGGTGGCGTCGAATTTGATTTAGTAAAGCCCTGCGCGCGCTGCGCTATTCCAACCGTGAATCCTGAAGATGCTAGCCGGGAGCCTGATGTCTTTCGTGTACTGCAAGCGCATCGCAAGCGCGATGGCGAAGTGTATTTTGGTCAGAACATGATCCACCGCGCACATGGTGCAGTCGCTGTAGGCGACGCGGTGGATGTTTTACTAACTAACTAGTTTTTGAGTGCTGTTGAGCTGGTTTTAGGTCCAATTTGGCGCTCGGTCTGGGCTAATAATGGCCGGTCTAGATCCAGTTTTTCGGCATAGATAACACTGAACGCAAGCACATTTTTGATGTATTCACGGGTTTCGCCGTAAGGCAGATTTTCTATCCATATGTCAGCTGGCATGTCTTGGGCCTGGCGCAATAAAACCCGTTCAATTCGGCCTGGTCCCGCGTTGTAAGCAGCGGTTGCTAAAATGCGATTACCACCGAATTGCTCAAGGAGTTGGCCTAAATAATAACCGCCCATGGCAATGTTTTTTTCCGGTGTGAGCAAGTCTTCAGTCTTGGGGTTTGGCAGGCCCATCTGTTTGGCAACAAGTTTTGCTGTGCCCGGCATTAGCTGCATAAGGCCGCGAGCGCCAACACGGGAGTTCGCGGCGGGCGCAAAGGCGCTTTCTTGTCGGGCAATGGCATAAATCCATTTTAGCTGGATTCTTTCTCGCGCGGCTATTTTGCTAAAGCTGTCGTGATGCGGGGTGGGAAAGCGCAATACGAGGTCGTTCCATTCATCAGCGCGTAGCGCAGTCATGATAGCTTGGTAGGGCCAGTCCCAATCGAGTGCAAGCTGGGCGGCAGCAACTTGCTCGGCTTTATTGAGGCTGCGCATTGCGTAGGCCCACTCTAAATTTGCGGTGGCTGGGTCGCCCATCAAAAGGAGCTCTTTTGCGCGGCCAATTGCACTGTGTTGCTCAATCTCAGCAATAAGTGTGGCGTCTAGGCTGCGAGTACTGCCAAGTTGGTAGTCTTCATTTAGGATGTCGGCGGCTAAAAAGCTATAGTAGCCGCGCTCAGCCGCGAGTTTCTGAAGCTCGAGCTGCGTGCTAACGCTCAGCTCGCCACGCAGTTCTATATCTGCTCTGGCTGACCAATATCGCCAGTCAGATTTTTGCTTTTTGTCATCGGGAAGAAATTGGACAATGCGTTTTACGCCTGCCCAGTCGCCGTCTTTTAAGGCGAGGCGGATGCGCCACTCCGTTAGATAGGGATCTTCGTAATTGGGGTCGGTAGCCATCACCCAATCCCGGGTGTAATCCGCATCGCTGGCGATGATTTGACGTGCCATGCTGTCGCGCAATGCGTAATTTTGGCTGGCAGTAAATTTTAATTCGCGATCGAGTTGTTGCCACAGGGTGTTGGTGCGTTCGAAGTCGCCTTTTGCTAAGCGTTTTAAGGTGTGAACGGCAATGCTGCGGCTACGATCGTTGCGTGGTAGTGAGATGCCGCGGCGAAATAGCAAATTGGGACTGCGTAGTAACTCGATATAGCCTTCGCTGCCTGGGACTTTGCCTAGGAGATAGCGCGCCATGTCGGTTTGGCCGCTATTTAACGCTAAATTGGCGCGATGCCAATATTGCTGCTCGGTCTGGTGGAGGCTGAGGCGGCTAAACCATTGTTTAATTGGGGCGTCGCATTCCTTAGGAAGCGAGTAGGGCGTGCTCCATAGTGCTGCTATAGCCGCGTCGGCATCTTTGTGATCGCCGATTTCCCGCAGGGCATGGGCGTAATGACAACTATTTACAGTGGATGAGCTCCTGCTGTAATACTGGACATACAGTGGCCAATTATTATTGCGGCGTAATTTGTTCAGCCATGCGAGTCGAATTCGCTGCCCAGCGATGGTGTCTCCATACTGTTGCAGATAGACATCGACGGTTTGTTGCGATATTTGGTCTATTTGCGCTTTGATCAACTCCAGCTCTAGGTATGGATATAAAGCGTAGTTAGTGAGCTGTGGTGTTAGCTTTTCGGCATTGGCTATGCGACCGCGGCTGATTTCCGTGAGCGCTTCGCGGTATAATCTCCGGTTATTGTCTGACGCGGGATCGGCAGTAACAGTTGTCGTCTGGATTGCCAGTGCGATCAAAAGCGTTAAAAAGCGGTTCATATCCCTGCAGCCTTGCATGAAGTGTGAATTTTCAATGAGTAAAAAATACTTTGCAGAGGCCTAATGGCCTTTGCCGACCCTATATTGGATCAAATATATGCCTTTGTTACGTGCTACACAATTACAGCATAGTATTGGACAACAGATTGTACTGGATAACGCCGAATTACAACTCGAAGCTGGCGATCGTGTTTGCTTATTGGGGCGTAACGGCTGCGGTAAGTCGACTTTGCTGCGTATTGTTGAGGGCAGTGCCGCCGTGGATGCTGGCGAGGTGTGGCGGCAACCTGGGGTCAAAATTGCGCGTATGGAGCAAACCCTTGATTTCGCCTCGCCAGAAGAAACGATCTACGACGTAGTGGCTGATGGCCTGGCGGGCTTGGGGAAAGTGCTGCGCCGCTACCATGAGTTGATAAATGGTGAGATGGGGGATGCCGAATTAAAAGAGCTGGAGCACTTGCAGCGCGAAATTGAGACGAATGACGGCTGGTCGTTTCAGCAGCGTATTGACAATATCCTGTCGCGATTGGAATTAGACGCTGATGCGACAGTGTGCAGCTTGTCCGGCGGTTGGCGCCGCCGAGTGGCGTTGGCGCGAGCGCTGGTTTGTGACCCGGATATATTGTTGCTGGACGAACCGACTAACCATTTGGACCTAGACGGCATATTGTGGCTTGAGCAATGTGTTATGTCTTTTCAGGGCTGTGTGTTATTTGTTACCCATGATAGGGCGTTGATCGAAAAACTGGCGACCCGGATTGTGGAATTGGATCGCGGCATACTGACTAATTACGACACTAATTACACTCGTTATTTAGAACTGCGCGAGCATGCGCTGGAGATTGAAGCTGAGCATAACGCGCTGTTTGACAAGCGCTTGGCCCAGGAAGAAGTGTGGATTCGGCAGGGGATAAAGGCGCGCCGCACCCGCAATGAAGGCCGCGTTCGGGCCCTGGAGCGGATGCGTTCGGAGCGATCGAAGCGCCGCGTTCAATCTGGCTCGGCTAATCTAAGTGTTAATCAGGCGGATAGGACCGGCAAAGTCGTCGCTGAACTTACCGATGTATCGTTTTCAGTGCCAGGTAAAGTGCTAGTTGATAATTTGTCGCTGTTAGTGTGTCGCGGCGATAAATTGGCCTTGATCGGCCCGAATGGCGCAGGTAAAACCACGTTGTTGCGCTTGATATTGGGTGAACTAGAGGCCCAATCGGGTACCGTAAAAGCCGGTACGAATTTGCAAATAGCGTATTTTGACCAGCTTCGCGATCGCCTTGATGAGAGTCAGCGCGTTGTGGATATTGTTGGCCAAGGTCGCGATGCCGTGACCATCAATGGCAAAGATCGTCATATTATGAGCTACCTCGGTGATTTTCTGTTTAGTCCTGAGCGGGCTCGCAGCCATTTTGGCGTTTTATCCGGCGGTGAGCGGGCAAGAGTCCAGTTGGCCTGTTTGTTTAGTCAGCCAGCGAATGTGTTGGTGATGGATGAGCCGACCAACGATTTAGATATGGAAACCCTGGAGCTATTAGAGAGTTTATTGGTCGACTTCAGCGGTACCGTGTTGCTCGTCAGCCACGATCGCTCCTTTGTGGATAGCGTCGCCAGTAGTTGCCTGCTATTTGAAGGTCAGGGCGTTATTAGTGAGCACATAGGTGGTTATAGTGAAGTGTCGGCGTATATGTCACGTCGCATTGCGCAGCAAAAAGCGGCGCCGGCTCTTCAGCAAAAGGTCGCAGAATCACAGCCGGCGGCAGTCGTTAAGGCTGCAACAAAAAGCCGTAAACTCAGCTATAAAGATCAGCGTGAGCTTGATAATTTACTAAGTAAAATTGAGAAGTTAGAGAAGAGTCTTGAGGAATTAGGTGAGAAGACGGGTAATGCCGAATTCTACCAGCAGGACCCAGCTACCATAGCTGAGGTGCTCGATAAAATCGCGTCTACTCAGGCTGAATTAGATGGTGCGATGGAGCGCTGGTTGGACCTTGCGGAATAGCCAGCGCCTATAGTTTAGCTTTGCTGGCCGACACGCACGGCTAGCACGTCGCAATCGGCGCCGTGGAGTACACCATTTGCAGTGGACCCAAGCAGCAGGGCTAAGCCTTTGCGGCCATGGCTGCCGACGATGATAAGGTCGGTGGCAAGGGTTTTGGCCAGCTCGTGTATTTGGCCGTCGGGTCTGCCGCTGAGAAGGTGGCATTGTGTTTTCGGGAGGTTTAGCTTCTTAGCAAAATTGCCAAGCGCATCCTCGGCTTGTTTCTGCAGTTGTAGCTGTACTTCTGAAAAATCCATGGGTATATCGCCACCGTAGGCGAGACTTAGTGGCTCGACTACATGCAGTAAATGCAGCTCGGCGTCGTGATGTTTAGCCATAGCGGCGGCACGCTCTAAGACGCCGCCAGCCTCATCTGAGAGATCTATCGCGGCTAGGATTCGCTGATAATTTGGCATTTTATGCTCCAACTATATTCGCAATTGACTCGCTTATTAGGGTATAAAGCCTGCCAACTGTCCAGTGTTTAACAAAGGAAATCTATGGCTTGGCTCATTGGCTTTGCAGTAATCGGCTTTATGTTGGCGCCAATCCTGTGGATTCTGCCCTCGCGCAGGCAATCGCAACAAGCGGCGGTGCGGGCTGCTGCGCGTGCCGCTGGCTTGTCTGTAAAGGTTGTGGCCATGCCGAAATCCCGTCGTGAACGCGTGCGGCGGGAGGACGATGTTTTCGGCGTTTGTTATACGCGGCCGGTACACAATAAAAAGCCGCTGCCATCGTGGAAATTTTGGCTATTAGACATTCCTGAGGGCGAAGACGATTTAGTGCCCTGCAGTCGAGAAGTTTTGGCTCTCATCGCCGAATTTCGCGGACTGCTGCCGAATGATGCAACGATGCTTGAATTTACGCCGATCGGCCTCCATGTTTATTGGCGGGAGCGACAAGCTGACGAGACGATGGTCGCAGATATTGCCCAGTGCCTTAACGGCATTATTGAAAAAGGGGCCTTGGAAACAGTTGGGGAAAAAGACTTTGGCAACGAATAATCTTCCGGCAGGACTCTACCGGCATTATAAAGGTGGTGAATACAAAGTATATGAAGTAGCCACCCATAGTGAGACAGAAGAATTGCTCGTTGTTTATCGACCACTTTATGGTGCTGCGGAGCTGTGGGTTAGGCCTTTGGCAATGTTTACTGAACTCCTTGAATATAAAGGGGAAATGGTGGCACGGTTCGAGCTGCTTAAAGCCGATGATGGGGCACTGGATTAAACTGCTTGGGGAAAAAAACCCTTGGCTATCCCCTTGACCCTGGCGAAATGAACACTTATATATGTCGCCTCTCGCCGCTAAGGCGTCACGTACTTATTTCAATTGCAGAAGGATAATATGGGCAAATCTTTGGTTATTGTGGAATCGCCGGCGAAGGCGAAGACCATTAACAAATACCTGGGTTCAGAGTTTATCGTGAAGTCCAGTATTGGCCATATCCGTGACCTGCCGACAAGTGGTAGCGCCAAGGCGAGCACGGTAGATCCTAAAGAGCGTGCTAAGGCGGCGGCATTAACCCGTAAAATGGCGCCTGAAGAGAAAGAATTACACAAAAAGAAGAAATCGCGACAGCAGCTTATTGCTCGTATGGGCATTGATCCGGAAAAGGATTGGGCTGCGCACTATGAAATTTTACCGGGTAAAGAAAAAGTCGTAAGTGAATTGCGCAAATTAGCGGAAAATGCCGACACCATCTATCTAGCGACGGATTTGGACCGCGAAGGGGAGGCAATTGCCTGGCATCTGCGTGAAGCCATCGGTGGCGATGATAGCCGGTATAAACGCGTCGTGTTTAATGAGATCACCAAGAAGGCGATTCAGGCTGCTTTTGAAAAACCCACTGAACTCGATATTGACCGAGTTAATGCCCAGCAAGCCCGACGGTTTCTGGATCGGGTCGTTGGCTATATGGTATCGCCGCTACTGTGGGCAAAAATTGCTCGCGGACTCTCGGCCGGGCGTGTTCAATCTGTTGCCGTGCGATTGATTGTCGATCGCGAGAAGGAAATCCGGGCATTTATTCCTGAAGAATACTGGCAAATCCACACCGAGAATAAATCAGCAAAGGGACAGCTCCGCCTCGAAGTTAAAAAGCAAGCGGGGGCAAATTTCCGTCCCAATAATGAAACCGACGCCATGGCGGCTGCAACGGTCTTGCGCGGCGTTGACTACAGCGTTACGGCTAGAGAAGACAAGCCTACAAAAAGTCATCCAAGTGCGCCTTATATTACCTCGACCTTACAGCAGGCTGCGAGCACGCGTCTTGGCTTTGGCGTTAAGAAAACCATGATGATGGCGCAGCGACTTTATGAGGCGGGCTACATCACTTATATGCGTACCGATTCGACAAACTTGAGCGTTGATGCGGTCGCGGCCTGTCGCGACTATATAAGTAGTAATTTTGCCAAGTCTTATTTGCCGGACGCGCCGAAATCGTATTCAAGTAAGGAGGGCGCTCAAGAAGCGCATGAAGCGATTCGTCCGTCTGATGTCAATATCGAACCGACTCAATTGGCCGGTATGGAGCGCGACGCCGAACGGCTTTATGTTCTTATTTGGCGTCAGTTTGTGGCATGTCAGATGGCGTCCGCCAGCTTTACTAGTACGTCAATCGTTGTTACAGCTGGTGATTATGAGCTCCGTACGCGCGGACGAGTAATGCTGTTTGATGGCTATATGAAAGTGCAGCCGCCAAATGTTAGCAAAAAGGAAGATGATCAAGAATTGCCAGACGTGAAGGTTGGTGATCGTCTCGAATTAATCAAGCTTGATCCCACCCAGCACTTTACGAAACCTGCGCCACGTTATTCAGAGGCAGCACTGGTTAAGGAACTCGAAAAGCGTGGTATCGGCCGTCCATCAACCTATGCTTCGATTATTTCTACTATCCAAGACCGCGGTTATGTGCGTGTTGATAATCGGCGTTTTTATGCAGAAAAAATGGGCGATATTGTCACTGATCGTCTCGTTGAAAGCTTTAGTAATCTGCTGGATTACAGTTTTACGGCGAGAATGGAAGAGTTATTGGATGAGGTCGCAAATGGCGGCAAGAATTGGAAGAACTTACTCAACGAATTTTACGCTGAGTTTCGTCAAACGCTCGAGATAGCCGAGGCCGAAGGCCTAGGAATGCGGAATAATTTACCTACTGGGACCGATATTCCGTGTCCTAATTGCGGCCGTACAATGCAAATTCGCACAGCCAGTACTGGCGTGTTCTTAGGTTGTTCCGGTTATGCATTGCCGCCGAAAGAGCGCTGTAAACAAACCATAAACCTTGTCGCAGCAGAAGATTTTGTCAGCATCGATAGCGACGATGATGAGGCTGAGTCTAAGGTTTTACGCAGCAAGCGCCGCTGTGGAATATGTAATACTGCCATGGAAAGCTACATTATTGATGCCGCGCGAAAACTCCATGTCTGTGGTAACAATCCTGACTGTAGTGGACACGAAATCGAAGAGGGCAGTTTTAAAGTCAAAGGTTATGAAGGTCCACTTATCGAATGCGATAAATGTGGCCTAGATATGCAGCTAAAAACGGGTCGTTTTGGCAAGTATTTTGGTTGTACTGGCGAGGAGTGTAAGAACACCCGCAAGCTTCTGCGCAGCGGCGAAGCCGCTCCTCCGAAGATGGACCCGGTGCCGATGCCTGAGCTCCAATGTGAAAAAGTCGATGACCATTATATTCTCCGCGACGGCGCTGCAGGGCTGTTTTTGGCGGCTAGCGGTTTTCCGCGGAACAGAGAAACTCGGGCGCCTTTGGTAAAAGAGATACTGCCACATCAAAGTGAGATCGACGAGAAGTACGCCTTTTTGTTTGCGGCGCCGGCCAAAGACAAAGAGGGCCGTGACGCGGTGATTCGCTACAGTCGCAAAACCAAAGAACAGTATGTGCAGACCGAAGTTGACGGTAAGCCATCGGGTTGGGCAGCGTTCTACGAAAATGATAAGTGGGTAGTGCGCGAAAAGGCCGCTAAGGCGACGAAAACTGCTGCGGCAAAAAAGCCAGCTAAGAAAACAAAGGTGAGTAAGTAATTGGCGGGACTAAAAGAAAGCTTTCGCGGCCAGTGTAATTTACACATCTATTTTGCTGAGCAGTATCTTGGTCAGCTTGATTCAACTGATGCGAATGAGTGGGGCGGGCACATTCAGCGCGCCACTACCGATTCAATCGTGTGGCAGTTGTTATTAGCCTACCAGTGCCACCTTGCTGACGTGATAGATCAACAGCCCAAGTTTGCACTGACATTGCCCCAAGGGCAGTTTAATGCTCGATCATTCGTAGCAGATGACCTTCCACCAGAACTGGAGGAGTTAGCGGGTCGGGAAGTAGAGCCTGGCTGGCTAGAAGTCATCGTTAATTACGCTTTCATCCAAACCACGGCTGCAAGTCCCGCGCCACGGGGGGTGTTAGCTTGGGATGGTCAAATTGAAAACGCGCCAAAACCTGATTTGGCAGTATGCCTGCACGAATTAAAATCGATGATTGCTCGTCATCGCGCCACCTTAATGGAATATTGAAATAAACCGCGGTTGGCATCTAGCTTAAGAGGTTTGATACAATACGGGCAACGGCGCCGTGTTGGCGCTAGAAATATCAAGGAATCCTTTGTGCTGTCATATTTAGAATTGGTTGAACTTGCTAACGGCGACGTTGTGTTACAACGTTCTGAAGGTGACGAAAACCCACTAGTGACGATTCGTTTCTCAGATGAAACTAGAGAACATATCAATGGTTCATGCTTAGAAATAGCTCGTGCCATGGTGCAAGCCGGTATTGAAGCTGTATCTACCGCTGCCGAAGAGGACGCCTTCGCAGAAGATGGCGAAGCCGACCTTGATGAGCTGGAATTGCAGGCCAAAATCGTCCACTAACGATCTGCTTGGACCATGCTTGCTCTGAATTGAGGGTAGGAGTTCGGGCTCTAGGTCTCTTAGGCCTGCATTAAAATCACTAAACACTCCGCAGCACCTGCTTTGGCCGCACTGGCCAGTGCCAGACGTTCATCGTCGCGCAGAGGCCTTTCTAGTAGCATTGCCACGGTATGGCTTTTGCCGCGTTCTAGGGCACGAATAGCTATTTCAGTTAAATCTCGATCAGTATTAGACACAACCTGCAGTATTTTTCGGCCGTGCTGATGGTTCGATTCACTGAGCAGAGGCTTTAGTGGGCGATCCGCTACCCAGCAAAGCCAGCGCTGGTCAGAATTGGCACTGAGTTGGGTCAGCATGGCCGCTAATAGCGGCTTAGACAGGTGAGCGTCGCTGTGCATGGTGATTTCGGTAATCTGACCAGCGGCAACCGCAGATTCAGATGCGTAATGTAGAGGGATCTGCTCTATACAAGTCATATTTTTAACTCCCGCGCCGTAATACGCCAACACTTAAGCCTTCGATGGCAAAGTCCTGCTCGCGTAAATCTACTTGAATTGGCTCGTAGTCCGGATTTTCTGCAATCAGGGCAATGAGGTGTTTGCTCTTTTGTTGTTGGAAACGCTTAACAGTGACTTCATTGTCAATTCTTGCCACGACGATTTGGCCATTGCGAGCCTCGCTAGTGCGGTGCACGGCCAATAGATCATCGTCGAAAATGCCGACATTAATCATGCTGTCGCCTTTTACGCGAAGAAAGTAATCTGCACTCGGCGAAAATATGGACGCCGGCATATCGCAGTAATCCTCAATATTGGCTTCTGCCAATATTGGGTTACCTGCGGCTACGCGGCCGATAACTGGGATGCCGAGATATTCTGGCAGGCGTATGCCCCTTGATGCACCGGGAATGATCTCAATAGCACCTTTTCTGGCGAGGGCCTTAAGATGTTCTTCGGCAGCATTCGGTGAGCGGAAACCAAGTACTCGAGCAATATCCGCACGAGTAGGTGGGTAGCCCGTGTCCGCAATATGGTCTTTGATCAACTGTAAAATTTGGGCTTGCCGTGCTGTGAGCTTTTCCATAATTTTAGTATCTGTTTATCTATACAGGTACTGTCAGTATATACAGTGTTTTATGGATAGCAAGTATGAAATGCGAAGGAGCTGCTGTTTTTGCGGCGATATAAAAAACCCGTCAAAGTGTAACTAAGACGGGTGGCGCATGTTTTTTAATAATGTCGGTGACGACTGCTTGCAGTCAGTATTCGTCCAGTAAGCCGTTTATAACGTCTGTTTCGATTTCTGAGAGCGGGTTGTTCCAGTTTTCCGGGACCATAGTGTCGTCGAGAAAACGGTAGTCATCATCACTTAATTCAAAGGCGTTTCGCCAATCTTCGGGCTCTTCTACTCGTTCTAAATTCAATTGTCGCCAGCTCTCCATGTCATATTGACAGAGCTCACCGTCGATTAACTGTGCTTCAACAGAGTCACTGCCGTCGTCTACGGCGACAACCTCAAAGAGTTGTTCGGTCTCAATATCTTTATACCAGTTTCCGACTTGGGGTCTTAGTCTTGTCATGATTGCCACCTCTGCTAAAGCCTAGGTTCAAACTAACACTTAGAAAATTGCTGTCTAGTAGGTATTTTTGCGGGGTCCTAAATTTGGTATGGATTGTGGCGGTAGGCCTTTTATACAATTCACTGTATATTCAGTAAGCTAGCTCTGATATTTGATTATTATCATTATTTTAAAACTGATTTTTTATGGTGCATTTGTATAAGCCAGCGCGGCTTAGCAATGAAATTGTATAGGCAAGATGACGGAAAACGGTGATGTTTAAACAGTGGTGGGACAGTTTTCAACCTGATCAATATCCGTGGTTGGGTGATGTGTTTATTGTCGTGCTAATCATTTTAGCGGCAAATCTTTTTGTTAGCCGCTTGATGGCACGTTTGGCGCTTAAGTTTGCCAAAACTCGCAACCTTTGGGACGACGCGCTTCTCGATGCCGCACGTCGGCCCGCAATACTTATGGTTTGGGCGGTTGGTGCCAGTCATGTGTTGGAAATTATTGGGCGGTCAACTGATGCTGAAATTTTTTCAGCGCTAGATTCAATGCGCGCTGTGGGTGTGGTGTTAATACTCGCTTGGTTTTTGGTGGCACTGGTACGGCAGATAGAATTGCGTCTGTTGTCGGATGACTATACGGCGAAAGATGAACCCATAGACCGCACTACTGTAATGGCATTGGGTAAATTGGTGCGCACGGCGGTGATCATAGTCTCTGGATTAATGATTCTGCAAAATTTAGGTTATAGCATATCTGGAGTTTTAGCCTTTGGGGGTATTGGTGGGATTGCAGTGGGCTTTGCCGCCAAAGATTTGCTGGCCAATTTTTTTGGCGGTTTAATGGTGTATTTAGACCGGCCGTTTTCGGTTGGTGATTGGATTCGCTCTCCTGATAAAAATATTGAAGGAACCGTAGAAAATATCGGGTGGCGGCAAACCCGGATCCGTACTTTTGATCAGCGGCCGCTCTATGTACCGAATGCGACCTTTGCTCAAATTTCTGTCGAAAATCCATCACGAATGCTAAATCGCCGAATCTATGAAACTATCGGCGTGCGCTACGACGATGCCGCGCGGTTACCGGCGATTATCGATAAGGTTCGGGCTATGTTGGAAAATCACGCCGACATAGACTTGGCCAAAACATTGATTGTAAATTTTAATAAATACAATGCGTCGTCATTGGATTTCTTTGTCTACACCTTTACCAAAACCACTAATTGGGTTGAGTATCACCGAATAAAACAAGATGTGTTATTGCAGATACTCGCGATTATTCATGAGCTCGGCGGTGATGTAGCGTTTCCGACCACCACGGTTAAGATGGATCCCATAACAATTGAAAATGCCCAAGGGCGGATTGCGGAGTTAAAAAATGACTAAAACAATAGCGGTTATTGGCGGAACAGGCTTGTGTGATTGGCCTGGTGCCGAAGTGCTAGAAGAAACCGCAGTTGAAACGCCCTTTGGTGTGCCTAGCGCAATGCTACAGCGGATACGTTATAAATCGGCTGAATTTTTGTTTCTTGCTAGGCATGGTCACGGCCATGAAATTCCACCGCACGCGATTAACTATCGCGCAAACATTTCAGCGCTCAAGCAGGCGGGTGTAGACGCCGTTATTGCGGTTAACGCTGTTGGTGGTATTAGTGAGCGTTTTGTGGCGGGGGTTATTGCCATTCCGGACCAGATTAACGATTACACTTGGGGCCGTGCGCAAACCTTTTTTGATGGTGAGAATGGCAAGGTTGAGCATATCGATTTCAGCTATCCCTACAGCCAGGATTTGCGTTCTCGACTCGCTAATGCGGCTGTTGACGCCAATATTGCGTTCGAAGACTATGGTGTGTATGCCGTGACGCAGGGCCCGCGTTTGGAGACGGCCGCGGAGATTAGGCGACTGGCAAATGACGGTAACGACATCGTCGGTATGACCGCAATGCCCGAGGCCGCGCTCGCGAGAGAGGCTGGTTTGGAATATGCTTCAGTGTCGTTGGTCGTGAATCCAGGGGCGGGACTTAGCGATAATCTGATTACGATGGAAGATATTCGCGCCGTTATTGATACCGGCATGTTGCAGGTAAAGGCTATTCTTGCCGACTGTATTGCCGAGTATTAGATCATTTGATTTGCTAATAACTTAGCCGAGGCTAATAACTCGGCTAAGCGCTGGTCTAATGTTAATTAGTTGGCGGGGGGATTTTGGTTACTTTGATGATTACGCCGAATTTTGGGTGATCGATAAAGTGGAGTTCGTCGCTGCGCATCCGCCGGTGTTGTTTCATGACTACTATCTGTTCAATCGGGTTGTCGGTGTTTTGCTGGTAGGGCGTATTGGCCTGAAATCCAGGGTTTTGCTCCTTGAATTGGGCGTACTCGGGCGTGGTGGCAAAGCCTTGATTCGCTAATGGCAACGGCTCTTCGACTTCGTCATAACTTTGTGGTTGGTGGGGCAGGTAGTAATCACCACCGCGGCTGCCATAGCTTACCAGCCAAAGATTGGTATCCAGATGCAGATAGCGCTCTACCGCAATTCGAACATAACCCTCTAGCTCGTAGTGTTTACCGTGTCGTTTACCGCCTTGGATCAAAATGGCCGGGGCTTTTTTGCGTGGCTTAAGGTCTTGTTCCCAGCTTGCTAAAAATAATGGTTTATAGCGAGAGGACATTCGTAGCGACTTGGCTGCTTTGGCAAATTCAGGATCGCTACTATCAACAATACGAGGAGAACTCGCGCCGGTGCTTGATTGCAGGCGCACCCAGTTTCGCGGGTAGCGCAAATGCACATTGTCTGGCCATTCTTCTTCATACATATTTGCGGGATCATTATTGCCGTAAATCACCATGTCGATATGAAAACGATCATTATTTTGGCCGAATGCAGCCGCGCTGAAACCCCAAAGCATAAATAGGAGTAGTGCATAGCAGCGGTGATCAGTTTTGCTCATAGTGTTCGATCTCATATTTTAAACGCGGTGGTGCGCCTGTAATTCTAGTGTTTTGCTTCTAGCTTGACCAATAGTGCTTCAATAAATTCAAAGCGCTGTGTTGGTTCGTCTAAAGGTTCGCGGAATTTAAGGGCATTAGCGCCATCGAGTTGGTAGCTTGCGGGTGCAGATTGCACGAGTTTAACGATATTCAGCGGATGAACTTGGGTGTCGTCGCCAAATTCGACTCGTCCACCTTGGTTGGAGGCTTCGACTTTGCTCAGGCCTAGCGCAGCGGCGTGGAGTCTGATTTCGGCGCAGCGAAATAGATTTTTGACCTGATTTGGTAATAGGCCAAAACGATCGATCATTTCAACCTGCAGTTCTCGCAATTCGTGGCTGTTGGCCGCGCCCGCAATACGCTTGTAGAGCATTAGACGGCTTTGGACGTCGGGCAAATAATCGTCCGGTATCAGCGCCGGTAGGCGCAAATTGACTTCGATGTGATCGGCGTTGTTGTCTTCTAAATTGATTTTTTTGCCGGCCTTGATTGCGTTTACCGCGCGGTCGAGCATGTCCATGTACAGAGTGAAGCCAATGGAGTGAATTTGGCCGCTTTGGCCTTCACCGAGCAATTCCCCCGCGCCACGAATTTCCATGTCTTGTGTCGCAAGCGTGAAACCTGCGCCCAAGGTGTCGGCTTCGCTGATGGCAGTAAGGCGCTTTTGGGCGTCGCCGGTAAGTTGTTTCTCTGGCGGCGTTAGTAAGTAAGCGTAGGCTTGGTGGTGCGAGCGGCCGACCCGGCCACGTAGCTGGTGAAGTTGGGCGAGGCCAAATTTGTCAGCGCGGTCGATAATGATCGTGTTGGCGTTGGGGACGTCGATACCGGTTTCAATAATGGTTGAGCAAACAAGGACGTTGTGACGCTTGTGATAAAAATCACTCATCACCTGTTCAAGTTCGCGCTCGCGCATTTGGCCGTGCCCCACGCCAATCCGAAGCTCTGGGATCATTGCCTCTAAATCTCGAGCGGTTTTTTCGATGGTTTTAACTTCGTTATGGAGGTAGTAAACCTGGCCGCCGCGAAGAATTTCTCGGAGTATAGCTTCTTTAATTAAGCCGTCGTCGGACTCCCTAACAAAGGTTTTGACCGATAAGCGTCGAGCGGGCGGGGTGGCGATTATTGATAGATCTCGAATGCCGGCCATCGACATGTTTAATGTGCGCGGAATAGGCGTCGCGGTCATGGTCAATACATCGACTTCGGCGCGGAGGTTTTTCAAGGCTTCTTTTTGACGGACTCCGAAGCGGTGTTCTTCATCAATAATAACGAGGCCTAGGTTTTTGTAGCGAATATCATTGCCGAGCAATTTGTGGGTGCCAATTAATATATCCACCTTGCCCGCGGCAAGTTCGGCAATTACGCCTTTTTGCTCAGAGGCACTTCTAAATCGCGAAAGAACTTCTATATTTACGGGCCAGTCGGCGAAGCGGTCTCGGAATGACTCGAAATGCTGTTGAGCGAGCAATGTGGTTGGTACCAGGATGGCGACCTGGGTGCCGTTTTGCACGGCGACAAAGGCGGCGCGCACGGCAACTTCGGTTTTCCCAAAGCCCACATCGCCGCAAACTAGCCGATCCATGGGGCGAGCTGATTTTAGATCGCTGAGCACCGCTTCAATAGCAATTTGTTGATCAGGGGTTTCTTCAAACGGAAAGGCGTCGGCAAATTGATTGTAATCTAGATCGCTGAGTTCAAAGGCGCGCCCCTCGCGGGCTTCTCTGCGGGCGTAAATGTCCAGCAATTCGGCGGCGACATCGCGAATTTTCTCCGCAGCCTTGCGCTTGGCCTTGCTCCACTGCTCAGTGCCTAGTCGGTGCAGTGGCGCGGTGTCGTCGTCGGCGCCACTGTAACGGCTGATTAATTGCAGTGAACCCACTGGTACATAGAGTTTGGCGCCATCGGCGTACTCTAGAGCAAGAAATTCATTACTTTGATTGTCGATGTTCAGTGACTGTAGGCCAAGGTAGCGGCCGACGCCGTGATCGGCGTGTACCACTGGTGTGCCGACTCGCAATTCGGCCAAATTTTTAACCACGCTCTCGGCGGTGCTCGCCGCGGCTTTTTTGCGGCGACGACTCTGTGAAACTCGCTTGCCAAACAATTGTGACTCGGCGATGAGGGCGAACGCTTGGGGTGAGCCTGCTGAGATTCCTTCGTCTAGGGGCGCAATTGTGATGCCTAGCTGGGCGTCACTGTCGGCAAAGTTTCGCCAGCTGGTGAATGATTTCGGTTTGAGTTTGTGGCGTGTCAGCAGGTCAATTAGCGCTTCCCGGCGGCCGGCGGATTCAGCGCACAACAATACCTTACGGTTTGCGGAGTAATTTCGCAGTGCGGCAATGGGGTCGCTGTATTTGGCGTCAATGTTAAGTGGGGGGGCGGTTTCAATCGCGAAATTAACGCCGCCGGCGGTCGCCGGTAGTGTTTCTTTGTTTAGGCTGATGCGCGGGTAGTTTTTCAGGGTGGCGAATAATTCAGGCACAGTCTGAAATACGTTGGAAGGTGGCAGAACTGGCCGCTGTAAGTCGCCTAATCGCTGTTCATAGCGCTGCTGTATGTCTTGCCAGTAGTGCTCTGCAGCTGCTTCGATGCCGCTGGCGTTAAGTACCCATGTTGAGGACGGTAAATAATCGAATAGCGTGCCGGTTTCTTCAAAGAATAGAGGAAGATAATATTCGATACCTGCTGGTGCGATCCCGTCGCTGATATCTTGGTAAATCGGGCATTTACGGTGGTCGACATTAAAACGTTCGTGCCACTGGCGCCGGAATAAGGCAATGCCGTCGTCGTCTAGAGGGAATTCTTTGCCTGGCAGTAGGCTTATTTCGTCAACGGCCTCTAGGCCTCTCTGGGTTTCTGGATCGAAGCTGCGCAGACTGTCAATTTCTTGGTCGAGGAGGTCTAAGCGATAGGGTAAGTCGCTACCCATCGGGTAGACGTCAATAATGGCGCCACGGCTAGCGTATTCACCATGTTGGTAAACAGTGTCAACGTTGCGGTAGCCGCTTTTCTCTAGTTCAAGCCGAAATCGGTTGATATCGATGTTCTGGCCCAGTTTGAGCCGCAGGCTGTGTTGGCGAACGTAGTCGGGTGGCGCGATACGCTGCATTAGTGTGCTAATTGGTGCGACTAAAATCCCGTTTACCATGTCTGGTAGTTCGGCGAGGGTCCGCAAACGCTCCGAGACGATATCTTCGTGGGGCGAAAAATTGTCGTAGGGCAGGGTTTCCCAGTCAGGGAGCAGTCTAACCGGTAGTTCGGCAGCGAAAAACCGCAGGTTTTGCTCAAGCTGGTAGGCCGAAGCGGTGTCGGCCGTTAGCAGTAACACCGGGCTTTGCAGTGCTCTGGCTAGTTCCGCGGCAACTAGGCCGTGGCTTGCCGCGGGGCATTGACCCCAGCGCAACACGCCAGCTTTGGGGAGAGACTTAATTACGGGTAATTCAATCACTGTGGGAAAATTCTGCTTTAGGTTAGCGGTAAACGAGCCATTGTAACCCGCTATTGGTAGTTATTACATTGCACAGATGGCGATGGGCGGTTGAACTTAGGCGCAGTAATAAAGATAATACGCGCACAATTTTCTCCCCCCTCCATTCAAAGGGTATCTGCTGTGACTGAAAGAAGACGTGAGCGTCCTGATGATTATTTCGCCGATTGGAAAGAGCGCGAAGCGTTAGCGGAGGGAATGATCCCTCTTATAGGTAAGCTATACCGTAGCAATAACGTTAAAACCTACATCTATGGAAAGAATCTGGTTAACCTTTCGGTGCTAGATATCATGCAGGCCCACCGCTTTGTGCGGCAGGTAGAGCAAAATGAAATTTCAGAATTTGAAACCTTTCCGATTATTCAAGCACTCGCCACGTTAGATCTCGGTACTGCACATATCGATGCAGGCCGGATTGCAGTGTCTTACGAAGAAACCGGCAAAGCGGCTGGTTTATCGGTAGAAGACTTTGTTCGCAGTCAGGTAGAAAACTTGATTGGCGGCGCCAAAGAACCCGTTCGGCCGTCACGTGACGTGGTGCTATACGGTTTTGGTCGTATCGGCCGTTTAGTTGCTCGCCTGTTAATTGAAAAGGCTGGCGGTGGGGCGAATTTGCGCCTGCGTGCAGTCGTTGTTCGTCATGGCGGCGCTGAAAACGATTTGGTTAAGCGTGTTAGCTTGCTGCGTCGCGATTCAGTTCACGGGCCTTTTAATGGCACTATTCGGGTCGATGAAGAGCGTCAGTCCTTTGTTGCTAATGGCGTAGAAGTGAAGGTGATTTACGCGAATTCACCTGAAGAAGTCGACTACACTGCCTATGGTATCAATGATGCTATTTTGGTTGATAACACTGGTAAATGGCGTGACGTAGAAGGCCTTTCTACCCACTTAGGTCGTCCAGGTATCGCTAAAGTGATTCTGACTGCGCCTGGTAAGGGTGATATGAAGAACATCGTTCATGGCGTAAACAGTGATCAAATCCTTCCTGAAGACACGATTATCTCGGCAGCGAGCTGTACTACCAATGCTATAGCGCCGCCACTCAAGGTGCTGGACGATAAGTTTGGTGTTGAGAATGGTCACGTAGAGACAGTTCATTCCTACACAAATGACCAAAACCTTATCGATAATTACCACAAAGGTGATCGTCGTGGGCGCAGCGCGCCGCTGAACATGGTTATTTCTGAAACTGGCGCTGCGAAAGCGGTTGGGAAAGTTTTGCCGGCGATGCTGGGTAAATTAAGTGGTAACGCGATTCGGGTGCCTACACCAAATGTATCGCTGGCGATTCTTAAGCTGAATCTAAAGACTGCTACGACCAAAGAAGAATTGAACGAGTTTATGCGCAAAGTAGCGTTACACTCGCCACTGCGTAAACAAATCGACTATTCGAATTCACCTGAAGTTGTTTCTAGTGATTTTGTGGGCTCTCGCCACGCTTGTGTATTTGACAGTGAAGCCACGATTGTTAACGGCAAAAGTGCCATTTTGTATTGCTGGTACGACAATGAATTTGGCTATAGCTGCCAGGTTCATCGCGTACTTGAAAAAATGGCCGGTGTTGAATACGCGGTTTATCCCCAAGACTAAGTGGGTTAGGCTGAATTGAATTTTATTCAGCCTTGGCCGTAAATGTTTACGCTGATGGCCGATATCCTTGGTCATACAGTGGTAAGCAGTCCGGCGAGTCTTTATACTTGCCGCAGTTTTTGTGGCGCACAACGAGAATATCGTTTGGTGCGCTACTTTCGGCGCGTTTTCACGCCCGAATTTACGCAGATTTGCAATTTCGCGTTCAACCATAAGAGTGTTAGGCAGCCTTATGATCAAAATTACCAGGGGCCTGGATCTGCCCATATCCGGTGCGCCAGTCCAGCACATTGAGCCTGGCTCAAAAGTGCGTTCGGTAGCTGTGCTAGGTTTCGATTACCTTGGCATGAAGCCGACCATGGCGGTCAAAGTCGGTGATCGGGTTAAAACCGGTCAATTATTGTTTACCGACAAGAAAAATTCTGGCGTTCGTTATACCGCACCTGCAACAGGTCTTGTTTCTGCGATTAATCGCGGCGAGAAGCGCGTTTTGCAGTCGGTGGTTATCGACGTTGAAGACGACGATTTCGAAAGCTTTGCTCAATATGAGGCCAGTGCGCTGAGTAGCTTGAGCGCAGAGCTGGTCGCTGAAAACCTTCAGCAATCTGGCTTGTGGACAGCATTTCGGACTCGACCCTTTAGCAAAGTGCCAGCGATAGGCAGTAGCCCAGCGGCAATTTTTGTCACTGCAATAGATACACATCCCTTAGCCGCTGATCCTGCGGTTGTCATTGCTGAAGCTGAAAATGAGTTTAGTAATGGCCTTGAGTTATTGTGTCGGTTGACTGATGGCAAGGTGCATTTATGTGTTGCGCCGGGTAGCAGTGTGCCGAGCCTTGATAATGATCAGCTTCGTGTCGCCGAGTTCGGTGGCGTTCACCCAGCTGGTTTGGCAGGCACTCATATTCACTTTTTGGAAGGCGCAAGCGCGACGAAAGTGGTGTGGTCAATTGGCTATCAAGACGTTATTGCTATTGGTAAGTTGTTTACTACAGGGCGGCTGAGCACAGAGCGCATCGTTGCTCTTGGTGGTCCCCAGGTAGAAAAGCCTCGGCTGATTCGTACGCGGCTTGGCGTGAGCCTTGAAGAATTGTGTGCAGGCCAAATTCGCCCAGGCAATAACAGGGTGATTTCGGGATCAGTTTTGGGTGGCCGCACAGCGCGTGGCGCAATGGCTTTTCTTGGTCGGTACCACAATCAAGTTACGGTCTTGGCTGAAGGTACTCACCGTGACTTTATGGGCTGGTTATCGCCCGGTGTGAGCAAGCATTCGGCGCTGCGTATTTATATTTCGCAATTCTTTAAAAAGCCGATTGCCTACACCACGAATACCAACGGTAGTGAGCGTGCAATGGTGCCTGTTGGCGCATACGAGCGCGTTATGCCGTTGGATATTCTGCCCACCCAGTTACTGCGTTCGATTATTGTGGGTGATACCCAGATGGCGCAGTCATTGGGATGTTTAGAGTTAGACGAGGAAGACCTCGCGCTGTGTACCTATGTTTGCCCCGGCAAATACGAGTACGGCCCGATCCTTCGCGATAATTTAAGCCGCATAGAGAAAGAGGGTTAAATAATGGGGCTGAGAAAAATTCTCGACGACATGGAGCCGCATTTTGAGAAAGGCGGCCGCTTTGAAAAATGGTATGCACTCTATGAAGCTGCAGATACTATTTTTTATTCGCCAGGAAGTGTTACTAAAAGCAATGCGCATGTTCGCGACGGTGTAGACCTTAAGCGGATTATGATTACTGTTTGGTTTTGTGCTTTCCCTGCAATGTTTTATGGCATGTGGAATATTGGGTTTCAAGCCAACCAAATTATGCTCGATTCCGGCATTGCCGCCGGTGAAGGCTGGCGCCACGTAATGATTTCAATGATGGCGGGATACGACCCGGCCAGTATTTGGGATAATTTTTGGCATGGCTTTTGGTACTTTATTCCGGTTTACGCTGTTACGTTTGTAGTTGGTGGCTTCTGGGAAGTCCTATTTGCTATGAAGCGCGGACACGAGGTTAATGAAGGATTCTTCGTTACTTCCATCTTGTTCGCACTTATATGCCCACCGAGCATTCCTCTTTGGCAGGTGGCTTTGGGCATTAGTTTTGGTGTGGTGATCGCTAAGGAAGTATTTGGCGGCACCGGCAAAAACTTCTTGAACCCTGCATTAGCGGGCCGCGCGTTCCTATTCTTTGCCTATCCGGCGCAGATGTCTGGTGACGCGGTGTGGACTGCTGTTGATGGCTTTACCGGCGCAACGCCACTGTCTGTCGTAGCTAGTGACGGAATGGCCGTTCTGCAAGAAAAGATGACGTGGATGGACGCCTTCCTCGGGAATATGCACGGGTCTATGGGTGAAGTTTCAACGCTCGCGATTTTCATCGGCGGCGGGGTATTACTTTGGACT
This sequence comes from Zhongshania borealis, assembly GCF_039539625.1. Classification (NCBI taxonomy): domain Bacteria; kingdom Pseudomonadati; phylum Pseudomonadota; class Gammaproteobacteria; order Cellvibrionales; family Spongiibacteraceae; genus Zhongshania; species Zhongshania borealis. Next base: position 882,870 of record NZ_BAABDM010000001.1, on the reverse strand, counting down.
GGCATCGCATCGTGGCGCATCGTAGCTGGCGTGTTAATTGGGATGTTTGGCTTGTCTATGCTGTTTAACTCTATGCAGAGCGACAACCTGATGATGGCTATGCCCTGGCATTGGCATCTTGTACTCGGTGGTTTCGCCTTCGGCATGATGTTTATGGCTACTGACCCGGTGTCGTCGTCAATGACCAATACCGGTAAGTGGATTTTTGGTGCGCTAATCGGTTGTATGGTAGTGCTGATTCGAGTGGTGAACCCTGCTTTCCCAGAGGGCATGATGTTGGCAATTCTGTTTGCTAATTTATTCGCGCCACTAATAGACCATTTTGTGGTGCAGGCAAATATCAAACGGAGGTTGGCACGTGGCTAATAACGACAGTATCCCGAGAACGCTGCTGGTTGCCGTTACCCTGTGTATCGTCTGTGCTCTGGTAGTTGCCAGTGCAGCCGTTATGTTGAAACCGGCTCAGGTAATTAACAAAGCCCTTGATCGCAAGGCCAATATTTTGGCAGCGGCGGGCTTATTAGTGCCAGGTGAAAGCGTTGAAGAGCAATTTAAACAGGTCACTACTAAAATTGTTGATCTGGAGACCGGTAAGTTCACCGACGAAGTAACAGTTAAAGGCTTTGACCAAGCGAAAGTTGCGAAAGATTCAGCCACTTCTATTGCATTGGGCGAAGACGATTTGGCTAAAATTCGTCGTCGTGAAAACTATGCGATGGTGTATTTGATCGAGAAAGACGGTCAGTTCGATAAAATTATCTTACCGGTGCGAGGCTACGGTCTGTGGTCGACACTCTACGGCTTCTTGGCTTTGGAAAATGACTGTAATACCGTCGTCGGTCTAGGTTTTTACGAGCACGGTGAAACGCCTGGCTTGGGTGGTGAAGTTGATAACCCTAAGTGGAAGGCGATTTGGCCCGGTAAAGAGATCTACAGCGACGGCGATGTTGCTATTGAGTTGATCAAAGGCAATGTAGACAGCAGCACGCCCAATGCCGAAAACAAGGTAGACGCGCTTTCTGGCGCAACCTTAACCAGCCGTGGTGTTAGCAATTTACTGCGCTTCTGGATGGGTGAACTCGGTTATAAATCTTTTTTAAGCAACTTGCGTTCAGGGGAGGCATAGAATATGTCGACAATGAAAGAAGCCCTAAGCAAGCCAATTTTACAGAATAACCCTATTGCTTTGCAGATACTCGGTATCTGCTCGGCCCTAGCGGTAACCTCCAGTCTTAAAGTAACGCTGGTAATGTGTGTTTCTGTAACCTTGGTGACGGCCTGCTCTAGCTTTGCGGTATCGCTGATCCGCAATCAGATTCCAAGCAGTATACGTATTATCGTACAAATGGTGATTATTGCCTCGCTGGTTATTGTGGTGGACCAGCTATTAAAAGCCTACGCCTTCGCCATCAGTAAGCAGCTGTCGGTATTTGTTGGTTTGATTATTACCAACTGTATCGTAATGGGACGCGCTGAAGGTTTTGCGATGAAAAATCCGCCATTGGCGAGTTTTGTCGATGGTCTTGGCAACGGTTTGGGTTACAGCGTGGTACTTATCTGTGTCGCTGTGGTTCGCGAGCTATTTGGCTCCGGTAAATTACTCGGTTTTGAAGTGTTGCCTCTGATCACTGACGGTGGCTGGTATGTGCCAAATGGTTTGTTGTTATTACCACCAAGTGCGTTCTTCCTGATTGGTATTTTTATCTGGGTCTTGCGCTCGGCTAAACCAGAACAGGTAGAGAAGGAAGAATTCAAAATCACTAAAAACACTCGCAGCGTTAAGGAGGCTTTTTAATGGAACATTATATAAGCCTATTTGTGCGCTCGGTGTTCATTGAAAACATGGCGCTGGCCTTTTTCTTAGGCATGTGTACTTTTTTAGCGATTTCCAAGAAAATTCAGGCCGCTATCGGTTTGGGTATTGCGGTAATCGTCGTAATGGCGTTGACAGTTCCTGTCAATAGCCTAATTTACAACCATTTACTGCGTGAGGGCGCACTGGCTTGGGCCGGTTATCCCGACGTTGATCTGAGTTTTCTTGGCTTGCTGAGCTATATCGGTGTTATCGCTGCGATAGTGCAAATCATGGAAATGGTCCTAGATAAATATGTACCGGCGCTCTACAACGCGCTGGGCGTATTCCTACCTCTGATCACGGTTAATTGTGCAATTATGGGCGGCTCGCTATTCATGGTTGAGCGCGACTACGGCTTTGCTGATTCGGTAGTCTACGGTGCAGGCGCTGGTACTGGCTGGGCGCTAGCGATAGTTGCTTTGGCAGGTATCCGTGAAAAACTAAAATACAGTGATGTTCCTGAGGGCCTTCGCGGTCTGGGTATTACCTTCATTACTGTTGGCTTAATGTCGTTGGGCTTTATGTCCTTCGGCGGTATTGATCTCTAACCGAGAAGACTGGAGAGGATTTAATGAATACAGTAGTTATTCTCGGTGTGGCCATGTTTACCGCGATTGTATTGTCGCTGGTGTGCGTTATTTTGTTCGCGCGCTCGCGTCTTGTGAGCAGCGGCAATGTCACCATCGAGATCAATGGCGAAAAAACCATTACCGTGCCGGCAGGCGACAAATTATTAAACACGTTATCTGGGCAGGGCGTGTTTTTAGCGTCGGCCTGCGGTGGTGGCGGTAGCTGCGCCCAATGTAAGTGTATCGTTAGCGATGGCGGCGGCTCGATGCTGGCCACTGAAGAAGCGCATTTTAGCCCCCGCGAAGCCCGTGAAGGCTGGCGTTTGTCCTGTCAGACTCCGGTCAAACAGGACATGAAGATTGAAGTTCCTGAAGAAGTTTTCGGTGTTAAGCAGTGGGAATGTACCGTTGAGTCCAATCCCAACGTGGCGACCTTCATTAAAGAGCTGACCTTGAAGCTGCCTGAGGGCGAAAACGTTAACTTCCGTGCTGGTGGTTACGTGCAGCTCGAATGTCCGCCACACCATGTTAAGTACTCAGACTTTGATATTCCTGCGGAATATAAAGGCGACTGGGAGCGATTTGGCTTCTTGAATGTTGAGTCCATCGTGGAAGAGACCGTTATTCGTGCCTATTCCATGGCCAACTATCCTGAAGAGCGTGGCATTGTTAAGTTCAATATTCGCGCAGCAACACCGCCACCGAATAACCTAGCCTTAACGCCTGGACAGATGTCATCTTGGGTGTTTAGCCTTAAGCCCGGTGATAAGGTTAAAGTATCTGGTCCCTTTGGTGAGTTCTTTGCTAAAGAAACCGAGGCCGAGATGGTCTTTGTTGGCGGCGGTGCGGGTATGGCGCCAATGCGCTCTCATATCTTTGATCAGCTGATGCGCTTAAAAACCAAGCGTAAAATTAGCTTCTGGTACGGCGCCCGCTCTATGCGTGAAGCTTTCTATACGGAAGAGTACGATAAGCTGGCCGCTGAGAATGAGAACTTTGAGTGGCACTTAGCGCTGTCTGATCCGCAGCCCGAAGATAATTGGACTGGTATGACTGGCTTTATTCATCAGGTGTTGTTTGAAAACTACCTGAAGGACCACGAAGCGCCAGAAGATTGCGAATACTATATGTGTGGGCCGCCGATGATGAACTCGGCTGTTATTAAAATGTTGGAAGACCTTGGTGTTGAACAAGACAATATTCTGCTCGATGACTTTGGTGGGTAATTTACCGCGCAACACAATAAAAGCAGCCTTCGCGCTGCTTTTATTGTTTCTGGCGGCCTGCTCGAGTGCCCCTTCGCCCTATTTGCAAATTAGTGGCAGTACTATGGGTACTTCCTACCATATTACGCTGCGTCAGCCGGGCGAGGAGTGGACGGAAGTTGCGCTCAAAGAAGCCTTAGATCAACGCTTGCAAGCGTTTAATCAACTTGCGTCTACGTATATCCCTGACTCTGAATTAAATCGGCTGAATAAAGCGCCAGTTGGCGAAGGGCATCCGGTGATGCCGATGTTGTTCGACATTATGGTGTTGGCCACAGAGGTGAGCTGGCTGAGCAATGGCGCATTTGACATTACGGTCGCACCCTTGGTTGATTTATGGGGATTTGGCCCCGCCAAACATGATGGGAAACCCAGTGACGCCGCGGTTGCTGAGGCCTTAGCGCGAGTAGGTTTCGACCAAATTGAGTTAGACTTGCTCGACAAGAAAGTACTTAAACGCAAAGATTTACGTATTGATTTGTCAGCAATCGCCAAGGGTTACGGCGTTGACGTCGTTGCGCTGTGGTTAGAGTCCCTAGGCACTAAAGACTATTTGGTTGAAATTGGCGGTGAAATGCGCGTTGCCGGCTTAAGTCCGCGGGGCGATCAGTGGCGAATAGGGGTGGAAAACCCCGACGTGGCTAATTCTGATACCATACCAATACGCTTAGGGAATATTGGCGTGGCGACATCGGGTGATTATCGTAATTACTTTGAGGAAGAGGGCGTTCGCTATTCTCATACGATTGACCCCACTAGCGGTCGACCGATTACCCATAATTTGGCGTCAGTAACGGTACTCGACGCGTCTTGTGGTTTTGCCGACGCGATGGCGACGGCGTTCTCCGTAATGGGTGGCGATAAGACGCTTAAATTAGCGGAGCAATTACAAATACCCGTTTATATTATCGAAAAGGGTGAGGCGGGCTTTGTCCGCCGCTACAGTTCCGCATTTGCCCCTTATTTGGAACAGGAGAATTAAAATGGCCACCGTATTTGCTGCGTTTGTTGTGATGTTATTGATTGTTGGCGCCATGTCGATTGGTGTGCTGATGGGACGTAAACCCATCGCAGGCTCCTGTGGCGGTGTTGGCGCAGCGCTTAGTGATCCTAATTATGTCTGCGATCTGTGTGGCAATGACCCTAAGAAATGCACTGAGGAGAACGACGCGGCTGCCGCAGCGCGCAATAAATCGAGCACTAAGTTTTACGACGCGAGCTGAATTCGCCGAACGTCAGTCGTCCGACGCAGCGCTTTGCCAAACCTTAACTCGCTCTAAATACGCCTTTTTCGCAATTTCCATATCCTTCAAAAATGGCTCCAGCTCGTTAAGTGTTAGTGCTTGGGGCCCGTCGACTAAGGCTTTTGTTGGCGCTGGGTGGAAGTCGACCAAAACCATGTTCGCGCCTGCTAAAACACCTTGAGCGGTGGCGTGGCAGAGCTCCAAAACGCCATCGGGAGCAACGTCACGACTGCCCACCGAGTGTGAAGGGTCAATACATACTGGCATTCTAGTTAATCGTTTTACGGTCGGTACTTGGGCAAAGTCCACCATATTGCGGTGGGGGGCGCCAAACTCGCTTTTCATGCCGCGCAGACAAAAAATAACCTGGCTATTCCCTTCGCTCGCAAGATATTCCGCTGCGTTTAACGATTCATTTAAAGTAATACCAAAGCCCCGTTTTAATAGCGCAGGGTATTCGTTTTGCTTACCTATCGCCTTGAGTAATTCGAAATTTTGAGTATTGCGGGTGCCAATTTGCATGATGACGCCACAGGGGCGACCCGCTTCGGCGAGGGCTCGATCAATTTCTTGCATATGGCTTTCGTGGGTGACTTCCATAGCGATGACTTTAATGTCGTATTTACCGGCCAGATCAAATACCCAGGGCAGGCAGTCCTTGCCGTGTCCTTGGAATGCGTAGGGGTTGGTGCGCGGCTTGTAGGCCCCCATGCGAGTGCAACTTAGACCATTCGCTTTTAATGCGCGCAACATTTCTTCGACGTGCTTTGGGTTATCGACTGCGCAAAGCCCGGCGAAAATATTGAGCGAATCTTGGTCAAAGGCCAATCCCTGATAATGAAAACCACTGCGCCGCTGTTGATCTTTATGGCGGCCGAGGATGCGGTATTCGTCTGAAATCCGAATAACCTTTTCTACCGCGGGGAGGCTTTCGATTTCCTCGAGGTCGAGTGCGTAGGTGTCGCCAAGTAAATAGATCTCTCTCAGACTTTGTAGTTGGCCGCGCACTTCATGCTGTTTGATCGTGACGCCGGATAGTTGCTGGAGGTGGGTCATGGTTTTTTTAAAGGCAGGATCGGACTCCTGCGTATTGGGGTGCAGTATGAGCAGCATTAAAATCTCCTAAAGCAGCTTGTATCGGTTTGAACCCCGATAAAAGCGATAATTAGCTGGAATATCTTTTCTCATTATCGCGCTTTGCAATGATAGTATAGGCGCTGATTTACGACTTGGAATTCGATTGGCGTCCTATGGCTGTACCTTTATATTTACGCATTGGTATCCGGTACTTTCGCCGCGCGTCTGGCAATGATCGATTTCTGTCGCTGGTATCTTGGTTTTCATTGCTCGGTATGCTCATTGGGGTCGTTTCTTTGATCGTGGTGATGTCGGTAATGAACGGCTTTGAGCGCGAACTACAGCAGCGGGTGTTGTCCGTTGTTCCGCATGGATACATTGAAGGCCCTCAGCGGCGTTTGGCGAATTGGCAGAATTACGCCAATACCTTGGCAGATAACCCCCAGGTAAGCGGTGTTGCTCCCTATGTGGGGGGTAAGGCGATGTTGGCGGTGTTTAAGCGTCTGCGCGGTGTGTCGCTGTACGGTATTAATCCCGAACAGGAGCGTGCGGTATCTGCGGTCAGTGAACACATGATTGCCGGCGAGTATCTCTCCGGCGACCCCGGCCAATATCAAATTATTATTGGCGATATTCTTGCTCGTCAGCTCGGCGTAAACATCGGTGATGGCGTAACAGTAATTCTGCCTAAAGTGACTGTTACTCCCTTTGGCCTATTCCCCAGAGAAAAAGAATTTACCGTCAGTGGTGTCTTTAGTGCGGGCGCTCAGCTAGACGGCAGCAGTGCGTTTATCCATATCGGCGATGCTCAGCGGCTGTATCAACTCGGTGATGATGTTGAGGGTCTGCGTTTACAGCTGACCGACATGTTCGCCGCGCCGCAATTATTGCCGATGCTCGCTGCACAACTTCCGCAGGGCAGTGTGCCAGTAAGCTGGAGTGATAGTCAGGGTAGCTTGTTTCAAGCGGTAAAAATGGAAAAGCAAATGGTGCGCTTATTGCTGCTCTTTATCGTGCTTATTGCGGCGTTCAATATAGTTTCTATTCTAAGTATGGCGGTGTCGGCAAAAAGAGGTTCGATTGCGGTGTTGCGGACGATGGGGAGCACGCCGGGATCGATTATGGCGATTTTTATCGTCTATGGAATGGCAACTGGTTTAATTGGCCTCGGCTTAGGTTTGTTAATTGGCGTGCCTTTGGCTCAGCATGTGGGCGATGTAGTGGCGTTTATCGAGCAATTAAGTGGCATGCAATTGTTTAACCCTCAGGTTTATTTTATTACTCATCTTCCTTCCCATTTACTGTGGTCAGATGTGGTTATTGTTAGTAGTTTCGCTTTATTGCTTAGCTTACTGGCAACGCTGTATCCGGCTTGGCAGGCTTCGCGCGTCCAACCGGCAGAGGCCTTGCGTTATGAATAAAGAGTGCGGTGTTTATGTCTAGTTCCAGCGCCCCGGCAAATTCAGTTCTTGCCTGCCGCGATTTACATAAGTTTTTTGTGCAGGGCCCCGAACAGCTCAATATCTTGAATGATATTAACCTCAATATTGGCCGTGGCGAGCGTATAGCTATTGTTGGGCCATCTGGTGCGGGTAAAACCACCTTACTGCATATGCTTGGCGGCCTCGATACACCGTCGCAGGGCAGCGTTTTAGTGAGCGGTAAAGACATCGCCAAAATGAATGACCGTGATCGTAGTCGCCTACGTAACCGCGAATTGGGCTTTGTATATCAGTTCCACCATTTGCTCGCAGAGTTTTCGGCGCTCGAGAATGCGGCAATGCCACTCCTAATTGCAGGCGAAAAACGTGCGGTAGCGTTTGCGCGAAGTAGCGAATTATTGGAGCGGGTCGGTTTGGGCCACCGCTTACAGCATCGGCCAGCACAGTTGTCTGGCGGTGAGCGTCAACGGGTCGCTATTGCGCGGGCGTTAGCCAATAGTCCGGCCTGTGTTCTGCTTGACGAGCCTACCGGAAATTTGGATGGTGACACTGCGGAATCGGTGCAGGCGCTGCTCCTTGAATTAAACAGTGAACTGCAAATTAGTCTCGTGATTGTCACTCATGATATGCGCTTAGCTCATCGCATGGACCGCATATTAAGCCTGTCTGACGGGCAGCTAAGTGAGTCGGCAGCCTGATGCGTTCACTCCCCGTGTTTATTGGCTTGCGTTATAGCTCCGGCCGCTCCGGTAGTCAGCTGGTGTCTTTTTTGTCGCGCTTGTCAATGCTGGGTCTAGTGTTGGGAGTTGCGCTGCTGGTAACGGTTCTATCTGTTATGAACGGCTTTGATCGGGAAATGCGTAGTCGCATTCTTGCGCTGGTGCCGCATATTACAATGCAGCCCTGGGCGATTGAAGTAAGTGATTGGCAGGCCTTACAAACCGATGTCGAGCGCCATCCGGAAGTTGTGGCGACAGCCCCGTTTGTGCAGGGTAGTGCCATGTTAATAAAGGGCGGTTTGGTTGAGCCTGGCTTGTTTTATGGTGTTGAGCCACTTGCTGAAGCAAATGTGTCGACGATCGAAGACTATGTTGATTTGAGCGTTTTGGCCGACGATAGCAAAAACGTGATTTTGGGTAAGGCACTCGCTGAGCGACTGGGTGTGGAGCAGGGCGAACGGATTACCTTGGGTGTGCCGCAATCTGCTGGCAGTCAGAATGTTCGCTTTGTGCAAATGACAGTCGCAGCACTCGTTGCGACGGGTACCGAACTCGATCAGCAAATGGTGTTGATGCATATTGCTCAAGCACAGAAACTCTTTTCCGAACCGCCGCCAGTGTCGCTGCGCGTATCCGTAACGGATGTTTTCGCCGCACCACAAATCGCGTGGGAACTAGCGTCGGTACATGGCCGTGAGTTTATGCTCAAAGACTGGAGTCAACAGTTTGGCAATATGTATCACGCCATTCAGATGTCGCGGAAATTGGTTGTTATTATGCTTTTAGCTGTGGTCGGTGTGGCCGTGTTTAATGTTGTATCCACGCTGGTAATGGTGGTCAATGATAAACGCGCTGATATCGGCATTTTGCGCAGTCAAGGGGCTAGTCAAGGCGATATATTGCGGGTCTTCTTGAGCTATGGCGCGGTAATCGGGGCAGTTGGGTCAATCGCTGGCGGTGTGCTCGGGGTAGTGCTAGCCGCTTTTATCGGCGATATAGTTGCTGCTATTGAGGGCTTTTGGGGTTTGAAATTATTGCAGAGCGATGTTTATCCAATCAATTATTTGCCGGCCGACATTCGAATTCCCGATGTATTGGCTGTGTGTGGCCTAGCGTATGCAATGAGTTTGTTGGCGACCATTTATCCAGCGTGGCGGGCCTCGCGAATGGCGCCAGCTGAGGCGCTTCGGACCAGTTAGCTGGGATTTAAGGCTTTTTGCTTAGGCGGCTTTCTTGGCGTTTTCGCCAGCGCCGTACTACGTGAATCCGCCACATTATATGAATGCTTGCCGCGCCAACTAAACCTGAAAATAAGCCAGTGAGGAAGCAGCCAACGAGTAAGGGGCGCCATAAATGCGTGAATTCTTCCGCTAGCCATGCCCAGGTTGGCTCAAAATGAAATGAGTTCGGTGGTACACCCATTACGGTTGCACCGACTTTGTAAGTAAAGTAAAAAATGGCCGGCATGGTGACGGGATTGGTGATCCAAACCAGCATAACTGATATTGGTAGATTTGCGCGGAAGACGATGGCGGCGAGAGCTGCAAGTAACATTTGCGTGGGAATTGGCACAAACGCAATAAACAGGCCCAAGAAAAACGCCACGCTCACGGAGCGGCGATTCAAATGCCAGAGGTTGGGGTCGTGTAACAGACTGCCGAAAATACGGACCGAGGGGTGCTCGCGCATTTTTTCGGGAGTCGGTAGCCAACGTTTAAATAGTTTACGAGCCATCCGCTCAATTCTAGTTCACATGTGTGACAGTTAATATTTACCCGAGCCGCGTAATCAACGCGCGGGGCGGCGCCATTATGCACGGAACTATCGGGGTACTCCAGCATGTTGTCATGGATGACGACGGCTATTTTGGCAATCACCGCTGTGGCCTTCACACCGGTTTTGCCTACGGCCAGTACAATCAGCACTGTTCTTATTGTGGGTTTGCTACTTGCGGTGCGATCGCCCGTGCGATGGCGCTGGCCCTTGGTGGCGTTTCTGCTTGCTGGCGCATATGCCGCTAGCTATGGGCTGTGGCGCAGTGCCCAGTTGCTGCCCCTCGCGTTGGAAGGCAAGGATATTAGCCTTAAATTTCGTGTGTTGACGCCACCGGAGCAGCGCGGTGAATATCGGCCGTATTACCGCTTTGACGCCGACACCGATTTAAAGTCCCTGGGTCGTGTGCGCTTAAACTGGTACGAAGAAAAGCCGCCAGTACTCGGTCATGTGTATCAAGCCCAGCTTCGCCTGAAACGACCTTATGGCTATCGATCACCCGGTGCTTTTGATTACGGCCGTTGGTTATTTGTATCGGGCTACTCGGCAACAGGCTATGTTCGGCGTTCAGAAAATCTGACTAAAGGCGAAGCGAGCAATGTGTTTTCGGCGCAAATTAGCCGATACCGGCTAATTGCAGCGCCTAGGGCGCATTTAGATCGCTACCCCAACGGCGCAATAATGAAAGCGCTGCTGTTTGCCGACCGCAGTGATATAAGCTCAGCACAGTGGCAACTGTTTCAACAAACCGGCACTAGTCATTTAATGGCGATCTCCGGTATGCATATTGGCATGATTCTTTTGTGGGGCTGGGGCTTCGGGCGCGTTGCGGTATTTTTCTTTCCGCGTGCACTGCTGTTGCGGCCCCTCACGGCAATGCTGTTTTGCGTAATTTACGCGGCGATGGCGGGCTTTACAGTACCAACGCAGCGAGCATTGGTAATGGCCGCAATCGGCCTACTTGCCTATGGTTTGCGGCGGCATATATCAGTTTGGCAAGCGTATTTTTTGGCGATGTTAGTCGTACTGATCGTCGACCCGCTTGCGCCTCATCAAATAGGCTTCAATTTGTCTTTCGCCGCGGTAGGCGTGTTGCTGTGGGCCTTTCAAGGACGACGTCAGCGGGGTGGGGGTGGTTTACTCCATTCCCAGTGGGTTGTTGTAATCGGTTTACTCCCGGTTTTGGGTATGTGGGGCCTTGGATTTAGTTTGGCGAGTTTTCCTGCCAATCTGCTGGCAATTCCTCTCGTCGGTTTGCTGATATTACCAAGCTTGTTTGGCGGTTTACTCTTACTGCCGATCTGGCCTGGAATGGCGAACTCGCTGTTCGCCGTTGCAGATAGTTTGCTGACTTGTTTGCAAGCCGCACTCGGCATTGCCGGACAATGGCATGCAATCATTCAATTCCATCCCTCGGTACTTGCCGCTAGCCTAGCGCTAGTAGCGGTTGTGATTTTACTTTTACCGCGCGGAATTCCAGCGAAGTGGCTGGCATTCGTTCCACTGCTTGCCATGTTTTACTGCCCGGTTCCCCGTCCGGCTAAGGGAGATCTATGGGCGACCGTATTGGACGTTGGGCAGGGGGTGGCTGTGTTAATCCAAACGCGCAATACCTCCTTGCTTTATGATGTTGGTCCTGATTTTAGTAGTGGCTTTAATTCGGCCGACGCGGTCGTATTGCCAGCCTTAGCGACTTATGGAATTGATCGACTCGATACCTTAGTGCTTAGTCATGGCGATCGAGATCACGCCGGCGCGGCGCCGGCATTAATTGCAAAAATAACCCCGACGCAGCTCTTTGTCGGCGAGCCGATCTCCCGGCTGAGCCTTATCGGGAAACGCTGCCATCAGGCTGATAGCTGGACTTGGGATGGCATACCGTTTGAGTTTTTATCAACGTCACTGCCCAATAGCAGCGGAAATAATGCGTCTTGCGTTCTCAAGGTAGGTGAGGGCGCGGCGTCGATACTACTTACCGGCGATATTGAAGCGGAGGTCGAACGGCATTTGCTCGAATCCCAGGCCAGTAAATTAAATTCAACAGTATTGCTGGCGCCGCATCACGGTAGCAAGACTTCGTCAACGCGAGAATTTATAGCGGCAGTCTCGCCGAGTGAGGTGGTTTTTCCAGCTGCTCGCCTTAATTCCTATGGTCACCCGGCTAGCTCGGTCCTTCAGCGTTACGAGCGCCAGGGCAGTCGATGTTGGCATACTGGCCTGCATGGCACGATTCAATACCGTTTCAGACGCGGCGAGCTTAGTGAGATAAATTATGCGCGAGCGCGGCGTTATTACTGGGAGGAGCCTGCGGGCTTTGAAATTTGCCTCAAATTCAAATCCGAGGGCTGATTCACTTCTTACCGAGGCGTTCACTCCGTATAATGCTCCCACATAAAAATTGTAGGATTCTGATGTGCTGGAATTGGTGAAAGCGGGCGGCTGGTTAATGCTGCCGATTATTTTGTCTTCTATTATCGCCCTCGCTATCTGTGTGGAGCGTTTCCTAAAGCTGAACCCCGACAAGGTTGCACCGCGCAATTTGCTCAATCAAGTGTGGGGCTGGTTACAGAACAAACAACTGGATGCTGAAAAACTGCGTGAATTGCGTCGTGGATCGCCGTTGGCGCAAATTCTTGCTACCGGCTTGGCCAATGCCAAGTTTGGTCGTGAGATCATGAAGGAGAGCATTGAAGATACCGCGTCCCATATAATCCATGATCTGGAGCGCTATCTTAATGCCCTTGGCACCATCGCCGCAGTCGCGCCCTTGTTAGGCCTGCTCGGGACGGTAATCGGTATGATCCGAGTGTTTACGGAAATCATGGTGCAAGGCAGCGGTAATGCCGGTGTTCTCGCGGGTGGGATCTCTGAAGCGTTAATTACGACAGCGTCGGGTCTGTGTGTGGCAATCCCTGCATTGATTATGCATCGCTATTTTCTGCGCCGAATTGACGAGCTCGTGGTGAGAATGGAGCAAGACGCCATGAAATTGATCAATGCCATGCATGGCGAGGTTCAGATAAAAGACAGCGCGGCGGGTAAAAAGTCGTGAAGTTTAAGCGTCAACGCATGGACGATACTGGTGTAAACCTAACGCCGCTCATAGATGTGGTGTTCCTGTTGCTGATCTTTTTCATGGTGTCGACAACCTTTACCAAAGAAAGCCGACTGAATCTTGAATTACCAAGTGCGGAGGGCGAAGCCGCTCCTCAAGACGCCAAAGGTTTAGAAGTGGTTATCGACGCGCAGGGTCACTACCGTCTGAATGAAAAGTCAGTTCTTGATCATAGTGTTGAAGGTTTGATGGCGGCGATGCGAGAGATTGCGGGGCAGGAGACTGACCTGCCGGTAATTATAACCGCTGATGCCAAAAGCCCCCATCAATCCGTGATCACTGCAATGGATGCGGCGGGTCGACTGGGTTTTGCTAAACTGAGTCTAACCACCCAAAACCCTGAAAAAGCTCGTCCATAAACAATGTTAAATTCTGTTTCCGTCAACGCTAGGAACATCCGGCAATATGAGTAATAACAAATCTGATCTCGTTATCTACGGGCGCTTACTGAAATACGTATTGCCGATGTGGGTCATGTTTTTATTGAGTGTGCTGGGTTTTTCTGTTTTTTCAGGGGTGCAGGTCTTACTTGCCGATATGATGCAGCTGATAGTCGATTACATTGGCGGCAATATGGTTCCGGGTGACGGTGGCATCTCTGCAAAGTTTATGTGGGCCTTGGGCGGCGATGATTTTGTACTCACTGATGCAAGACTGTGGATTGTGTTAATGATGATCATCCTCGGGGTGACCCGAGGTATGGGTTACTTTGCCGGTAACTACTTTATTTCCATTGTTTCTCATAGCTTGGTTCACAATTTGCGCTGCGAGTTGTTCGATAAAATGTTGCGTATGCCCAGCAGCTATTTCGATCAAAACTCTACCGGCATGATGATTTCCAAAATCACCTTTAATGTCGAACAAGTTACCGGCGCAGCAGTTAACGCCACCAAAGTTGTGTTGCGTGAAGGCACTTTTGCACTCGGACTCATTGCCTACCTGTTGTACACCAACTGGAAGCTCACCATGGTGTTCTTCCTCGCGTTACCGATTATCGCGGTGACCGTTTACTGGGTTGGCAAACGGTTTCGCAAGCTCAGTAAAAATATTCAAAACGCCATGGGCGATGTAAACCAAGTTACCAACGAATCGATTGGCGCTTACCGAGAAATTCGGCTCTATGATGGCGCGGCCTATGAAACGGAGCGATTCGTTGAGGCGAGCGGCCGCAATCGCAGTCAGAATATAAAAATGGCTTACTACAATGCCATCAGCCCGTCAGTGATTCAGTTTCCGGTGGTATTGGCCACGGGTGTTTTGATCTGGATTGCCTTGGGACTTGGCGGTGAAATGTCACCGGGTGCTTTTGTGGCTTATTTGTCGGCGGCCTTATTCTTGCCAAAGCCGATGCGTCAGTTAGCTGACGTTAGCAGTACTATCCAAAAAGGCTTGGCTGCTGCCGAAGATATTTTTGATTTCATCGACGCAGAGCAGGAAAAAGACGACGGCACTTATAGCAGTGAAACGACGCGTGGTGAGATTGAAATTCGCAATCTAAACTTCGCGTATATGCGCGGCTCGGATTTAGTATTGCGCGATGTGAATTTAAAAGTCGAGGCCGGTAAGTCACTGGCTTTAGTTGGTTTGTCGGGGTCTGGTAAGTCAACCTTGGTGAGTTTGTTGTCGCGGTTTTACGAACACGATCAAGGTGACATCCTGCTGGATGGTGTCGATGTACGCGACTATAACCTTGCCAATCTTCGCGACAAAATGGCCCTTGTCACGCAACAAGTTACCTTGTTTAACGACACTATTTTTAACAATATTGCCTATGGGAAAATGAGTGGTTCCAGCCGCGAACAGGTGCGCGCCGCCATTGAAGCCGCCCACGCCAGCGAGTTTATCGACCAATTGCCAGAGGGCTTGGATACCCTGATTGGAGAGGATGGCGTTATGTTGTCTGGCGGGCAGCGTCAACGCCTCGCTATTGCCCGTGCCTTTTTGAAAAATGCGCCAATTTTGATTTTTGATGAGGCGACATCGGCTCTGGATAATCGTGCTGAAAGTCACATCCAAAAGGCCATGGAAGAGGTTATGAAAGGCCGCACCACCATCGTTATTGCCCACCGTTTGAGCACCATTGAAATGGCAGATCAAATAGTGGTGATGGAGGCTGGCCAAGTAAAAGAGCAGGGTACGCATGATGAATTGTTGGCATTGAATCAACGCTATGCTCAGCTTTACCACAAGAACTTTGAGGAATAGATATAGGTGGCCTTAGAGCAAAGCCTAAATCGTGCCTGGTATGGCAAGCCAAAGGGCTTGCTGTTATTGCTTCCCGTTGAGTACCTTTACCGCTTAGTTGCTGGCCTACGCCGCCGCTTTATTCGCCCGCAAGGCTGCGGTGCGCCGGTGATTGTCGTCGGTAATATATCGGTCGGCGGCAGCGGTAAAACCCCAGTGGTTCTCGCCGTAGCACAGTACTGTCAAAGCCGTGGTTACAAAGTGGGTATTGTGAGTCGAGGTTACGGTGGGCGAGCGCCAGTCTATCCCTATCTGCTAAGTGCTGAGTCAACGCCGGTGGAAGCGGGAGATGAGCCCTACTTAATGTATCAGCGCAGTGGACTGCCACTTGCCGTTGCACCAGATCGACTGGCGGCGGCAAAATTACTGGTAGCGGAGCAAGGTTGCGATCTCATCATTAGCGACGACGGCTTGCAGCACTATCGCTTAGCGCGGGATATAGAAATCCTTGTGGTTGACGGCGAGCGTGGCTTTGGCAATGGGCACTGCTTACCCGTTGGGCCATTGCGCGAAGCTGTTTCCCGTGCTGCCGAGATTGATCTTAAAGTCATCAACGGCGGCAATAGCAGTATTAGCGGTTATACCATGGATTTGCAGGGGCTTGCCGCAGTGAATATTGCCGACGGCGAGCAGCGACCCTTGATACACTGGCCGTCGAACCAGCGTCGGGTTCATGCTGTCGCTGGGATCGGGAACCCTCAGCGCTTTTTCCGAAGTCTGCAGCTTGCTGGCTTTGATGTTATTGAGCATGCCTTTCCTGATCATCATCCCTATACTGCTGCCGATATCAACTTCGCTGAACCCTGTCCGGTTTTGATGACCGAAAAGGACGCCGTTAAGTGTCGCAGCTTTGCTGATAAGCAACATTGGATGTTGCCGGTGAACGGTGAGATCGCCCCACAATTTTATAGCGAGTTAACTTCACGCTTGGCTAAGATTGGACTTAGTCGCTAATATTTACATCAGCTGTCACTAGCCGCAGTTGTATCGCATAAATTTGGAGTAAGCATGTCGTACACCGTAATTATTCCCGCTCGTTTCGCGTCTAGCCGTCTGCCCGGTAAACCATTGCTCGATATTGGCGGCAAACCCATGATTCAGCATGTTTGGGAGCGCGCCCTCGATAGCGATGCAAGCCGCGTGGTTATTGCCACGGAAGACCAGCGGGTATTTGATGCGTGTCAAGGTTTCGGTGCAGAAGTGGTGATGACGCTTGCTAGCCATGAATCTGGCACTGACCGATTACAAGAGGTCGTCAGCCAGCTGAAACTCACCGATGAAGAAATCGTTGTAAATGTGCAGGGCGACGAACCGCTTATTCCTCAGGCGGCGATTGCGCAAGTAGCTGAAAATCTAGCGGCAAAGCCTGCAGCGGGAATTGCTACGCTTGGCGAAGTTATCACCGATATTGAGGTAGTATTTAACCCTAATGCGGTGAAAGCAGTCACGGATACTCAGGGTTATGCACTGTATTTTAGCCGTGCACCCATGCCGTGGTGCCGCGATGATTGGGCCGGTGAAGAGCTTAGTTTGCCAGCAGGCGCGCCATTTTTACGCCATATTGGCATCTATGCATATCGGGTGGGATTCCTTCACGAGTTTGTGCGCTGGCCAATGGGTATCTTGGAGAGTTTTGAAAAATTAGAGCAATTGCGCGCTATGGAAAACGGCGTGCGTATTCATATTGCCAAGGCCTGTGTCGATATCCCTGGCGGGGTTGATACCGAGGCGGATTTACAGAAGGTGCGTTCAATTCTCGCGGCTCGCGGCAAATGAGCATAAACGTATTACTGGTGTGCCTTGGCAATATTTGCCGCTCACCAACAGCGCATGGCGTCTTCCAAAAAATGCTTGAGGAGGCCGGTCTCGCAGATGAGATTCAGGTTGATTCCGCTGGCACCGGTGATTGGCATATTGGTCACAGCCCTGATCAGCGCGCTCAAGCGGCAGCCTTACGGCGAGGGTATGATCTGTCAGGTTTGCGGGCGCGACAAGTATGCTCAACTGATTTTCAAAATTTTGATTATATTTTGGCCATGGATAACAGTAATTTGAAGGACCTTCGTGCGCTGCGTGGCCCGCAAGATCAATGCGAACTTGCACTCTTTTTAAATTATGCGACTGACGCAGATCTGCCTGAAGTGCCCGATCCCTACTATGGCGGTGACGAGGGCTTTGACGACGTGCTGGATTTGGTCGAAGACGCGGCCCGTGGATTGTTATCCCATATTCGTGCAAATCATCTACTTGCTAGCGACGGCGCCGAGGGATGAATATTCAGCGCGATGTCGATCTGCGTCCATACAATACCTTGGGTATAAGCGCTTCGGCTGATTATTTTGTTGAGGTTCACGATCTTTCCGAGCTCAATGAGGCCATTGCCTTCAGTAGTCGTCGTCACCTACGTCGGGTATTTATCGGTGGTGGCAGTAATTTGGTGTTACGTGGCGATATTCAAGGCATGGTTATTCGCATGGCGATGCGTGGCATTAGCTGTGAAGCGGATGGTGATGAGCGCGTGGTCACCGTAGCGGCCGGCGAAAATTGGGATGAGTTGGTAAAGTACAGTTTGGCGCAAGGTTGGTATGGCTTGGAAAACCTAATATCGATTCCTGGCCAAGCGGGCGCCGCGCCTATACAGAACATTGGCGCCTATGGGGTAGAGCTGTCCAGTGTTTTGGACTCGGTAACGGGCTGGGATATAAATCTAAATTGCCTGCGTAAACTTAGCGTGGCAGATTGTCAGCTGGGCTATCGCGACAGTGTGTTTAAAGGCGCACTGCGCGATGTTTTTATTATCACCGCTATTGATTTGCGTTTAAGCGCTAAGGCCAGGGTTAATCTTAGCTATCCAGCCCTGCGCGAAGCGATACAAGCTAGCTCGGGGGAAGAGCGGAGCTCAGGGTTAGCTCGCCCGAGTCCTGAGCTAGTGGCGGAGACCGTGGCGCGGGTGCGCGCGGATAAACTCCCAGATTACCGTTGCGAGCCGAATGTAGGCAGCTTCTTTAAAAACCCGATAATTTCTCAGACCGAAGCGCAGGAGTTGATCGCTCTATACCCTCTGCTGCCACATTGGCCGCTGGCGGATGGTCGCGTTAAATTGGCGGCAGCATGGTTGGTCGATACCGCGGGCTGGAAAGGGCGGCGTATAGGCGCCGTGGGTATTCATCCCCGGCAAGCGATTGTCTTGGTCAATTACGATGGTGCCGAAGGCGCGGATGTACTGGATTTTGCCGGTGCGGTGCAGACCGACGTGCTGGCGCAGTTTAATATAGCGCTTGAAATTGAGCCTCGTGTTTATTGAACCCGAATATATTCCGCTTGCGGGCGGCGCGCTCAGTTACCATCCCGAGTACGTCGAGGATACAGATGGGCTATACGCGCAGCTCCGGGATGAGGTCCACTGGCAACAGCCATCTTTGGAAATATATGGGCGCCGACACCGAACGCCGCGCCTTGTAGCGTTTGTTGGCGAACAGGGTTTGGTTTATCGATATAGCGGGCACCAGCATTGCGCTGAAGCGTGGCCGCCGCAAGTAGTATGGCTACGCGATAAAATTGCAGAGACTACTGGTTATCATTTTAACTGTGCGCTCCTTAATTACTATCGTGATGGCAATGATTCCATGGGCTATCACAGCGACGATGAAGCGAGCTTGGGCGAGGCACCATGCATTGCATCCATCAGCTTGGGTTGCGGTCGGGACTTTCTGCTAAAGCCGAAGGGAGCACGCAGTAAATCCCACAAAATCCATTTGGCGGCCGGTTCGTTGTTGCTAATGTTGCCGCCGACCCAGCAAAACTGGCAACATGCCTTACCAGTGCGACGTGGGCTGGCCCAAGGACGAATTAATATCACATTTCGTAAAGTGTTATCATCGCTATAAGCATAAACCTCAGCAGGCTGGTTAGACTGGGGTTGCGATGGTATTGTTACAGGCATTGGATGCAGGGAAATACATGATTACAGTTTTAGTTGCCGACGATCACGCGATGGTACGTACTGGGATAGTGCGTATGCTCGATGACGCGGATGGTATTTCAGTAATCGCGCAAGCGGCGAGCGGCGAAGAGGCAATTAGTAGCTGTCGAATTCTGAGCCCTGACGTTGTGCTGATGGATGTGAGAATGCCCGGTATTGGCGGCCTAGAAGCGACCCGTAAGCTGCGTCTGGTATCACCATCAACACGTATTATTGCCCTGAGCGCCTACGATCAAGAGCCTATGCCGAGCCGGCTGCTCAAGGCGGGGGCGTCCGCATACGTTACCAAAGGTGCCTCGGAGGAAGAAATGGTCTTGGCGGTGCGCCAGGTCGCGAAGGGGCTGCGTTACTTAAGCCCGAGTGTGGCTCAAGCCATTGCGCTGAAAGGTTATGGCGACGAAGTAGAATCGCCATTTGAGTGTCTCTCTGAGCGTGAAATGCAAATTAGTCTGATGATTGCAAACTGCCAAAAAGTTTTGGACATTGCCGATCAATTGTTTATATCTGCCAAGACCGTAAATAGCTACCGCTACCGCATTTTTGAGAAGCTCAATATAAGCGGCGATGTTGAGCTGACTTTATTGGCAATTCGCCATGGCCTGATCGACTCGCCCGGCGCCTAGGCGCACCGTAATGCATCGCAATGACTGATACCCAGATAAACCAGTTTGATTCTGCCAGCTTCTTAAAAACGGTCACCGTAAAGGCGGGCGTTTACGTAATGTTAAATACCTCGGGCGAGGTGCTTTATGTCGGAAAGGCAAAAAACCTCCGTAAACGCCTCAGTAGTTATTTCCGTGCCAGCGGCTTAACAACAAAAACCATGGCATTGGTCGGTCGCATTCACGAAATAGAAGTCACGGTTACCAGCAGTGAGCGGGAAGCCTTGCTGCTTGAGCAAAACCTCATTAAGCAGTACAAGCCGCCCTATAATATATTGTTGCGGGACGACAAATCTTACCCCTATATTTACCTAAGTACTGATCATCAGCACCCGCGTCTGAGTATTCATCGCGGTCGCAAAACGGGCAAAGGTATGTATTTTGGACCTTATCCGAGTGCCGCTGCAGTTCGCGATAGCTTAAGCTGGCTGCAAAAAGTCTTTCGCGTACGTCAATGTGAAGACAGCTATTACAAAGGCCGCAGTCGACCATGTTTACAGTATCAAATAGGTCGTTGTTCAGCGCCTTGTGTCGGCATGGTTAGTGATCAGGAATATACTTTAGATGTTAACCATACTGAGCTGTTTTTAAAGGGTAAAAGCTTGGATGTGAAAGCTGATCTAGGTCGTCAAATGGAGCTGAGCGCGGCAGAGCTAGAATTTGAAAAAGCCGCCGAACTGCGCGACCGCATAGCGTATTTACAGCAGGTGCAAGCAACGCAGTGTATCGAAGGTGAAACCGGCGATATTGATATTCTCGGTGGCGTTATCGACGGCGGCCAGGTCTGTATCCAACTGCTCTGTGTGCGCGGCGGTCGGGTGCTGGGAAGTCGCAGTTTCTTCCCCAAAAGCCAACTTGATGAACCGCTAGCACAGCAGTTGGAGGCTTTTATCGCACAACATTATTTAATTGGCGGCGGTGCGGCCGATATGCCTCGGGAAATCATCAGCAATATTGCGCTAGACGACGAAGATTTACTGGCGGCCAGTCTCAGTGAGCAAGCGGGGCGTCAAGTCGTTTTGAGTCACAAAGTGCGAAGTAACCGCGCAAAATGGCAGAATCTTGCGCTCACTGCCGCGCAGCAAAACCTTAAAAACCGTCTCGCATCGTCGGCGAGCAGTTTGAAGCGTTTTAAAGCACTGCAAGAGACATTGGGTTTAGATGTGTTGCCTAACCGCTTAGAGTGTTTTGATATCAGTCACAGTAGCGGTGAAGCCACAGTCGCGTCTTGTGTGGTCTTTGATGGCAATGGCCCGCTCAAGTCTGACTATCGTAAGATGAATATTGAGGGTATTACGCCGGGCGATGATTACGCTGCCATGTATCAAGCCCTGACTCGGCGCTACAAAAGAGTTAAAGCCGGTGAACTCGTCATGCCAGACATACTGTTTATTGATGGTGGCAAAGGCCAGCTGAGCCAAGCGCAGAGCGTTATGGCAGAGTTGGGTATTGATGGCCTATTAATGATCGGCGTTGCCAAGGGCAGTGATCGCCGTGCTGGCCTCGAGATATTGATTCGTGGCGACAATGGCAAAGAAATTAGTTTGCCTGACAATAGCCCAGCCTTGCACTTGATTCAGCATATCCGTGACGAATCTCACCGTTTTGCGATTACTGGCCATAAAGCACGGCGCGACAAAAGTCGTCGTCAATCCACGCTAGAGGGGATTCCTGGCGTTGGTGCCAAACGACGCCGTGAGTTGCTGCGCCATTTTGGCGGCTTGCAAGGTGTAAAGCAGGCTGGGGTAGAAGATTTGCGACGGGTACCGGGAATTAGCGAGAAAATTGCATTACAAATATATGAAGACCTGCGCAGCGCCTAGAAAACGAATAGAATAGGTTTTGCTGCCTTAATGAGACCACTATGAATATACCCAACGCTTTAACCCTGTTCCGGATCGCGCTAATTCCGGTATTGGTGGTTTTGTTTTATTGGCCAGCTGCGCATACCTATTTTTTAACAGCGGCCGTATTTGCCGTCGCTGCAGTAACCGATTGGTTAGACGGCTATCTTGCTCGGAAACTAGGGCAGAGCACGCCGCTTGGCGCATTTCTTGACCCAGTCGCCGATAAATTAATGGTCGCCGTTGCCTTGGCCCTGCTCATCGAGCGCTACGACGCCTCCTGGTTTACGGTGCCAGCCATCATCATCATTGGTCGCGAGATTGTGATATCGGCGCTTCGGGAGTGGATGGCAGAGCTCGGTAAGCGCACGAGCGTGGCGGTATCGTATTTGGGCAAAATTAAGACAACCATGCAAATGGTCGCTATTTTTGGGCTGTTGTTAGTGTCGCCAGAGCATCAGGGCTTATTGTATTACGCAAATATCATCTGTCTGTACACGGCTGCACTGCTTACATTATGGTCAATGCTGATTTATCTTCACGCGGCGTGGCCAGATTTACGCGATACCGCCGGCGATTAAGAAAAAAATCACGTTAAATCAGCAACTTTCCTTGACAGAATTTGGTGACTGACTAGAATAGGCGCCTTCTTGAAGCACAGCTACTAGGTGTTCAAAAACTTGTGGGAGCAAGTCAAATATCCAAATGTAGAGACGCGGGAATAGCTCAGTTGGTAGAGCGCAACCTTGCCAAGGTTGAGGTCGGGAGTTCGAGCCTCCTTTCCCGCTCCAATACATCGTCTTGCTACAGCTAGGCAGTAAAGCAATGGCAGCAGAGTGATCATATCGCTCCAGCGCCTTAAATAGTGAGAAAACCGGTATCGACCGGCGTGCCCCTTTAGGGTGTACACAAAAACGATTTTAGGCGCGGTGGCAGAGTGGTCATGCAGCGGACTGCAACTCCGTGTACGCCGGTTCGATTCCGACCCGCGCCTCCATTTACAAATTTCCTCAAGCTCCAACTTCAAACACTTATCTTCTGTACCTCAGATTTTCCTTACCGTATTCAAGTCGTATCAATCCGAATTACCACAGCCATTGCCTGCGCGGGAGTATGTTGCTTAGTTGGCGGTGCATCTGGTCACTGTTCGATCGCGTTCTGATAATTATTTTTTACAGGTGGCCCTGACATTCCGTTCTGTGACGCGTTTATAGACATGAATCTTATAAACTCACCTGGAGAACGTCATGAGATACGCGGCCAGCATTTTGTTTTTTCTTGTTCTAACGATAGGCTTATTTACCTTGCTGGGATCGAAAGATCCCGTTATTGCCGAACACCCCGTCCAAGTAGAGCACCATTTAATTAACGCGGTAACCGACACGCGACATGACGAAAGTGATGTTGCTGCTCACCATATTAGTCAAGCTCCCATGAACGCTAAACTGGAAAAGGCCTTACACGATAAACTCGCGGAGGCTCAGATGGTTTCAATGCCGATGCATGGGGTGAGGGAGCTTTCATTAAGTGCTAAACGCGATACCAATTTCTACGGCAATATAGGTAAGGAAGCAAATCCTCCGCCATTGGATCGCGAAGGCTACGCGGCCAAAACTGAAAATCGCTTCATGTCGGTCGCATTGTCGCCGCTATCGACCTTCGGGCTGGAAGTTGATTCAGCGAGCTATTCCAATGTGCGGCGCCAAATTAATCAAGGACAAATCCCCGTTCCGGCGAGTGTTCGGCTGGAAGAATTGGTGAACTATTTCGATTATAGCTTCCCGTCGCCAACGGACGATCACCCCCTGGCGGTAATATCAGACTACGCCGTGGCACCGTGGAATCCCGAGCACCGCCTTGCCATGATAGGTGTGAAAGCAGTCGACACCACGGACGCGAGCGAGCGGGGCGCCCGCATCACTTTTTTGCTGGATACCTCTGGCTCAATGAACAGCGCAAATAAATTGCCATTGCTAATACGTAGCTTTCAAACACTGTTGTCGAATCTTCAAGTACATGATCAGGTAGCGATAGTGACTTACGCCGGTAGCGCTGGCGTGGTATTGCCGCCCACACCGGTCACTGAACGTGGTCGCATTCAACAGGCCTTGGCAAACCTGAGTGCCGGTGGATCGACGGCTGGTGGGGCTGGACTCGCCTTAGCTTACGATGTGGCGCGTAGACAATATGACGAGAAAGCGACGAATCTAGTGATACTGGCTACCGATGGCGACTTTAATGTTGGTGCCAGCAGCGATGGCGAGCTGAGGACGATGATTGAAAAGCAGCGTGCAAGTGGCGTGTTTCTTTCGGTGATTGGAATGGGTAGCGGTAACTACCAAGACGCTAAAATGCAGGTTCTGGCTGAGGCGGGTAATGGTGTTGCGCATTACCTTGATTCCGATGCGGAGGCGCAGCGATTGTTCGGTGCCGAGCTAACGCGCACGCTGCATGTAGCGGCAAAGGACGTCAAGATTCAGGTAGAGTTTAATCCTGCGGCCGTAGCCCAGTACCGGCTGCTGGGGTATGAGTCGCGGGTGATGAACGCAGAGGATTTTCGGGATGACAAGAAAGACTCGGGGGAGGTTGGCGCTGGCCATTCTGTTGTCGCGCTATACGAGATTATTCCAACTGGCAGCGCCGCGGCGCCAGATATTGAGCGCCGTTACCAAACTGTGCGTAAAGCAGGGACTCATGCCATGGAGCTTGGTTTTGTGAAAATACGGTACAAGCGTCCTAGTGGCGACAATGGGGTGGAATTTGCTCATGCGATGACAACACGCGCCAAGCTTATTGAAAGCGCGACGCCGGATCTTCGCTGGGCGGCTGCAGTAGCCGAATTTAGTCTGGTAATGTCGCAGTCAGAGTATTCCGGGTCGGCTACAATTCATGGAGCGTTGCGCCGTGCTACAACGGTTTTACCCTTGTTGCCGGATGACAAGCGCAGCGAATTCATTAGCTTATTGAAAAAACTTACTACCCCTAGGATTGCGCAAGAGTGAAAGAGAACGATATCGACAACTGGATTGCGCGACTTCGTCAGCCAGAACAGTGTGAGTCTGATTGCGAGAAAGCGGTAATGGAAGCAATAAAGGATGGATTGCAGGCATCGGCGCCTACGGCCGAAATCGACCAGCTTGCCTTGCAGCGCTTGCATAACCGTATTGAGCAAGAGGGGCTTTATCGGCCACGCGCAATCAGTAGGCGGCGGTTATATCGTTATGGCACTGCGGCAGCACTGCTTGTCGGCGTGGCGCTGGCTTTAGACTTGTCAATATTTGATAGGGCGGTTGTAGATCAGCATAGTATGCGCGAAGCGCCTAACATCGCCACGGATACGGAGATGGCTCGCTATGAGGCGCTGGCTGCGGCGCCTGAAAAAGCAGCGTCAAGTCGTGAAGCCGATGAACTGCCGCCTAGCGTTCACGCCGAGGCGGGAGGGCAGTATCTCGCAGATTCCGGTCAAAAAGATGACGCGCGCTCGGTTAATGCGTTGGCCAAAGCTGAGCGACATCACGCATTACTTGCTGCGCGCGCGATGCAGGACAGTGATATTGCGCAACAAGACGTTTCCGCAAAAGCTGCGCGCCAAACTACGGCTCCAAGTCAATCGTCTACCACTGAGTATCGCAGGCTCGTACTTACAGAGATCGAGTGGCTGACGCTGCGTAAGCTCGCGGAAGAGGGTGTCGATTTTGCGCAGGATTCGGAAAGTGAATCTTGGGTATTGTTGTTAAAGAATCAGGAGGAACAACAGCGCTGGCGTAAAGCCCTGCCACACTCGGCTCTCGATGTGAGTTGGCCGATAGAAAAAGAAATTGAAATTGATGTGGCCGTGATTGGTGATCGGGATGAATAATGCCGAGGTTGATACGCTCATTATTCATTTGCAAGCCGGTGGCGAGCGCCGAAAACGCGCAGTGACTCAGCTTTACACGGTGTTTTCCGGAAAAATAATGTCTTTCTTGCAGCTTCGTGGTGTACCTGAAAATGAGTCGGAGGACTTATTACACGATATCTTTCTTGCGTTTATTGCCCGCTGCGATGGCTTTACAGCAAGTGGGCAGGGGCGAGGCTGGGTATGGTCTGTAGTGCGTTCAAAGCTGGCAGATCGCTACCGCCAAACGGTAAAAATGAGCGACCAAGCGTATGACGACAATTGGCTGGTTGAGTCAGAAAGCTATGACGAAGCGCGTTTAAAAGCCTGTGTTGAGGGGCAGATGTCGGCATTCTCCAGGGATTACACCGAAGGTGCTCAAGCGCTATCTTGGGTGCTTGAAGATGGTCTGGACTTGCGTGCGGTGTCGGAGCAGCTTGGTCGCAGCTACGGGGCGACGCGGGAATTTATGCGACAAATACGATCTCGCCTTCGCAGCTATATTGAGCCTTGTTTAACCGGCTGATTCTCGGTGACTTGGCAAGCGCTTTTTTTGCCAATGCGCGCCGCAGATGAAAACCACTCCGCTTATCAGGCCGCTGATCAACCCCCAAAAATGCGCTTCAGTGGCCACGCGAATGCCAATTAAATTCGCGGTAAACTCTGGTTGCCCCTCGAGTACGAGTTTCAATGCAAGCAAACATAAAATTGCGCCACCAAACCAAGGCGCGCTTGGCACTTTGTTTATGCCATAACTCGCAACTAGGCCATGAAGTACTGCTGAAAATCCCACGTAATAATATAGCTGCGGTTCAAAAACATAGAGGAATATGCCGGTTAATAGCGCGACCAATAAATTGAGCGTACAAAAAGATCGTACTCCAAATGTATCCCTGATCAAGAGTAAGGCGATGGTTATGCCCACGCTATTCAGCAGCAAATGATTGTTATTATTGTGAACGAGATGGCCGGTGATAAGTCGCCAATAGTCACCGTCGGCTATAGATACTCGATCCCAAGCGAGGTCCCAAAAGGTATGTGCGACTTGTAATGCGCATAGTGTCGCAATGACCGTGATGATTCGCATCCAGGTAAAACGACTTATTTGTGGTGTTATTAATGATTTCATTTGTGAATTTCGCTGTGCAGACGAGCCGTCTAATATTATTGATTGTCGCATATATCGGTATTGCACTAAGCCTAGAGCCGCCTGAAGTTGCGCTCCTCAAAGGGAGAAAATTTGTTTTACTTGCTTACGGAGGTCTTATTCAATAGAAATAAAAAAAGCCGGCACAGAGGCCGGCTTTTTTTATAATGGCGGGCCGAGTGGGATGAATATGGGCACTGGGAACTGGAGTTCGATCTGCCACTGCAACGATGATTAATGGTTTGCTAAGTCATTGACTACTATGGGTTATCTTTACTTTCAAGTATTGCTAGCCCTTGCTTTGGATCTATACCTAATGCTTTACAATATTGAACATACTCGTATATATCGAGTCTGCGCTCAAGATTTTCTGTCTTTTGAACAAGGCTATGTGGCTCTCCTAAGATGTCTGCCAGATCTCGCATGCTATAGCCTCTCATCGTTCGTGCTTCTTTAAGCCAAGCCGCTAGCTGTAGATATTTCTTTGAGGATATCGTTTTAATCATGCGTATCATTATCGGTACAAGCCCGTCGTGTACCCAAAAAGAGTACGGGCAAAGCATGATATTTGGACAGTAAACTTGTTATAGGCAATTGCGTTCTCAGCTCAAGCAATAGATTAAACCGTCGCTGCCGTCTGTGCCTTTCTCTGTGGAGTTTAGCGTTATGCGTTACTTCGGGTATGGTATAAGGATGTTTTATAGGATGGCAGCTATATGAATAAAAGGCAGTTAGAGATGTTTGCCGATACTGTCGAACTTGTTGAGAAGCGAGGTGGCACTCTTATATCTTCGAGCTACATCAGCTCTAAGTCACCACTAACTGTAGAGTGCTCTGAAAAGCATCAGTGGTTGGTCAATCGGGATGCATTAAAGGGTGGGGACTGGTGTCAAGGCATTAAACAAAAGTGGGGATTTATCCGCTAGGTCACAATAGCGGTCAGTCACTGATTTTCAGATCATCAATTTGTCTAGTAAACTAAGGGAAGTCCAATGCGAGTAAAAGTATCAACTACCTTTGGTTCATCCGCCGACAAGGTTTGGGCTCTAGTAAGAAGGAGCGACACTTTGTTATTCGTTACCCGTGGATTTCTTGGATTTTCGAGTTCACATCGGTTTCCATCGGAGTGGCGAGAAGGTTCCACAGAAAATACGCGTCTGATGTTTTTTGGGTTCATTCCAGGGTGGAAGCACTCAATAACCTTCCAAGAGATTGATGACAATAAGCGGGTGCTTTTTACAAAGGAGGGCGGTGGCTTGGTTCCGGTTTGGAATCATCTTATTCGAGTAACTCCTGAGCGAAATGGAACCTGCAGCTACACTGATGATGTGGAGGTCAAGGCGGGGGTGCTGACGCTTTTTGTGTGGCTATACGCGAATATTTTTTACCACTATCGGCAGTTTCGGTGGCGTCTTTTGCTCCGGAGAACGCCTCAACATGCATAACCAGTCATTCCAGGTCGTTCCGGCCTGCGGCCTCCACCGGACGCCCTTGTTAGGGCGCCGCTGAATATTGGCGTTAAGGTCGTAGATAAACCTACGGCTTTCATCGGATTACGTATTTTTTAACCGTCCGCTTTTTACCAGATCAGGAAGCGGCCCGCAGAAGGCGCATGCTAGCGGTTATATAAATTTAGCGATTTACGCTGACCCTCAACGATTTTATTAAAGATACCGGGGCGAAATATTGGGGCAACGATAGGCACTGAGGACTCGGGAAAATGCATGAAAATCAATTTTTATCACAGCCTTGGTTAGGGTCGGCGGCCATAACTGCAGGCATGGGGGTATTTCTTGGCGCCTCGGGCGACAACAAACCTCACCGACATTGGGCTCATCAAATCGCTATTGGCCTAGAAGAACCAATAGCGCTGCTATCTGACAAAACACGATATTTCGAACGTGGGCTATGGATACCTGCAGGTACCGCTCATCAACTAGAAACCGCACATGTATTATGCATCTATATCGACCCAACACATGATTTTTGTAAAACACTGCTACCGCAGATAGCAATAGAGGCATGGTCTATATCCGTACTGAATGAAGAAATTTCATCCGAGTATGTAATGCGCTTTGCTAAAGCAAAGAACCTCCAGGGAGCGTTGATTAGCTTCGACAAACAATATCGCTGTCAATTCAGTAACACTCCAGACGAGCGATTGAATATCATTTTGACAGCACTTAAAGATGATATTAGTAGCGGCAACAATACGACGCAGAAATCGTTATCGAGCTTGGTAGATCTCTCGCCCAGCAGATTCTCTCATTGGTTTACAGAGCAAACAGGCATGCCATTACGCAGTTACAGAAAGTGGCTTAAACTACTGGTCGGATTTGAACTATCGCGGCAGATGCCTCTCACCGATGCAGCATTTTTATCTGGCTTTTCTGATCAGGCCCACTTCTGCCGAGCTGTTACGCAGGCATTTGGCGTAAGCGCTACAACTATTAAGCAACTGCTGCTACAGAAATAGCTTTTTCGTTCAATGCGCCGCCATTAAAAAATGACAAACTAAGCGCTCTTTAGCTCTGGAAGTTTTTACGATGAAAAGCACATTGGTAATGTTTGTCAAAGTCCTATACTTGCCTTTCTTTCTGATCGTAGGAAATGGCATTGCTATTTATATGACGGAACAAGATTATTCGAAACTAGCCTTGGTTGCATGGGTCGGCTTACTCATCGTACTGTCGTTCTTAATTGAACAATGGATGCCATTTAGTCCCGAATTCAACAAGCCTCAAGCAGACTCGGGGCGTGATGTTATTCACGCCGTCGTCAATGAATCACTGAGTATTGTCGGCGTATTAAGTGTCCCAATCATTGCTAGTTTTATCCCATTTAATTCAATTTGGCCCTCCTTCGCACCGCTGTGGTTGCAAGTGTTGTTGGCGGTGATCATCGCCGATATAGGCATTACACTGGCACATTACGCCAGTCATAGGTACAGCGCGCTGTGGCAGCTACATGCAGTACATCATAGTGTGAAACGTATGTATGGGTTTAACGGTCTTATGAAACACCCCTTGCATCAAACCATTGAAACCCTTGCAGGTACTGTCCCGCTACTCTTGATGGGCGCTCCACAAGAAGTCTTACTGCTGCTGGTTGTTGCGGTGGTTATTCAGCTGTTACTGCAACATTCCAATGTTGCCTATTTCGCAGGGCCGCTCAGATCTGTTCTGGCAATTAATCAAGTTCATCGCTTCCACCACCTGAATACGGCAAAAGAAGGCGATGTCAACTTCGGTCTATTCACAACGTTAACGGATCATCTCTTAGGCACTGCGTACTATGATAAAGAGAGAGTTATCCGTTCAGAAGATCTGGGCATCGGAACCGCGCCGGATTATCCCGTAGCTTATATTCCACAAATGCTAGCACCGTTCAAGCGTATTAGCTGAACCGCCGACCCACAGTACATACATCTACTTTACGTAAATATTTGTCGCTAAGAAGAAGCGCAATCGGAATCTGTTCATTAATCCTCCATGTGCTTCCAAGCATGGTGTAGTGGCATAGTGAATTTGGTCACCTGGCTAGAAGTATTATGATCGCCTCTATGAAAACCTACGACCTTTATTGGATTGTGTGTGTTTGGCCGTCCGCTTTTTACCGGTTAAAGAAATACAGCCTGACCGCTAAGGTGTCTGGCTCTTGCGTCACATTAGCGGACGTATAGCCCCGCTGTATATCGGTCTCGTGGTTAGCTTAATAAAACGGTGTTTTTTTGTCGCTAGGATTTATGCTCGGTGTATCGGTGCGTTTGTTTTTCAGCTCTATCAAGAAAAAGGTTTGTAAGTTCAGCCACATAGAGAGTTGGGGCAAGACATATGAGACCTCGCCAAAATTACATATGCACGGACTGTGGTGGTTTTCATTGTCATGATAATCACATTTGCAGATCATGACTGGACTTTAAGGAGTGTCTTTCTATCGGTGTTGTACTACCATTAATTAAGAAAGCCTAACTGAGTAAGTTAGAGGATAGCAATTCAAGGCAGATTCGCCCTGCGAGCTTGACGCCCTAATGTGCGTTCTTTAGTTGCGGAGTAATATTTCAATCGAACCAAAGGTAACGGGATTATGAATAATAATATTTTAATAGCAGGCCTGTGTGCCCTGCTAATGGCGTGTGGGGGAGGTGGCTCATCTTCAAATGGCTCAACCAATACCCAAACAGGCCGATTCTTAGATAGTCCCGTTGCCAATATTGGATATAGAACGGAAACTTTGGAAGGTGTTACGAACTCCCTTGGGGAATACGACTACGTTGAGGGTGAAACGGTCACGTTCTTTATCGGTGATCTTGAATTTCCACCTGTTAACGCCGCAAAAACAGTGACACCTCTAGATTTAGCTGGTAGCGACGACACCTCTAACTCAACGGTTGTAAATATTTTACGGTTAATTCAAACGTTAGATGAAGATGGAAATCCTGAAAATGGGATTACGATAAACAACACGGCAAAAGGTCAAGCTGCTCAGGTTGATTTTGAGTTATCAAAAGCCGATTTTGAATCGTCGCCTGCCGTGACAAATCTGGTGGCAAACTCGGGTTCATCGAATTCTGCACTCATATCGGAAAATGACGCAATAGCGCACTTTGAAAACACATTGAGAGATGAGGGCTTGATAGCTGATCTGAGCTTTGATGCGAATACATTGCCAGGCGCATATGACGTTGTTGGTGCAAGTGATGGCGACTTTGCTGGTACTCATCGTTATACATTTAAGGTAAATGGCACTGTTGATATTGTTTACCATGATGGCACTGCGGATACAGAATCATGGTCGGTTAATGACGATGGGCAATTAGTTTTTTCTGGCTCGATAGCTGACGTATTTACACTAACATCGGGTAGTCAGTCGTCCGGTAATATGGATCTTGTCATTGATGATGCAGACGGGAGCCCTGTGTTAAATACAACGGGAACCATTGAACGTCTTGACGCACTGTTTGATGCTGCGACCTTACCTGGAATCTATGAAGTTGTTGGTGCAAGTGATGGCGACTTTGCTGGTACTCATCGTTATACATTTAAGGTAAATGGCACTGTTGATATTGTTTACCATGATGGCACTGCGGATACAGAATCATGGTCGGTTAATGACGATGGGCAATTAGTTTTTTCTGGCTCGATAGCTGACGTATTTACACTAACATCGGGTAGTCAGTCGTCCGGTAATATGGATCTTGTCATTGATGATGGAGATGGAAGTCCTGTGTTAAATACAACGGGAACCATTGAGCGTATTAGTGCATTGTTTGAAGCGGCGACATTACCTGGAGTCTATGAAGTAGTTGGCGCAAGTGGTGGTGACTTTGCCGGTACACATCAATATACATTTAAAGGAAATGGCACTGTTGATATTGTTTACCATGATGGTACTGCGGATACAGAATCATGGTCGGTTAATAACGATGGGCAATTAGTTTTTTCTGGCTCGATAGCTGATGTATTCACCTTAACGTCAGGTAGTCAATTATCGGGAAATATGGATCTTGTTATTGATGATGGAGATGGGAGTCAGGTGCTCAATACTACGGGAACCATTGAACGTATTAGTGCGCCATAGAAGCTTAACAAGACGCTCGAATCGACCGAAAAGGCTCCAGCCCAACCACAAATGCGGGCGTTGAGGCTATAGGGGAATCCATCCGATTCGTTTTTTTGAGCGTCCGCTTGTTACCAGGTCGGGAAATGCCCCTTAGTTACTGGGAGTGTTTGGCTCTAGCGTCACAATAGCGGTCATACACACTGCTAGCTAAAGGCTTCTTGTATAGCTGAATACAACGGTATATTTTCCCATCGCTAGGCTTTATGTTCGGCTTGCGGGAGTAGAGTGCTCGTTTTGCCAGCTCTCCCCGAAATGGGTTTTAAAATATATTACATAGGGAAGTGCGACAAAGCATATGAGACCCAGCATAATTACATATGCACATACACGCTTTGTCGTAGCACGGCTCAGTACAAATTCCCCTTATTTAAATATAGATCCAATAAGTTGCGCTAGTTTTTGTGCTGTGCCACATTGGGCTAGCCGTGCGCGCTTGATATACAAATGTTAGGTTTCACCAGAGTGTTATAGGAATCTCAAGATTTTGACAAATAAATCAGAAGGGGCCCCGAAGCTGTTCACCGTTCCGGCCAAGCCACGAACGCGAACTTCTGACGTCCTCTTGACTCTCATTGAGTTCACGAATCATCCCAAAGTCACGCTCCGGAGCCTAACCGAACGGTTCGGTGATCGAACTTTTGGAATGCTGCTGGTGCTGGTTGCAATCTTCAGCGTAATCCCGTTTGTTTCGCTTATTGTTGGGCCGCTTATTACGCTTCTTGGCCTTCAAATGGCTGTCGGTTTGACCAAGACGTGGCTGCCAAGGTCGGTTCTAGATTGGCAGCTTTCCCCAGAGGGAGTTCGAACAGCGTTGTGTGTCTTCGAACCCAGAGTACGGGCGATTGAGCGGTATGTACGCCCCCGCTGGCAGTTCACCGAGGCACCCATCGTTGATCGGATCAACGGCCTAATAATCGTCGTATTGGGTATGATTATCGCACTTCCGATCCCATTGGCTAATTTGGGCCCTGCACTTGTTTTGGTTCTGTTGGGTTTGGGAATCATGGAAAGAGACGGCCTTGTTAAAATAAGTGCCGCGTGTATGGGTCTAGCTACGCTGAGCGTCGTTTACTATCTCGTTTTCGTCCACTAGGTTTGAGGCGTGATGCGCAATGAAATCTAACCGGGTAGTCGAGGGTCTCTAACCTTCAGCCCTCAACACCCTGATCACCGATCGCACATAGTTCTCCAACGTACGCTTTTACCATTAGCGGATAGTCGACGCTGCCAGAATAGAAATCCAAATTTCATTTCTGGCCGAGGATCGCCACCTGCGACGATTAAAGCGTAAAATTTCCTTCTCCTTTCGCTGATTCGCCTCCCGTGGTGTACTTCAATCGTGACGAGCCGCGGTTTTAAATATTCTTGATTTCAGTCAAAAAATAATGGTTATTAGATAGGCTGTGTAAGCGAGGTAAGCAACCAGTAATGTAGCACCCTTCCATCGATTAATCCGCCCGATTCCTTTAAATCCATAACCAAAAATAAATAACGAAACTGTTAGCGCAGCCATGACGGGAATGTCTCGACTGAGTACGTCACTTCCTACTTCCAGTGGATGAATGATTCCTGCAATACCAACAACAGCAAGGGTATTGAACAGATTGGAGCCCAAGATGTTACCAAGGGCTATGTCATGCTCTCCTTTGCGTGCTGCAATTAATGACGAAGCTAATTCTGGCAAAGAGGTTCCGACAGCAACTACTGTTAGGCCAATGATTAAATCGCTGACGCCAAAGGTGTTTGCAATTTCCACTGCACTCCATACGAGGATTCGCGAGCTGACAATGAGTAATAATAACCCGGTGATCAACCAGAAAACGGCATGACGAAGAGGCATGGCTTGGCCACTGAGCTCTTGTTCAATTTCGTTTCCAAGAGCATCCATTTTATTATGCAAGCCCTGCCAAATTGTCCAGGCCATTATGCCAAAAAAGACACCAAGCAAAATTACAGCGTCGAGCCGAGATATAAATCCATCCCACAATTGCCAAATAGCCACTCCAGTAACGGCGGTTAGAATTGGAAGTTCTTTCCGCAATACCTGAGAATGAACTAGTATCGGACTTATAAGCGCGGTCAGTCCGAGGATTAAAGCAATGTTGGTAATATTGGAACCGTAAGCGTTTCCCAGTGCAAGGCCTGGGTTGCCCTGTGATGCCGCAAGTGCTGATACAACCATTTCCGGAGCGGAGGTGCCAAATCCAACGATGACCATTCCAATCAATAGTGGAGGCATACCAAAATATCGAGCCGTGCTGGCGGAACCGTCGACAAAACGGCCTGCACTCCAGACAAGTAGCGCCAGACCAATAACGATACCAACTAATGCCAACCCCATACCAGATACCCCTAAGTGTTTTTAGCAGTATGTTCCTTCTCCGTTATATTTACTTGCAAATTTGCATTTACTTAAAGTCACGGGCTAGGGTGACCGCCCGGTCTTTAACCAATTCAGGAAATGCCTCCTTACGTGTGTCTTTGCTCTAGCCTCACATTAGCGGACAAATACACAGCATTTCCAAGCTGGAAAGTGTCTAGTAACCTCTGGGAAGTCCATTTAAATGAATCAACGCACATGACAGGAAGATCGGAAATATGTTGAATATTCTATTTCTCTTAGTGGGTATCATCTTGCTTACCTGCGGTGGTGAAGCACTGATACGTGGATCGCTGGCTGCCGCAAAGAGTCTCGGAGTGTCTCCCTTGCTAAGCGGTCTCGTCATCGTTGGATTCGGCACCTCCGCTCCGGAATTGGTGGTCTCCGTTAATGCTGCAATTGAAGGTAGGCCAGACATCGCGATTGGCAACGTTGTTGGCAGCAATATCGGGAATATTTTATTGGTTCTCGGACTTTGCGCAGTGATCACTCCGCTAGCCGTCAAGCCATTGGTACTAAGAAGAGACGCAGTCACAGTAGTTGCTGCAAGCATTCTTTTTCTGGTTCTGGTTGGGGGAAGCGCCCTTGGGCGTTCCGATGCTGCTATCTTCCTTGGTGCCTTAGCCTTGTACTTGGTGTGGGCTTATCGGAGCGAACGCTTCCATGCTGCACCATCGGGTGAGCTACACCAAGCTGAAGCTGAAGAAATATCCATTGATTCGAAGTCAGTATTGTGGATCACAATCGCCGTGGGTCTTGGCTTAATGTTATTAATTGGCGGATCACAAATTTTGTTGATTGGGGCCATCGGAATTGCCGAGTATTTTAATGTGCCAGAGGCAGTCATCGGTTTGACGTTGGTTGCGGTAGGTACTTCGCTTCCCGAATTGTCCATATCGGTGATCGCGGCCATTCGACGGCACGCTGACGTAGCTGTTGGCAATATACTCGGAAGCAATATATTCAACTTACTTGGAATTCTGGGGGTGTCCGCACTACTTCAACCACTTCCAGTTCATGCAAGGATATTGCATTTTGATCAATGGGTTATGCTTGGAACGTCTTTGCTCTTACTGCTGTTCTTATACACTCAAAGGTGTCTGAGCCGGCTTGAGGGCGGAATGCTTCTTGCCGGCTACGGTATATATGTTTGGCTAAGTTTTGCGGTAGTCGGTGGATAGCGTGAGAGAAGGTAGCAAGTTGCCGTTGATGCAGCGCAAAGGGTGCTCAGCTGGGACGTTTTTGCTGTCACCCCAAAGCAATGCGTTGTATCTGCAGAAAACCTATGACTTTCATCGAATTCCGTATTTTTGACCGTCCGCTTTTTACCAGAAAGCGACGATCAGCGCTGCTTACAGTGATCTCTCCAGATTTTTGGGGAGCCATTGAATACCACTGCAATGCTTTAATCCTCTCGTTGCAGTGAGATTTCCAGAGTTTACAATCAGCTTCCCCACTTTTGTTTAATGCCTTGGACTGGTGTCCACGCTGTTCCGGTCGAGGTAAATCTTGGGCTGAGGTTGCTGCCGTCGCGCATGAGCGCGGAGGCCGGTTGGATAGCAAGGTGTTTACTAACATGGCTAGCCGATATCAATGGCGCTGCGATCAGGGGCATGAGTGGGAAGCCACCGCGAGCAATGTGGTTAAAAATGGACGATGGTGCCCTGAATGTGGTCGCAAAAAAAGCGATGCGGGCAGAAGGCGCTACTCTCTCGATGATCTGCATTCATGGGCAGCAACATATTCATCAAGGTTAAAAGAAAGAAATCCTCGTTCTTTCTTTCCACCGCCAATGAAAATAACTTTAGTGTCATCCGGGATGAGGGTCTAGGAAGGCCTAGACAAAGTTTTCATAGCACCTAGCTTTTATATTCTTATTAGCTATTAAAACTGTTGTATTTATTATACTAGATAATAAATACAACGTACCCAAGATGCTGATTACAAACGACATGTCATACAAAGCCTTACTGCGCAATTTATTATACCAATAATAAGTGATTGATATTAATGAGTTTTTATTGGTTTGTGCGTTTGATTTTTCATCCTGCTTTGGTTATTTTTTAATCACAGGTTCGCAGATTCATATCACGGGAGTTCCCGATGAAAGTCGCCATCTCTTTGCAGCTGAGCAGTGATGCATATGCAGAAATTCATTTGGCGTTTACCCGCGAAGCAATATGCAAGCTAGTTGATCTACACCTGAAAGACATAATTCATGAGTTCAATAGTCTTGAGTTTGAGGCAAGAACAAACCAAAAAACAGGTTGCGAAAGCAAAGGTAGCGAGGAGATATAAAATGAAATTTGCGGCGTATATTCGTGTTTCCACTTCTCGGCAGGCTGAAGAGAGCGATTCTTTAGACGGTCAGAAATTAGCAATCGAGAAGTGGGCCACGCAAAATGACCATACTGTCGTCAAATATTACATAGAAAGTGGGCATTCGGCATTTAAGGGAACGCGACCAGCACTTGAGAGAATGCGCTCGGACATTAAGTCTAACGAAATAGAGTATGAAGGGGTCGTTGTCTATTCCCTTAGTCGTTTTTCGCGGAAGGAGGAAAAGCGGCTAGAGTTCGACAGCTTGTTAGCTAAATTCGGGATCACATTTTGTTCTGTAACCGAAGCATTTCCGACTGACCAAGCGTCGGCTCATCTAGTTAAGAGTCTTCTGGGCTCAGTTAATGAGCATCAGAGTCGCCAAAACAGCCAAGTGGTCTCAGATCGTAAGGCTGAGGCTGTGGAAAAGGGGTATTTTGTGGGGGGAAAGGTGCCTTATGGGTATAAGTCCGTTGCAGCGCCGAGCTCTGATAAAAACAAGAAAATACTTGTGGTTGATTATAAGCAGTCGCTCGTTGTTAAAGATATCTTTCGGCTGGCACTTGAAGGCACACATGGTCAGCCGTTTGGAGTTAAGAAAATAGCTAGCCATCTCAACGCATTGGGCATTCAGGCAAATTCTGCTCGATGGACGATAACAAAGATCCATAACATGCTTACAGACCCTCTCTATATTGCTCGGCGGGAATATGCGGCGGAACGACGTATTAAAAAGCCTGGATACCACCCCTTATTCTATAAGAATTCAGCAATTATTGATGAGGAAGTATTCAACAAAGTTCAGATCGACCTTAAGCAGCGGGCTCCCCAGGAAAACACGGATAACAAGGGTGTACGAAGTAAGTCGATTTTAACCGGGCTGTTGAAATGCGGTTATTGTAAGAAAAACCTTGTATTAGCTTCAGGAAAGAGCGGTCGTTATTGGTACTACAAGTGTTCTAGGCAAATAAAGGAGGATATAAATGTTTGTAGTTGTCCGATATTGCCTAAAGTTCCAGTAGAAATGTTAGTCAAGGAGCTAATCTCGGAAAAGGTCATGCTTGAGGAAACCCTCTCTGGGTATGTTCAGACATTGAAAGCAAAGCATAAAGAGGCTTACAAGGCTGACCGGCAACTATTACTTGGTACCCAGGCCGGTATCGCAAAGGTAGATAATCAATATCAAAAGTTAATAATGCTTGTCGCAAACGGTGAGCTTGAACTAGATCTAACAACAAAAGACACGATCTCTCGGTTAAAACGGCGTCTAGAGCAGCTAAAAATTGAAGCTCGGGGGCTTAAGGAGCGGATCAACCTACCAATTAAGAAATTTGGTCAAAGTCATATATCTCTGTTTGCACAGGCCGCGAAAAAAGTATTGCTAGGGAGTGATGGGGAGGCCACAAAGGCGCTATTACTGGCTACAGTAAGAGATATTGTTGTTTATCCTGATAGGGTACAGCTTCGAGGGGGAATACTTCCGCTTGCGGCAATTATATCGAGGGTAGATAGAAATATGGGCACCTCTTTGCAAGTGCCCATATTCATATCAAAATGGCGGTGAGGGAGGGATTCGAACCCTACCACTTGTTATTTGTACCCTTATAAATCAATAGCTTAGATATTTTAAGTGTCGATTTGGGGCTGCTATTCAGTCCCAAGTTAGTCCCACGATATTTGCATTACGTTCGGGCGGGAGTGTAAAACCGCCTATTTAGAGCCTTTTTGCCAGAATAGGTGGGGGGTTCGGAAAATAGTAATTAGTGTAATTATTTTTAAAACAGCCCTGAAAGCCCCGAACTGTAAGGGTTTGGTGTTTTTGTAAAGTGTAATTATTGAGTAACTAAAGAGTAATTCGATTACACTATATTTTGTAATTTAACGATATTATAAATAGTATATAAATCAACAGCTTAGAAAATAATTACAAATACGATTACAAAAAATTACACTATTTTGTAATCTTTAAACCCTTATAAAACAATATCTTACATAGTATTTTCGGTATCGATTACACTAATTACTATTTTCCGACACCCCCCCTATACCTCAGACAGTAGGGCAGCCGTTCAAACCCTGCTATTTCATTGCATAGCCGCGTAAAACCGCAATAAATCAATGGTTTACAGTCCACAGCGCAAGCCGTGGCAGCATTGGGCTTAGCTCGTTTGTGCATACGCAAAAAAACTATGTCATAAAGCGCGCAGGCGCGGCGGGGGGCGAATTGCGCGCGCCAGGTGGTGCCAGCCGTCGGGTGGTCGGCACGCACCAAAAGTGAGCGAAGGGCAAGGGTTGAGGGGTTGGCTAGAGCTGGGGCTAGGTTTCTATAAATTCCCCAGTTTCGGTGTTGATCAGTGTGATGATGCGATCTAGCCGGAAGGTTCGGTAGGCTCGCCGGGATTTGCAGTAACCTTTGATGTAAGTGTGCTCGCCATTGTTATCGATATCTTTGCAAGACACGGTTCGGTCGGATATGTCGCCGGTGGCGCCCATGTAAGATATTTCGATATCGCAACCAATTAAGCTTAGCAGATCCGTCCAATCTAATTTAGGGCGTTCGGGCTTTGTTGGTTTTGGGGCTCTGGCTGGCTTAGGCTTACTAACGCGCCCAGATCTGGTAGAAAGTATTGTTGATGTAGGTGATTGCTTTGGTTCTGGCGCGGCCCATTGGTCGCAGAACTCACTTAATATTGTTAGCAACTCGTTGGCTTCTTCCTTATCGAGAACACCATCAGCTAGAAATATATCGATTAAGCTATGAAGTTGTTTAGACCTAGTATCCTTTTGGCCGTCGGGATTATCTCTGAACCATTTACGCAGGCGCTTTGCTTCGGCCTCAGTAACCACGTCATCAGCCAATATTCCTTCGCATAGCCCGTAAAGGTGTTGCCACTGACTATTGCTTAGGTACATGGAGTTATTGAGGCGATCATGGGTAGATGGGTGTTCAGGCGGTTCGGTGGTGGGATTTTTAGCGGGTTGGATTTCTAGTTCGTCGACGCGCTTCGCGTCATGTCGGCCTCTAAAATACCAGCCCACAGCAAAGCTTAGTAAAATTGCAGCAACGTCCATGTTGATTCTCCTGAAATATTTGTTTTCGCAAATATAGCGGATACAAAAAACCCGCGCCAGTTGGCGCGGCTAGGTGCTGGGTGGCTGGTTGGTGGCTGGCTAGGTGGTGCCCAGACCTTCGATTTCGTATTTGTTGAATGTGATGATTTCTTCGCCCATCCAGTCGTTTAGGGCGCGGTAGCGTTCTTGCATTGGTTCAATTTCGTTGGCGGCGAATACGCGGGCGGCTTTTTCTGGGTCGCCTAGGCCTGTGGTGTTGGTGGGTATGATGCCCATCATTTGCGCGGGTACGCGGTGGCCGGCCATTAGGTCGTCGCGGGTGACGTTTTTAATATTGAAAAATTCGTCTTTGGCGCTGACTTCGCTAATAGGGATGATTTGCAGGCCGTCTTTTTTGCCGTTAGGGGCATACATAAACAGGTTTTTGAAATTGCCGGGGCCTTTGCTTTCTTTCATAGCCTTGCGGATCGCGTCGATATCTTCACTGCTTTGGCCAGCGTCATTCATATACAGGATAAAGCCAGCGTGACTACCGTTGTCGTAGTAGCGGCGGCGAAATATGGTGGCGCTTTCGTTTAGCCACGCCGACTGCAGGCTAGATAGGTATTCAGGCACGCCGTAAATTTCTTGGTTTATGTCGGGCTGTATAAGATGGAATACCGAGTCTGCTTTAAACTCATGGGGGTTGGCGTAGCTGTGGGCAAACCAGTATTTGTCTTCTTTGGCGCGGCGGGTGTATTTGGCCAAGCTGTGCTTTAGCTCCATGGGTTTGCCCAGGCGATTGTCTACCCGCTCTAAATAGGCATTACCAAAAATAAGGTCATCGAGCACAAACCCTGCAAAAGTCTGGCGGCTAAGCAGTGGGTGGGGTTTAAAGGTTTTTACCAGAATATTCTTTTTTACCTGAATAGGGCTGGAATGGTAAGGGCTGGCGCCATAGGTCTTGGCTAGCCCGGGCAATGAAATAGGCGGCTCATACCATTTACCGCTAAACCACGATTCGGCATAGCCCATAATGTCGCGCGCGGCCATGACCGGCTCAGGCTCGCCAAAGGTAAAGGCCTCTGTTTTTTCGGCTTTTTTGGTTTTTGTGGTCATTAGAAAATCTCCAATATTCCTGTATTGGCCATGCTTTCGTGAAGCGGGGCGTTGTCGAGTGCGTGCATTAGCGCCCATGCCAAATCAGCATGGCCGCCGTCGTTGGTGCGTCCGGCTTGGTAAGTCATTTGGCCACCGCCAGCGGTCATGGCGCGTTTGATCATCAGCATGGCGTGCACCATGTCGGTCCAACCGTTATCAAATTCGAGGCGGCCGTGGCTGATAATGTCTTTTGCCTTGAGTACCATTTGGGATTTGATCGAGGGGTTATAGTCGTAGCCCACGGCGCGCGGGAAAAACCGCTTTACCATGTCGTAAACGCCCGAGCCTATCGACGTTTTGTCGATGCCTATGTGGGTCACGTTGTAAATTTCGGTGAGGGTTTTCATGCGGGCCGCTTGGTCTACAAAGTCCATACCCACCCAATTGAGCTTTTCAAGAATGCGATGTTTGCCGCCCGGTACCGGCGACGGCGCCACCACCACACAGCTGGCATTATCGCTAGTGCGCGACGGGTCGTAGCCGATCCAAACTTCGCGGCTGCCCAGTGGGCGGGGGGCTAATGGTTTGTAGTCGTCCCACACCACCCAGCTGTCTACCATGCAGGCGGTGAGCTCTGCAAAACTGAAAACCGAAAAGGTATCGTCGACAAACTCGCACATAAACAGGTTTGCCATTTCTTCCGGGCTGTACTCGAGTTTTAATTGCTCAATGTCGAACAGGTCGCAGCCCTTGGCCTCTGCGTCTAACAAAGTCACTATTTGCCGCCATTGGCCGTCTTCGCACATGCGACCTGAAGCCAGCTTTTTATGGCTTACATCAAGCTGGATCTGGTCATCTTTTTTACGGCCACGGTTAAACAGTGAACCGGTCCAAAAGGGGTAGGCCTCGTGGTTAACGCTGCTGGGGGTAGAAAAATAGGTTTGCCGCCACTTTTTGTGGGCAGCCATGCCCGACGCCACTTTGCGCAAATTCTGAAAGCGCTGTATCCAAAAGTATTCATCAACATACAAATGGCCGTGGTAGCTCTGCGCAGTATTAGAGTTGGTAGACAGAAAAATCAGCTCTGCGCCGTTGGGCAGCACAATAGGGTCGCCCGTTAACTCAACGTCGGCCCATTTCTTTGCGGCTTGCACCACGTAATTTCTAAAAACATGGGCCTGCGCCTTAGAGGCCGAGATAAAAATTTGATTGTCGCCAGTGGTGGCCGCGTCTACCAATGCCTCGTTAGAAAAATAATAGGTGGCGCCAATTTGGCGGCTTTTTAAAATATTGCGAATGCGGTGTAACGTTTTTTTGTGCAGCCACTCTTTTTGATAACCGAATATTTCATCCATAAAGCCTTCTTTGATGCGGTCCAAGGCTTCTGGTGGTATCTCATTTTTAACTTTTTTATTAGACTTGCGCGGGCCTCTATTGCGATTTTTCACATTAGGGTTTAAATCTGCCTCGTTGCCCCCGTCGTCATAACGCCGAATGCGCGCGGTGCGCTCAAGGGCTTTGGTGAGGGCTTCAACCTCCTTTAAATCTTGATCGGTCTTTTCATTTTTCTTCAATAACTGGCACAGTCTCGCGTCGATAGATTGTTCAACCCGCTGCACCACCGGTGCCGAGTCCCAATCGTCGCGACGCTTCCAACTGTGCAGGGTAGGGCCAAGCACACCAAGGGCCTTGGTGATCTCGGGTATGCGGTAACCCTGCCAGTAAAGTAGCCGCGCTTCTGTTCTGTCGTCTTGTGCTGTTTTCATGCGCCCAGATTACGTGCAAACCCAAACCCCCATGAATCAGCGCAACAGTAAACACGCCCTTTACCCCTGCACCGCATTGTCTGACTAAAGCAATTCCGCAACGCTACGGACCAATAGCGCTGAATTGCCGAAAACACACACTAGCGGATGCCGAAATGAAAATTAAATCCAAATTTTTCCGAGTTGCCGTAGAAGGCCAAACCACCGATGGCCGCAAGATTACCCGCGAGCAAATCGCCGAAATGGCCGCCACCTATAACCCTGAAAAATACGGCGCCCGCATTTGGCTAGAGCATATTCGTGGCCTGTATGCCGACAGCTCATTTCCTGCCCTGGGCGATGTAGCAGAACTGAAAGCCGAAGAAATTGCAGACGGCGATCTGAAAGGCAAGCTTGGCTTGTACGCCAGCATTATCCCCACACCAGAATTATTGGCGATTAATCAAAAGAGCCAAAAAATTTACACCTCTATTGAAATGGACACCCAGTTTTCAGACAGCGGCCAAGCTTATATGTACGGCCTTGCCATTACTGACTCGCCAGCCAGTTTGGGCACCGAAGCCCTGCAATTTTCCGCGCAAAAACCCGACGCCGAAAAACTGCTAGCCAGCCGCAAAGCCCGCCCAGAAAACCTTTTCAGCGCTGCCCTAGAGGCAGAAATTGAAATGGAAAAAGAGCAGGCCGCGCCCGAATCCGCTGCCAGCGAAGGCTTTTTTACCAAAATTAAAGACATGCTTAAGCGCGACAAAGCAGACACCAAAACCGAATTTAGCGCGGCAATCGACGAGCAAAACAAGGCCGTTACCCTCATTGCCGAAGAGGTCGTAAAGCTTTCTGCCCAGCTTGAAAAAATCGGCAGCAATGAAGCCGACAAAACCGCATTAACCGAACTCACTGAAAAATTCACGGCGCTGCAAGCGGAATTTACCGGTTTGCAAACCACGTTGGCAGGGCAGAGCAACTACAGCGAGCGGCCCCCTGCGAGCGGCGGCGAAGGCGAAGTGCTAACCGACTGCTAACACCAACCCAAACAAACACCAGACCGTTTTGCATATTTTTTATTAGGAGCACCACAATGCGTAAT
Source organism: Zhongshania borealis (assembly GCF_039539625.1). NCBI lineage: Bacteria > Pseudomonadati > Pseudomonadota > Gammaproteobacteria > Cellvibrionales > Spongiibacteraceae > Zhongshania > Zhongshania borealis. The sequence continues at coordinate 838,732 of NZ_BAABDM010000001.1, read as the reverse complement.
GAAACCCGCGTCAAATTCAACGGCTACTTGGGCCACCAGGCTAAGCTCAATGGTATTGAAGAAGACACCATTCGCGCTGGTGGAAAATTCACGGCAGTGCCAACCATTGCTCAAACGCTAGAAGACCGCATTCAAGAGTCATCTGCGTTTTTACAAAAAATCGGCTTTTACCCGGTCACAGAACAAGAGGGTGAAAACCTCGGACTAGGCACCAGCTCAACCGTTGCCGGTACTACCGACACTGACTCAGCAGACCGTGCTACTACAGACCCAACCAGTCTTAATGCCTTTGGTTATCGCTGCGAGCAAACCAACTTCGACACCCACATTAAATACAACAAGCTGGATATGTGGGCGAAATTCCCCGACTTTCAGACCCGTTTGCGCGACGCGATTGTGCGCCAAATTGCCCGCGACCGCCTAATGATTGGCTGGAACGGCACTAGCCGCGCGGCAACGTCTAACCGTAGCACTAGCCCGCTATTACAAGATGTCGCTAAAGGTTGGCTGCAATATGTACGCGACAACGACGCCGCCCGCATTATGAGCGAGGTTGTGGAATCATCCGACGCCGTAAAAGTCGGCACAGAAACTGGTTATGACTACCAGAATTTAGACTCACTGGTGTTCGATGCGGTAGAAAATCTGCTAGACGAATGGCACGCCGAAGACACTGGCCTAGTGGCCATTATGGGTCGCCAGCTGTTAGCCGATAAATACTTCCCGTTGATCGACGGTAACAACACGCCAACCGAGAAAATCGCCAGCGACATTATTGTGTCGTCTAAGCGGGTAGGCGGCTTGCCAGCTGTGCGGGTGCCTTTCTTCCCAGCCCGCAGCATTGTTATTACCACGTTAGAAAACCTGTCTATCTACTGGCAGGAAAATACCAACCGCCGCACGATCGTCGACAACGCCAAGCGCGACCGCGTTGAAGATTATCAGTCAATCAACGAAGACTACGTAGTGGAAGACACTGGCGCATTCTGCGCGGTGGAAAATATCAAACTGTGGAACGGCACTGCTTACGCGTAAAGCGTAAGTAGTCCTACATCAGTCGAATAAAGCACAAGGGGCGAACATGACACCAGCAGAGAAGCACCGCCAGCGCATGGCGGCAAAACAAGAGGCGGAGCGTAACACCGACCCCTCGCAGTCTAAAAACCACACCGCCTACGAGCGGCAGTTGGTGCAACTGGCCGAGCACAAACGCCAGTTAAAAAGTATTCAGAGTATTGAAAAAAAGATCGAGCTTAAAAAGCAAATTATCCCGGAATACACCGCCTACTTAAGCGGCGTATTAGAAGCCAATGCCGGTGGCGCCGACGAAGTGGTAACCACCTTACTGTTGTGGTGTATCGATGCCGGCGACTACGAAAGTGCCTTGTCGATTGCGGATTATTGCCTGCGCCACAAGCTGCCAACCCCAGACGCGCACCAGCGCACCATGGGCACGGTGATTGCCGAAGAGTTTGCCGACAACAGCCTAAAAGGTGTAGAGGCAATTACCCTGGGCATGCTTACCGCCGTCAATGAATTAACCAAAGAATCCGATATGCCAGACCAAGTGCGCGCCAAATTGCACAAGGCCATTGGCTACCAGCTACGCGACACCGATAAGGCCACTGCACTTGCAGAACTGCAACGGGCGCTAGAGTTAAACACCGCCGCTGGTGTGAAAAAAGACATTGAAAAGCTGGAGCGCGAAATAAAAGCCGCTGCCAGTAACTAGGGTCGCCCCGCCGACGGAAGACCCGACCGGAGGTTTTGAAATTGGTCAAAGCTGAAAGTCGGGGCCTTCTTAACGCGAAACGGGCAAATTTATAAGGAAGTACCAATGGGCGGTTTTATTCCAAGTGGCGAGGCCACACCAGCCGAAGAAGCTGAACTGCCCAATCTGGATTTTTACCCAGCCATTGTGCCTGCCGAGTTTCGCAGCGCCATGGACGTAGACACCACCGTGTCTACCGAGCGCCTGCGCCTTGCGTTGCAATTATCACTCATGGAAGTTAACCGCAGTCTTAACGATTGGGCTATGGCGCAAATAGCCGACGGCATAGCCACACTGGCAGAAACTACCTACGTAGAATATGGCAGCGGCGAAACCGCCGTAAACCACCAAGAAAAACTCTACCAAGCCGCCGTATTCCACCTGGGCAAATCCCGCATTATTGAACACCTGCGCAACTTCGACAGCACCGGCGCAGGCCACAACAAAGCCGACGAACTTAGCCAGCCAATAGACGACTTTAAACGCGAGGCCCGTCGCAGTGTGCGCGCCATCATGGGCCAAACCGGCACCGTGGTGGAGCTTATCTAATGCGCCAAATTCGCACAGTGCAAGGCGACACCGCCGACCTTATTTGCCATCGCGAACTTGGCCGCACGGCTGGCGTTACCGAACAACTGTTTGAACTAAACCCGCGCCTAGCCGATTTAGGCCCCATTTTGCCCAGTGGTTTGCTGGTAACACTGCCCGAGATCCCCGCGCAGCAAACCGCCAAAACGCTCAATGTGTGGGATTAACGCCATGAACAATTTTAATACCGCCTTTGAATTTTCAATGGAAAAAGAAGGCTACGAATCAAACGACCCAGACGACGCCGGCGGCCATACGCGCTTCGGTATAAGCAAAAAATATCACCCCAAAATGTGGGAGAACGGCCCGCCAAGTTGGGAGCAAGCCCGCGAGTTTTACCGCGCAGAATTTTGGAACCGCTGCCGCTGCCCGGAGCTCCCAAGCGGCGTAGACATTGCCGTATTCGACGCCGCCATACCCAGCGGCACAGACGACGCCGCCCGCTGGCTGCAAGCCGCGCTAAAAGTAAAAGTAGACGGGGTTATAGGCTCAAAAACATTATTAGCCGCCAGCAAGGTCCGGCCCGAGCCCATCATTCGCGCCATTACCATTAGCCGCCAACAGCATTACGCCACGTTAAAGATGTACAAAAAATACGGTGATGGCTGGTTTGGCCGCGCCCTAGATTGCTATTCACTGGCCATGGCCACAGTAGAGGGTGGCGCCAATGTCTGTAAATAACTCCTGCAATCACCAGGCGGTGGCCGAGCTTTGCGAACTAAGCTACACCCGCACCACGTTTAGCATTTCAGAAGTCGACGTGCTTATGGTCGACGTTGGCCACGCCATTCACCTAGCGGTGCGCGGCACTGAAATAGCCGACCTTAAGCCCGCATCGTGGTCACTGCGCGCGGTGATCGGCGCGGCCTTAAACCTTCGTGACATATTCCGCGACCTGCGTTTTTACCGCATGAAGACACGCCGTGGCCGAGTGCACAGGGGATTTTATTTAAGCGCGTTGCGCTGGGTTACAACATACAACCGGGTATTACCTAACAAGCCCATTTACCTTAGCGGCCACAGCAAAGGCGCTGCAGAGGCTAGCCATATAGCCCAAATGCTGGCCGAGCGGGGCAGAACCATAAGCCAGCTCGTTATGTTTGGCGAGCCTGCTAGCCGCTCAAAAACAAGCCGCGACTATTTCCAAACGCTGCGTATTCCCACTGTTAGCTACATCAACCCCCGCGACTGGATTAAATTCACGCCGCCGTGGGACCACCCAACCGTGCCCCGCACCCAACTAAGTGGTGCCAGAGGCCACAGCATTACCACTTATATTCATAATTTGGAGAACAAAGCCCATGTTTAATGTCCGAATCAGCATAAAACCCCTGTTTTATTCAATTATCGCGCTGGCGGTAATGTTAATTTTGCCCGCCTGCAGCAGTAACAAAGCCCTAAGCACCGCCGCCGACGTGGCCGCGCTCACCGAGTTTATTGTTACCGTAGACCAAGGTTTAAACAGTGCAGACACCATGGCCACGTTTTTTACCGACGACGAAAAAGCCAAATTTCAAATGGTGGTGCATCAACTGGAAGCCAAGCGCGCCCAATACAAAGCGCTGGTCGACGACCCCGAAAAACTGCTGTCGGCCATTGCCAATGTCGATACCGAATACTGGCAGCTCTACACTGCGTATTTCACTTTGCGCACTTTGGCCGTAGATCATTGGCAAGACTACCCCGCGCCGGTGCAACAAAAATTAATGGCCCTCAACCGCCAAGCCCTTGCCGCCAATGCCGCGTACCATAATTTACGCGAGCGAATAAGCAGCGGGGCGGCCGACATTAAACAACTCAACGCCATATTCAATACCGCCTTAACCGTTGCCAAAATGGCGGCGGCAATGCGCTAGGGGTTTTTATGCAACAAATGTCTAAAGAAGAGGTGCAAGAACTTGTCGACAAAACGGCCAGCAAAGCCGTTAAAGACACGCTTACCTCATTAGGATTCGATACCGGTAACCCTATCGATATACAACGCAATATGCTGTACCTCGACAGCCAGCGCCGCGCCAGCGAAGCCGTGGCCAAATACACGCGCATGGCAGTGTGGGGCGCCATTGTGACCGGCATTATATCGACCCTAGGCATTGGCATAACCCAAGGCATAAAACAGTTACTGGGGCCATAAATGGAACTCCTAGCAGAGCTGCGCAAGCACATACTAAACAGCCCGTTAAAAATTAAGGCAGACAACCTTTTAACCTTTGCCAACGACGGCCAAATTACCAGCCACCAAGGAGACTTAAACGCCCATTTTAGTATTCGCTACGACGCCAAAATCATTGTTACCGACTACACAGACCACGCCGACATGCTGTTTTTTATTGTGCTGCAATGGCTGGCTGCGAATAATGCCAACCACGAAACCACGCCAATTCGATTTAATGCCGACATAATCGACCACAAAACCGCCGATGTAGAGCTGATCTTAACCCTAGAAGAAAACGTTGGCGCCAACCTGGTAGAAGGCGGCATGCAGCTAGTGCACAACGGCGTAAAACCCATTGATATCTGCCCGCTTAGTGCAACAAATTGGGAATTGTATATACACCCAGATCCAGACCCAGTGGCAAGCTGGGTTGAGGCAGGCGAGTAGGCCGTGGCGCAATACACCGACCAAAGCATAAACGACTGGCTAAACGCGGCCCTAGCACCCTTAGGGCCTGCGCAGCGTCACCGCTTATTTCGCGCCATTGCCCAGCATTTGCAAAAGTCCCAAGGCCAACGTATTGCCGCCCAGCAAAACCCCGACGGCAGCGCCTTTGAAGCCAGAAAACCCCGCCAAAAACAAAAGGGCATTCGTCAGCGCGCTATGTTTGCCCGCATTCGCAACCGCAAACACCTTAAATACCGCAGCAGCCCAAGCGAAGCCGCCGTGGGCTTTAGCGGTCGCATTGCGCAAATTGCCACTGTGCACCAGCGCGGCTTAATTGCCGAGGTAGAAAAGGGCGGCCCGCTAGTGAAATACGCCAAGCGTGAATTGCTGGGTTTGTCCGACGCCGACCTACGCGCAATCGAAGCCCTAGTAAGCCAGCACCTATCTGCGCGATAGCCCCGCCAGCAGTAAGCCCCCGCTTTACACCGCCGCAACCACTACGCGCGCGCAGAAATAATAAACAATCAAGGCTATGAACGAACTCGAAATCATCAGCGACCTGCAGCGTCGTATCGCCAATATGATCAACCTGGGCACAGTCCATTCGGTTGACGGCGCGCTGTGCCGCGTAGCCATTGGTGGTGACGCTAATAATTTAACCCCACCCATTAAATGGCAAGCGGGCCGGGCCGCGTCAGAAAGCAACTGGTCGCAAGCCGACGTTGGCGAGCAAGTATTGTTGTTGTGCCCATCGGGTATTATCGGCAATGCCGTCGCTTTACTGGGGTTTTACAGCACCGCGAACCCATCGCCCAGCACAGACCCAGACCTAACCGTAAAAAATATGCCCGACGGCGCGGTGTTTAGTTACAACCACGCCAGCCAAGAATTGCTTATAAATTTGCCGGAAGGCGCCACCACCGAAATTATTACCGACGGCGGCTTGCATATTGTTGGCGACACCGAAATAGACGGCAACGTAACCATAAACGGCACTACCCACAGCACCGACAGCATAACCACCGACGCCGACATGGCCGCAGCAGGTGACATACACGCCGACGGCGACGTAAGCGACGGCACCCGTTCAATGGCCGACGACCGCACTATTTACAACGGCCACACCCATCCAAACGGTATACCGAATACCGCTGCACCGAATCAACCGCAATGAAGGGCCTAAACGCAAACACAGGCAAACACCTAGAAGGCGCAGCGCACCTGCAGCAATCCCTTGCCGACATCATTAGCACGCCACTGGGTTCGCGAGTAATGCGCCGCGACTACGGCAGCCTAGTGCCCATGCTCATAGACCAACCCCTAAACCCTGCCACCAAGCTGCGCTTATATGCCGCTACCGCCCACGCCATTGCCAAGTGGGAACCGCGGCTAACGATGCAGCGCGCAATAGTAAGCACAAGCGAAGCTGGTAAATATCAACTGGAAATTAACGGGGTAGATGAACTGGGCAAATTTGTGTCGACGGGAGTAAAAATCTAATGGCTGGCACATTTACCGCAATTGATTTGTCGCAACTGCCTGCGCCCAATGTAGTAGAGCCGCTGAGCTACGAAACCATCCTGCAAGAAATGCTAAGCGACTTTAGCAGCCGCGACCCTAATTTTGATGCGCCGCTAGAATCTGACCCCGCGTATAAAATTTTAGAGGTGGCGGCGTTTCGCGAGTTCAGCATTCGCCAGCGCGTAAACGACGGTGCCCGCGCCGTCATGCTGGCCTACGCCAGCGGCAGCGACCTAGACCAGCTCGCCGCCAACAAAAACTTAACGCGCTTTGTGCTTGACCCCGGTAATCCAAGCGCCATACCACCAGTGCCCGCCGTTTACGAAACCGACAGTGACCTGCGCCGCCGCGTACAGCTCGCCGACGAAGCCCTAACCACCGCCGGCAGCCGTGGCAGCTATATTGCGCTCACCCTAAGTGCAGATCCCCAGGTAAAAGACGCCGACGCCATTAGCGCCATAGAAGGCGAGATCACCGTGTATGTGCTTAGCCGCACCGGCGACGGCACCGCCGACGAACTCTTATTAACCACTGTAGTCACCGCCCTAAGCGACGAAGACAAACGGCCAATGACCGACACCGTAAACGTACTGTCGGCCAGCATCAGTAATTACACCATAGAGGCCGTGCTCACCGTTTACCCAGGGCCAGACGCCAACACTGTGCGCGACAATGCCATTGCCGCCGCCCAAGCCTATGCCAACACCGTTCACAAACTGGGTTTCGACGTAAAACTATCGGCAGTGTATGCCGCGCTCCACCAGCCCGGTGTGCAATCGGTAGCACTTACCCAGCCGGTTGCAGATATCAGTATTACCACCGGCGAAGCCGCTTACTGCACCAGCGTGGCCGTGACCGTAGAAGGTGAGCCCGGTGTCTGAAACAAGCCTACTACCCAAAAACGCCAGCGCGTTTGAGTTGGCGTTAGAAGCCACAACAGCCCGCATTGGTAATGTGCCGGTAGTAGTGCGTGAAGTTTGGAACCCCGACACCTGCCCATACAACCTATTGCCATGGCTGGCCAGCGCCAGCTCAGTAGACACATGGCAGGCCGACTGGACCGACGAACAAAAGCGCGGCGCTATAAAAGCCTCGTTAGCTGTGCACCAACGCAAAGGCACCATAGGCGCAGTTAAGCGCGCCTTAGCCGCTATTGGCCTTGGTGTGAAAGTACAAGAGTGGTTCAACCAAGACCCACCAGGCGATCCGTTCACGTTTAAATTAATTTTTGAAACCGACCAAACCGGCATTCAATTCGATGACATCGCCGTGATTTTAGAACTGGTCGACAACGCCAAAAACCTGCGGTCGCACCTTACAGAAATTGTGCCCATCGTCACCACCCGCAACCAGCCCAGCATGGCCACCGCCAGCAACAGCGGCACCGAAGTGACTGTGGACCAATACCTAGACCCCATCGTTGTAATCAACGAACTCGTCATACCGATTTAAGAGGCCCGCAATGGAAGTTAAAAATTATTTTGCGTTCACCAAGGAACAGAAGCTCATTCCATTTTGCGACGTGTACTTGTATTTGGCTGGCACGGAAACATTAGCGACGGGCGTAAAAGACAAAGACGGGAATGATATTGATAACCCGTTTAAGGCAGATGGGAATGGTTTAGTGCAGTTTACAGGGCCGACGGGGAGTTACGACTTAAGGTTTAAATCATTACTGCGCGATTATCGAATTCGGATCAGTATTATTGATGTAGATGAGGTGGTTGATGCGGTTAGTGGGGGACTTAAAACCGTCGCGACGCTGGCGTCGTTGGTGGGTGTTGTATCTCCCAGTTTTGGCGATAAGCGGGAGTTTAACGGGTACCCATGGATGTTTGAGGCTGGCGACTTCTCTGCGGTTTTAGCCGTTGATGATGTCGGCGGCCTCTACGCTAAAGCTGGTGATACTGCCGCAACGGTTGGTGCGTGGGTGCGTCAATATAATGGCCCCGTTGTAACTGACTGGTTCGGCGCGAAAATAGGCGACTTCGACAGTTATGCGGGGACTCAGAAAGCCATAGATGTAATGACGGTGATTGGTAGCGGCAAGCTGGTGGATGGCGCGAGGTTTAAGCACGCTTATGTAGCTAACTACACTGGCAACGAAAGGTATCTATTATCTCAAACTGTCGAAATTGATCTAGATAAAATCGACGTTGAGTTTGATGGCATCTATGGGCCTTATGGCGCGTTTACTGGCTACTGCTTCCACGTATCGAATGACCGCGCTGGTGCGCCCTACTTTGCGGGTGGAAACTGGTTGTGGCCCAAAAAGTTTGATATTAATTTGATGGTAGACGGACGAAACCAACTACTCACCGCAAAGCAGTGTAAGGCGGTAGACTGCGAGCGCATTAGTCACTCAAACATACGCGTGCTAGCGTCGTACTGTACAGGTCATGCTTTTGCAATCACCGATAGTATCGAATCCGATATTTACTTGACGCTAAGATTGTGCGGCGAAGATACAACATCTTACGTGATTGGTAGCGACTTAAATGAGTACGCTTGCCAGCGAGTACATACATCGCAGTCTAGCAATGAGCCGGGTATCGGTATTGACTCCGATAAGTTTTGGGTGCTAACAGGCGAGACTGGTGTTAGTCAAACTTGGGCTTCGTCCACGGCTTACGACAACGGCCAAGCCGGTGCCGCTCTGTCGATTTATGACGAACTTGGCGTCAAAGACGGTAATAACAATCTGAGATTTTGGGGCTTAAACTTAGCGTACCCAGTTGGCTCTTTGATGCGAATCAATAATAAAAATAATGGTTATGGCGCTCGGCACATTACCTTTTACGGAAGCCAGTTTCACCACATGGATCATCCCATAACGGGGACAGAGGGTTTCCCTGTGCAGCCAAACTATCCGGGACAAGACCTTGCGGCAGTCGCACCAGTGCCGCACGGTTGCGCGATTGATATAAACAACGCGAGAGATATAAATTTCTGCGAGACGAACCTGCGTAAAGGGGGCACAGGAAACGGTACTCTAATGCACTTGGGGGACGGCGAGCTAGGGTCTTTAAATGCGGTCAAAAATATCCGAATTAATAATTGCAGGGTTTCCGGCGAGGGCGTGACCGTTGTTGGATTTGACTTAGACACAGTTTTTACAGCGGACGGCATTGGTGTCGTCTTGCACGATACGGAAGTTAATCTACCTGGAGCTAGCAGCAATCTATACCGAGGCGATGGCTTCAAATTTACGTCCACTGCCTACGGATACGAAACACACAAGACTTTTGGTAGCAGCACGCAAACCGCCAAGGATCTATTTTTAGGCACAGAGGCGTTTGCCCGCCAGTCTATTAGAGCGGATGGAAAGATTTTATGGGGCGGCGGGGCTGGGGCGTTAGACCTTGGGCTTGGTCGAAACGGTGCTGGTCTGCTGGTATGCGATCAAAAGATAGGCGGTAGCGGCGGGTTGATAGCCGGTAACTCTTCGCTGACTGCTCCCGATGTTACAGGCTCGACTAAGACGCGCAAGCTTGAGCTGTTTGGCCCAGCGGGAACCTCGTTAGGCTTTGTTCAGATTTACGCAGGGCCAGGGGTATAACATGCCAGACGAAAACAGACGCCTCAGCTCCGCTCGCTTCGCGAGTCGAGCCTTATAACATGCAAAGGGACTTGCCGGAGGCGATGCCCACACTTTCACCCACATCGACCCTAGATTGCGCGAGCCTGTGAAAGCAGGTCTTGCGTGGAATCAAAGGCTTAGGGCTTGTGCGGTATTGCTTAGGCATGGCCGTACAGGTTCGAATCTTGCCGTTTGCAACAAAGCGCAATCGCCCCCGTAAAGATGCCGGACTTATTTTGATTCACCCGAGGGAAAAACCACCGTCACATCATCATAATCAAGCTTAGCCTGCACAAACTCTATGTGCTTAGGCACCATCTTACGGAGCAGGTCAATCCTAGATTGATCTGCTCTAGGCCCAAACACCAATCGTTTTACACAGCCCGTAATAGAAAATAAGGGCTCATGCCACAGCAAGCGGTATTCGTCTTCATAACGCCAATGGTCGGTTTTTATCGTAAGTAAGTTGTCTTCGTCGTAAATTCCTATTATGCCCCCGCGCTCACTTAGGGTTTTGGTGTAGGTTACTGCGCGCAATGCAGCGACAACGCCAGGATCGTGATCAATATCCAAATCAATTTCTATGGCAACGCCTTTGTGGCTGTCGGCGTAGAGCGACCACATGCGAACGTCGTTCGCCGTCCTAGACAAACTACACACCCGCTTAGGCTCAAATACCGGGCTAATATCATCAGCAGTGATTAGCCGTCGCTCTTTAGTGGTGCGGATTGTAGTTGGACCTAATAAGCCGGGCATTTTTATATTCTCGGTCGCATGCAACAGCTGCCCTTCAAATGGGTCGTTTAGATCCTTGTAGCGGGCGCAATAAAGCCGCTCATTTATGATGATATCTAAAACAAATTCTAAGTTTTCAAGTGATCTGAATTTGTATAGCAGCATGTTTGTGGTCGTCCCTGTTTTATATAAACCGCGCCGCCGGTGTTAGCCCGCACCCAAACCGCGCCGTGTGAACATAGTTTACCAGTAAAGCCACTGCTTACTCTGCCAAAACCCTACCGTATTGGCGGCTAGGTGTAACCATACAAGCATTTAAACCGCTTACACCGAGGTCACCCCATGCCCAATTTTATGACCATTCACACCGCCTATGGCCTAGAGCGCTTAGCTGCTGCCGAGATCAGTGGCGAGCCGATTAATTTAATTGAGGTTGCGGTGGGCGACAGCAACGGCAACGACGTTTACCCCGAAGAGGGCCAAACCGGTTTGGTGCGGGAACGTTTCCGCGACACGGTTAACCGTGTATACCAAGACCCAGAAGACAACACCCGCTACACGGTAGAACTCATTATTCCTGCAACAGAAGGGGGCTTTACGCTGCGCGAGGTGGGGGTTTTTGACGACCAAGGCGGGCTGGTGGTGGTGGGCAATTTACCCACTACCTATAAACCTACCGATGCCGACGGTGCCTTTGCCGACACGGTAGTGCGGGTAGAATTTGCGGTAAGCAATGGCGCCATTATAACGCTGCAGGTAGACCCGAATGTGGTGGTAGCCACCCAAACATGGATCATTAACAACATAACCATGTCATCGCTCACCCCCGGCGGCACTACGGGGCAAGTGCTGCGCAAACAGTCGAATAGTGCAGGTGATGTGGACTGGGAAGACCCAGACGTTACCAACGTCACCGTCGATACTATTGAAGAAGAACAAACCCTAGCGGATGCGCAAACCCAAGTCGATTTAGCCACGGTTACCACACGGGGCTTGGTTGTGTATGTAGACAAACAACGGCTTTACCCAGGGGCAGGCGCAGAGCAATGGCAAAAAGCCGCGGCGCCCAATGACGAAACCCGTATTATTTTGGGCCAAAGCTATACCGCCGGAACAAAAATAATCTGCGCGCAAAATGAACCAACCGGTAACGCACCCGCGCCGTTGGAGCGAAGCAAGAACCTGGCAGACGTTGAGAGCAAAGCGACCTCGCGAGCCAATTTAGACGTGTTCAGCCGTACTGAAACCCGACAGATGGCCCCCGCTGGCATGCTTGCCTACTTTGCACGCAGCAGCGCGCCCAGTGGTTGGCTCAAGGCTAATGGCGCAGCAGTTGGTCGAACCGCCTATGCGGATCTTTTCGCGTCCATCGGCACAACCTTCGGCGCCGGCGACGGCTTCAATACGTTCAATTTGCCGGACTTGCGTGGGGAGTTTATCCGTTCTTGGGATGATAGCAGGGGCGTAGATGCGGGGCGTACTTTGGGCAGTTGGCAAGGTGCTGCAGGTGGTGGGCTGGCTCAGTTCAAATTGATTCAACAAAGTTCGACGCCGGCGGGCGGGGTGAATAGTGGAGAATATTCAGTACCAACCAACGGCAGTTTCAGCCAGTACGCCTACACCGGTGAATACGGCACCGATAACAAAGGCTGGCTGGGTTTTGCCAATGATCCGCTGGTAACTAACCTGCGCCCCCGCAACCGGGCAATGCTCGCCTGCATCAAATTCTAAGGAGTCACGCCATGCTCGTTTACCAATACGACTACGCCGGTTTATACCTGGGCGAAACCACCGCCGACGAATCGCCACTAGAGGAGGGAAAATATTTAATGCCCGCACGCTGCACAGCTACGCCGCCGCCAACAGAAATACCCGAGGGTAAGCACCCTCGCTGGGCTGGGTCGGCGTGGGATCTGGTTAATGCGCCAGTGTCGGCGCCACCAGAAGACCCAATTGTAAAGCTGCAAGAATTTTTAGCGCAAAACCCCGACGTGGCTGCGCTAATTTCGGCCTAAGCAACCAGCGGCCCTGTCTGTAGAGCGCCGCTTTACTCTGTTATTCACTTTAACCCGCATGGCATTAAGCCAAAAATGCGTTTAACACGGATTAAATTGCACACACAAATCGCTGGAGAGTAACCATGTCTGACACCTACCACCACGGCGTCCGCATTATTGAAAAAACCGAGGGCTCACGGCCTATTCGCACCGTCAATACCGCCGTGATTGGTCTGGTGGGCACTGCGCCAGATTCTACGCCGGCCATTGCCGCCACCGGCCAAGTGGGCGTTATTGACAGCGACACAGGCATTGCCATTACCGCTGCTGTAGCGGGCACGGCTGGCAACAGCATTACCATTACCCTGGTCGACACTGGCGACGTAGACGAAGCGCTGGCAGTCGCCCTAAACGGCAACGACATTACCGTTACCCTAGCCACGGACGGTACCGGGGATATCAGCAGCACCGCTGCCGACGTTATTGCCATTATCACTAGCGACGCCTCAACGCTCATTACCGCCGCCAACGCAACAGGTTCAGACGGTTCGGGCATTATGATTGCCGAAGCTAAAGTAAGCCTTACCGGCGGCGTAGCAGAACCGTTCCCGCTCAACACGCCAGTGCTGGTGCTAGGTAACCGCACCAAGGCCGCCAAGCTCGACAGCACCGGCAAAGGTCTAGGCACGTTACCCGCTGCCATGACCGCGATATTTGAACAGATTGGCGCCATGGTCGTTGTGGTACGCGTGGCCGAGGGCATCGACGACGAAACCACAGCCAGCAACGTGATTGGCACCGTAACAGGCGGCAAGGCCACTGGCTTGCTTGCACTTAAAGACGCGCAAGCCCAACTGGGCGTAAAACCCCGCATATTAGGTGTGCCGGGTTTAGACGCCTTAACAGGTGTGGTTCCCGCGCTGGTGAGCGTGGCCGATGATTTACGCGCCTTTGCTTACGCTTACATTAACGCCGCGACCATGGAAGCCGCTGTAACCGCGCGCGACAGCTACGGTTCAAAACGCCTTATGTTGTTGTGGCCAGAATTTATTGCCTGGAGCACCACAGCCAATGCCGAGGTGGTTATTACCGCCACAGCACGCGCGCTTGGTGTTCGCGCCCGCGCAGACAACGAAGTGGGCTGGCACAAAACAATCTCAAACATTGAAGTGAACGGCGTTACCGGCATTTCTAAGTCGGTGCACTTTGACCTTACCAACGTCAACACCGACGCCAACTACCTAAACGGTAACGAAATCACCACCATTATTCGTAATGCGGGGTTTCGGTTCTGGGGTTCGCGCACCTGCTCTGCAGACCCCGTGTTTGCCTTTGAATCTGCCGCCCGTACTGGCGACATACTGGCCGACACCATTGCCGACGCGCATATGTGGGCAATGGATAAGCCCATGAGCAAAGTGCTGATTAAAGAAATTGTCGAGGGCATAAACGCAAAATTCCGCAGCCTAAAAGCCAGCGGCTACATTGTTGACGCGCTGGCCTACACAGATGACGAACTCAACACCACCGAGACACTAGCGGCGGGCAAACTTACCATTAGCTACGACTACACGCCGGTGCCGCCGCTCGAAGACCTTACGTTTATACAAACCATTACCGACCGTTACTTGGTGCAATTAGTAGCGTGATGACTGCGCGCTGCGGCGCGCACAAACCTTTTAAACCTCACCGGAGAGCAACAACATGCTGCCCAAAAAGCTTAAGAATTTTAACCTGTTTGCCGACGGTGAAAACTTTGTTGGCATCGTTGACGAAATCACTCTGCCAAATCTAGAACGCAAAATGGAAGAGTACCGACCAGGCGGTTTTAATGCGCCGGTCGACGCCGACATGGGCATGAATAAACTCACGTCGTCGTTTAAATTGCACGAAATGGCCGCCAGCGTATTGCGCAAATTTGGCACAAGTGAAATCGACGGTGTACCACTGCGCTTTTTAGGCGCTGCAGTAAGTGACGGTGCTGCAGGCACTACCGACGCAATTGAAGTGATTATGCGTGGTCGCTACAGCGGTTTAGAGCTGCCCAGCGGTTACAAAGCTGGCGAAAGCGCGATGCTGACCTGCAATGTGAGCCTCGCTTATTTTAAATACGTGGTAAACAGCGAAACCCTAATCGAGATCGACGTTATCAACATGATCGAAAACGTGGGTGGTGTAGACCGACTGGCAGAGCAGCGCGCAGCACTGGGTTTGTAATTAGTTTTTATTGAGTAGGAATAACGGGGCGAATCATGACACAAGACACATCAGCAACCATTACGCTTAAAAAGCCGCTTAAACGTGGCGAGCAAGAAATTGCAAAGCTAAAACTGCGCAAGCCCGACACAGGATCATTGCGCGGTTGCCGCTTATCTATGCTGTTAAATTCAGACGTAGACAGCCTAGTAATGCTGCTGCCACGCATTACCGAACCGGCATTAACCGAACACGACATAAGCCAAATGGACGTTAAAGACTTGGTGAGCTGCGCCAGTGAGGTGGTGGGTTTTTTAACCGAATAGGGCAGTGCGCCGCCGCGCCATTGCCCAACGAAGTGGAAGACGCCATAGCCAATATTGCTACAGTCTTTCACTGGCCACCCTCTGAATTTAACACCATGGCGCTAAGTGATTTAGTGATGTGGGAACAAAAAGCGCGGGAACGATCTGGCAAACCGCAACCCCAGTAACCGGTGGCAATAATGAGCAATTTAGATACCGCGCTAACCCTTAAACTTGTAGACCAATGGAGCGGCCCCGCTAAAAAATTGGCGGGCATAAGCAGCGAGCTTGCCCAAAAGCTTTCAGCCACTGGCCACGAGCTTAATAAAATTGGCAACCAACGCAAAGCCGTTGCGCGCCTGCAAGAATACGAATTGGCCTCTAAAAAGGCCAAAGACGCCTCAAACCAAGCCGCAGAAAAAGTGAAAATGCTGCGCCTTGCCCGCGAAAAAGAGGCCGACCAGCTCAAAATTACCCAAGCCAACCTTAAAACCCTGCAAGATCTAAAAGCCAGCGGGGTAAAGGTAGACGCCAAAACCATTAACAACCTCAAGGCCCAAGCCAAAGAGAATAAAACCCTTATACGCGAGCACGAGCGCGCCGAAAAAGCCCTAGAACAAACCACTAAACAACGCCGCCTAGCCATTGAGCGGGCCGCACAGCTGCGCACCAAACTTAAAGCCGAAGGTATAGAAACCCGCGATTTAACTGGCGCACAAAACCGGCTTGGTGAAGCCTACGCCCGTACCCAAGCCAAAATTAAGGCGGTGTCGCAAGCCCACGGCAAGCTGGCAGCGGCGCAATCTGCCCACAATGAAACCCTGCAAAAAGCCGCTAACACCACCATTGTTGCGGCTGGCTTAAGTAACGTAGGAAGTAAGGCGCTTAACTTTTTAAAGAACCCGCTAGCCGAGGCGGTCGCGTTTGAGTCGGCCATGGCCGATGTTAAAAAGGTGGTGGAGTTTGATTCGCCACTACAGTTCAAAGAATTTAGCCTAACGCTATTGGACATGACCCGCAGCATACCCATTGTAAAAGAGGGTTTGGCCGCCATTGCGGCCCAAGGCGGGCAGCTGGGTATTGGTCGCAGCGACTTGCCCGAGTTTGTGCAAGTAGCCGCCAAAATGTCTACCGCCTTTGACATGGCGCCCGAGCAAGCGGGCGAATCAATGGCCAAGCTGAGCAACGTGTATAAAATCCCCATTGCTCAAATGACCAATTTAGGCGATGCGGTAAATCACCTTTCAGACAACACCGCCGCTAAAGCCAAAGAGATTGTAGACGTGCTAATGCGCGTGGGTGGTACGGCTACTCAGTTTGGATTAACTACTGTGCAAACTGCCGCGCTGGGTGACGCGTTTATTGCCCTGGGCAAAAAGCCCGAGGTCGCCGGTACAGCCATTAATGCCATGCTTAACAAACTGCAAACCGCCACAAAGCAGGGCGCTAAGTTTCAAGATGCCCTCGACGAAATTGGCATATCGGCTGGCGACATGGAAGACATGGTTGCGCAGAACGGCCAAGGCGCACTCGATGAGTTTTTGAACACCCTTGGCCAGTTGGATAAACAAAACCGCGCGGGCGTGCTTACCGATCTATTTGGCCTAGAATATGCCGACGATATCTCTTTGCTGGCGGGTAATTTAGAAGTTTACAAAAAGGCCCTAGACACCGTGGCCGACAGCTCTAAATTTGCGGGCAGCATGGAGCGTGAATTTCAAAACCGCGCTAATACCTCTGCCAACAAAACCCAATTACTTGCCCAGCGCTGGGACGCCTTTCAAACCAAGTTGGGCGAACAGCTATTGCCGGTTATTAACTGGCTGTCTGGTGCCGCGGTTAAATTGATTGACGCCCTCGACTGGCTTACCGATAAATTCCCTGGTGCAACTAAAGTAGCCATGATTTTGGTGGGCGGTTTAGGCGCTTTGGCATTGGCCGTGGCGCCGGTGCTTATGGCCATTGCTGCGCTGCGCGTGGCCATTTCTGGTTTGGGTGTAAGCGCTAAACGGGCAGCCCTGCAAAATGCCGCTGGCGGTTTGGGCGGCGCTGTGGCTGGCGGCGGCAAAGGTGGCAAGGCGGGACGCTTAGCCAAAGGCTTGGCTGGTAAAGCCGGGTTGATTGGCGCTGGCCTAGGCGCGCTGTCTATTGGCTCTACACTGATGAGCGACGACGCAAACTTAAACAAAGGCGCGGCCATATCGCAAGACGTGGGCGGCATTGGTGGCGCACTGTCTGGTGCGGCCGCTGGCGCTGCCTTGGGCTCTGTTGTGCCGGTGATTGGCACCGCCATTGGCGGGCTGGTTGGCTCTGTAATTGGCAGCATGGGCGGCGACTGGTTAGGCGGCAAGGTAGGTAACTGGCTGTTTAGCGACAACACCCCCGTGCAAGCCAGCGCCCCCGTTATGGCGGCTGGTGCAAGCGGTGGCCAAAACTACGCCGACAACAGCCAATACACCATAAACGTACAGCAGCAGCCCGGCGAAAATGCCGACCAGCTTGTGAAAAAAACCATAGACGAAATAGACCGCCGCAAGTCTCGCCGCCGCGGTGCGTCATATGCCGACCACGGCTAAGGAGCTACCATGTTAATGTCCTTGGGCATGTTTGTTTTTAGCATTAGCAGCCTGCCATTTGAGCGTAAACAGCGCAGCACTCAATGGCGCTGGGCGGCCAATAACCGCCTAGGCCAACTGCCTGCCCACCAATTCAACGGCCCCGGCGAAGACCGCATAACCCTAAGCGGCACATTGGCGCCCGAGCTAACCGGTGGCGGCCAAAGCCTACAAGACCTGCGCGACCTAGCCGACACCGGCAAAGCGTGGGTATTAATGCTAGGCAACGGCGAACCGCAGGGTTTTTGGTTTATCGATTCAGTAGACGAAACCGGCAGCTATTTCTTTCCCGACGGCAGCCCCCGCAAAATAGAATTTAGCGTGGTGTTGGTGCGCAACGACACCGGCGAAATAAACACCATTGGCGATTTAGCCATGAACACCAACAGCAGCTCGTTTGCGGAAAACATAGCATGACCCCCGTTTATGAAATCACCGCGAACGGCGTGGCACTTGCCAGCGAGGTTAATAAGCGCATTTTAAGCGTGAGTTACCACGACGCCAGCGGCACCACAGCAGACCAGTTAGTGCTAGAACTAGACGACAGCGACGGCAGCCTAAACATTCCACCCAAGGGCGCTAAACTTACCCTGCAGTTAGGGTTTATGGGGCAGGGGCTGCACAACAAAGGCACCTTTACCGTAGACGATGTAGAACATTCTGGCGCCCCAGACAAACTGATTATTACCGCCCGCAGCGCAAACTTTAGAGACGAATTTAAAACACTGCGCTCTACCCACTGGGAGCCGGGCACAACCCTAGGCAACTTAGTGGCCAGCATTGCCGAGCGCTACCTGCTAAAACCCAAAGTAGCGCCGGACCTTGCCGACGTGGCACTGCAGCAACTAAACCAAACTGCAGAATCAGACAGCGCATTTTTAAACCGCATTGGCCAGCAATTCGACGCCGTGGCCACCAGCAAAAACGGCTATTTATTATTTTACCCAAAGGGGCAGGGCGCCACCGCCAGCGGCGCCGCCTTGCCACAAGCCAACATTAACAAAAACCAATGCACCGACCACCGCTACAAAACCGCCGACCGCAATAGCCGATTCACCGGCGCCACCGCCAGCTGGTACAACACCGACACCGCCCAAACCGTAAAAGTGACCGCCGGCGCAGAAGGCTACACCAAACAGATCCGCGACCCACTGCCAGACGCGCAGCAAGCCACCGAGGCAGCAAAAGCAGAATGGGCAAGAATACAGCGCGGCGACGCCACCATGAGTTTAAGCGTGGCGCCGGGTATGCCTGGGCTGGTCAATGGTCAGCCAGTGGAATTAACGGGATTTAAAGCGGAGATAAACGCCCACAACTGGGTGATTGATGACTTAAATCATACAGCGGGCAGTGGGGGCTTGGTCACAAGTGTGGAGCTGGTGACCAAAAAGTAAAACTTATTTACCTGCCGCCTTTTTTTCACGGTTTTCTAGCGCCAGTTGGGTAATGGCGTTTTTGGCCGCGATGTAATCCGCTTTAGCCGCTAGCCGACAGGCAATTTGTTCTAAGGTTATTAAGTCGTCTAAATCGATTTGCTGGGTTTTAAAGAGTTCTAATATCACCCCGATTTGGCTGGGCAGCTCTACGTAATTACCGCCTCTGTCCCTCACTTCTGGCGTGTAAATACTGTCGTGGGTGATTATTTCTATACGGCCCCAGTAACTTTCACGGCCGCCCTTAAACAAATCATCGATCGACACCATGCCCCGGATAAACCGATCATATTCGTTAGCGCTTAACTTGATGCGCCTAGACAGTACGCCGAGCTCGATCATTTCTTTTATCGCCGCCGCTTTTATGCCGCCCGCCACGGTGACAATAGACAGGGTGACTTGCACCATGTCTTCGTGCATGCCAACAATAAAAAAGTTTCGGTCATTGACGGTGGCACAGGCAGTAATAAAACCGTCGGCGTGCATTCGGCGGGTGTATTCAATAGCAATTTCTTGCCGTGGGCAGCTGTCGGTGGCCACGCTTAGTTTGCGCTCGCCCCTGGTAATCCATTCAATGGTGGTATTTAAAAAATCTGCCGCGGCACTTAGTCGCGATTTTGGTAAGTCTCTATGGCGCCAGTTGTTGTAGTACGAGCTGGCATTGTCTTCTGGCGCGCCTAGCGCTATTGCAAATTCCGTTTTCGTTAAACCCAAATCCTTAAGCCGCTCTTCGATCCGTGTGATCTCTTCGCTAATCATGGCTGTAGTCCGATTTGTAGTGAGCTAAAAATTGTTTGCTAAAAGTAATATTTTGTTTGCTTTTCTGTTTGTTGTCATGTAACTATATGTTTGTCAAAACAACAAAGTGAATATTTAAAGATGACACAGCAAAAGCCTTGCTCCGATTCGGAAGCCACCAACGATATAGAAAAAGTCATTTCTATTTTGGGTCGTAGCGGTGTAGCCCAGGCTGCAAAGCTCGCCAATACCCAGTCTGTTGATAATTGGCGCCGCCGTGGTTCGGTGCCTATAGAACACTGCCCCAAATTGGTTGCGGCCTATAACGAAGCCATAGAGCGCGTGCTTAGCGATCCACCAACCCTTGCGGGCCTCAATAAGTTTTTTTCAGAACATGGCGCCTAGTGTGCGGTTAATTGGGTAAGCCGTCATGAAACCGAAGTCACAGGGGATAAAAAAGCAAATGACCACCACACAAAACCGCCTTGCACTGATTCGCCGTTACTTAGATCGCTGGTCTGGTATGCCGCGCCACAACCGCCAAATTGTGGCTGAGATAGTAGTAGAAAAATTTAACGAACTGGCCATGCAAGAATTTTTGGCAGGCACAGGGGTGGAGTTTTCGCACAGCGAAGACCTTTGCGGCGACATGCGGGCCCACGCCCAAAAGCTGTGGCGCTGGTTGGGCGCCTACGAAGAGGTTAAACCCGCACCAGACAAGCTTTGGTATGTAGAGCAAGCCATTGTGGCCTCTATGCCTGCCGATATGCGCTTGCAGTATTTAAACGATGTTTACGCTAACGCCAGCGTGCAAGTGGCCTTAAAAATAGATGCTGGGCAAACCTTGCTGGCCTTTGAGCACTTAGTACAAGAGCAAGCCGAGGCCACCAAAAGCCTTGCGGCCTTGCTAGATGGCATTGACCCCGGCGAGCTAGACCGCGCCGAGCGGGAGCTAACCGAGGCCCTAGGCGCCACCGCCAGTGCCCTAAGCCACGTAAAAGCCTTACGCGTAGGCGGTGCCCAATGAGCCGCTTAGTGCCATGCCCCCATTGCCTAGAAGAGTCTTACATTCGTGACAGCGAGCAAATTACCCGCACCACGCGCGAATTAAAGCTGATCTGTAAAAACCCGCACTGTGGCCACACTTGGGTGGCGCATTTGTCGGCAACGCGAACGCTATCTGAGTCGGCAATTCCAGACCCAAGCGTGAATTTACCCATAGTAAAAGGCCTGTTTTAAACGGCCACCCCTGTTTTTAAGTAATAGCCAACCGCGAGGTGATGTATGAGCAATGTAATGCCGATTAACCCCGAAACCACCGTAAGCAATGCCGCGCTGGTGTATATGCTGCGCCACCGCGCAGAGCATTTAAGCCACGAGCAAGGCACAGAGGCACTTAAAACCCGCTGCGCAACCCACTTAATGCTCACATTTGATATTGGCCTAGACCGCGCCCAGCGCGAGGCGGCATTGGCATTGGCGCAAGCCAGCCACAGCGGTGATGTTTGGTTAGATATTAGCAACGCCAGCGCTTACCACGTCACTTTGCGCACCAAGGACCACCGCGAAATTATTGTGTCGGCAGACCAAATTTTGCACGCCGTCACCGACTTTTTCACACTCCAATAAGGGCCAATCATGAACATTACTGTGAACGCGCAGGGGCTAGCTGCCGCCCTAAGAAACAACTTGGCCGAACGCCGCAGCACCTTAAATATATTTGAACACGTGCTATTAACGGCCACTGCTAACCCGCCCCAGCTCAGTATTGTGAGCAGCGACGGCGCCCGCGAATTAGAGGTGATTATTGACGTGGAGCGGGTAGACGAAGAGGGCGCCATTACCTGCCACGCTGGTAAATTAAAGGCGGCCATTATGGGGCTTGCGGGGCCGGTGGTGATTAAGCTGGCAGACCGCGAAAAAGCCACGGTAAGCCAACAACGCCGCCGCTTTGTGGTGCCGTCGTTGTCGGCAAGAGACTACCCGAATTGCGGCGCTATGGGCAAAACGACCGTGGTAAAGGCCGACCCCAAGGCCTTGGCCGAAGCCATTGAGCGGGTGCAATACGCCAGCGCAAAAATGGACGTTCGAGTTTACATAACCGGCGTGCATTTTAACGAGGGCGATGTAGTGGCCACCGACGGCCACCGCTTAGCCTGTGCCACCATTAAAGCAGATATGCCCGCCGTAACTGTGCCCAACGACAGCATTAAGTATTTGGTGGCAGCACTAAAAGAAGAGGGCGCTGTGGTGAGCTGCAGCGAGAGCGCCATAGAGGTTACCAGCAACGCGGGCCGGTTTAGAAGCGCATTACTAGAAGGCCGTTACCCAGATTACCGCCGCTTAACCAATGTGCCCCAAGGCGCTGCCGAGGCCAGCATTGCCCCAGAGCATATTGCCCCTGCACTACAACGCCTTAAAAGCTTTGTTTCCCAATTTGGCGCCATAAAAGTAACGGCCACTGCCGACACCTTATTTATTGCCCCAAATGACGAAATCACCGACGAAACCGCCGCAACAATAAACAAAGAATGGCCCGAGGTCGGTTTAAACATCGCTTACCTTGCTGATTTGTGCGCGGCCATGAGCGGGCCATTCACATGGATAAACAGCGGCGGCCTCAACCAGCAAGTGTTTATTAGCAGTGACGACGTTGTGCACATTATTCAACCCATGCGGCTGTAACAGACTTAATCCGGCTTATTTAAAATTTTAGAGGGCACCACCATGAATCAGGCAATGTTACGCAACCTAACCTCAGACGAATTAGAGCGCCACTTGTGGATTACCGAGCCGTATAGCCCCGCGCATAACGCACTGCTTACAGTGCTGGACGCTAATGACAAGCCAAACGAAGACCTTGATTTTGATCGGGTTGAAGACGCACTTGCGGACATAAACATAGACGCAGAAAAAATGCTGCTAAGTGTTAAGTCGCTTTTAGAGCAATGCACCGAAATATGCGGCGACATTAAACACAGCACTACACGTATTCAATGCGAACTCGATCTGTAAAGGCCTCACCATGATTCCTGCCGTACATAAAGACATAACCAACCGGCTGCTGCGCGACTTTGACTTTAAAGAGCGCGGAGGCTGGTTGCGGGCTGGGCGCTGCCCCAGCTGCAATAAAAAAGAGCTGTACACCAAAGCCGAATCGCCGTGGGTAGTGCGCTGCGGGCGTGAAAATAACTGTGCCTGGTCAGAGAGCGTTAAAGAGCTTTACCCCGACGCCTTTGAAAAATTTAACGAGCGTTACCAGCCAACAGATACCAACCCCAAAGCCACGGCAGACGCTTACTTAATGCAGGCGCGTGGCTTTGATATCGCCCGTATTGCTGGCTGGTATGAGCAAGACCGCTGGTGGAGCCAACAGTGTATTGGCGCCTCGGGCACCGCCACTGTGCGGTTTATGATCGCCCCCGGCGTTTACTTTGACCGCTTTGTAGAAGAGTTATGGATTAACGACAACGGTGAAAAGAAAAAACGCAAAGCCGCGTTTAAAGGCGACTTTAAGGGGCAGGCGTGGTTCCCGCCCGGCGTTGAAATTGAAGACGGCGACGAGGTTATATTGGTCGAGGGCATACTCGATGCCATTGCCCTTTATTTAAACGGCTATAAATCGGCAGCCTTATTGAGCTGCACCAACTACCCAGCCAAATTTTTTGACGAGCACAGCGCTAAACATGTGAATTGGGTGTGGGGCCTAGACGGCGACACCGCTGGCCGCAAATGGACCATAAAACACCACGAGCGCGCCAAAGAGGCGGGCTTAAAATCCACTGCCGTTACCATTAAGCAGACCGGCAAATACAAAAACGACTGGAACGACCTACACATGCAGGGCCGTTTAACCGACAAAGATTTTGAGCAATACCGCTACCACGGCAGCTTGCTAATTGCCGAGAGCGCCAGCGAAAAGTCATTGCTTATCTACGGCAAAACCAACCGCCGTGAATTTAATTTTGAATATAAAAACCGCCTGTATTGGTTCAGCCTTAATTTAGACAAATACGAAAAGGCCTACCAAACCTTATTAGAAGCCGAGGGCATGACTGACAAAGAGCGCCGCGACGAAGCGCTAAAGCAGTCGGGCAGCATTGTTGAAATTGCCAACTGCTACTTTCAGTTTTTGTATTTTCAGGCCAACACCATTACAGACGAAAGCTGGTATTACGCCCGCATTACTTTTCCGCACAGCGGCGCAGCGGTTAAAAATACTTTTACCGGCGGCCAGCTTTCAAGCGCCAGTGAGTTTAAAAAGCGTCTGTTATCGGTAGCGGCAGGCAGCGTGTTTACCGGCACCAGCCAGCATTTAGACGCCATAGCGCGCCATCAGCTCTATAACATTAAAACCGTTAACACCATTGACTACATTGGCTACAGCAAAGAGTTTGGCGTGTATGTGCTTAACGACATTGCCATTAAAGACGGCCGCACCTACGCGCTAAACGACGAAGACTATTTCGACACCGGCAAACTGGCCATTAAGAGCCTAGGTCAGTCTGTGCACCTCACCATTGCCAAAGACGCCGACAACTACCGCAACGACTGGATAAACCACATTCACACCTGTTTTGGTGAGCGCGGTGTGGTGGCATTGGCGTTTTGGTTTGGCTCGCTGTTTGCCGAGCAGATCCGCGACGCACAAAAGTCATTCCCGTTTATTGAAGTCATCGGCGAGCCGGGCGCAGGTAAAACCACCCTTATTGAATTTTTGTGGAAGCTACTGGGCCGCCGCGACTACGAAGGCTTCGACCCCAGTAAATCGACCGCCGCCGCCCGCGCTCGCAACATGGGGCAGGTTTCCAATATGCCGGTGGTGCTTATTGAGGGTGACCGCGACGAAGACACCGCCAACGGTAAAAAATTTGACTGGGACGAATTAAAAACCGCCTATAACGGCCGCTCAGTACGTAGCCGTGGCATGAAGAACGGCGGCAACGAAACCTACGAACCGCCATTTAGGGGCGCCATTGCCATTAGCCAAAACGCCGCGGTGCAAGCCAGTGAAGCCGTACTGCAGCGCATAGTGCACCTGCGCTTTACCCGCGCAGCCCACACTGACGAAAGCAAGGTGCTGGCTAATGAACTGGAGCACATGCCCCTTGAGCATGTAAGCAGTTTTATTGTGGAGGCCGCCAAAAAAGAAAAGGAGATTCTGGCCTTTATTGCCGATAAAACCCCCGAATTTGAAAAACGCCTAATGGCTCAAGAAGCCATTAAAAATGTGCGTATCGCTAAAAACCACGGTTTGCTCTGCGCGCTGGTAAGCGCCTTGGAACTGGTATTACCCATAACCAAAGAGCAGATAAAGGCAACCCAATTAGAGCTTTTGGCTATGGCCGCAGAGCGCCAAACCGCCATCAGCGCAGACCACCCGCTAGTGCAAGAATTTTGGGAGCAATATGACTTTTTAAATGGCGACGAATTTAACCAAAAGCTAAACCACAGCAAAGACGCTGGCCAAATTGCCATAAACCTAAACCATTACATAGAAATGGCTGCCGACCACCGCCAGCAAGTACCGCCGCTGGCCGACCTAAAGCGCCTGCTAAAAGCCAGCCGCCGCTACAAATACCTAGACTACAAAACCGTTAATTCGGCCATTCATGGCGAAAACGGCAGCGGCAAATCTGTGCGCTGCTGGATATTTGAAAACAAGGAGCGCAAAGCGTGAGCGAATTTAAAGAAGACCCTGGCATGGCCACCTATGAAGAGTTAATCGCGGGCGGCAATGCCTTAGCCGCCGCGTTACTCGACGTGGTGTTTTTAGCAAAAACCGACAGCCCAGCCGACGGCGGCATGCCCATCGCGGCAAAACCGCTGGCCGACTGGAAAGCGCTACTCGACCGCACCGCATTTGCCCAGGTAAACCACCTACACATGGCAGCCAAATAATGGGCGCAGAAAAGATTTTACCAGCCACCATGCTGGTAATTCAGGCGGCAGCATCAATGCCTTACTTGATGTCTGGCGACTGGCGAAAAGGGCTCTACTGGCTATTTGCCGCAGGGCTTACCTACGTCGTTACCTTTTAAACGACGACACCAACCAAGGAGCAACACCATGCTGATATTAACGAGACGGATAGGCGAAACCCTAATGGTAGACGACAACGGAAAACTAACCGAAGTCACCGTGCTGGGCGTTAAAGGCAACCAAGTGCGATTGGGCATAACCGCAGAAAAGAACGTAGCCGTAGACCGCGAGGAAATCTACCGCAGTAAACAAGCCCAGCGCAACAACGTGGCCACCATGACCGACGAGCGCCAGCGCTTGGTTGCTGGGTGAGGAGTAGCTAATGAAAACGATCAAATTAAAAGGCGCTGGTGCCAGAAACTTTTTTGCTGAGCGAATGGTTGATCAGCATGGAAATGAAGCGCTTAACCAAACTGCTGGCCCCATGAAAAAAGCAGTTCAGGAAGTCATTGATATGCGTTTATCGAGCAGAGGCACTGGGGTTGATCTGCGTGATGTTGTAGGGCCGCTAAGCAAATCTTAAGAAAGGTGGCACCGGAAAGCGCCAACTTTCCGATGCCTGCCACAATCAACAGGAGCAACACCATGCAAACAGTAATGAACCCAGTAAATCGTGACGCCAAGCAGGCTACCACGTCTCCCTTAAGCGATAAACTCGCCATCTACATTGGCGAGATCCAACGCCTGCAAACCCAAGTGCACTACTGGCGCGGGCGGCTTGCCAAAGCCGAAGAATTCACCAACCACCGGCGCGGCGACGAAGACGCCGACGTGTACTACTGGCAAGGCAACGGCCACGACAACGTAAAAGACATGGCCAACGGCCTAGCCATTGTCATCAGCGCCAGCGAACTTCGCACCGCACTTGCCGCCGCCGGCCGCATACCCGACGCCCTGCAACACAAGCTCACCAGCATGTCGCAAGCCGTCCACTTCTACGCCGCCCAAGCTAAATACAGCGGCTCGTGGACAGTAGGCGACAACACCCACGTTATGGAAGATCGCGGCCGCATAGCGCGCAATGCTTTGGAGTTTTCGGCCAAAGGTATGCAGTCGTGAAATGGCTATTGGGTTTGGGTTTGGGTTTGTGTCTGGTGATTTTGGTGTGGTGGTTTGCTTATGCCGCCTGCCAAATGGCAAAGGACGAACAACCATGAAGGGCGGGGCGCTTTCGCGCCGCGCTGCCATGCTCTGCCAAAACCCAAAGTTTCGGCTTTGGCTAGACCGCATGCGCAACGCCAAATATCCAATGGACATACCCGACGGCACCCACGACGAAGAAGACGCCCGCGACTTCTTTTTAGTGGCATGCAATATCAAGAGCCGCGCCGAACTGGACCACAAACCCGAAGCGGCGGCGATGTTTAACAAGATCAATATTAATTTTCAGAAATTTATGGGGCAATTATGAAACTACTCGACGAACTAAAAGAAAGAATCGTACAAATGGGCAGCAGCTCCAGCGCTGGCCGTCTTGCGCGTATCGGCGCCAGCATGTGCCACGACAGCTATTCATCAGTGCCTTTCCTCGATATCAGTGTGGGTTTTGACCAATCCAATCGCGAATTGGTAAAGCGCTGCCTGTTTATCACCGACGAGCCCGATTATTCCAACGCCGATCAATTTGAGTTTTTGCATTGGTTAGAGCAGCGCGGCTGGGACATTGAGCGGTGGAGTAATAAGTGACCAAAAAAGTTTGTGTTGTTATCGGCAGCGGCCCGTCTAGCCACGAAGTACAGCGTGTTGCCGCTGCACTAGCTGAGCACTGTATTGCGATAAACGAAAAAGAGGGTTCTGCGCGTGAGCTTGAAATCACACCACACCCTCCTGTGGATATTGAATATGTTTCACCGCGCATAATCTCCCCAGCATACGGGCCAAAAAAGAAGCGCGGCAAGGGCAATAGGTATCATAGAACCCTTGAGCTTTGAGGACGATTAAAGATGAATAATTTAGAACGGAAACAAATGTTAGAGCGCGAAAGCGCGGCTGTTGAGCGCCTTAATTCGATACTTGGAAAGCCAAGTTCCTCTACAGCGAGTTGTTCTACAGAAAATCGGCAATCCCCGTATTTTGAAAGGAGAGCTGGCGAGAACGTAGCGCTGGTGACTGAAAGCCTTGATGAATTTGGCGAGACGCAGAAGACTCGACGAATGTTATCAGAGAAGACAGCAAAACGACTACTAATCGAATTAGCCGATTTGCTGTAGAACCCAAATATGCAGCGGTTTATCCGCTGCCGTGAACTGTTAAATTTTGGAGGCTCAAATGAGCGAACTTGAAGCACTTAGAGAAGTTTACAGAACAGGCATGGCTCTGCGCCAAACCGCGCCAGTAGATGACGATTTTCCAGAAGTGATGCACAACTTTGATGGTGCCCTTAGAGGTGCCAGCAAGGTCAGCAGCGACACCCCGCCACAGACAATTTCTGGCATTGCCCACGCTCAACATGACTGGGTGGAGCGCATGGGCTGGCACAACAAAACCGTGCTGGAAGCCCTTGCATTAATTGCTAGCGAAGTGGGCGAAGCCGTGAACGAATGCCGAGGCGACCACCCCACTGACAAGCTGGGAGAAGAACTGGCAGACATTATCTTGCGAGTACTCGACCTGACCGTAACCCAGGGGATCGACATCGAAGCCCAGCTACTGCGCAAGATGGCTATCAACGAAGCTCGGGGCACTCGCGGGCGCAAAATTTAACCTAGAGGTAACGAGCGCATGAATGAGAAAACGATGGAACAATTTGAAGCTTGGGCAGACGAAAAAGGCTTTTGTCTGGATCAAATTTTCATGAGCACCAATGGCGTGCCGGACAATCCTTACGAGAACGAAGATACCAAGCTCGCTTATGAAATATGGTGTGCGTCTCGTTCACCGAGTTGTTCAACGCGACGGTTCCCAATGCAACACGGGCTGGATATTGACTGGACGACTGCTGAGAAAATTTACGCCATGTATTCCGCGCTGTACGGAACCAGCCAGAGCCTCGAAAGGTTGGCGCAACGAGGCGGTTTCGACTGGAAAGAAGTCGAGATAATCCAAGCGGAATACAACAAACGGGTTAGGCGTTGAACACCCAGTTCGCGGGCTCCGTCCCGCGCAATGCGGTGTTATTAATTAAACGCTTTAATCGCCGCCGGTATGTCGATATCGGCCGGCAGCGGTAAGGGCATATCTTTAAAGTCGGTGTAGGTGCCAATTGTTTCGCGGTCGCCTCGGGCCGTTCCGTTTACCGCGTAATACGTGCTGCCTTGGAGTATCCATAGTGCAGTTTTTTTGTATTTTGACACTTGATAGGGGCAGCCAATGTATTCGCGGTTATTAATGGTTTTGTGGGTGCACCAAGCACCTTTGGCGTTGGGTACGTGCTCTGCGTAGGCGTAGTTTATAATGTCGAGCTGGTCATCGTAGGGGCCAGAGCAGGCAGTTATCACGGTAGATATAAATAACAATATGGCGCGGCGCATGGGCGAACTCCCTGTTCTGTGATTGGCAATTCTTGACCGGGTAGGGCAGGTGTATCACCTTGGCCACTCGGTTTGATTAACGGGCGATATTAATGGCGAAGGGTTGGGAAGTCCACGGCGGTACGCTGCGGGTGTATTTTTACTTTAATGGCGAGAAGTGCCGCGAGTCGTTGGGTATTGACCCAACGGCCGAGAATAAACGCTATGCCGAGGGTTTGGTAGCCACAATAAAGCACGAGATTAAGGCCGGTACTTTCGACTATTCCCGTCGTTTTCCCAATAGCGCAAAGCTTAAAGGCAATACCGTGGCGGTGTGGCTAGATACGTGGCTGCAGATTAAAGCCCGACAAGTGGCGCCCAGTACCATTTTAAATTACCGCCGTTGGATAAATGGCCATATTCGGCCGCGCTGGGGCAACAGCCAAGCCGACAAAATAGACTCTATTCACGTAGAAGACTGGATCGCTAACGATTTGAAGCACTTGTCCAACAAATCGATTAAAGAGATTGTGTCGTTAATGAACCAGGTATTTACCCTTTACCGCCAGCGCAATAAAACGGCGTTTAACCCAGTAGAGGGCATTAAGGTTTCGTTGCCAGACGACGAAGACCCAGACCCGTTCACCCGCGCCGAAATCGACTCCATCCTAAAAACCAAAACCAGCCGACAGGGCGAAATCAACTTTGCGGCGTTTTCGATGTGGAGCGGCCCAAGGCCTTCTGAATCAATGGCGCTGGGCTGGGATGATGTAGACCTAGACAACGCCCACGCATTGCTGCAACGCGCCATTGTGGCCGGGCAATACAAAGCCACCAAAACCAAGCGCTCTAAACGCAAAATCGATTTGCTAAAGCCAGCACTTGAAGCCCTGCGCAGCCAATATCAAATTACCGGCCACCTAGCACCCATAACAATAGACGTACTGCAGCGCGACAACCGCACCACGCGAAAAGAGCAATTTAGGCCGGTATTCATCAACACCAGAACGGGCAGCCCGTATACCGACATTCAGCTATATAGGCAGGGGTTCTGGGTACGGCATTTGGCAAAAGCAGAGGTAAGGTTTCGCGGCCCAGTGAATTGCAGACACACATTCGCCTCGCAAGCATTAACCGCCGGATTAGATTTGTCGTGGATCATGGACCAAATGGGGCACACCTCCGAAGCAATGCTGCGCAGGAAGTATTCAAAATATATAAGAGAAGACGAAAGAATCAGCAAAGCAGACCTAGCCAACAAGCTCCTAGGCCTTTAACAGTCCCCGATTTAGTCCCAAAACAGACCCAAACCGATACTGCCAGAAATAAATCCCTTTACTATCAATCGTTTAAATGGCGGTGAGGGAGGGATTCGAACCCTCGAACAGTTTGACCCGTTACACGCTTTCCAGGCGTGCTCCTTCAGCCACTCGGACACCTCACCAAAATCGCTTGTTATGCAGTTTTAGATGGTTTTATGAGCGTCAGGCCGCACGCCTGCATGCTCGTTGTCGCGCTTTCTTTGATAAAGCGTCGGGGCACTCTTCAAGAATTTTCTTTAAATCAAATTACAGCTAGATTTAAGGGCGGCTACTCTAACGAAGTTTGGGTGCAATGGCAATTGCCAATTTGTTTTCAGTAAATTTGATGCTTATTGTTGGTGCGCTCAATTCCCTGTGCGCTATTTGGATGCATGTGGTGTGGTGGTTTTGATTTAAGTACTTGAGTTAATAGATGTTTAGCTTATGGAACATTTATTGCTGACATACAGTGTGTTTTTGCTCGTTGTGTCAGTTGGTGTTTAAATATTCTAAGGGATCCTATGGTGTATTCTCCTGAGATGGTGGCGCTATTGCAGCAGTTGCGTTCGCGAATTTTCGCGGAATTTGGGACGCGGATACGTTTGGCTGACCCAGAACTGCTTACAACGCTCGGAGGTTTGGGCAAAAAAAGCCGTGATCCTTTCACGCGTAAAACCGTAGTGGAAATCATGAAATTGGGCGGTTTGCCGTTTGAGTTAGAGCAATCGACAAAATCTTCAACACCAGCTGTGAAAAAGAATCTAGATCAAATAGAGATTATGTATCGTGGCAGTAAAGTGCTGCGTGATAAGGCGCAGAGCTCCGCTGCTGCTGCTGCAGAGGATGGTGTTACCGCAGGATCTACAGGGCAGCGTCAGTCTCGACAAATGTACAGAGGGCAGGTTGTCTACAAATGAGCGCTTGAGCTAACGATATTGTGTTGATTGGAAAATGGCCGCGACTTTGTCGCGGCCATTTTCGTTTAGCCACCGCTAATGTCTTGCAATACTTTCTGGTAGGTCTCTAGTGGTAGCGTTTCAGGTGCGACTGCAGCGCCGTCCATAAGTGCCTGCTGCATTCTCGCATTAAATTCAGCTGTGGTTTGATTGGCGTTAAGTGGGCTTGCCTCGATGGTCGGCGGCTTGCGATGTAGGGTGGCCTGTTCGTAATCATAGGCAATGCCTAGGCCGGTGCCTTCATCAAACTGGCGAACAAAGATTTCCATTCCTCGAGGCACACCAACGCTGTCGTCAAAGCCAACCGGAACAACGATAGACCCCATTTGTGTGGTCGAGCCAAAGTCGCAGGTTCTGCCGCCGCTTGGGCCAGGGCTAAGAATTAAGGCGTCGATCCGCACTTGCTCACCGGCGCTGTCTAAAACGGGATTGCCGTCGGCATCAACGAGTGCGTTCATTACTTGGGTGGTGTAGTCGCGCATATCGACAATGGCTTGTAGTTCGTCATCAGTGGGGGCGAGGTTGGGATCGTCTGCTGCGACGAGTGCAAACAACGCGGCGGTGCGGGGACCAACTCGACCTGTTTCTATGATGCCATCTATGCCGCTACACTCACTACGGTTGTGAGCCGTGTCGGCATCTACGGCCAGGCTACTAACGCAGTGGCGTTCGCTGCTGCCACCCTCGGCTTCAAATGCTTCAAAGTATTGGTTCATATCGTAGTGGCGCGTACCGGCACCTTTGCTTTCGAAGTCGGGCAGGTAGACGTCATAAATATTTGCGCCCATCTCTCGCATTTTTTCAGCGGCGGCGGCAATTAACTCGCCCTGAGTGCCGGTGCCAGCAGCGTCTGCAGAGGTGCCAAGTTGTTTAATAACACCGATATTCTGGCCTTTTACACCATAGGTGTCGCGGTCTAAATAGTTACTATAGTTACTTGGGCGCAACTCCTGAGGAAAATTTAGTGTTTTTGGATCACGGGGGTCGACACCAGCCATTGCAGTTAGCATTAGCGCGGCGTCTTTCACGGTGCGAGTCATTGGGCCGCCGGTATCGCGTTGATGTGACAGTGGAAAAATACCGTGTTGTGAGATAACGCCAAGGCTGGGTCGTATACCGACCAAGCCATTGACTGAAGAGGGGTGACGGATTGATTGACAGGTATCGCTGCCAGTGCCGCCTAGGGCAAAGTTCGCTGCAAGTGAGGCGCCGGTGCCAGATGACGAGCCCGCAGGGCTCTCGCTGGTATTGTAGGGATTGCTGACTTGAATAGCTCGATTGGAAAAGCCGGTAGTGAAAAATGCAAACTCGTCCTGATTGGCCTTGCCCAATATTAGTGCGCCGGCGTCGCGGAGTCCCGCGACAGAGTTCGCGTCGACACCGGCCTGGTGACCAAGCATGCTGTAGGAGCCCTGCGTACTAGGGTAGTCGAACGTATCGTAGTTGTCTTTCAGTAACACCGGCATGCAGTGCAGGTAGCGATTTCCAATGCCGCCATCGCGGGCGTAGAGCGCATCTAGATCCTTAGCGATATTTATTGCCTGGGGGTTTATCGCTAGGACGCCGCGGATCGGTAAGCCGCCATTCGGCTGGGGGTTGTCGTTATATGCGTATATGCGCTGTATATACATTTCCGTAAGGCTTTCGCAGCTTAAGGGGCTGCCGTCGGCGAGGACTCGTTCGCCGCGAAAGCCGGCATGAATCTCGTCAATGGTGGTTTCTTCTAAGACAAAAGGCGTGGGCTCGGTGGTGTTTGAGCGCGGCACTGATGAAGAACTGCTAGAGCCGCCGCAAGCGCCTAAGAGTGTTGATAAACAAAAGATATACGCGGGATGAACTCGCATAAAAGCTACCTCGTTAGTGAAACTAATTCCCTGTCTCGAAAGTGTAAGTTTTAAATGTAAGTAGTGAGTACATAAGCAGTTACCGTGCCACGGCCCCTGTTATAGGTCTCTTCGCCATGATTTACTGGCTAAACCTGTTAACTTTCTGTGTTACTCCTTATCATTGGCTTTTTAGCGAATGAAATTTGATGGCATATGACGATTAAGTGCACGATCGTGCCGGTGACGGCGTATCAGCAGAACTGCTCGGTTATGGTTTGTGAGGAAACCGGTAAAGCTGCGTTATTTGATCCCGGTGGTGATATAGAAAAAATTGAGGCCGCAATAAGCACTCTGGGCGGAACCTTGGACGTAATTTACTTAACCCACGGCCATATGGACCATTGTGCGGCTGCGGACGTGTTGCGGAAAAAGTACGGTGTCGAGGTTATCGGGCCCCAGAAAGAAGACGCATTCTGGATTGATAAGCTACCCGAGTGGTGCAAAATGACCGGTTTTCCCCATGCCGACCCATTTACCCCGGACCGTTGGTTGAATGACGAAGATACCGTCGAATTTGGCAATCAGAAACTGCAAGTTAAATTTTGTCCGGGCCATACTCCCGGCCATGTGATTTTTTTCCACGAACAAGCGCGCTTGGCGATTGTTGGCGACGTGCTTTTTCAAGGCTCGATTGGCCGTACAGATTTTCCCCGTGGCGACCACGACACCTTAATTGCGTCTATACAGAATAAGTTGTGGCCGCTGGGCGACGATGTCACCTTTATACCGGGTCATGGTCCAGCCTCGACATTTGGTCACGAGCGTGCGACCAATCCCTTTGTTGCTGACGAACGTTTTGCTTGATCTTTAAAATTAGCCATTTAGCAAGTAAGAGAAATATATGAGTAAGGGCTTAACCCATTTTGACCCTCAAGGTAATGCGCAAATGGTCGACGTGACCGACAAGGCTGTGACGCAGCGGGAAGCGCGTGCGGCGGGCTCGGTGAGCATGTCACCGGAAACTTTGGCACTTATTGCCAGTGGCGGCCATAAAAAAGGCGACGTGCTCGCCGTTGCGCGTATAGCCGGAATTCAAGGCGCTAAGCGCTGTGCAGACCTTATTCCCTTGTGTCACCCGCTTATGCTGTCGTCAGTTAAGGTCGAATTTGCGTTAGACCATGAGCGCAATGCGGTTGATATTATCGCGATATGTAAATTGGCGGGGCAGACTGGCGTGGAGATGGAAGCGCTAACGGCAGTTTCGGTGGCGGCACTGACAATCTACGATATGTGTAAGGCGGTTGATAAAGCCATGGTGGTGAGTGATATTCGATTATTGGCTAAATCGGGTGGTCGCTCAGGTGAATGGCATTTTGACGGAGCTGTTAAAGCATGATCAGCGTACGTTTTTTTGCAAAGTACCGCGAGCAGCTCGGGATCTCTACATTTACGGTGGCGGTAAATGAGATCGATCCAGGTAAAAGCACAGTGGCAACATTAAAAGCAGTGTTAGCCGCGAAAGGCGACGTCTGGCGCGAGATCTTGTATGCCGAAAATACGCTATGTGCGGTCAATCAGGATCTCGCCGGAGATAATGATGTTGTTGCAAGTGGCGATGAAGTTGCGTTTTACCCGCCTGTAACCGGGGGTTGATATGGATGTAGAGGTTCGCGTTAGCGAAGCTGATTTTGACGTCGGCGCCGAGTGCGTATCACTCAGTTCGAAAACTAGGCAATGCGGTGCGGTTGTTCAGTTTGTCGGCCTCATGCGAGACAGCAACCAAGGCGATGATGTGCTGACCATGGAGTTAGAACATTATCCCGGTATGACGGAACGTCGTATTTTTGAAATTATTGATCGGGCTGATCATCGCTGGCCCTTATTCGCGGTGACAGTTATTCATCGGGTAGGGATCTTGTATCCGCAGGATCAGATTGTGTTTGTCGGTGTTAGCGCGGCCCATCGCCATGACGCATTTCAAGCCTGCGAATTTATTATGGACTACTTAAAAACGGAGGCGCCGTTCTGGAAAAAAGAATGTAAGGCGGACGGTGAACAGCGCTGGGTTGATGCCCGTCAAACAGATCAAAATGCGCTAACGCGCTGGCAAAGCTAGCCCGCACGCGACAGGCGTAGTCCACTTGAGGTAGTCACGCCAATGAACAAAGTTGTACGTGCCGTGTATAATGCAGCGCATAAATAAAGTGGCGAAAAGCTGCAATTTCAAAATAGACAGGAAGCCTTATGAGTCTTGATCCCCGTGAGTTTAGAAATGCCCTTGGTCAATATCCAACAGGCGTCTGTGTTATTACGGCCAATCCCGAGGGTTACAAGCCCTTTGGAATGACGGTGAATTCCTTTGCTTCAGTGTCACTGGATCCAGCGTTGGTTTTGTGGAGTTTGCGCAATGACTCTGAATGTCTAGATGCCTTTAACAAGAGTAAGGTATTTACAGTCAACTTTTTGGCCAGTGATCAAGTTACACATTCGAATGCTTATTCGAAAAAGAACGACCACGATCTGGCGCCCGAGCACTTTCGTATAGGCAAAAGTGGCGCGCCCGTGTTGCGCGGCAGCTTAACGAGTTTTGAGTGTGAGATGTGGGCGAAGTATGACGGCGGCGATCATATTATTATTGTTGGTAAAGTAATCGAAATGGATACTAAACCGGGTAGCAAACCCTTAGTATTCCACGCTGGTAAGTATGGCGAGCTACGCTAAATAATGGGGAGTAGGGCGGTTGATGAATTACTGTAGTAATTGCGGGGCAAAGCTAATACAGCAGATCCCTGCAGACGACAATCGCCTCCGCCATGTTTGTCCTCAGTGCGACGTAGTACATTACCTAAACCCCAAAGTTGTGGTGGGGTGTTTGCCCATTGCCGGTGATAAAGTGTTGCTGTGCCGTCGGGCTATTGCGCCTAGATTGGGTTTTTGGACGATTCCTGCAGGTTTTATGGAAAACGGCGAAACCATGTTGGCCGGTGCGCTACGTGAAACGCTGGAAGAAGCTGCTGCCAAAGTCAAAGACGAGGCGCTATACCGCTTATTCGATATTCCCCATATCAATCAAGTGTATGTTTTTTACCGCGGTAATTTAGACGGTGGCTTTGGTATTGGCCCAGAGAGCCTAGAATCTAAATTATTCACCGAGGCTGAAATTCCTTGGTCAGAACTCGCCTTTCCGATTGTGACGGATGTTTTGACTGAATATTTTGAAGATCGGAAAACCGATACCTATCCAATTCGTGTTAGCACGCCAAGTCCGCTATGGGCTAAACACGTTGGCTGGAAGCCTAATTCAGAACGAACAGTAGAAGAATAAGACGTTTAAAATATCGCTGTGGGCATATTCCCTGATTCGGGCTATGGTAATGATAGGGCTTTTTTAAGCTTGCGCGGGCGATAGGCCCAGGTAAGGCCAGTAACTTTATTATTACCCTGTACAGGATTGCGCTATGGATTATGTATTTCACACGGTTGATGTTTTTACTCCCACGCCTTTTAACGGCGCCCAAATCACCGTATTTCCAAAAGCCGACGGTTTAACGGCTCGGCAAATGCAAATTATGGCAAGAGAAATAAATCACCCAGAAACGGTGTTTATTTTGCCGGGTAAAAATAATGTGAGTGCAGAGCTAAAAGTGTTCTCGCCACAAAGTGAGCGCGCAGTGGGTAGCCACAGCGTTGTCGCCGCTGCTCGGGCTTTGGTGCACAGTGCTGCCTTGCCTGTGGCTGAGCAAGGTTCAAGTACACAATTTTCGCAGAGCGATAAAATATTTGATGTGGTTTTATCGCAAGTCGACGGCCGGCTGTTAACTCAGCTGTCGATGTCGGTTAGCGCGCAAATTGATCGCTACGTACCTGATGCGAAGGAGCTGCAAGCGGTATTGGGCTTAGGGCCACATGACATTGAAACTCTAAAAGCCAAAACCTTGTTCGTGAGCTGTGACTCCTCCTATTTAATTGTACCGCTGCGGTCTTTAGACGCAGTATACCGCGCACGATTTAACCTGGAGGCTTGGGCCCGCAGCAGTGCCGGTTCCGCGCCAGTAAATGAGATATTGGTATATTGCCGAGAGACGGAATCACTGCAGACTGACTTCCACCTGCGTATACTAGGCGCCCATATCGCGCAGGACGAAAGTCCGCCGGTGGGCGCGGCCATTCCTGCTTTTGTCGCTGGCCTTTGTGAAACCCGTGGCTTAGCCGACGGTACCCACGCGCTCTGGTTGGAGCGGGGACACAAAGCACAACGCCAAAGTGTGTTAAAGGTCGAGTTCGTAAAAAAAGCAACGGCGGCGATGGTCGTCAGAGTCGGTGGTGACGCGGTGATGGTAGCCAGCGGTACGATGCGCGCCCCTGAAAATGAATAATAGACCACGCATGGCTATAAAATAGCGATTTGCGGCGTGGCTTTGGCGACTAGATCGGGACCACGTATACATGGATCAACAATTATTACTCATGCTTGCCGGCGCAACAATGCTCGCGCTTTTCATAGGTCTTGGCGCCGGCTTGCTTATTCAACGCCGAATTGCAGCGGTGCAGCAGGACGCACTCGGCAAGCAAATAGATACCTTGCAATTAACTATTGAGCAGCTATCGGCACAGCTCAGGGAGATGGAAGGGAGTTTAGCGACTTGCCGGGAGCATTTGCATATCAGTCAGCGCGATCTTGCAGTCAATGCCGACCGTGTCGCGCAACAGGCCGAAACATTGCTCGCGAACAAGGCTAGCCTCAGTCAGCATGAACAAATCAATAGCGAGTTAAAAACTGAACTTGCCCGTCAGCAGAGTGCCTATCAGCATCTTCAAACCGCGACAGCAGAGCAAATCGCCTTGCTCAGCGATGCAAAAAAACAATTAACAGATCAATTCGAACAGTTAGCTAACCGAATTTTCGACGAGAAAAGCCAGCGCTTTCAAAGTCACAGCCGCGAGGCACTCGAACTGCAATTGAAGCCTTTTCGTGATCAACTCACAGAGTTTCGCGGCCGAGTAGATCATATCTACAGCGACGAGAATCGCGAGCGCGGCGAGCTCAAAGAGCAGTTGAAAAATTTGCAGGAAATGAACCGCAATATCAGTAAAGAGGCTCAGAATTTAACGCGCGCGCTGAAAGGCGATAATAAAGCTCAGGGAAATTGGGGTGAGGTAATATTAGAGCGTGTGCTAGAGGAGTCTGGCCTCCGCAAGGGCCATGAGTATCTTACTCAACAGAGTTTTACCGACGACAGCGGGAAGCGCCGCCAGCCAGATGTTATTGTGCGCTTGCCAGATGATAAAGACATTGTTATCGACGCCAAGGTCTCGCTAATTGCCTATGAGCGCTACTGCAGTAGTGAAGACGAGGGTGAGCGCCAGGCTTTTTTGCGAGAGCACGCGCAGTCGGTAAAAGCCCATATCAACGGTTTAAGCACCAAAGGCTACGAACATATTGAAGAACTGCGCACCCTCGATTTCGTGTTTATTTTTATTCCGGTAGAGGCGGCGTTTATGGCGGCCTTTGAACATGATCCAGAACTGTTTCGCAATGCGTATGAGAAAAACATCATCGTTGTCGGCCCCACGACCTTGTTAGCGACGTTACGTACTGTGCAAAGTATTTGGCGCTACGAGCGGCAAAATCAAAATGCCGAAAAAATCGCAAAAGAAGCCGGGGCTTTGCACGACCAGTTTGCGCTGGTTGTGCAGTCGTTGGAGGACGTTGGTAAACATCTCGATCGCGGCCGCGATGCCTTTGATAAAACCATGAATCGAATGACGATGGGGCGGGGTAATTTAGTTGGCCGAGTTAGTCGGCTGGAGGCGCTTGGCGCCAAGGTTAAAAAGACCTTGCCAGTGGCGTTGACCGATCGCGCGGATGTGGATGTTGAAGACGATTCCGAGCTTGAAGGCAATTAAAACGATTCCGCACTTATTAATAGAGGAGATCTAACATGGCATTACCGAAAGTTGGCAATCTTGCCCCTGCATTTAGCTTACAGAATCAAGATGGCGAGACCGTTAGCCTAAAAGACTTCAAAGGTAAAAAAGGCGTGGTTTTGTATTTTTACCCGAGAGCATCCACACCGGGCTGCACCCTGCAAGCCTGTGGTTTGCGAGATGTGCGCGGCGAATTGGATAAACTCGGTTTTCAAGTGCTTGGCGTGAGTTTTGATCCGGTTCCCAAAGTAAAGAAATTCCACGACAAGTATGAGTTGAACTTCCCCTTACTGTCTGACGAAGATCACGCCGTTATTGATAAATATGGCTGCTGGCAGCTGAAGAAATTTATGGGTAAGGAGAATATGGGCACAGTGCGAACCACGTTTATTATTGGTGACGACGGCCGCTTGCTCAAGATCATGGATAAATTCAAAACCAAATCTCACCACGAAACACTGATGGAAGTGTTGGATGAGCTAGCGCAGTAACGCCTTATTAAACTTGGGCCGGGCCGGAGGCTAATATCGCCGTTCGGCCAAAAACATCAGGTTTCGGGATTGTTTGTCGATCTCCCAACAGGCGATTGTCCTTGCTGCTTAAATTGCAGGTATTTAGTTAAATCCTTACTGACCATGTCCAAACACAGTTTTAACACCACTGCGTCGTCGAGATACCCCGCAATCGGGATGAGGTCGGGCAGGGCGTCCATGGGCATTAAGATATAGAGTAGGGCGGTAGTAATTGACCCTAGGGACCACCAAGGCACTTCGCGATATTCACCTTTGACGTAATCCTGGACCAAATTAAATAGCGTGCCGACTTGGCTTATGTAAGGCGAGAGTGAGGCATTATCAGTCACCATCTTGACGATTCGCTGGCGATTACTGAGGGTCTTTTGTAGTTTTTCCTCATCCAGCTCGGCGGCACCTTCTTCCAGCACATGCTTGGCGCGGTTTTTGGAAAAGAACAACATAGCGATACTCTGATGGCGGTATATAGCACGCATACTACGTGGGATAGGCTATTGCGCAAACCCCACGGCTAATCAGATTGTTAGTTCATAAAGCGTTTAAGCAGTTCGCGCTTCAAGACTTTACCCGCCGGATTGCGGGGAAGCTCCTCGTCGACGAACCAAATATGGCTGGGCTGTTTAAACGCAGCAAGTTTTGTGTTCAGGTAATCTTTGATATCAGTCTCGCTGAGGTCTGCGCCTTGCCGAACTCGAATAACTGCCCCTGGTGTTTCACCAAGGTGCTCATTGGGAATCGCGATAATCGCGCTGTCGGCAACGCCTGAATGCTGACTGAGGCAGGATTCAATCTCTGCGGGGTAGATGTTTTCCCCGCCACGAATAATGAGGTCTTTAGCGCGGTCGACGAGGAATACAAAATTTTCATCGTCGATATAGCCAATATCCCCAGTGGCCATCCAGCCATCAATAAAACTTTCGGCGGTGGCGTCTGGTTTGTTCCAGTAAGCGGAAATGTTGCAGGCTGATTTCAGCCATATTTCGCCGACATCTCCTTGGGCAAGAACATCTCCCTCTGGGCTTCTGGTTTGCCATTCAACAAGCGGTGACAGTGTGCCAGCGCTGTTGGGTTTATAGAGAAAGGCATCCCCGGTGCAACTGGCGCATATCGCGTTGGTCTCAGTCATGCCATATCCGGTACCCACATAGGCGTCGCTAAGATTTTCAGCAATTGCGCTACTAAAACTCGGCGGACAAGCGGTGCCGCCACCGCCAAGGGAGAATAGACTCGAGGTATCAGTGGTCTTAAAATTTGGGTGGCGCAACAAGTCGACCACCATTGATGGCACAGCACTAAAAATAGTAACGCGTTCCTTGGCAATTAAAGCCAATGCTTCTTCGGCTGACCATTTATACATCATGACGGTTTTGCGACCGGCACGCAGGTTGAGTAGAAAAGCCGCGTAGCAGCCTGAGACGTGAAACAGCGGTACACTGAGTAATGTGCAGGGCGCAAAGCCGGCGCTGAACATTTTGCCAATGGACTCGGGATTGGCCATCGCCGAACACATACCATGAAACTCGAAACTGAATATTGCTTGGCAGATATTGCGATGAGTCGACACCGCTCCCTTTGGCCGACCAGTGGTGCCAGAGGTGTACATAATTTGCGCAATATCGTCACTATCACACCGAATCTCTGGCATAGCGGCGCCGAGATTAGCGCGAACGATATCTTCAAAGCATAGTCCGGCTTGATCATCCTTGGCGCGTACTAAAATAGTTTGGCAGCTCAGCTGGTCTGCACCGGAAAGGATTGCGTCATACCGAGGCTGATCACAGATCACCAACTTGGCCATGGAATCACTCAGGCCATAGCATAGCTCGTCGGCACTTCCCCATGAGTTGAGGGGAACCACCACGGCGCCAATACTGACAATGGCGTAGTAGGCGATCATCCACTCGGGGTAATTGCGCATGGCAATGGCAATGCGCTCGCCTTTGGCAATGCTCAGCTCAGTGACCAAATAGTGCGAGAAGGCATCTGCGCGAGCAAAAAAAGTATTAAACGTTAGTCGCTCATCCTGATAAATAAGGAATTCCTGCTCTTCAAAGTTACGACCGGTGTCGAGTAGCTCGCGCAGGGTATTGGGGGCATTCTTATAGAAGCGTAGTTCGCTGCTACCGCTATTACGGGTTTCAATTTCGAACGGCGCACCCGGCTGGCAAAGCTGTTCAGTGGCGGTGTGCAGACGGGCGGCAATATCGTTCATATTTTTCACTTTTGTGGCGTGGATTAGGGCTTTGCTTCAAACATATTGTGGGTAAATGCGAGGCTAGCGGGAATAGGCGAGTTAACTGCTTCCATAATGCGGGCATATTCTGTGTGACAAATTTGCCAAACACCATTTTCGAGACGGTAGTGATCCGTATAAATAGCAGTTCCGAAAAGCATCCAGTTTTGTTCTTTATTGAAAACCAAATCCTGTAAATACCATTTACCGTTTGCTGTTGCTGCGCTCTCCAGCTCGATCTCGGGGTGGTGGCAGTTATGCATGGTAAGAACCGACGGCGAATCCATATGGCCTCGCAAGCCGCTAATAAGCTCGTCACGGTTATCGTAACTGTATTTGCCTTGGTCGTATCGCGCGCTGCAATCCTTGGTAAGGGTTGAGCTAAGTAGCTCCCAGTCGTGGGTGTCGACCGCACGTAGATAGGTGTACTTGAGTTTTTTAATTTGCTCTATGGCTAGGAGGCTTTCTAAACTCGATTGGCTCATTATTATAGTCCTTTTTGCTGCAGTATCAGCCCACTATATTAGGGTTAGTGAGCCCTGCTGGGCATGATCCATATGGATGAATTGTCTTCGCAGTAAAAAAGTAAACCTGTTGCTGGGGTTTTTGGTAAGCTGGCCACCGGATTTTATAAGAGGATTTTTACTGGTGCGTATCATTACCGCGAATACCAACGGTATTCGGTCAGCCGGCCGCAAAGGCTTTTTTGAATGGCTGGCAAAGCAAAATGCCGATGTTGTGTGTATTCAAGAAACCAAGGCCCAGCGCGATCAGCTTGAAGACCCCTTGTATCATCCTGAGGGATATACCACTATTTATTGTGATGCGATTAAAAAAGGGTATAGCGGCACGGCGATGTACTGCAAAAAACCGCCAAATCAGGTAACAACCGAGCTTGGTTGGGATCCTTTAGACAGTGAAGGGCGCTATATACGCGCCGACTTTGATAATGTCAGCGTTATTTCGATGTATCTGCCCTCAGGTTCTAGTGGTGATGAGGCTCAGGCACGCAAGGATATTTTCCTCGATAAGATCTATCCGCATTTTCTCGAGCTAAAAGCCAGTGGCCGAGAGTTAGTGATATGCGCTGATTGGAATATCTGCCACAAAGAAATCGACTTGAAAAACTGGAAACCTAATCAGAAAAACTCCGGGTTTTTACCGCAT
Organism: Zhongshania borealis; assembly: GCF_039539625.1. Classification (NCBI taxonomy): domain Bacteria; kingdom Pseudomonadati; phylum Pseudomonadota; class Gammaproteobacteria; order Cellvibrionales; family Spongiibacteraceae; genus Zhongshania; species Zhongshania borealis. The sequence continues at coordinate 795,276 of NZ_BAABDM010000001.1, read as the reverse complement.
GAACGCGCTTGGCTCGACAAGGTCTTTGACGAAGGTGGTTTTGTTGATGCATTCCGAGAGATCAACCAAGACGCCGTATATACATGGTGGTCAAATCGCGGGCAGGCCTACGCGAACAATGTCGGATGGCGTCTAGATTACCAAGTCATCACACCCGGCTTAGTGCCAACGATCCAGGCTGCCGACGTCTACACTGATGAGCGCTTCTCTGATCACGCTCCCTTTACCATGGACTACGACTACTCGCTTTGAAGTTTGGCCTTGTGTACTATAGCAGGCGTATTTTCTGTACTGTTGGCGCCATGTCAGCAGTGTTATTTTAGCAATAGTTTGATTGAGAAGGACGTGTAATGAGTTTTTTCATATCCCAAGCCCATGCCCAGACTGCCGGTGCAGCAGGCGGCCCTCCAGGTGGCGATTTATTCCAGATTGGCTTCTTGGTATTAATGTTTGGTTTGTTCTATTTCATCGCTATACGTCCTCAGCGCAAGCGTCAGAAAGAACATGCCACAATGGTGGCGGCACTGGCTAAAGGCGATGAAGTTGTGACCACTAGCGGCATTTTGGGCAAAGTCACAAAAATTGATGACAGCTATGTTGTGCTCAGCGTAACGGATAACGTTGAATTAAAATTTCAGCGCTCATCTATTCACGCTGTTCTGCCTAAGGGCACACTGAAAGCAATTTAACCATTGCCCGCGCTCCGCATGAGCGGAGCGCCATTCGCAACAGGTGACAATATGCCTGATGAACCACAGCAAAACACCGCCCATCTTGATTTTCTTCGCTCGCATAATCCGCCTCGACTCCACCTTGCTCAGCTGCCCACCCCCTTACAGTACCTTAGTCGCCTAAGTGAACGCTTTAACGGCCCGAAAATTTGGGTAAAGCGGGATGATTTAAGCGGTAGCGTGCTGTCGGGTAATAAAATCCGCAAGCTAGAATTTAATCTTGCCCAAGCGCTTACCGAAGGCTGCGACACCGTTATTACCTGTGGCGGCCTGCAGTCGAATCACTGCCGGGCAACTGCGTTGCTCTGCGCGCAATTAGGGCTTAAATGCCACTTATTGTTGCGTGGCGAGCAGGCGGCTAGCGCTGATGGTAATTTATTGCTGGATCAACTTGCGGGTGCTGAAATTTCGTATTACTCCGCTGCGCAGTTTCAGCGCGAATTGAATGCATTGCTAATTGCCTGCCAACAATCCTATGCAGTTGCAGGCAACAAAGCGTTCATTATTCCAACTGGCGCGTCTGATGCGATCGGTGTATGGGGCTATGTGCAGGCTTGCGCTGAGTTGAAGCAGGACTTTGCCCGCAGCGGTATCGACCCCAAACACATAATCTGCGCGACTGGCTCTGGCGGTACTCAAGCAGGCCTAACGGCTGGGGTGAGCGCTTACGGTATTGATGCGCAGGTCTGGGGTGTTAACGTTTGCGACGATGAAGCCTGGTTTGTGAATAAAGTGAATAAGGATCTTCGCGATTGGGAAGATCGTTATCAAACTGGCATAAACCTTGATTCTTTATCGGTCAAGGTCATCGATGGCTACGTTGGCCCTGGCTACGCACAGGCTGACGCTGAAATTTTTAAATGCATCGCAGATGTCGCCGCCACTGAGGGCTTGGTGCTAGATCCCGTTTATACAGGCAAGGCGTTCTACGGCATGTTAGACCAATTGCAACAAGGTCGGTTTGGCACTACTGGCGATATTGTGTTTATGCATACCGGTGGTGTTTACGGCTTGTTTCCACAGCGTGGTCACTTTGAATTTTTGAACAAACCAAGCGCGTAAACCAAACTAAAAAACAATAGAGTGGGGTAGGGATGGAGCAGATAAGCGAGTTTGTTGGGGTTGTCAATGGCGTGGTTTGGGGGCCATTGATGCTGGTGCTTATTCTCGGTACGGGCGCCTATTTAATGTTGGGTCTCGGTTTAATGCCTCTGCGCAAGATTGGCCCTGCCTTTCGCTTATTGCTCGCGGGACGTAAAGATTCTGGGGAAGAGGGCGAAATTAGCGCATTTCAGGCGCTTATGACCTCCTTGTCGGCCACAATCGGCACCGGCAATATCGCCGGTGTGGCAACCGCGATCGCATTAGGTGGGCCGGGCGCGCTGTTCTGGATGTGGTGTACTGCATTGGTGGGCATGGCCACGAAATACGCCGAGGCCGTTTGCGCCGTGCATTTTCGTGAGCAGGACAGCGAAGGCAATTTCAGCGGCGGGCCAATGTATTATATTAAAAATGGCCTTGGTAAACGCTGGCAATGGCTTGGCGGCTGCTTCGCGTTATTTGGCGCGATCGCGGGGTTTGGCATCGGCAATACCGTACAGGCGAACTCCGTTGCCGATGCAATGCAGGGCGCGTTCGGCGTTCCGATTTGGCTTAGCGCGGTAGTGATGTTTGTTGGCGTTGGCTTGGTTATTTTAGGCGGGGTAAAACGTATCGCCAGTGTCGCGGGGTATTTGGTGCCGTTTATGGCAATTAGCTACCTTTGTCTGGGCATGATCGTATTGTTGATGAATATCTCGGCGTTGCCGGGCGTCTTAAGTTTGATTTTAGATTCGGCATTTAACGGTACAGCAGCCGTCGGTGGTTTTGCTGGTGCCGGTATCGCAGCGGCGATTCGCTTTGGTGTGGCGCGAGGTATCTTCTCAAATGAAGCGGGCCTTGGTAGTGCGCCGATTGCCCATGCGGCGGCCAAAACCAATAACCCGGTTCAGCAGGGCATGATCGCGATGTTAGGCACCTTTATTGATACGATTTTGGTGTGCTCAGTAACCGGATTTGTGATCCTGCTCTCAGGTGAATGGCAGACCGGCGAGTCTGGCGCGGCGCTGTCTACAGCGGCATTCGAATCGCAAATAGCCGGCGGTCATTATATTGTCGCCGTGGGTTTGGCGGTGTTTGCGTTTACCACTATGTTGGGCTGGTCATACTATGGCGAGCGCTGCGTGGTGTACTTTTTTGGTGAGCGTGGGGTGATGCCATTCCGTATCGCTTGGGTCTTAGCCATTCCACTTGGCGCGATGGCGAATCTGGGTTTTATCTGGTTGCTTGCAGATACCTTAAACGCCCTAATGGCGATACCGAATCTTATTGCCTTGCTACTGCTAAGTCCGGTGGTGTTTAGCTTAACCAAGGAACGCCTACCTGAGCTTTTTAGCGGAAAGTAGCACCGCGCCCGCAACTGTATACTTAGGAATAGTAGCGATTTACCCGTGTTGTAATGCGGGTAAAAAGCTCATAGCTAATTGTGCCGCAGTGGCTGCCTACCTCAGCGGCGGTGAGGCCTTCGCCCCACAGTGTTACTTCATCGCCAACAGCAGTCTGGGGCAAATGGCTTACATCAATTGTCAGCAAATCCATCGATACTCGTCCCGCCAAACTGGCCCGCTGGTCATTGACTAGGACTGGCGTACCATCTGGCGCGTGACGCGGATAGCCATCGGCGTAGCCCGCAGCGACTGTTGCGATGCGACTTGGCATCGCTGCCTTCCAACGTCGGTTATAGCCAACGCCGTCACCGTTGGCGACATCGCGCATGGCAATTATTTTCGCTTTAAAGCGCATTACCGGTTTGAGCGCCAACTCCGCGGGTAAACGCTGCGTTGGGTCGTCGCCATATAGCATTATGCCGGGACGCACCCAGTCACAGTGGGTTGTTGGGTGAGCGATGATGGCGGCCGAGTTAGCCATGCTAATTGGGTGCTGGCCCAAACTAGCGCTTAGCTCAGCAAGCTTTTTAGCTTGCTGCTGGGTCAGGCTAGCATCGACTTCTTCCGCATCACTGAAATGGCTCATGTGCTGAATGCCGGCGATGTGCGATTTACTATTTAGCAAATGATGCGCGTCACAAAATTCACCAGCGGACATGCCTAGGCGATTCATGCCGATATTAAGTTTAAGCCACACAGTAATTGGCGTCGCTAGCGGGGTGTTAGCGAGAAGTTTGGCGGAAGCGAGGTCATGAATAACAATGTCGAGTTGGCTTTGCGCGCATTTCTGCAATACTTCACGGTCGAGTAAGGTGCCTAAAAGCAGTATGCGGGCTTGGGGATTGCTGTCGCGTAAGCGCATCGCCTCGCAAAGCCGAGCGACAGCAAAGCCGTTCGCTTGGCTATTTAATTGTTCGGCAACCCAGTTCGCTCCGTGACCGTAGCCATTCGCTTTAACCATGGCTAGAATGGCCGCTTTAGGGGCAAGCTGACGCACGACGCTGACATTGTGACGAAGCGCCTCGCTACTGAGTTCTATCCATGTTGTTCTATGCATAAGCACCAACTCAAAACTTTGCTGAATTTTAACGGGCTTAGCCTGCGGTTAATAGCGCGGTGGAGCTTGTCGGGCATTTTTTTATTGGCGGCGGGTTTTGCGGGTGCCGACTGCGTAAACAGTATCTATCCCAAAAGTGCAGCGCCAGAATTACTTGCCACTGCAGACGGCGTGCTCAGCCTGCGTAAGGCGGAAGCCACAGCGAGTCAGGAAGGTGGCGGTGCACTCTGCGCTTTGCAGTTACAAGACTTAGCGCAGCTGTATTTCTGGGGTAGTCAGCGAGTTACGCCGGCAGTCAGCGCAAATTTAAGCGCATCCTATCAATATGCCCTTGAAAGCAGGCGCACGGGCCATTGGCCTTTTGATTTAAGGTTGTTACGTGCGATCTACGTGCTTGCGGGCTTAGATGCCAGCTATAGCCCTGAGGAGGCTTTAAGGCAATTTCAACGGGAAATTGACAGCGGCGAGTCGCTGCGCAGAGACAAGGCCACGGCGGTACTAAATCAGCTGGCTAATTTACGTCCAAATTTAAGCTTAAGCGGTAATGAGCCTTACAGTGACCGGCGCTTGAGTCGCGCAATGAGCAACATCGAAAGCGCTGTAATGTTGACTCGCGACAATGGGCGTATTCGGTTGTTGGTGGTTGATCAGCAGGGACAACCGCAATTAGCTTGGGCGCGCCAAGCTTCAAAGCAGCAGGCCACTGACGGTTCCCCCCCAAAGGTCTTTCTACAACGTCTTCCGCCAACCGGTGCGAATGGTGCGCAAGATAGTCGTCAACAAGTTTGGCAGCTACCGCGGTCGGTACCTCATGCGGGCATTTTAATTAGCCGGTTTCGGCAGCGTGATGGCAGCTCCTATGAGTCCCGCTGCACTGCTAACCCGATTAGCGCGGGATGGCTAATTTCCGCGGCGCATTGTCTATTTGCCCCAGACGGGTCGCAGAATTTACTGAGCTTGCGCTACGTTGCGTCTCCTTTGCAGTCGGGAGCCCTGAGCGAAATCGGCGCCGCGTGGCTCCATGTCATGCATGATCCGCACGACCAAATAACCGGCAATGTTGGCCGTTACAGTGGCTCAGATATTGCCTTATTTAAATTAAAGTTGCCGTTGGTGGAGGGTGAAGTATCGCGCCTTGCTGCGCCGCAAAGTCGCGAGTTGGCTACCTGGGCGGACAGCTTTGCTTACCCTAGCGATAAGACGGAAAATACCCTTTGGCTGTCTCGCTGCCGCGCAAGTTTATGGCAGCCAGGAGGGGTTGCGTTCAGTGATCTATATAGTTTGGATTGCCTTAGTCATGAGGGGCAGAGCGGTGCAGCTTTACTGCAAAATATTGCTGGTGAGTCCTATATTGTCGGAATACTGTCGTCGAGAATTTCCAATAAGGAAATAAATCAGCCAATTTTTACAGCGCTCAATGCGGCGCTTATCGCCGATATTGGCCTACTAATAGCTGGTGATGGCAATAAAACGGCGAATTTCAGGCGCTATGCCATTGAGCATAATTTGGCGGAGGCTAATTCGGAATTCTTGCCTTAGCGAGGGCATCTTGTATAGTGAGCTTGTCATCCTTAGAAATACGGTTATGCCTAAAGGTCTTGAGAATAAACTTGTTGTTGCGATTTCCTCCAGAGCGTTATTTGACCTGGATGAAAGTCATCGTGTGTATGAATCCCAAGGCTTGGCTGCCTATCAAAAATATCAAATTGATCATGAAGACGAAGTGCTCGCACCTGGCGAAGCCTTTGGCATTGTCGAACGTCTATTGCGACTCAATGACGTTTTAGATGACGCAAAAGTAGAGGTGATTCTACTCTCTCGCAACTCGGCAGATACGGGCTTGCGGGTATTCAACTCTATAAAACACTACGGCTTAAATATCAGCCGCGCGGCCTTTAGTGGTGGGGAAAGCCCCTATCGCTATGTGTCTGCTTTTGGCTGTCATTTGTTCCTCTCTACGGATGCTGAAGATGTACGCCGCGCCCTTGGTAGCGGCGTTGCCGCAGCGACCTTGTTGCCGAGATCGAAAAAGGCGCCGGCACAAAGTAATAGGGAGCTACGTTTTGCCTTTGATGGCGATGCAGTGATCTTTTCCGACGAGGCCGAGCAAGTGTTTAAGCGCGATGGGCTTGATGCCTTTACTGCCAGCGAGGTGGCTGCGGCACATACTCCGCTGAGTGGTGGTCCCTTTAAGTCTTTTTTGGCGGCGCTGAACACTTTGCAGTCTGCCTTCCCTGAAAATGCGCCGCCTATACGCATTGCCTTAGTAACAGCACGTTCGGCGCCAGCGCATGAACGGGTAATAAGAACTTTACGTGAATGGAATATTCGTATTGATGAATCCTTGTTTTTAGGCGGCTTAGAAAAAGGTGAGTTTTTGGCCGCCTATGGCGCGGATGTGTTTTTTGACGATCAACCACTGCATTGTGAGTCGGCAAAAGAACACGTCTCGACCGGGCATGTTCCCCACGGCATTGCCAATATCGTCGATAAATAGCATTTTAGTGCCGATTTATAATGGTCAATGACAATAATAATGAAATCTACGTGATTTTAGCTTGTGTGGTTTTAAGGAGTAGTGCCGTATGAAGTTGCAGCAGTTGCGTTATATTTGGGAAGTCGCGCATCATGAAATGAATGTATCTGCAACCGCGCAAAGCTTGTTTACCTCTCAGCCGGGAATAAGCAAACAGATTCGGATGTTGGAAGACGAATTGGGCGTTGAGATCTTCGCGCGCAATGGCAAGCATTTGACGCGTATTACCCCCGCGGGCGAGGCTATTTTAAAAACCGCGGGTGAAATTCTCTATAAAACCGAGAGCATTAAACACATCGCTCAAGAGTTTAAAAATCCGCAAAAGGGTAGCCTGTCTATTGCAACTACCCATACCCAGGCCCGTTATGCCTTACCGAAGGTGATAAAAACCTTTATTGATCGCTATCCAGACGTTTCGCTGCATATGCACCAAGGTACACCGATGCAAATATCCGAACTTGCCGCTAATTTTGGCGTCGACTTTGCGATAGCGACGGAAGCTTTAGAGCTGTTCAGCGATTTAATCATGATGCCTTGCTATCGCTGGAATAGGACAATACTGGTGCCTAAAGACCACCCCTTGGCTGCATTAAAAACACTACGTATTGAAGACGTTGCGCTGCATCCTATTGTGACCTATGTGTTTGGTTTTACCGGGCGCTCTAAATTAGACGAAGCTTTTTTGAACAAAGGCTTAGAACCCCGGGTAGTATTTACCGCGACGGACGCCGATGTGATCAAAACCTATGTCCGGTTGGGTCTCGGTATCGGCATAGTAGCGGAAATGGCCTACGACCCAATTACCGATGGGGATCTTGTGGCTTTAGATGCCAGTCATCTATTTGAGCCCAGTGTCACCAAGGTGGGCTTTCGGCGCGGCACCTATATGCGCAAGTTTATGTACGACTTTGTCGAGCTATTCGCGCCTCATTTGACGCCTGAGTTAGTCGATAAAGCGTATCAGTGCCACACCAAATTGGAGCTAGACGCCTTGTTTGCGGATATAGAGTTGCCGATGTACTGAAACCGTCGGAAGTCTGGTGTCGGACGTGGGGCGAAGATTCAAGGGAAATGTGTCGATTTTGGTCTTGCGTCGGACACTAGACATCTGAAATCCGACTTGCCCTGCAGCATTGCTTTCTGAAGCTCAAGCCGTTAGATTGACGCGGTTTTTAATGCGCTCAGCGCGGTCATTTATTTTTTTAGGAGTATTTTTGTGGAAATCGCTTGTCTCGACCTTGAAGGGGTTTTGATCCCTGAAATCTGGATTGATTTTGCCGAGCGCACCGGTATTGAGGCCTTGAAGGCAACCACCCGTGATGTTCCTGATTACGATGTTTTGATGCAGCAGCGTTTGCGTTTATTGGAAGAGAATGGCTTAGGTTTGCCTGATATTCAGGCGGTGATCGCCGATATGGAGCCGATGGAAGGCGCCCGGGAGTTCTTAGATTGGCTGCGCGAGCGCTTCCAGGTCGTCATTTTGTCGGACACTTTTTATGAGTTCGCAGCGCCACTGATGAAGCAACTCGGCTGGCCAACGCTGCTTTGCCACAAGCTGGAAACCGATAGTCTAGGTAAGGTCGTTGATTACAAAATTCGTCAGGTGAATCCCAAACGCCAAGCGGTGCTTGCGCTTAAAACCCTGTACTACCGGATTATTGCGGCAGGTGACTCCTATAACGACACCACCATGCTGGCAGAAGCCGATGCAGGCATTCTGTTTAAGGCGCCGTCGAATGTTATTAGTGAATTTCCGCAGTTTCCCGCGGTACACGACTACGAGGCCTTGAAATTGGAGTTTATTAAGGCTTCTTCGCGCAATCTTAGCCTGTAAGCCTGCAATTGGCTTCACTCAAGATCGGTAAGTGCGTCAAGTAACTTGCTGATCTTGGTTTCGGTTTCAATATACTCTTCGTCTAATTCTGAGTCGGCAACGATTCCACCACCAGCCCAGCCTTTTATCTCCTGGTCCTCGCAAACAAAGCTGCGTATCGCGATATTGCTGTCCATTTTGCCGTTTGCCCCGAGGTAAAAAATACTTCCACAGTATAGGGAGCGGCGGTGGGGCTCAATCTCACGAATTATTTCCATGGCACGCTGCTTGGGCGCGCCGGTTATAGAGCCGCCCGGGAAGCAATCCAATAAAGCGCTAAATTCGCTGCGGTCCTCGCGCAGTAGGCCTGTTACGGTACTGACAAGATGGTGAACTGTACGGAAGCTTTGTAGCTCACAGAGTGCTTCGGTGACGACCGACTCTGCTTGGCAGCTCTTGCTGAAATCATTGCGCAATAGATCCACGATCATAATGTTTTCAGCGCGGTTTTTAGTGCTCGCTTGCAGCGCGGTGGCAAGCGCTAAATCTTCAGCAGGGTCGCTACTGCGCGCTGCGGTACCTTTAATTGGTTGCGTTTGCAGTTTGCGCTTCTGTGCGGCGAGTAGGCGCTCGGGTGATAGGCACAAAAACTGGCTGCCACCAAGATCCATATACGCAGAGAAGGGTGCTGCCGCGACTTCGCGGAGTCGCAAATAAGCAAGCCAAGGGTCGCCTTGGTAGTTTGCGGTAAATTGGCGGGTCAGGTTAATTTGGTAGCAGTCGCCCGCGTTGATATAGGTTTTAACCTTCTCAAATGCCGTGGTGTATTCCTCGCGATTTAGCGAACTACGGAAAGGGCTATTTAGACGAAAGGTGCCACTTTTCTGTGCGCTCTTGTCTAGCGCTAGCAAACTGCGTAGATGTTCGAGATATTCGCCCGCGACGTGGGGTTGGGCGACGAATTCGCAGCGTTTGTCGTGGTGGTCAACGATAACGAGCCAGGGATAAATGCCGATTTGGAATAGGGGGGTAGCGCTGGATGTTGCGTCCAGGCCAGCTTGTGCCTGTTCGCCAAAGTCATAGCTAATGTAACCAACGGCGCCGCCACTAAAGGGTAGGTCCACTGCATCAAGGTAGCTTAGTTCAATTCGCTTCAGTGCTTGATCTAACTTTGTGTTATTCCTTGTGTTGCTGTCATAACTATATGTATTACAAGATATTAATTCTTCTGGGTCGGCACAAATAATATCCCAGCGACCGCGCTCGCTGTGCGCGGCGGCGCTGTCCAAATAGACGGGCTGCGGCAAATGCCTGATCGCCGCGAAGTAGCAGCTGCTATCGCGATGGTAGGGTAGAGGTATGCGGCAAAGGCTAGCCATGAAGTGTTGCTCAGAAGTAATACAAAGCTGCGGACAGCGGCCAATTTTACGTGCTATGAGCCTGAAAAATCTAGCGTTTTGTGGTAATTCGCTAGCGCTCAACAAGGCTCTTCAGATTGACAGAGGGGGCTGATCCCAGTACTGTTAGCCGCCGCTTTGAGAAACACCAAACCGTCGACGCAACACACAGAACGGTTAATTCTCATAATATCCGCACTTCAATATGCTTGCAGGCGTAAGCCCCCCAGTTTCTGGAATCCAGAAGCACAAAAAAAGGGCCATCGCATGCGGTATGTTCGCGGGTTACCAATTAAATGTAGCTGGAACTGACAGGCATGACAAAAATAGTAAAACTCACTCCCTCACTAGAGAATCCCTTCGAGCAAAAAACTGAGCTCGAATTTACCGTTCCCGGTCAAATTGACTACGCTCCAGGACTCTATGAAGCCGCGCTTCAGGCGGGCTACGACCTGCAACAACGTCCTCGTAAAATGGCCGGTGTTAAGGGTTTTCAAAAACAACATGAAAAGAAACGTATGTCGATCTGGGAACGGATTGATGTTTTAGCTGATGCGGGCACTGAGCCTAAGATACTTTATCAGAATTGGGGTAAAAATCTTGATGGCGCGTCCCTCGTTACCGCGGTATTAAAAGTAAATGGCCGCGATGTGGCTATTTACGGTCATGATTTCACCGTGCGTGCGGGTTCAATGGATGCCACTAACGGCACTAAATTGGCTAATTTATTCCGCTTAGCAGGAAAATTAGGCATTCCACTGGTGGGTATGAACGATTCAGCGGGTGCGTATATCCCCGCCGGTGTTGGTGGCCTAGACGGCTACGCTGAAGCTTTTACCGCTCTGCGTAAAATCAACGGCGTTGTACCATCAATTATGTGTATGTTTGGTTATAACGCGGGCGGCGGCTCTTATTTGCCACGCCAGGGCTCTTTTGTTATTCAGCCAAATGACACCTTCTTCGGCTTAACCGGCCCCGGCGTTGTTAAGTCGGTACTCGGCGAAGACGTCACGGCGGATGAATTAGGTGGGCCAAGTGTTCACTCTAAGTCCGGGGTAACCGATTTTGTGGTGCCAGACGAAGTCGCGGCGCTACGTAAAGTGAAAGAGCTGCTGAACTATTTGCCTAATAACAGCAGTGAAGCGCCCGCTTTTCAGCCGACGTCTGATCCAATTACGCGCAAAACCTGGGATATTGATCTGCTGCTGAAAAAAGCGTTCAACAGCCCCACCGGTTTTAATACGCCATTTGATATCAGTATTATCATTCAACAGATGTGTGATCACGGTGATTTCTTTGAAATACAGCCTGAACGCGCACGAAATACCGTTTGCGCGTTAGGGCGCATGGGTGGCAATGTGGTTGGTTTTGTCGCCAACAACTCGGCTGTAGCCTCAGGTCAAATTGATATCGATGCAGCTTACAAAAATGCGCGTTTTATCCGTTTTTGTAATGTTTACAATGTTCCTGTCATCTTTATGGAAGACACCACCGGCTTCCTGCCCGGTAAAGAGCAAGAGGCCGGTGGTATTGTGCAAGCGGGCCGGGCCATGCTCGACGCCATCATTGATCTGCGTACCCCGCGTTTCTTGATGATTGTGCGTAACGCCTTCGGCGGCGCCTACGCCGCGTTTAACAACTACCCAACAGGTGCAGATTTTGTCTGTGCACTGCCAACCACCCGCTTAGCAGTAATGGGGCCAGCTGGTGTTGAGTATGTTTATAAAGATGAAGTTCGTAAAATTCGCGGCTCGATAAAAGCCAAGATCGCCGAAGCGACAGCACAAAATGCTAAAGCTGGTATGCCTGACGCCGAGGCTGCAAACGCAGCAAAAGAAGCGGTTGGCGCGTGGCAGAAGCAAGAAGAGCTACTGTTAACTCAACGCTATGAACGCGAATTGATGAATCCAAATGAAGCATTAAGCCTGGGATCTATTTCCCAGATCGTCATGCCCTCAGACCTGCGCAAGGTGCTGGGTGAGCAACTGGAGCTGCACTTGAAGGCCTATAAGCCTGAACCAATGAGTGGTGTGCAACGGGAGTTCCATTAATCCCCTGTTGTCCGCAACGGCTTCTTAATCCATTGAATTAGACGATTCGCTAACGAGGATATTCGACGTGCAAGCAAGCAATAATTATTATTTGAGCAATCCCATGGTCCATAAAGACCGCAAACTCGCTAAATCTAAATCAGAATGGGTGAGAGCATTCGCCTGTAATGATATGAAACCATTGATTATTTGCCGTGGCCCGATCCGCAAGGAAGCCATGGATGTATTTGATGAAATGGGCATCACTCACTACGGTATTTTACTCTCAGAAAAAGATTCTATTACCTACACTAATGCGCTGGCCCCTGAGCTACGTACCTTAACTGATCCTAATCGGGTACACCGGGTGCCGGATTACAGTGGTGCCACCAAAGAAGAGCGTCAAAAGCGCATTCAGCAAATCATTCGCATTGCCTACGACAACGGCTACAACTCAATATTCGCGGGTTATGGCTTTATGTCAGAAGACGCTGAAATGGTTGAAGCCATGGAGAAGGCCGGGCTGAACTTCATTGGGCCCTGTTCTTTTACTCAAAAATCGGCCGGTATGAAGGACCAGGCCAAGCGTACCGCGCTGGAAACGGGGGTATCGGTTACTCCCGGTGTGAATAACGCGACTAGCTTGGCCCTGTTTGCCAAATACGGTAAAGATGGATTAGAAAAATGCGCCAAAGACCACAAACTCGACGTTGATTTTGCGGCCTGCAAAGACATCGAAGAGCAAGCCTTAGCTCTATTGGCTGCTTCTTATGAAGCCAATATCGACATTATTAATGCCGCTGATATTGGTGCTGCGCTGCAGGTTGAAGCCAAGCGTATGTTGGCCGAAAAGCCCAATAACCGCTTTCGTTTAAAAGCGATCGCCGGTGGTGGTGGTAAAGGCCAGCGGATATTGGCGTCTGCTAATTCCTATGAAGGCTCAAGCATAGAAGAAAAGGTCGAGAAGGCGGCTGCCAATGTACCCTCGCTGGTGCTGGAATGCTTGATCGAGCTAAAAACCAACGGTGTGGGCGACAATAAAAACGTCCTTATCGAAATGAATATCGACACTACCCGCCACCAAGAAATTCAAGTGGTGGGTAATGGCCAGTGGTGCATGACGATGGGTGGCCGCGACTGTTCACTGCAAATGCACGAGCAGAAATTGCTGGAAGTGTCTGTTACAGAAGAAGAGTTAGTCGCCGCAATTGATGTGGCTGAATCGGCGGGTAAAGCTGAGGAAGCTGAGCAACTGAAAAAAGACCTTGTCATTCTTCAGCACATGGAGCGGGAAGGGGCTATTTTCGGTGAAGCCGTTAAGCTCGACTCCCTCGGCACCTTTGAATGTATTGTCGACGGTGAATCTCATTACTTTATGGAGATGAACACGCGGATTCAGGTTGAACACAGGGTGACTGAGCTGTGCTACAAACTGAAATTCACGAACCCTGACGATTCTGGTGATTATTTTATCGCTGAAAGTTTGGTTGAAGTCATGGTTTTACTTGCTCGCCATGGCAAGCAGCTACCTAAGCCAACTCGTATTCTGCGCGAAAAAACCTCGGTTGAGGCGCGGATGAACGCGACCAACCAAGCGTTACAGCCTCATGCTGGCGGTGTGATTGAAAATTGGTCAAATGCAATTCCCGGCGAAATCCGTGATGACCAAGGCATCTCTACACACAATCCAGATACCGATGTATTTATGAAGTATCACCTGGCCGGTGCCTACGACTCCAATATCGCCCTGTTGCTGACGACCGGTGAAACCCGTTTAAGCAGCTACCAGCGCTTGGCGGAAATTCTGCGTCGCACGGAATTGCGCGGTAAAGATCTGTCGACCAATCTTGAATTTCACTACGGTCTGGTGCACTGGTTTATTGGCAATGGTATAAATGCGCGCCCATCGACGAGCTTTATCGTTCCTTATTTAACCGCGGTTGGCTTGCTGAAAGAGCAGGCAAATCAGATCGATTTAGATGTTGCGTTTGCTGAAATTCGTCAGCGTTATGTGACTGCCGGTGGCGAGAATGGTAAGGCTTGGGCTGATGCCCTCGACGCTAAAAAACTTTTGCTCATTCGCCCACTTGAGCGTTTATTCGCTGAACCACACTATATGTCTGGTTGGCTGAGCATGAACAAAGACAGCCTTCGTATCGTCGATGGCGAGATCCAGTGGCTGGTAAACCCAATTGAGATGCTCGACAAGCTTTACCACTACTTAAACATGGATTATGAAGCAGGCAAGCCTGCGCGCTATATGATCTGGGATCACGATAACGATATCTTGTCGGCAGCAGTGAACTTCTATAAATCGCTCAATGAAAAAGTCGCTGCGGCTGACTTCCCGGCTTTACAGGCGTTGCTAGCAAGCGATAAAGCGCCTAAAGGCTTTAGTAGTGACGAGTGGCTGGCAGTGCGCAGTGCGCATGCTGGTTATTATGCAGGCACTGAAGTGCTGGCGGTGCTGATGTATATTGCCACCGAGACAGGCTTCTGTGATTTGAGCGTAAACGCTGATTTGAGCATAACCATTCCAGAGCGTCTTACCAACAAAGACTTGCAGAAACAGATGGCGAAGGTACTTGTGCCACCGCCAGCAGCGAAGTCAGACGAAGTCTTGGCGGCGAGTGGCGGTATGTACTACCCCCGCGAAGCCCCTGGGATGGATGTTTTTGTTAGCGAAGGCGACCACTTTAACGCCGGCGACACGCTGTATATTGTTGAAGTAATGAAAATGTTCAACAAAGTGATTGCACCATTTTCTGGCACCATCGCCAAAGTGTTGGTTGAAGGTGACGGCGTGATCATTAAGAAAGGTCAGCCGCTGTTTAAAATCATTCCTGATGAGATGATTGTTATTGAAACCCCTGAAGAAGTTGCTGAAATGCGTCGTGTGAAAACCATCGAGTTTCTCGCCACGCTGAAGTGATTTGCTGCGCTGGCGGCTAAGCCGTCAGCGCGATACCCTTTTAAGGAGAATTTCAATGATTACAGGTCTTGATCATATTGCTGTTGCGGTACCCGATTTAGAAAAAGCGATTGCCCGCTTTATGGCAGATTTTGGTTTGCACTACGACGGCAGCGAAGAGGTCGAAAGCGCCAAAACGGCTACTGCTTTTTTCCCGTTAAAGTCGACTAGCATTGAGTTGGTTAGCCCGTTGCGTGGCGAAGGTCCAATTGCAAAATACCTTGAAAAGAAACCCGGCGGTTTGCATCATCTTTGTTTCAGCACAGATGATATTGTCGCTGACGTGGCAAGGTTAAAGGCATTGGGTTATCAATTTTTGGCCGATGCGCCATCACCTGGCGCCCACGGTTGCCAAGTTATCTTTATTCACCCCAAGTCTTGCGACGGCGTGCTGATCGAACTCAGTCAACCAGGCGACGATCACCACTAATTAGTTTTAATTATTAGCCCACAGAAAAGTAGCCCCAATGTAGCCGCGCTTAACACATATAAGCGGCGCATTACTCACTGACAATGACAGGTAAACCTATGGCAGATTACAAAGCTCCCGAGACATCCGTAGACGAGTGGAAGGCGATGGCGAATAAAGTCCTCGCCAAAGGCAACCAAACCCTCGACGACTTGGTTTGGCATACGCCAGAAGGCATTGATGTTAAACCCTTGTACACCAAGGAAGACATTCAGGATCTGCCCTATACCAATACCTTACCTGGCATCGAGCCGTTTATTCGCGGCCCCCAGCCCACTATGTACGCTGGCCGCCCCTGGACAATTCGTCAGTATGCGGGTTTCTCAACCGCCGAAGAATCCAATGCCTTTTACCGCAAAGCTTTAGCTGCTGGTGGTCAAGGTGTATCAGTTGCTTTCGATTTGGCGACTCACCGTGGTTACGACTCAGATCACCCTCGAGTCACTGGCGATGTTGGTAAGGCCGGTGTTGCGATTGACTCAGTTGAAGATATGAAGGTTTTGTTCAACGAAATTCCCTTGGACAAAGTCTCCGTCTCAATGACCATGAACGGGGCGGTATTGCCAGTGCTTGCGGGCTATATTGTTGCGGCAGAAGAGCAGGGTGTTTCTCAGGACAAGCTTTCTGGCACTATTCAGAACGACATCCTCAAAGAATTCATGGTGCGTAATACCTATATTTACCCGCCACTGCCATCTATGAAAATCATTGGCGACATCATTGCTTATGCGTCTAGCAATATGCCTAAGTACAACACTATCTCAATTTCTGGGTACCATATTCAGGAAGCAGGTGCTGATGCAGCACTCGAGCTAGCCTACACCTTGGCCGATGGTAAAGAATATATTCGCACTGCAATTGCAGCTGGCTTGGATATTGATAAATTTGCGGGCCGTCTGTCCTTCTTCTGGGGCATTGGCATGAATTTCTATATGGAAATTGCCAAAATGCGTGCCGCACGCTTGCTGTGGGCTAAAATCGTTTCTGAGTTTAATCCCAAAGATCAGCGCTCAAAAATGCTGCGTACCCACAGCCAAACCTCAGGCTGGTCGCTGACGGAGCAAGACCCTTACAATAACATCGTGCGTACGACTATTGAGGCAATGGCCGCAGTATTCGGTGGCACCCAGTCACTGCACACCAATGCACTGGATGAAGCGATAGCGTTGCCGACTCAGTTCTCCTCGCGCATTGCCCGTAATACCCAGCTGATTATTCAGGAAGAAACCGGTATCACCAATGTGGTTGACCCCTGGGGTGGCTCATACATGATGGAATCACTGACCAAGGACATAGCGGATCGCGCTTGGGAATTGATTCAAGAAGTCGAAGAGAAGGGCGGCATGGCTAAGGCCATTGAAACCGGCCTGCCGAAATTGCGTATTGAAGAATCTGCGGCCCGCAAGCAGGCTCGCATCGACCGAGGCGAAGACGTTATTGTTGGCGTTAATAAGTACACGCTAGATGAAGAAGACGATGTTGATGTCCTCGATATTGACAACAACGCCGTACGTGAGTCACAGGTTGCTGCGCTCGCTAAAATTCGCGCCTCACGAGATGAAGCCGCCGTTGAAACCGCGCTAGAAGCGATTTATCAATGCGCCTGCGGCGGTGAAGGCAATCTGCTAGATCTGGCTGTTAAGGCCACGCGTTTACGCGCAACGGTAGGGGAGATCTCATTTGCTATGGAACGTGAATTCGGTCGGTTCAATGCGCAGGCGCAAACGGTGTCTGGTGTTTACGGTAGTGCTTACCAAGACGACGAAAACTGGCAGGGCATAAGCAAAGACATTGAAGACTTCGCTGAAAAACACGGCCGTCGACCACGTATGTTGGTGTGCAAAATGGGACAAGACGGTCATGATCGCGGCGCGAAAGTTATCGCCACCGCGTTTGCAGACGTAGGTTTTGATATCGATTTGTCGCCAATGTTCTCAACCCCCGAAGAAGTTGCTAAACAAGCTGTTGAAAACGACGTGCACGTCGTAGGTGTTTCTTCCCAGGCTGCGGGTCACAAAACCCTGATACCTGAGCTAATCGCTGAGCTGAAGAAAGTCGGCGCCGACGACATAATCGTTATCGCGGGTGGCGTTATCCCACGGCAAGACTACGACTTCCTTTATGAATCAGGTGTAAAGGGTATCTTTGGCCCTGGTACTAAGATCCCACTCGCGGCACGCGGCGTCCTGGATGCGATTAATGAGGCGTATAAGGGCTAGTAAGGGGAGACGCAATACGGGAGACGGAAAACGCTAACCGAGCGGTTTTGCGTCTCCCGTCTCCCGTTCAGCGTAACGCATATTATGGCTATAGACATTCAAGCACTTCAAGCTGGCAATTCCCGCGCGCTTGCCAAGGCCATTACCTTGGTCGAGAGTAAGCGGATAGAGCATCGTACCGAGGCGCAGTTGCTCCTTGAGCAAGTGCTGCCGAGTACCGGCAATAGTATTCGGATTGGTATTACCGGTATTCCCGGTGTTGGCAAGTCGACGTTTATTGAAGCCTTTGGTCTGTATCTTTTGAGTCAGGGTAAGCGGGTTGCGGTATTGGCTGTGGACCCTAGCTCACCCATTGCCGGCGGTTCCATATTGGGTGACAAAACCCGCATGGAAATGCTGTCGCGTAGCAAAGATGCCTTTATCAGACCGTCTCCGTCTGAAGGTTCCCTTGGCGGTGTCGCCCAAAAAACCAGAGAAACCATGCTGCTCTGTGAAGCCGCTGGTTACGATGTAATTTTGGTCGAGACTGTTGGCGTGGGTCAGTCTGAATATGAAGTTGCCAGTATGGTCGATTTCTTTATGGTACTGATGTTGCCCAATGCCGGTGACGAACTGCAGGGCATCAAAAAAGGCATTATTGAATTAGCCGACGCCTTAGTTATTAACAAGGCCGATGGCGAAAGTATTAATCTTGCTCAGCAAACTCGTCGTCACTATGAAAATGCACTGCATTTGCTGCGTCACAACACGTTTTGGACGCCCCAGGTAATGAGCTGCTCGGCAATTAAAAATGAAAACATCGAAGCCATTTGGGGCATGATTAGCGGCTTTAAAATTGACGCGATCAAAAATGGCTCATTGCAAGAAAAGCGCTCAAGGCAAGCGCGGGAGTGGATGAATAAGCTCCTCCACGAAATGCTGGAAATGAAACTCAAGCAAAATCCCGAAGTGCGGGATTTACTCCCCCATTTAAACGATAAGGTCACCAACGGCGAAACCACGCCGTATCTCGCAGCCACTAAGCTGATTGATCTGCTGTTTAAGTCAGCAAAGTAAACTCAGGTATTGAATTGATGAACGGTAAGGCCCTAGACGACTTTATTGGCTTGTATTTGCCGACGGCGCAGCACATGCAGCTTAGTGTGAAAAGCTATGATGGCAAAAGTCTGCAATTGCACGCGCCGCTGGGGCCTAGCATCAATGATAAACTCACCGCTTTTGGGGGCAGCATATACTGCGTGGCGGTGATGGCCTGCTGGGGCATGACCTATTTGCGCTGTGTTGATTATGGCTTAGATCCGGACATCGTGGTGGCGGAAGCGAATATTGAGTATTTGAAGCCGATTCCAGATGACATCGTGGCCCAGTCACTTGTCGCCGAAGAAAGCGATTGGCAACGATTTTTTCAGCATTATGAAGAACGTGGTCGCGCGAAAATTGATTTGTGTTCAGAAATTAAAGTGAATGGTGAGGTGGCGGTGCGCTTTAAAGGGCGTTATGCCATTGTTGGCGTAAAGTAGCCGCGAGGCGAATGGGATCTGGCGATTTTCAAATGATGTTAAAAGCCGTAATCGTCGGCGATGCGCTGCCCTTGGATCGTCGCCGTTTTAATCTTGGTCGCTGTCCTCGGGGCGGTAGAGGAAATCCGTCAAGTCCTGTCGTTGCGCCATGCCGTCACGGTAGCCTAAGTCGATTAACTTGCCGCAGTATTCTGGGGTGAATAATAAGTAGCTCGAAATACTCACGCCGCCGCCACCATTGCTCCCGGAACTACTTAGGAACATTCTCAGGCTGCGGGGCAGTTCTTTTACGTGCTGATCTGCGATCCGATCTATATCTTCGCTGGGGCTAATAACCAGGCAATCTATTGGCAACAGTTCCTTGCCCATCAAGCCAAGGTCTTCTTCGGGTATTAGGCGGATAAGTTCATTTATCCGCTCTAGTCGCTCAATATCGGTTTCGATACTGTCAATAAAAGCGCTATTGAGCAAATGGCCGATGATCTGCCCAAAGCCCGGCGATTGTATGGTTTTGGGCAGTTTGGGGTATTGCCGTTTGTGGCCGTTAGCCGGGATAACCAAGACGCGATTAGCGCCCAAATGAATAACCGGGCTAATTGGCGTTAACTGCCGCAACGCACCGTCACCGTAAAAATGACGACCGATCTTGGCGGGCGGAAAAATAGTCGGAATGGCGGTGGACGCCATTAAATGTTGTAGCTGGATCGGGGTCGCCACGCCTTGTCGGCGCCAGCGTTGCCAACCGGCATACTGGGGGCCACCCTGGAAAAAGGTTTCCGAAACGCCTTCGGTGTAATTCATGGCGGTAAGGCAAAACGCCTCTAAATCGCGATTAAGAATGTTGCGACTGATATTTTCAAAGCGAACATACTCACTTAATAGCTTGCGTAGCGGGCTGTTGTCGAGCAGTGCCACGGGCTTTACTGCAGCCCTAGTCGGATTAAACAATGAATGTGCAAGTCGCAGCGCATTGCGAAGCACGCCGAAAAGATCCGCACGGTAAATTTTGTCTGTTGACAGTTCTCGCCACAGCAACTCGAGTTGCTGAATTGTGCCGGTAAAATGGTGGGCGCCAGCGGCGAGTGAAGCCGCATTGATCCCCCCCGCAGAGGTTCCTGCGAGTATCGGGAAAGGATTACCCGGGCGACGGCCATGAATCTCGGCCAGTGCCTTTAAAACGCCAACCTGATAAGCCGCGCGTGCGCCGCCGCCGGGCAAAACCAGCGCGGTATTGGCTCGGTAGCGGCTTAATTGATCTTCGGGTGTATCTTGCAATGGTGTGGTCACTAGCGTTTATGTCCCCGTAAGCCAGTATCTAATAACACTCTGGTGGCAATTTCTTCTACCGAGGCGTGGGTAATATCTAAGAAGGGGATGCCAAAACGAAGAAACATCGCCTCAGCTTGGCGTAATTCATCTTCACATTGGCGCAGCGACGCATAGCGACTATTAGGGCGGCGTTCGCTGCGGATGGCCGCTAGGCGCTCGGCCTCAATGGTTAAGCCAAAGAGGCGGTTGCGGTGTTCCAATAATGGCTTGGGTAAACGGTCGCTCTCCATATCTTCTTCGGTAATGGGGTAATTGGCCACAAACACACCTGATTGCATAGCAAGATACAGGCAGGTGGGGGTTTTACCACTGCGAGATACCCCTATAAGAATTACCTCGGCTTGATCGTAGCGATTTAAGCGCGCGCCGTCGTCATTGTCTAAGGCGTAATTCACCGCGTCGATCCGCTGTTTGTATTCGGCGTCTCGGTCAGCGCTTTGGGCACGGCCAACGGTGCGAGAGGGCGCTTCGCCAAGTGCAATCTCCAATTGGCTTACGAAGGTGCCAAGCACATCGATAATAAAACCTTGGCTGGTGGCAATGACCGCCCGAAGCTGCTCGTCAACAAGGGTATCGAAAACGACAGGCTGGTTGCCCGTTTCGAGGGCAGCCCGGTTTATTTTCTCAACTGCCGATTGGGCTTTTGCGATGGTGTCAACGTAGGGAATAACGATGTGGTCAAATTTTTGGTTCTCGAATTGTGAAAGAATACTACTCCCTAATGTCTCTGCCGTTATACCGGTACTGTCTGAAATAAATATGGCCGCTCGAATCATGTAGTTTTTTTACCTAAGGCTCTGTGTTTCTCGACGGGAATTTCCAAGTTACATCACTTAGTATAGCCGCTGCTTTGTTTATGCACTCTTTTAACCGCGTCGCGGTCTTGTATAACGGGAGATAAAAACGTGTCTGAATACGTAATCTGGTTCAACGATCTGGGAATGAATGATGTCGACCGCGTTGGCGGTAAAAATGCATCCCTAGGCGAAATGATCAGCCAGTTGTCACAGGCCGGTGTTTCGGTTCCCGGAGGCTTTGCCACTACCGCCGATGCATTTCGCGATTTCCTTCAGCAAAGCGGCTTAAATGATCGCATTATCGCTGAGCTAAAAGGTCTCGATATTGACGACGTAAAACGCTTAGCGGTGGTCGGTAAGAATATTCGCCAGTGGATCGTTGAAACACCTTTCCCAGAAGCGCTTAATACTGCCGTGGTTGAGGCGTATGAGCAACTGGTAGATGGCAATCAATCCATGTCTTTTGCAGTTCGTTCCTCAGCGACCGCTGAAGATTTACCCGACGCCTCCTTTGCCGGTCAGCAGGAAACCTTCCTAAATATTCGCGGCCTCGACAATATTATGATCGCTATCAAGGAAGTTTTTGCCTCCTTGTATAACGACCGCGCCATTGCCTACCGCGTGCACCAAGGCTTTGAACACGCTGACGTCGCCTTATCTGCGGGTATTCAGCGTATGGTCCGCTCGGAGACTGGCGCTGCTGGTGTTATGTTCTCAATGGATACTGAGTCTGGTTTCGATGGGGTCGTGTTTATCACGGCCTCGTACGGCTTGGGTGAAACAGTGGTGCAGGGTGCGGTTAATCCCGATGAATTCTATGTGCACAAGGCGACCCTCGCCAAGGATCGCCCCGCGGTATTGCGCCGTAATCTCGGCAGTAAAATGATTAAAATGGTTTACGGCAGTGACGCCAGTGCCGGTCGTTCGGTCGATACTGTCGACGTGAAAGAGGAGCAGCGCAATCAGTTCTGTATCAATGATGATGAAGTGCTGGGCTTGGCCAAGCAGGCCATGATTATTGAACAACACTACGGTCGCCCAATGGATATTGAATGGGCTAAAGACGGCGACGACGGCAAACTTTATATTGTTCAGGCGCGCCCAGAAACAGTGAAAAGCCGCGAATCCACTACCTTAATGGAACGTTACCTGCTCAAAGAGAAGGGCGCCGTTTTGTGTGAAGGTCGCTCTATCGGTCAACGTATTGGTGCAGGTCCAGTACGGATCATTAATGACATCAGCGAAATGGATCAGGTACAGCAGGGCGATGTGCTGGTAACCGACATGACCGACCCCGACTGGGAACCGGTCATGAAGCGCGCCTCGGCCATTGTCACCAACAGAGGTGGTCGTACCTGCCACGCAGCAATTATTGCCCGTGAAATGGGTATTCCCGCGGTAGTGGGCTGTGGCGATGCCACTGAATTACTACCCGACGGCAAGCCGGTTACCGTGTCTTGCGCCGAAGGTGACACGGGTATGGTTTACGAAGGTATTCTCGACTTCGATATTAATCGCAATAAGCTTGACACCATGCCTGAGTTGCCCTTCAAAGTGATGATGAACGTTGGCAACCCTGATCGCGCTTTTGACTTCCAAGGCTACCCTAACGCTGGCGTTGGTTTAGCGCGGTTGGAATTTATTATTAACCGCATGATTGGTGTGCATCCCAAGGCGCTTATCAATTTCGACGATATTCCGCGGGATGTGCAAACCGCAATTAAACGTCGTATTGCGGGCTATGAAAGCCCAACAGAGTTCTATGTAGAGAAACTGGTGGAAGGTATTTCTACCATCGCTAGCGCCTTTTATCCTAAGCGCGTAATTGTGCGGATGTCCGATTTTAAATCTAACGAGTATGCGCACCTTATTGGCGGTAGCTTGTACGAGCCGTCAGAAGAAAACCCGATGCTCGGCTTCCGTGGCGCCTCACGCTATATTTCAGACTCCTTCCGAGAGTGTTTTGAAATGGAATGCCGGGCTCTTAAAAAAGTTCGCAACGACATGGATTTAACCAATGTTGAAATCATGGTGCCCTTTGTTCGTACTGTTGGTGAAGCTAAGCAAGTTATTGAATTACTTGAAGCCAACGGCTTGAAACGCGGTGAAAACGGCCTGAAAGTCGTAATGATGTGTGAATTGCCCGCCAACGCGCTGCTGGCTGAACAGTTCCTAGAACACTTCGACGGTTTCTCAATTGGTTCCAACGATTTAACTCAGCTCACCCTCGGTTTAGATCGGGACTCAGGCCTGATTGCGCATTTGTTCGATGAGCGCAACGACGCCGTAAAAGCCCTGCTGAAAATGGCGATAGATGCTTGCAAAAAACACGGCAAATACATTGGTATCTGTGGCCAAGGCCCGTCGGACCATCCGGATTTTGCCCAGTGGCTCATGGAACAGGGGATCGATAGCGTTTCATTGAACCCAGACTCGGTATTAGATACTTGGTTGTTCTTGTCTGAGAAATTAAATGCCTGATCCCTTGTTTTGATTTCATTGTTGTTCAGAGGCCGCGTATGCGGCCTTTTTTTTGCCTAAAACGGCAATATTACAGCGACTTTCTCGCAATAATTTTCTACCGTTCCTAGTGATACTGGCATTCCACTCCATTCATTGATCTACATCATTTACCAGCTAAACTAATGGGATCACACTCAGGTAACGTTACGCGGCCTTTATGCTCGCCGGTAAGTCCATGCGAAGGAATAGCAGTCAATGGAATTTGAAGATTACTACAAGGCGCTTGGTGTCGAGCCCACTGCAGACAAAAAGGACATCAAGGTTGCCTACCGTAAGCTTGCTCGCAAATACCACCCAGACGTAAGTGATCACAAAGACGCGGAAGAAAAATTTAAAGAAGTCACTGAAGCCTACGAAGTCTTGTACGACGACAAAAAAAGGGCGGAGTACGACGAAGTGCGTCAGTATGGTGGCAATGACGGCGGTTTTAGGCCACCACCGGGCTGGCGTCCAGAGGCTAATCCGCAGGAGGAGTTTTCTGCTAATAGCGATTTCTCCGATTTTTTCGCATCAATGTTTGGCCAAGCAGGACAAAATAGCGATTTTAGTAGTCGCCGGCAGCAAACACGAAAAGGACGAGATATAGAAACAGATTTACCAATCTTTCTCGAAGACACCTTGTCAGACGAATCTAAAGCCATTTCCTATACAATTCCCCAATATTCGGCCGACGGTCGAGTGAGCGAGATCACCAAAACCTTAAATGTTAAGATTCCGGCCGGTGTGGAGGCGGGAGAGCGTATTCGTTTAAAAGGGCAGGGTGAACCGGCGGGACCTAATGGCGTAGCTGGCGATCTTTACCTGCGTATTCGCCTAGTGCCGCACCCGCTATTCGATGTGGAAGGCCATAACCTCATTATCACCGTGCCGCTCGCGCCATGGGAGGCCGCGCTAGGCTGCAAGCTGGTAATGCCGACCTTAGATGGCAAAATCACCATGTCTATACCGGCCAATAGCCAAACGGGCCAGCGCCTGCGCGTGCGTGGCAAGGGCTTAGTCAAAAAACTTCCAGCAGATAGTGGGCGTGGCGATCTATACGCGGTGTTAAAAGTGACAATGCCCACAAATACAAATGACGATATCAACAAAATATGGCTGGAACTGGCAAACAAAGCTGCATTTGATGCCCGCGCAGAGTGGAGTGATAAATAATGAATGACACTAAAGCGCATAAAATTGGATTTGACGAACTATGCCGTGTTGCAGAACTACCAGAGCACTTTGTGTTGGAGATCGTCGAGCAGGGTATCGTCGAGCCTCATGGCGACAGCCCAGAGCAATGGGTGTTTTCCACACATATGGTCATGCAAACAAAGAAGGCCGTGCGACTCCATCAAGACCTTAAGATCGATTGGCCGGGTATTGCTTTAGCCATCAGCTTGCTGGAAGAGATCGAACAATTGCGCACGGAAAACGCGCAATTAAAGCAGCGCTTAGGTCGTTTCACGCACTGTTGATCTAGGAATTTTCAATAGCAGCTGATTCTAATGCGCTTACTTGCGATCAAATACCGTTGCTAGCGCCACCACAATTGCACCTGTGACCACACCAATAAGGCCGTTAAATAGGTTCTGCGCGACGCTATTCGCCAAGCCATTCGCGAAAATATGCAGATGACCGAGGGCAATGTCTAACTGTGCATAGTGGTCAAAGCCGTGGCCTAAAATACCGCCACCCACTAAAAACATTGCGAGAGTACCAACTACGGTTAAGGTTTTCATTAAGGCGGGTGCCAACCACAGAAGAAAATTACCCACTGCCTTAGCAAGGGCAGTTTTTGTCTCCAGTAAAAATAGGCCGACGTCGTCTATTTTTACGATCATCGCCACCAAGCCGTAGACGGCAACGGTAATACCGACCGCGACAACCGCCAGCACCATCACCTGCTTGCTGAACGTTTCCTCTTGGACTGTGCTAAGCGCGATAACAATTATCTCTAGGCTTAAAATGAAATCGGTGCGAATTGCACCTTTTACTCGCTCTTTTTCTAAGCTGAGCAGGTCAACCTTGCTGTTTTTTATCAGCGCTTCACTTTGGGCGTGATTCTTAACACCGGGGTGCCTTACGGCATGCCAGATCTTTTCTGCACCCTCGTAACACAAATACACGCCACCAATCATCAACACTGGCGTGATTAGCCAGGGCATAAACAAACTAGCCAATAATACCACCGGCACAATAATCAGCTTGTTGAGCAGTGAACCTTTCGCCACAGCCCACACGACCGGAAGCTCACGCGCGGCGCGAACACTGCCAACTTGCTCAGCATTTACTGCTAAATCATCACCTAAAACTCCAGCGGTCTTTTTGACCGCTACCTTTGACATCATGGATATATCGTCTAATAAGGTCGCAATGTCGTCAAAAAGTGCTAATAGAGAACCTGCTGCCATCGTAAATCACCTGAAAAGGAAACTCTAACTCGTGTAGGAGCAAGCATACTACAGGCGCCGGATTTAAATTTACATGTCGCGGCCTGAACAGCGTCCTACTTTTATTTTGCATAAAGCTGTGGCTGTCTTTTTGGTCGCTTTGGCCAAATTCACTATGCCACTACAAATCCTGAAAGTTTAAGAGAAGTAACGCAAAGAAGTCCTCCTACTTTGCTGGCGATGTGCTTTATCAGTTCTTGGGTGCCACTACCTGTGGTTTTCTTGTTGTTGTGTTTAGCTACCGTATAACAGCGACTAACTATGAGTCCTTTGCCTTAGGCTATAATCTTTTATTTACACTTTATAGGTTTGGCTAACTGCCTCATTGATATAGGTCAATTGGCGAAAAGTCTTGTTATGAGATGATGAGTTCGCCGCTATCTTCCCTGTTTCTCTTTTTCGGGGCTGGTATGTCATCCGTCGCGTATTACCAGAGGTGAGGACACTCTTGATCGGAACCACGAACGTGTTGGCTCGTCGTATCAATCAGCCCTTGCTCATCTTGTATGGGCTAGGCACCATACTTGGTGCAGGAATTTATGTTCTCGTCGGAAAAGTCGCTGCTGAGGCGGGCTTATTGGCGCCACTCTCGTTTATCTTTGCTGCTTTTATTGCTTGGCTAACAGCATTGAGCTATAGCAAGCTTGTTGTATTGTTCCCTAAAAGCGCTGGCGAAGCGGTCTATATAGAGCACAGCTTTGGTAAAAAATGGCTTACCTTGACGGTTGGTATACTTATTATTCTTACTGGTGTTGTGTCAGCCGCGACGCTGACAAATGGTTTTATCGGCTACCTTTTACTGCTAATTCCGGTTAATGAAACCATTGCCATGATAAGTATTGTTGTCGTGTTAACCATGGTAGCGGTTTGGGGCATAGCTGAATCATTAATGTTAGCCGCATTGATAACTGTCATAGAGGTAATGGGTTTACTCATTGTGCTGGCTTTTTGCGGTGATGTGCTTCTACAGTTGCCAGAAAAACTTGAACAACTTTTTGTACCGACGTCTGTGGCGCAATTCACTGGCGTGCTTTCGGGCGCATTTTTGGCGTTTTATGCCTTCATCGGGTTTGAAGACATGGTAAATGTTGTCGAAGAGGTAAAGCAGCCGCAGCGAACCATGCCCAGAGCAATATTTTGGGTGGTACTTGTTTCGACGAGTTTGTATGTCCTCATCGCCTTAGTTGCGATTTTCTCGTTACCACTTGAAGATTTATCGCACAGTAATTCACCGTTGGCCGATATGTTGGCACAAAGAAGTTTCGGCGCAGCCAAAGTTGTTTCCGTCATTAGTGTGTTTGCAATTGTGAATGGGGTGTTAATTCAGTTAATAATGGCCTCACGGGTTTGCTATGGGATGTCTAAACAGTACGGCGGTCCTGTATTTTTACATCGCGTGTCGTTGTCGACCCAGACTCCGGTGTTCGCAACGCTCACCATAGGTGTTGCGATTCTGATCTTTGCGTTGTTTTTCCCTTTAGTGGTTTTAGCAAAATTCACCAGTTTTATTATCCTAATAATCTTTGCCTTAGTGAATTTAGCCCTGTGGAAGCTTCAACGGGGAAATTATCAAGACGCGAGTAAAGAGAGTATTACTTATATTGGTGGCTTAAAAAGCTATCCAATACTGGCAGCAATCCTTTGTATTGGTATGCTAGTTTTCCAGATCAGTCATTATTAATTGGGTGACAAATTACGTAAAACAGCTTATTGAGTAGACATAGCGGTCCTTATTTAATGAGTTGCTGCATTATAGGTGTCTCGGAGATGGTGGCTTTATAGATAACAAATAGTGGGTTTTTCTGTTGCAAATCAATTTTTTTGATCACAGTTAAGATGTTGTTTTATGAAAGAAAATACAATTAATATTCATCAATATGAGGAAGTGATTGCCAAAGTGGATAGGCAGCACTTTGTTCAGAATTCTCAGCATGAGTTGGTCATTGGAAGAAGCGTTCCATCACGGGAACTAATCCAGCGCTGTTTAGCAATTTGCACGTTACCGCCGTCACCACGAATACTGCAATTGGGTGCAGGCGTGGGATACGCTGCTGCGGTATTGGCCGGTTTTGGTGGCCATGTGGTTGCAATTGAAAAAAATGCGATACTTGCTGGTGTCGCCCGCGAAAAGCTTGCAGGTCTGGGTATCAAAAATATTGATTTCAGGATTGGCGAGGGCAATGAAGGCGCACCTAGCGCCGGCCCCTTCGATCTTATTTTGGTTTCTACACCGAACATTAGCCAACACGAAAAACTGTGGGAACAGCTTGCTGTGGGCGGGCAATATATATGCTTGGAGCGAGACAAGGCTTCCCACACGGTCGTGGTGATGTATAAAAACCAAGGCCAACATAAAATCGCGCGAACTGAACACGGCTATGTCGATTTGGCCCCGAGTGATGATCAGGTATTTGTCGAATTGGGTTTGGTTAGCCCCGCGCTATTGGCCAAAGCGCGTAAACTTGCGGATAAAAATCATACGTTAATTGTAGATGAAATAAGTAAATTTCAGCACCTCGATGAGTTAAAACTGTACCGTTCAATGGCGCGTCAATATGGTATACCGCTGCGCTCGACAGAAGAGCTTCTCGCTAGTGCTGACCCCTCCCTATTCGGACAGTTTTCAACAGCTTTTCTTGACCACTTGCAAGCAATACCACTGTGTATAGAAGGCACAAGTCTAGTGGTGGCCTGTACTCAGCCAGGCACGCCTATGCGGGAAGTCCAGCTGGTTTTTCCAGAGTTAACTATCGAGAAAGTACTAGTTACTCCTGTTGACTACCGTCGTTTATGGAGTTCGTTGAGCCGTCAAGCAAAAGACGGCCGCGTAGCTATGGAGCAAAAAGACACTAGTGCAGCAGGACAAGATAAGGATTTACTCGACAGTAAACCTCCCGATGCGAGAATGGTGGCGGTTTATGAAGCCTTGCTGCTCGATGCCGTGGCCGACCGCGCTAGTGATATACATCTGGAAATATACCACGAGCGAGTTCGTGTGCGGCTTAGAATAGACGGCGAATTGCGCGACTTACAGCATTACCAAATTAGTCGTAGCGAATACCTTGGGCTTGTAAATGTGGTTAAGTTACGGGCCGAAATGAATATTGCCGAGCGTCGTTTGCCGCAAAGTGGACGTGCTCAAGTGAGAGTAGGAGATGCTCGCTTTGATTTGCGAGTACAGGTTCAGCCCGCATTACATGGCGAGCATGTCGTTATTCGTATACTAGCCCAGAATTCACCGCTTATTAGTATCGACAGCCTCGGTATGTCGCCGATGATTGCTGGCCAGTATCGCCGCTTATTGAATAATCCTGCAGGCCTTGTATTGGTGGTTGGACCGACGGGGTCTGGTAAAAGCACCACGCTAAACGCGGGATTGCAATTACTGGCCGACGACACCAGCCGCAAAGTCATCACCATTGAAGACCCCGTTGAATACTCTATAGACGACATACAACAAGTCCGGGTTCGGCCCGAAATCAGGTTTAACTTTGCTGATGCAATGCGCTCCTTTGTACGTCAAGACCCCGATGTAGTTCTTGTCGGCGAAATTCGCGATCATGAAACCGCACTCGAGGCCATAAGGGCATCGCAGACTGGGCATATTGTTTTGTCGACACTGCATTGTAATGACGCAATAGATGCCGTACAGCGCTTATTTGACCTTAATGTTCACCCTAACTCACTTGCCAGCGAATTGTTGGCAGTTATGGCCCAGCGCCTAGCTAAGCGTATTTGCGAGCACTGTAAATACGAGGCACTGCCAGATCCGCAGATACTAAAAGAATTATTTCCTCGTGATCCTCCCAAGCATTTTAAAGCGTTTATCGGTAAAGGTTGTGAGCAGTGCAATGGCACTGGTACTCATGGACGGGTTGCTGTCATTGAGTATTTGCATTTGAACGCTGAGCTCCGTGACGGAATCTCTCAGCGCATTCCCATGGGGCAGCTGCGCGCTCAGGCGCTGGATTCTGGCTTAGTCACTATGCGCGACAGCGCACTTGATCACGTAGTGCAGGGCAATATTCCGTTAACTGAACTGCCACGAATTTTACCGCAAGAACGCATGGCACCAGAAAAACGCGGTGAGTGGCAAGTGAGTTAAACGAGGAGCGATGATGGTTGAGAAGGCGATACAACGGCTCGCGGCAGAAGATGCCTACCGGGATGAGCTAGTGATGCTTCGTGAATGGGACACGGCGGCGGCGCCGCCAGGCTGGCTGCTGTCGCCGTTTGCGGTTGAGCATTTCATTCTCGGCAACGACAAGCTCGGGATCGAAAGTAAATTCGTTGCGCCACGTGAACTGCTGACCCGGGTAATTATTTCTCTGGCCACGAATCGCGGGGTAATGCTCATTGGCGAGCCAGGCACTGCAAAGTCGTGGCTGTCTGAGTTGTTGGCCTGTGCAATATCTGGTCACTCTCAATTCACCATTCAAGGTGGGGCGGTCTCTCACTACAATCAATTGCTCTATGGCTGGAATGAAGCACTGCTACAACGTGACGGCCCGTCAAAAGAGGCGTTGATTCCCGGCCCAATATACCGAGGCATGGCCGCAGGGCAATTAGTGCGTTTTGAGGAGTTGGCACGTTGCCCTGCGCCGGTGCAAGACGCTATTTTGTCGATACTATCTGAACGCAAACTGCATATACCTGAGCTAAGTGGGGAGGATGCAAGCCTATATGCCCGGGACGGCTTTAATATTATTGGGACCTCTAACTCGCTCGATAAAGGCGTATATGATATGAGTGCAGCCTTAAAACGGCGCATGAATTTTGAAACTATTGCTGCCATCAGCGACATCCAAAATGAAATTGATGTGGTGCAACGCGAAGCCAATAAATTAATCGAGCGCTCTGGCATAGCTATCACACTAGACCCAATGATTATTGACATGCTAGTCACGGTTTTTCATGAGCTTCGCAACGGTCAAACCCTAAATGGCCGAAGTACCGACCGCTTGGCCTCGGCGGTAATGTCCACAGCCGAGGCCGTATCGGTAGCCCACGCCATGGGCGTGTACGCCCATTACTACGGCGACGGTAAAATACGGCCGGGGGATATGATTCATTTTCTCCTCGGCGCTACCTTAAAAGACAACCTCCAAGACCGCCGCCGCGTTAAGCATTATTTCGATACTGAGGTAGTTAGTAAACCTGGCAGCCACTGGCAAGAGCTTTATGAGCAGAGCAATATACTTAAAGCTTGAAATAAGTTTTTTTCAAAATCGTATTGTAGATAGTGTTCAGAGAGGTGTTTCTTGAATGACAATAACCAAGAAGACTTGATTCAAGAGCATCGTCCAGAGGAAATCCGCCAACGTTTAGCCTTAGCACCAAAGCGGCAAAATATCTCAGATGCCGTGTTGGGTGGAATCGATGGCTGTATCACCACGTTTGCAGTGGTGTCTGGCTCGGTTGGCGCTGGGTTTCCTTCCTCCGTTGCAGTCATTCTGGGTTTCGCGAATCTCTTTGCCGATGGTTTTAGCATGGCCGTGAGTAATTATGAGTCTAGCAAGGCGGAACAGGAATTTATTGAAAGTATAAGGAAGTCGGAAGCGCGCCATATAAAACTTATTCCAGAAGGTGAGCGCGAAGAAATTCGACAGATTTTTAAGGCCAAGGGTTTTGACGGCGACCTATTGGAAGAAGTTGTCAGCACGATAACTGCAGACCAAAATAGATGGCTGGACGTAATGCTGATGGAAGAGCATGGCCTAAGTAAATCCGTTCCAAAGCCGGCGATGTCTGCTGCAGTCACCTTTGCTGCGTTTCTATCAGTCGGTTTGATACCATTAATACCGTATATTGTGTCTACGTTGGAGATGAAACAACAATTTGCGGCGAGTGCGGTTCTTGCGGGAACGATGTTCTTTGTTATTGGGATGCTAAAAAGTCTTGCGGTAGCAAAGCCCTTAATTAAATCAGGATTGCGTACACTCTTTACCGGTGGTGCCGCCGCCGCGGTTGCTTATTTTACTGCGTATTTTTTACGTGAGTTTTTTAATGTCAGTGGCTAACGATAGCGTAGTCATTCCGTTTGCTTCTTGTCATTCTAGTTGTTCAAAGAAACCCATGTGCTAAGCAGTGTTTGTGAGCAATTATTAGCATTCGATGGTAATACTCCCATTTTTTAGATGCCAGCTTTCGCGTAATATTTTAATCAAGCTGGATTCAGCATCACCTGGTTTCAGCTTTATACCCATCAATTTCTTATTGGAAGAGAAACTATTCAAGGACTGAATAATGATGACTCGTACGGTAGCCCTATGTTTGCTTTACTCTGTATTAGTGGCCTGTAATGGCGGTGACTCAGGGACAAGTGATGACGCTAATAACAGACCAAGCGCCACTGATTCCTCTATCTCTAGTTTTGTTATAAAAGGCACATCCAATCCACTTATCCCCGGCTCACCCGAGCCCATAGATCCCTATGAAAATGACGGTCAATTTAGCGTTACTTATGCTATTGAGGCTGACGGAACAGTCGATATTGAGTTGTCAGTGATTGAGGCGGGAGGCTCAATTGTGTTTTGTGGCAATGAGTCAACGGAGTTTTATGATCGCGATTGTGGGCCTGGCAAGTCTTGTGGACTGTCTGGTGAATTGAGCTGTAAATTCTCTGCTAATTATATGCTTTCCTGTGAAGGAGGGGCGGAGCGGAATCTCATCGTGTTTTTTGATGAGCTTCCAAAAAATGCGGATATCGTTTTATGCGTTAGCCATGCGAGTGGTGGCGGGGCGTCAAAAGAACGAGTGCAATTTAGATAAGTAGTGATAGGGCGTTGCGGGGGAAAAAGGCCGGTTTTGAGCATAGGCACCCAAAACCGGCAAGCATCTGATCTTACCAGCGATATGACGCTTGAAGCGCAAAGGTTCTGGGTGGATTAGTGAAACCGTGGTGGGTAGTTGTACCCGCGATAACTTTCTTCGCTACCGGCGTATCGATTGCGTAAAGGATGATGAGCTCATCCGTCAAGTTTTTACCCAACAAGGCAAGTTCCCATTGGCCGTCATCGGTAGATATTGAAATACGACCGTTGTACTGAATGAAGGCATCTTGTTTTACACGATCATCAAGGTTTGGGGAAGGGTGATACTCGTCGCTAAAGATTGCGTCGAGATTGGCCCGCAATATTAATGAATCGCCAATTTCCCGCTCATAGCCAAGCAGCACGTTACCTGAATAGTCGGCGGCGTACTGGTTAGTTTTGCCAGAGTAATCGCAGTTTATACCGTTCGGGTGATCAGGTTCTTGGTCCTGAATACAGGTTCCCAATTTGTGATCCTGGAATTCAAAATCCAAGAAGGCGAGACCGGCACCAAGGATGATGTGTTCGCTTAATGCGACACGGCCGTCGAATTCAACACCTTGAGTTACTGCGCCAGCAGCATTACCAACGTTGAAACCTAGAGTTCCGTCAAACACACTTACCTGCAAATTGTCGAATTGGGTGTAGAACAGCGCGGAATTCAATTCTGCTACGCCATCAAACAAACTGGTCTTTAAGCCGAATTCGTAGGAAGTTGCTCGCTCTTCTTCAAACTCAAAACTACCGATAAGGACGCGAGGATTAGGTACAGTCGCATTGGGGTTGGTCGCGGTGGGCTCATCACTCGGTGAGGAGTTTGAGCGGGCGTCGTAGCCACCTGACTTGAAACCGCGGCGTGCTGAGAAGTAGGCCATAGCGTCGTCGCTGAAATCCCACTGCAAGTTGAGCAACGGCGCAAATTGTGCTTCGGTGCGCTTGCCTGCCAGATCATGACGCTCTGCTGCAAATGTAACTGCGGCGGCGGTGTCGGTTTCGCCAATTGGCAATATTGAACCGTCGGGAAGCCCAAACTCAAGCTTGCGGCTACCGCTCTTTTTCTCGTAGGTGAAACGTCCGCCCAAGGTTAAACGGAGGGTGTCGGTCATGATCCAGGTGCCTTGCATAAATGCGGAGGCAATTATTGAATCACTCTTGAAATCCCGTGGAGAGCGAATATCAATTAATGAGTTACCTGCATCGCCAATACCGAGTAGTTCAAAGCCGGTGCTGCCATTCGCGCCAGGATCAAGGTCGCCGCGAGCGCCGCCTTCCAATATGTCAGCTGCGTTAATCAGCTGTGGGATGAGAGTAGAGGGGAGTACAATCGAGTCAAAGAAATACACGTCGTTATACTGGAAGTATGCACCAGCGATCATGTCAAAGTGTTCCCCTGGCGCGGAGATCCAGCGGAATTCCTGACTGTATTGTTCGTATTCCTCTTGCATCACGACTTGGAACAGTGGTGCGCCAGTGAAATCGCAGTCGCATTCTTCGTCGTACTGGTAGGCCATGTAGGAGGTGATCGAAGTAAACGTATCACCGTCGACATACCAGTTCATATTCAGAGTAATGTTCTGGGTGTCGTTATTACTAAAGTCTCCATTCGAGTGGCGGCGACGGTCTGCCGTGGAATCCAAAACCGAATCATCGGCCTGCATATTCAGAATTGAACCGTTATCCTGCAGCTGAATCAGGTTGCGAATGCCTGCAGGCAAAGAGCCAAGTATGCCGCCCGCCGCGCCTAAATCGGGGAAAACCGTGTCGTTTAGGATTTCGCCATAAGTGCGGCCGGTAAATAGGAAAATGTCTGAATCGGAAGCGTAGTCGCTGATAATCTCTGATTGTCGACCAACCACATCAAAGCTGCCTATTTCAAATTTCAACATTGCATCGGCGTCGTTGCCCATGTCCCAGCCGAGTTTAAGGCGGTAAGTTGCTTCGTCGCGTTGCGCTTCGTCGCGATTCAATACTTGGTTTTCGACAAAGCCGTTGGTGTGGCGCTGACGCATAGAAAAACGCGCGTTGAGATTATCGCTAACCGCGCCAGAGGCCATAAAGTCGATAACCTGCTCGTTCAGGTCTGGCTCATATGTACCTTGCACATAAAACTCGGTTTCTTCAGTTGGCGATGCAGTACTGATGTTAATTGCGCCAGCAATACTGTTTTTACCTAAAAGGATATTTTGCGGGCCACGTAATACTTCTACGCGTTCTAAGTCGAGAAAGGGGGCTCTAGCAAGCTGCGCACGGCCGTAATATACGCCGTCTACATACATACCGACCGATTGCTCGAAACCTTGGTTTTCACCTGAACCAATACCGCGAATATAGATATCAGTACCGATACTAGATTCCGTCATCGTAAAGTTTGGCACGTAAGCCTGTAAGTCTTCGATTTTAGACAGACCGGCTTCCATCATTTTTGAGCCACTTATAGCGCTCACTGATACAGGTACATCTTGGAGGCTTTGCTCGCGTAGCTGAGCCGTCACCACAACCTCTTCAAGCTGAGCGGCTATCGCGTTTGTACTTTGCAGTACAGTCGCGTATAGCGCGATCATGCCAAACTTATTTGTTCTCATTGTCTTTCTCCTATTAAGGCGGCCAGTCAGCCGCCAAATACTTAGTTATCAGTCTTATTGCTGTTTATGCGTTTACACTTTTATTCATCGTACTGAAGTACATTTTTAATTTCTCTGCTTTGCTAGGGTGCACATTCGCTTTGCTAAAATCCCCGCGGTGGTGAGCTACAACGCGCGGGTTCATAACTTTGAACCACAGTGGCGGGAAGTAGGCGAGCATCATCATTGAAGCATACCCTGACGGTAATTGGGGGCTATCTGAAAAATGACGCAAGGCTTGGAATGCCCGATTTGGGTGAGCGTGATGATCAGAGTGGCGTTGCAATTGGTAAAGAACAAGGTTAGTCACAATGTGGTTGCTGTTCCAAGAGTGCTTAGGCAAGCAGCGCTCGTAGCGGCCGTTCTCGTCACGCTGACGTAAAAGACCGTAGTGCTCAACGTAGTTGATCACTTCAAGTAAAGACGCGCCGAGAAATGCCTGTGCAACGAGGAAGGCGAGTGCGGGCCAGCCTAGGACTAAGGTGCAACCGCCAAACAATACAATGGTCATTGCCCATGCTTGCAATACATCGTTGCGCCAATGCCAAAAGCCTAAGCCTTTACGGCCAAGGCGCTCACGTTCAATTGCGCAGGCTGAGCGAAGGCTGCCAATCATTGTGCGGGGTAAAAAACGCCAGAAAGACTCGCCCATCTTAGAGCTGGCTGGGTCTTCTGGTGTTGCCACATTACGGTGGTGACCAAAATTGTGCTCGACATAAAAATGGCCGTAAGCAACGGGAGCGAGTGCAAGCTTGGCAAGAAACTGGCTAAGTGCGTCGCGTTTGTGACCCAATTCATGACCCGTGTTGATACCAATTCCGTTCACGTAAGCACAGCTGAATAAACCGGCGATGATACCCCAGGTGCCAAGCTGAGTGCAGGCAAACCATACGGTTATCAAGGTGCCAGCATACTGAAGCGGAATATATGCGAATACAATGTAGCGGTAATAGCTATCTGCCTCTAAGCCGGGCACAGCTGATTCAGGGGGGTTGGAGCGGTCGGTGCCCACTAAATAATCAAGAACAGGGATGATCAAGTATACGATCGCGGGGGCAAGCCACCAGCCCCAAATAAGGCCCGTATATTGATATATGGCGGCGCCAAAAATCGGTAGCAGTGGCACAAGTAAACCTAGTGACCAGAGATAACGCTTTGGGTCTTTCCATTGTGCCTTGTTACTCGAGTTCATTTATTATGGTCCCCATATATTAACAGTTGTTAAGTTGGACTTTAAAATATAACTTAACATGTGTCAAGATACGGTTTAGCATCTTTATCGTAATTTAGAATTTTATTGATCAATTGCAGTTTGCGGTCGCGTCGCTGTTTCACAGATAATGTGCCGCGTGCGATAGTGCTGGATAATAGTGTTTTATAATGAGGGTAATATGAGCGGTAGTAAGCCAAAGCAAAGTCGCAAAGGAAATCGTGAAAAGCTGATGAGCGCAGCGTTAGACTTGCTTGCCGAAGATCAGAGTGGCTTGTCTGGAATTAGCCTGCGTCGAATTACCAAGGCTTGTGGTTTAAGTCCACCAGCGTTCTATACCCACTTCACCTCGATGGAAGAACTAGGCTTGGCGCTTGTCAGTGAGGTCGGTGCAACGCTGCGAGCTGTATTGAAAGGGGTGCGGGATGCCGAGACGGAAGCAGCGGTAATTAAGGCTTCGGTGGTTGCGGCATTTGAATATATCCGTGGCAATGAATCCCTTTTTATTCTCATCGCAAGAGAGCGGGCGGGGAGTTCGGCCTCAATTCGTAGTGCGATTCGTAATGAGGTGCGCAAAATTGTTGAGGAAATGGCCAGCGATTTTCAAGACCGAGGTCTTTTTGAGCGGTTTAGTCTGCCAGAAAAACAAGCTGCGGTGGCGGCCATCGTTTCTTTAGGCTTAAGTTTAATTCCAGATTTACTTGATGTGTCACGAGAGTCATCCGCTGAAGGTGATGCGCTTCTGTCGCAGTTTGAGTTTCAGGTGCAGTTTATTTTGTCTTCTTAGATCTAGGTACTGAGTCGCTAGAAACCATAGTCGTCTATAAGTGCATGGTTCATGGGAGCTCTTGCTGTCTGTCGCGGAGAGCAGGACGAGAACTTCACTGAACCGCGATTGATAAGGTATGGCGCGAGCTTGTTACGTTACTTCTTGGGTTAAATAAATTTCGTGATTCCGCAATCGCGACTATATTAAGTGGACAGTAGCTGAATCCGCTCGCTTAATAACAACTAATCTAGGAGAGAGCATGACTCGCACGGTTAAAGTGGTAATAGAAGAGCGTGGTCACGTGTTGTTGATTGGTCTTAATCGGCCAGAAAAATACAACGCCTTTGATCACGACACATGGCATGAGGTGGCGCGAGCGTACAAGCTTCTGGAGTCAAATAAAGACTTACGTTGCGGACTGGTATATGCAAATGGCAAGCATTTTACTGCGGGCTTGGATTTACCCCAGTGGACCGATGTGTTTTCCTCAGGAGAATGGCCTGAGATTCCCACTGATGAGTGTGATCCACTCGGATTGCGGCCGGAGCATCGCTGCCGTAAACCTATAGTAATGGCAATACACGGTATTTGTTACACCATTGGGATCGAGCTCGCTTTAGGCGCCGAAGTACGTGTTTGCGGCCGAAGTGCACGCTTCGGTCAGATTGAAGTTAAGCGCGGTATCATCGCTTGCGGTGGTGCGACGGTGCGTATGGTTCAAGAGTTTGGCTATGCCAATGCCCAGCGTTACTTGCTAACAGGCGACGAATTCGATGCTGAAACTGCGCTAAGGATTGGTATGGTTCAAGAGGTTGTTGATGACGAGAAGGTCTTCGAAGCGGGGCTGGCCTTAGCGACGAACATTGCGGCTCAAGCGCCGTTAGCGGTAGAGGCTAGTCTGGAGTCATCGCGGAGTTATTTGTTGAATGGGCTTGATGAATGCGCGCGCCTTGTCGCTCGTGAGGTCCCGTTGATGAAGAGTGAAGATGCCGCGGAAGGGGTGGCTTCGTTTAAAGAGCGGCGCCAGGCGGTGTTTAAGGGTCGCTAAGCGCGATCGAGTCCGAATAATAAAGTGTCCGCTATTAAAAAAGCCCCGTCAGTTTGCACTGGCAGGGCTTTTTTTACTGCAGGCCAAGAATTACTTAGCAGCAGCGGCTTTCTTTTCTTTCTCTTTGGCAATTACTGCTTCAGCTACGTTGGCTGGGCAAGCGGCGTAGTGAGAGAATTCCATTGAGAACTGACCGCGACCAGAGGTCATGGTACGCAGGGTGCTGATATAGCCAAACATTTCTGAAAGAGGTACATCAGATTTGATACGCACGCCAGTAACGTTAGCTTCCTGGCCAGAGATCATACCGCGACGACGGTTGAGGTCACCGATAACATCACCTACGTGATCTTCTGGGCTGTATACGTCGACTTTCATCACAGGCTCAAGCAGCTGTGGGCCGGCTTTAGGCATAGACTGGCGGAAAGCGCCTTTTGCTGCGATTTCAAACGCGATTGCCGAGGAGTCAACGGCGTGGAAACCACCGTCTACCAAAGTGACTTCAACGTCTAGTACTGGGAAACCAGCCAAAGGACCAACACCCATCATAGAGCGGAAGCCTTTCTCGATTGCAGGGAAGAATTCCTTAGGAACGTTACCACCAACCACTTTCGAGGTGAAGGTGAAGCCTGTGTTGGCCTCGCCTGGTTTAATAACGTAGTCGATCTTACCGAACTGACCAGAACCACCAGACTGCTTTTTATGCGTGTAGCTGTCTTCGATTTCTTTGGTGATGGTTTCGCGGTAGGCAACCTGTGGCTGGCCTACCAGTAAGTCAACACCATAGGTGCGGCGAAGAATGTCGACTTTGATGTCGAGGTGCAATTCACCCATACCTTTAAGGATGGTTTCACCAGAATCTATGTCAGTTTCAACGCGGAAAGTAGGATCTTCTGCAACCATCTTACCGATCGCAATACCCATTTTCTCGGTTGAGCCTTTGTCTTTTGGCGTAACAGAGATCGAGATAACTGGCTCTGGGAATACCATGGCTTCAAGGGTACATGGGTGCTTAGGATCACACAGGGTGTGACCAGTCTGTACGTTCTTCATACCCACGATGGCGATGATGTCACCAGCCTGCGCGCCGCTTAATTCGTTGCGCTCATCGGCTTGCATTTCAACCATGCGGCCAACGCGTTCTGACTTGCCGGTAAAGGAGTTAAGGATGGTGTCACCCTTATTCAGCTTACCAGAGTAGATACGTACGAAAGTCAGGGCACCGAAACGGTCGTCCATGATTTTGAACGCAAGTGCGCGGAAGGGCTCGTCGGCAGAAACAATCGCGAATTCGCCGTTGGCATTGCCTTCTTCGTCAGTTAATGGCTGAGGATTAACTTCGGTTGGGGTTGGTAGATATTCAACTACTGCATCAAGCAACAGCTGCATGCCTTTGTTTTTAAAGGCAGAACCGCAATATGTTGGGAAGAAAGCCAGTTCAAGAGTACCCTTGCGGATACAGCGCTTAACGTCTTCGTCTGAAGGCATTTCGCCTTCCATGTAGGCCATTAACAGGTCGTCGTCTACTTCAAGCGCGGTTTCAATCAGCTGCTCGCGGTACATTTCAACGTCGTCAACCATATCGGCTGGTACATCAACTACGTCATAATTTTCAGGCTGGCCAGTTTCGTCCCATATATAGGCTTTGCGGCTAAGCAGGTCAACAACGCCAGAGAAGGTATCTTCACGACCAATAGGCAGGGTCATGATTAATGGGTTGGCGCCTAATACTTTTTTGACTTGATCGGTAACGCGAATGAAGTCAGCGCCGATACGGTCAAGTTTGTTAACAAAAATCAAACGCGATACTTTTGAGTCGTTCGCGTAGCGCCAGTTGGTCTCAGATTGGGGTTCAACACCGCCAGAACCACAGAATACGCCGATACCACCATCGAGCACTTTAAGTGAGCGGTAAACTTCTACAGTGAAGTCAACGTGGCCCGGTGTGTCGATAACGTTGAAACGGTGGCCTTTCCAAAAGCAGCTAACGGCTGCTGACTGAATGGTAATGCCGCGTTCAGCTTCCTGTTCCATGAAGTCGGTCGTTGATTCACCTTCGTGAACCTCACCCAATTTATGAATTTTACCGGTCAGCTTAAGGATACGCTCAGTGGTGGTGGTTTTACCGGCATCGACGTGGGCGAAAATACCAATATTTCTGTAAAGGGATAAATCAGTCATGGCGCTCTCTGTAAGCTGGGTTGAAAATAGGGCGCTAATATACAGGATATTAAGCGGATATGCCCCTATAAATGAGTTTGTCTAAATTATTTAAGTGAAATTTTACGTGTTTTAGCTATCTTTACTTTGGTTTTGGTCCAGTAAAGCCTGTATTTGCTTTTCTAGCTGCCGAATTCGACCTGACATATCATCAAGCTGGGTATAGCGAACGGAGTTCCGACGCCATTTTTTAACATCTTGCTGCGGCGGTGCAGAAGCAAACACGCCAGGCTCAGTATTACCCTTAGTGACAATAGTGCCGCCATGAAAATGACTGTTGTTGGCAATCGTGATGTGGCCGTTAATAGCCACAGCGCCGGCAACGGTACAGCCTTCACCTAGTGTCGCGCTGCCCGCGATACCCACGCAGCCTGCGATAGCAGAGCCTTTGCCGATTTTTACGTTATGGGCGATGTGAACCAAATTATCGATAATCACATTGTCACCGATAATGGTATTGCCCAGCGCGCCACGGTCAATGGAGGTGTTGGAGCCTATTTCCACATTGTCGCCGATAACAACGGCGCCGAGCTGATGAATTTTCTCCCAGCCGCCGCGCACCGGCGCAAAGCCAAAGCCATCTGAACCGATAACAGTGCCGCTGTGGATAATGCAGTCCTTACCAATTTCAACGCTGTGATAGATGACCACGTTAGGGTGAAGCAGGGTTTTTTCACCAATCGTAGCCCGATCACCAATTGAGACGCCGGGGTAAAGTTTTACATCGGCGCCAATGTGCGCATTTTCGCCAACCACACAATTAGCACCTATAGCCGCACTGGGGTGAACCCGTGCACTCGCAGCGATAACTGCTGACGGGTGTGCGCCTGTTGGCAAAACGGATAAGGCTTCAAATAGGGCAGATACTTTTGCATAAGCGAGGTAGGCATCGTTTACGATCAGTTTGTTGCCGTTGAATTGATCAGCAAATTCGCTACTTAATATAACCGCGCCGGCTGAAGTCTCGGGAAGATACTGGGCGTAAGAGGCTTGGTTTATAAAGGCAAGTTGCGACGCAGCTGCCGTTTGTAAATCGGCGATGCCATTTATACTGTGATTTGCGTCACCGACTAGTTCCGCACCAAGATATTCAGCGAGTTCAGCCAAGTTTTTTTCTTTTTTGCCCATGAGTATTCTCTCTGCCTATATACAGATTATTGGAGTTTTGGGTAGGTCGAACAGTGGAGTGGCAGCCAAATTCACATAGACTGCATAATTTATCTGTTGGCTAAATTACTCACCAAGGCGTCGACGACATGGTGCCCTATTGTAATGAATAGACCAGCGTTTACCTTTATTATTTTTGGGAATAATTTGTTCGGAAGGAGATGAAATGACCGGTTTTAGATCGGTACGGCGGTTTAATTGGCCGGTTAAATTATCCTAGGCATGCGTAAGCGAACTCCGTTGTCATACTCTATTATCTTAACGCACTAGGTAAAGCCTAGAGGAGCCGTATGTCTAATCTATTTGCCCATGGGCAAATAGCCTGGTCGAGACGTTTAGGTTCCCGCTGATTGATTCGGAATACGGGTGCGGTCTGAACCGCTGGCCTAATACGGCCCAGATTGGTTTGTACCGCCCCCCCAAAGAGCAGACCAGATTGCATCGCCGGACAAAAAATACACGGCGTCGCCGTCAATAACTGAGCGATTCTGGCCTGGATGCCAGCTGTCATTGGGCGCAGGGCTGGCGAGAATGCTGCTTATAAGTTTAACACTTGCGGTTGCGGGCGCGGCTTTTGACTCAATTTCCAGCAGGTAGAGTCGGTTTTCACTGCGGTAGCTTTCGTCCGCGTCTTGATAGTTAGA
Organism: Zhongshania borealis; assembly: GCF_039539625.1. Lineage (NCBI taxonomy): Bacteria > Pseudomonadati > Pseudomonadota > Gammaproteobacteria > Cellvibrionales > Spongiibacteraceae > Zhongshania > Zhongshania borealis. Next base: position 752,475 of record NZ_BAABDM010000001.1, on the reverse strand, counting down.
TTGTACTGGCACCGCTAAGCGATCTGCACCCGTGGCGCTCGGCAGGTAGCTAAAGGCATGACGATTATATTGGGCTTCTGAATAGTTCCAGCCACCATCGACTCCGAGTAGCAGGCTATTTAATTCTTGGGGATGACTAATGTCGGTGATGTTAAATAAACTTAACTTTATGCTTTGCTGGGATGGGCCGCCGCGGCCGAGGCCCAGTAGTAGTTCTTTGTTGACCGGATGAAGGAAGTCCGAAACGCCGGGAATTTCAAGTTTGCCGGCGATATAGGGGTCGGCGGGATTGCTGAGATCAATTACGTACAGCGGATCGATTTGTTCAAAGGTGACGAAGTAGGCGCGGTCATCTAAAAACCGAACACCATAGAGCGCTTCGTTGGGTTTTCCTATTTCTTCGGGCCGCCGGGTGTTCGGCAGGCTAGCGATAAGCTCTAAAGACTTGGATTGGCTGGCTTCACCTAAAATACTCAGCTGGTGGTCCCGTGAGTCTTGTTGGTCGCCGGTAAAACGTGTTGTTACGGCGCGGAGTAAACCGTTGCGCTCAGACATGCGGAAATCGCTTTGTCCCGGCCCCCATAATTGACCGGTAATGTCGGCTGAGCCACGGTATTCCGGACTACCGTCGTTAAGTGTGAATTTATGGATACGACTGGCATCGCCGTCGACAGTGTAGCGATATTGACTGAGGTATAAGGCCTCTTGGGACACATAGACGCCGCTACTATTTTCATTAAAACACAGTGATTTTGCATTGTTAGGACTGCCGAGTGGTATCGCAGTAACGCTGGTATAAACCGGGGAGGCGTAGTCTTGATTTTGATCGTCGCGACTAAGCAGGCAGTTTTGTGGTGTAAAAAGCGGCCGAGACTCACCATTTATCGTCAATAGAGGAATAAGGTCTTGGGGCTGTATTGAGGCTAGGCGCTGGGCGTTAGCGTCGGTCTCGTTTTGATTGCTTGGATAGTAATACATATTGTCAAAATAAGGGCTGTGGCGGCTAATTATGTAAAGGGTGTCGCCAATTCGCCGGCTATCAACTAAACCACCTTCAATACCAATATCCCAATTCAGTTCGGGCTCGGTAATTGTGCTGGTGTCATAAACTTTAATGTGCAAATTTTGTTGTTGCCAGCTGGCAATCCCTAGCCACTGGTCGCCATAGGCACCGTAGTATTGGGTACTGCCAATACTGATCAATTGGCTCCCGTTAATATACATGCCCTGCACATACTCGCCCTCGTCGAGCGCTATGGTGCTTACCTGGGTGGCGGTCGCATCGCTCGGCGTAGTGCTTAAAATGCGGATACCGGCTGATTGATCCGGGCTAGGCGGTGCGAAGCTGGTGTCCTCCGCGGTAGCAATACCGGGCGTTACAAAACAGCAACGTGCTTGCAAAGTAGGGGCAATATAAAGGTAATCGCCATCGTATTTTAATACGTCGAGTTCATCGACATCGGCTTCAAGTGTGTAGGTCGTGCTGTAGCTGTTGCCACTGCTGCTGTCGCCGGTCGTGGCACCTTCGGCGGCGACGGGCTGCATGCTATTTTGTTGGTCACTGCTAGGCGCTGGGCGGGTATACAGCGCGCGGAACTGGCTTACAAATTCCTCGTTGTTTGCCACGCTGCGTAACAAGCCGTCGTTCGGATTTTGTTGCGCCGCACCGCCACTCGAGCCGCCGCCACAGGCGCTAAGCGCCAGGGCGCAGAGAATAGCTACCCCTGTTTGAGTGGGCGTGGCTATGACAGCATTGAATTTAACTGTACTCATGTTCATCTCCGACATCGGCGAATACCTGTTAAGCATGAGTAAAGTGTAGGCCTTTTACCTTGCTTGTGCATGCCTTTGCGGGCGTCGAGATGAGGCTTTTCGCGGCGGCGTTGTTTAGGTTAAGCTGCTCGAAATTAATCAGTAGCTTAACAATGCGATATTACAGCTTAGAAAAATTAATCAATCTCCACGACGGTTATCGCAAGGTGTTTCAGATCGATAGCCATCATCTTATGCTGCTGCAAATTGAAGGTCAGCGCTACCTCATTGAAAGTCGGTGTCCACACCGTGAATACCCGCTGCGCAGTTCGGATGTGCAGGGCGGCGAACTGGTATGTCCTCAGCACGGTTACCGGTTTGAGATCAGTAGTGGGGTGTTATTGGCTGCAAGCGAAGAACCTTGCAGAAATCTGCACTGCTATTCACTGACTGATCGTGGCAATGAAATTGGCGTGATGCTTGACGAGTAAACTGGGCGTGCGAGCTCAGTAAAACGGTTTAAGTGACCGGGGTTCTTTGGTATGGCGCCATAGGTGGTCAAATTTCAGGCGATATTCTCGGGCTACGATTTCGTCATCTGAGCGCAAAATCTGATCAATTTCTGATTGATGCGGATAGACCAACAGGTGATCTTCATCGCTGACGGTAAAATACTCGTCGGCGTTAATCGTATAATCAATGCTAAGGGTGCGAAGTTTCAAAATTTGGCGATGCTGCCTGCTCAGTTCCACAAGTGGGTGATGTGTCTCGCGTAGGGGCAGTTCGTCGCAAATCATCAATTTTACAACACTGTCTTGGTGGCGATGGGCAAAATCATAGATACTGCGAATGAATTCGGCATTAGCGAATAATGGGGGCTCAAGGCTATGGCTGAAAATACGCAATTCCCAGCGCGCGTTTTTACAAAGATCCAAGATTGCTTGCGCCGGATTGGCACGCAAAGCCATGTCAAAATCAAAACCACGGGGTAAGGCCGAATTTAAGGACATGTGCATGTGCTGATGTGCTATGCCTGCGTCCATAAAACGCGGGCCTTTTACTCGGAAACCCGCGCGTTTATAGAACGCTATTGCGTGTTCTTGGGCGCCAAGCTGAATGAGTGGGTAATTCCGCGTTTTCGCTTCTTTGATCATTGCAGTTAACAGCGCGCTGCCGATGCCTTTGCCTCGATAAGGCTTGAGCACCGCCATGCGACCGATAACGCCGCTATCGAGCATTCTTGCCGTGGCCACAACGGTGTCCTGGATTCGCGCCATCCAGTGACTGGCAGTCGCGTCAAACTCATCGAGTTCAAGGACTTCTGGCACACCTTGCTCGTCAACAAATACGCGGCGGCGGAGTTCCGAGAGAAGTCCGGAGTGGTGTGCCCAGTCGGCTTTAGCTATCGTTAGTGTCGTCATCAACGTAAAGCGTAGCATTGCAATACAGGGCGTACAGCATTTCTACACTAAAATTTTGCAAACTATCAATCGATTCGCCGCATTCGACCCGACAGAGCGCTTCTACTTCGGCGCGATTCTGTGGTGGATAGGCGAAGGCCACGCCGTCGGCGAACAAATATTGCTCGTCAAAGGCAAGGCGGGCGCCTAGCCGCAATTGCAGTTCTAAGCCTGAAGCCAATAGCGCTGAAAACTCATCTAGGCTTGTGCTGTTGTCACGGTATTCGCTCTGGTCTGGCACCCTGGTCATCATTTCACCAAACCAGCGGGCAAGCAGGGCGTCATCGTTAAGCTGCTTTAACAATAACTGTTTTAATTGGGCATGAACCGCGGGCAGAATCTCTCCGGGGTTACTATCTGCGCTGAGCTGAGGGTCACGATAGCGGCGGGATTCGTCGCTACGACTGGCGATCTCATCGCAAAAATCGCCCAGCAGCGCTGTTTCCGATGGTGCTCTAAAACCCACAGACAGCGTCATGCAATCGTCGCCTTCTGCGACGCCCCAATGAGCGACGCCAGGAGGAACATACAATATGTCGCCAGCTTCAAGCAAAAACTCTTCTTCGCATTCAAAGTTTTGCAGTAGTTTAAGCTGAGGGTGACTGTGCAGCGGAGTGTCAGGGCTGCAATGACCGCCAATTTTCCAGCGACGTTTGCCGCTACCCTGCACCAAAAAAACATCATATTGGTCGTAATGGGGGCCAACATTGCCGCCGTCGGTGGCGTAGCTGACCATAATATCTTCAGTGCGCCAGCGGGGAAGAAAACGGAACTGCGCCATTAAATCGGCTAACTCCGGCAAATATTGATCTACGCCCTGAACCAGCAAGGTCCAGTGCGATTTAGGTAGTGTAGCGAATTCACTTTCTTGAAATGGGCCGTTCCGCAGTTCCCAGCCATCTTTTGCCTCAATGATAATGCGACTGTCGACGTCATCTTCGCAGGCTAACCCCGCGAGGTCATTGCCATCGAGGGGGCATTGGAAGTTGGGCAACGCAGCCTTTATTAATACTGCTTTGCGCTGCCAGGCAGTATCCAGAAAATGCTGGGCATCAAATCCTTGCAGCGCCACGGCGATCAGATCCGCTGCGCTTGCGCGACGGCGTTGCCAATGTATTTGGCTGGCGTTAATTCGCGTAATTCAGCCTTCGCTGATTCAGGGATCTCAAGGGTTTCAACGAAATCTTTCAGAATTTCAGCGGTAATGCGCTGGCCGCGGGTCAATGCTTTAAGCTTCTCGTAAGGCTCGGCTACCGCATAGCGACGCATAACCGTTTGAATGGGCTCAGCGAGCACTTCCCAGCTGTCGTCTAGGTCTGCGGCGATACGTGCCTCGTTAATTTCAAGCTTACTCAAACCTTTCATGGTCGCCGCGTAGGCCATAGTGCTATAGGCAATACCAACACCCATATTACGCAATACGGTGGAGTCGGTAAGGTCGCGCTGCCAGCGAGAGATTGGCAGTTTCGCGGCTAAATGATTGAGTACGGCGTTAGCTAAGCCGAGGTTGCCTTCGGAGTTTTCGAAGTCAATGGGGTTTACTTTGTGCGGCATGGTAGAGGAGCCAACTTCGCCGGCAATCGTGCGCTGTTTGAAATAACCCAGTGAGATATAGCCCCAAATGTCACGATCAAGGTCGATCAAAATGGTGTTAAAGCGCGCGATGGCGTCAAATAGCTCAGCAATATAGTCGTGAGGTTCAATCTGCGTCGTATAGCGATTCCAGTTAATGCCTAATTTGCTGATAAATGCGTCGGCGTGGGCTTCCCAGTCGATATTAGGGTAGGCGGATAGGTGAGCGTTGTAGTTACCCACTGCACCGTTGATTTTGCCCAGGAGCATTACGTCCGCAATGGCGGCCCGCTGGCGGCGCAAACGGGCGACAACATTAGCGAATTCTTTGCCCATGGTAGTCGGGCTCGCAGTTTGGCCGTGGGTACGCGCGAGCATCGGTACTGCTGAAAATTCCCGGGCTTGCTCGGCGAGCTTGTTAATAATGGCGTCGGCGTCGGCAAGCAAAATCTCGCGGCCTTCACGCAGCATCAAAGCATGGGACAGGTTGTTAATGTCTTCTGACGTGCAGGCAAAGTGCACAAACTCAGATATTGCTGCCAGCTCCGCGTTGCCGCTGATTGCATCTTTAATGAAATATTCAATGGCTTTGACATCGTGGTTGGTCGTTGCTTCGATGTCTTTTACTTTTTGTGCACCGTTTTCATTAAAGCCACTGATAAGGGCTTCTAGCGCGGTATTTGCGGCTTCGCTGAGTGCCGGTACTTCGACCACACCGGGATTGGCGGCGAGGGCTTGCAACCAACGAACTTCAACGATTAAGCGGTATTTGATAAGGCCAAACTCGCTGAATACGGGGCGCAGTGGCGCGGTTTTACTGCCGTAACGGCCATCTACGGGGGAGACGGCGGAAAGCGCGGATAAGTCCATGTTCAATACCTTTTTTGTGCGGGGCGGCTATTGCGGAAAGCGCGCAATAATACACGAGTTAACGGGGGATTTCAGTGCCGAGTAGCTGTTTAGTCTGGGCAAAAATTCGGTTGCGCTGAAAGATCAGCTTCCAGCGGCTACCACCGGCTTGACGCCACAAATAACTGGCGCGAATTGAAGCCAAAAGGAGGCTACGGATACGAGCCGCATTATTGGTATTCTGCAGCTCTTGGGCGCTGCCAGTAATTTGAATGCGGAAGTTGTATTTTGAAATTGTATCTTGATAAATTGAAGAAAGAGATGAACTTAAGCTACTGATATCAATATTGTTCATGTCTTTATTTTTGGCTGTATGTTGTAACCTGTTACGGAGTAAGGACGCCGTAGTGTCGTCGCCCCTTAGCTTTTTATGGAGATGTAAAACACCTAGGCAATAGCGCATTACAGCGCGGCGTTCGCCATAATCATTGCCGCTCAGAAGGTCGCGAAGACCGCGAATGCCGACCTCCAGGTTTTCGATGCCACCGTAAGCTTCTTCAACTGTGGTTGCCGAAAAGGCAAATAGGCTGTTGATTGATGCTTCAATGGCTTGTGGCTCAGCTTGGCCAGTGCGGGCTATTTGATCAACCAGCACTGTGCCTTGCACAATGGCCGCTAAGGCAAGCGTTTGCTGGCGGGCAAGTTGGTCTGGTTTGCTCGCAGCGCTATTCATAAATAATTAAACCCTGATTCAATAATGCCGCCGCCGAGGCAGATATCGTCGTCGTAAAAGACAACGGACTGGCCCGGGGTGATTGCGCGTTGAGCGTCACTAAAGCGAACCTCAAAACCGGTCGCGGTAACGCAAATTTCGCAGTCTTGGTCCGCCTGCCGGTAGCGGGTTTTGGCTTTGCATAGATAGGGGAACTGCGGTGCTTGGCCGGTAATCCAATGAATTTCGCCCACTTGCAGCGCTTGTTTAAACAGCGCTGGATGCTGGCTGCCTTGGGCAACCAATAAGACGTTACGTGTTAAATCTTTATCAACAACATACCACGGCTCCTCGCCGCCGCCTTTCACACCGCCGATACCCAGGCCTTGCCGCTGGCCGATGGTGTGATACATCAATCCACTGTGCTCACCCATATCAATACCATCTAAGCTTTCAATGCGGCCCGGCTTGGCTGGTAAGTACTGCTGAAGAAAATCTTTAAAACGCCGTTCGCCGATAAAGCAGATGCCAGTGCTGTCTTTTTTGTTGTGAGTGACAAGGCCATGCTCTTCAGCTAGGGCGCGCACCACTGGCTTTTCAATTTCGCCCACCGGGAATAGGGTTTTTGCTAGTTGTTCACTGCCAACGGCGTGCAGGAAGTAGCTTTGATCCTTATTGGGATCTAGACCTTTAAGTAATTGGCTACAGCCACTAACGTCTCGACGGCGGGTGTAGTGGCCAGTGGCGATGTAATCTGCCCCTAAAACCAACGCGTAGTCGAGGAAAGCTTTAAATTTAATTTCGCGATTACAGAGAATGTCAGGATTGGGCGTGCGACCGGCTTGGTATTCAGCCAAAAAATGCTCAAAAACGTTATCCCAATATTCACTGGCAAAATTGGCTGTGTGAAGGTGAATCCCTAAGGTTTTACAAACCGCTGCGGCGTCGGCGAGATCGTCTTTGGCGGTACAGTATTCGGTACCATCGTCTTCGTCCCAGTTTTTCATGAACAGGCCTTCGACCTGGTAACCTTGCTGCAATAAGAGCAGCGCAGATACCGAAGAGTCGACGCCGCCTGACATGCCGACAATGACCTTGGTATTGCTATTGTCCTGAGTTGTACTTGTGTGCATCAGCGGGTTCCGTAAATCATAGATAAGGGATAGCGGTGGCCGTCGAGATAGCGTTCAAGGCATTCTAAAACCAGCGGGCTGCGCAACATGGCCCGGCGCTCCTTAAGTTCGTCTAGTGTGAGCTAAATGGCTTGTTCGATATCGTTATCCAGTGGCTGTTCGGGGCAATATGCCACTGGTCGGGCATAAAAACTGGTCCGCTGATAAGTCACGCCATTTGCCGGTGCGGTGTATAGGCCGAATCCGACGACACCGAGTATCTCGACCCGCCACTGGGTTTCTTCTAAGGTTTCCCGCCGCGCAGCGTCAATGAGGCTCTCGTGTTGCTCTAGGTGACCCGCCGGCTGGTTTATGACGCGCTGACCGTTTTTGATCTCTTCAACAAACAGAAACTTGCCGTCATTCTCGACGAGAGTCGCCACGGTGACGTGGGGCTGCCAATCCATAGGATGTCCGAACCTTAAAAAGCGGAATTGTAACAGCTGCCACGACTCAAGGACTACGTTTGCGCGGCTTGGGGCTTAGAGTTTTACTTCTCTGCGTGTGGTTTACGGTTCTGTTTGCAGGCCTCTTTGGGCGAGAGTAGCGTTTAAAATCGGCGCCAAGGGTGATTTTGCGTGATTCACCGGGGGCTAAGCCGTTAATCGTCCATTCACCAATAGCGGCGCGTATCAGGCGCAGGGTAGGGAATCCCACTGCCGCCGTCATTCGCCTAACTTGCCGATTGCGACCTTCACTTATTTGTAAGCTAAGCCATGATGTGGGGATAGCGGCACGATAACGTACAGGTGGATCTCTTGACCATAATTCCTCCGGTTCATCGATACGCGCGGCTTGGGCGGGCAGGGTAGGCCCGTCTTTTAGCGTGATGCCGTTACGCAGCTGCGTTAAGGCGTCGTCGCTGATATCCCCCTCAACTTGAACCCAGTAGGTCTTTTTTAATTTATGGCGAGGGTGGCTAATTTGGTGCTGAAGCTCACCGTCGCCGGTTAAAATCATCAGGCCTTCGGAGTCGTAATCAAGTCTTCCCGCTGGATAAATGGCGGGGATCCTGATGTAATCGGCGAGGGTGGCGCGACCATCTGAGTCAGTGAATTGACTCATTACTTGGAAGGGCTTGTTAAAAATAAAAATGTCGCTCACGTGAAAATAGGCTCATTCATAGAAGAAATCTCGGTATAAAGTGTTACAATGTCGCGCTTTTTACCGAAGCTGTATTGTACCTAATACAGTCAATCTTCGTATTGTGAGCAAGTGCGAGCACAGATACTAACTGATAAACCATGGAGTCAAAAATGGGATACCAACATATCAAGGTACCTGCAGAGGGCGAGAAAATCACCGTTAATGCGGATCTTTCCCTGAACGTACCCGATCGGCCAGTGATACCTTTTATCGAAGGTGATGGCATCGGGGTCGACATTACTCCGGTGATGATCAACGTAGTTGATGCAGCCGTAGCAAAAGCCTACTCAGGCAAGAAAAAAATAAGCTGGATGGAAATTTACACAGGCGAAAAAGCCGCTGAGCTTTACGACGGCGACTGGTTCCCTGCTGAAACGCTGGATGCAATTAAAGACTACGTAGTTGGGATTAAAGGCCCGTTAACTACACCAGTTGGTGGTGGCTTCCGTTCTTTGAACGTTGCCCTGCGCCAGGAATTGGATCTGTACGTATGTCAGCGTCCAGTGCGCTGGTTCGAAGGCGTGCCTTCACCGGTTAAAGAGCCTGGCAAAACCAATATGGTTATCTTCCGTGAGAACTCCGAAGATATCTACGCAGGCATTGAGTGGAAGGCGGGTACGCCAGAAGCGGACAAAGTCATCGAGTTCTTCCAAGAAGAAATGGGTGTTACCAAAATCCGTTTCCCGCAGGAATGCGGCATCGGTATCAAACCGGTTTCTAAAGAAGGTACCGTGCGCCTTGTTCGTAAGGCGATCCAGTACACAATTGATCAAGATTTGCCGTCACTGACCATCGTGCATAAAGGCAACATCATGAAATTCACCGAAGGCGCTTTCAAAAACTGGGCTTACGAGCTGGCGATGGAAGAGTTTGGTGGCACATTGATCGACGGTGGCCCATGGGTCAGCATTAAAAACCCAAACACGGGCAAAGAAATCGTCATTAAAGACGTAATTGCCGATGCAATGCTTCAGCAAGTGTTGCTTCGTCCTGACGAGTATAGCGTTATCGCTACGCTTAACTTGAATGGCGACTACTTGTCTGATGCACTGGCTGCTCAGGTTGGTGGTATTGGTATCGCGCCAGGTGCAAACCTAAGCGATAATATCGCGCTGTTTGAAGCAACTCACGGTACTGCACCTAAGTACACTGGCCAAGACAAAGTGAACCCCGGTTCCTTGATTCTGTCTGCCGAAATGATGTTGCGTCACATGGGTTGGAATGAAGCTGCAGACCTGATTATCACTGGTATGAACGGTGCAATCCAGGCGAGAACAGTAACCTACGATTTTGAGCGTTTGATGGAAGGTGCGACCTTGCTTAAATGTTCTGAATTCGGTGATGCTATCGTTAAACACATGGCGTAAAAGACCATCGCCACCTGCGTATGCGGGTGGCGTTTCTTCTAGTAGTCTTTACTCTGCTGTTTCGGCAGATTTAATGTCGGTTGCGTGCAAGCCCTTTGGGCCCGGCTCAGCTTTAAATATCACGGTTTGACCAGCTTTAAGGGTCTTATAACCTTCCATTGTAATAGCTGAATAATGCGCAAAAATTTCATCGTCGCCGCTCTCGGAAACGATAAATCCATATCCTTTGGCGTTATTGAACCACTTTACAACACCGCTTTGCATAGCCTTTCTTCCTTAATTGTCTTTATAGTTATTTTAGCGTTAACGTAAACTACCTTGTAAATGGTAATACCCGCCCCCATTTTTAAAACAGTCCGGTCACTACGTCAAGTAAAGGTGTGTAAGATAGGTGTTGGTGAATTTCCCTATTGCGTCGGGTTACAGTGGTGCTAAGCTCAGGTAAAGTAAGTGAAAATGACGATTAATATTGAAAACATGGCTGATAAGGCTGACGAAGATCACGGAAGCGGTATTGCGGTTCAGGAATCAAAACCAGAACTCAAGAAACCTCGTATGTATGCTGTGGTCCTACTAAATGACGATTACACACCAATGGAGTTTGTGATTGAAGTTTTAGAAGACTTTTTTTACTTGGACCGCCAGCGTGCAACACAAGTTATGCTGGCAGTGCACACCAAAGGTAAGGGTGTGTGCGGAGTGTTCACCAAAGATATTGCCGAGACAAAAGCGGCGCTGGTGAATCAATACGCACGAGATAACGGTCATCCGCTACTTGCTGAGACAGAAGAGAGTGATGATTAAAATTGGTAATTGCAGAAGGCGAACATAGTCTATGTTGAGCAAAGACCTAGAAACAACTCTGAGCCAGGCCTTTAAATCGGCCCGTAGTCGTCGGCATGAATTTATGACCGTCGAGCATCTATTACTTGCACTGGCAGACAACGAGGCCGCCGTTAAGGTGCTTGTCGCTTGCGGTGCAGACTTACTACAGCTAAAGGGTGAGTTAAAAGAATTTGTCGAGGCCACGACACCCAGAATCCCCGAGACCGATGTCGAGCGTGATACACAGCCGACACTTGGCTTTCAACGCGTATTACAGCGTGCGGTATTTCATGTTCAATCTTCTGGCAAGCAGGAGGTCACTGGCGCAAATGTATTGGTGGCGATCTTTAGTGAGCAAGAAAGCCAAGCGGTTTACTTTCTCAAATCGCAAAGCGTTAACCGGCTTGATGTGGTCAATTACATTACCCATGGTATCTCCAAAGTGTCAGGGGCGGAAGGAATTGAGCACGATCAAAATCAAGATGCTGAAGGCGAGGGCGGCGATCCAGAACAGAAGCCTCTAGATAACTTCACCACCAATTTGAATGCCGAAGCCAAGGCGGGTCGCATTGACCCCCTTATAGGCCGGGCAGAAGAAGTTGAGCGGGTTGCTCAGATTTTAACCCGACGCCGCAAAAACAATCCTCTGTTAGTGGGTGAGTCTGGCGTGGGTAAAACCGCGATCGCAGAAGGCTTGGCCAAGCGTATTGTTGATGGCGAGGTACCTGATGTACTGATAGGTAGCGTTGTATACTCATTGGATATGGGTGCTTTGTTGGCAGGCACCAAGTACCGCGGCGATTTTGAAAAGCGATTAAAGGGCCTGCTTGCAGACCTTAAAAAGCGTCCCGGTGCCATTCTGTTTATTGATGAGATTCATACCATAATAGGTGCAGGAGCGGCCTCAGGCGGCGTAATGGATGCATCTAACCTCTTAAAGCCCTTACTGAGCTCCGGCCAGATGCGTTGCATTGGCTCAACGACCTTCCAAGAATACCGCGGCATATTCGACAAGGATCGCGCACTGAGTCGCCGCTTCCAAAAGGTAGACGTAGAAGAGCCCTCGGTTGAGGACACTTACCTGATTTTGAAGGGTTTGCGCTCACGTTTTGAAAGCCACCATGATTTAAAATACAGCGATGGTGCTTTGCGCTCAGCTGCGGAATTGTCTGCACGGTATATCAATGACCGCTTTTTACCAGACAAAGCAATCGATGTGATTGATGAGGCGGGTGCCTACCAGCGCCTGCAAAAACCAGAAAATCGCATCGAGAAGATTGGCGTTCCTGAAATCGAAGCCATTATTTCAAAAATTGCCCGTATTCCGCCTAAGAGCGTGTCTTCAGACGATCGCGCATCCTTAGTGAAACTTGAAGATAATCTGAAAATGGTTGTCTTTGGCCAAGACAAAGCAGTGTCAGAACTTAGCGCCTCGATCAAGCTCGCTCGCGCTGGCCTTAAGTCCCCTGAAAAGCCCATTGGCAGCTTTTTGCTGGCTGGGCCTACTGGTGTTGGTAAAACCGAGATCTGCCGTCAGCTAGCTAAGTTACTTGGCTTAGAGCTGATTCGATTCGATATGTCAGAATATATGGAACGCCACACGGTTTCCCGTCTAATTGGTGCACCTCCTGGTTATGTTGGCTTCGATCAAGGTGGTTTATTAACAGATTCGGTCACCAAGCATCCGCATTCAGTGGTATTGCTTGATGAAATAGAAAAGGCTCACCCAGACCTGTTTAACCTGCTACTGCAGGTAATGGATCATGGCTCACTGACAGACAATAATGGCCGCAAGGCAGATTTCCGTAACGTTATTTTTGTAATGACAACGAATGCTGGGGCTGAAAGTATTAGCCGCCGCTCCATTGGTTTTACAGAGCAGGATAATCAAACGGATTCAACCGAAGCCATTAACCGCTTGTTTACGCCGGAGTTCCGTAACCGTCTTGATAGCGTTATTGCCTTTGAGCCGCTGAAGCCTGACGTTGTACTGACAGTGGTCGATAAATTCCTAGTGGAATTACAGGCCCAGCTAGATGACAAGAAAGTCGTCTTGCATGTTGATGATGAAGCGCGAAGCTGGTTAGTTGAGCACGGCTACGATAAGCACATGGGTGCCCGGCCTATGGCAAGAATTATCCAAGAGCATATCAAAAAGCCGTTAGCTGAACTGGTATTGTTTGGCAGCTTAGAGAAGTGCGGCGGAGTGGTTAATGTCAGCGTTAAAGGTGACAAACTGGCCCTTGCTGCAGAAACAGTAGAGGAAGAGGCGGGCCAGACCTGCGATTAAGCAGGTATTTTATTAACGGCCGCGGAAAGTGATGCGGCCTTTGCTTAGGTCATAAGGGGTTAATTCAACTTTGACCTTGTCACCAGTTAAAATTCTGATGTAATGCTTACGCATTTTGCCTGATATATGAGCGGTCACGACGTGGCCGTTTTCTAGGCGTACGCGAAAAGTTGTATTTGGCAAAGTATCAATGACTTCGCCTTCCATTTCGATCTGGTCTTCTTTCGCCATTCGGCAACTATCCTCGAGAGATTTTAAAATTAAGTGCTACGCACTGAAGCCTTAGTAGGCCGTCAAAACTGCGCGCATTTTGCCCTAATTTCATCGTGTTGGCAATTTGCAGAGGCGAAAGCGGGAATATTGCTACGTTAAACGCACCCAACGATTGCTCATAAGGAGCTCAATGGGCTTGTAATCGGTTTTATAAGCCATTTTTTGGCAATCGCGTATCCAGTAGCCTAAATAAAGAAAGGGCAACGCGAGGTCGCGGCAGCGGGAAATTTGCCAAAGAATACTGTAAACGCCGAGGCTTCTTTGGGGGTAATCTGGATCGTAAAAGGTGTATATCGCCGATAGGCCATCGTCTAATACATCAGTCACTGCAACTGAGAGCAATGACTCGCCCAAATAAAAATGAATATATTGAGTGCTATCGGTCCCTGCGCCTAAAAAACTGTCAAATTGGTCTCTGGATGGCGGGAACATATCGCCGTCTCGATGACGTCCATTGATGTATTTCTCATAAAGCGGATAAGCATCGCTGTTTGGTGCGTCCAGAATTGCCACGCGCAAATCATTGTTGCGCTTTACTACGCGACGCTGGGTTCGCGACCCTTTAAACAGATTTACCGGGACGCGGCTCGCAATACAGGACTTACAACCCTCACATTCGGGCCGATAAAGATGATTTCCGCTGCGTCTAAACCCTCTGCGGGACAATTCGCTATAGACTGGACTAGATACTTTAATGTCTGGATCAATGAATATTGTTTTCGCTTCGCGATCAGCAAAATAGCTACACGGATGTGGGTGGGTCGCATAAAGCTTCAGTTGCTGGGCGTCAGTCATAACGCTGATACCAGTGGCTTGCCATAATACCAATCCAGTGCCCACTTTTGAGGGTGGCCATCGCCGCTGGCAAATGACTGTAGGTATTTCTTGAAACTTGCACGATCCATTTCCTCCGCGCCCATACTTTCAAGATAATCGTTACTTACCTGACAATCAATGAGCGGGTAGCCCCATTCCTGCAATTGGCCGCAGAGATGAACGAACGCAATCTTCGATGCATTGGCTTCACGGCTAAACATTGATTCGCCGTAAAACATGCGATTGATCGCCACACCATATAGGCCCCCGATCAATTTTTTGTCGCGCCATACTTCTACAGAGTGTGCCCAGCCTGCGCTATGCAAATTTTGGTAGGCAGTACGCATATCGTCAGTAATCCATGTTCCAGGTCGCTTTGGGCTAAGTTGCGCACAGCCGTCAAGGACGCCGGCAAAATCTTGATCGAAGCTGACTTCAAAGTCATTCCGCCGGAGCGCCTTACGGAGGCTCCGGTTTATATATAAGCGTTCGGGATAAACCACAGCCCGAGGTTGCGGCGACCACCACAATATTGGCTGCGATTCTTCAAACCATGGAAATATGCCGGCGCGGTAGGCGTTGAGTAGGCGGGGCAGGCTAAGATCACCACCAACGGCGAGCAAACCGTTGGGGTCATCTAGAGCCGCCTCAATAGGCGGAAAGTGCAGATCAGCTGGGTCAAGCCAGGGGATGCCGGACATTTGCTAATCTGTGCTCGCTAGACCAAATCGTCGAGGTAGCGCTCGGCATCCAGTGCCGCCATGCAACCAAAACCCGCAGAAGTTACCGCTTGGCGGTAGATGTGGTCAGCAACATCACCCGCCGCAAAGACACCTTCTATACTGGTTCTGGTCGCATTGCCTTCGGTACCGCTGTGAATTTTCAGGTAACCGTCTTTCATTTCAAGCTGGCCCTGAAAAATATCGGTATTCGGCTTATGTCCAATAGCGATGAAGACCCCGGCTACGTCGATTTCTTGACTGCCTTCACCTTTGGTGCTGTTTAAGCGCAGGCCCGTCACACCGCTATCGTCTCCAAGGACTTCGTCTAGCTGGTGATTCCATAGCACATTGATATTGCCGTTGGCCGCGCGCTCCAGCAATTTATCTTGCAAAATTTTCTCAGAGCGCAGACTGTCTCGGCGGTGGACTAAGGTTACCTCGGACGCAATGTTTGACAGGTAAAGCGCCTCTTCAACAGCGGTATTACCACCACCAATGACCGCAACTTTTTTGCCCCGGTAGAAAAAACCGTCGCAGGTGGCACAGGCTGATACGCCCTTGCCCATAAATGTCTCTTCTGACGGCAGGCCGAGATACTGAGCTGATGCGCCGGTGGCTATAATTAGCGCGTCGCAGGTATACGTCTGGGTGCCAGTTAAGGTAAACGGCTTGTTTTTTAAATCGACAGACTCAATGTGATCAAAAAGCACTTGTGTATCAAAACGCTCGGCATGCTCTTGCATTCTTTGCATTAACTCAGGGCCTTGAACGCCGTTTTGGTCGCCGGGCCAGTTGTCGACATCGGTGGTCGTTGTCAGTTGGCCGCCTTGTTGAATACCGGTAATAACCACGGGATTTAGGTTTGCGCGAGCGGCATAGACCGCGGCAGTGTAACCGGCAGGGCCGGAGCCGAGGATAATCAGGCGGTGGTGTTGGCTGTCACTCATAGATTCACTGTGTTCCAAGCAGGGGGATTGAACTTTGTTCAAACCGGGATGACTGAAAATAGACGCATATCATAGGGTAATTCCATAGGCGCGGCAAAAGCTGTGTGCGGCGACAAGTCTTATGACATAGTGCTAATATTGGGCCACTTATCGCTATTTCAACGGCCCATATAGGGTTTGTGTATTTTACGTGCAAATTAAGGAAACTGTTCTCTTTTGCCAAAACCGACATCAGCTGCCACGGTAGAAAACCGTGAGATTTTGAATTTGCGCTTGCGCGAAGGTTTATTGATTGCCTTTGTTGCCGTCTGTATTTATATATTTGTGTCGCTGCTGAGCTACAGCGGTAATGATCCCGGCTGGTCGCGCACCGGCAATGGCGATCGCATTGTGAATACTGGGGGGCCTGTTGGGGCGTGGCTAGCTGACGTGTTTTTCGCCCTTTTTGGCTACATGGCTTATTTATTTCCAGCAATGCTTGGTTTTAGGGCTTGGCGGCTTTTTAAAGAGCGTTACCGGCCTGCGGGATTCGACACACTTATCTTTGTGCTGCGCCTTATAGGCTTAGTGCTGGTGATGATTTCCAGCACTGGACTTGCCGCCAATGGCGATCTTGGCAATAGCGGTCTGCCCTTTGGCGCTGGCGGTGTACTCGGCGATGCTGTTGGCAATGCCACCATGACGTCATTTAATGAGTTTGGTAGCCGATTACTGCTGATCGCCATTTTGTTGTTTGGTTTAACCGTTTTTACTGATTTGTCTTGGATTCTGCTAATGGATTCCGTTGGCGCGGCTACGCTGCGGTTTTTTGATCGCAGTCGTGAAGCGCTGTATCGCTATAAATTGGCGCGCCACGAACGCCGCAAAGCCAATGCGGCAAAGCAGCAGCGCCATGAGTCTGTAGCGAAAAAAACCGAAATTCAAAAGACTAGGGTGCCGCCACAAATTGCGCCGCCACCTAAGCCCGTGGTTAAGTCTGCAAGACCCGACAAGGAACGTCAGAAATCCCTGTTTGACGGCCCTGTGACCGGCACTTTGCCGTCATTAAGCCTGCTTGATAAAGCCGTTCATAACCCAGAACGGGGCTATTCGCCGGAAACACTGGAGGCTATGTCGCGGTTGTTAGAAATAAAGTTGCTCGATTTCGGTGTCTCGGCAAAAGTAATTTCTGTATTCCCCGGCCCTGTGATCACGCGTTTTGAGCTTGAGCCGGACGCCGGTGTAAAGGTCAGTAAGATATCTAATCTAGTCAAAGATCTTGCGCGCTCATTGGCGGTTGTCAGTGTTCGCGTAGTGGAGGTTATTCCCGGTAAACCTTACGTTGGGATTGAAATTCCCAATGAAGACCGCGAGATTGTTAATTTCCACGACGTACTCGCGTCAGAAGCTTTTGATGCCTGTAAATCGCCACTTACATTAGCGCTAGGCCACGACATTTCCGGTGAGCCGGTATGCGCCGACCTTGGGAAGATGCCGCACTTATTAGTTGCGGGAACCACTGGTTCAGGTAAGTCGGTAGGTGTTAATGCCATGCTGATCAGCTTGCTGTATAAATCGACGCCGGAAGAAGTGCGCTTGATGCTGGTTGACCCGAAAATGTTGGAATTATCGGTTTACGACGGTATTCCTCATTTGCTTACCCCAGTTATCACCGACATGAAGGACGCCGCCAACGGTCTGCGCTGGTGTGTGGCTGAAATGGAACGGCGCTACAAACTCATGTCAAAAATGGGTGTGCGTAATCTCGCGGGTTTTAACCGTAAAGTGAAAGACGCCATTATTGCAGGGGAGCCAATCAAAGATCCCCTGTGGAAACCTGAAGAGCACTACCAAGCCGGTCTGGAAGAGGCTCAAGCACCGGATTTAGAGGTACTACCTTCAATCGTTGTCGTTATTGATGAATTTGCCGACATGATGATGATCGTCGGCAAAAAGGTTGAAGAACTTATTGCCCGTATCGCTCAAAAGGCGCGTGCGGCAGGTATCCACTTATTACTTGCGACCCAAAGGCCCTCGGTCGACGTTATTACCGGATTGATTAAAGCCAACGTACCGACCCGTATCGGTTTCCAAGTTTCGTCCAAAATAGATTCTCGAACTATTTTGGATCAGGGCGGGGCAGAGCAGTTACTCGGTCACGGCGATATGCTGTATTTGCCGCCCGGCGCAGGTATTCCAATGCGTGTTCACGGCGCCTTTGTGTCAGACGAAGAAGTTCACCGCGTAGTGGCTGATTGGAAGCGCCGTGGCGAGCCCCAATACATCGATGGCTTGCTCGAAGAGGGCAGTACCACCGATGCAATGCCCGGGATGCCAGCGGAAGGTGCTGGTGGCGACGACGGTGAATCCGACGCCTTATATGATGAAGCGGTTGCCTATGTAACTAAAAGCCGGCGGGCATCTATATCGTCTGTGCAGCGTAAATTGCGAATCGGCTATAATCGCGCCGCCCGATTAATTGAAACAATGGAGGCTGCCGGTGTCGTAACTGAGATGGCCAGCAACGGTAGTCGTGAAGTACTGGCTCCACCTCCATTTGAATAGAAGTAGAATCTATGCGTCAATTTTTTGTATTTTTATGCTTGTCGATACTTACACTCGCTGCCACCGCCGAGGGCGACGTGGCACAGCTACACTTGCATCTCTCTGGCGCACAAAGCCTTAACGCCAAATTTATCCAACAAGTTAGCGACATCGATGGTCAGCTGCTGCAAGAGAGTAAGGGCACAATTGCTCTTAAGCGACCCAATAAAATTCGTTGGGAGAGCACCGAGCCCTTCCATTATCTGTTGGTGAGTAACGGTAAAACCGTGTGGCGCTATGATGCAGATTTAGAGCAGCTAAACACTGAGCCCTTCGACGCGAATCTCGCGCAAACGCCTGCAATGATCATTGGTATGAGCATTGAACAACTTGCCGCGCAATATGATGTAGACGTGAAAAAGAACGGCAATTCCCGAGAATTTATCTTAAGTCCCAAAGTGCCAGGTTCTTTCACGGAAATGGTGCTGATGTTCACTTGGGGCAAGCTCACCGCGATGCGTTTAACCGATACGCTTGAGCAAACCACCAAAATTGAGTTTGTTAATCCAAAATACAATAACCGCTTCAGCGATCGCGATTTTGAGTTCAATGAGGCTGAGGCGAAAAAGTCTTGACCGAAACGCCTAGCAAGGCGCCGCTAGCAGCGCGAATGCGGCCTCAGAGCCTTGAGCACTACCTTGGGCAAGATCACCTGCTCGCGCCCGATAAACCGCTGAGGCGGGCGCTTGATTCAGGCCAGTTGCACTCCATGATATTTTGGGGCCCGCCTGGCGTTGGGAAAACCACCTTAGCGCAACTCATTGCACAGCTTTCCGATGCCCATTTCATCAGTATTTCAGCGGTCTTGGCCGGCGTGAAAGATATACGTGCAGCGGTGGAAGAGGCCAAGCAACAGCAATTTTTCCAGCGTCGCACTATCTTGTTTATCGACGAGGTTCATCGCTTTAACAAATCTCAACAAGACGCATTCTTGCCGTATGTTGAGGATGGCACAGTCATTTTTGTTGGCGCGACAACTGAAAACCCCTCTTTCGAAATCAACAATGCTTTGCTGTCGCGTGCGCGCGTGTATCAACTAAATGCGCTTAGCGACGGCGCAATCGTCGATATTGTTCGGCACGCCGCAACCACTGAAGGCTGGCAGCTCGCTCAGGACCAAATAGAGCGCATTGCTCAGCACGCCGACGGCGACGGCCGCCGTGCACTCAATGTACTCGAAATCGCGGGGGATATGCTCGGCAAGGGAAGGGGCAGCACTGAGTTAAATGCGGGCATTATCGACCAAGTTCTTAGTGGTCAGCCGAGGCGCTTCGATAAGGGCGGCGATTTATTTTATGAGCAGATTTCTGCGCTCCATAAGTCTGTGCGGGGGAGTTCGGTTGACGGCGCCTTGTATTGGTTTGCGCGAATGCTCGACGGCGGCTGCGAACCCTTGTACGTGGCCCGTCGCTTAGTGCGTATGGCAAGCGAAGACATTGGCAATGCCGATCCCCGAGCGCTGCGTTTATGCTTAGACGCATGGGAGACCCAAGAGCGGCTGGGCAGCCCAGAAGGCGAACTCGCGATGGCCCAAGCGGTGTGTTATCTCGCTGCGGCCCCAAAAAGCAACGCGGTTTATACTGCGTATAATGCCGTGCGCAAAGAAATCGCGGCTTCACCGAGTTATGACGTACCCATGCATTTGCGCAATGCACCAACAAATATGATGAAGGATCAGGGCTTTGGCGGCGGCTACCGTTATGCTCACGACGAGCCGGATGCCTACGCCGCAGGGGAAAATTATCTGCCCGAAGAGATCCAAGACCGGGTTTACTACCAGCCAGTTAACCGCGGGCTTGAGAAAAAAATCGCTGAAAAGCTACGATATTTGCAAGAGCTTGATGATAGTGCCAGTCACAAGCGCTATCGTTGAATTGAATGGGGTAGAATAGCGACCCAGTCCGGAGACCTTTACACGTGCAAATTTATCTACTGATTGCCCTAGGCGGGGCTTCTGGTGCGCTCAGTCGCTATGGCGTTGGCCGAGTCGTCAGTCATTATTTGGCGCAGGTTTACTGGCCCTTAGGCACTTTTGCGGTGAATTTTATTGGCTCGTTCGTGATTGGCGCAGTATATGTGCTCATTACCGAAAAATCGTCACTGCACGCGGATTGGCGCTACGTATTAATGGTGGGCTTTTTAGGCGCGTTCACTACTTTCTCTACGTTTTCTCTGGAGTCTGTGGCGCTACTTGAGGCAGGAAAAGTACTCCTGGCACTCACATATATGCTGAGTACGGTGGTCAGTTGCGTGATTGCATGTTGGTTAGGAATTGTCGTTTTACGCGCTATTTGAATTATTTTTTGAATAAATACAGATGCTTGGAGATTTATTTTAATGTTAGATATTAAGCAGGTTCGGCAGGACTCACAGGCAATTGCCGAAGCGCTGAAGAAAAAGTATTACAGTTTTGATGCTGTGCAATTCGAAGCCCTCGATGCCAGCCGCAAACAAGCTGACATGAACAGTCAAAACCTTTTAGCAGAACGAAAGAAAGCATCAAAGCAAATCGGTGAACTGATCAAAACCGGTCTGAGTATTGACGATGCCAAGGCCAAAGTGAATGAAACCTTAGCCAAAATTGAGTCAGAGTTAGAGGCACTCAAGCAGCAGGCGAAAGAGGCTAATGAGGCACTCGATCAATTGTTAATGGCCGTGCCGAATTTGCCTGCGGACGATGTCCCCGTGGGCAAAGACGAAAGCTGCAATATCGAAGTCTTGCGTTGGGGTACGCCACGTGAATTCGATTTTGAGGCGAAAGATCACGTTGATGTGGGTGAAAGTCTCGGCGGATTGGATTTTGATACGGCAGCTAAAATTACCGGTAGTCGCTTTTCGGTGATGCGCGGCGGCTTGGCTCGGATGCACCGAGCACTCATCCAGCTTATGCTTGATACTCACAGCCGCAGCCACGGCTACAAAGAAGTGTATGTGCCTTACTTGGTGAATGCCGATTCCTTGCGTGGCACCGGTCAATTACCAAAATTTGAAGCTGATTTATTCAAGCTTCAGGGCGATTCTGAATATTACCTCATTCCAACCGCTGAAGTGCCGGTAACCAATATGTTTCGGGATACCATTGTTGACGCCAGTGAACTGGACAAAGGTCTGCGTTTCACCTGTCACACTCCTTGTTTCCGCAGTGAGGCGGGCAGCTACGGCCGTGACACACGCGGTATGATTCGCCAGCACCAGTTCGAAAAAGTCGAGCTTGTACAGTTTGTTCGCGCTGATCAGTCTGATGATGCGCTCGAGAGCCTAACCGGTCACGCCGAGGCCATACTGCAATTACTGGAATTGCCGTATCGCAAAGTTATTTTATGTGGTGGCGATTTGGGCTTTTCTGCGCGGAAAACCTATGATTTAGAAGTGTGGTTACCTGGGCAGAGTGCTTACCGTGAGATCTCGTCTTGCAGTAACTTTGGTGATTTCCAAGCGCGCAGAATGTTAGCACGCTGGCGAAACCCGGAAACCGGCAAAGCCGAGTTACTTCATACCCTAAACGGCTCCGGTTTAGCGGTCGGCCGTACACTCGTGGCTATCCTTGAAAACTACCAACAGGCCGACGGCTCCCTAACTGTTCCCGAAGCACTCCGTGGCTATATGGGCGGCCTTGAACGCCTCGAAGCCGGAGATTGCTAAGTATGGATTTTTTGCCGCTGTTTACGGACCTGCGCAATAAGCCCTGTTTGTTAGTGGGCGGCGGTCAGGTCGCGCTACGCAAGGCAAATTTATTGTGTAAAGCCGGCGCGAAATTACGTCTCGTAGCCCATGATATATTGCCGGAGCTTTCAACCCTGTGTACTAACGCCGGTGGCGAATGTATCCGCGGTGACTACGGTGATCACCTCCTTGATGATGTGTTTTTGGTTATAGCTGCCACAGACGACGAAGCATTAAATAAACGCGTATCTGCGGCGTGCCATGCAAGGCATATCCCCGTTAATGTTGTAGATAATCCCGATCTATGCAGTGTGATTTTACCCGCGATTATCGATCGTTCGCCCCTGATTATTGCGGTAAGCAGCGGCGGCAAAAGCCCGGTACTAGCGCGCATGATGCGCTCACGCCTAGAAGCAAGCATACCAGCATCTTATGGCCGTTTAGCCAAATTGGTCGGGGATTTTCGCGATGCCGTTAAAGCACGTTTTAGCGACATAGAAGACCGCCGCCATTTTTGGGAGAAAACCCTGCAAGGACCTATTGCTGAAATGGTGTTTGCAGGAAAAGACGCTGTTGCGGCAGATATGCTAGCCGTTGCGATCGACAAAGCGGACATCGATTCTGGCGGCGAGGTGTATTTAATTGGCGCCGGTCCAGGTGATCCGGACCTAATGACTTTCAAGGCATTACGTTTGCTACAGCGCGCTGACGTTGTTCTATACGATCGCTTGGTCGCGCCTGCTATTGTCGATATGTGCCGCAAAGACGCTGATCGAGTCTATGTTGGCAAAGCCCGCGCTGAACATGCAGTTCCACAGCAAGACATCAATAAGCTCCTGGTCAAATACGCCAAAGAAGGCAAGAAGGTCGCGCGTTTGAAGGGCGGCGATCCCTTTATATTTGGTCGTGGTGGCGAAGAGATTGAAGAACTCGCCCAAGAAAAAATTCCCTTTCAAGTGGTGCCGGGCATTACTGCCGCATCTGGCTGCGCCAGTTACGCAGGCATTCCACTCACACACCGGGATTATGCGCAGTCTGTGCGCTTCGTTACTGGTCATTTGAAGGACCACAGTTTAAACCTCCCGTGGTCCGAATTAGTTCATTCCAGCCAAACCGTGGTGTTTTATATGGGTTTGGTCGGCCTGCCGAGTATATGTGAGCAATTAATTGCCCATGGTCGTGACGCTGATACGCCTATTGCCGTAATACAGCAGGGGACAACACCCCAGCAACGCGTCGTCGTTGCAAGCCTCGCTACAATGGTTGCGCGCCTTGCCGCGGAACCTGTGCAGGCGCCAACCTTAATTATTGTCGGCGAGGTTGTTAACTTGCGGGCAAAGCTCGCTTGGTTCGAACAGCACGACCTCAGCAAAGGCGGTATGTAACAAACGCCGTCGAATCTACTCTCATCGCTAAACACCATTAACTGGAGTCAAAATGACGCAGCAAGGTTTAGATACCGATTACGACTACGATTTATTTGTTATTGGCGCGGGTTCAGGCGGAGTTCGTGCAGCGCGCATGTCCGCGGGCTTCGGCGCAAAAGTCGCCATTGCCGAATCGCGATATTTAGGTGGTACCTGTGTGAATGTGGGCTGCGTACCGAAAAAACTTTTTAGCTACGCTGCCCACTACGGTGAAGACTTTAAAGACGCGCAAGGCTTTGGCTGGAACAGCCAAGTAGAGCCGCTGCACTGGCCAACACTCCGCGACAATAAAACCCGTGAGATCGAACGTTTAAACGGCATCTACGGTAATCTCTTGAGCAACGCTGGGGTGGAGCTGATAAATGGCCATGCCCGTTTTGTCGACGCCCACACCATCAGCGTAGACGGCAATAGCTATACCGCGAAACGTATTCTAATTGCGGTTGGGGGGTGGCCCTTCATTCCCAATATACCCGGTCGTGAATTTGCGATCAGCTCGAATGAATTATTTTACCTCGACTCCTTGCCCAAACACGCGGTCGTGGTCGGCGGCGGGTATATCGCAACTGAATTTGCTGGGATATTACATGGCTTAGGCGTTGAGGTAGACCAGATCTATCGCCGTGATTTGTTTCTACGCGGTTTCGACATGGAGATGCGCGAACAACTTGCCGAAGACATGCGTACTCAAGGTGTAGGACTGCGTTTTAATGAAAACGTGATGGCCATCGAAAAGCATGGCGATCGCTACAAGCTCACCTTAGAAAGCGGTGAAAGCCTAGTTACCGACCAAGTATTGTATGCCACCGGCCGTAAACCTTTGTTAGACGGTTTAGGGCTGGAGAACACTGGCGTCACGCTCAATGATAAAGGCTACATCGCCGTGGATGAGACGTTCCAGACTGCGGAGTCGTCTATCTACGCTGTTGGCGATGTCACCGGCGGTATGGAATTAACGCCAGTTGCCTTAGCCGAAGGCATGAACTTGGCTAAACGACTGTATCGCGGTGAAACCAAGACTGTAGATTATAATTTTATTCCAACGGCTATTTTTTCCAAACCAAACCTCGCAACGGTTGGCTATAGCGAAGAGGAGGCTAGGGAAGAATTTGCAGACATCGCCGTATACACTTCGCGCTTCACGCACTTAAAGCACACACTCAGCGGCAACAAAACCAAGACTTTGCTAAAACTGATCGTCGATAAGAGCAGTGACAAAGTAGTTGGCGCTCATATGTTGGGCGACGAGGCGGGGGAGGTCATTCAGGGGCTCGCAGTCGCTATTAAAGCCGGTGCAACCAAGGCTGACTTTGACGCCACAATCGGTATTCACCCGACGGTTGCTGAGGAGTTTGTTACGATGAGAGAAGCAAATCGCTAGTAGTATTGAAATTACCCTAGGCCAAAATAGCCTAGGGTAATTATTGACTAGGGTCGATTGGCCAGTCGTTCAGGCAGAAAGTAGGGCATAGCATCAACAAGAATATGGCTTGCTTCGATTAACAGTGGATCAGGATCTTTCTTCTTATCCTTTTCATCACTTTCGTCTACCGGGGTTTCACCGCTCAGGGCCAAGGTCTCGTCATCGTCCTTATCTTCATCAAGTTCTTTCAAAGGTTCCTCACCTTTGGCAACCCGCCGCCGATTTTCCATTGCCAACTGTAAGGCTTTTTGTTCGTCCCGCTCACTGCGGCGCTTATCGATATTTAAGGATAAATGCGTTTTGCTGCGCATTTTTTCAATAACCCCTATTTGCTCCTGTAAGAATACAAAATCAGGGTCTTTGGCAATGCGCTTGTCGTGCTTACGTTGTAGCGTTTGCAAGCCTGATTTGAGGTCGAAGTAGTAACGATGGTTTGCACGCGCAATACGATCCCAGCTCAAAGCGTTATCAAGGATACTCTCACCGATTTTGTCTTGATCATATAATGGGGGGAAAGCGATATCTGGAATAACACCGCGGTTCTGAGTGCTGTCCCCAGACACTCGATAAAACTTTGATTCTGTTAATTTGAGTTGACCGTGACTCAACGGATTAACCGATTGCACCGTCCCTTTACCAAACGACTGGGTGCCGATCACGATACCGCGCTGATAATCCTGAATGGCGCCCGCAAAAATCTCAGAGGCTGACGCGCTCATGCGATTGATTAAGACTGCCAATGGTCCAGAATAGTAGGGCGTACTGCGCCGCTTACCTTCTCGAATTACCCGAGAGTTTGACTGGCGAATTTGCACCGTAGGGCCCGCTTCAATGAATAAGCCAACCATGCCATTGGCTTCGGCTAAGGAGCCGCCACCATTATCGCGCAAATCAATTACAATACCTTCGGCGCCTTGACTTAAGAGCTCACCAAGAATGCGATGTACGTCGCGCGTCGTGCTGCGATATTCGGTATCGCCTAAGCGGTAAGCCTCAAAGTCTAAGTAGAACGTCGGTACATCAATAACGCCAACCTGGTGGCTCATGCCGTGGCTGTCTTTAAACTCGATTAGCTCGCCCTTAGCACTTTGGTCCTCAAGCTTAACCTCGTTTCGCTCAATAGTGATTTCACGGCGCGCCTCCTCGCTTTGTGCAACAGCTGGAATAACGTCTAAGCGGACAAAAGATCCTGCGGCACCGCGAATTAGGTCTACAACATCATCAAGACGCCAGCCAATGACGTCTTGCATTTCCCCAGATTTACCCTGAGCAACGCCAATAATCTTATCGGCAGGCTGTAATTGACCTTGTTTATCGGCTGGGCCAGCGGGTACTAGTCGAACGACCTTGGTGTAGTCGTCCTCCATCTGTAATACCGCGCCAATACCTTCTAGTTTAAGGCTCATATTAATCTGGAAGTTTTCTGACAAACGCGGCGAGAAATAGTCGGTGTGGGGGTCGTATAGTGAAGCAAAGGCATTCGCATAGAACTGGAAGGCGTCTTCAGATTCCAGCTGCGTCATGCGTTTTATCTGGTTTTTAAAGCGCTTACTCAGTAAGTCGACAATGCCTTCTTTATCTTTACCGGCGAGCTGCAAGCCCAACACGCGATTTTTTATTTGCTTGCGCCAGATTTCATCGGCGGCGGCACTGTCTTTGGGCCAGGCTTCTTTAGCACGATCTAGCTGAATATCCTCATCAACACTGAAATCCATCGCCGCGACAGTTGCTGGTAGGGTATCAAGTGCATTTTGAAGTCGTTCAATCATGCGCTGACGGTAACGATTAAATATCGCAAAACCGGCGTCGAGCTGTGCTTTCTTAAGCTCGTTGTCTAAAGTCGTTCGATACTTCTGAAATTCTTTAATATCACTCTGAAGCAAAAACTGGCGATTCGGGTCTAGGTCATCTAAAAATGAATCTAGTAAATGCGCCGATAAATCGTCGTTTAAGGCCATTTTCACATAGTGCCGTGTATCAAGCTGCTTAACCATGTCGCGAATGGCGGTGATATGGCTGGGTTCTGGCAACAGGGGCTTAATTACTTCAGTTGAAGCCCAAGCTGTGCTCATTTGCAGAACAAGGGCGAAAACAATACAAATACTGCGGGGAAATCTTTTATTTAGCATCAAATACCGCGTCTAATAAGTCGAGTGATCTTAAGTATGTTACACCGCTGAGGCACTGATTGCAGCGCGGAGCCACATGTCGAGGTTTATTAATAAAAATGACATATTCCTAATTGATATACCGCGTTACACTGAAAAGGTCTACTAATTGACCCTCTGGAGTTAGTAAAGTGCGTAAAAACCCCAAAATTGCTGCCGTGGAGCAATACATTCAAGCTCTAACCAACCACGACATGTCGGCGATCAATGATCTATTTGCTGACAATGCCACCATTGAAGATCCCGTAGGTAGTGAGCTAATTGTCGGTAAAGCTGCCATTCTTCGATTCTATGAAGTGGCATTTAGTTCCGGGATATCTGCTCGACTAGAAGGCGCTGTTCGCTTAGCTGCCAATCATGCCGTATTTCCCTTTGTCGTTGAATTGAATCCTGGTAATGGTGAAGTCCGCATGGAGATCATTGATCAATTTAGTTTCAACGACGAGGACAAAGTGATCGCGATGAAGGCATTTTGGAGCGAAGCGAATATGAGTACGCCCTGAGGCAGCTCCGGCAATTGCCTGCACGGCCGCGGCTGCTGATAGGGCTGGTGGCCTACTTATAAATCCTTTATTTACAGCAAGTTATTGGACTTAGCTGAGCATATATATTATAAATATTTGCTCAGCGATACCGAGTAAAAGAGTTTGACGCTAAGTGCCGTGCTCGCTAAGTCTGCGCGGCGATGAAGCTCACAATTAAAATAACGGCAGGAGCGCTTCGGTAACATAGATCCTAGGCGCTAAACACCTGAGAACACAATTTGGCGTTTGCCCCCCAGCACAAGCCTACCGCGACACTTTATATAAAAGCGATCGTTTTCAAGCCTTCGCAAGGAGAGTAATAATAATGCAAGCCATGATGAACACTCAGCTGACTATTACGTCTTTAATGAAACATGCCGACAAAGTGAATGGCGGGGTAGAGATCGTATCGGTGACCGCAGACAATCCGCGCCACCGTTACACCTACAGCGAGGCGTTTGCCCGCGCCAGAAAACTCGCAAACGCATTGGTTAAGCTTGGGCTAAAACCTGGCGATACAATCGCTACTTTTGCGTGGAATGATTACCGCCACTTAGAAATTTATTACGGGGTGTCGTGCAGCGGCATGATCTGTCATACGATCAACCCACGCTTATTTCCAGAGCAAATTGAATACATTGTTAACCATGGCCAAGACCAATGGGTATTTGTCGACGCGACCATTGTACCCCTATTGGAAGGGCTGCAGCACACCATGCCCGAGGTCAAAGGTTTTGTCGTGATGACCGATGCGGCGCATATGCCTGACACAAAATTGCGAAATGTACTGTGCTACGAAGATTTACTTGCAGCAGAAAGCGATGAGTTTGAATGGCCCGAATTGGATGAAAACACCCCGTCGGCGCTATGCTACACATCTGGTACAACAGGTAATCCCAAGGGCGTGATGTATACCCATCGTTCAACGCTACTGCATTGCTATGCGAGCATAGCCCCGGATGTGTTTGGCCTGTCTATTAAAGATGTTGCGCTGCCAATTGTGCCAATGTTCCATGTAAACGGCTGGGGATTGGTGTACAGCGCGCCGATGACCGGTGCAAAACTGGTCATGCCTGGTCCTAAAATGGGCGATGGCGAAACGCTCTGCAACTTAATTAACGAAGAAAAAGTCACCGTATCAGCGGGTGTGCCAACAGTCTGGTTGGCGCTACTGAATTATTTAGAAAAAACCAAGCAGACAGTGGAAAGCCTGAACCGTTTGACGGTTGGTGGGGCTGCTTGTCCGTTCACGATATTTGATGACTTCCGCCGCAAACACGGTGTAGATGTTCAGCAAGGTTGGGGCATGACCGAAATGAACCCACTTGGAACATTTAATGGCATTGTCGCCCCAGAAGTGGCCGCACTGGCCCCTGAAGAGTACGACAAAATGCGCCTAAAACAGGGTCGGCCGGTTTTCGGTGTTGAGATGAAAATTGTCGATGCAGAGAACAAAGAACTGCCTTGGGACGGAGAAAGTGCCGGAGCCGTAAAAGTTCGTGGTCCTTGGATTATTGCCGAATACTATCGCTACGATGGTCAGACTCTTGATGACGATGGCTGGTTTGAAACTGGCGATGTGGCCTGTGTCGATAAATACGGCTACATGAAAATTACCGACCGGGTTAAAGATGTTATTAAATCGGGCGGCGAATGGATCAGCTCCATTGAACTCGAGAACTGTGCGGTAAATCATCCTAAAGTGGCCGAGGCGGCAGTGGTTGGTATGCCACACCCCACCTGGAGCGAGCGGCCTTTACTGTTAGTTATTTTACAGGAAGGTGAAGACCTAAGTCGCGAAGAAATGCTTGCTTGGTTTGACGGTAAGGTCGCCAAATGGTGGATCCCAGAAGACTGTTTATTCGTTGAGTCACTGCCACATACCGCTACTGGCAAGCTAAGTAAGAAAGATATCCGTGAAACTTATAAAGATTACAGCTGGCCCGCGTGAGCTTGCCTTCAAACAGAGTCGAGGTCGGCTCTGTTTTTGTAATGTAAAAATGTGCAAGCCCTAAAGGATATGCAATGAGGGATTTTCAAGCGGTGATCAACAGTGTCACCGCAACCGCAGACATGAATCGGTTTAAAGCCACCGTTGATGAGTCTTGGCTACAAGGTAGAACGGCATTTGGCGGTTTAAGTGCTGCGCTAGTGGCGACCGCGATGAATAATATCGTCGCCCCCGACCGCCGGTTGCGGTCTTTGTCGGTACTGTTTGTGGGGCCAGTTCCCGCCGGGGAGCACGATATCCAACTTCGCGAATTGCGTGTTGGTGGTTCTGTGAGCCATTTGCAGGGTGATCTTATCTGTCAAGGCGACGTTGTTGTTAATGTCAGCGCAGCTTACGGCAAAGACCGGCCGTCAGCCGTGACCGTTGCTTCGCCAAAAATGCCGAAACTGAGCGATCCCGAAGCTTTGGCGCGTCTACCCTATATAGAAGGTGTCACTCCGAGTTTCACTCAGCATTTTGATATGCGAACTGAGTACGGCGCTAAACCCTTTAGTGGATCAAGCTCCGCTGACTTCGGCGTGTGGCTCCGTTTCCCAAAGCACCGGCCTATTGATATAGCCGCATTAATCGCACTGGCAGATGTACCACCCATGCCTGGTCTAAATATGATAAAACCACCGGGTATTGGGAGCTCACTGAGCTGGTATTTGGAATTTCCCTGTGAGTTACCCACCGCCGACGCGTCGGATTGGTGGTATTGTGATTACCGTTGCGCCGCCGCTGGCAACGGCTATTTTCATAATAATGCGACAATTTGGGGACCTGATGGACAGGCTGTCATGTTTAGCCGGCAAATTGCGACGGTTTTCGAAAAACACTGAAACGGACTTCACTGCGACAGTTGCGCTGCGTTTATGTGGCGGTGCAGCCGCAAATAATACCATCTGTAGTTAGTTAGGTTTAAATACGGGGACACGAACGTGGCAATGGATTTCAGTCCGTTTATCGAAAATAACGCGCGTTTACCGTCGATTCCTAGGGTGGTAACCCGTATCGTTACCCTAGCCCAACAGGGTGATATCGATATGCAAAATATCGCTGACCTTGTGGCCAGCGATCCGGCACTCGCCGCTAAGACTCTGCAATATGCCAATTCACCGATTTATGCCAATGACCATAAAATTGAAAACCTACGTCGCGCCATCGTCTTGCTTGGACTAAACACCACAGTCAATCTTGCGTTAAGCTTCTCTTTAACCTCGTCTATTAAGGAGCCTCGGGGCTCTGGTTTACACTATCCCTTATTCTGGCGGCGATCCCTATTGTCTGCGAGTGCCGCGCTGGAACTAGGCCGCCTTACGGGGGAGCGCGCTCTTGAAGAACTCTTCTTAGCCGGTTTATTGCAAGATATAGGGATGATTGCAATCGATCGTCTCCAAGCTGATTTTTATGCGTCCCTGCAAAGTGATCAAGTATTTCATCAGCGCGTTCGCGAATACGAAATAGAGCATATGGGCGGTGACCACGCCGAGGCGGGCGCATGGCTAAGCAAGCACTGGGGCTTAGCCGACCGAACGACCTTGGCTATCGCCAATAGTCATCGGCCCGGAACGTTTGCCAAGGGCGATCGCGACGGTTTATTTGTGCGCTGCGTGGCTGTATCTGGTGTGGTCGCTGACTTTTTGATTCTCGGTGAAACCAGCGACGCGCGAAATCAGTTGATTTTACAATGTCAGCGTATACTTGAGCTAAGCAACAACAAAATCGACACGCTCATTGACCGTATGCATGACAAAATTCCAGAAATGGAAGAGTTGTTTGACATCAGACTGACAGAAAGTGCGAGCCAATCCAGCTTACTAGAAGAAGCCAATGCTACCCTGGCTGCCATGAACATCGCTAGCTTGCAGCGCACGCCACAGAAAGCCAGCCAGAACGGACCAGAGAAGTTAAGTAGGGAAGAGCGCTACGATCCGCATACGAAGATATTTTCTCGTAAATTTGCCGACGGCTATATTCCTGATGCTTTTGATATTGCTTGCCGGACAGATCGCAATATCAGTTTTGCGCTGCTGGAAGTGGGTAATTTAAAAGACATACGCAAGCGCCTTGCTGACCCGGATGCATTCATTGCCGAAATGGCTCGCGCTCTTGAAAGTAACGTCCGCGCAGGCGATGTATTGATTCGCTATAGCGACGATCTATTCCTCATAATCCTCGGCGGCACGACGCCAGCCCAGGCAAATATGGTTAGCCAGCGTATATACGACGCGATCGGCTTACTGCATAGCCCAAGTAAAAAAGGACCACTGGGCGGTATTACTGAAATCAGTATTAGCGCAAGTATTGGGGTTGCGACGCATAGCCAAGCCCATGAGTTTCGTAGTGCTGAAGAGCTACTCAATGCTGCCCAGGCTGCGCTCTATACGGCTAAACTAAAAACGCCGAGTCGAATTGCAGAATTTGAAGAAGATTCAGATTGAGACCGAGACCGACCTCACTCACACTAGAGACACCCCTCATCTCATGAAATTACTTCAGGTTTTTATTCTAATCTTCAGCGTTTTACCGCTGAATACCGCGCATGCAAACGACCAGTTAAGACAGGGCATCGAAAGCTGGACTGGCGGCTACCCCGCAGTGGTGAAAAGCGAGCTCATTCTTAACAAAGAAATACTCAGTAATTTTTATACTCAGCGTAATTTCAAGTCGGCGTGGTTTAACAGGGAAGTCTTGTCTAGTGGAGGGCGTGCCCTGCTTAAAACCATCAACGATATTGAACGGGAAGGCTTGCTCCCTGACGACTACCATTCTCGGCAAATTCTGCCGTTATTGACCGCTGACCTGGCGGCAGTGGATATCGCCAGTTTTGACCTCCTACTAAGCGACGCCTTCCTTAGCTTGGCCAGTCATTTGCAATCAGGCAAAGTGGATCCGCTCACGCTAAGTACAGAGTGGGAAGCGAACAGGCGACATAGCGACCTACAATTGCTTCTCCAGCGGGTAGTGGATGGTAGTGATGTCGCAACTGCATTAGACAGTTTGCGGCCCAAGCAAAGCCGTTATTACCGGTTAAAAATAGCCTTAGCCAAAGTGGAAGGATTGTCAAACGCGCCGTGGCAACAGAAGCTCGCGGAAACGCCCGCGATCAAGCTTAAGGCGATCGATAGCCGCGTTACCATCATTGCCGACAGACTGCGAGTTTGGGGGGATCTCCCTGCTTTCACGCTCAATAATACCCTTGCAGACTCACCCGATGTATATACCGATGTAGTCGCCCAAGCTGTTGTGGTGTTTCAGCGCCGCCATGGACTTGACGCAGATGGCGTTATTGGCCGGGAAACCATAAAAGCCTTAAATATTTCACCCAAGGAACGCGCCAAACAGATTGTTGTCAATATGGAACGCTGGCGCTGGCTAGCACAAGATTTGGGTGATAAGCATTTGCTTGTCAATATTGCGGCTTTTGAGCTCAAAATCATCGACAACAACGAAACAGTGTTAGTTAAGCCGGTCGTGGTCGGTCGCAATTACCGTAAAACGCCGGTTTTCAGTAATAAAATCCGCTATTTGGTACTGAATCCGACCTGGACTGTCCCTTTTAAATTGGCGGTAGAAGACAAGCTTGCAGAAATCCAAAAAGACCCCGGCTATTTAAATCGGCTTGGTATGCGCGTTTATCGCGGTGATTCGACAAGCCCGATCGATCCCTTCTCAATCCATTGGAACGAGATTACTAAGCGCAACTTTCCGTTTAGGCTAGTACAGGGGCCGGGGCCACAAAACGCACTCGGTCAGGTCAAATTCATGTTTCCGAATCCTCATGATGTGTATCTTCACGACACGCCATCGCGGGAACTGTTTAAAAAAGCTGAGCGGGCCTTCAGCTCTGGCTGTATTCGTGTGTCTGATCCGCTCGAACTCGCGGAATATCTTCTCCGAGATCAAGGTTGGGATAACAGTAAAATCGCCGCAGTTATTGCCAAGGGTGAAACGACGACGGTCAGCCTAAAAACACCACTGCCGATCCATATCGAATATTGGACTGGCTGGGTCGACCGTGAGGGTATTCTTAATTTTCGTAACGACATCTATGAACGTGACCAGCCATTGTGGCAAGCCTTAAATAAACCTCTGAGTCGAGTCGAGCTCTAAATGTTCTTGAAACGTGTAGGCTGTAAATATCGCGTGTTCGTCTTAACGGCATTCACGGTTGTTAGCCTCTTTATTTCGCCGCTCCACGCCGGAGAAAAACTGAATTTTGACCCTGGACTTGCGCCGTTTAGCGTCGAAGCGAATAAAAAACCGCTACACCACGTTATTAATTTACGCACCCTAATGCCAGGCGAAAATTTAAACATCCAGCTTAAGCAGCATAAGCCAGGGGAGTTTACGGTCAGTCTAGGCCCGCAAAATCTCAAATTAAGCGGGGCGGGGCATATAGCCTGGGTCGCCCCCAACAAGTCAGGCTACTACCCAATAATCGTAGTTCGCAACAAAGATAAGGCAGTAGTTGAACTTAAAGTGTTTGTGTTGGTTCCAGCTAGTCACATTGTCAACGGTAAGCTAAATGGCTATCAAATTGGCAGCTACCCAAGCCCGCTCAAGGGGCTTGCAAGCTACCGGCCGCCCAAAGGGTTTATTGAGATTCAAGCTGAGCTGGAAAACCTACGCGTATCACCACATTTCACTTTAGGGCAGTTCTTATGTAAGCAGCAAAGCGCCTATCCCAAGTATTTACTCTTGGATTCACGGTTGCTAGATAAACTCGAGTTATTACTGCGCAAGGTAAACAGCAAGGGTATCGCGACCAACAGTTTTGTGGTGATGAGTGGGTACCGCACCCCCTATTATAATAAGGCCATCGGCAATGTCACCAATAGTCGCCATATCTACGGCGGCGCCGCGGATATCTTTATTGATGTCCGCCCAGTTGACAATTTTATGGACGACATTAATCAAGAAGGAATGAAAAATCTAAAGGATGCCGAGTATCTTTACAATATTGCGGATAAATTGGTAAGCCATAGCAAACATCCCGAGCTAGTGGGTGGAGTAGGGCTATACGATAAGACGTCGGCTCACGGGCCCTTTGTCCATGTCGATGTTCGCGGCACGCCTGCCCGCTGGGGCCATCAATAATACAGTTTCTGAGTTAACTAGTTTAATAACTAAGCCTTAAGACAAAATACTGAAACTCGGGATCAACAAATCAGCAGGGAACGATTAAGCCCCGTCGCCTTCTAAATTTGAGCGCTGAGTACACCCTATATCAGCAACTACGAGAATAAGGCGCGGTGAATGAATGCAGTTATTGAAACTACCTCCCTTGCTTAAAGCAAGGGATAACGCCGACACATCGGTCGTCGACGGCTACAAATCTATCGTGGTCGCGCTGATCTTTTTGTGTCTATTCATCGGCGCTACAAGACTTCACGCCGGAGATGATACGCAACCGCCACATTTGAGCGCCGATGAAATCACGGTCGTTAGTTACGAAGAGAGTGAATATAACGACCCCTTAATGTCGTTTAATCGCGCTGTTTTCGCGTTTAACGATTTTAGTTATCGCTACGCACTTATTCCCTTAGCCAAAGGCTACCGCTACATCACGCCAGATCCAGTCGAAAGCGGAATTAGCAATATATTTGCCAATATCAAAGCACCGATCCATATTGTTAATCACTTATTGCAACTGCAACCAAGTAAAGCAGGGACGACGACCGCACGATTTCTGATTAATACGACGATTGGCATTGCTGGAATTTTTGATCCGGCTGATGCGTGGTTTTCCCTTAAGAAAGACGAAACCGGATTTTCAGACACCCTTGTCCAATACGGCAGCGGCTACGGTAGCTATCTTGTACTGCCTTTTGTCGGGCCCGCAGATTTGCGAAGCGGTACAGGGCTGATTGCTGATTACTTCCTTAATCCCATTCCTTATCTCGCTCAACAACCCGATTCCACTATCATTATGACTGGCGATAATTTGCAAGCCTTTGCTCCACAGGCC
Source organism: Zhongshania borealis (assembly GCF_039539625.1). Taxonomy (NCBI): domain Bacteria; kingdom Pseudomonadati; phylum Pseudomonadota; class Gammaproteobacteria; order Cellvibrionales; family Spongiibacteraceae; genus Zhongshania; species Zhongshania borealis. The sequence continues at coordinate 716,820 of NZ_BAABDM010000001.1, read as the reverse complement.
GAAAGCTACGAGACCCTCCATTCAAAAAGTGACGATCCTTATTTGTTTTTCCGGAATATGTACTTACAAGGCATTTTACGTGACCAGGAATATGAAAAGTCCCTAGATGACACGCAGTCGAGTATTCGATGAAGGAAACCGTCAATGCTTGAGTCATTATTTTCTCGTCATAAGCTCATCCTATTGGTGTTTGCGTTTCTCGTTGCATTTTTTGCCTGGCACAGCCGTAGCTTTGAGATCAATGCCTCCGCTGACACCCTGATTTCTGAAGACAACCGGGACTTTATTAATAGCCAAAAAATCAGTCAAAAATTTGCTCCAGAAGAGTTTTTGATTGTTGCCTATAAACCCAAAAACACGGGAATATTTTCTCCGCAAAGCCTCGACAATATCGCCAAGCTAAGTAAAGAACTTAGCCAGTTGGAGCGGGTTAAGTCTGTGCGCTCGATAATGAATGTACCGTTACTGGGCAAGGGCGGAGAGAGTTTGAGTGCGAATACCAATCCCAGCGAACTCACCCAAAGCAAGCTCAATCTCAGTGAGCAAGCGCTCAAAGACTTATTTAGGAACCACCCAATCTATGATGGTCTTATAGTCAATCACGAGCAAACCGCGACCGGCATCCAGCTTTTGTTTAAACCCAACTTAAAGCTGAAAGCCTTGGACGCCCAAATTCTCCGTCTTCAAGAGAAGCGTCTTAATAGCCCCTTAACCAACGAAGAACAAGCCAAGCTCAAACACCTAAAAGCCCAAGCCGAGCCCTTAGAAAATACGCTACGGGATAGCCGCAACAAAGAGGTTGAACAGCTTAGGGAAATCATCGAAAAATACCGCGGTGATGCCGACCTCTATCTTGGCGGGGTACACGTATTGGGCTATCAGCTCATCAATATAATTCAGCACGACCTAAAAGTATTTGGCGCCGCAATTGGCTTACTGATTTGTGTATTGATCTATGCCATTTTTCGGCGGTTGAGCTGGGTGCTAATTACCGTGCTTTGCTGTGCTAGTAACCTATTTATTACGGTCGGCGCCTTTGGCCTACTCGGATTAAAGGCAACGGTTATTTCGTCGAACTTTATTTCGCTGCAGCTTATTCTTAGCCTCGCGATTGTCATTCACCTGATTGTTCAATATCGCGAAGAACTCAGCAAGACGCCGGATTTAAGCCAAAACGACTTGGTACTACAAACACTCAGAGAGAAAGTTGCACCGTGCTTTTTCGCGGGTTTCACTACCTCCCTAGGTTTTGCATCTCTACTGCTTAGTGATATTGAGCCGGTAAGTACTTTTGGTTTAATGATGATCATCGCCATGGTAGTTACCATTTCCTGTACGTTGCTGTTGTTCCCCGCATTGTTACTACTGTTTTCTAAAGAGCGCGCCACTCAATCGACCGGTATATTCAGCGCTATCATGCACAAGACGCAGGCTTTCTGCGCCGCACGTAGTGGCCTAATCATCGTATTCAGCCTTGTGTTTTTTACCGCGAGTGTGCTCGGTTCACTGCGCTTAGATGTTGAAAACAGCTTTATTAATTACTTTGCCAGTGACACTGCGGTACACAAGGAACTGAGTTTCATCGACACTGAGTTTGGCGGAACAACCCAGCTGGACGTGATCTACACGCCACCGAAAGCCGATAGGCCCAATAAAAATTTAGTTTTGCGAGCAGCGGACATCCAAGCCGTGCACGGCATCCAGAAATCCTTGGATGAATTTGATGCGATGGGTACCACGCTCTCTGTCGTTAATCTTACAAAACTGGCGAAACAGCTAAACAACAATAAGCCGCTCACTGAATATGAGCTTACGGCGGTTTATTGGACCTTGGACAAAAGCATGCGCCAGGATCTGCTAAGCAGTTATTTTATAGAACCGCCAGCCCAGTTGCGCATTAGTGGTCGAATCAAAGACAGCACCAAAGATTTGGATCGCGGCGTTTTACTCGCCAATATCCACAAAGATATACAGGCTCTCGGAATCGCGCCTGAAAGCTACCAGCTTAGTGGCTTGTTTGTTCTGTATCAGGCAATGCTCGATCAATTGTTCACCTCGCAAATTCTGAGCCTAGGGGCTGTCTTTCTCGCCCTTGGCATTGCCTTTTGGGTGATTTTTAAGTCGCTGCGTATCGCACTGATCACGATTGTGCCGAATATAATCTCCGCGATTGCCGTACTCGGCGTTATGGGCTGGATGGGAATTCCACTGGATTTTATGACGATGACAATTGCGGCGATCGCAATGGGGATTGCAGTGGATGACACAATCCACTACACCCACCGTTACCTACAAGAGCTAAAAAGTAATACTCCAGAAGAGGCCATTGCGCGCAGCCACCACAGTGTTGGTTTGGCCCTGATCTATACGTCCCTTATCATCGCCGTAGGATTTGGCTTGTTAGCATTCTCTGATTTTGTGCCGGGTATTCTGTTCGGACTCCTCACTGGCCTGGCGATATTCATCGCCTTAATAGCGGACTTAACCTTACTCCCGGCGCTATTACAGAAATATGTTCGCGAGCCGGTAGCGAAAAATTGTGCCTAGACGTAATCCCTAAGCGGCTTAATACCAAAGCTTTACGCCAATTAGCCACTCCATCGTTTCCACGTCACTGGTAGCATGTCGAGCTAAGTCGGCGGTATTGCCATATTTTTTCGACCAGTTAACGCCAATATAAGGCGCAAATTCCCGGCGAATTTCATAACGAAGACGCAGGCCAGCGTCGATCTTCGCGAGGCCGCTGCCTTGCTCATATTTAGGGGCATTGCGGCTATAAAGGGTGGTTTCTAGCTCAGGGCTGAGAATGAGTTTCTGGGTGAGCATTAACTCGTACTCGGCATCGATACGCAGCGCGGTTTGGCCGCCTTCACCAAAATACAGCGCGCTGTCTATTTCGAAAAAATACGGTGCCAAGCCCTGCAAGCCTACTGCAAACCAGTGTTGGTTTTGGTCTTGGTTAAAGTCGCCACGCCAACCTATTTGCAGATCCCAGTAGGGGGCAATAGCGTGGCTGTAAAGCACTTGCAGTTCAGATTCTACGCGCTGACCGTCGACAAATTCGCCTTCGGTTTTTAACCATAATTTGCCTAGGTTTTTGCCCAGCCAAACATCGGCATTCCAGCTGCTAATATCGAGATCGTCGCTTTGCGAGTCGTTGTTAAGGCGCTGCTCTAATTGGTTTATCGACACCATGCTAATGAGTGGGTCGGCGGCTTCGTGGGCGAAGCTCATATTGTTTACGGCGATAGCCAATAGGCTCACAGTGAATCCGCGCTTAGTCATTTTCATGCTACACCTCCTTTATGGCTAATGCGCACTTCCCGCATCATGCCCGGCATGTGGTAGAGCAAGTGGCAGTGGTAAGCCCAGCGGCCGAGGGCATCGGCGGTGACGAGGTAGCTAATTTTTGAACCCGGTTGAACCATAATGGTGTGTTTTCGAGGAATGTATTCGGGATCGCCAGTTTCTAGCTCGCTCCATACGCCGTGTAAATGAATAGGGTGAGTCATCATGGAATCGTTCACTAGGGTAATACGCACGCGCTCGCCAAAACTAAGGGCAAGGGGCTTGGCATCGGCAAAGGGAATGCCGTTTACCGACCACATATAGCGGTGCATATTGCCGGTAAGGTGCAATTGAATTTCACGGCTGGGTTCGCGGCGATCTTGGGTAGGGTACAAGTTGCGCAGCTGGCTATAGCGCAGCACTTTACGACCATAAAGCTGCTGGTGATCACGTAGGCCAATTCCTGGATCATCGAGTCCGTTTTGGGGGCTGTTGGCGCGGGCGTCAACCTGGGGGCCAAATTCGGTTTTTACATGGGCGATTTCGCTGTTGCTGCCAAACCCCGCTTTGCCCAGAGGCGCTGGCATCGGCATACTCATGGCGGCCATATCGTGTTGACTATGATCCATGCCTTTCATATTCCTCATATCATGGCCACTGTGATCCATTTCTTTCATACTGCCCATATTGTGCTGGCTGTGATCCATTCCCGCCATGCCGCCCATGTTTTGGTCGCCATGGTTCATACCTGCCATAGCCATGCCCATATCGCGGTGGGTTAGGACGGGGGCGGGATCCATATTAGGAATGGCCGCACTTAAGGCTGGGTTGGCGCTAAGGGTCCCACGGCTAAAGCCGCTGCGGTCAATGCTTTGCGCAAATACACAGTAAGCACTGTCGTCACTGGGTTCCACAACAACATCGTAGGTTTCCGCCACGCCAATGCGAAATTCATCGATGGTGAAGGGTTCAACGTTTTGGCCGTCGGCGGCGACCACGGTCATTTTAAGGCCGGGAATACGCACATCGAACATAGTCATGGCGGCGCTATTTATGAATCGTAAGCGGATTTTCTCGCCGCGTTTAAAAAGTCCCGTCCAGCCTTGTTCCGGCGTTGCGCCGTTCATTAGATAGGTGTAGGTATAGGCGGTAACATCGGCAATATCCCGCTCGCTCATGCGCATTTGGTTCCACATGCTGCGCTCAGACCAGGTATTGCTCAGCCCCTTTTCTTTAATATCGCGCCATAAATCACCGGCAGTGCGCTCATTAAAATTATAATAATCGCCGCGTTTTTTAAGCTTGGCGTAAATATCTTCTGGTACCTCATCTGACCAGTCTGAAAGCTGCACCACGTAGTCGCGGTCGTAGCTCACTGGGTCGGAATCTCTAGGCTCGATCACAATGGCGCCGTAAACCCCGGTTTGCTCCTGAAAACCAGAGTGGCTGTGATACCAGTACGTGCCGCTTTGCTGAACTTTAAAGGCATAGTCAAAATGCTCGCCGGGTTTAATGCCCGCAAAGCTCATACCGGGTACGCCGTCCATTTCAGCGGGCAGTATCATGCCGTGCCAGTGAATCGAGCTGTCGTGGGCAAGGTGGTTGCGCACCCGCAGGGTGATATCGTCGCCTTCCTTCCAACGTAAGATGGGGCCGGGCACGCTGCCATTCACCGCGGTAGCGATTCTGGATTTGCCGGTAAAATTAACCGGCTGGTAGCCAATGTCTAAATCAAAATGTTTGCCGCTGAGGGTTTGGCGTTCCGTAAGTTTTGGCGAATTGGCCGCGCCCCAGCTCAGTGGGCTGCCGCTCAAACCAATTAGCGCGCCAGCACTGGCTGCGCCCATTACAAACTGACGTCGTGACACGCTTGGCTGTGGAAGCGAGTCGCCAGCGGCGATAGTGGGATTTATTTTGTATTTCATCGTCATATTCCATAATTAATTGCTATTAGCGCTGGTCGTCTAGAGGGTTGATTTCCCAATCGACAGGCGCAGTTGTCTTGTAATCAACTAAAAATGGGTGGCTTAATCAGTGAGGAGGGGTGTTGAGGCAGCAGTTGAAGGTCAAACTCGGCTACAGAGAAATAAGGTTTAATGGTCTGCTTAGCTAGGTTTGCGGCGAGCAGTGCAAGAGTGCTGCAACTACCTATACAGCACTGGCATTTGGCGTCGCAGTGAACACTGTTGCTGGTCGAATCATGAGACGCTGAGTGCAGGCCTATATCTGTAGTGTTTTCAGCGTGTGAGCTATGGCTAGAATGATGATGGGAACTGTTGTGTTCGCTGTGGTTTTCACTAACACAGTGACTTGCAGCAGACGTCATTGGTGCGTAATTCGCCGCGTGGGTCATTCCTAACATCGGCACCGCAGCCAGCACCGACTTACTGAAATAAATCAGTATCAGTAAACTCAGCAGGGGAATGTTAAGAAGCTTTTTCATATTTTAAGGGCTAATAATCTCTTAATGATCTGGCTCATTTGTCGGCGTGAAGTTCGACGCCTTAGGAATGCAGTGAATCTCAGATATTTTTCATACTACGTCTTTTTGGCTTTTGCTTCACCACATTGCTGCTCTAAGCCCTGCAGTATTGGGCACTCGGCGCGGTTGTCACCGTGGCACTCTGTCGCTAAATTTTGCAAAAGATTACGCATGGCGCTGAGTTCAGCGATTTTATCATCGAGTTCTTTAATATGCTGCAAGGCAAGTGCCTTCACATCACTGCTGGCGCGGCCCCGATCTTGCCATAGCGACAGCAGTTGTTTGATCTGGTCTAAAGAAAAGCCCAGTGAGCGACTACTCTTTATAAAGCTTAGGGTGTGCAGATCGTTGTTTGAGTAAATGCGATAGCCCCCCGGACTGCGGCGGGACTCTTCAATAAGACCAATCCCCTCGTAGTGACGGATCATTTTTGCCGATATGCCGCTGGCTTTGGCGGCTTCACCGATATTCATTTTAGTTGTCCTCGCGGGGATTGTTTGCGCTATCGGGTTTCCAGCGCTTTAAGAGCAGGGCGTTACTCACCACGCTCACGCTACTAAAGGCCATGGCCGCACCGGCAATAACGGGGTTCAATAAGCCAAACGCCGCCAGCGGTATACCGACCGCATTATAGATAAAGGCCCAAAACAGATTCTGCTTAATTTTACGGTAGCTGCGCTGGGAAATGGCAATCGCATCTGCCACCAGCGCAGGGTCGCCGCGCATTAAGGTAATACCCGCGGTGTACATGGCCACGTCGGTACCTGTGGCCATGGCAATGCCAATATCGGCCGCGGCGAGGGCGGGGGCATCGTTTATGCCGTCGCCGACCATGGCGACAACGCGGCCTTCGCTGCGCAGTTGGCTAACTTTCTTTGCCTTGTCGTCGGGCAAAACATTGGCGACAAAATCGCTCAGGCCTAATTTTGCGGCAACCGCGCTGGCGCTGCCTTGATTATCGCCGGTGAGCATAATAGTTTCTATTCCCTTCTCGCGCAGTTGCGCGATGGCCTGGGCAGCGGAGGCTTTGATCTCGTCGCCAAAGGCCAGTAAGCCAATCAGTTTTGAACTATCACCTTCAACGGCCAACCATGACAGGGTGTTGCCTTGCGCTTCTAAGTCTTCAGCGGTTTTCGCTAAATCGCCAAGCTCAATATTCAGCTCTTTCATTAAGCGTGTATTGCCGAGGCATAGTTGCTGGCCGTCGACAAGGGCGCTTACACCGCGACCGGCCAATGCTTTGGCATTGCTGGCTTGGCCTACCGAAATGCCTTGTTCTTCAGCCCTGGTCATAACCGCTTTTGCCAGCGGATGATCGCTGCCGGATTGCACGGCGGCCGCGAGGCGAATTAATTCGCGCTCATCGCCGTTCACGGCCTTGGTGGCAGTTAGGGTCGGCCTGCCCACGGTCAAGGTGCCGGTTTTATCGAAAATTACCGTGGTGGTTTTGTGAGCAATTTCTAGCGCTTCAGCGTCTTTAATCAATATGCCGTATTTTGCCGCCACCCCAGTTCCGGCCATAATCGCAGTGGGGGTAGCTAAGCCAAGGGCACAGGGGCAGGCGATAACCAATACCGCCACGGCATTGATTATCGCGCCTTGAATATCGCCGTTATAAAGCCACCAAGTGACCAATGTGGCGAGGGCAATGACTAATACCACCGGCACAAACACCGCGCTGACTTGATCTACCAAACGCTGGATCGGCGCTTTGGCGGCTTGGGCATTTTCGACCATGCGAATAATCCGCGACAGGGTGGATTCGCTGCCGATTGCGGTGGTTTCAATCAGTAAGACACCGTCGGCATTGATCGCGCCGCCGGTGACCTTATCGCCCACGTCTTTACTAACGGGCAGGTTCTCGCCGGTGAGCATAGACTCGTCGATGTGGCTGGCACCTTCTTTAATTACACCGTCGACTGGGATTTGTTCACCGGGTTTTACAATGACCAAATCGCCGCTGCGGATATTTTCGACGGCCACTTCTTTGTCACCGTTCTCACCACGAACTCGCGCAGTAGCGGGGCGCAGGGATTGCAGGGCCTGAATGGCTGCAGTGGTTTGGCGTTTGGCGCGGCCCTCTAACCATTTACCCAATAGCACCAAGGTAATAACAACCGCAGAGGCTTCAAAGTAATAGTGGCCGCTAGCATGGCCGCCGCTATGTGTTTGCTCCGCAAAATACGGCCGCATTAATTCAAATACGCTCAGGCCGTAAGCGGCACTGGTGCCGAGTGCGACCAGTAAATCCATATTGCCGGTTTTGGCTTTAAGTGCGGCCCAGCCAGCGCGGTAAAAGCGCGCGCCCAGCCAAAACTGTACCGGTGTGGCGAGTAAAAATTGCAGCCAGCCCGGCGCCATCCACTGGCTGCCAAACACGCTGAAAACCATCGGCAAAAATAAGGGCGCCGATAAAATCGCGCCAATAATAACAGCGCGGGCTTCTTTGCTAGAGGCACTGGTTTTTGTGTCTGGTTTTACCTTGGCTTGCTCAGTGTCTAGCGTTGCTTGGTAACCCGCATTGCTGACGGCGGCGATTAATTCGGCGTTGCTAATCGCGTCTTGAGCAAACTCAATATTGGCGATTTCTGTTGCTAAATTCACGCTCACCGCAAGCACACCGGGCGTTGCTTGCAAGGCTTTTTCTATTCTGCCAACGCAGGAGGCGCAGCTCATGCCGCCAATCTTAAGGCGAATCGTGCTGGTGCTTACGTGGTAGCCCGCGTTCTTAACGGCCGCGCTCAGTTGTTCGCTGGGCACCGCTTTGGCTAGGGTAATTTGCGCCGTTTCGGTGGCCAAATTAACGCTAACCTTGCTAACGCCATCAACGGCGTTTAAGGCTTTTTCAATATGACTAACACAGGATGCACAGCTCATGCCTTCTATGCCAAAACGAAGTTCCTGCTGAGCTGGGTGCGTGTTTGATACGGCTGCGGTCATGGCGAGCTCCTTTACTCAGCATTGCCGAGTGCTAGCGGTGAAGCCTGATAGCCCGCCTCGGCAATGGCGGCGATGATGGTGTCAGTATCTATATCGGCGTCGTTAAATTGGATGTTTGCTAATTTAGCGGCCAAATTAATCTCGACCCCATCAATACAGTCAAGGTCACCGAGCGCCCGAGTGATTCTGCCTACGCAGGCGCCGCAGTTCATGCCCTGAATCGACAATTGCAAAGCTGCTTTATGGTGAACAATACTCGCGGTGTTACTTGTAGATACGCTCATGATTAAGCCCTCAGTTGATCGAGGCTTGATCATCGACCTTACCACAATGGCAAGGTCAAGGGTTTAATTTGAAATTATCCGGCGAGGCGCTCACGCTCTCTGCCAATGAGTATCGGCGCGCTGAGCTGCTCCCTTACTGGCGTGATTGTTTGCGGGGCAAATACGCTGAACTGCATTAAGCGCAGCCGCAAGGTTGCGCCAATCTGAAAGCGGGGCACATCGTGGTGTAAATGGGGCAGCTCGACACGAAGCGTAGAATGGCTTTGGCCAAAAGTACTATGCGCAAAACTGACCTCGGCGCGCACTATCGGCCCGGTGCGTTGAATGCTATTTACCACCACTTCAATGCCCACTTGCTCGGCGTCGGCAATGCGTAAATCGCTGGGGCGAGCATAAACATCGACAGCGTCATCCTCAAGTGCGGCAATCTTCTGCACAGTAGTTAGGTGATAAAGAGCGCGTATTGACGAGGCTATGGCGGAATACAGAGCTGAACAATATTTGTTCGACTCTTATAGCTTTATGCAAAGTAAATGCCTATCATTTCATTTCTTTGTTCATACTTTCTTTACGTCGATTTTTGACTCCGGCCTTGCCAAAGCTAGGGCTTATCACTGCACCGCCCAATTCATGATTGTCATATTTGCAGCGCTATACTCAATGCCTGCCATATTAAACTGATTATCGCTGCAAGCACGTTTGCTGCCACCAAAGCGTCAAATACGCTCATTATCCAATAGGATTGTTTTTATGCAAAAGCTCACCGATGTCGGCGAAAACCTAGTTAACGGTATCGCTTCGCGCTACGGCCTTAGTTATGGCGCGGTTGTGCATATGCTCGTTGCCGTTAATAACGGTGGTAGCTCCATGGCCCAATTCAATTGCCCAGAACTCGGTGGCTCGGGACAGTGGATGCGCGGTGGCATGACCATGGTTGGAGATATGTTTAATAACAGCCTCAAAACAACGGTTAATAATTTATGCAACGAGCTGGCAGGCGTGCTGGCCAATAATCAGATGTTTCCGGTTATCCCTGCGGGCACACCTGGGAGTAATCAATGGTGGCCAGCGGAGCTGGGCAGTCCGTTTAGCAGCGGGGCACAAAATAATAACCGTTATGCGATTTTCCCCAATCGTCTAGCAGTCGAGTTAAATGGCCAAGTCTCGGTATACGATACACTTAATCACAATATTGGTGGAGTGAGTCAGCAGCAAAGTGGCAGCCAAACACTGACATTTAGCAGCCAGTTTGGCAATATCTCTACTCTTAGCCTGCCCTTAATTTCTGGGCCAGGCGCGCCGACTCCGGCCCAGACAAATTTCGCGCAGCCAAATAAATTTAAGCAAAATCCGCCTGCGCCGCAAAATATCCAGGCGGCTAATAACAGTGATTCGAATACCAACAACACCAATTACGATGTCAATCAAACCTTGGATTTGCTTAGTAAATTGGCGCAACTGCGTGATGCTGGCGCCTTGTCAGAAGACGAATTTAATACTAAAAAGGCGCAGTTGCTCAGCCGCATTTAGCAATTCTTCGATTGCCAAATGGCGCCCTCTTTTTGAATATATTGTCTTTCTTGATCTTCTCGATCCAGTTACTGGCTTAATTACTGACAAAGTCAGCATTAATGACTGCGTAAGTCGTATAAGTGGTGCTACCGGCGGGCAATTATTTATTAATCAACTGGCAGTCGATGGCATCGGCACTTGTCAGCCAGGAGTATAATAAGGAGCGGAAAGCAGGATGTCATTCCTCGCTTTTTCGCAACCCAGCTATATGCCTGAAGGTTAAAACTAAAACTTTTCAGGCCTTATCACTTCTACGTCGCTCATAAAAAGAATCATCGCGTAATTAGCGTAATACGTTTCTTTAAGATGACTGGCAATCTGGCCGGCAATAGCAGCATCACTGATCACTTCTATCCGAATATTACCGTTGGCATCCCAAGCCGCATTGCGCACGCCGCGGCCGCCTTTGCCCCGTGCATCGGTAATGGTGTAGCCCTGAGCACCGAGGCGTTCAATATCTTTGACTAAAATATTTTCTAAGGCCGCTTCCGTCACAATCGTCAGGAGTTTTTTTATGTTGTCGCTCATTTATTCAAGCTCCAAAAAAGGCGTGGATGTATTCAGCCATCGCGTAATAAATTGGAATGCCGATCACCACATTGAAAGGGAAGGTGATGCCCAATGATGCGGCCAAGGACAAGGTTGGATTGGCCTCTGGCACCGAGATCCGCATTGCGGCTGGCACAGCGATATACGACGCACTGGCGGCGAGAATGGCCAGCATTGCGGTGCCGCCCACGGAGAATCCCAGTAAACAGCCAGTGGCCGCACCAAGAACCGCCGACAACATCGGCATGCTGATCCCGAAAACAATCAGGAAAAGGCCATATTTCTTAAGACTGCCCACGTGCTTAGATGTAATTAAGCCCATTTCCAAGAGGAAGAGCGCCAATATCCCTTTAAATAAATCGAAGAACAGGGGTTTGATAGATGCGAGTTGCTCTGCACCAGCAATCCAGCCAATCAGCAGGCCGCCGATCATGAGAATAATGCTCTTGCCAAGTAACACTTCGTGGCCAACTTGGGCCCAGTTGGTTTGCTTCGAAAAGCCTTTGGCGATGACAATTCCCACCAGAATCGCCGGAATCTCCAGCATCACCACAAAAAGCGGCATTTGCTCCTCATAATAAATTCCTCTCGCACTCATATAAGCCACCGCAACCGCAAAAGTACCCATACTCACCGAACCGTAGTGTGCAGCGATAGACGCCGCGTCCACGCGGCTAAAGCGTCCGAGGTATCGGAGAAGGGGAAAGGCGATTAAGGGTAAAAGGATGCCTAGACCGATTACCGCCAACATTTGCGGTAGGAGTTCTAAGAATGGCTGTTTGGCAAGTTCAATACCGCCTTTCATGCCAATAGTGAGCAGCAGCATAATACTGACTAGATCGTAAATCGCGGGGGGAAGTCTCAGCTCAGAGCGCAGTAAACCGGCGCTAAGTCCGAAGATGAAAAATAAAATGACGGGATCCAGCATGTCACACTTAGCCTCTCAGCAGACACCAAGCTCAGTAGCTTAGTGATTGCGCGCAATCTAGCGAAAGCCAGGGAAATAAGCTAATGATTTCCATGGCGCGGATCTATATTGTCCCAGGGGAATATTCACACAGGCGCACCGCAGCCTAAAGTAAAAAGCTTAGTGTGAGTGCTCAACTCGATCCCGGCAAAACTCGTCAGGGAACTCCAATTCAATAGTGGTGTGACTAAGCTGGTATTTTGCCATTGCAGCCGCAATATCCGTTTTAAGTAATACCAGCTCGGGCTGCGCGTAATGCTGATTGAGGAGCAGGTGGACCGTGAGTACGTGGTGTTCGCCGTCTAGCGACCAGAGATGAAGGTGGTGGATGTCATGGACTTGAGCGATACCCAATAGATCCGCTTGGATTTGACTACGTAAGGCGGGGTCTGGTGTTGCCTGTAGGAATAGACGAAGAGTTTCAAGTAGCGTTTTCACTACGTTAAACAAAATAAACAAGGTAAATCCGATAGAGAGTAGGGGGTCCAAAATTGGCATTTCGACGACCATCAATACCAACGACAATACTAATATTGCCACCCAGCCCAAGACATCCTCCAACAAATGCCAATTGAGCATTCGTTCATTGAGCGTTTTGCCCTCGCTTAATTTATAGGCGGCATAGCCATTTACCGCGACGCCCAATACGGCCAAACCTAGCATTCCGGTTGCATTGGGCATTTGGGGGTTTGCCAAGCGCGGGATAGCCTCACTTAATATCCAAATGGCGCCAACGATCAGTACCACCCCATTTATTAATGCGCCAAGAAGGGAAAATCGGCGATAGCCATAGCTATAATGTTGGCTGGCCTCTTTGTCGGCGACTTTATTCAGCAGCCATGCCGAGCCTATTGCCAAACAATCACCAAGATCATGGACAGCGTCGGCCATAATCGCAGTACTATTGGTTAAATAACCACCGATAAATTCAATAACGGTAAAGCCAAGGTTTAAAGCGAATGCCCAGCCGATGCGTTCTGAGGCGCTATGATGATGGTGGTCGTGCATATTTCACCCTAGATTTGGAAATGCCTAGCCAAAAAGATTAGGCCTCAGAAAAACAATAGCCTATGCTGCGTGGCAATGTCGAGAGAGGAAGTTCTTAACACTAATTCAGAATCACAATACAAAGAGAAAGGGTTGTCGCCATGCCGAAACTGGCTTTACTCCGTTTTATCCCATTCCGTCGCGCAGATATTTTGCAAATGTGCGAACAAGAAGGGCAGTTAGATGCCGCAGCGCTTGCCCATTTTAAAGTCGGCGCGGCGCATATTGAACGCTATTTCCGCGATGAATTTCATCGCGCTAAACATGCCTTGAAAGATGCCTATGCAAGCCTAGATCCCGACGCGGACACACGTCTTGTCGATCTCAATGAGCAAGAAAACACCGGTGACCTTGCCAGCCAAGTATCCGAATTATTGAATCGAGCAAACTACGACAAAGTCACACCAGAAATACTCTCCAAGGCCATGGACTCCGCGTCGCTATTCGATATTCGGCTGGTGGTTAACCTCGATGATTTCGCTGAGGTTTTGCTCTATACCCGCGGCGCAAGTGAACGCCAGGAGGAAATACAGGGGCCATTTAATCTGTGGCGCAGGACCGTTAATTTTATCAATTACGACCGAGTGGTACTTTTCCTACGGTTCAAAACTTCACTGACTGAAGGCGATACGCCCGCCGGCTGCCGCCCTGGTTCAACGATGCTCAAGTTATTTCAAAATGTTCCTGATGCTGATCTCGAAATGCTCTTTCCCAATACCCAGGTTGGAATGCGCCTGCGGGACAAACTCATGATTGGCGTACCTGCCTTGGTAAGCGGCGGAATCGTGCTTACCACTAAACTCGGCGCGACGCTTGTATTAACCGCCTCGTTACTCGGGTTTTGGTTGGGCTGGCAAAGCGAGGCGGTCGAATTAGATCGCAATGCGATTATAGTGCTATTGGCCGGTGCCGGCACAATAGGCGCCTACCTATGGAAGCAATTCAGTAATTTTAAAAATCGTAAATTACGATTTACAGAAGCACTAACGCGGAATCTCTACTTCAAATTACTCGACAATAATGCCGGCGTTTTATACCGCTTGCTTGATGATGCTGAAGAATCCGAATGTAAAGAAAGCCTGCTAGCGTACTATTTTTTATTGGCCGCACATCAGCCTTTATCAGCCAAGGAATTGGACCAGCGGATTGAAGTATGGTTTTCGCAACGCTGGCAATGCCAGCTCGACTTTGATGTTGACGATGCCTTACAAAAACTCAGTCAATTGAAATTGGCCTATTTAGAAGAGGGGGCATGGCGGACATTTCATCAAACTGACTAAGATTGAAGGCAGAAAAACCAATAAACAGTTTCACTATGACACAACAATAAAAATATGATCTTGGCCGTTCAAGGTGTTTTGGAGGTTCTATAAACTGCGGTGAAAGTAATATAGAACCTCCAAACTGATACTAGAGAACACCACCAATTAAGGGTGCACCAGAGTTCAGTAGGTCAAGTGTAACGGGTAATACACCGCCGAGTACGCCACCGCTCGTTGTCATAACAACGGGCAGGACCGTATCCAGCGGTAGCTGGCCAGTCATGGGTAATACCGTGTCGGCTAGGCTAAAAACAACAGGTGTGCCACCGCCTAACAAACTGCTTGTTAAATCGGTAACTACTGGCAATACCGAATCTAACGGCAATTGCCCTACCAGCGGTATTACAGTGTCTACTAAGCCAAGTACAACAGGGGTTACCGAGCCCAGTAGATCAGCTGAGGGGAGACCACCACCGAGTATGTCGAGTGTTGGTAGACCACCAGTGCTAAGCGGGCTGCCAAGTATTCCAACCAGTGTTTGAGCTTGACTTGCGGTACTCATTGATAAGATTGAAGCTAGGATAAGACTATGTACTTTCATTGCAACTTCCTCGTGTAGTTTAAATCCCTATGACACATCCGGTGCGCCTACCCTAGTTAGAGCAAGTACAATGCCAATGAAGCTTCCATCGCCTCGCTCGGATAGCCTTATACACCTAAAAGAAGTCATAACACGCTTTATACTTAGGCATAGCGGTACTCTGCGATTTCCTATGATTACAATCGACATCGCTTATTGTGATTGGGTTCGCAAAACCCTAAAACACCGCAAAATTACAGTGTGAAATAGCAAAAATCACAATCGCAATGCATTGGCGCAATCAATACGTATTTGAACCAATGAGGGGCACTTTGCAAGTTACCAAACACTAGGAAATGTGTGCTAATACAGCGCACGGTCAGCCCTTAAGCCGCGTAGAGCCTGAGCACAGGCCGCAACAACCTAACAAGATATTCATGGCTGCGTTCGCAATCCGCATACGCTAAGCTAACGAATCTGTACGAGTTCGATCACACCCACCTAAATTTGACTTAGGTATCATCACCAAGGATCACTACATGCTAAATTTTAGTTTTGCCAATAGCACCCGTATTCATTTCGGCGAAGGTCAAATCAAGGCAATCGCCAAAGAGATTCCAACTGATGCAAAGGTGCTATTGCTATACGGTGGCGGCTCGATAAAAAGCAACGGGATTTACGATCAACTTACCGCAGTACTCGTTAACCATTCAGTAGTGGAATTCTCAGGCATCGAGCCAAACCCCAGCTATGAAACGCTGATGAAAGCGCAGCCCTTGATTACAGAACACCAAGTTGACTACATCTTGGCGGTAGGCGGCGGTTCGGTAATTGATGGCGCAAAATTTATAGCCGCCGCAGCCTGTTACGAAGGCGATGATCCATGGGACATTATTGCGAAGGGCCAAAGAATAAAAGCGGCGTTAAGCATTGGCGCTGTCTTAACCTTGCCGGCAACAGGTTCTGAGAGCAATACCGGCTCGGTGGTTACCCGCGATGGTCATAAAGGCGCGTTTGCGAGCCAGCACGTTCGACCAAAATTCGCGGTACTTGACCCAACGGTAACCTTGAGCTTATCAGACCGCCAAATAGGCAATGGGGTTGTCGATGCCTTCGTTCACACCGTGGAGCAATATCTCACTTACAGCGTTAATGCCAAGGTGCAAGATCGATTTGCCGAAGGACTACTGGAAACCCTAATAGAGGAGGGCCCCAAAGCACTTACGCCAGCAACCAAGAATGACATAGCGGTTCGTGCCAATATTATGTGGGCAGCGAGCTTAGCGCTTAACGGTTTAATTGGCGCGGGCGTTCCTCAAGATTGGACCACCCATATGATTGGTCACGAGCTAACAGCAGCGCACGGTATAGACCACGCTCGTACATTGTCCATTATGTTACCAGCGGTATTAAAAATTCGACGTGAGGTTAAGCGCGATAAGCTATTGCAATATGCGGCACGTGTCTGGGCCATTGACACGACCGATGAGGAAGCGGCGATTGATAAAGCCATCGCGGCGACTGAAGGCTTTTTCATTGCGATGGGCATGCCTATACGACTCGCCGACATCAAATTGGGCCAGGAGCACATTGATACACTGCTCAACAATCTTGTTCAACACGGGATGGTGAAACTCGGTGAGCAAGGCGCTGTTACGCCGGAGATCAGCCGACAAATACTCGAAACAGCTTTGTAAATCGAGCTGGCTTTGCGTGCGCGCCTTAGGCGCGCCAAGGCATAGCTTGCAACTATTTTTAGCCCACTAAACCGAGGCCAAACGATGCTTACCGTCCATCATTTAAATCAATCGCGTTCAAAACGAATTATCTGGTTATTAGAAGAATTAAAGATGCCTTACGAAGTGGTGCACCACCAACGCGACGGACAGACCAATCTCGCGCCGGCAAGTCTGGCGGCAATCCATCCCCTAGCAAAATCGCCTGTTGTTGTTGATGGTGACCGCACCCTGTGTGAATCAGCTGCGGTGATGGAATACTTGCTGGATCACGCCGCGCAACAGTCGCTACGCCCAGCCAAAACCGATGAAAACTACTATGACTACCTTGAGTGGCTGCATTTTGCTGAAGGCTCACTAGCAATGCCCGTTATTATCAATATGATCATGAAAAAAGAGGAGCGGGCGGGTAACCAGCCGTTAGACGGCTATATAGGCAAAGAGCTAGCACTCGATTTCAATTATATAGAAGCTACGTTGAACAGCCGCGCCTACTTTGCCGGCGATATGTTCACCGCAGCGGATATTATGATGTGTATGATTTTGGAAATCGCCGACCATCACTGTTTACTTAGTACCAAAACGGCTACATTGGCCTATTTAAACAAGTTACAAAATCGAGCGGCCTATATTAAATCGGCCAGCTACGGCTAAAGGCGTAGGGCAACTTCAGCGCGCTGATCCTTGTAATTCGGTGAATTATTGCCATGATATAGCGTCAAACTAAAAATAAGATGCCCTATGCCAAAATTGCTGATTTTCCCACACTCACATTTTTGCGAGAAAGCGCGCTGGGCGCTGGATTACAAAGGCATTGGCCATGACGCTGTTGCAATTGTTCCCGGACTTCATTTAATGACGGTACGCAAAATTGCAGCAGAATCCTCCGTACCAGTGCTGGTTAATGATGATGGCACAGTAATCCAAGGCTCCAGCGCAATAATCGACCAGCTCGATGCAAATTACCCAGACCGTCAATTGAGCCCAGCTACCGAGGAAGAAAGGCAGGCTTGCGCTGCAATCGAAAAAACGATGGACGTACAGCTGGGCGTGAATATTCGTCGTATTTTGTACAGCAGTCTACTGGATTACCCTGCGTTCATTCGTAAATGTTTTACACACTCAATGCCCAGCCACAAGAAACTCGCTTATCGGTTTCTAGCGCCCAAACTGCACAAAGCGATTTACCAAATTTATGTCATCTCGCCCGAGAAAGTTGCCAAAGCCCACCATGAGTTTGAGATTGCCATGGATATCATGGCAAAGCGAATTGAACAAAAACCTTACTTGGTGGGAGACAAATTTAGTCGTGCCGACTTATCTGTCGCGGCTATGCTGTCGCTGCTAACGCAACCACCAGAGCATCCTTTTCCATGGGGAGACATCCCTGACCCTGAGGCACAGGCATTTTGCGAGCGCTACCGGGAACACTCTGTTAGCCTTTGGGTGAACGAAATATACCGGCAATACCGCTAGGCGAATACTTCCCTATAATCTGCTGGGCCTCTCTTTTTACACTCAGTTTAGAAAGGCCAAAACACCTCGGGCATACGTCCTTGTTTTAGCAGCGATGCCAGATCCATTCCTACCGCCACACCCGCATGCACAAAAAAACCACCCCATATTGATACGGATCGCAGGGCCAAAATACCTAAAAACAAACCAAATAAAATTGCGCCACCGGCTTCTGGCCACAGTTTTGGGAAATGAATCATTAAGTAGGGCACACACATTATCCAAACCGCATTAGCGCCGACAGCGGGCCGCAGGGCTTGCAGGAAAAACCCCCTAAAAAAGAACTCCAAGCAAATAAATTGAGTAAGGTAAAGAATCTCCCACGCGAGTAGGTCGAACCAACTGCGGCCAGCCAAGCGATAAAAAGGGTAGTGAGCTACAAAGTCCCGACTCGAGGAGGCAATGAAAATAAACACCAAAATCGGTGATAGTAGCAGTGCATAACCGCGCCAATGCGCAGTTGTTGCATTCCAACGCCATCCAAAATCAGCCACGGGCAACTTAATATATCGCTTTATAACGAGCGAGGGGATCAAGACATAGCCAACGATATGCCACGCCGTCCACCATGCGTAGCTAATCAATTCCACAAAACCGGTCTGGCGAAGAGCTAAGTAAAAATAGTTGGCTGGTTGATCAATAAACTCGCTCAAGGCCTTTAACATAGCCAAAAAAACCGACGAGTACTTTAAATAGTGGATCATTAGCAAGCAAACCGATACACAAGCTAAGACCGTAAACACCCGGCGCAAGGCCTCAGGCCGGTTTAGAGTGTAACTGGGTGAGGTGGCGTCAATGTCATCTAAGGCCAGTAGAATTTGCTTAGGGTGAAGGCGGTTACTGAAAAATGAGCCAGCTTTCATTATTTGCTTATTCATCAAAGGTCTCAATTAATTTGCTTAGCGCTATACCGCGACCATTCTACAAGGGTTTTAATCACAACGGTCAGCGCTGCCGTAAATCAATTTTCATCTGGCAAAGAGTATACAAAGCATCGACAAGATCAGCTAAGCTTGCGGGCGAACCAATGCAGAGACCAAGCCTAATGGCGCCAATACCGTGTTAAACATTGCAACTATTAGTCGGACCACCATCTACAACCTGCTCACACTGTGTGTAAGCCTATTCATAGCGTGGCATTTGTTGTTAGCCTGTAATTTTTTATACGGGTTTTGGCACGACAACATCGGGATTGCAGAGAATATTCGCCAATTCGGACCAGAAAACATTTATCGTAGCGGCTTTGCGGATACCAGTCGCGCAGAGCGTATCGAGCTGTTCGCGCAGATTTGCCACGCCATTAGCAACCACGGCGCCGGCCTGGCCGACATCAGCTATGTGGTCGCAAGCACCGGAATCAAGGCGCCACTTCTGCATCGGGCGGAAATCATTCATTTACAAGACGTCGCCAATTTAATTACCGCCCTGCAAAAATGGGAGCCCGCACTATTTATGCTCTGGACCGGGCTGATTGCGCTGTTTTTGGCAAAGTCATGGCCGACACCCACTTACCGTCAGATATTGCTTTCCAATGCGATTTGGCTTGCTGCCGCAGGCGTACTCATAGCGGCAGTAGGGTGGGTAGCCGTCTTCTACAAGCTCCACGAACTTATATTTCCTGATAATCACCAATGGTTCTTCTATTACCGTGAATCGCTGATGTCGACCATGATGAAAGCACCCGATTTATTTCTTTATATAGGCTTATCTTTAGGCGCCGTTACCATACTCATATATACACTCTTACATTTAGCAATACGGAGAATCGCCGAGCACCTAGCGGTCTCGAGAACGACGTAGGCGGCCGAGTAGAGGCACCACCGTGTCTTATTCTGCCAGCCCACAGATCAAAAGCACTAAAATTGCGCGCACTAACTTCATGCGCCCTAGTATTTCTTCCGTTGTCATCCTCACTCAAAACAGCGCAAAAAATATTACTCAGCAATAAAAAACTTCTACAAAGCAGCCCTAAGCCTCCCTATGACTAGAGTTTAAGGTCGGTTTACCAAAACGAAGCTGGTACTGGTATCAATATTGCTTTAGTCAAATAAATACCACAGCAATAGAGACAATCGGGGCCCATGTCTAAAAGTAAAACGATGTACGGCATTTCCAGAATCGACGACGAGGTTTATCGAACCCACGCGTGGAGAGTTAGCCTCCGGCGTCAAAACTCACTAATAGTTAAAAACTTCCCTGACAAATCTTACGGTGGCAAAGGCAAAGCCCTGATCGCTAGCAAAGCCTACCGGGACGAAATGATTGACCAATACCCCCCAACAACCCGCCAACAATTTTGCAGCACCCCTAGGCGCCACAACACGTCAGGCATACCGGGCGTCTATCGATACGCGAAACGTTACAAGCTAAAAGACGGCTGTGTTAAAGAATTGTGGTATTGGGAAGCCCATTGGCCGGACAAAAAGCCAGGTGAGTTCGGTAAAGCAACATTTTCTATCCAACGTTTTGGCGAGCAACGAGCGAAGCAAATGGCGATAGCGGCGCGCGAAACTGGTGTTCAGCAATTAGAAGGTGTGTTTTGGGCCTGCGAGCGCGGCGGCGCTAAGGTCGCATAGATACTATGTAACAGCTACCTGGTAATTTTTAGAAATCAGGTAGCTAAACAAAATACTCTATTTAACATAATATACATTATGCGAAACTAGCTCTGAGGGTCAGGGGGTTGGATTGAAAACTATCAAGTAGAATCTAATAGCTTATATCAACGTCGAAAGAAATAACGCCATATTAAACCAACCGCGCTACTCATTAGTGCTGCCGAAATGCCATAAAATACTAACTCAAACGAGGAAAACCAATTAGCATAACAATGGCCTGAGGCACGAAAATACGGCGCACAGTAATCCCGTTCAACCCACAAGAAAAATACGATCAACATTGTCGCTATCAATATTTCAGCGAGTGCTATGCTGAGCCCAAACAAAAACCATTTTTTCATGTATCCATCTCATCTGTGGCCATATATGCCTAACGATGATTATTCATGCGAGCCGTCGCTCATCTCGCGCAATGGACATGTACTACTTTTAAACTCGACGCCCGGTTGCGGGCCTGGGCGTCCCAGGCTTAATAAACTAGGTTTGCTTCGCTCAAATTTCGCTTCACAATTATTGTTGTAGAAAACTGTTAGCGAAACCAGATTAATGCTTTCTAATGTGATTGCGACAAATTGGTGTTCGCGAACAAAATCAACCATCGTATCTAAATCTCTTAGATGAACAGCCGACGGTGCCAATGCTGAATACCCGAAGTTACTCCAGCCGAGTAAAATGATAATAGATACCCGTTTAACAAACTTCATATTTCCATGTTCCTACATTTAATGTGTCGAGTTGCCGAACAATTAATCTCCAAACTAAAATCACGTCTAAAGCAATTATTATAGGTGTTGTGACGTTTCAATCAGCGCGCGTTCAATTTCACGGACGGTCCCTAAGGCATAACCACTTTCGTCCAGCTTACTTTGGCGATAACTGCTGGCCAGCTCCGAAATCGCGGGTAAAACTCGGCCAAAATATTGGTCTAAATCCTCCGATTCAGGCGACCGCAATATGACTTCACAGGCAGTTGCTGCATTTTCAACCTGCCAGCCAATATCACCCCAGTGGAATGATTTTTTTTGTTTACGGCTCGCATCCTCAAATTGCTTAACGAGTATCGCATTCATTTCAAGTTGCACGCATATTTTATTCGCCCGAGATTCGGCCATCAGCGCCCTCTTGGCCTTAAAAAAGTAAGATGCCTTGAACATAAATCGAAGATAACTCAAGGTTAGTTTCAATTTTAGCTTAGTCCAGCGATTCACAGGCTTCCCTTTTAATGCAGTCTATCGATAATTGTATTTGGTGAAGGGCAATAAGTCGTACTCATTCGCGCTCGATAACGTCAACCTTGAATGTATCAAGACTAATTTCAACGTTTACTAAGCGGCCCCACCAATCGCAGCCCGTAATACAAAGCGTCCCGGAAAGTACATTTTCACTTGGCCGGTCAATATTGCTAATCGCATTAAAGGATTTGCTATTTCCCAGTACGTAATACCAAACAGCCCAATGCTTATCCTGTTTAAACATTCCAAGGGAAAACGAACCGTATATGGGGTTTCTATGTTCAATAATTACCCAGCGACGATTTTTTACAGTTTCCTCAAAGGCAATAACCTCGTTAGCGCGGGCTTCTGCGACTAACTGATCCACCTGAGCGGTGTCCTCAATTAACCTTGGATCAAGCTGAGCTGCTGATGTATTTAGATACAGGCCAGTTTGAAACTCGCCAAGTAAATCACGCCAATTATTCCCTCGCAATTGCTGTCGGATAGCACCGCTAAAATCACATTCGCAATTAACGGCCGCGCCATCCAAACTCCAATTACTGGCAGCAGTAGCGCAGCCTTCAAGCTCATCAATGCTCTCTACACCGTCTACATTCGGAAGTGTTATTAATTGCCAACTAGCGTCTTTCCTCAGAACATAGCCCTGTTCAATCCCGACTCCCTCTAGGACTTCTGTCACGATGAAACTTGGAAAACGAGTACTTTTCTCAAGACATACATCGTATAACTCACCGCGATTCATTGGTCGTTCAAAAACATTATTTTGATCAATACTGAGAGTTAAGCTTCCGGGGTCATCAAATCCACTAGAAATGCTAATCACCATTGCCTTTTCGCCCAGCGCGGACAGCTGCCAATTACGGTTAGAAGCCTCTAGTGCGTGGCCGAATTGAACGGCAAAAAACAAAAAATGAAATACCAATATGCGATTCGCCAGTTCTGTGAATACCATCTAGCTATCACCTAAGACATGCATCATTAATGAAATTACAAGCCAGCAAAGAAAAACATATCGCACTTTGGCAGCATAGGCCTTAAAAATGAGCGCCACTATCTCAATATATCCATCAGGGCTTCGTAACAACAATTTTTATTTTATTCTCCTGAGGGATCTGCCCTGACATACCTCGGGACATTTTATTGTCAGGGAATACCCATGTTTCGCCTAGGCTATTGGCCGTTATATAGCAAACCTCACCACCAAAAATAACGCCAGGAGAGCGAAACGGTATCAAACTACGCTCATCCTTGCAGGCTATACTCGCAATTTGGGGAGAGATCGAGCTGACGCCGGGGTAAAATCCCCACCACCCCGGAAAACCATTACTTACCGCTAATATTTCTTTGGTTTCACCAAGTGACAGGTAAATAGCCGTAGTATCGTTTTTTGTCTCTATAAGAGATTCATAACTGGCTCTACTGCCAGCACAGCCCTGCAGTAATACGCTGATGACAAGTAATATAATTATCTTAACGTGCATGGTATGAACCCTGGACAGAATGTACTTTAAAAGAAATAACTGATGCAGCACGATTAACACCCGCTAGCACCCCATAGGAATACTCATATTAATTACGGTTACCACATTCCAACCAGTAGCCGTTTTCTCCTCAATCTTTAGACGGACGGTACTAGATGAGATTTCTACAGGCTTATAACCGTCCGGCCAGCCCTCGCCCTCTAATATACTTACCCACTCCTCGCCGCCCACACGTAATACCTCAGCTTTAAGTTCTTCATCGGATATCGTCGGAAAACAATCGACGTTAATTGCATCGAAATCAGGCAGTGAAAACTCCCGGCCCTTTGCTTCCGTAATGCTGAACCAGTCAGATGTGCAGTGTTTCCAATCAGTTAGATCGAGGTGAGGGCCTTCCCCAGTAACCGACATACTGGTTTCTAGTTGAATTGTAGCGCGATAGTTATTCCTATTTTTACTAAGCAATATTAAGGTGCCTTTCGACAGACTGTCGCCAATGTCGAGAGAATCGTCTATCGCCTTTTTGAGTGGCGCAGAGTACTTGATTGTTTTCTGAGGCGAGGCTTCAGCGCTGGTTAATAGCTCAATACTGTCGAGTGCATAGCTGAATGTGGGTAACAAGATGCCGAGTAGTACGATGCAATACTTCATAATTCTGCTCATCTTAATCTTGCCGATACAAATAGTTAGGACCAGCTTAGCCAATCCATTACGTCGCTAGCAATAGTTTACCGTGATTATTAAACATCCACATTACTGCACAATACTTCGTGATTTCGTTATTCCTCATCCTGCGCTGCACCCTTACCCCCATAGCTAGGTGATAATGTATCGCCGCTGCGTGGACTCAACGTCATGTGATTTTCAAATATTTCTTGGTAATTCCTCCGGTAATGAGTTGCTGCTTATTGCGAAGCTATCCGTTTATTTTACAGAAACAAGCGTATCTAACAGCCAAAACACGCTCTTTACAAAGATGAAAATATGTCGATACTGAAATGTGTTTCGATTCTACATAGGACTTAAGGTGGTTTTTAGCATCATTATTTTTGCGAGCACCATGGCGTACTCGATGGTAACCAACGATATTGTCATCGGCATCCCTGCATTTTTACTCGGGTATTCATCGAATGAAGGTGAGCTTAGATTTTTAGCTATTCTGGCGTCGGTAGCGGTCATTCTAGGTTGCCTTTACCGAATGATGACCAATGATTTGATCGTTGAAATGGCCGATAACTGGCTACATGCGTCGCTCACGTTCTGGCTATTGATGTTAGCGTCGTTTAAAGCGTACTCAACTATCAAATAGCTGACACGCTGAACTCTTGCCGTTAAGAAGGATTTTCATTTTTGAGGGCACTAACTAAAGTTTGTATATTTGGAGGCATGGCCTAATCGCTGTAGCGACTAGGGAAATCACCTAAACTCTCTTACCACCTTAGCAATTTACGCACTTTGACTCCGGAAACCGCCTAGTCCCGACGATGTCATGTCCAATATTCCATATTGGAAAGCAAATACCGCGGCCATTGAACGGTTACGAACCCCTAATTTTCGATAAATATCTTTCACGTATCCATCCACTGTGTAGGTGCTAATGAATAAGATTTTAGCAATCGTCTTATTGCTGTGACCTAGAGCAAGTTCCTTTAGAACCTGAAGCTCTCGGGGTGTAAGCGGCAGCGATTCTGGGTACATTGGCTGATGGTTGGGGCTATCTAAAGGCATTTGGCTATCACTATTCCGTTGCGACTGCCGAGTATCTTCCCCCTCAAATAAGGGGCTGACAAATGAAAAAATACCGCACTTCGGATTAGTTTTACTTATCCGACCACTCTTCAGCGATAACAGCGACCAACCATTCATGAAATGCCATGATCACCTCGTCGTCGGCGTTATTATTGCGGTAAGCCAAAAAACATTCGCCGTGCGCGGTGACCATGTCAGCCAAAGGCAGTACCAGTTCATCGTCGTTTTGCATAAATTGGTATGACGTGGGCAGATACCCCATGGCAACACCGATATTGTTTTTTACGGCCTCAATACTCGCCTGCACAGTGCTAACAACGATCTCATTCGGCGTATCTGGGAGTAAATTCCACTCCGTTTGCCAGCGCGGCCATTGATAGGTGTCGCCGGAGATCTTAATAAGACGACAATTGCTGAAATCGCCTTTTTTTATGCCGGGGTGCTGCTCAAGGTAACTGCGATGACAAATTGGTGTTAAGGCAATTTTTACCAGTGGATGATACGTCAATTCCGGCTCGGTACCGCATTCATGGCGAATGGCGACGGTCGCCTCGGAGTTTTCTAAATCTATTCGGGACACATCGGAATCGATCTGAATATTCAATTCTGGATGCTTAGCTTGAAATTCGTGAATATTGGGAAACAGTATTAGGCTAGCAATATTCGGTAAGGTATTAATGATGAAGCGCCGCTTCTTCTTTTCCTTGCGCACGGCTAACGTCGCGCTATTAATTAAATCTAAACCCCGTTTTACGTGGAGGTAATAGCGCTTTCCGTCTCCAGTAAGGGAAATTTTCCGGTTTTCTCGTTTGAATAAGGCGACACCTAGATTTTCTTCTAAAATTTTGATCTGGTGACTGACCGCCGGTGGCGATACAAATAATTCCTCGGCGGCGTCCTTAAAGCTCATTCGGCGTGCAGCTACTTCGAATACACGAATCAGATTTAGAGAAGGTAAATGCTGGCTGGACATTATTGGGCAAGCTCAAGTGAATTATAAAGCGGCGAGCTTAAAGCAACACAGCCGCAGTGATGAACGATACCAAAACACACTCTCACGAGGTTTACAGAAACCAGACCGGCATCCTACGTTAATACAAACGAGTAGAATTAACGACAATATACTCACATTACTAACAGTGTGTATTTGGCTTTATTGGCGACTCAATGCGTCACGAAGAATAGATGCCATTTGGGGTTATGTCCAGTCGTAGCGGGCTTCTGGCAGGCGACCGTGTACTCGCGTCAGTAGACTCCGCCGCCCCATTCTTTGACTGCTAAAACAAAACTGTTAACACAGTCTGATATTAAATAGCGATTTCTGGGTAAACTACGCATCTAAGATTTACTCCGGCGTTTCCGCATTTAGCTACACCAGCTATGTAGCATATTAAATTTAAGAGTCGTTTTATGACTGCACAATTCCCAAACACAAATGAAGACCTTACCAAGCTTGACGAGATCAAACACCTCCCTGTCAGGCCAGTATTTATAATGGGTTTACACCGTTCAGGCACAACATTTTTATACGATTGTATTGCCAAGTCATTCCCATTAGCGCACTTGAGTTTGTACCACTTAATGTATTTTGATCGTCTTCTAACCAATAAGGCGAATGGGACTGAACAGCAAGATAAAGATCGGCTCAACCACTATTTTGCAGACTTAGGGATTAAAGATCGCAATATTGATGGCACTGAAATTAACGCCGATGCCGTAGAGGAATATGGATTCTTGCTTCGGAAAAAAACAGGTACATTTAAGCTATGTGATAAGAACCGAGCATTGTTCTCGACCATGTGCCAGAAGCTATTGGCAGTGCAAGAGGACAAACAAGCGGTACTATTAAAAAATCCTTGGGACACAGGTAACGCCAAGCGGATTCTGAGCTACTACCCAGACGCCCGCTTCATTTATATTTCTCGTGAGCCGATTTCCGTGCTCAATAGTATGCTCAATGCCTTACTTTCCTATATAGAAGGGCCACAACACTACCTCGAGACCTTACTCGATAACGGTAAAGGCCGCAGTGGCTACCGAGTGGGCTATATTGCGTGGATGGGTTTACGCGGTGTACGCAAAGCTATCGGCCGTAATAATAGCGCCCGCCTGACAAGGGGCTTATTAGCAAAGGACGTCGCCCGGCAAGTTGTGACGTACCGCAATGAGATAGCCGAAATGCCTGGCGATCGTGCTATCGAAATCGACTATAAAAGCCTCGTGGCCAACCCCTCCGCTACAATGGAAACACTGAAAACGCTTTTAAACTTGCCGATTACCGAAAAGCTCGGCGAATTAGAAGTTAAACAGCGTAACAATATAAATCCGGTTTTACGCAACTATCAGCAAGAGTTAGACATTTTGATCGCAAAGGCTGAAGTGGCCTAATACCGATATCCTCGGCCCCTCGCACCACCCTTATAGAACAGCCCTTCCCACTCTTTCTCGTATACAGCGCCTCAGCCGGGGCGCTTACCTATGCTAGCTGTTCAGATTAAATCCTCATCAAAATACTTCGCTACGACACATACACACTATTTGCCACCTTGCATTACCAAAAGTTCACACTCTTTAGATGCCGTGTATTACTGGCGAGAAATATCGATTTCTAATGCATT
Source organism: Zhongshania borealis (assembly GCF_039539625.1). Taxonomy (NCBI): domain Bacteria; kingdom Pseudomonadati; phylum Pseudomonadota; class Gammaproteobacteria; order Cellvibrionales; family Spongiibacteraceae; genus Zhongshania; species Zhongshania borealis. The sequence continues at coordinate 688,897 of NZ_BAABDM010000001.1, read as the reverse complement.
GATATTAATTCATGAGCACTATGTCACACTACATGATAAGTAATAATACGTATGATACCTTTACAGCCTACGGCAGGAACACGAAAACGGTGTAGGGCATTTTTAGGGCTGTAAGCCTATTTTAATTTGGGCTAGGCAAGCGAATAGCGCGCCATCAGTGAGAATAGTTTTGCTCGAACATAAATTTGAACTCAACGTTTTCGAAAAACATTTGTCCGCGCTTTTCGCCGTAAGCCTACCGCGACAACATTCACTTGTTAATTTGTGTCACTGATTCGAATTGTAAATTTGCTATAGAGATCAAGCTCATGACCGAAAGTATCACTGCAAAGCTACGCCCTACAGTAGCCCTTGTATCTGAGAACGACGTGTATTTATCCATTGAGCAAGATGCTTATCAAAATTCTAAGGCGCTTCTTAAAAAGGAAGCGGAGAAGGCAAGTTTAGATGTGGGGATTCTCCCCTTAGCACAATCGCAACGTGGACTTTGGTTTGGCGAGAAAATAGGTCCTAAAAATGCGATTTACAATATTGCTGAGTACTGCGAAATTCTTGGTGCTATACAGCCCGATATTTTCATTGCTGCGTTAAATCAGATAACCGTTGAGGCAGAGACGACTCGCGTTGAAATACTTGATACTGACGACGGCCCAAGACAAATAATACTCGACAGCTATAAGGGGACATTTCCTTATATTGATATGACCCATGCCGATGATCCGCGGGCGACGGCTGAAGCATGGATGATGCATGAACTCAGCCAGCCCGTTGACCTTGCCTGCGATCCACTTTGGGTTTGTGCCCTCTTTAAGATCAGTGAAAATTGTTTCTTCTGGTACCAACGCAGCCATCATGTCGTGTTAGATGGCTTTGGAGCCGGTATTATTTCGCGCCGTTGCGCGGAAATATATAACGCCTTACTCGAAGATCGGGATATTGGCCCCAGCCCATTTTTACCGCTAAAGCTACAACACGAGCTTGAAACGAAATATTTGCAATCCAGCCGCTATCTGCGTGACCGCGCATACTGGCTAGAAGAACTGAAATCACTACCCGACCCCGTGTCCCTGACCACGCACAAAGCGGTTCGTGCTGGGGGCCTACGCCGAAGTACTGCCCGTCTATCTTCTAGCGCTAGCAGCACTCTTCGGCAGCTCGGCAAGGAAGCGGAAGGTAGTTTGCCTCAGGTGTTAATAAGCCTATTCGCTGCATACATTTATAGGATGACGGGCTCTGACGACTTGGTGTTTGGTATGCCTGTTACAGCGCGGGCAAACCGTGAAATGCGCAATATTCCGAGCATGATGGCCAACGCGGTATCAATCCGCTTGACTATGAATGCCGATTTAAATTTAACCAGCTTACTCAAACAAGTTTCCAAGACCGTTCGCCAGTCATTACGCCACCAGCAATTTCGCTACGAAGATCTGCGCCGTGAGCTGGGTTTACTCGGCCAAGGCCAGCAAATTTCTTGGGTTGGGGTAAACATTGAGCCTTTTGACTACGACTTAAATTTTGGCGGCCATAAATGCCTCGCGCAAAACGTGTGCAATGGCACAGTAGAAGATTTAACCGTATTTATTTACGACCGTGGTGATAACGAAGGGCTGCGAATTGATTTCGACGCTAACCCAGCTCTCTACACACAAACAGACTTAGACAAACATCGAGATCGCTTCGTGCGCCTTATTAACGCTGTTTTGAGCAATCCGACAACATCGATCTCTCAGTTAGAGTTGCTTGCTGAAACGGAGAAGCACCTGCTGTTCAACCAATGGAATAACACCGACAAAGCATTACCGGATACAAATTTAATTACGCTGTTTGAACAACAAGTTGCGAAGACACCAAATGCGATTGCGCTTGTGTCTGGTGAGCAAAAGATCACTTATCAATCGCTGTCGCGGCGTGTGAATCATCTGGTGAATTTACTGGGTTCACGCAATATTCGTGAAGGTGACCTTGTTGCAATTGCCCTGCCCCGCGACGAATCAATGCTTACCGCCCTGCTAGCAATAATGAAAACCGGCTCAGCGTATTTGCCCTTAGACCCAAACGCGCCGGCTGAACGTTTAGCTATGGTCTTAGAGGAAGGCAAACCACAGCTCATGCTGTCAACCACGGCCATAAGCGACAAGCAATTCAGCGACAATGCCGCAGTCCTCAATCTCGATACCATTGATTTGGATATCGCTGAGACTTATACCGCCGATACTGCAGCCATCATTGGCGGCGATACCAGCGCCTATGTCATTTACACCTCTGGGTCGACTGGCCGCCCCAAAGGCGTTGAGATAAGCCATACCGGTTTGCTCAATTTCCTTTTGGCTATGCAAGACGAGCTACACATTACGGCCAGCGACAAATTACTTGCCCTCACCACCGTGGCATTTGATATTGCTGCCCTTGAACTCTACCTGCCCTTAATTGTTGGCGCACAAGTGGTTATGGCAAGTCGTGACGTCGCCAAAGACCCGTCGGCGTTAGCACGCCTAATTACTGATCAAAATATTACCGTGATGCAGGCAACCCCCTCCCATTGGCAGGCTCTTCTTGCAGACCATGCCGACCAGCTCCAGAACGTTCGCCCACTCGTTGGCGGCGAAGCACTTCCCGCACAATTAGCCCAAAAAATGCGCAAGCTTGGCCACCCAATTATTAACCTTTACGGGCCAACTGAGACTACGATCTGGTCTACGATTATGCGCTTAGACGGCGACGACCTAGACATGCCACCAATAGGTCGTCCAATCAACAACACTAAGGTTTATGTCCTTGATCAAACTATGCAAGCCGTCCCACTGGGTGCAATCGGCGAGTTATTTATCGGCGGTAGCGGCGTGGCGAAAGGCTACTTACACCGGCCGGAATTGACTGCTGAACGGTTTGTTAGCAACCCCTTTGGCGAAGGAAGGCTCTACAAGACCGGCGATCTTGCGCGCTGGCGAGCAGACGGGGTATTGGAATACCTCGGCCGCAATGATTTTCAAATTAAGATCCGTGGCTTCCGGGTTGAGGCCGAAGATGTTGAGGCCAATATTCAGCGACACGCGGCCGTCAAACAGGCCGTTGTCACCCTACGTAAAGATCCCCGCGGTGATCCAAAACTGGTTGCCCATATCCTTGCGGTAAGCGATGACAACGGCAATCAAGTGGATATCGATACGGCCGCGCTGCGCAAACAGCTGGAGCAAACCCTGCCGGATTATATGATTCCAGCGGTATTTGTATGTGTTGATAGCCTGCCTACCAACGTAAATGGCAAGCTGGACCGTAACGCCCTACCCGAACCAAGCTGGCAGCTGACCCAAACTTATGTGGCGCCGCGCAATGCGCTAGAAAATCAATTGGTCGACCTTTGGTGTGAGGTTTTTGAACTCGAAAAGATTGGCATTCATGATAGCTTTTTTGACCTAGGTGGCGACTCACTGACCGCTGCACGAATGATTTCACGCTTGCGCGAATTAATGAAACGGGATATTCCCCTCGCGGCAGTATTTGAAGCCAGCACAATTGCCGAGCTGAGCGAGCAACTGCAATCACAGAAAGCCGTGGACCCACTTGGTGTCATGTTGCCACTAAAATCAGCCGGTACCGTAGCGCCGCTATTCTGTATCCATCCGGTTATTGGTTTGAGCTGGGCCTATACCGGTTTAGGTCGCTACTTGAATAGTGAGCAAAATCTTTACGGGATTCAGGCCAGAGGATTAACAACTGAGAATCCGCATAGCACCGGCAGCCGACTGCCGCAGAGCATCGCAGAAATGGCAAAAGAATATATTGAGCATATCCGTCGGGTACAGCCCGCCGGACCCTACAAACTATTGGGTTGGTCAATGGGAGGATTACTCGCTCACGAAGTTGCCAGACGCTTAGAGGCTGACGGCGAACAAATTGAATACCTAGCGCTGCTCGACGCCTACCCTTACTTACAAGGTGAAGAACGCGCAACCGATGAACGCCTGCTAGTACAAAGTGCCCTCAGCTTTATGGGCTTAAGCCCTAACGCGCTACCTGCTGATTCGCAAAACATGGGCGAACTCAGCGCCTTCTTATGCCAAGAATACGATGTATACAATCTGCCATTTGTAAAAGAAATGCAGCAAAGCAATAAGCAAATCATTGCTAGCGTGCAGCAGATTATCGAAAACAACCTGGCAATTTCACGCGACTTTGTGCCCGGTAAAATCAAGGCTGACATGTTGTTTGTTGCTGCGAATCAAACTGCCGAATGCGCGATTAGCGATGTAATTCAGAACAACGCCGCGGTATGGCAAGACTATGTAGGCGAATTGAGTGTGCATACCGTGGACTGCCATCACCAGCAGATGTTTGATGCCCAGCCATTAGAACTGATCGGTCCCCTAATTGCAGACACGCTTATGGCTCAGCCATCCGCTAAGGTCTTACACGGGATATAAATGAATATCACAATCTTTAGTATTGGCACCCAAGGCGACGTTCGCCCTTTCATTGCTTTGGGGCTTGGGCTGCAATCTGTCGGCCACAAAGTGTGTATTGCCAGCGGCCAAACCTGCGCGACATTGGTTCGCAGCCACGGCTTGCGATATTCACCGCTCACCGCAGATTTTCTGGAGGTCATGGCAAAAGACCCGCGTGCCATTCAGCGGGGATTAAACCCGCTGGCATTAATGAGTACCGCGCGTCGTCATCTTAAAGACATGTCGCAGCATTGGGCAAGTGAAGGCCTTACTGCCGCCGAGGGCGCCGATTTGCTCTTAGGCAACGGCATGATGGCAGTGCTAGCAAACTCCCTTGGTGAAGCGCTTGGCATTCCCTCGATCGAAACCCACTTGCAACCGGTAACCCCCTGCCCTGATATTCCACCGATGATGTTAACGCCCCCGGCCCGGCCGCGAAACGGCACACTGAATGAAATCCTGTACCACGTATTACGCGGCGTAACTTGGCGCATGCTCAGCGCGGCTTATGGTCCCGTGCGTAAATCTTTAAATTTAAACCCCCTGCCTTGGTACGGACCGTATTATCGTCAGAAGAAACAAGACCGACGTATTTTATATGGCTATAGCCCCGCATTGCTTCCACGGTCACCGAGCTGGCCACCGGGTGTGCAAGTAACCGGAAACTGGTTCCTACAAGGCGAAGTCAAATGGCAGCCCTCGGCTGAGCTAAATGCATTTCTCAGTTGCGGAGATAAACCAATCTACATTGGCTTTGGTAGCATGCTCAGTGACGATACCGACGGCCTAAGCACTATAATCAATGAAGCCATTGCGAAAACAGGTCGCCGCGCGATAATAGCTACCGGATGGGGCGGATTGGCCGTTCAAGATCACAGCAATCCAAACGTTTTATTTATCGATGCTGCGCCCCACGACTGGCTCTTCCCTCAGGTCGCACTCGCTGTACATCATGGCGGTGCAGGAACCACCGCGGCAACCATTCGAGCTGGCATACCGTCCGTGATCGTTCCTTTTTTTGGCGACCAACCCTTCTGGGCATGGCGACTAAAGCAAAACGGCGTTGCACCCGCGGCACTTATGCGTAAAACGCTAACGGCAGAGCAATTAGCCGCAGCAATCAACGCAGCAAGCGCTGACGAAATGCAAACTGCAGCAGCCCTACTTGCCAGCAAAATAGCACAAGAAGACGGCGTAAAGACGGCAATTGCAACGCTCGAAGAATGGGGTGTTCTAGAGAAATTTACGAGGAGCACCGCACCAGCGACTAAAAACACCCACACCGACACACTGGTGACACCGTTTTAAGTACCGCACCGAAGGCGAATAAATCGCTCACGTCAGAGTTTGTTAGTGCGCCGCGGTCCATCCCCTTGCCTAATTTTACTGGTGTTTGCATGCATTGTAGCTTTGATGCCGCAAACTACAGCGACGCACTTTTTAAACACTATGACATTAACTTTCCGCCGCAGTTAACCTCAATAGTATCTCATCGTAAGGCTGAATATCTCGCAGGCCGAATAGCGGCAAATCACGCCATGGCCGCGCTTGGTATGCCCCCAGCAAACATTAGTATCGGTCGTCACCGTAGCCCGGTTTGGCCTAGCGGCGTGGCCGGCGCGATCACTCACCATCGCGGTCAGGTTTATTGTATGTTGGCAAAGCAATTAGTGGACAGCCCTTCTCGTCTTCGGCCCGGCATTGATTATGAATCTTTTATCCCCGCACAAGATCTCGAATTACTCGCCACCAGTATTGTCAATCCAGCGGAATTGGCCTTGATCACAACGCATTTCCAGCATCCAGAGCAGGGCTTAAGTGTGGTTTTTTCAGCGAAAGAATCGCTGTTTAAGGCTCTCTATCCCGAAGTGGGCCGGTATTTTGATTTTCTCGACGTAAACGTGTCAAACATTAATATATCGCGCCGAGAGTTAGAACTAAGCTTACTGTGCAATCTAACACGACACCTGCAACGCGGCTGCAGTTTTAAGGTCTATTGGCAAACAATTGATAACAGCGTGCTCACCTGGATTCTGCACTGTGCCAACAATCACGACCAAATCGGGCAGCAAGCCTGAAGCGGTAATTGCGCCGTTCAATAGCCACAACAGTGGCTGCGCAATATGCCTTATTTAACTCCCCTTAAGTGTTTCTTAATTATTAGTCGATACTGTTTGCCGTAATCTTATTTACGCCACTTGTCGATATTGAACTCAATTATGGCCTCGTATTTTCAACCCCGAAGCCAGCTTGTCGATCCATTGAGAAACCTTATGTCATTTGCCTACCGCTTACGACCGTATCAAATCTTTATCCTTACCGCAGTATTCCTAACCGCGACAGCGAATCTGACTTTCTTTAGCGCGGTCCTTGAGTTCTACCCACTTACCAGTAATTCCGGATTCTTAATCTCGATGGCAGTACTGGTGGTCTCCTGCCTCGTTTTATTAATGGCCGTTATCAGCATGGTCCTTCCCTGGCGAATAACACTGAGTTTATTTTTGCTGATCGCGGCGGCAAGCTCTTACTTTTCAGACCAGTTTGGCACTGTCATTGATATTGAAATGATCCGCAATATTTTTGAGACAGACGCGGCAGAATCTACAGATTTACTTAGTGTTAATTTGGCATTGCGGATGCTTCTCCTCGGTTTGCTCCCAACAGCGCTTATTTGGTGGCTGCCGTCGCGTCGTAAACCGTTTGTACAGGGTAAGTTAGCTCATGCATTTACGGGCTTGGTGGCAGCGGGTCTTATGGCCGCGTGTGTATTTTCATTCAGCAGTCAATACGCCAGTTTTTTCCGGGAGCATAAAACGGTTCGTTACTATATTAGCCCCGCATACCCGATTTACTCAGCCCTACAGTTCGCTGCTAGTTTTGCGCCTACATCGGCACCGCGTCAATTTGTGGAATTAAATGCGGTTGCAAATATACTAGAGACCCCAGCGGCTCACGCGGAGCTCGTTATTCTCGTGGTCGGTGAAACGGCGCGTGCTGATCACTTCTCCTTAAATGGATACCGGCGCGACACCAACCCACACCTTGCAGCTGAGCCCAATTTAATTAGCTATAGCAACATTTACTCCTGCGGCACTTCAACGGCTATTTCAGTACCCTGCATGTTCTCGTATTCAGCTCACGACCGCTTCGATGTAAAAAGCGCACGCAACACCGAAAACGGTTTAGATTTATTACAGGCGGCCGGTGTAAACGTTTTGTGGCGAGACAATAATTCCGATTCCAAAGGCGTTGCCAACCGCGTGCCCTTTGAAAATTTCCGCAGCTCTGACCTGAACCCAGTGTGCGACGAGGAGTGCCGTGACATTGGTATGCTTAGCGGCTTACAAACGTATATTGACAGCAAAAGTGGCGACATATTAGTGGTACTGCATCAAATGGGCAGCCACGGCCCGGCTTACCACCGTCGCTACCCGAAAGAATTTGAGAAATTTACCCCCGCTTGCCAATCGGGAGAATTAGCAGACTGTACGCAACAAGAGATCATTAATGCCTACGACAATACGATTTTGTATACCGACTATTTCTTGTCCAAGGTCATCGGACTGTTAAAAGCCAATTCACCAAAATACGAAACAGCCATGTTCTACGTCAGCGACCACGGTGAGTCTCTAGGGGAGTCAGGTATTTACCTTCACGGCATGCCATACAGCTTTGCACCTAAAGCCCAGACCCATGTGCCCGTAATTGCCTGGATCGGCGAATCTTCCGATATTGATTTTGCACAATCGCTCGCCTTAAAAGACCAAGTTAACTCCCACGATGCCGTCTTTGATACGCTCTTAGCGGTATTTGAAGTGACAACTGAGCTTTTACCCGCGTCCGACAAAAAACTCGTCGCGCTAAAAGACGAGGACGATAACGAAGACCACAATGTCACCCACTAAGCATGTGCTGTGGTCACTGTGCGCGCTCATAGTAATTACGCTGTGCTTTGAGCTTAGCAACCTCGATTTATGGGTTCAAAATTTTTTATACGACCGCAGCAGCCAGGAATGGCTACTTAAGATCGACGGCCACCCTTGGCGGCATTTTTTCTTCTACAACGGCCCCAAAAGACTTTTGCCGGCACTTGAACTTGCGCTGGTCGTAAGTCTCTTGTTTTTCCGCAAACACCGACTAATACAGCAATATCACCAAGGCCTGCTGATTGTATTGATCGCCCTCCCCCTTGGCCCTGCTGTGGTGTCATCGCTAAAAGCCACTACGAACGTAGCCTGCCCCTATGCGCTAAGCCAATACGGCGGCGAAATACCCTATATAAAGATTTTTGAATCTTATCCACTAGGTGAAATACCAGAAAAGCAGCAGCGCTGTTTTCCCGCTGGCCATGCCAGCGGCGGCTTCGCTTTATTAGCTCTGTACTATTTACCCAAAGCCCCGCGGCGGCGTCGCCAAATGCTCGGTCTCGCCCTCGCCATAGGCTGGAGTATGGGCGCATACAAAATGCTACTCGGCCACCACTTTACTAGTCATACCATAATATCCATGGTGCTCTGTTGGCTGGTCGTTAATTGCATTGCCCTAATGGTGACACCGCATAAGGCGACACCCCCAAACGCACGGCAGCCACCATAAAAAGGTGGCAGCGCAGAGAGCGATTGATTAAACCGCTGCGTATACGTTGCCGCACTCCAAACTCATTGAGCGACCACTATTATCAGCGTGAGTGCACTGACAACCCGCTATAGCACTTAACAATTAGACACAATTATCCATAGATTAAGATAGTTTGCCACACTCTCATGGTTCTGAGCTGCTGACTGTATTATCATTACCGCCGGTCATTACCCGACTGCGCCGTGCGGTCGCCCCGAGCCCAATGACAACTATTAAGGATAGTGATTATATGAATCAGAGCATGGTTCAAGCATTTGCTGGCAACTTCTTAGGCAATGCGCCTCTATGGTACAAAAAAACCATTATCGGTTTTCTTATTCTTAACCCAATTCTTTTCTTTACCGCTGGGCCGTTTGTGGCTGGCTGGGCACTGATCGCGGAGTTTATCTTCACTCTAGCCATGGCGCTAAAATGCTACCCATTACAGCCAGGTGGCTTACTCGCAATCGAAGCGATCATCATTGGCATGGCCTCACCCGAAACGGTGTACATGGAAGCACGCAACAACTTCGAAGTAATTCTACTACTGGTATTTATGGTTGCCGGCATTTACTTCATGAAGAATTTGTTGCTTTTTGTGTTCACAAAATTACTCCTTAACGTAAAGTCAAAAATAGCCTTATCACTGGTGTTCTCATTGATGGCCGCAGTGTTAAGCGCTTTCCTAGATGCCCTAACGGTAACAGCGGTCTTAATTGCCGTGGGAATCGGTTTTTACTCGGTGTATCACCGCGTCGCATCGGGGGGGCATCACTCCCACAGCGATCACGACCACGGGGACGATGATAAGGTCACCGATAACTCCCGCGAAGATCTTGAACAGTTCCGCGCCTTTTTACGTAGCTTGCTAATGCACGGCGCTGTCGGTACCGCACTGGGGGGCGTTTGTACCTTGGTTGGCGAACCTCAGAACCTGTTGATTGCAGAAAAAATGGGCTGGGATTTCATGGATTTCTTGCGCGTCATGTCACCCATCACCATGCCTGTATTGTTTGCCGGCCTCCTGACCTGCATGCTACTGGAAGTTACTGGGAAATTTGGCTACGGCGCTAAGTTGCCGAGCTCAGTGCGTACCGTACTCGAGGAGTATTCCGCAGAGCAGGATCGTAAACGTACCCCTTCTGACGTAGCCATGCTGATTGTGCAGGGCCTTGTTGCGGTGTTTTTGGTTATCGGTCTCGCGTTCCACCTCGCGCCTGTCGGGCTAATTGGATTAACGATTATTGTATTGCAAACAGCCTTTAACGGTATTGTAGACGAACACCGTATTGGTCATGCATTTGAAGAAGCGCTGCCCTTCACCGCCTTATTAGTGGTGTTCTTCGCGATCGTTGGCGTTATTCATGAACAGCACTTGTTTAAGCCCGTCATTGACTACGTATTAGCAATGGAAGGCCAAATGCGTACCGTTATGTTTTTTATCGCAAACGGCGCACTCAGTGTAATCAGCGACAATGTGTTTGTTGCTACGGTGTATATCAACGAAGTGAAGGCGGCTTTCGATGCCGGTAATCTGACTCACGAGGAGCTTGAGCGTCTAGCCGTTGCGATCAACACTGGCACCAACATCCCCAGTGTTGCGACACCTAACGGCCAAGCGGCCTTCCTGTTTTTGTTGACCTCGGCACTCGCACCACTCATTCGCCTCTCTTACGGTAAAATGGTGATTATGGCTCTACCCTATACCATTGTAATGAGTGGAGTTGCCTTAATGTCCGTATGGCTCTTTGATTAAACCCGAGCTTGGTAGGCGAGGCTAAATACTCGCTGGCCGCCGCGATAGAAACAACAAACCCCGGTCTAACCGGGGTTTGTTGTTTCTGGAATTACGCGTTAGGCCAGTTTAAACCGAATGTTTAAGCTGCTTAGTGTTCGTCACTCTGGTAACTGATATGCACGTCGGCATTTTGATTCTTACCGCCAAGTTTTGCATCTGCACCAAGTGAGGATATTTCAAATCCTGGCGGTGCATCGGAGCTAATATAGATATAGGGGTTCTTCCAGGGATCAAGCAACAAGGTTTCGCGATTGATATAGGGTCCATTCCACTTGCCGGCAACGGGCTCAATAGAAGGCACTACATACAATGCAATTAAACCCTGCTCGCTGCTGGGGTACCGCTTATTGTCAAGTTTGTATTGGTGCAAGGCCATGGACAGGCGGCGGATATCCGTGTCGACCTGCTCTTTAAGCGCCGTGTCGATTCGCTTCATAACAATCACACTAATGACGATAACTATTACACTAGAAATCGCTAACACTAAGACAACTTCCCAAAGTTTTATGCCCCGCTGGCGTATTTTCGACGCCGGAGAACCCCAGGAAGTAGCATTAAGCAGACCGTTCAATGGCAATAATCTCAAATTGCTACCGTTTAAAAACGGTTTTGGCTCAATTTAGCCAGCAGGGACGTCAGTGTGCGATTTATCGCGCCTTCCGCAGCAAAACCTAAACGCTCTGGTAAGCTGCGTTTTTGGCGGTAGCTCACCGCGTAAATATCACTATCAGCGCGCTGGCTCAGCAAGTAGTCGTCGCTGGTACGAATTTCATCAACCAGTTTTACGTCAAGAGCCTTAGAGCCATACCAAACTTCACCCGTCGCGATATTGTCAATTTCCAATTGCGGACGATTTTCACTGACAAATTCTTTGAACAGAACATGCGTCTCTTCGAGTTCTTCAATGAACTTTTTGCGCCCTTCGTCGGTATTTTCGCCGACCATGGTAAGCGTGCGCTTATGTGCGCCGGCGGTGTGAAGTTCAATATCAACATCGTGCTTTTTAAGCAGACGATTGAAGTTGGGGAGCTGTGCAACCACACCAATCGAGCCAATAACCGCAAAAGGTGCAGCCATAATGCGATTACCAATACAGGCCATCATATACCCGCCACTCGCGGCGACACGATCTATCGCAATCGTGAGCGGAATGCCATGCGCGCGAATACGCTGCAATTGTGATGCCGCCAAGCCATAGCTGTGCACCATACCGCCCGGACTTTCCAAACGCAGCAAAATTTCATCTTCTGGCCGAGCTACGGTCAGTATCGCTGAAATTTCATGGCGCAAGAACTCAACCTCAGAGGCACTTACGTCACCGTCGAAATCCAGTACGTATAAGCGTTTGCGATGCTGGTCGGCATTTTTCTTGGCATCGGCTTTTTCTTGTTTTTTCTTGGCCTTACGTTCCTTTTTAAAGCTATCTTCGTCAAGAATTTCAAATTTAAGCAAATCTTCCCAATCTTCATATCGGTGATTGAGGGTTGTCACTTCAATATGACCGTCAGTACCTTCTTTTTTGTTGCGCTGACTTGCCACCGCAATGGCACTGACAATAACAACAAAGGCAACGACCACCGTAATGGATTTGGCTAAAAACAAGCCGTATTCCAATAGAAATTCCAAAAACATACTCCTAGAGAGGTTTAAAAAGTGCCACATATTCATACGGCAAGGTGGTCTAAGTCAAGCAGACCAATTACGTAAGGCTTTGACTGCTATTGGGTTTTCGGCACGTATAAAGAGTCCGCTGCGGCCCAAATAAACACTATATTGGGCGCCATCGACCATCGGTGCAAAAACAGCATTCCCGAAATTGGCTTCAAGCCATTCATTCAGCACGGAATTACTGCGCAGCCACGCCCAAACGTCAAACGGTTCAGAGAGACTGATGAGATAAATCGTACGCGGTGCATTGCGCTCATTTTCAATATCAGCGTAGCGCCCCAACAGACGCTCCAGACGGTATAGATTATCAAAACCCAATCGCGCTGCTGGCAACTGCCAACGCATTACCCGACTGTCAATTTGCCACTGATCGCCCATCAATAAATACGACTGTAATGGCTCGCCATTTAGCGTATCGACGCTAACTAAATACTGCTGCGCCTCACTATGAGCACCGACAAACACCCTCGCCACCATGGTTTCATCGGCCAGATTGCGGTAACTCAGTACATCTTTGCTGACTATAACCGCGCCAGCAGTAAAACCAAAAGTAATGATGACGGCCAGTGCGCCACTAAATAGATGCTTGCGCAGGCGTAAAACCGCTAGCATGCATAGTAGAACGCCGCCTGCCGATATAAGGATAAGGGTATGATCGAGACTCATTGCTGCACGCTGACGCTTGGTGGCGCACGAAGGAGCGCGATACTATCTTCTGCGACCTGCAGAATTCGTTCATCGGCAATATGACGACGGCCTAGCTCGGTAAGAAAATATTCAATACTGATCATGGCATCCGCAAGGGTTTCTAAGGATTGCACATCCTCAATGGGGTTAACCTTGTTACGGTCAACAAAGCTCCGCATAAACTCTGTTGCGCCACCAGTTACTTCAGGTAGCTTAGCGACACCCATCATGTAAAATGCGCCGCGTACTGAGTTCAGTAGCTGAGGTAAGTTCGAAATATGGCTGCTATCAAAATCGGACTCGATATAAGCGGAAATCGCCCGTTTAACCATGCCGATCGCCGCCGTAGACTCTTCAATAACAATGCTACGCGCTTCACTTAACTGGTTGTCTGAACTGATCGCGTCACGGCGCTCAATCGTAAGGTCACCAAGGTCTTCGTAATTTAATTTTCTGCGGTCAATCTGCGCGAGGCTGCCGTCAATAAATAACAGTGTCTCCGCCAGATCCTCGAGCTGACCGCGCTCCTTAACAAGATCTCGACCTATTAATCCATCAAGTACCACAGCATGCTCATTTAAACTGCCCGCAAAGGCAGGCAAATTCAGGACCATCAGAATATCAGCGCTTTGCTTCAATACCGCAATTAGAGGGCGTATTTCCTCCTCGTCACTACGTTGATGTTGAGCGAGTAGCTCCAAAACATCCTTAGCATGACGCAACTCCCCGCGCAGCTCGTTGATGACCGAGGACACGGTGTCATAGCTTAAACCCAGCATGAGCTTGCGCAGCGAACATATTTGCTCATCATTAATTTCTGCGGGGTAGATTTTCGCCACTTTCATGACTTTTCCAGTCATCCCGCCGTGATAAGAGCTTAAGGCCAATAAATAGCTCAATTCTTGTTCTAGAACTTCATTTAGGGTTAAACGATTTTTTAACCGCCCTCGCAATTGACCTTCTAGGCCCGCGAGCACTTTTTTGCGATGGCTATTAAGCTCCAAACCGTTATTGACAAACGCCTCCAGCACGGCATCTGCGATTAGCCAAAAACGCTGCTGCGGTCCGGGTTCAATGCAATTGCGCAGGCGACGAATTGCACGGGACATCAACGTCAATTGCAGCGGAACTTGGGCGTCGCGTAGTAAGCCTAATAAGCCGGTTTGAAACAAATGAGCAATTCGCTTTAAGTCTCTTTCAAGGTCGGCACCACTAAGCGTAGAACTGCGCAGGCGGATATTAGAATCCCGACTAAACAAAGGCCTTGTTGTCGAGTCGAAATAGCTGTCTGGTAACAGCAGTTGGCCATGAGCGGCGCGTAATTCATTGACATGTGATAAGGCCATTAGCGGAATGTCCGAATGCCTTGACTGCACAAATTCCAAATACCGAGGCACCACAAAAAACGCGGTACTCAAGGCGTTCAACTGCCCTTCAGGCACTGCTTCGGTACTATGTAAAATTGAGTGACACAGGGAGCGCATTTCATCGGCCAGCAGCGCCGCACCAGGAATCTGCAACAGGCGCAAAGTACCGCCAACTTGGCGAAGGTCTATTTCACACTGTTCCAATAGACCGAGGTTATGCCGTTCGGACAAAAATGTTTCAAAGACATTGGTGGCCTGCTGCAGCGTTTTGCCGAGTTCCTCGGCCACTACAGCATATGAGCTGGTATTTATTTCAACTTTCAGTGCCACTTAATTTCCTTATAGCCCGCCGGGCCGTCATCAAGTTTTGCTTTGACTTAGTCGTTTAACTAGCGGTTATTTATAGACTATTTAGCATTAAACAACTGAGAAGCACAGCACTATTAAGGAAATTCTCATATATCGACTTATTAAAAAGGTTAGGAATCAGTGCTCGGTAACTGTTGCCAGAGGCAGTTGCCCCCGCTACTTTTATCGATTTCGGCCAGTTGTTTTTGATGCAGCGCTAGCTCATCGTCGGTCGCCATTACCACTCGCAAACGCCGCGAAGCACGACTTATACGGCGATGTTCGCCAGCCACCCCGCCCTCACTCTGTTGAGAGCCATCATCACCCGCTAAAGACAAGGCCGTTTGCCCGCCGGTCATTAACAAATAGACGTCGGCAAGAATTTCAGCGTCAAGCAGTGCGCCGTGTAAATCACGCTGGGAATTGTCTACATAGTAGCGCGAACACAGGGCGTCGAGACTATTACGCTGCCCGGGGTGCTTCTGCCGAGCCATGACGAGCGTATCGACTACGCCGCAGATCGTCGCCATTTTCGGGTCGTTACGCGCAAGGTACTTAAACTCAGCGTCTAGAAAGCCAATATCAAATGGCGCGTTGTGTATGACCAACTCCGCACCGCGAACAAACTCCAGGAACTCGTCGGCGATCTGGGCAAATACCGGCTTATCCTTGAGCATATCATTGGTAATACCGTGAACTTCGATCGCACCGGCCTCGACCTCTCGCTCAGGGTTTATGTATTGGTGGTAGTGCCGGCCGGTCAATTTGCGATCAATCAATTCAACACAACCGATCTCAATAATCCGGTGACCCTGCGAGGGATCAATACCGGTGGTTTCAGTATCGAGTACTATTTGCCGCATATTAAGATGCCTTTAATTCGTCTATGCCACGATTCGCTAAGGCGTCCGCAATATCATTCTCTCTATGACCGCTATGGCCTTTCACCCACCGCCAATCGACCTTATGCTGCTGGGCGGCCGCGTCTAACTGCTGCCAAAGGTCGGCATTTTTAACCGGTTGTTTGGCTGCTGTTTTCCAGCCGCGTTTTTTCCAATTCACCATCCACTCGGTAATACCTTGGCGGACATATTGGGAATCGGTCGTTAGCACTACGTCGCAGGGCCGTTTTAAGGCCCGCAAAGCTTCGATTGCAGCCATTAATTCCATACGGTTATTGGTTGTTTGTGGTTCACCGCCAAACAAATTGTGTTCTTTACCCTGGTAGCGCAACAGCGCCCCCCAGCCGCCCGGGCCAGGATTACCACGGCAGGCGCCGTCGGTAAAAATTTCAACATGTTCTGGGGCTTCACTCATAGTCTGCTCGTGCTTTTATGGTTCGAGTTGCTCCGACCATCGTCGGATGGCGAAGAATTTTAGCGCGACGCATTGGTCTTTCTTGAACGGGAGTCATCGGCGCGCGGTATTTTGTCGCGCTCAGCACAAAAACACCACCCATTGGCAGATTTTTTGGTGCGGGTTTATGCGTCATGAAAAAACCAGGACTGTTAATCGGCAGGCGATGAAATCCGTATTCCACTAAATTCACATCAAACCCCAATAGCGAAAGCCAATCATTAATACGGTGTAGGCTTAAGTAGTGATTTTGCCACATGGCGCTACGTTTAAGACGGCCAAGGTATCCCCGCATTGCCAGCGGCGAATAGGGATTAATACCGCAGATCACCACCTTGCCGTGGGGCACGATCACGCGCTCGACCTCCCGTAGCACGCGATGCGGATCACCAACGAATTCAAGTAAATGATGAAGTAAAACAACATCTTGCGACTCATTTGCCACCGGAAGCTCATCAAAATCGCAAACCACATCAAGCACTTGGCTCAGCCCATAGTGGCCTATTCCACCCAGACAGAACTGGCGCTGATACACATTGACGTCAATCGGGCAGCGATCGGGGATAACACTCAAATTAAGCAGATTGTATTTCGCGGTGCTGGTGTCACTGATCGCCGCCGCGATTAATGCGCGCTCCTCAAGCAGGATCGTTCGCCCGACATCACTCTGAAACCAGCCGCGAAGTGCCGGTAATAAAACCTCTGGAGAGTGCTGTGCTCGCCATTTTGCCATGCTATATATCCCCCACAACATTTACACCGCAACTATTGCAGGCGGTGAACAGAATGTTTAAGCTGCGCAATCGACTATACGATAATGATTATGCTATCAATATCACCCATATCTGCTTTTAGCGACAACTATATCTGGTGTGTCGCCCACGACGGAGAGGCAATTATTGTCGACCCCGGCGACGCTGTGCCAGTATTAAAGTACCTAGATCAGCACCACCTTAAGCTTAGCGCAATTCTTATTACGCATCACCATTATGACCATGTTGGCGGCATTGAAGCGCTATGTGAGCGGTTTCCGCAAACGCCGGTCTACGGCCCGCAAAATCAATGCCCCGACATTAACCATCGCCTAAATCACGGCGACGCTATCACGCTGTTTGGCCACAAAATTGATGTGATCGCGGTACCGGGACACACCTTAGACCATATTGCCTATTACATTGCACAAAGCAGCCCTGCCCCGTCGTTATTCTGCGGAGACACTTTGTTTGCCGGCGGCTGTGGTCGCTTGTTTGAGGGCACTGCGGAACAAATGTTGACATCGCTAGGACTAATCTCCGCTTTACCGGCCAACACTGAGGTGTATTGTGCCCACGAATACACGCTGAGCAACCTCCGTTTTGCGCAAGTGGTGGAACCCGAAAATCGGGCTTTACAAGAAAGAATTGAAGCAGACACAGGGCGTCGCGCAGAAGGACGCCCAACCGTACCGTCCGAATTGGCATTAGAGTTGCTGACCAATCCGTTCATGAGAACGGGAAAAAGCGCAGTGCAGGCTAGTGTAAATGCCCATGCCGCGTTTAAGTGTCGGGAAGAAAAGGATATTTTTGCCAACTTACGTAAATGGAAGGACGACTTTTGAATACCACAACAGATTAAATGCACTAATATGAGAATATCGAATAACATTTACAAGTTCATTATTGGTGCGACTTTGCTATCACTTGTAGCTGCGTGCGCCCAAACACCACAGCGTCGCTATGTTCGAGCGCAAAGTGATGTGCGCTACTGCGATAAGCCCGAAAATCAATCGGCAAGTATGTGCAAGTACGAACGCGAGGTTGAGCGTAAAAAACAGACCGGAGACCCCGCAAACTATACCCTCCGAGGATTACCGAAGTATTACAGCAGCAACTCAAGTAAAACCAAAGCACTCCCGATGCGCGCCTCTGAGCCCGCTGCAAAGAAAACACAAATACCCACCGCATTAGTATCTTCAAGCGCAGAACAAAAACCAAAGACTGATAGCACCGAAGAACTTTGGACTCGATTAGCGCAAAACCTTAGTTTTGGCGATTTAACCAAGCAAGAAGCAGTTGAAGAGCGTGAAGAATGGTATGCCGAACACGCGTATTATCTCGCCAAAATCAGCAAACGTGCATCGCGATATATCTATTATATTCTTGAGAATCTTGAGTCGCGAGGCATGCCCGCAGACCTTGCGTTACTACCCTTTGTTGAAAGCGCCTACGACCCTTTCGCATACTCCCACGGCCGCGCTTCTGGACTATGGCAATTTGTTCCCAATACAGCCAAGCACTTGGGAATTGAGCAAAACTGGTGGTATGACGGTCGCCGCGATGTTATCACTGCCACCGACTCGGCCTTAGACTATTTAAGCGATCTTAATCGCCGCTTCGACGGCGATTGGCTACTGACGCTCGCCGCGTATAACGCCGGCGCCGGCACGGTTAACAAAGCCATTAACAAAAACACCAAAAAAGGCCTGCCCACCGACTTCTGGTCCTTAAAACTGCCCAAAGAAACGGAAAATTACATACCCAAAATGCTGGCGCTGGTTAAAATTTTCCAAAATCCCGCCAGTTATAACCTAACACTACCAACCCTGGCCAATAGCGAGCACTTTGTTGCCGTCGACACGGGCAGCCAGATCGATCTAGCCCAAGCGGCAAAACTGGCCGAGGTTAGCGTTGATGAGCTATACCGGCTCAATCCCGGATTTAACCGCTGGGTAACTGCACCAGACGGCCCTCACCGTTTATTGATACCGAAAACAAAATCTAAGGTTTTCAAGCAGCGCCTAGCCAAGGTCGAGCCACGAGATCGCGTGCGCTGGCAGCGCTACACCGTTCAGCGCGGTGATAATCTCATTGGCATATCTCGTGAGCACCATGTCGACGTGGCTACACTTAAGGCCAGTAACCAACTCGATAAAGACCTTCTAAAAGTTGGTCAAGTGCTACTCATCCCAGATGCCGGCAACGGCATATCTCCTATGCGTGGCCTAAACCGCGGACAAGCCGTCAACGAAGCGAGCCGCCTTCAGCACGTTGTTAGTAGTGGCGATACTATCAGCGGTATCGCCAGTAAATACGGCGTTAAGAGCGCACAGGTAAATACTTGGAATAAACTGGCGAGCAACGCCACCATTCGTCCAGGGCAAAAGTTAGTAATTTGGGGTAAGGCCGCGAATACCAGTAAACAAGGTATTATTCGTAAAGTGGGATATAAGGTGCGTAGTGGCGACTCGCTGTCACTCATTGCCAGCCGTTTTAATCTACGAATTCGTGATATCGCAGAATGGAATTCAATTAAAACCAGCCAGTATTTGCGTCCCGGTCAATCTCTAACCTTGTATGTAGACATTACCCACGCAGACCTGTGATGGGTTTGATATAGTACACGCTCTCTTGCGCGACCTAGGTTATTGCTGCATTTATGACAGGCTATTTTGTACGCCGTTTTCTACTCATTATCCCCACCTTCATTGGCATAACGCTATTGGTGTTTGCGATCACCCGGCTCGTTCCGGGTGGTCCCATCGAGCAGCTAATGATCCAAGCCCAGCTAGGCGGTGAAACTGGCTCGTTACAACGCAGTCAAGGCGGCGGAACCTTATCCGACGAACAGCTCGCCGACTTAAAACACTATTACGGATTTGATCAGCCAATGCTCAGCAGCTATGTGCGCTGGCTAAAACAGGTAGTCCAGTTTGATTTAGGAACCTCTACCCGCTATCAAGATCCCGTATGGCAAATCATTAAAGAGCGCTTCCCCGTCTCCATATTTTATGGAGTATGCACCCTCGTCCTCACCTATTTAGTATGTATACCCTTGGGGCTTGCCAAAGGTATGTACCACGGCAGCACCCTAGATAGCTGGTCATCCGCAGTGGTGTTTTTAGGTTATGCCCTGCCCAGCTATGTAATTGGTATCGCATTGATTTCCTTATTTGCAGGGTATTGGGACTGGTTTCCCCTGGGCGGATTTATCAGCGACAACTACGACGACCTTTCGCCACTGGGAAAAGCGGGCGATATTTTCTATCACGCCGCGTTGCCGCTCATCGCCTATTTGTCAGGTAGTTTTGCCGTTACCACGCTGATGATGAAAAATGCCTTAATGGACAATCTGTCTGCCGACTATATGCGCACCGCTACGGCTAAAGGCCTCAGCCGCAGCGCCAGTGTCCGTGGTCACGCGCTACGCAATAGTTTGATTCCCGTCGCGACCTCTTTTGGTAACAATATATCGCTGCTGCTGGGCGGTTCATTTTTGATAGAAACGATCTTTAACATCGACGGCATCGGCTTGCTTGGCTACGAGGCCATTATTGAGCGGGATTACCCGATTGTTATGGGTATCTTGGTTATCTCCTCACTGCTGTATTTACTGGGAAATATCCTTTCTGACATCTGTGTGGCGCTGGTTGATCCTCGAATTCGATTCGGTGGAGGAAGCAGTACATGAGTTTTTTTAGTTTGCGTAACCCCGTCGCCAAAAAACGCTGGCAGCGCTTTCGTCAATCCCGCAGGGGATTTTATTCCACATGGATCCTGTTGGCCTTAACACTTTGCAGCTTCGGCGCCGAACTTATCGCCAATAATCGCGCGCTGATCGTCGTGTATGAAAATCAGTGGTACTTCCCAACGTACAGCGATGTTAATAGTGGCAAGGAATTCGGCCTCGATTACAGTTACGAGGTGAACTACCGTGAGCTACAAAGTCTTCTTGCCGAACGTGATGACGCTTGGGTGCTCATGCCCATCATTCCCTTTAGCCCCTTAGAAACCGATTTAATTGCGGGCGATTTTCCTCCCCACGCGCCGTCACTCAGCAAAGACCACTATCTTGGCACTGACACCAGTGGCCGAGATGTGGCCGCCCGCCTGCTTTACGGTTTTCGCACGGCGATCGTATTCTCCTTGTTGCTCTTATTTTTTAATTACGCGATCGGCGTCGCTATTGGCTGCATGATGGGCTTTTGGGGCGGCGCGTTTGATTTAGTCTTTCAGCGCATTATCGAAATTTGGTCCAATATTCCTTTTCTATATGTGATTATGATCGTCGCCTCGGTCATTACGCCGGGGTTTTGGACACTGTTGTTTATCATGGCCTTTTTTGGCTGGACCAGCATGACCTGGTATATGCGTACTGCGACCTACAAAGAGGTAGCCAGAGACTATGTTATGGCCGCCAGAGCCATCGGCGCATCTAGCAGCCGGATCGTGTTTAGGCATATTTTGCCAAACAGTGTTTCAACCTTGGTCACCTTCGTGCCCTTCTCCGTTGCTTCCGGCATTACCTCACTAACCGCATTAGACTATCTTGGCTTTGGCCTCCCGCCGCCAGTATCCAGCTGGGGCGAGCTCCTAAAGCAAGGAACCGAAAACATGGAGTCGCTGTGGCTCGTCGGCTCAGTCGTTATTGCCATGACCGTTATTTTAATGCTTGTCGCCTACATCGGCGAAGCCATTCGTGACGCCTATGACCCAAGGCAATTTAGTTACTATGAATAAATTTTTAGCACCGCTGCTATTTTTACTTTTAAGCGCGCAGCTAGCGCAAGCCATGCCAAAAACACTGCCTGAGGGGCTTAACTGGCAAACCAACTTGAGTGACCCAATTTTTGCTGACCCTACTGCAAAACGCGGCGGCCGCTACCGCACGTTTGTCACGACGTTTCCATTAACATTGCGACTAGTAGGCCCCGACTCAAATGGCAGCTTTGCCGGCTACATGCGGGCAAACAATCTCGGACTCGTTGGCATTCACCCGAACACCCTGCAACCCATCCCTGAGCTAGCAACACACTGGGCATTTGGCGAAGACGGCCACAGCATCTATTTCCGGCTTGATCCCGATGCCCGTTGGTCAGACGGCAAGCCCGTCACCGCCGATGACTATGTGTTCGGCCTTGAATTTATGCGCTCTAAATTTATTTTAGCGCCTTGGTATAACAACTATTTTACCGAGGTGATCACTGACGTCGTGAAGTATGACGATCACACTATTGGTATCGAAGGCGCCGTGGCGAAGCCCCAAGATGAGATGCTATTTGAGTACGGCGTATCACCGGTGCCAAAGCACTTCCACACCTTAGACAAAAATTGGGTGAAGGATTATAACTGGCGAATTGAGCCGAACACGGGGCCCTATATCATCAGCGAGATTCGCAAAGGTAAATACATCGAGTTCAGCCGCAAAAAAGACTGGTGGGCAAACGACAAACGCTATTTTAAATACCGCTATAACCCGGACCATTTGCGTGTAAAACTCATCCGCGACATTAACATTGCCTATCAATATTTCCGCAAGGGCGAACTCGACAACTTCCCGCTACTCATGCCGCGTTTCTGGCATAAAAAGGCCCAAGGCGATATTTACGAGCAAGGATACGTCGGTAAAATCAAATTCTACAATGACGTACCGCAACCCATCAGCGGCTTGTTTTTGAACGAGGATGCCAAGCCCTTTGACGACATTAATGTTCGCTACGCCGTCGGCCACGCCCTCAATGTCGATAAAGTAATCAACACAGTATTACACGGCGATTACGAGCGCTTACAAAGCGCCCACGACGGTTACGGCGACTACACCAATACCAAGATACGCGCCCGCGAATTTGATCTAAAAAAGGCCGGTGATTACCTCGACAAGGCCGGCTGGGGCCAACGTAATCAAAATGGTATTCGCGTTAAAGACGGCAAGCCATTGAGTATTCGCATTACCTATTACAACAGCGGCCACAACGATCGTTTAGTGATACTGAGCCAAGAAGCCCTCAAGGCTGGAATAGAATTCAAACTGCAATTACTCGACCCCTCTGCGGCCTTTAAACAGATCATGGAAAACAAGCACCAAGCCGCATGGATGGGCTGGGGCGGCGGTGGCTTATCGCCTAGATACTGGGAGTTTTACCATTCAGAAAACGCCCATAAATCCCAAACCAATAATGTCACCAATACAGACAACCCCTTGATGGATGCCAAAATAATGGCCTACCGTAAAGGGACCGAAAAAAATCAACGGGTGCAGCTCGCTCATGAACTTGAGCAAATGATCCATGACCAAGGTTCTTTTATCCCCACATTCAAGGTGCCATATACCCGTGAGGCCTATTGGCGCTGGCTCAAATTACCCAAACACTACGGTACCCGCACCAGTGATTCCCTGTTTGACCCGCTCGGCGGCAGTGGTGGATTGTTTTGGATAGATCAAGATGCTCGCCGCAACATTCTCGAGGCAAAGAGCAATGGCGATGCCATGCCCCGAGAATTAATTATCGATAAAACCTGGGTGGTCACACCATGAGCTTGTTATCTGTAGACCAGCTCAGCGTGTCAATACGTGGTGACGACGGCGTTCAACGCGAATTAGTGAGCGCAATCTCCTTCGCCATAGCCACCGGCCAAACCATGGGGCTAGTGGGTGAGTCGGGCTGCGGTAAAAGCCTAACAGCCATGGCAATACTCGACCTATTACCAAAACCACAGGCCCAGCGCAGTGGCGGCAAGGTTGTTTTTAACGGCAGCGATATTGCCCAGTTGAGCCCCAAAGCCCTGCGCGCAATTCGCGGTCACAAAATCGCCGTGATATTTCAAGACCCAATGAGCGCACTCAATCCCGTACAGCAGATTGGCAAGCAAATTCTGGAAGTACTCAAACTGCACTTTCCGCAGCGGACTATCGCTGCTCAGCGCGCGCGAGCCCTAGAATTACTAACGGAGGTTGGCATTCCAGCGCCAACCGAACGGCTAAATGCCTACCCGCATCAATTATCTGGCGGGATGCGGCAACGGGTTATGATTGCCATGGCCTTGGCCTGTGAGCCTGAACTGTTAATTGCCGATGAGCCTACCACCGCGCTGGATGTCACCATACAAGCGCAGATCGTCCGCCTATTAAAGAAACTCCAAGCTAAAAATGGCATGGCAATGCTCTTTATCACCCACGATCTCGCTTTGGTATCTCAAGTTAGCGACCATATTGCGGTCATGTACGCAGGTAAAATAGTCGAGTATGGGCCGGCTAAGCATGTGTTTAGCCAGCCGCGCCACCCCTATACGCAAAGCTTGCTTGCCGCCTTACCTGGCGCCGATCATCCGCCTAAGTCGCCATTGCTCAGTCTTGAAGGCCAAGTACCCTCAATCGAAAATATGCCAACAGGCTGCCGCTTCGCCAACCGCTGCCGATTTGCCGAAGACATTTGCCGGAATACCGCCCCGATATCAGAAACCGAAGACGAACAGCGTACCGTCGCTTGCCATTTATGGAGATCCATCACGCCATGACATTAAGTAATGACAAGGCAATTCTGAGTATTGACGGCCTCGAGTTACATTTTTCCCAGGGCGGCGGCGTATTTCGTGGCAAAGCCGCAAAAGTACGCGCTGTCGATGGTGTGAGCTTTGAATTATACGCGGGCGAAACCCTGGGCTTAGTCGGCGAGTCGGGCTGCGGCAAAAGCAGCCTAGCTAAAGCCATATTAAACTTACACCGACCTACCGCCGGTGCGGTGATCTACTCAAACACCGATATTGCGGGCCTCTCAGATAGAGCAATGCGGCAATATCGCAGCGCCCTACAAATGATTTTCCAAGACCCCTTTGAGTCATTAAACAGCCGCCACACTGTGGAGGTTATCCTCGAAGAACCCCTCCTCATCCACAAGGTTGGTGACAAAAACAGTCGGCTCCAGCGCGTGGCCGAGTTACTGGCCATGGTTGGGCTGCCGCCGTCTGCGGCCAGCAAATACCCCCACGAATTCTCTGGTGGGCAACGTCAACGTATTGGTATTGCCCGCGCCATTGCCTTAGAGCCAGAAATCCTGATTTGCGACGAGGCGGTGTCGGCGCTGGATGTATCGGTACAAGCGCAGATCCTAAATCTGCTCTTAGATATTCAAGAAAAATTAAAATTGAGTATTATTTTCATCTCTCATGATTTGGCGGTCGTTCGCCATATGAGCGATCGTATTGCCGTAATGTATTTGGGTCAGATTGTTGAGATTGCCGATGCAGAATCCATTTACAGCTCGCCTCGGCATCCCTACACCCAAGGCTTACTGGCATCAATTCCGCGACTAGGTGAAGCCTCGCCAATTGAAGCGCAAATTAGCGGTGACCTTCCCTCACCCATGGCACCGCCCTCAGGCTGCCGTTTTCACACGCGGTGTCAGCATCGCCAAGCACGGTGTGAGCACGAGGCACCTAGCTTACAAGCAGGCGACGACGGCCCGCACTTAACTGCCTGTCACTTCTGGCCCGAAATCGCGGCAAAACAGGCTAATTCATAAATTTACTCGCGGACATATTCATTACCACTTTTGCCTTACCGGGGAGATTTTATCCAATTTTAGGGTGATACACGGTAAACTTAACGTTCAGTGTCAGTAAGTTCTAACCCTTGCAGCAGGCGACGTGTGCGTAATAGTTACTCTCCTTACAAAGATCGTGTCCCCCTAAAATATGCACGCAGTATGCTGCAGGTGGCCGAAGCCCAAGGCTATAGCTGCGATGAACTGCTGCGCACCCTGCAATTGCCCTTCAACCCGATGGCCCCCGGCACCGATTTAAATACGCTGATCGACAGCCGTGACTACAGCCAAATCTACAATCGGGTAATGTGCTTGCTGCAAGACGAGTCCTTTGGCCTAGGCTTGCAACGGCGCACGCCAGCCGGCAGTTTTAGAATGCTCTGCCTCTTTATCATTCACTGTGAAACCCTTGGACAAGCGCTGCAACGGGCCTCGGAGTTTATTAATTTTTGCCGCAGCCTCAGCGATATGCATACTGCACCCAAACGACCGGTAGAGCGCCTCGGCAATGGCACGGCTATTTACCGTTTTGCGCAGAGTGCCGATCTCGTCGACACCGCCGACCAAGCAATTTCAGACTTAGATGCAAGCTACACTACCGCCCGGATGATGGCGATTTGGCGGCGTTTTTGCCAATGGCTGATCGGTAAACCACTCGATCTACTCGGCGTCTATTTGCAGGTACAGTCACCGGATAAGAATAATTATTTTGAACAGCTATTCGGCTGCGAAATATACTATGGCAGCGAACACAATGCGTTTCTTATCGCGGAGCACAATCTCGATTGCCCACTGATTCACACCGAAGATTCGCTACGAAAATTCCTTCGCAATGCGCCATACCATCTTTTGGTCGCACAAGAGAACGAAGACAGTTCATTGCTATCGCAAATGAAGCGCATTATTGGCACCGACCTCAGTCACGAGTTCCCCAGTGTCGTCGCCATGGCGGAGCAATTGCACATGTCTGTGCGCACCTTGCGCCGACGCCTCAAGGACCTAGACACCACCTATCAGCATTTTAAAGATGAGCTACGAAAAGAGCACGCCTGTCGCTGGTTAAACCAGCCCGAGCTTAAAATTAATGCCGTCTCAGCCCTGCTCGGCTTTGACGAGCCGAGTGCATTCCATCGCTCTTTTAAAAAATGGACTGGCATGACGCCGGGAGAATACCGCGCTAGCCGTCAACCAGATACTATTCCCGAAAGCCCGTTAGCAAATGCCGCGCGCAGTGAAGCACCTTAAGGTCAGCACCCCATTTTTATGAATCCCATCGATATTATAAGATCCCTGCCCACCGTAAAGCCTGAATCGATTGACGCTGAGTTAAGGCCAATACCCGCCGAAGTACCCCTCTCTGATCGTGAAGATCTTCGCAAGCTGCCCTTTGATAATATGCATAACTTCCGCGACCTAGGCGGATTTACCACAGCAGACGGACGTGCAGTGAAATGGGGCGTAATTTACCGCGCCGACAAAATTGCCGGCCTATCTCTGCAAGATCAACGTTATCTTGAGCGGCTAAATTTGCGAAAAATCATCGATTTTCGCTCAGACGAAGAGCGCTATGAAGCCCCCCATAGCCTCCTGCCGGAGACAGGCATCACCATCGAAGCTCACCCTGTTACCGTCGAGGCCGCTCAAATAGAAAAGGTTACGGCTCGGCTCCAGCAAGAAAACGTCACCGCCGAAGACATCGCCTTGTTTTTGATTGAAGCTAACCGTGAAATGATCGAACGCTTCACCCCGGTTTATAAACAATGGCTGCACTCCCTGCTGGCCGAAAACAGCCACCCGCAAGTGTTTCACTGCACTGCGGGCAAAGACCGCACTGGTTTAGCTGCAGCACTATTATTGCGGATACTTGGCGTAGCGCCTGATCAGGTGATGCACGACTACCTTGCCACCAACCTTTACACCGGCGCACGGGTCGAACAAATCGTACATCACATCAATGAAATGACCATGCACCAAGTTAACGAGGACGTGATCCGTATGCTGTTTAAAGTTCAGTCGCGCTTTTTAAATGAAGCGTATAAAAGCATCGACGAACACTACGGTGATTTCGCGGGGTATATTGAGATTGGTCTAGGCTTTGGTGAGTCAGAATGCAACCGCTTACGAGCACTATTACTTGAACCGGCTCCGGGGCGCTAAGATGGAAACGCGATTATTTAATTCCCCCTACGGCGAACTTACCTTGTTCCGTCGACCCTTTCGGCCAAGAGAGACTTTACAAGCTTGGGATGCCGCCGACGACTACCTTCTCCATTATCTCTCGGAGCATGATCTCGGCGCCAACGCCCGCGTTCTCATTGTTAATGACAGCTTTGGTAGCTTAACGACTGCGCTGGCAGATTATGCCTGCACACTTTGGGCAGACTCTGCCATAAGCCAGCTGTGCAGCGCTGAAAACGCCGCGCGCAATGACAAGCGCCCCCCGCAGTTTATCCCGGCGACACAAGTGCCTGAGGGTAATTTTGACGTAATTTTATACCGCTTACCAAAAAGCCGTTCCCTGCTCAATTACCAACTGCAAAGTCTGGCGCCGCTGTGCCAGGCGGGCGCGGTATTTATTGGCGCAGCCATGGCCCGCCATATTGACCAGCATATTGTCGCTGCCTTCGCTAAAAATATCGCCACGGTTAAACCCAGCTTAGCGAGGAAAAAAGCTCGCTTAATGCACCTAGACGGAGAGATTTTTAGCGGGTCGGCACAATCCGACACAAAAACAATCACACTAGCAGACCATGAAATGGTGCTAGCGAATCGCGCCAATGTGTTTTCCCGGGACAAACTCGATCAAGGCAGTCGGATCTTGCTCGACAGTTTAGCTAAACTGGACGCCCCTCAGCATGTCGCCGACTTAGGCTGCGGCAATGGCATTATTGGCATAAGCGCCGCAAAACGCTGGCCTAGCGCGCAGTTTCACTATTTTGACGACTCCTTTCTCGCCATTAACAGTGCCCAGCGCAATGTAAGTCACAACTTAAGTGAAGCCCTTCAGGCGGCTAGGTTTACCGCCAGTGACTGCCTATTTGATTATAAAGGTGAACGTTTTGATTTAATTCTGTGCAATCCACCCTTCCACCAAGACCACCACGTTGGCGATCATATTGCCCGGCAAATGTTCCGAGACAGCTTCGAGCACTTAGTGACTGACGGCGTGTTATGTGTGGTCGGCAATCGTCACCTCGGTTACCATATTTTGCTGAAAAAGCTGTTTGGTAATTGTGAGACCATCAATTCCGACAGTAAATTTGTTGTCCTTCTCGCCCGTAAGACCACCCCGTCAAACGGGTGATACTGCGCGAAGGCGCCGCGTGTTTTAATGGCAGCTCAATATCTTGAGCCCGAGTTTTACATGCCTATCCATGTCGTTTTTGTCTGCCTTGGCAATATCTGCCGATCTCCTGCAGCCCAAGGTGTATTTGAAAAATACATCAATGACGCCGGGTTAGCGGACGAAATCACGGTCGATTCCTGTGGCACAGCCGCGTTCAATATTGGTAAATCGCCCGATCCACGTTCAATCGCGGCGGCTGGCCGAGCGGGCTACGATATAACTCAGCAAATCGCGCGCCAAATTAATGACGAAGATTACCACCGGGCTAGCTATGTTATTGCCATGGACCGAATGAACCTCACCAATGTATTAGCCTGGGCACCGGCTGGCTTTGAGGGCGAAATTAAGTTGCTTATGGATTACTGTGGCCACAGTGGAAATAGTCAGATTCCGGACCCCTACTACGACGACGAACACAGCTTTGATCGCGTCATCCAGCAAATTGAAATCGCAGCAAAAGGCCTGTTAGACACAATTATAGACCGCCACGGTATTTAATTACCCAGGTCCAAGGCAAAATTAATCGGCCAAAAATCCGGTATCGAGCATTTCCGGTTTATAGCGCTGAATAATTTTTGAATCCGCTTTTAAAAGCGCCTCGTCTTTGCCTTCATAGTCCAGACTAGACAACAAGCTTTTAATTAAATTGATGCGCGCCGCCTTTTTATTATTGGCCCGAATAATCACCCAAGGCGCAATATCATTATGGCTACGGCGCAGCATTTCATTTCGCGCTTGGCTGTAATTAGCCCAATTTACCTGAGCCTCGCGATCAATAGGGCTAATTTTCCAATTCGCGAGCGGATCTTGTTCTCGCGCTAGAAATCGTTGCTGCTGTTCAGATTTGTCTATATCTAAAAAATACTTCCGCAATTGAATGCCTGAATCAATCAGCATCTGCTCAAACGGCGCAACCATCCGAAAAAAACGCTGATATTCTTCCTCGCTGCAAAAGCCCATAACGCGTTCAACGCCGGCGCGGTTATACCAACTACGGTTAAAAATCACGAATTCGCCAGACGCGGGAAAATAAGGCACATAGCGCTGAAAATACCATGTCGCCTCGTCTCTCGCGCTAGGTTTACCCAGAGCGACAACCCTTGTCTCGCGGGGACTCAAATGCTGAACCAAGCGCTTTATAACACCATCTTTACCAGCGGCGTCTCGACCTTCAACAATAACCAAAATACGGTGTTCACAGGCAATAAAATGACGCTGTAGTTTGACTAACTCAATTTGCAGGGCTCGTAATATCTCTTTGTAGTCATCCATAGACCATTCGACCCTCGGCGCGAATTAGCATTAAAAGCAGATTATAGCGCAACGTTAAATACCGGCTTGTTGATTCACATCAAACTCGAGTGGGCTGTAAGTTGATAGATTCTATACGCATTATTTAATCACCGCAGCCAAGTATCGCTAACACCCGAGAGCAAAGGCCATGCAATATCTACTGAGTCAGCTAGAACAAGACCACCAGCGCATTTTGAAAATGATGTATCTACTGAGTAAAGAGATCAATCTACTGACAGGTCTTGATAAAGGAACGCCCAACTGCGATCGAATTCTCGAGATTCTGGACTACATACAAGTCTATCCTGAAATATGGCACCATCCGACCGAAGATATTCTATTCCATCAGCTTTTACGCAAAGACAATGTCAACATTGTTGCCGTACAAAGCTTATTACGTGATCACCCTAGCCTCGAGGCGCTGAGCAGTCAGCTTTCGCTGATATACAGCGAACTACGCGCAACGGCGACGGCACCTACAACAAGTGTTCTGCGCTTAAGCAGGCATTACTGCAGCAAGCAAATCTCCCATATTCACGACGAGCGGAGTGTTTTTTCCGCCATTACTTCGCGCTTCGACGAAGCCGACTGGCAGTCCGTGGCGAATGCCCTTCGCAGAAACACAGCCAATAACGATGATCTGGCTCAGTTTGAATATATCTCACGATCCAAAGCGCTAAACCAAAGCCACATTCTGACAAGTAGCGACTTACACTGACCATGACAACACTTATACAAACTACCGCTGTAAAGCCGCGCACTGCTCCGCTAGCGCTAGATGCCGGCTTGATTGCTAAATACAGTACGCAGGGGCCACGCTACACCTCCTACCCCACCGCCTTGCAATTTACTGATCAATTCACCGCAGACGATTACCAGCGGCACCTATTAAGAGCGCGATCGATTGCGGCCCCTTTGTCGCTATACGTGCACTTACCCTTCTGTCGCTGGCTGTGTTATTACTGTGGATGCAATAAAATTGTCACCAAAAAGCCCGGCGTAGCGCGGGAATATCTCGATCACCTAGCAATAGAAATTGAATTACTGACAACGGAAATTGGCGCAACGCGGCCAGTAACTCAGCTCCATTTTGGCGGCGGTACCCCTACCTATCTAGACGACGCAGAATTAACAGAGTTAGTACATTTGCTCGCAAGTCATTTTAATTTGGACGCCAATCAAGAACGAGAGTACTCAATCGAAATTGACCCACGCACAGTAAGCCCCGATCGCCTGGCGTTACTGCGCGGCTTGGGCTTTAATCGTCTAAGTTTTGGCATTCAAGACACTGACCCACATGTGCAGCAAGCTATTAATCGAGTGCAGCATACCGAGGAAATTATCGCACTTGTCGGCGCGGCAAGAGCTTACCGCTTTAACTCCATCAGTTTTGATCTCATCTATGGGTTACCACGACAAAACTGCACGACGCTTAACCACACACTAGATGACGTTATTGCGCTATTGCCCGATAGAATCGCCTTGTACCACTACGCTCATTTGCCCGCACGCTTTGCCGCGCAAAAGGCAATAGAGAGGCACAATTTACCCAGCGCCAGTGAAAAACTTGCCATGCTCAGCCTAGCGACCACGCGTTTAATCGAGGCTGGCTATGTATACATCGGCATGGACCATTTTGTCCGACCCGAGGATGAGCTAGCCCAGTGCCAAAAAAAGGGGCATTTACAGCGCAATTTTCAGGGCTATTCCAACACCTTGGCGCCGGATGTGCTTGGCATTGGCGTATCTGCCATCAGCGCCATCGGTGACAGCTATGCCCAAAACAGTCGCGACATTAGTGACTACTATAAGAAATTAGACGCTGGCCAGCTCCCCATCGATAGAGGGGTCATAAAATCAACTGAGGACCAAATACGGGCTTATGTCATTATGCAACTCGCCTGTAATCTCCGGGTTTCCGCTCAGGCTTTCACCGACAAATTTAGTATATCGCTCTGGGAAAAGTTCGCCGATGTTCAGCCAAAGCTCGAGGAGATGCAACAAGACGGTATCGTCATCATCGAACACGACGGCATCACCATTACTGAAACAGGGCGAATGATGCTGCGCAATGTTTGCATGGTGTTTGACCAATATCTCAACGCACATACCCAGAGCTACTCAAAAACAATTTAACAAAGCTGGCATACCTGAGATTCCCCCGCTTTTAGACTATGACACCTTATTAGCAAGTCATGCCAAACACTTGAAATATGACCACAATGTGAGTAAGAGTAGGTATTATCCGGTGTTATTAAACACGCAATAAGGAAATGCCTAGCATGATCGCTGTCAGTGAGCACAACGCGCCGTCAGACAAGCACTGTCCGCACAACGCCGCAATCAATTGCGCAAGCTGCCGATTAAGCGCGATATGCTTGCCTCTGGCGCTGGCCCAAGACGAAATTGTGCAATTAGATGAAATTGTCCAACGCGGCCGGCCATTGCAAAAAGGCCAACACCTCTATCGCGAAAATGATCACTTCTCCTCGGTTTTTGCCGTGCGCTCCGGCGCAGTGAAAGCCTATAGCATGTCAGATAGCGGCGAAGAGCAAGTAACCGGCTTTTATCTGCCAGGGGAAATCCTCGGCATGGACGGCATTGGCCACAATCGTTACGCCAGCTCCGCCGTCGCTATGGAGGTATCGGCAATTTGCGAAATCCCCTTCGCAAATATCGAGGACCTCAGCGGTAAGCTCCCAAATATGCAAAAGCACTTTTTCAAGTTACTTAGCCAAGAAATCGTAGAGGATCAGCGCCATATCACGCTCGTCAGCAAGCACACTGCCGAGGAACGTTTAGCCTCACTCATCGTGAGTATTTCTGCCCGCAATGCGCGCCGCAATTTATCGCCCCTAAACATTCGTTTACCTATGTCACGCACCGATATCGGCAACTTCCTTGGTCTGACCATAGAAACAGTCAGTCGCGTGTTTAGTCGGTTTGCAAAGCAAGGCTTGATTGAAATTGATAAGAAAGAGTTGGTGGTACTTGATATCGACGCGCTAAAACACATTGCGTCTCTAGGACATTGATTTAGCGTTATAAAATATTTCAACGCTACTTAAACGCCGCGTTTTTATTCACGCTGCCTGCACTCGTAAATTCTATATTGGGCTTAAATTCGCCCCAGCTTCCCAAATTTTTCATAAAGCGTAGTTTAGTTGACGTAGATCAATTAGCTACCGGTATCGCTTTGCTATCTTGCCGATTATCATTGGATGAGCGCAAGCGAGCAAACCGTGGCTAATTTTGTCAGCAATCCCCTGGGATTCCTATTTTCACCCCATAAACAGTGGCATGCCGTTGCTTGCGTGCCTACCAACGCACTGCCCAGTAAACTGCTTTATGCGATTGTTCTCGCAATTGGGCCTTGTCTCGCATGGTATTACGGTACCACCGTCATCGGCTGGAGC
Source organism: Zhongshania borealis (assembly GCF_039539625.1). Classification (NCBI taxonomy): domain Bacteria; kingdom Pseudomonadati; phylum Pseudomonadota; class Gammaproteobacteria; order Cellvibrionales; family Spongiibacteraceae; genus Zhongshania; species Zhongshania borealis. Next base: position 655,264 of record NZ_BAABDM010000001.1, on the reverse strand, counting down.
ATCGGCAATGGCGAACAAGTATTGCTTACATCCGCCAGTGCCTTGCGCATTGTGATTGCTTTCTACCTCGCCATGCTGGGCGCCCTCGCCATTATCGGCTATTTCATTCATTGGATGGCCGAAACCTATGGCAGCGAATCGACCATGGTCAAAGGCATGGTCGTGGCGAGCTATACCGCTACCCCCCTCTTCATTGCGGGGCTCTCCGGCTTCTTTCCTATTTTTTGGCTAGACATGCTCGTCGGTATCGCCAGTTTAAGCTGGGCGGTTTACCTACTTTATGTCGGCATTCCCATTGTAATGAACATTCCCGCTGAGCGCGGATTTCTCTATGCCTCCGCAGTGGTTGGTGTGTGCATGGTGATTTTTATGGCCCTTATGGGCGGCGTGGTCATTTTGTGGGAAATGGGATTAGCGCCGGTATTTGTGGACGGTTGACGCTACAAAGCTGAACGATGCAAAGACTAGCAGCACCCGTACATCCCCCAAAAAATACGGTGAATTAAACCGTTATAAGACTTTTAATTTTACGTTTAAAGGAATCCAAATGGACTCGCAAACCCAACAACCCCTATACGACTACCACGCGGTGAAAATGTTTACCGTTATGGCTGTTGTCTGGGGTATTGTCGGCATGTCTGTCGGGGTGCTGATTGCCGCCCAGCTGATCTGGCCGGTACTCAATTTTGACACCCCTTGGCTCAGCTTCGGCCGACTTCGGCCCTTGCACACCAACGCAGTAATCTTTGCCTTTGGCGGTTGTGCGTTAATGGGTTCGTCTTTCTATGTGGTGCAGCGCACCTGTCAAGCCCGTCTCGCTGGCGGTCCACTGATCCCCTTTGTATTTTGGGGCTGGCAGTTAGTTATTGTGCTGGCGGCCATAACCTTACCAATGGGTTATACCAGTACAAAAGAATATGCGGAATTAGAATGGCCAATTGATATTCTGATCACCCTCGTTTGGGTGGCCTATGCCATTGTCTTTTTTGGCACCATCATGAAAAGGCGGATGTCGCACATCTATGTGGCCAACTGGTTTTACGGTGCGTTTATCATCACCGTGGCCGTACTGCACATTGTGAACAGCCTAGCGGTACCGGTTAGCTTGACCAAATCCTATTCCATATACTCCGGCGCAGTAGATGCCATGGTGCAGTGGTGGTATGGCCATAACGCTGTCGGCTTTTATTTAACAGCGGGCTTCTTGGGAATGATGTACTACTTCGTCCCTAAGCAGGCTGGTCGGCCCGTGTACTCCTACCGTTTATCAATCGTTCACTTTTGGGCGCTGGTGTCTGTGTACATCTGGGCGGGCCCACACCATTTGCATTACACCGCGCTACCTGACTGGGCGCAAAGCCTAGGCATGGTAATGTCATTGATTCTGCTAGCGCCTTCTTGGGGCGGTATGATCAACGGCATGATGACCTTGTCGGGCGCATGGCATAAATTGCGCACTGATCCGATTTTGCGGTTCTTAGTAGTGTCACTGTCCTTCTACGGCATGTCGACTTTTGAAGGGCCAATGATGGCGATTAAAACCGTCAATTCACTTTCTCACTACACCGATTGGACGATTGGTCACGTGCATTCAGGTGCGCTTGGCTGGGTGGCGATGATCTCCATCGGGACCATTTATCACCTGATCCCGGTGTTGTTCGAAAAAGAAAAAATGCACAGCATTCCGGCGATTAATTTGCACTTTTGGCTATCGACCATTGGCACAGTACTGTATATCGCTTCCATGTGGGTTAACGGCATTGTTCAGGGGTTAATGTGGCGCGCCTACAACAGTGACGGTAGCCTGACTTACAGCTTTGCAGAATCTGTGGTTGCGAGTCATCCCGGCTACATTGTTCGCTTCATCGGCGGCAGTATCTTCCTGTTCGGCATGCTGGTGATGGCATGGAATGTTTGGCAGACCATTCGCAACGGCGAAGAACTGGCAGCGGCTAGCAGCCCAGCGGAGGTAGCGGCATGAATCACGATCTCGTTGAAAAAAATATCGGACTAATGATTATTTTCATAATCATTGCCATTAGCTTTGGCGCCTTAGTTGAAATTGTACCCTTAGCGTTTCAAAAAGAGACCACCGAACCAATTAAGGGTTTAAAGCCGCTTAACGCTATGCAGTTAACAGGTCGCGATATTTATATACGTGAAGGCTGCCATGTATGTCATTCACAAATGATTCGCCCGCTTCGTTCAGAAACTGAACGCTACGGTCACTATTCTGTTGCTGGCGAAAGTGTGTATGAACACCCTTTCCTGTGGGGTTCAAAACGCACCGGACCAGATCTAGCACGCGTTGGCCAGCGGTATAGCGACGAATGGCATCGAGCCCATCTGTTCGACCCCCGAGCGGTGGTTCCGGAGTCGATCATGCCCGCCTACCCCTGGTTATTTAACAATGACATTGACGGCGATATGGTCGGCAGGAATATGGCAGCGTTACGTAAAGTCGGCGTGCCCTATACCGACGCCGACATCGCGGGTGCCGCAGAGCAAGTGGCGGGTAAAAAAGAGATTGATGCCATGGTGGCGTACTTACAGCAGCTTGGCACATTGCTTAAGTACAAGCGCTAGGCAAAGGACGATAACCATGGATCAAGACAGCCTAAGAGCAATATCAACACTGTTAGTATTTATTACGTTTATAAGCCTCAGCGTTAGTGTTTTCCGCAAGAGCCGTAAAAGCTATTTCGAAGATGCAGCCCTGCTGCCGTTTGCCGACGACGACATCAGCCGCAAACGCAAATCTGACGCAAAAGATGTGGAGAGCCACAATGAGTAGTTTTTGGAGTATGTGGATCGTCGTCCTAACGACCATCTCTATCGTCCTTATTACCTGGTTACTTTTTAGCAACCGAAAGATTAAAAGTACAAAAGAGAACCAAACCACTGGGCACGTCTACGACGGCATAGAAGAATACGACAACCCGCTTCCGTCTTGGTGGTTCAAGATGTTTGTCGCCAGTATTGTATTCGCCGTCGGGTATTTGATTGCGTATCCCGGCATGGGGAATTTCCCAGGCCTACTTAACTGGACATCCGTAGGCAAATGGGAAAACGAAGTTCAGCAAGCTGAACAGGCAACCGAGTCGCTATATCAAGACTTTATGAACAAAGATATTCCTGCGCTGGCCCAGGACAAAAAAGCCATGCGCCTCGGAAAGCGGATCTTCGCCAACAACTGTGCAATTTGCCATGGCGTTAACGCTGAAGGCTCATATGGTTTCCCTAACCTCAGCGATCATGATTGGCTATACGGCGGCTCGCCCGAGCAGATACGCACGTCAATTACCAATGGACGCAGCGGCAGCATGCCTGCTTGGGAGAGTATGCTCAGCCATGATGGCCTGACTGCCATGACTGATTACGTTGTTAACTTGAGCAAGGCGACAACCGCAGATGACAGCCCCGCCGCCAAGCAATTTGCGATGATGTGTTCAGCGTGCCATGGCGCAGATGGCAGCGGCAATCAAATGATGGGCGCAGCAAATCTCCGTGACAATATTTGGCTATATGGTGGTGACGCCGGTCGTATAAAACAAAGCATCGCCAAAGGTCGCAACGGACAAATGCCAGCCCATCACGACAAACTCAGCGAAGAGAAGATCTATCTACTGACAGCCTACGTCTACCAATTGTCGTCGGCTGAAAATACGAACAAACCTTGAAAGCAGCGATGGAGCCATTAATAGCATGAGTGCTGAATCGGCCGGTTCGCAAAGCAGTGGGAACCCAGTAGGCGTCGACCCTGATCGCATTCCGGTCGAGGAATTTGTTCCTGCAGAAGTTGCGGAACTCGACCTGTATCAAAAGCGAGAGAAAATATACACCCGAAAGATCGAGGGCTTTTTTCAACGCATTCGTACCTTAACCGGATGGCCGCTGTTAATGGGGTATTTCCTGTTACCGTGGTTACAATGGGATGACCGGCAAGCCGTTCTGTTTGACCTTCCCGCCCGTCAATTCCATGTGCTCGGCATCACCTTCTGGCCGCAAGATCTAAGCATGCTCGCATGGGTGCTTATCATTGCGGCGTTTATGCTATTTGCGGTAACCAATTTTGCTGGCCGGGTATGGTGTGGTTTCAGCTGTCCGCAAACGGTGTGGACCAGCATTTTCATGTGGATTGAACAAAAAGTTGAGGGAAGCCGTAATCAGCGTATCAAGTTAGATGCTGCGCCCTATACCGCGAGCAAGTTTGCCAAAAAATTCGTCAAACACAGCATGTGGCTTGCGGTGGCTTTTTATACTGGCTTTACTTTCGTCGGCTATTTCACGCCAATTTTGGATCTTAGCTACGACTTTTTTACGCTCAGCGTAAACCTGTGGGCAGTTTTTTGGATCGGCTTTTTTACCTTAGCGACCTACGGTAACGCCGGCTATTTGCGCGAACAGGTTTGCCTGTATATGTGCCCTTACGCGCGCTTTCAATCGGCAATGTTTGACCCAAACACCTTAATCATTTCCTACGACCCAAAGCGCGGTGAACAACGCGGTTCGCGCAAACGGAATGAAAAGTCAGCCGATGTTGGCTTAGGTGACTGCATTGACTGTCAACTCTGCGTTCAGGTTTGCCCAACCGGGATCGATATTCGTGACGGCCTGCAATATCAGTGTATCGGGTGCGCCCTATGCGTGGATGCCTGTGACTCTGTTATGGAAAAAATGGACTATCCCAAAGGTTTGATAAGCTATACCACTGAAAACGCGTTAAATGGCCAGCCCTCTCAGATTTTTAGACCACGACTGTTAGCCTACATCCTTGCGGTTGTGGTGATGTGCGGTTTATTAGCCTACCGCATAATCGACCGTGAAACGATTGAGGTCAGTGTGCTAAGGGATCGCCAAGCGCTGTACTATCAAAACGAGCAAGGCGCCATCGACAATCGCTTCACTCTGAAAGTCGCAAATAAAACACAAGCGAATCACCGCTACCAACTGTCTGTGTCTGCCCCCTACCCGGTCGACATCATTGGTTCGGTAGAATTTCAAATACTCAGTGGCGAGGTTGTTGATATTCCCATAACCCTACGTCTTAACGCCCAGCAGCAGGTTCACGGTTCTTTTAATATTGAATTTCGCGCCCAGCGATTAGATGCCGAGAATGACATTGTTAGCCATGAAAGTCGCTTTTTTGCGCCTGCCGAGTAATCCACCATGACAGCGAATGTATCTATGCAGATCAAACACGGCGCGTCAGAAAAATGGTATCGACAATTCTGGCCTTGGTTTTTAATTGTATTGCCTGGCACCGTCGTCATTGCCAGCATCATCACCTTGGTCATTGCAATTATCCACAGTGACAACTTGGTGCGCGACGACTATTACAAAGACGGCTTGGCGATAAATCGCTACCTTGAGCAAGATGCTTTTGCGAGCCAAATGCAACTCAGCGCTGGCGGGCAGCTAGCTGGTGACAATATCAAAATCACCCTTAATGGCACTGCCCTAAGCGAATACAGTCATCTGCTTTTGCAATGGCAGCACCCGACCAGTGAAGAGTTAGACTTCCAAACCGTTCTTATCAACGACGGCGAAAACCATTACAGCGCGCAACTCACCCAGAGTGTTACCGGGCGCTGGTATCTTACATTAGCGTCATTCAACAACAATGAAGCGAGTGACTGGCGTCTAAAAACTGAGTTTGACACTGACCACACTCAGCAATTTGTCATGGACGATCAGGCCAACAATCAAGGCGCGCAGACGCCATGACAAATGCCTGTTTTCACTGTGGCGAAACTATTCCCGCCAGCGCCAACTTCCAACTCTTAGTGGATGGCACCCAACGCAATATGTGCTGTGGCGGCTGTCTGGCCGTTGCCGAATGCATACTTACAGCAGGTTTAAACGACTACTACCGTTTGCGTTCCGCCGCCGCTATTACCCCCAGCGAAGGCATTGACGATTACTGCCGTTTTGATCAACAAGAATTATTCGAAGATTTCTCCACGCAAGACGGTTCCTCGTGGGTCAGCCGCTTTAGTGTTGGTGGCTTGCGCTGCGCCGCGTGCGCTTGGCTGATCGAACAACATCTACTGCGCATAGACGGCATTGAATCGGTCAGTGTACATCTTCAAAATGCTGTCGCCACGGTAAGGTGGAATCCGCAACAACTCAGCCCCAGCGCTATATTTAAGGCCTTTAACGCACTCGGTTACCAAGCCTTACCCTGGTCCGCGACCACCCGCGACATTCAACTGCAGGAAGAAATGACGGGGCTTCTACGCAGGCTGGGTGTAGCCGGCATCGGCATGATGCAAGTAGGCATGGTTGCCATTGGTCTTTATGCTGGAGACTTTCAGGGGATCGACGATAGTAGCCGCACCCTGCTCAGGGTCTTTAGCTTAATCATTACCACGCCGGTACTGCTCTACGCCGCACAACCCTTTTTTAAAAATGCATGGCGCTCTTTGCGTCGTGGCCATCCTGGCATGGATGTACCCGTTTCGATTGCCTTAACCGCAGCGTATACCGCGAGTGTTGTATCCACTATTAGCCAAGGCGCCCACGTTTACTACGACACCATAAGTATGTTTACCTTTTTCTTATTGCTGAGCCGCTACTTGCAATTGCGGGTAAGCCAGTATCAGCATCGTGGTACATCCCTGCCGACATCTGCCCGAAAAATCACGCGGCTTGGCGACAGCAAATTTGAATGGGTGGGCGTAAAATCGCTCAAGGTCGGCGACCTTATAAGCGTGCAACCAGGGGAAACCTTAGCGGTTGACGGCATTATTCGCCGCGGAACAAGCGGTATCGAAAGCAGTGCATTTAGCGGCGAGTTTTTGCCCATTCACTGTGGTATTGGCGATAGCGTGATGGCGGGAAGCGGCAATATCGATGGTAACCTCGACATTGAAATTACCCAAACGACATGCGATACCGCCTGGGCCAAAATAGCCGAATTATTAGAACAAGCTCAAGCCAGCAAGCCCGCCGTGGCGCAGCTAGCAGACAGAATGGCCAGTCATTTTGTGATGTTAGTTATGCTATTAGCCGGTGTCAGCTATGCCTACTGGTACAGTCACGAGGGTGGATCAGCGTTTATTATTGCCTTGTCGGTATTGGTTGTTAGCTGTCCTTGCGCCCTATCACTCGCAACCCCAACAAGCTATACCGCCGCAATCAAAGCACTTAGTAGACAAGGCGTCTTGCTTACAAATGGCCGCGTTCTCGAACAGATGCGTAACGTCAGTCACCTTGTATTTGACAAAACGGGCACCCTCACAGAGGGGCGCCCACATATCTTGTTGTGTCGCGTCTTCGGTGGTATCAGCGACGAAACCGCGCGGGAAATTGCGGCTAGCCTAGAACAGCTGTCTCACCACCCCATTGCCCATGCGTTTAAACAAAGCAGTAAAGTAGCAAGTACCCGCTATAACGTGGAAAACGGCGAAGTGGTCAGCGGCGCCGGAATTCGCGGCCGCATCAACGGCAAGGTCTACCGCATTGGCAGCGCTGCATTTTGTAACGTGCCCCGCCAACACCATAGCGCCCATTTGAATGTTTACCTCGCCGACGACAGTAACGTCCTAGCCCACTTTCAACTTGCTGACGAAATTCGCTCCGACGCGCTGTCGTTGGTGCAAGCCATGCAAAATAGCGGCCTTAGCCTTGAAATTCTCAGCGGCGACAACTCCGGACAAGTTGCCGAAGTCGCCGGCGCACTCGGCATAAATGCTTATCAGGCTGGGTGTAGCGCAGCGCAAAAGCTCGCCCATGTTAAAAACCTGCAAGCACAGGGTGCTGTTGTCATGATGGTCGGCGACGGTATTAACGACGCGCCAGTCATTGCCAGCGCCGACATCTCGGTTGCCATGACCAGCGCCAGTGAATTAACACGCACCCAAGCAGACGTGGTACTACTCGATAATAAACTTCACAATATCGCTGTGTTGTTTAGCAAAGCAAAACTCAGTAGAGCCATCTTGATACAAAACCTCAGCTGGGCACTGCTCTATAATTTGATGGCACTGCCCTTAGCGGCGATGGGCTTGGTGCCACCTTGGTTGGCGGCACTGGGCATGTCTGCCAGCTCACTTGTTGTGGTATTAAATGCACTGCGAATTGGTGCAAAGCAAACAGATTCCACCTTACATGCCGCTGAGGCCACACCAATACGCAATACACTTACAACGAGTGGGGCTTACAATGGCTAGCTTAATTATTCTGTTACCCATTGCGCTGATTTTTTTCGGCTTAGCGATATTTTTGTTTTGGTGGTCGGTCGGCAACAAACAATTTGACGATTTAGATCGCGAAGGACAACGCATATTATTCGACGAAGAAAATAAATCTCGCGATTCAGAGCAGCTTATAAAGCGAGACACACATGATGATGCCTGAAGTGCTTAGCTATTCTGCGGCATTTTTACTGGGCTTAATCGGCAGCCCGCATTGTGTCGGTATGTGTGGCGGAATCGCGGGGCTGCTGGGCGCATCTACTACGCCACCGCAGCCACTACACCCAGGCGGCGCCATCATTAGCAGCACAAAAACCGCCGCGAATCTTCAGCATATCTACTACAGCGTACTCTTCCAGCTCGGTCGTATTTCGAGTTATGCCCTACTCGGCGCAATTCTCGGCGGCTCAGTGGCGGCCGCAGGTTCATTGTCCACCGCGCAACTTATGCCTATAAGCCAAGCACTGCGAATACTCGCCAGTGTGATGCTCATCATTATGGCGCTGTCCATTGCCGGCTGGAGCAGCATTGCAACGATCCTTGAACAATTAGGTGGCCGTGTTTGGCAGAAATTACAACCTGTGCGCAAACGACTTATTCCAATCGACTCGCCAGCAAAAGCGATCGCGATCGGTGGATTATGGGGTTTCCTGCCCTGCGGACTAATTTACAGTGCGCTGGCATGGTCGGCACTGAGCGGCAGTGCCATCCAATCCGCCATACTCATGGCCTGTTTTGGTTTGGGCACTGCACCAGCGGTATTAAGCATAGGAAGTTTGAGTGGCGGCCTGCGCAGCGCAATTAAAAAACCCCTCACCCGCTACGGCTTTGCCAGCCTGTTGATCTTATTAGCACTCTACCCTCTATACACCATGTCCTCACACAGCCGTGAGCACGGGCAAACAATGCACAATCACCAAGATCACTCTACCGTGCCATAAGGGCAATCGACTCCAATGAGCACATTTTTACTGAAGAGAAATTACCCCTGCGTTAATCAAAAATAATACACAGTTATAAGTAACTCCCGAGGCGGATTATGAATTTATTAAATATAAAAGTGCTACTCCTTGGCACATCACTATTGTTAGCACTAAATTTACATGCCCATGAACCAGAATCTAGCAACAACGTACAAGAAGCCCGCTTGCTAACACAAAAATTTGGCGCAGACCTAAAGTCTGTTCTAGTAAGCGCCATGCAAACTGGTGGACCAATTGCAGCCCTGCAAGAGTGCAATATTAAAGCGCAAGCAATTACTGAAAGTAACGCAATAGCATCTGGCTGGCGTGTGGCAAGAACTTCGCTAAAAGTCAGAAATACTAACAATGCCCCCGACGCTTGGGAGCGAAAGATACTACAACAATTTGAAGAACAACGATCTGCAGGAAATGATCTAAGCAAGGCGGAATACTCAGAAGTGGTTAATGATGGCGATGAAGCCGTTTTCCGCTACATGAAGCCAATAATCACTGCCGGACTATGCGTCTCATGCCACGGCAGTAACTTAAATAGTGAAGTGACAAAAAAACTACAGGTTTTATACCCAGATGATAAGGCGACTGGATTTAATGTTGGCGATATTCGCGGCGCCTACACATTTCAAAAGAGTCTTAAGGTTTCAAGCGAAAATTAGAGCAGTTTCCACTACGGAAGTTCGATACTGAAAACTGCCTTATATCAACAGCTGTTATTCAATACTGACAGCACATAATGGTTTACACCGCTAAACCAACCACAACCGAGGAATATATTATGTCAATTCGCATAGATGATATCGCACCGGATTTTACCGTGGACTCTACTGCTGGGAAGATTAATCTTCACGACTGGATCGGTGATAGCTACGCCATACTGTTTTCACATCCAAAGGATTTCACGCCAGTATGCACCACAGAATTTGGCGCAGTCGCCCAGCTTGCCCCAGAATTTACTAAACGGAAGACAAAAGTCATGGGCATCTCTGTTGATAATGTTGAAGAACATCTGAAATGGAAACGCGATATTGAGGCTTTCTCGGGTTCCCCAGCAGACTTCCCAATAATCGATGACACATCGCTAACGGTCTCTAAACTTTACGACATGCTGCCTGCTGGTGCCTATCTAAGCGACAATCGCACGCCTGCGAACAGCGCTACGGTAAGAACAGTATTTATTATCGGCCCTGACAAAAAAGTTCGCCTAACCATGTCCTACCCAATGTCTGTAGGTCGTAATTTCGCTGAGATTCTACGTGCCCTAGATGCTATCCAAATTACTGATGGCGCCCCTATTGCGACACCAGCCAACTGGGTTCCAGGCCAAGATGTGATTGTCGGGCTAAGCTTAAATGATGAGCAGGCTAAAGAAAAATTTGGCGCCTTAGATGTAAAACTGCCCTACTTGAGACTAACCAAAGCTCCAACTAACTAAGGCTGAACAGTTGTCGAGAATATATTCGCTCCACGCCAACACAACCTGTAGCGCACCGGCTTAGCTGGGACTAATCAGCGCGCTACAGATCACTGTTTCGCATCTAAACAATCTAGTATATACCCGACCACCACCGCAAATGCCGTTCAACTCCGGACGAGATGTACCAAGCTTTCCAAGTGATAGGTCTGCGGGAACATATCTGCCATTACGGCATCTGCCACTGCAAAACCGCCCTCCTGCAATATCGCTAAATCTCGCGCCAAGGTTGCTGGGTCGCAAGACACGTAAACAATGGTTTGCACGATTTTGCTTTGCGCCAACACTTCGCACAGCGCCTTGGCGCCAGCGCGGGGTGGATCGAGAAGCACCTTGTGGCTAGCGACATCTAATACAATATTTTCTGCATCAAACAAATCGGCGTTGCGGTATTCAATCGCTAAACCCAGTGTTTCCGCTTGTTGGCTGGCGCGCCGCAACATGGCCTCGCCAACATCAACGCCAATAACGTGCGCACTGGCACTGGCCAAAGCCAGGCTAAAATTACCTAAGCCGCAAAAATAATCGCTGATAAGCTCGCCAGATTCCGGCTTTAGCCATGCCATGCACTGTTGAATCATTTGTTGATTCACCGCGATATTTACTTGAGTGAAATCGCTGGGCTGAAATGGCAGCGACAGCGCCTCACTCACTGGGTAGCTTAAGGGTGCATTATCGCCCCGCCACGCTGCGCCTTTGCTGCCTTCAATGCTGTGTAAAAACGCCGGGACGACGAGTTTCTCCGCCAAAACCGCGCTGCGCTTTGCGTCAACAAAGCCTTCTTTCTTTATTTTTAGGGCAACGCGGCCATCGTCACTTAGGCTTAACACCACCTCGGCGGTGGCTTTGTCACCCAAAAACTCGGCGATGGCTGCGGTGCTTTGGCTTAACACGGCATTCAACTCTGCAGCCAATAAGGGGCAGCTCTCAACGCTGACCAAATTGTGGCTGGCCTGGGCTTTAAACCCTAAAATGCCATTGTGATAGCTAAGACGTGCGCGGTGACGATAGCCAAATTCTGAGCCGGTGATTGCCGCAGGCAAGGTAGCGGTCTCGGTATTCGCAGACGCTGCCGCCAATACCCGCTGCAGACGCTCTTGCTTAAAGCTCACTTGGTTGGGGTAGTTTAAATGCTGTAATTGGCAGCCGCCGCAGCGCTGATAAACCGGGCAAATCGCGTCTACTCTCTGCTCGGCCGGCGTAGATACGGCAAGTAACTTAGCTTCGTCATAGCGCTTATGACGGCGAACATATTGGGCGTCTACGGTTTCATTGGGCAAGGCGCCGCCAACAAAAACCACCTTATTATCGTGACGGGCTACACCGCGGCCGTCATCGGCCAAACTGTCGATATGCAATTTTAGTACGGCGGTATCTAGGGCAGGCTTGGGCTTTTTAGCCGGTTTAAAGGTGTTGATGTGGTGACGCTGCTTACTCATTAACGCAAACCTGTATTGGGAATAAACTGCCGATATTGCTGCAGACACTGTTGTTTTCGGGTCGCTAAAGCACGCTGTTGGACTGCTGATTCCGCTTTTACACCAGATAGCTGCTCACAGCCCAGCTCGGAATACTCCTCGTCTTGCGCTGCGCTACTGCGTATTTGCGGCGACAATTTCACTACCGGGAGTTCAGACTCCTCCGCTGCCAGCAATTGAAAAGGACTGGCAAATAGCACCACCGCTAAAAGGCGCAATAGACAGACACGGCTATATTTTCGCATCAGCAATTATATTCCCTTGAATTTCGAAGTATTTTACCTAGGCACGTCCGCTGTGGATATTCAATTACCACTCTTTTCGGTTAGAATACGCGGCTTAGCGTATTTTATACTCTCCGCCTAACCGGAAGGCTTATGTCTAGCATCGAAAAAAAAATTGAAAATGTAAACGTCACCGCACAGGAAGTGCTGATTACTCCAGCACGTTTAAAAGCCGCGTTACCCATGAGCGATCTCGCCAAAGAGGTTGTTAATCAGGGCCGCGATACCGTCAGAGATATTCTCGACGGCAAAGATCACCGCATGTTTGTGGTGGTTGGCCCCTGCTCAATTCACGATGTCGACGCCGCCATGGATTATGCCAAGCGCTTAAAAGCGCTGGCAGATGAAGTTAGCGACACCTTGGTTATTATTATGCGGGTGTACTTTGAAAAGCCCCGCACTACTGTGGGCTGGAAAGGTTTAATCAACGATCCTTACTTGAATGACACCTTCAAAATTGAAGAAGGTCTACATATTGGTCGTAAACTACTGCTCGACATCAGTGAACTTGGCCTACCTACGTCAACTGAGGCCCTAGACCCAATTTCGCCTCAATACCTGCAAGACTGTATTGCATGGTCAGCGATTGGCGCACGCACTACCGAATCACAAACCCACCGCGAAATGGCCAGTGGCCTGTCTTCTGCGGTTGGCTTTAAAAACGGCACCGACGGTGGCTTAACCGTTGCGGTTAACGCGATTGGCTCAGCCGTTAAACCCCACCGTTTTCTGGGCATTAATGGCGAAGGCCAGGTCGCGGTTATTCACACCACCGGCAATGCCTACACCCACATAGTACTTCGTGGCGGCAGCCAAGGCCCCAACTACGACTCTGTGCATATTAAATTATGCGAAGCAGAACTGACCAAGGCCGGCATTCCGCTCAACATTATGGTCGATTGCAGCCATGCGAACTCAAGCAAGCAGCCGCAATTACAGCCGCTGGTTATCGAAAATGTGGCTAACCAAGTAATCGAGGGCAACACCTCGATTGTTGGCTTGATGGTTGAGAGCAACATCAACGCAGGCAATCAAAGTATCCCTGAAGATTTGTCCAAGCTTGCTTACGGCGTGTCGGTTACCGATGGTTGTATTGGCTGGGACGAAACCGAAACCGCATTGCGCACTATGCGCGAGCGTTTGAAAGACGTACTGCCAAAACGCGCACGTTAATAGCAACGATCACACATAGCAGTATAAAAAGCGCCTTCGGGCGCTTTTTTCATTTTTACGTCATCTAGGTGATCCAAGATAAGCATCGAAGCGTAAGACAGGTGCTTCTACACCTTGATGCTCAAGGCTTTTATGCCCCGACTTGTCGGGGCTTTTTTTTGACTTGGGTTTGTACTCTTATATTGGCAAGTGCAGTTTGAGCTCGGCGTATAGCCCGCAGTGATCCGACAGCGACCGCCATGGCTCGCCGCTTAGGCGCTTAGCCGATAGTGCCTGAAACCCCCTAAAGTAAATACGATCCAAACGCAGCATTGGCCGCTTGGCCGGAAATGTTTTGGCGAGTTTGCCATTGGCCTGCAGCGATGCCTCGCGCAATTTAAGGCCGTGTTTAAAACGTAAATGCAGAGCGCCACTCCAATCATTAAAATCCCCAGCAATAATTAACGGCGCGTCTAAGGGGACTTTTTCTCTAATTAATTTGGTAAGTAAATTAAATTGCTGATGGCGCTCCCAGCCCAACAACCCCATGTGCACGCAAATTACGTAAATACCCGGCTCAATGACGCTGAGTAACAAACCCCGCTGGGAGCGTTTGTATAGCGAGATATCGATGTTTTCACTACTTATAATGGGGTATTTACTGAGAATCGCGTTGCCATGGTGACCGTGGTCGTAAACCGCATTCTTGCCATAGGCAAAATGAGGCCACACAGTGTCGGCAAGATATTCAAACTGGCCCTCGTCAATCCAATCATCGAGCTGAGCCGCGTGCTGGCTATTTTCGCCAACCACTTCCTGCAGGAAGACCAATTCAGCGTCGACGCTGCGAATACTTTCTCGGATTTGATCGAGTAAGTACTGCCGATTTGCTGAGCAAAAGCCCTTGTGAACGTTATAAGATAAAACTCTTATTACTGTCATCAATTCGCTACTCTGTCGCAAGGGACTTATTCAGCCCCTTGTTATGACTGGAGGTTCAGGATTCCGGATGGCACTTCTTTATTTTGCGGCCGCTGCCACACCAGCAAGCATCGTTTCTGCCTAATTTTAGCGCGGGCAGCATATCACCGTCACAGTATAGCCACTGATTGTTCTCGTAGACAAAGCGTGAGCGCTCATGCAACTGGCCAAGGTTTTCATCATGGCGATAAAAGGCGGCAAATTCGACTTCACCCGCGGTATCACCCAGCCCGCCATTGCGGCAAGACACGATTTTCAAACCACACCAGCGAGTATTAGAGAAACTCTGCTCTAAACTCTCGCGGCTCTCCGAACTGCGTTTACTGGGATGCCGACTAGCCAAAAGGTAGTCGGCATCACCAATAGAAAAGGCACTGTAGCGCGACCGCATCAATGCTTCTGCCGTGGGCGCCGTTTTGTGCCCCTTAATATACGGCTCGCAGCAGCTCTGGAAGCTCAGCCCGCTTCCGCAATAACAACTCAATGCTTAACCATGAATTGGCGGTGTTACGGCGCTAATATCGCTCGGTTCCCACTCACTGGGCAGCGCAGTGGCACTGCGACTTTCGCGGTCAAAGCCAACCAACACGGTTTGGCAGGTGGTCGCTTTAATGCCATTGCCATAAATGCAATGTTCGATCGTCATGCTTTTATTGCCCATCCGTGAACACCAGGTATCAACTATGACCGTGTGATCGAAGCGAATTTCTTTCAACATATCCATTTTCACGCTGGCGACCACATGATTAGGAATCTCGCCGGTATATTGTTCGGCAACACCTTTAAAGAAAGAGATCCGCGCGAGATCAAAGTACTGGGAATAATAGCTATTAGAAACATGACCCAGTACGTCAAGGTCAGAAAAGCGCACCTGAATTTCAGTGCGAGCGTGTTTAAGTTTCATTGAGGTATCCTTAAGACACTCGACCCATGAGGGTCGAGTTAGGCATTGCAAAGTCAGAATCAGTCGACAGACTTATGACTATTTGAAGTAAGCATTATCGGTATTACTGTGGTCTGTGCTGTCTTTGACGCCAGCAAGGCCGGGCACTTTCTCCAGCAAAGTTTTCTCAACACCTTCTTTAAGCGTGACATCCACCATGCCGCAACCTTGGCAACCGCCGCCAAACTTCAACACCGCTAGATTGTCTTCCGTAATTTCGAGTAGAGACACCTCACCGCCGTGGGCCGCCAAAGAGGGATTTACTTCGTTATACAACACGTAGTTGATCTGATCTTCAAGCGGACTGTCTTCGTTAACCCTTGGTAGGCGTGCATTTGGCGCTTTAATAGTTAACTGGCCACCCATGCGATCGCTGGCGTAATCTATAAACCCTTCATCGAGAAACGGTACGCTCCGACCGTCAAAATAAGCCTTAAACTTGGGGTAATCCCGAATAATATCGGCTTCATTTAGATCGCCTTCTCGGCAATAAGCGATGCACGTCTCCGCTTTGGGCGTGCCTGGCTGCGTAATAAACACCCGCACCCCAATGACGTCGTCTTGCTTTTCAAGCAATTCGGCCAGATAGTCCTGGGCGGACTCTGTAATCGTCAAATTAACGGCTGTTTGTTCTGTAGACATAATAACCTCTGTATATCCCGCTGTTTTGCCAAACAATTTCTATGCAAGGCCGAGTATCTGGTAGAATTGCGTAGTTTACCACGAAGCCCATGCCCGCCACAGTCCGCGCAGCGCTTTTGATTCTTACGCTTAAAATTATCAGGATATCCATGAGTCAGTCTACTTCCCGCATCGCCCAACTTACTACCGCCCTCAAAAACCGCATTCTGGTGATTGACGGCGCGATGGGCAGCTTGATCCAAAGCTACAAGCTAGAAGAGGCCGACTACCGCGGCGCCCGCTTTGCCGACTTCCATACCGACCTCAAGGGCAATAATGACCTGCTAACCCTAACCCGCCCAGATGTCATTCGGGAGATTCATCAGGCCTACCTCGACGCTGGTGCCGACGTCATTGAGACCAACACCTTTAACTCTACCGCCATTGCCCAAGGCGATTATGAACTACAGGAAATTGCCGAGGAGCTAAACCGCGCTGGCGCAGCCGTGGCGAGGGAGGTTGCAGATGCGGCAACCGCACTCAACCCAGACAAACCCCGTTTCGTTGCCGGGGTTATCGGACCCACCCCACGCACCGCTTCTATTTCACCCGATGTAAACGATCCGGGCGCGCGCAATACCAATTTCGATGAGCTAGTAGAAAACTACTATGCCGCCACCCGAGGGCTTATTGCGGGCGGCGCCGACATCCTAATGATTGAAACCGTATTCGACAGCCTTAATGCCAAGGCGGCCGTTTACGCGGTACTCCAATACTTTGAAGATACCGGCGACGAGCGTCCCATAATGATCTCGGTGACCTTTCCCGACACCAGCGGTCGCACCCTGTCAGGACAAACGCCAACCGCATTTTGGAACTCCATAGCGCATGCCAAACCGCTAATCATTGGCACCAATTGTGGTAGAAGATTCAGTGAGATACGACCTTTTGTTGAAGAGCTTTGTGAAGCGTCTGACTGCTATTTTAGCGGTCACTTTAACGCCGGTTTGCCGAATGAGTTTGGTGAATACGACGAGACCCCTGAGGACATGCACGGCGAGTTGAAAGAATTTGCCCAGCGTGGATTCTTGAATTTAGTCGGCGGCTGCTGCGGTACCACCCCAGCACATATTGAAGCTATCGGCGCGGCAATGGACGGAATCACTCCTCGTCCACTCCCTGTGCGGGAACCAATTTGCCGTCTATCTGGCTTAGAGCCCTTCCACATTGATGGCAGCTCCTTATTTGTGAATGTTGGCGAACGTTGCAACGTCACCGGGTCAGCCGCGTTTAAGCGTCTGATTTTAGAAAACGACTATGACGCCGCCCTCTCCGTTGCGCGTCAGCAAGTTGAAAACGGCGCTCAGGTAATCGACATCAATATGGATGAGGGCATGCTCGACGCCGAACACGCCATTGTCACCTTTTTGAACCTAATCGCCTCGGAACCGGACATAAGCCGGGTACCGATTATGGTCGACTCCTCGAAGTGGGACGTAATCGAGGCTGGCCTAAAGTGCATTCAAGGCAAGCCCATCGTCAACTCAATTTCGATGAAGGAAGGTGAAGCTGAGTTTCGCGACCGTGCTCGGGCCTGCATGAAATACGGCGCCGCTGTAGTGGTTATGGCCTTTGATGAAGACGGCCAGGCCGACACCTTTGCGCGCAAAGCCGAAATTTGTAAACGCAGCTACGAAATTCTCGTTAATGAAATTGGCTTTCCGCCGCAAGACATCATTTTCGACCCGAATATTTTTGCCGTGGCCACTGGGATTGAAGAACACAACAATTACGCTGTCGACTTTATAGAGGCCACTGCCTTTATCAAGAAAGAGCTGCCCTACGCCATGGTCTCTGGTGGCGTTTCCAATGTTTCCTTTTCCTTCCGAGGCAATAACCCGGTACGCGAAGCGATCCACTCCGTATTCCTCTACCATGCTATTAAAGCTGGTATGGGCATGGGCATCGTAAACGCGAGCCAATTGGCGATATACGACGATTTACCAAAGGAACTGCGCGACCACGTTGAAGACGTTATTCTCAACCGCCGAGACGACAGCACCGAGCGCTTGCTAAATATCGCCGACAAATACCGCGGCGACGGTTCTACCGCAGAAAACAAAGAAGACCTGACATGGCGCGAATGGCCGGTAGAAAAACGCATAGAGCACGCACTCGTTAAAGGGATCTCCACCTATATCGAAGAAGACGCTGAAGTGGCGCGCGCCGCTGCAGTGAAACCCATCGACGTCATTGAAGGCGCACTGATGGACGGTATGAACGTGGTTGGTGATTTATTTGGCGACGGTAAAATGTTCCTACCCCAGGTGGTTAAATCCGCCCGGGTAATGAAACAGGCCGTGGCCTACCTAAACCCCTATATTGAAGCCAGTAAAGCGGTTGGTGCCAAGGCCAACGGCCGGGTGCTAATGGCCACGGTAAAAGGCGATGTTCACGATATCGGTAAGAATATCGTTGGCGTGGTACTACAGTGCAATAACTTCGAGGTTATCGACCTTGGCGTCATGGTCTCTTGTGACAAAATTTTAGAAGCCGCCAAACGCGAAAAGGTGGATATTATTGGCTTAAGCGGACTCATTACACCATCGCTTGACGAAATGGTGCACGTCGCCAGCGAAATGCAGCGCCAAGGCTTTACCATTCCACTGATGATCGGCGGCGCAACCACCTCCAAGGCCCACACCGCGGTTAAAATTGAGCCCAAATACCAAAACGATGCAGTGGTCTATGTGCCTGATGCCTCGCGTAGTGTAGCTGTTGCTACCCAGCTCATTAGCGAAGACATGAAAGTCAACTTTGTCGCCGAGCGCAAAGACGAATACGAGCGAGTTCGCGCTCGCCGCGCCGGTAGTCAGGGTAAAAAACGTTTACTTACCTACCCGCTGGCCTGTGAAAACGGCTTTGCTACCGACTGGGCCAACTATACGCCGCCAGCGCCAAGCTTCTTAGGCACGCGGACTTTTGAGGATTACCCGCTCGAAACACTGCGTGAAACCATTGACTGGACGCCCTTCTTTATTTCCTGGGGCATCGCCGGTAAATACCCGAAAATATTTGACGATGAAACCGTCGGTGAAGCCGCGCGCAATCTATTCGATGATGGCCAGCGTATGCTCGACCGCATCATTAAAGAAAAGCTACTGCAAGCTAACGGTATTATTGGCTTTTGGCCTGCGCAACGCAGTGGCCCTGACGATATTACTGTAATGAACACCGAGGGCACCGCGCCACTAGAGATACTGCACCAACTTCGCCAGCAAGCGCAGAAGCCCGACGACAAGCCGCACATGAGTTTGGCCGACTATATAGCCCCCGCTGACAGCGGCAAAACCGATTATATCGGTGGCTTTGCCGTGACCACCGGCTTAGGCGCCGATGAACTAGCTGAGAAGTTTGTTGCGGCCAATGATGATTACAGTGCGATTATGGTTAAAGCACTGGCGGACCGCTTGGCCGAGTCATTTGCAGAACACCTGCATTTGCGTGTGCGTAAAGAATACTGGCCGTACGCGAGTGACGAAGACTTAAGCAATGAGGAGCTAATCAAAGAGAAGTACCGTGGTATACGGCCCGCGCCAGGCTATCCTGCCTGCCCAGACCACACGGAGAAAGAAACCCTGTTCCGCTTACTCAATGCGACGAGTGAAACCGGCATCATTCTAACCGATAGTTTGGCAATGCACCCCGCGGCAGCAGTGAGTGGTTTTTATTACTCGCACCCAAATTCACGCTACTTTGCGGTGGGCAAAATTGGCAAAGACCAAGTGGAAGACATCGCCGCCCGCAAAGGCATGGAAATGAAAACGATGGAACGCTGGTTGTCACCTAACCTGGACTACGATCCATAGCGTCGTAGAAATTCTCACTGTCGCCTAGATCGGTTTTCCAAAACCCTCTAGGCGGCCCAGAATTTTCATCGAGCGAATCGGCTTTAAAGGATATAAACCATGAGCGACGAACACAAAAAAGACGACGAACAGCAGGAAAGCAAACCAAGCACCATCACTATCATAGGCAGTATTCTCTCCGGCGCATTTGGGGTACAAAGTAGCCGCAATCGCGAGCGCGATTTTAAGCACGGGCGCCTACGCAACTACATCATTACTGCCCTTATATTCGTCGGTTTGTTTATCGGCGGCGTGGTGACAATCGTACAGCTAGTGCTAAAACAAGCCGGCTAACGCCGCACCTGGTCGCTAATTCTTAAAACCCATACAACTCAACAGGATTCGTGACCAAGGCCTTGTAGCGTGTAACATCGTCGTCGGGCAACCAAGCCAATACGGTATCCATCAGTTCACCATCATCAGGGTAATCTGCCGTGGTTTTTGCAAGATTGTGCGGCCAGTTGCTACCCCAGACGATGCGATCTGGCGCATAGTTGGCAATTTCACGCGCTACCTTGGCGATGTCTGCATACGGTGCGCCCTCGCGGCTGCTTTCATAGCAGCCTGCAAATTTAAACCACATTTCACCTTGATCAAGCAGTCGCTTCAGGCTGTCTATATGCTCTTGATTTGCACCACAGAAGATTTTACCGTGTTGGTCCAAAACCCAGCGTGATTGCAGGCGCGCCAATCGACTTTCTAGTTGCGGTAAAGCTGAACCATCAAACTGCACTGCCATCATCAAACCTGCGTCAGCGCAGAGTGCGTCGATGTCTTCAAGTGCGTCCAAGCCAACTGCCCCGCCCGGCAAATCCATAATGCGCGCGCCGACGACACCGGCATCGCTTAGCTCGGCAATTTCAGCGGTACTTGTTTCCGCTGTAATAACCGCCACGCCACGGGCGATATCGCCCATTTCCCGCAAACAATGCAAAAGACAACTGTTATCCGTTTGATGGGCATTCGCCTGGGTAATGACAAGACGATCAATACCCAGCCATGCCATAAGTTGGCGATACATATCAGGCGTTGGCAACGGTGCTGGAGGTAATCCAGGGCCACCAGCAACAGCGGGATATCCGTCATGCAAGAGATGAACATGGGTATCAATCGACCCTGGTGGCAAAGCAGTTAGGGGCACATCACCGCATAATTTTCGTTCAATCATATTTTTCAGCTCCGCCGCAATAATCCTTGCTTAGATTCACCTGCAGGAAATACACCCCAAGTTAAATCACACCAACAGAAATTTACGTGAAGCATAATATTTTAAAGACACGACAAAAAATCATTGAAGCTCGGAATAAATAATTAGATTCGTAATATTCGATTAAGGTATTACACCACCCCTGAAGCAAAAAATCCCCGCTAACCAGCGAGGATTTTATCGGATTCGGGAAAGCCTATAAGGACGGCGACCCGCAATACAAAACCGACTTAGGTCGGCATGCCCGACAACCAATATACTGCGGTGCCCACTACAATAGCCAAAATAGCGATTGCCGCGCAGGCATCTGCGAAATCGTCGCCGCGTTGCTCTTCAACTTGCTCAGACGTATGATCAGACATGTAGGCCTCTTAGATTTAATGATTGGTTACTGGACGCCGAAATCCGGCAGCTGAATTCAGCGCGCATTGTAGCAAGATTTATCGGCGCCGTTGAGCTAATTTATTCCCAAAGCGCGAGCTTATCGACGCTGCGCGTAAGCATTACCCAGAAAATTCGTTAGCGAAAACCCCTTTCTGCCTTTACCATTACCGCGCTACAACTAGCAGCCCGCAATTATTTGCCCGCCAAAGGCACGGAATTCACTGCACCCGATAGCATCTTGACCAGCCAAAACACTTACGACAAAGGTTCCTATGTACGCTTACGACCAATTTGACCGTCAGCTTGTCAGTCAGCGCGTTGCGCAATTTCGCGACCAAACCCAGCGCTATCTCGCAGGTAAAATTAGCGATGAGCAGTTTCTGCCTTTGCGTTTACAAAATGGCCTCTATATTCAGCGCCTAGCACCCATGCTGCGAATTGCAGTGCCCTACGGCACGCTAAACGCCGAGCAGCTACGCAAGCTAGCCTCTATTACGCGCAAGTACGACAAAGGTTACGCGCACATTAGTACCCGTCAGAATGTGCAGCTTAACTGGCCCAAACTGGAAGAAGTACCCGATATTTTAGAAGAGCTTGCCGAAGTTGAAATGCACGCGGTACAAACAAGCGGTAACTGTATTCGTAACGTCACCGCCGACCAGTTCTCAGGTGTCGCGGCTGATGAAGTTGAAGACGCGCGCGCCTACTGCGAAATTATTCGCCAGTGGTCGACATTCCACCCTGAATTTGCTTTTTTGCCCCGCAAATTCAAAATTGCCGTGTGCGGCTCTGAAGCTGACCGCGCAGCAGTGATGGTTCACGATATCGGCCTGCAAATTGTTAAAGATGCCGCAGGCAATACCGCGTTTAAAGTTATTGTCGGTGGCGGCCTAGGCCGCACTCCAGTTATTGGCAGCGTGATTAACGAAGCGCTTGAACCAAAACACCTACTGACCTACCTTGAAGCGATATTGCGAGTTTATAACCAACTTGGTCGCCGCGACAATAAGTTTAAGGCGCGGATCAAAATTCTAGTGCGCGCTATGGGCGCTGAAGCGTTTAAAACCGATGTCGAAAAAGAATGGGCGCACATTAAAGATGGCGCACTGAGTTTGACCAACGAAGAAATCACTCGCGCTCAATCCTTCTTTCAGCCACCGGCCTACGAGTCACTACCGCAACAAGATATGCAGGCTCTCGCGCTAGAAAATGCCGATTTTGCCCGCTGGTTGCAGCACAACACTCACGCGCATAAAGTAACAGGTTACCGCATCGTGACCTTGGCGCTAAAAACCACCGGCGTCGCGCCTGGTGACGTTACTGCAGAACAACTAGAAGCAATCGCAGATTTGGGCGAGCGCTATGGTTTTGGCGAAATTCGCAGCACCCATCAGCAAAACATTGTACTCCCAGATGTTCGTCAACAAGACTTGCTTGCACTTTGGAAAGAGTTAGTTGAATTAGAGATAGCCTCGCCGGTAGTCGGCACATTAAATGACATTATTTGCTGTCCCGGCGGCGATTTTTGCTCCCTAGCGAACGCCAAGTCTATTCCGATTGCGGAGGCCATTCAGCGTCGCTTTGAGGACCTAGACTATGTTTACGACCTAGGCGAAATAGAGCTAAACATCTCCGGCTGCATGAACGCCTGTGGTCACCACCATATTGGCAATATCGGTATTCTTGGTGTCGATAAAAAAGGCCAGGAGTTTTACCAGATATCGCTCGGCGGCAGTCAAGGTTTAGATGCATCAATCGGTAAAATACTCGGGCCATCTGTCGCCCAAGATCAAGTACCTAACATTATTGAGAACGTGCTAAAAACCTTCGTATCGCTTCGCCAGCCAGAAGAGCGCTTTTTAGACACCTTCCGCCGCGTTGGTATGGACCCATTCAAGGAGCGTGCATATGCCTAAGATCATTAAAGACCTCAATGTTGTCGAGGATAGCTGGCAGGTTTGGCGCGACACCGAAAACCTGCCAAGCACTGGCGGTTGCATAGTGCCTTTAGCACTTTGGCAGACGCACAAAGACGCACTGCAAGCACTGGGCGAAATCGCGGTATTTTTGGCAAGCGACCAATCGCCTAAGCTCTTGGGCGCAGACATTAATCGTTTCGCCCTGATCGCGGTGGACTTCCCTAAGTTTGCCGATGGGCGCGGTTTTAGCTATGGTCGCGAATTGCGTGAACAGCACGGATTTACCGGCGAGCTGCGTGCTATTGGTGACTTTATGCGCGACCAACTATTTTTCCTCAAGCGCTGCGGCTTTAACAGCTTTGCACTTGAAAGCGATGAACTTGACGAGGCGCTGGCCAGTTTTAATGATTTTAGCGATGCCTACCAGCCATCAATTGATCAGGCCCTACCCGCTTTCCGTCGTCGCTAAGGCTACGTAGGAAGTACAAATGCCGCCAATCTGGCGGCATTTTGCGTTATAGGGGCTAATAGCCAGCATATCTATTGTTTAGCCACAGGCGCTTATGTGATTATAAACATCCACCCGGCCCACTATGAGGTTTAAGCCGTGGAAGCGAGTTTAACGTCATCGTTTTTTCTCATATTTAGCGGCGCCGCCGTCCTCGCGTCTATTGCTCTGTTCACTCGCCAACCTTTACTGATTGCCTATATTGCCTTGGGCGCGATAATTGGCCCCCACGGCACCGGCTGGGTCACCGACGTTCATTTACTAGCTGAAATTGCCGAATTTGGCATTATCTTCCTGTTGTTTCTGCTCGGCTTAGACATGCAGCCTAAAGCGCTATTAGCAACTTTAAAAAAAGCCACGGTAGTCGCCCTGGTTAGCTCATTCGCCTTTGCCTTAATCGGCTACGCACTCGCTGCAAGCTTTGGCTTTAATCGCAATGAATGTCTGGTCGTCGGCGCGGCGATGATGTTTTCCAGCACGATTATTGGCATCAAGTTACTGCCAACCACAGCCCTACATCACCGCCACACCGGTGAGCTAATGGTCGGTTTACTGCTGCTACAGGATTTAATCGCGATTTTCGTGCTGATGATCCTGTTCAGCATGAGCTTAGGCGAATTTTCCGGCACCAACTTGTTTAAGGCACTTATCGCGCTCCCAGCCTTAATTGCATTTGCCTTTTTAGCGGTTCGCTTTGTTCTGCTGCCACTTATAAGTCGCTTTGACCGGTTTCACGAATATATTTTCTTGCTCGCGATAGGTTGGTGCCTAGGAATGACCGAGGCTGCCCACGCGCTTGGACTGTCGGCAGAAATTGGCGCCTTTCTTGGCGGCATAAGTCTGGCAACTAGCCCTATTTCGCAATACATTGCGATTAACCTTAAACCCCTGCGGGATTTTTTCCTTATCTTGTTTTTCTTTTCACTCGGGGCGCGCTTCGACTTAGGTTTACTGAGCGAGATCATCGCCCCTGCGTTAATTCTCGCCGCCTTAGTACTGGTGCTCAAGCCCGTCATTTTCCGCTACTTAATCCATGGTATGAGCGAGACCAAGAAACTGGCTTGGGATCTGGGCTTTAGGATGGGGCAAATCAGCGAGTTTTCTTTACTTATTGCCTACGTTGCTACAGAGATGGCCTTAATCGGTCGAGAAGCCTCTCATTTAATTCAGGCCACTGCGATTATCAGCTTTGTCGTGTCATCGTATATCGTGGTTTTAAACTATCCCACGCCGATTGGAATCTCCGACAAACTGCGACGGGATTAAACCGTCGCACAACGTCATCTCAGATTATTGAAATATTACCGAGAAAGTGACCGGGACTATTGTGTCGATATTTTTCAAACCAGCCAAACTGCGCAATTTACCAATGCCGGCAACCAAACCAAAGCGCTGCGCATCTACAAAACCGGGCGCTACCGTCATTACATGAAAGGCACCGTCGGCGCGCTTAGTAACAATAACATCGAAGCTAAGCGGCGAACTAACACCATGCATAACGAGCGCGCCTTTCAGTTTAACCGCGCTTTGCTCACCAATTGCCATTGCCGATAACGCGGGAACATCCACCAGTGCAGTATAAGCTGCTGCGGGGAATTTATCAGTTTCAAAAAGATACTTACGCATTCTTTCATTGCGGATATCCACACCGCTAACAACGCTATTTAAACCGACAATGATTTCGGCCTTACCCGTTTCGGTATCGATATTGCCTGTGAGGCTAGAAAAGGTCATGGCCTCAGCAAAGGCATCATTTTTCACCGCGACAAAGCTCAGGGCGGAGCTATCGGTATTTAACTCCAGTGCGTTAAGTGCGCCGATTTGCATAA
The DNA here is from genome assembly GCF_039539625.1 of Zhongshania borealis. NCBI lineage: Bacteria > Pseudomonadati > Pseudomonadota > Gammaproteobacteria > Cellvibrionales > Spongiibacteraceae > Zhongshania > Zhongshania borealis. Next base: position 629,401 of record NZ_BAABDM010000001.1, on the reverse strand, counting down.
AAAGTGCTAATGCATACACCAACTGTTTCATATCCCTACCCTCTTCGATGTCATTTGTGATGTGAGCCATGCGGCCAGAATTCGAGTTTTACATTCTGCTATAGACCAGACAAGTATTACAGACAATGATTCCAGATAGCCAAAAAATATACAGGCAAAAAAAAGCCCGGTAAGAACCGGGCTTTTTTGAGTAAATTACAGCTTACAGGCTGGAATCTAACTCAGGTACTGCATTAAACAAGTCGGCAACCAAACCGTAGTCGGCAACTTGGAAGATAGGCGCATCTTCGTCTTTGTTGATGGCAACAATGACTTTAGAGTCTTTCATACCGGCCAAATGCTGGATTGCACCAGAGATACCAATGGCGATATATAGATCTGGCGCAACGATTTTACCTGTTTGACCAACCTGCATATCGTTAGGCACAAAGCCCGCATCAACTGCTGCGCGCGAAGCACCAACAGCAGCACCGAGTTTGTCTGCTAGCGAGTACAGCATGGCAAAGTTATCGCCATTCTGCATACCGCGACCACCGGATACCACAATGCTTGCAGCAGTCAGTTCAGGACGATCACTTTTCGCCACTTCTTCACGAACATAGATTGAAGTACCAGCGTCATGCGCACTTGCAACAGCTTCAACAGTGGCACTGCCACCTTCGGCTGCAGCGGCATCAAATGCGGTAGTACGCACAGTGATCACCTTAATGGCGTCAGAAGATTGAACAGTCGCAATAACGTTACCAGCATAGATTGGACGCTTAAATGTGTCCGCGCTTTCAACACTGATAATTTCTGAAATCTGGGCTACATCTAACAGCGCCGCGGCGCGTGGTAAGGTGTTTTTACCAGAAGTAGACGCAGGCGCCAGAATGTAGGCGAAATCTTTGCCTAGTTCAGCAACGAGCAAGCTGACGTTCTCTGCCAACTGGTGGCCGTAAGCCGCGTTATCAGCAACTAATACTTTGCTAACACCGTCGATTTTAGCTGCAGCTTCTGCTGCGCCGCCGCAGGCTTCACCGGCAACCAATACAACTATATCTCCGCCGATTGCTTTAGCAGCAGTAACGGTGTTTAGCGTAGCGCCTTTAATAGAGGCGTTATCGTGTTCTGCAAGAATTAAAATACTCATCAGATTACCTTCGCCTCGTTTTTCAGCTTCTCAACAAGTTCAGCGACATCCGCAACCTTAATACCGGCTTTACGCTCTGCTGGCGGCTCTACTTTCAACGTAGTGACGCGAGGAGTGACATCAACGCCCAACTCTTCAGGAGTCAGCACATCCATTGGCTTTTTCTTGGCCTTCATGATGTTAGGCAACGATGCGTAACGAGGCTCATTTAAGCGCAAGTCGGTGGTAACAACCGCCGGGAGTGACAATTTAACAACCTGTGAACCGCTATCAACTTCACGGGTTACCGTGACGCTGTCGCCTTCAACAACAACTTCAGAGGCGAAAGTACCCTGAGACATACCTGTTAAGGCAGCGAGCATCTGGCCGGTCTGGTTGTTATCACCGTCTATAGCCTGCTTACCAAGAATAACCATTTGTGGCTGTTCTTTATCGCAAACGGCTTTCAGCAGCTTGGCAATAGCCAGTGGCTGAACTTCTACGTCAGTTTCTACCAGAATACCGCGATCAGCGCCGAGAGCGAGAGCTGTACGGATTTGCTCCTGACTGACTTTTGCACCGATAGACACGGCAACAATCTCAGTCACTACGCCTTTTTCTTTAAGGCGAACAGCTTCCTCAATCGCAATTTCACAAAATGGGTTTATCGCCATTTTGACATTATTCAGATCAACGCCTGTGCCGTCCGATTTCGGACGCACTTTGACGTTGTAGTCAACTACTCGTTTGACAGCAACCAGAACCTTCATGGATTCCCCAGTACTCGCGTAAATGGAATGAAATGGCTATTGTCCCTACGCAGCGAACCTGCATTCAGATTCAAGCAGACAATGCCTCGGTAAAAAGCGCGGTTATATTGACGTGTCTGAGCGCCAAGGTCAATAAAAGTGGGGTATTCACAGTGCGAATATCGCCTATAGGCAAAGTATGCTCCCCACCAAGACCATATCACAACTAATTGTTATTTAATGACTTTTCGAATTTTGTTAAAAACAAATACCGTTAGGCAACATGCAATAAAACCCCGCTTAAAGTAGCCTTTTAACGCCCGTAGTTTTATAATTCATCGTTTTAATTAGCCGTAAAGCGCCCTCTTTAGGGGCAATGCTACTCAGCATAAATAGGAGAACGTCTGTGGAACGCGAATCAATGGAATTTGATGTCCTGATCGTCGGGGCTGGCCCCGCCGGATTAGCGGCAGCTTGTAGAATCCGTCAATTGAGCGAAAGCACTGGCAAAGACATCAGTGTCTGCGTTGTTGAAAAAGGCTCTGAGGTTGGTGCCCACATTCTCTCTGGCGCAGTATTTGAGCCCACGGCACTTAACGAACTCTTTCCTGACTGGAAAGAAAAAGGCGCCCCGCTCAATACGCCCGTTACTGGCGACGACATTTATTATATGACCAGCGCTGAAAAAGCGATAAAGGTCCCCGGTTTTGCTGTCCCAAAAACCATGCACAACGAAGGCAACTACATTATTAGCCTTGGTAATTTATGCCGCTGGATGGCCGAACAAGCAGAAGGCATGGGCGCTGAGATTTACCCAGGCTTTGCCGCCGCAGACGTTTTGTTCAACGACGACGGCAGCGTAAAAGGCGTTGTAACTGGCGACATGGGCATTGCCGCGGACGGCAGCCAAAAAGACAGCTACATGCCCGGCATGGAATTGCACGCCAAGTACACATTATTTGCAGAGGGCTGCCGAGGCCACCTAGGCAAACGCCTAATGGAAAAATTTGACCTAAATGCCGGAAAAGACCCCCAGCATTACGGTATCGGCATTAAAGAGCTATGGAAGATCGACCCAGCCAAACACGTTGAAGGCAAGGTAATGCACGCCGCGGGCTGGCCCTTGGCCGAAAATGGCGCCGCCGGTGGTAGCTTCCTCTACCATATTGAAGACAACCAAGTATCAATCGGCCTGATAACTGACCTGTGCTACGACAATCCGTATTTGTCGCCTTTTGAAGAATTTCAACGCTTTAAAAAGCACCCAACTGTTATGCAGTACCTGGAAGGTGGAGAGCGCATTTCATACGGCGCCCGCGCCATTGCCAAGGGCGGCCTGCAATCATTACCTAAAATGACCTTCCCCGGCGGCCTATTGATTGGCTGTGATGCAGGCACCCTGAACTTTGCCAAGATAAAGGGCAGTCACACCGCCATGAAATCTGGCATGATCGCCGCCGAAGTGGTTCACAAAGCCATCACTGAAAATGAGGCAACTGGTCAAGAGCTGGGCGAATACACTACAGCCTTCGAAAACTCCTCCGTTTATAAAGAGCTTTACGACCAGCGTAATTTTGGTCCAGCACAACACAAATGGGGCAATTTCTTCGGTTCTGCTTACGCTTTTGTCGACATCAATTTATTCGGCGGCAAACTACCGTGGACCTTAGGTGACGATCACCCAGACCACGCAGAAATGAAACCAGCTGCCGAATCAAAGAAAATCACTTATCCAAAACCGGATAATAAAATCACCTTTGACCGCCTGACCTCGGTGTTTTTATCTAATACCAACCACGAGGAAGATCAGCCCTGCCATCTGACGTTAAAAGATCCAGAGCTGCCAATCCGCGACAATTTACCCAAGTACGCAGAACCCGCGCAGCGCTATTGCCCTGCCGGCGTGTATGAAGTTGTAGAGGACGCTGAGGGCACGCCTAAGTTCCAGATCAATGGTCAGAACTGTGTTCACTGTAAAACGTGCGACATTAAAGATCCGGCGCAAAACATTATTTGGGTAACACCAGAAGGCCTAGGCGGCCCCAACTATCCAAATATGTAGCTAAGTAAAAACGCAAAAAGGGCAGCGAAAGCTGCCCTTTTTGCGTTTTTACTACTGTTCTTTAAGTGCTTGAAACAACTATACAGATTTACCTAGCACAAAGGTTTCGCCGGCTGCGCGAAGAACAATAGAATCGCCAACAGGCTCAGCAATATCCACCAAGCGATAAAAACACGCCCTACTCACTCTTGCCGCTAAACCATGACGCGTTAATACCGAAGGTTGCGGCTCGCTGCCATCCTCCCCAGTATCTATCGATATCGGGTGCCGCCCCCCCAATTCAAACCAGGTATCGACATTCGTTTTGAAAATTAGACGCCGCGAATCACTTCCTTCTTCAATTTCAAAATCAATAATCAACAATGGAAGGTCTTCAACCTGCACTCGCCATTTTTCAACTGGTGTCACCAGGTAGTATTCCCCGTCATCCTCCCTGCGCAGGATCGAAGCAAACAACTTGACGAGTTCATGACGCTTTATCTCCCCACCTTCGTGAATCCAACGACCATCGGCTTTAATGACAATATCAATATCGCCACTTAATTCTGGGTGCCAGCCCTCTATCGGCGGCGCGCTGGGCTGATTTTTCAGGTGTGCCTGCAATTGATCCAAGCTAGTCATTAGCCTTACTCGCTTAAGTCGCCCGTTTTACCACTGAATCAAGCGAACATTGATAACACCTTCGAGTGCACGCAACTGCTCTAAAAGCGCAGGTGAGGCTTCACTACCAAGGTCAATAAGATTGTAGGCTATTTCGTCCCGACTTTTATTTAACATATCAACAACGTTGATATCTGCGTCGGCAAGTATACCCAGCACGCTACCTAAAATTTTAGGCACATTATTATTGGCAATCGCTAAACGGCACTGCCCACTGCGCTCAAGATGCAAATTAGGGAAATTTACTGCGTTCATGATATTGCCGTTCGAAAGAAAGTCGTTCAGCTGGTCGGCAACCATAATCGCGCAGTTTTCTTCTGCCTCATCAGTGCTCGCGCCAATGTGCGGCATTAATATCACATCGCTGCGGCCGATCAAGCTGGGAACCGGAAAGTCAGTAATAAACTGACGCAACTTACCGCCGTCCAAAGCGTCAATAACCGCACTGACATCAACAATTTCTTCACGGGCAAAATTAAGCAAGCAGCAACCAGGTTTACAGCTGGAAAGCAATTCAGAATTAACTAGGCCACGCGTCGAGTCCAGTACAGGTAAGTGCAGGGTAATGAAATCGGCTTTCGCAAACAGCGTACTTAAGTTATCCATCTTTTTAACAGAACTGGGCAGGCGCCAAGCGGCATCAACCGACAAGGCAGGATCATAGCCTATAACTTCCATCCCTAAGTTCAACGCAGCATTTGCGATCATTGAGCCTATCGCCCCTAGACCAACAACACCGAGGGTGCGGCCAGCCAGCTCATTGCCTTTGAAACGCTTCTTTTCTTTTTCAAGTAATTTAGCCATTTCAGCGGCGTCTGTCATATGAGCAAGGGTATTTACATACGAGACCCCTGCCAAAATACCGCGCGAGCCTAGCGCAAGCCCAGCAATAACCAACTCTTTCACCGCATTGGCGTTGGCGCCAGGGCTATTAAAAACGGGGATACCCAGCTCGGTGCAAGCACTAATAGGAATATTGTTAGTACCCGCACCCGCTCTGGCTATGGCTTTAACACTGCTCGATATCTCTGCAATTTGCAATTTATGACTACGCAGCAAGATTGCGTCAGGCGCCGCAATATCAGTCGCCAATTCATACTGGTCAGCGGGTAGACGACTTAAGCCTTTAGTAGAAATTTGGTTCAACGTTAATACTTTATACAAGGTCTACTCCTATTATTGTTAACCGATGTCGCGGCGACGTTCATCGGCCTGTATTGCACCCTGATTAAAGGCATCCGCAGCACGTTGCTCTGACTGCGGCCCCAATGGCACGCTATGGATAAATTTCAAACCCGCAATCTGCGCATTCATACTTACTGCGGCGGTGTACGCAGAATTTTGACCAAGCAAGCGAAAATCCCAGGACTCAGCTTCTGGACCCACAAACTCACGGAACTCACCGTCATCGCCGAGCGTTACCGAAAAATCATGCAAGGGAATTGAAAGACCTTCGCCACGGGCTTTTATATAGGCCTCTTTCAAGGTCCAGTAACGATAAAAATAATCAAGCTGCTGGGATTCTTCGCGACTTTTCAACGCCTGTAATTCTAGGGCCGAAAAATAATCTTCAGCGACGTCAAGTATCCCCGGGGTTTCGGCCCGACTCTCAGCGTCAACACCAATTGCGTGATCCCGTGTTACAACACACACAGTAAGACCATTGGTATGCGCAGTATTAAACTGAATAATTGGCGATACGCTTGAATTACTGAGTTCTGGCTTACCAAAATCATTGGCACGAAACTCAAGCACCTGAGGCGCCAGTTCGCAATATTCAGCTAAGGCAGTGCGTAACAACGCACGGCTCACCAAATAATCCCAACCATTATCAACGTGTTTTAGTTGCTGGTATTGCTCTACTTCGGCTACCGAGAGCATATCCTCGTAACCTTTCTTCGCGGACTTTAGGCGATTGTCATTGGTAAAACTAAACCAAACATCGACAATGCCCTCATCAAGCGACCTTCGTAAAACGGAAGTCATTATTTTTATATATCCAGTTAATCAGCCCCAGCTGTCTTGATGACAGCTGGGGCCTATATCAATTAATCTTAATTTTGGCGTCTTTCCACAAGCCATTAAAGTAAGCGGAAAAATCTTGTGATGAGCGACTTCTGTAGGAGCTACTTTCAGCCTCTTTATATTGAGCTACATCTAAGCCAGATTGGCTGCCGTAATTAACATCAAGCAATTGCACAACAACTCGGTCACCATTATTCAGGCGAAGAACACTTGTACTGGGCTTAACCTCTGGGCGGGCCATTGCAAAGGCACGATTACGAATTTGCGCATCTACAGCAATATCACTTCGCTTACCCGCGGCAACAGCATTCCAAGTTAACTGCTCAGCTTTAGCGACCTCTTCAGCACGCCTTCCGCTGCTCAACTCTGCCTGGACTACCGCTGCCTTTTCCGCAGCAGCCAACTCAGCCTTGCTTTGCTCTATATCTGCAACAATTGCGGCACGCACTTCAGCAAGGGGCAGTGTTTGCGGAGCCTTGTGCTCTTCGACATGAATCACAGCAAAGCGTTCAGGGGTTAATTCAAATACTTCGCTATTGAGGCCCTGACTGCGTAATTCGCCATTAAAAGCAGCCGCCTTTAACGCAGCGTGCGCAAACAGCCCACTTTCATCAGACTGTTTTTGCCATTCACTTTGCTTAACTTCAAGCCCCAGCTCCTTCGCCGGCATCGTCAGATTTTCCGCGTTAAACACGAGGTCGCGTAAATCTTCGACCGCACCAATCAAACGCGGCATTGCTTGCTGGCGACGGAGACGCTCGGTAATTTCCAATCGCGCACTATCAATGCTGGGGACATCAGGCTGACGCACACTCAGCAACTTAATTAAATGTAAGCCCGCTTCAGTTTCTACTACTTGCGAAACCTCGCCATCGCCTAAAGCAGCCAAAGCTTCCTCAAACTCGGCAGGGAAACTTTCTCCGGCAGTAAAACCAAGAGCACCACCGTCAGCGGCTGAACCGGCATCGGCAGAATATTGCCGAGCTTGTTCGGCAAAATCAGCGCCACCCAGTATCACTTGACGAATACCCTCTAGCTTTGCGAGAGCGTCTTCACGGCTCATATCGTCAGTAACTTCTACTAGAATGTGCGCAGCTTCTCGCTCAACCTGATCATTGCTAGCACTAACAAGGCGCTGATACTCAGCAACTACTTGATCTTCCGAGACAGGTTCAAAGAAGTCTTCTTCAGAAACTTCGATGTAAGAGTAGCGAACGGCTGCTTCGCTAAGAAATTTCTGAGCATTTTCTTGATAATAGGATTCAACTTCTTCGTCGCTAACCTTAACGCTATCGCGATACGGCGCTTGTGCGATTGTAATAAAGTGATAATCGCGCATCTCGTGGAGCAAACCAATGGCCCGTGACAATTCAGGTCCCGCTACAAATGCGGACCCTGCAACAGCACTCGAAAGCTGCTGGATCGTCAGATCTGACCTAAGAAGCTGCTTAAAGAAGGCGCCGCTATAACCCTGTGCACGCAATACCTGCTCGTAGCGTGCTTGAGAGAAACGACCATCTTCTTGGAATTGGGGCATTGCAGCGATAGTTGTATGTAATTGCGCTGTCGATATTTCAATACCGGTTTCAGCCGCCGCTTGTAGCAGCAGTTGCTGTTTGATCAAGGTAGTTAATGCAGGCTTGCGTAAAATAGCATCATCAAGCATAGCGGGATCAATTTGATCACCCATCATTCCCAGTAGACGCCGTTTTTGGAGACTAATAGCCTGCTGTAGCTCAGCTTCTGATATTTTTTCACCATTAACGACTGCAGCGGGCACCTGCCCTGAACCACCAAACAAACTATCGATACCAAACAGTGCGAACGGCACTATGATGAGCGCGATAATGAACTTGGCCGCCGCTCCCTGGATGTTATTGCGAATATTTTGCAGCATTGACGCGAATCCGACTCTGAATCATAAAAAAAAGCGCACCTCTCGATGCGCCTTCTGTAAGAGGCTTTAACCCCTATAGCGACTTCCCAGCAACGCGGGAATGGCTATAACTCTTAATTGCAGGCGTCTTTCAACGCTTTACCTGCTTTAAAGCTTGGAATTTTAGCAGCTGAAATTTCGATTGGCGCACCAGTTTGTGGATTACGGCCAGTGCGAGCTGCACGATCTTTTACACTAAAAGTACCAAAGCCGACTAGTGATACAGAATCATCTGACTTTAATGCATTGGTAATGGCTTCTACTGTTGCATCCAGAGCACGACCAGCTGCTGCTTTGGACAGATCTGCTGATTCTGCAATTGCGTCGATTAGCTCAGATTTATTCACTTATTCTTCCCCTTCAAATTGTTATAAAAAAATTTAAACGTGTCACTGCTGGCAGTCACAAACCTGCGCTGCGGCAGTGACGGCCGCGTGCGCAAAGAGTGGGATTTATACCAACTGCGCTAGGTATGGTCAAGAAATCTCTGCGTCTAGTGTGCGTTTGCACGCGCTTCGCCTAAGATATCATCGTTACCGTCGACACTTTTGTGGTTGTCGTCAATACCTGCCAAATAAGCTTCTTCCGAAATTTCCTTAGGAATACTTTCCAGTGCGATATTCAGCACTTCGTCAATCCATTTTACAGGACGGATTTCAAGATCAGCCTTTATGTTTTCAGGTATTTCTTTAAGGTCCCTCTCGTTTTCCGATGGGATTATAACGGTTTTTATACCGCCGCGGTGCGCCGCGAGTAGTTTTTCTTTCAAACCACCAATGGCCAATACCTGACCACGCAAAGTAATCTCCCCCGTCATGGCGACATCAGAGCGCACTGGAATACCCGTTATAACCGAAACCAGCGCAGTACACATACCGACGCCAGCTGATGGACCGTCTTTGGGCGTAGCACCCTCTGGCATATGAATGTGGATATCGTGGCGGTCGTGGTACCGCGCAGGAATACCAAGCCGCTTCGAACGACTTCGAACGACAGTGGTAGCCGCTTGAATCGACTCTTGCATGACATCACCGAGCGAACCAGTCTTTATATGCCGCCCCTTACCAACAACAGACACCGCCTCGATGGTAAGCAACTCCCCGCCCACCTGTGTCCACGCCAAGCCAGTAACCTGACCCACCTTATTTTCTTCTTCAGCCTTACCGTAGTTATAGCGACGAACACCGAGGTAGTCTTCCAAGTTAGCAGAACCAACCTCAATTGCACCGCTTTCACCATTCAGCGCGAGATTTTTTACGACTTTACGACAGACTTTCGCCACTTGCCGCTCAAGGCCTCGCACCCCAGCCTCACGAGTGTAATACCGCACGATATCCTGCAAAGCATCCTCATCGATACTGGCCTCAGTCTCTTTTAGGCCATTATTCTTTAGCTGCTTCGGTATTAGGTAGCGACGCGCAATATTGATTTTCTCGTCTTCGGTATAACCAGGAATCCGGATAACTTCCATACGGTCCATTAACGCCGGCGGAATATTCAGCGAGTTAGATGTACAGATAAACATGATATCTGAAAGATCGTAATCGACCTCAAGGTAGTGGTCATTAAACGCGTGGTTTTGCTCCGGGTCGAGCACTTCCAGCAACGCTGATGCCGGATCGCCGCGGTGATCCATCCCCATTTTATCGATTTCATCGAGCAAAAATAGGGGGTTGCGAACCGACGCTTTGGACATTTTCTGAATTACTTTTCCAGGCATCGAGCCTATATAGGTTCGACGATGGCCACGAATCTCAGCCTCATCACGCACGCCGCCAAGTGCCATACGCACAAACTTGCGATTAGTGGCTCGCGCGATTGATTCGCCCAATGAGGTTTTACCAACGCCCGGCGGCCCCACAAGACACAATACGGGACCTTTAACCTTTTTAACGCGCTTTTGAACGGCAAGATACTCTAAAATCCGGTCTTTAACTTCATCAAGGCCATAATGATCTTCATTTAAAATTTCAGCAGCTCGCGCCAAATCGTGCTTAACACGCGAGCGTTTTTGCCAAGGTATACTCACCAGCCAGTCGATATAGCCACGCACGACTGAGGCCTCTGCAGACATTGGCGACATCATTTTAAGCTTAGCCAGCTCCGCTTTAGCCTTGTCTAACGCCTCTTTGCTCATGCCCGCTTTATCTACCCGACTCTCAAGCTCTTCGAGTTCGTTGACACCCTCTTCCGACTCGCCCAATTCGCGCTGAATAGCCTTCATTTGCTCATTGAGGTAGTACTCGCGCTGACTTTTCTCCATTTGTTTCTTAACACGACCACGGATCCGCTTCTCAACTTGAAATAAGTCGATTTCGGATTCCATAAGCCCCATTAAGTGCTCGAGTCGCTCGCGCTCGTCAACCATTTCTAAGACAGCCTGCTTCTGCTCAAGCGCCATATTCATATGCGCAGCAATCGTATCGCCAAGGCGGCCCGGATCATCGATACCAGACAGCGACGTTAGCACCTCGGCAGGAATCTTTTTACTAAGGTTAATGTATTTTTCAAATTGCGAGATAGCCGAGCGCAACATCACTTCGGACTCTTCTTCACCAATTTTACTCTCTTCCAGAACTTCAATCTCAGCGCTGAAGTAATCTTCTTCGGCAGTAACAGCATTGAGTACGGCGCGATAGCTGCCCTCAACTAAGACTTTTACAGTGCCATCAGGAAGTTTCAGCAGCTGCAGAATATTTGCCACAGTGCCAATATCGTATAGATCATCGGTACCCGGCTCATCCAAATCTGGATTACGCTGCGCCGCCAGTACAATCTCTTTATTGCTGGCCATCGCTAGCTCTAGGGCACGAATTGACTTGTCACGCCCCACAAACAGCGGTATCACCATATGGGGATAAACCACCACATCGCGCAGAGGAAGCAGTGGTAGCTCCTGTATTTCTCGCTTATCGGCCATTAAAATTGCCTCGCATAATTTTTGTACAATCCGCACACAGCGGACGATTCGCCTGCAATACAGACAGCTTAAGCCAAAGATGGGGACTTAGCGCGGTAAAAACAAGACTTGACTATAAAGATTGTGACAAAAAAGGATTCCACCGCGAAAATAACTCCCGCGGTGGCTTTGAAGCGAGGATTTATTCTTCTGGAGCGACTTTGCGTTGCTCGCTGTAAACCAAAATTGGCGCTGAATCGCCCTTGATTACAGAGCCGTCGATAACGACCTTACTGACGTTTTCCATTGAAGGAAGATCGTACATCGTATCAAGCAGCACTGACTCCAAGATCGAACGCAGACCACGGGCGCCGGTTTTGCGAGTCATTGCCTTTTCAGCAACAGAACGCAAGCCATCTTCACGGAAGTCCACTTCAACACCTTCCATATCGAAAAGTTTGGAGTACTGCTTAGTCAGCGCATTTTTGGGCTCGGTTAAAATGCTTACCAAGGCATCCACATCTAGCTCTTCAAGCGTTGCGATCACTGGAAGACGACCAACAAACTCCGGAATCAAGCCATAGCGCACCAAATCATCCGGCTCAACATCGGCTAATATTTCACCAACATTGCGAGCTTCGCTCTTACTCTTCACTTCAGCGCTAAATCCAATACCGCCTTTTTCAGAACGGTCCCGAATAACACGATCTAAGCCAGCAAATGCGCCACCACAGATAAATAAAATATTCGAGGTATCAACCTGCAAAAACTCTTGCTGCGGATGCTTACGACCGCCTTGTGGCGGCACAGAAGCAACCGTCCCCTCAATGAGCTTCAGCAAGGCTTGCTGAACGCCCTCACCAGACACATCGCGAGTAATTGATGGGTTGTCAGATTTTCTGGAAATCTTATCGATCTCATCAATATAGACAATACCCATCTGGGCCTTCTCTACATCGTAATCGCATTTCTGGAGCAGTTTTTGGATGATATTTTCAACGTCTTCACCAACATAACCAGCTTCGGTTAGCGTCGTCGCATCAGCGATAGTGAAAGGTACATCTAGCAACCGCGCCAAAGTCTCCGCCAACAAGGTCTTACCGCTACCAGTAGGACCAATAAGAAGAATATTACTCTTACCTAGCTCGATTTCGTCTTTGTTCTTGTCGCCAAAGCGCAACCGTTTATAGTGATTGTATACCGCTACTGCCAGAACCTTCTTAGCCCGCACTTGGCCAATAACATATTGATCTAGCGTATGGTTTATCTCCTGCGGCGTTGGCAGTTTATCTCGACCCGCTTCACTAGCAGCTTCCTGAACTTCTTCGCGAATAATGTCATTGCACAGGTCGACACATTCGTCACAGATAAAGACAGACGGGCCAGCAATTAATTTGCGGACTTCGTGCTGGCTTTTACCACAGAAGGAACAGTACAGCAGTTTGCCGTTGTCATCTGTGCCATCTTTACTACTCATCAATACCTACCTTGTTCAATTTGCATGGCGATTACCCACCTTATAACTAAAGATGACGCCTTTTCGCTGTTTTTGCAAGTTTGCGCACTCTGTGCAAAGCTGCCGCTATAAATGTCGGGCTATTATTTCCGGTCAGTCAATACTTGATCAACAAGGCCATAATCGCAAGACTGCTGAGCATTCATGAAGTTATCACGCTCAGTATCCTTGGCAATGGTTTCGTAGGTTTGACCTGTGTGCTGCGCCATCAGATGGTTCAAGCGCTCACGGATAATCAGGATTTCACGCGCCTGAATATCAATATCGGTTGCTTGCCCCTGAGCACCGCCACTCGGCTGATGAATCATGGTACGGGCATTTGGGAGGATGAAACGCTTACCCTTTTCACCACCGCTTAGTAAAAATGCACCCATGCTGGCCGCTTGACCAATACACATCGTGCTGACGTTCGGGCGAATAAACTGCATTGTGTCGTAAATAGACAAGCCCGCAGTGACAGAACCACCTGGTGAATTTATATACAGGTGAATATCTTTATCGGGGTTTTCAGACTCAAGAAACAATAACTGAGCCACAATCAGATTCGCCATGTGGTCTTCAACTTGACCAACACAGAAAATCACTCGCTCTTTTAACAGCCGGGAATAGATATCATAGGAGCGTTCGCCCCGCGCCGTCTGTTCGACGACCATAGGCACCAAGCCCAGGTTGGTTATAGAACTATTATTGATACCGTCAATCGAGTTGCGCGACATAGTAAACACTCTTCCGTATCGTAAATTAGTAAGCAGATTTTTCATCTACCGGAAATAAAACAAGCGACGGAACCAAAGGTTCAGTCGCTTGTTCGCAGATAACCAGAGTTGTCTCGCAAATTAAGACTCGTCTGCCTCTTCCGCCGGTGGCGACATAACTTCTTCGTAACTTAAAGTTTCTTCGCTAACCTTAGATTTTTCAAGCAATTTTTCAACAACTTCCTCTTCAATGACCATTCCTTCGATCTGCTGAAGCTGCTGTGGATTACTCAAGTAGTGATTGATAATCTCGTCTTTGTCTTCGAAGCTAGCGGCCATCTCCTCTAGAGCAGCGCGAACTTTGTCGGAGTCAGCCTTGATACCTTCTGCGCTAATCAGCTCATTAAGCACCAAACCTAATTTCACACGACGCTCCGCATTATCACGAAAAAGCTCATCGGGAAGGATGTCTGCAGCATTCAGTTTCTCAGCCATTGCACCAAACTGCTGCATTTGCTGACCACGAAGCGCTTCGATTTCCTGACTAACAAGCGCTTTAGGCACCTGCAAATCAGCGTGTACTTTCAGCACACCTTCCATGACTTGATTCTTAATGCGGGACTTCGTTGCGTTTTTCAACTCCCGAGCCATATTTTTTTCAACTTCAGTGCGAAAAGCGTCTATACCGCCCTCTTTTACACCAAAAGCTTCAAACAATTCTTCATTCAACTCAGGTAATTCTTTTGCGCTAACAGAATTCAAGGTGATCTTAAACTCAACTGCAGCGCCTTTTAAGTCTTCGCTGTGATAATCATCAGGGAATGATACCGCGACAACCTTCTCTTCGCCGGCTGACATACCTTCAACACCGGCTTCAAAGCCAGGAATCATACGTCCAGAGCCAAGTTCTAAATCGGAGCCTTCAGCCTTGCCACCGTCAAACTCAACACCGTCTTTAGTGCCAAGATAATCGATATTAACCTTATCGCCATCCGCTGCTGCACGCTCAACCACATCCCAGCTAGCTCGCTGAGTACGCAGGTTTTCAATCATTTTATCGACATCAGCCGCGGTAATTTCAGTGACAGGCTTCTTCACCACAATCGAACTGTAATCCTTGGCTTCAATATCCGGAAAAACTTCAAAAGTGGCAACAAACTCAATATCTTTGCCCGCTTCTAAGCTTTTTGGCTCAATTTCAGGGCGGCCTGCAGGCTTAAGTTCTTGCTGCTGAATGGCTTCGTAGAAGCACTCATTCATTACTTCACCAAGTACTTCCATACGCACCGATTCACCGAAACGCTGACGCACAACGCTCATTGGCACCTTACCGGGACGGAAGCCATCAAGCTTTACAGTTTTTGCAGCTTTTTGCAGACGGCTATCAACTGCGCCATCTACACGGGCAGCAGGAACACCTACAATCAGACGGCGCTCTAGGCCAGAAGTCGTTTCAACGGAAACTTGCATCGATGATCCTCAAAACAGGTCTTATAAGCACAAATGGCCACTTCGGCATCGAAGCGGCCATTCATAAGAATTCTTTGAAATGGTGCGGATGGAGAGACTCGAACTCTCACGCCTTGCGGCACCAGAACCTAAATCTGGCGTGTATACCAATTTCACCACATCCGCACACCCGTAAACCGACTTAAGGTATTGAATTATCTCGGTTTACAAACAAAATCGCAGGAGCTCTGTCCCGCGAGGAACGAGATTGTGCCACAGCCTATGACCGCGATCAAGCGAAGCTGTGACACAATTTCAGATGTATCCTAAATTAATGACAATCCAACCATTCAGAACACACCATATGAGCGCTTAGACGCGCTCAATAATAGTACTAATGCCCTGCCCCATACCAATACACATGGTCGCCAAGCCCACTGACGTGTCGCGCTGCTCCATAACATTCAACAGCGTGGTGACGATACGGGTACCGGAACAACCAAAGGGGTGACCCAAGGCGATCGCGCCGCCATTAAGGTTAACCTTGTCGTCCATTTTATCAAGCAAGCCCAAATCTTTAAGCACAGGCAGAGATTGCGCGGCAAAAGCCTCGTTAAGCTCTACGGTCTGAATATCATCCATGCTCATACCAACGCGCTTAAGCGCTTTATGAGTGGACGGTACCGGACCATAACCCATAATTGAAGGATCAACACCAGCAACGGCCATCGCAGTGATCTTAGCACGCGGCGTTAAACCAAGATCCATCGCACGCTGGCCAGACATTACGATCATCGCAGAAGCACCATCGGCGATCTGAGAGCTAGTACCTGCTGTTACCGTACCGTTTCGAGGATCGAATGCTGGACGCAGCTGCGCCAAACTCTCAAGCGTCGTTTCTGGGCGAACAGTGGTATCTGCCTTAACTAAAATCTTGCGACCATCTTCGCCATGACCTTCCATCGCGAAAATTTCATTATCAAAACGGCCATTGGCTTGGGCCTCAGTTGCACGCATATGTGAACGTAAACCAAAAGCATCCTGCTGCTCCCGGCTAATGCCATGCATCATGCCAAGGGCTTCGGCGGTCATACCCATCATACCTGCGGCGCGCGCAACATATTTACTGGCCTGTGGGTTAGGATCAACACCGTGATTCATTGCCAAATGGCCCATGTGCTCAACGCCACCGACCATAAAAGTGTCGCCACAACCGCTCATTATTGCGCCAGCTGCCGTGTGCAACGCAGACATTGAAGAACCACACAAGCGGCTCACTGTCTGACCTGCAACTTCATGGGGAAGCTTGGTTAACACGGAAATC
This sequence comes from Zhongshania borealis, assembly GCF_039539625.1. NCBI lineage: Bacteria > Pseudomonadati > Pseudomonadota > Gammaproteobacteria > Cellvibrionales > Spongiibacteraceae > Zhongshania > Zhongshania borealis. The sequence goes on along the minus strand of NZ_BAABDM010000001.1, from coordinate 612,975 downwards.
ATCCGAGCAATATTCCAACCCTGCTCATTGGTCTGGTTGACACAACCCCAGATCACGTCCTCAAAACTGGCTGGGTCAATACCAGGATTCCGCGCAAGTAACGCATCAATCAAGGCAGCCGATAAATTCTCAGCACGTACATTCCTGAACACGCCGTTTTTAGAGCGCGCCATTGGAGTACGGGCGCAATCGACAATTACTACATCATTTGCTTTAAAAGTCATTGTGGTATCTCCGCCCGATTATTTAAAGAAAGTTTCGCCATTAGCCGCCATAGCCCGAAGGCTGGCAGTTGGCTGGTACAAGGGTCCGAGATCTGCATAGCGGTCAGCCATTTCACAGAATGCTTTAGCACCCATCTGGTCGATATAGCGCAGCGCGCCACCGCGGAATACAGGGAAGCCAATACCCATCACCAAGCCCATATCGGCGTCAGCTGGATCGCGCAAAATACCTTCATCAATGCAACGTACAGTTTCGATACACATCGGTATCATCATCCGCGCCTGGATATCCTCATCGCTCAGTTCAACGCTAGCTTGTTTGGCTTTAGCAGCCATTTCCAGCGCAGTGTCATCTTCGCACTTCTTAGGCTTGCCCTTCTTGTCTTCTTCATAACGATAGAAGCCAATGCCATTTTTTTGACCAAAGCGCTTAGCTTCATACATCATTTCAGAAATGCCAGTGAAGTCGTGACGCATACGATCAGGGAAACCATCCGCCATAACTTCAGCTGCGTGGTAGCCGGTATCAATACCAACAACGTCCATCAGGTAAGCGGGACCCATTGGCATACCGAAGCCTTCCATCACCTTATCGACTTTGCGGAAATCCGCACCATCGCGAATAAGCATGTCGAAGCCCGCAAAATAAGGGAACAGCACGCGGTTTACATAGAAGCCTGGGCAATCGTTAACAACAATCGGGGTTTTACCCATTTGCAGTGCGTATTTCACAACTTTAGCAATAGTTGACTCGCTGGTTTTTTCACCGCGAATAACCTCAACCAAAGGCATTGCATGCACTGGATTAAAGAAGTGCATACCACAGAAATTCTCTGGTCTTTCAAGCGCTTCGGCCAAATGTGTAATGGAGATTGTAGAAGTATTTGAGGCCAAAACCGCGTCGTTGCGAATGTGCTTTTCAGTCTCAGCAAGTACTGCGCGCTTCACTTTCGGGTTTTCGACTACGGCCTCGACGATTACGTCTGCCTTGTCAAAACCGTCATAGCTAAGCGAAGGGCGAATGCTATTCAATACCGCAGACATTTTATCTGCCGTCATCCGACCACGAGACACGCGCTTCGCAAGCAGCTTGCCAGCCTCTTTCATGCCTAGCTCGATACCCGCTTCAGCGATATCCTTCATCAGAATAGGCGTGCCTTTGTAGGCGGATTGGTAAGCAATACCGCCACCCATAATGCCTGCGCCCAAAACGGCGGCCTGTTTAACGTCACCACCTGTTTTTGCAAAACCGCGCGCAGCCTTACTGACAGCCTGTTCACTTAAGAACAAGCCGACCAATGCAGCAGATTGCGGCGTCCGCACCAACTTAACAAAGTGATCAATCTCAACTTCAATTGCTTCGGCACGACTAAGGCCAGCGTTGCGCTCCATTGACTTAGCGGCGGTCAGCGGTGCAGGCATATGGCGACCGGCCTGCTGAGCAACCATCGCTTTACCTGTGGTAAAGGACATCATGCGCTCAATGTCATTCAGCTTAACTGGTGAGGTTTTCTCTACGCGACGCGCTTTATAATCGAACTCGCCTGCAATAGTGCTCTTAAGCAACTCGAGCGAAGCGTCTTTTAAAACTTCTGGCGCGACCACTGCATCAACACCGCCGTCCTTTAAGGCAGCGTCAGGCTTTTGCTGATTACCCGTCGCGACCCACAACATAGCATTGTCGCAACCAATTACGCGAGGCAGACGTACCGTGCCACCAAAACCTGGATTAATACCCAACTTCACTTCTGGTAGACCAACAATAGCTGCAGTCGACATCACGCGAAAATCGCAGGCCAAACACATTTCATAGCCGCCACCCAAAGCAACGCCGTTAATCGCAACAACGGTCGGTACCGGCAAATCTTCAAAGGCATTGAAAATGTCATTTGCCTGCGTTGCCCAGCCGCGCAACTCCGCGTCTGGTAACTTAAATAATTCGGTAAATTCGGTTATATCAGCACCAACGATAAAAACCGACTTGCCGCTAGTGACTAACACGCCTTTAAGGCCGGCTTCACCTGCAAGCGCTGCAGTGGCTTCACCCAGCTCCTGCAAAGTCAGACGGTTAAATTTATTAACTGAATCGCCTTCAAGGTCGAAACAGAGCTCTGCAATCCCATCTTCTAGGTATTTTGCAGTTAACGCCTTGCCTTGATAAATCATCGTTGTTCCTCAAATTGAGATTGTGACGACGGCATTTGCCGTACGCCCATGTTTTCCATGTAAACATCGCGCGCTAAAACTACCTTATTCACAAAACCTTGGCAAGCGAAGCCGCTATTTAATCGGTTAAACAGGCCGGATCAAAACGGTAGCCCTCGTTCAGCCAATCGCAAATCTCATCCGAGACTGGGTGAGATATCGCGCCATACTCTTTAAGATAATGCTGTTTTTCTTCATCCGCTATGCCGTCGAGGCCTTTCAGCTGAAATTGCACCATATCGCGCTGCAATAACACCTTTAGCACGGACGGCAGCGTATTCAAAACTGACTCTAGCGCTTGTTCAGACTTGTAGTCTCCTTTGCCAGTATAGAGCTCTGCTAACGTCGGCAAGACCAATCCCGATAAATGAAACTGGTTCATGGGGTTAATCATATGGCCAGTACACCAAGCCGCCAGCTGTCTCGGGCGACCATCAAAGGGTGCTAAATGTAGAAACCGGCTGGTTTTACGACCATCGTTTACCGGGTAGTTATCCCACAACAGGGGCTTACGACCCAGCAGCTTGGTCGCACGAGCCATATCGCTTTCAGTGTAAGCATCACTGATTACCCGATTTCCGGTCCACAGCACATCGATATCAGCATCTAAACCGGCATTGAGATCCGCAAAGTAATTATCTGGACATGCACCGAAGAGTGCTTCAAGAATTGGATCGAAACTGTAGTAACTTGGGCAAACTGCGAGCTGAAGATTGGGCAACTGACGACGTATATCCGCAACGACAGCCAGTTGGTTTCTCGCGAGATGTGGGTTGCCGGCGGGCAAATCATCAAACAACACCCAAAGAACATCTGGCCGGAGCTCGCCAATTGCAGCAATTTTCCGTTCCAGAGCTTGTTTATCTGCGGCCGTGTAATCCGCCTGAAGCCCAACGGGGGATAAACCCAAGCCCCATGAAACCCCAGCCCGACGACACTCAGTTCCCAGTGCGAGTAAATTATCTCGATGACTGGCCGAAAATTCGCTACGCCAATCACTGCGCAAACTGACATCCGCTTTTGGCGCATAGACGTAACTACCGTAAGACCACTGTCTCAACAAACTAGGCAAAGCAAAGCGCTGTGCCCAAGTCCACTGCCGACCGTAAAAGCCTTCAATAACCCCGAGCGAAAATGCCATAATTTTTCCCTTTAGCCGCGATAATAGCGTTGCTCGACAAATGGCTTTTGCCGAAGCGACAAAGGCAGCAATTTACCGCGAACATCAGCGAATAGCGGCTCATTTTTAGTAAGTGGGCTCGTTGCCACATAAGCCATCACCAAAGGACGGCCTATGCTAGGGCCGAAACCACCACTACTCACCCGCCCAAGCACCCCGCCGTCTGCATTGACTATATTAACGCCCTCGCGCACCGGAGCACGGGCATCTACGTCAAGTAATACGCGTTTTTCAGCGGTTCCTTCAGTCAGCTGCTTCGCGATCACGTCAGCACCGGGGTAATTACCCGCTCGCGCCTCACCTGGCCGACGAACCTTGGAGATTGCCCACAGCAAATTCGCAGCAATGGGCGAAATATTCTCATCCATATCATGTCCGTAAAGACACAAACCCGCCTCAAGACGCAGAGAGTCCCTCGCACCGAGGCCGATAAACTCCACTTCAGCCTCAGCCAGCAGCCTGCGCGCCAAGGATTCAGCATCGGCAGCCGGAACTGAGATTTCAAAGCCATCTTCACCGGTGTAACCAGAGCAGCTTAACCAGCAGTCAATTCCCGCCACTTCGCAAGACCGGGTATCCATAAAAACCATATTCGCGGTTTCTGGTGCCAAGCGCGTCATAACCTTACGCGCTGCAGGCCCCTGCAATGCCAATAAACCCCGGTCAACCAGCATTTCCATCTGAATAGACTCGGGCAGGTTCTCCCGTAACCAAGCGTAATCCTGATCTTTACAGGCCGCATTCACAACCAACATAAAGCTGTCACCGCAATTCGCGAACATTAGATCATCACGAATACCACCCTGCTCATTCGTCAACAAGCCGTAGCGCTGACGATCAACCGCTAAGCCAATTACGTCCTGCGGCATTAGAGCCTCTAACGCTTGCGCAATATTGTCACCGCGCAATCGAATTTGCCCCATATGCGACACATCAAACAAACCTGCAGCGCTGCGCACGTGCAGATGCTCTTGCTTTACACCAAGCGGGTATTGAACAGGCATATCGTATCCCGCAAAAGGCACCATCTTGGCACCAAGCTCGCGATGCAGTGCGTTTAATGCGGTATTTTTTAAAACTTCGGCGGTCATTGACAACTCCGGACAGGTAGTAGACTTACGCGTGGTCGGGCAGGATTCTATAAGTACATAACCACGTTACTAATTGAACAAACTCATTTATTTATACTCAGGGCGATTAACGCCCTGAAAAAAACAATTGATCGAAGTTCGCCGTGGTCTGTTGGGCAACCTCGTTAAATGACATGCCCTTCAATTCAGCCACACACTCGGCAACTTCAACGACATACTTCGGCTCGTTTTTCTTGCCTCGGTATGGCACCGGAGCAAGATAAGGGGAATCCGTTTCAACCAGAATGCGTGACATTGGTACACGGCGGACAACTTCACGAAGCTCAGCGGCATTTTTAAACGTAATGATGCCCGAGAAGGAAATGTAATAGCCCATATCCAGTGCAGCTTCCGCCATCTCCCAGGACTCAGTAAAGCAGTGCAAAACGCCGCCGACCTCTGGTGCACCATGTTCAGCAATCAGTGTTAAGGTATCAGCGCGAGCGTCGCGCGTATGTACAATTGTCGGTTTACCGCAGCTGGCCGAAACCTGAAGGTGTTGCGCAAAGCTTTGCTGCTGATCGGTTTTACGTTCACTACTGTAGTAATAGTCCAAACCAGTCTCGCCAATTGCGACAACTTTTGGATGATCTGCCAATTCCAATAGGGTTTGTTTAGAACAAATCTCATCGGCAATATCGAGCGGGTGAATGCCAACCGAGGCGTATATTTGTGGAAACTTCTCAGCAATCGCCACCACGGTCGGTGCATTAGATAGATCTATACCAATACACAGCATACGTTCTACACCGCGGGCAGTGGCGGCATTAACGGCTGCATCAAGGCTACCTTCATAGGGGCTTAGATCAATACGATCAAGATGACAATGACTGTCTACAAGCATGAAATTCTCGCTTGGGGGGAAGATTGGCGCAATACGCCGTTTTACATGGTGTGCGTGGGTTTGTCTGACTCTAAAATGCCGGCAAGATAAGACTCTATCTTTTTATTGGCAATTCCGTCGCCACCCACAAATTGAACGCCGACGCCTGCGGCACGGTTACTTTGCGCCCCACGAGGGGTAATCCACACCACCTTGCCGGCAATTGGCAATTTCTCGGGTTCATCCATTAAGGTCAGCAGCATAAAAACTTCATCGCCGACTTTATAGGGCTTGGTGGTCGGCACAAATAGACCGCCATCGCGGATAAATGGCATATACGCCGCATACAACACGGCCTTATCACGAATTGTCAGTGACAAAATACCGTTGCGTGCACCTTGCGCACCACTCATAAACCGAACTCCACACTGCGGATTAAAAGGTAACTGACCTTTAATACAGGCATCATAGCAATATGTTTAAGCGACCGCACGATTTTGGCACAATTGTGTCCACTCTAAGAATAAGCTCTCCAATATCAACTGCTTATTCAAGCCTACTCCGCGCGAAAAACTTGCCCGTAGTTTTAACGCACGCTCTAAGCCAGTAATGACACTCTTTTCAGGAAGCGACTTAAAGCGCTGCCAGCTCGGTGCGGTCAGTGCTTGTCCCGCTAATTGGTGGCGAGATAACGACAGCAAACGCGCCACCCACCAATCCAGCACCCCCAGCAAATCGGCATCGAGCATCTCTTTAGCAAATTGCAAAGGGCTACTCTGGCCGTCGACTAGCGCGATCAAACCCTGATCAAAACGCTCCCGACTCGCTAAACCGTCGTCGTCAAAAACCTGCCGTGCGGCGAGAGGCCGCCCGCCTGTTTCTGCCAAAAGGCGCAGCGCTGTTACTTGGTCGCCAACGTAATCGCGCAGCCAGGGCTCGGTCAGTTCAGGCCGAGGAACCCCAAAGCTAAGCTGTAAACAACGGGACCGAATAGTAGGCAGCAACTGACTGCTGCTATGGCTCACGAGTATTAGCAATGTACCGCTTGCCGGTTCCTCTAGCGTTTTCAATAATGCGTTGGCGGTATTCGCATTCATCGCTTCTGCGGGGTGAATCAGCACGATCTTTCGGCCACCGCTGCGATGCGCATGTTGGGCGGAAAATTGGTGCAAGCTGCGCACCTGATCAACACCAATTTGGCGTTTGCCCTCTTCCGGGCAGATTTCTTTAAAATCCGGGTGAGCACCCTCGCCCTGAAAATGGCAGCTACGGCACTCCCCACAAGCCGCTAACGTACCCGGCGACTCACAGAGTAAATACCCAGCCAATGCCTGAGCAAAGCGCAACTTACCGATCGCACTTGGGCCACTCAGCAACAGCGCGTGAGGAAGGCGCTCAACACTAATCAAGCGCTGCAAATCCTGCCATTGAGGCATTTGCCACGCATAGGCGTGTTGTGGCTCAGACATGACTGCCGGCCTGATAAGCGGTAATTTGCGGCTGCAGTGCCGCAGCGATTTCACGCTGCACGCTGGCCAGCTCTGCGCTGGCATCAATTAAGCGGAAACGCTCAGGCTCGGCCGCGACTCTCTCCAAATACCCTGCTCGCACTTTTTCGAAAAAAGTATGTTTTTCCTGTTCAAATCGGTCAAGCTCACCGCGCGCCCCAGCCCTCGCCATACCCACATCCACCGGCGCATCTAGGAGCACCGTGCAATCCGGCCGTAACTCCCCCTGCACCATATCTTGCAAACTGCTAATAACTGCGGTCGACAAACCACGTCCCGCACCCTGATACGCGAAGGTTGCGTCGGTAAATCGATCGCATAAAACCCACTCACCACGCTCCAAAGCCGGTCTAATCAATTGATTTATGTGCTGGGCGCGCGCTGCAAACACGAGGAGTAGCTCGCTCAGCTCACACATTTTCTCTTCGCGGGGTACCACCAATACATTGCGAATTTCCTCAGCCAAAGGTGTCCCACCGGGTTCCCTGCTGACAATATGGGGGATATTGGCTGTGTCGAGCAGTTCGCGAATAAAATTCATATTCGTCGACTTACCCACTCCTTCAGTGCCTTCAACGGTAATAAATCGCCCTTTTCTTGGCAAACTCACTTATTTCTCCTGACGCGGCGGCGCCGAACGGTAGTCCGCACGACGTTTCTGTATTTGATAGCGTCTTACTGCCGCTTCGTGTTCTTTCAATGTGGCCGAAAAATAGTGCGTGCCGTCGCCTTTTGCGACAAAAAATATCGCCTTACCGGGCGCTGGGTGCAGTGCCGCATGAATTGCCTCACGACCAGCCAAGGCAATTGGGCTGGGAGGCAAGCCGTTTTGACGGTAGGTATTGTATGTATTGCTGTCATCACGCAAATGGGAGCCCCGCAGATTACCTTGATAACTGTCACCCAAACCATAAATAACGGTTGGGTCAGTCTGCAGGCGCATACCAGTCTGTAAACGCCGGACAAATACCCCCGCAATTTCGGCACGCTCTTCGACAACGCCGGTTTCTTTTTCAATTATCGACGCCATAATCAATGCTTCGTAGGCGTTAGCATAAGGCAAATCTTCAGCGCGAGATTCCCATTCCTCAGCCAGCACTCTTTGCATACGCCGATAAGCACGGGTCAAAATCAGACTCGCCTTATCGCCGCGATAATAATCGTAGGTATCAGGGAAAAACAGACCTTCCGGCTCTTGCGACATTGGCTCAGCGATATTTAGCTCAGCCCAAAGCGCTTCATTTTGACTCAAGGCCTGCTTCTCTAATAATTCCTGAGCGTCCAAATACCGCAGCAATTGCGCCACGGTCCACCCCTCTACGAGCGTCAACTGATGTCGAACTACATCACCCAAACGCATCATTGCCAGACTTTCAGCGAGGGTCATTCCCTCTTCAAAACGATATTCTCCCGCTTTGATATCTGTGGCCTGTGGATTTATTCGGCCGTACAGTTTCAAAATTATAGGTTTTGACACCCAGCCGCGATCAGCCAAAAGATTCACCATACTTGAATAGGCTGTTCCCTGCGGCAATACAAACAACTCGGTACTTTCAAGTAGGGGTAATGGCTTATTCAGATGGGAATTGATGTACCAAACGGCGGCTAATGCCGTGAGAATAATGGGAAATATAAGTGCCACTATGGCCTTAAATATTTTAAGCATAGAAATGTGACTCAAACTCCCGCTGTAATTGTCGGCATAGTGGCCCAATATGTTTGTGCATACATTCTATTTTTGTTACTGGCCAAATACCGATAACACTATTGCAAATAAACACTTCGTCAGCATTGCGCAGCGCCGACATTTCTACGGCAGCCACCTTTATTTTTAAACCCAAACGCTTCGCTGCGAGAATAATCTGCTGGCGCATAATGCCGTCAACGCCGCAATCATTCAACAAAGGGGTAACTATACTGCCAGCCCTAGCAATAAACACATTGCTGCGAGTCGCTTCAATGATTTTACCGGCGTCGTCCTGCACTAAACCCTCGACGAAACCACGGCGCCGCATCTCACCTGCGGCCAGTACCTGCTCTAAACGATTGAGGTGCTTGATACCCGCCAACAATGGCTGTCGCGCTAACTTAGTATTACACAGACCAATAGCCACGCCTTCCTGCCATTGCTCCTTAGAACTAGGTGAAGTCGGCGACACGCTTACAATTCGATGTGAATCGGCAGACAAAGGACTGTAACCACGAGCAACCGAACCACGCGTCAGGGTTATTTTTAAAATAGCATCTTTAGGACCCAAATCTGCCAAAAGACGCGAACAATCCCGTTTGACCAATGCCAAATTGCATGGAATTGCCAAACGATGCGCACCCTGCGCCAAGCGCTGAAGGTGTTCATCAAGCCAAAGCGGCTTACCACCCCGAATCAATACCGTTTCAAACAGCCCATCACCATAGGACAAGCCCCGGTTATCAAACGCAACACCGGGGGCTAATTGACCGTCAAGCAAACTACTCGGCATCATTGCGTGGCTCAATTATCGAGCTGACCAAACAATAAGCTGCCATTAGTACCACCAAAACCAAATGAGTTTGACAATACTTTTTGCAGCTTGCGCGGCTGCGCGGTATGCGGCACGTAATTTAGATTACAGCCTTCATCGACCTCATCTAGATTTATGGTCGGCGGTGCAACTTGGTCGCGCAGAGCGAGAATCGAAAATATCGCCTCCACAGCCCCCGATGCACCAAGCAAGTGACCAACCATTGATTTGGTGGAGCTCACCGCGATTTTTGACGCATTGCCACCTAGCAGACTTTCAATTGCGCGGCTTTCGGCAATGTCTCCTGCGGGAGTCGATGTACCGTGGGCATTGATATAGTCGACTTGTTCTGCATTTATCCCCGCATCATCCAATGCGCACTGCATCGCTGCCCTGGCGCCGCGGCCATCTTCCGGTGGCGAGGTCATATGAAATGCATCGCAACTCATACCGAAGCCAAGTAACTCAGCGTGAATATGCGCGCCGCGACGCTTGGCAAACTCATATTCTTCAAGCACCAACATACCGGCACCGTCGCCCAAGACAAAGCCATCTCGATGCTTATCCCATGGACGACTTGCTTGTTCAGGATCGTCGTTGCGGGTCGACATGGCGCGCGCCGCAGCAAATGCGCCCAAACCAACAGGGGTTGTCGCCATCTCTGAGCCACCGGCCAACATCGCATCGGCATCGCCATAGGCGATCATCCGCGCCGCCATGCCAATATTGTGTGTACCTGTGGTACAGGCAGTCGCAATTGCGATACTCGGGCCTTGTAGGTTGTGCTTGATGGCGAGCACCCCTGCAATCATATTAATAATCGCTCCAGGAACCGTAAACGGCGATATTTTACGCGGGCCGCCGTTATTCAATATTTGCCGACTATTCTCAATCAGGCCAATTCCACCAATTCCGGAACCGATGGCAGTACCGATACGATGCGCATTCGCCTCAGTCACGGCAATACCGGAATCCTGCAAAGCCTCTTCCGCAGCCGCTACACCATAATGAATGAACGGGTCAAACCGCTTGGATTCTTTGGCCGACATATATTCATTGATGTCGAAGTTTTTTATGGCTCCGCCAATCCGGGTCGAAAACTCACTGACATCAAAGCGGTCTATCGCCGCAATGCCACTCTTCCCTGCAAGAATTTGGCGCCATGTTTCTGCCACAGAATTTCCCAACGGGCTTATCATTCCCATGCCCGTAACGACAACTCTTCTCTTATCCATCCTATTCTCCCGACTCTAAGTACGCATTATACGTTCTATTTCAGATACGGATGCCACACGTACAGGCATAAAAAAAGCCGTTCTACATTACATAGAGACGGCTTTTTAAACGGCTAGGCCGTTATACTACTTACTGAAGATTGGCTTTAATGTAATCAATTGCCAGTCTAACAGTAGTGATTTTTTCGGCTTCTTCATCAGGAATCTCAGTTTCAAATTCCTCTTCCAGAGCCATTACCAGCTCAACCGTGTCCAGAGAATCTGCGCCGAGGTCTTCTACGAATGATGCAGACTCAGACACATCTTCTTCCTTAACACCCAGTTGCTCTGCAACAATCTTTTTGACGCGCTCTTCAATGCTACTCATGGTCGTTGGTGACTCCTAGTTGATATTAAAATTTTGGGCCTGCTTTCGATGGCCGCAGATTTAAAACTTTAGCCAAATGCATGACCACCGAAATTGTGTTTCATATCGCCAGCACTTCGGCGGTCATTCTACCGCGACTGACACCGCTTGTGCATAGAAAATTATGAAAAATTCACGTCAAAAAAGGAAAAACCCTCTAATGAACATATGTTTACGCCATATACATGCCGCCGTTAACATGGATAGTTTCGCCCGTTACATAGCCTGCAGCATCACTTACCAAGAAAGCCACGACACCGGCTATTTCTTCTGGACTCCCTAGACGCTGCAGTGGTATCTGCGATTTCAAGGCGTCGCGCTGGTCGTCACCGAGCTTTTTAGTCATATCAGTGTCGATAAAACCAGGTGCCACGCCATTCACGGTAATGCCTCGTGAACCGATTTCACGTGCCAATGCACGCGTAAAACCATCCATACCGGCCTTGGCCGCAGCATAGTTGGTTTGACCCGCATTCCCCATCGCGCCAACCACCGAGCTAATATTAATAATACGGCCCCAGCGACCCTTAGTCATGCCGCGCAAGCAGGCTTTACTCAAGCGATACAGCGAATTGAGGTTGGTATCGATTACGTCGTACCACTCATCATCTTTCATGCGCAGCATTAAATTGTCTTTAGTAATACCGGCGTTGTTAACTAATACCGCGGGCGCACCAAACTGTTCAGTGATCGCTTTTAAAGTCGCATCAACTGACTCTGTATTCGAGACGTTCATCATCATACCAACGCCGCTAATACCACTTTGCTGAAAATGTGCGGTAATCGCTTCTGCGCCAGCCTCTGTGGTTGCAGTACCCACAATTTGGTAGCCCATTTTACCAATGGCAATCGCGATGGCCTGACCGATACCTCGGCTCGCACCAGTAACCAATGCTACTTTCTCTGTCATTATCCCGCTCCTAATTCAATTAAATTTATTGGGCAACGGCGTCCAGTGCCGCTGCCAATGTTTCTGGTGACTCGATATTTAAGCAGTTTAAACTTTTATCAATACGCTTATTCAAACCACTCAAAACCTTGCCAGGCCCCGCTTCTAAGGTTGCCGTAATGCCGGCTTCCGTCATGGTCTCGACACAGGCCACCCATTTTACTGCACTGTAAATTTGTTCAACCAATAAGGCTTTTATTGCCTGAGGATCACGTTCGGTTTGACCGTGAACATTGTGAACCACTGGAATTGCGGGTGTCTGCAAGTTCAGTGCCGCCAATGCCTCTCCCAATTTTTCACCCGCAGGCCGCATCAATGAGGTATGGAAAGGCGCGCTTACCGGCAATGGCAAGGCGCGCTTCGCGCCAGCCGCTTTAAGTAATTCAATAGCCTTGTCTACTCCAGCAACCTTACCCGCAATAACAACCTGGCCTGGAGAATTAAAATTCACCGCTTCTACAACACCGGTTGCCGAAGCTTGATTACATATTTCAATTATTTTCGCATCATCCAAGCCTAATACGGCAGCCATCGCGCCTTCGCCAACCGGTACCGCAGTCTGCATAAATTGGCCACGGGCCCTCACCAGGCGAACAGCATCAGCAAAATCCAGCGCACCGGCGCAAACCAACGCAGAAAACTCGCCAAGACTATGACCCGCCATTAATGACGGCTGCAAACCACCCTGCTCACACCATAAGCGCCATACAGCAACACTCGCGGTTAATAATACCGGCTGAGTCGTTTCAGTAAGATTAAGCTGCTCCTGTGTACCATTTTGCACCAAGTCCCACATATCGTAGCCTAATGCCGCAGAAGCTTCTGCGAAAGTGGATTTGACAGTGGGGAAAGCCGCACCAAGGTCAGCGAGCATGCCGACTTTTTGCGAACCCTGACCGGGGAAAACCAAGGCAAATTGCTGGCTATTCATTCCATTATTCCTTAATCAGTAAGTTTTATAAGATGATTAGATTTCTAACTGCTTTTCAATTTGTACCTGCAGGTCATATCGTACAGCGCTAGCCGCTTGCCTGATTGCCGACTGGAATCCAAGCGCAGCTGACCCGCCGTGTGCCTTAATGACGACGCCCTTTAAACCCAGGAGTGCAGCGCCGTTATAGCGGTCAGGATTAATATCCCGCTGAAACGCCGCAATAATCGGACGCGCAAGAAAACCAACCAACATGCCATATACGGTCTTTTTAAACCGCGCTCGTAACTGGCTAGCAATAAAGCTTGCGGTACCCTCGCATACTTTTAATGCAACGTTACCCGCAAATCCATCGCACACCACCACATCCACATCGGCAGAAAAAAGGTCACCCCCCTCAACAAAACCGCAATAATTTAGTTTTGCATCGGCGGCGATACGCACCGCCGCGTCGCGAACGGCAGCAGTACCCTTTGTCAACTCAGAACCGATGTTTAACAGTGCCAATCGCGGAGCCGCGCGACCGTCTAACACCCTACATAAAGCCGAACCCATTTGCGCAAACTGATGCAATTGTTGTGCATCACAATCAATGTTGGCACCAAGATCAAGCAAGTAGGTATAACCGTTCAGGGCTGGCACAGGCGCACAGATAGCCGGACGTTTAATCCCGGGCAAACGTTTGAGCACCACACAACTCATAGCAACGAGCGCGCCAGTATTACCGGCGCTAACAACAGCCGACACTTGACCATCGCGAAGCAATTCTAAAGCAAGGTACATTGAAGAGGATTTACGGGTGCGTAAAGTACGACTCGGCTGGTCATCCATAGCCACCACGTCGGGGGCGTGCTGAACACTTAAGCGGCTTGAGTCGAATTTTTCACCGGCGAGCGCCAGCGTAATGGAGGGCTTGTCGCCAACCAATAGAATATGAAGGTCTGAATTTAGATTCAGCGCACTTACAGTGGCAGGAATAGAAGAGCGGAGACCGTGGTCTCCGCTCATTGCATCAACGGCGAGTCGCAGCGATGCCACGCAAATACTTAGTCGTCTTTACCAGCAACAACTTTGCGACCACGGAAAAAACCATCCGCAGTGATATTGTGACGGAGATGTTTCTCACCGCTGGTCTGATCCACCGACAAAGTTGGACCAGTCAATGCGTCATGCGAACGACGCTGACCCCGACGTGAACGTGTCACTTTACTTTTTTGAACAGCCATGGCCTAAAAATTCCTCATAATAGAGATTAATCGCGGGGCTTTAACTGCCCCAAAATAGCAAACCGCGTATCGCCTTCCTCGGTGCCACTTACCACGTCAACTGGCTCAGCTTCTGACTCCAGCTCAAACACTTTACATACAGCGTCATCGTGATAACTGACGAAAGGAGTATTTATGATTAGCTCATCCTGCAGCAAATCAGCTAAAACCAAATCTTCGTCTTCGCCTAAAATCAAAGGATCCAATGATTTCGGCAGCGCTTTGGCCTGCTCCTCTGTCCACACAATGGCTAAATTAAATTCAGCCTCAATGCATATAGGCATAGGCTTCATACAGCGCTGACAAAGAACATCAACCTGACCGATAGCCGTGCCTTCTATGCACTTAAACCCCTGCTCACTTCGAAAAAAGCGCAAGTCTACATCTACTGAACCGCTAGTATTAGCGAGTCCGGCAGTAAACCGGCTGAGATCAGCAACCTGCTTGAAGGCGTGAATTTCCATGCCGCCAGTAACAAATTTCCGAGCATCAACGAACTTAGGTAGGGGCTGTCTTTGCATAGGCGCGCAATAATAGGGACTTCACCCCGTATTGTCAAAGCAAAAACAACGCCCACAAGCCCAAGGCATGGGCTAACTAAGCTGAGTCGCGCACTGACTGGCCAGGCAAGCCGTCAAAAGCTAAGATTGCGAACCTCGCAAGTACAAAGTGAAATATTCAATATGCCGAAAACAACGGTAAACAAACCTCGCCTGGTATTAGCATCGAGTTCACGCTACCGCCTAGCACTACTTGAACAAATAGGCATACGACCGCTTTGCCAAGCGCCAAATATTAACGAATCTGCGCAAGCGAACGAACGCGCATCAGCACTGGCGCGCCGCCTAAGTATCGCCAAGGCCTACGCAGTGGCAAGCCAACACCCAAACTCGCTTATTATTGCCAGCGACCAATGCGCAGAATTAGATCAACAGATCCTCGGCAAACCCGGCACTGCAGAGCGAGCTCGACAACAACTCAGCCAATGCTCAGGCCGCGAAGTGATATTCCACACCGGCCTATGCCTATTAAATAGCCAAACTGGGCACATGCAAGATTGCGTAGAAACAGTAACTACTGCGTTTCGCTCACTAAGTAGCACCGAAATCCAAAATTACGTACACAGAGAACCAGCGCTCGACTGTGCCGGCAGTTTTAAAATGGAGGGCCTAGGTATCAGCCTATTTCGCCACATTCGCAGCGACGATCCCAATACCTTGATCGGCCTCCCTCTCATCCGATTAATTGATTTTTTAATTAACGAGAAATTCCCGCTGCTTTAAACCACACAAAACACCTAGCGCAGACTTTCGACCACAGACAATAGCTCAGCAAACCGATCGATAACCGCTACTGGCTGCCAACGCTGCAGCCGCTCCACACTGTGCACCCCATAGGAAACCCCCACACTCGGCATGGCTATTTTATGCGCCATCTCAAGGTCATATTCAGTATCACCAACCATTAGCGCCGATTCCGGCACTACGCCGCGCTCAGTACAAAGCTGGTCAAGCATCATAGGATTGGGTTTTGATGCGGTTTCATCAGCACAACGACTTGCACTAAACAGACTACTTATAGGCAAACCGCTGAATACGCGATCCAAGCCGCGCCGACTCTTCCCCGTCGCCACACACAAATCATGCCCCGCCGCCTTCAGCGCACGCAAACTATCGTCAACGCCAACAAACATTTTGCAAGGTTCTCGATCGGCTAGAATGAAGTTACGCACGTACGCCGCCCGGAACCCCTCCACTTCCTGAGCATTTAACGATGGATATAAGGAGGCTATTGCAACACTTAACTCAAGACCGATTATGTTGCGAATTTCCTCCGCCGCAAGCGGCTCCACGCCAAATTCAAGCGCACCAGCCTGCACACAAGCAACAATCTTATTACTCGAATCTAATATCGTGCCATCCCAATCAAATATTATAAGCATTACAATTCACTACCTGCATTTTCTAAGACCTTTTCTAGCTCGGGCGGCAACGGCGCCACCACCTCAACACGCTTACCGTCCAAACTAAACGCCAGCGAGTGAGCATGCAGAAACAAACGCTTCAATCCTAACTTACGAAAATGCGCATCCGCCTGATCATCTCCGTATTTGTCATCACCCAGAATGGGGTAACCCGCATATTGGCAGTGCACTCTAATTTGATGCGTGCGCCCAGTGACCGGCCGCGCTTCAATTAAGCTCGCCCCTGCCACTCGGCGCAGCAAGGTGTACTCGGTAATCGATTTTTTACCTTCTAGCTCAACCCGCACCATTCGCTCACCTGATGACAACACATTTTTTTGCAGCGGCGCGTTAACTTGTTGCTTGCGCGCCGGCCACTTGCCTCCGACCAATGCAAGGTAGCGTTTATCGACACCCTTTCGCGCCTTTAACAGCTCATGTAACTGTTTCAGAACGCTACGCTTCTTAGCCACCATAACGCAGCCAGAGGTATCGCGATCAAGACGATGAACCAACTCCAAGTGACGCTGCTCTGGGTACATTTGCCGCAGCGCCTCGATTAAACCCAAAGAAATCCCGCTGCCGCCGTGCACCGCCAAACCTGAAGGCTTATTGATGACAATTAAGCCTGCGTCCTCATAAAGGATCGCTGAGCGCAATCCAGCGTCCAAACCGACAGAAACCGCGACCTCCTCCCGGACCGCAATTCGCACCGGCGGCACCCGCACGACATCGCCCGCCTGCAACTTGTAATCCGGCTTGGCGCGGGATTTATTCACCCGCACTTCGCCACGACGTAAAAGATTATAAATCCGAGACTTAGGAACGCCTTTTAACTCCCGCATCAAGAAATTATCGATCCGCTGACCGACATAATCAGCCTCGACCGCCACCAAACGCACCACTGGATTGATGACACTTTCTGATTCCACGTACACTCCTGTAACTCATTGAGTTAGTTATTGAATACTGATATAGTCGCCCGGTAGCAACCGGGTCCGGTTCCCACCACAGCAGGGCTGTGACGAGAGGGAAGACCGCCGGCTTAATACTAAGGCAAAGATTGCGACACATTCGCATAGCCTTATTTACATAAGTGAATAGCAGTGTACCGGCGGGCATTCTACCGTAGTGTCGGTACATTAAATAATAGTGCTGCCGATATTTGTTAGCACCGCTAGTGCGATAGAACTCTGAGAAAGCGACGTACAGAACGTTACCAATACTGGCGCATCAATTTAGCGCCCAACAGTAATAGATGAAAGACGCCCAGCGCAGACGGCCTCGCGGCCAGACTAAGCGAACTGGAATATTACGGCCAGGCAACCCGGCCACACTGACAACGGCGGCTAGCTGACGAGATTTGCGTCAGCACCCACAAGGTAAAGCGCCCGATATCAGAACGCTTAAAGATGCTCGATCGCATGAGCGGCCAAACAAATCCCGGCTTTTGGGATTTTAGCTCATGAAAAGAATGCTTATTAACGCGACTCAGCCAGAAGAGTTGCGCGTTGCCCTCGTAGATGGCCAACGACTGTTTGACCTGGACATAGAAAACCGCACACGCGTACAAAAGAAAGCTAACGTCTACAAAGGTACCATAACTCGCGTAGAACCAAGCCTAGAAGCTGCCTTCGTCGAATTTGGTGCGGAGCGCCACGGCTTTCTGCCCCTCAAAGAAATTTCTAAAGAATACTTCTACCGTAACCCTGCTGACGGCAGTGGTGGCCGCGCAAAAATTAAAGATCTAGTAAAAGAAGGCACCCAGGTCATTGTTCAGGTTGAAAAAGAGGAGCGTGGCAATAAAGGCGCCGCCCTTACTACTTTTATTAGCCTCGCTGGCCGCTACATGGTGTTAATGCCGAACAATCCCCGTGCAGGCGGCATCTCCCGACGCATTGAAGGCGACGAACGCAGTGAATTACGTGATGCGTTAAACGCAATCAATATTCCCGACGCAATGGGCGTAATTGTGCGCACCGCCGGCGTTGGCCGTAGCTCAGAAGAGCTCCAGTGGGACTTGGATTATTTACTACACCTCTGGTCAGCTATTAAACAAGCCTCAGAAGAGCGCAAAGCGCCAATTCTGATTCTGCAAGAAAGCAATGTCATTATCCGCGCTATTCGCGACTATCTCCGCGACGATATTGACCAAGTATTAATCGATGCTGAAGAGTCCTACAACGAGGCAATGCACTTCGTTGAGCAGGTCATGCCGCACTTCAAGAACAAAATACGCCTGTATAAAGATCAAGTTCCGCTTTTCAATCGCTACCAGATAGAAAGCCAGATCGAATCAGCATTCCAGCGCGAAGTTCAGCTACCATCGGGTGGCTCAATCGTTATTGACCCTACCGAAGCACTGGTTTCTATCGATATTAACTCTGCACGCGCCACCAAAGGCAGCGACATTGAAGAAACAGCACTGCAAACCAACCTCGAAGCGGCAGACGAAATAGCGCGACAACTGCGCCTCCGCGACATCGGCGGCCTCATTGTTGTCGATTTCATCGATATGCTAGCGGCAAAAAACCAGCGCGAAGTCGAAAACAGGGTCCGTGACGCAATGGAGCCAGATCGCGCCCGTATTCAAATCGGGCGTATATCTCGCTTTGGCCTACTGGAAATGTCACGCCAGCGCCTGCGTCCATCATTGGGCGAAACCAGCGCCAAAGTCTGCCCACGCTGCAGCGGTCAAGGCACTATCCGCGACACCAACTCTCTCGCACTGTCGATTCTTCGCTTAGTTGAAGAAGAAGCCAACAAAGAGAAAAGCGCAGAAGTACGCGCCATCGTGCCAGTAAATGTCGCTTCTTATATGCTCAACGAAAAACGCACTGCGATCTACGATATAGAGCAGCGCAGCGGCGTTCGGGTGATGGTTATCCCCACCCCAGCATTAGATACGCCTCATTTTGAAGTGGTTCGGCTACGCGAAAGCGACTTGGGTGACGAACAAGAAATAAGCTACAAAATTGTCGCGGATTTGGAAGCCGAGAAAGAAATTTCTGACGAAGTAGTCTCAACACCGGCCCCTGCCGCGGCTGTAGTGCGTACTTTGGCACCCAAAGCCCCTGCACCGGCCGAGGCCGAGGCCGCCACACCAAAAGCGCAAGCCCCTGCCCCTGCAGGCGAAGGTTTCTTCAGCAAACTTGGCAAAAGCCTAAGCGCCCTATTTCAATCCCCTGAGCCCGAACCCGAGCCAGAGCCAAAGCCAGCACCTAAGCGTCGCAACGAGGGCAACCGCAACGGTAACAACCCACGCCAGGGTAACCGCAATAATCGTGGCGGCCGCGGCCGCCGGAACCCAGACCAACGTCAAACTCGCGACGACAACCGGGTAACTGACAACCGAAGCAATCGTGCTGATAACGATATACCTAAGAAGGACGCGTCAGCAGAGCCCGTTGACGCTCCGGCCAATACTGAGAATGACGGCCAAGCGAGACCAAAGCGTCGTCCCGGTAATCGCCGCCCACGCAACCAGCAAGAACGTCGCCGTACGCCAGCACCGAGTGATACCGCCTCTACTGAAGGCCAGGTAGCGACAAACACCAACGAGGGGGAAAAAACAGCCGTTGCAAAAGACACTGTGCCCGCACCGCAAGCGAACAAGCCTGCAAATGTGGCGCCTGCTGCGAAGAAGCCAACGGCGGAGGAAAGCGAATTTACCGCAATAACGCCAACCACCACAGCCAGCTTCACGCCGGAGCCAACTCCTGCATCGAGTGTTACAGCGGCAGATGAAAGCCCAAAAGCTGAAATCATCGACGTTGCACCTACCGAAATGCCGACAGAGACTGCAGCACCCAAAAGCGTTCAAACTGCCGAAAGCACAGCTGACGCAGTGAGCAGGCCAACCCAGGTGCAAGAGGAGGCCGCGGCGAACAATGAGCCCGCACCTGCCGAAGAAAGCGCACCTGTAGCGGAAGCAGAAGCAACTCCACCTGTCACTGCAGTAGAAGCTACGCAAGAAGCACCTACATTGGCCCAGCCAAGCCCGGAGCCTGCCGCAGCTGAAGTAGAAGCTGCAGCTACCCCTGCCCCGAAAGCAGCGCCAAAGCCAGCAGCTAAAAAAGAAGCCGCTAAAGAACCTAGCGTAGCGAAGCCGCGTCCCGTTGGTCGTGCTAGTAACGACCCCCGGATTGCGCCTAAGGCATTGCAGGCTCCTGAAATCATTAACGGGAACCCACAGGCACCGCAACTGGACCCAAGCATTATTGCTCAGCCAAGCCCGGATCGCCCGAGTATGCCACGCGCGGCGAACGATCCGCGCAACTAAGCAATATGTAAAGTTACTAGCCCGGCCATGTGCCGGGCTTTTTGTTGTCTAAAATTCAACCAACTACAGGTACATCAAGCTGATTTATAAGTCTTTTTCTTAATAGCGCTTGTTTCGCCTAACAAGCTATGTATAATTCGCAACTGCTGCGGAGGGGTGGCAGAGTGGTCGAATGCACCGGTCTTGAAAACCGGCGTTGGTTTATCCCAACCCAGGGTTCAAATCCCTGCCCCTCCGCCACTTTAATTGCTCGCCGCAAAAACATCAGAGTAAACTCTTGCTAATACTTAGCAACTCCTAAAGCTATCTGAAAAACCAAGTTTTTACTGCCTCCCCTCGCAATATCCCAATATCACACTAAGCTGTGCTTAAGACTTTAAGCTTTGAGCTGGATGCACTTGGCCTAATTTTTCACCTGCGCACCCGCCGCGCTTCGCAAAACTTGAAAGTACGGACAACAAAACGAAGAAAACAGCCTCCAGAGAGCCATCAATGAGCGACACCCCCACCCTGTTAATGGCCCGCCAACCAATTTTAAACAGCAAAGGTAAAACAGTCGCGTACGAATTGCTTTGCAGGTCTGTTGCAATCAATTCACTCGAATCACAAGATACCGACGGCACCATGGCTACTGGCGAAGTCATCATTGGCGCCTTTCATGACCTCGGCATCGACACCATCACTAGCGGTCTGCCGGCTTTTGTAAACCTTACTGAATCGTGGTTGAGCAGCCCGCCGCCAGTGAAAGCCAACAAACTGGTTTGCGAAGTATTGGAATATATCCCTCCCAACACCACCAACATTGAAGCTGTGCAACAATTACGAGCCCAGGGATTTAAGGTTGCGCTAGATGACTACACTGGCGACGCCGAGCAGAGTAAATGGCTACCATACGTTGATATCGTTAAAGTCGACATTAGCGACATCGTCGAAGGACAAAGCTCTGCCTCGCTTATTCAGCGCCACCAAAACGACACATTAGTCTGGCTAGCAGAGAAAGTTGAAACGCTTGAAGAATTTAAACGCTGTGCAGCGGAAGGTTACAGCCTATTCCAGGGATATTTTTTCAGCCGCCCAGCGCCACTTTTTGGCACCCGTAAAAATGATAGCCAATTTGCGGTAATGCGATTATTGAAAACCATAAATAACGAAGAAAACACCATGCTGGATATCAGCAATGCTATCCAAAGTGACCCACAGCTAAGCTACCGAATCCTGCAGTTCATGAACTCGGCCAGTGTCGCCAAAATCACCGAGATCACCTCGGTGCATCATGCAGCCACCATGGCCGGCGTCGATCGCATAAAATCTTGGGCAAATATGTTGGCGCTCGGGCGATTAGACAACAAACCGCGCGCCTTGCTAGAACAAGCCCTTTCTCGGGCCTATATTTGCCAAATGTTAGTAAAAAAACAGAATATTCTCGACCAACACACCGCCTACACTACCGGTATGTTTTCTCTACTAGATGCTTTTATTGACCTACCTCTTGCCGAGGTTTGCACGACACTCGAACTATCGACAACAATGACCGACGCGCTCTTAAACCACGAAGGCGGCTATGGCCAAATACTCCAGCTGGCCATAGCCATCAACAAAGGCAATTGGACACAAATAAATACGCTACCGCAAAATATAAGCGTCCCCGACCTTGCCGACATTCAAAGTAAAGCCTTTTCGGAAGTCAGCCAGCAACTAATTCTGTCGGGATTAAACTAATTTAACCTTCCAATGCACAAGCTTGCAGTCGTCACACCCCCCGAAGTATGATTGCCAAGATTAAACCCTTCTTTTACTACGGAGTTATCCATGCAAGACAAATCGGTCTTTCAGACAGGCGCGCACGCCCAGCCCGTTCTCGAAACCAATAAGGTGCTGCGTAACACATACATGCTGCTTGGCATGACCCTTGTCACTAGTGCTCTCTGTGCTGGCTTAGCAATGGCACTAAACATCGGCCACGGCACTGGCCTAGTTTTGTCGATACTTGGCTTTGTCATGTTATTCGTGGTGCATAAAACGGCTGATTCAAGCAAAGGCATCATTGCCATATTTGTGTTTACCGGTCTTTTAGGTGCCGCTCTTGGGCCAATGTTGAAAATGTACCTAGCACTACCAAACGGAGGCGAACTGGTGATGCAGGCGCTTGGCGGTACGGCGCTGGTTTTCTTTGGTCTTTCTGCCTACGTGCTTACTACCCGCAAAGACTTCTCATTTCTTGGCGGCTTTTTAATGATCGGCTTGTTGGTTATGGTCGTGGCTAGCATCGCCAATATGTTTTTCCAAGTTCCCGCAGCATCACTGGCCATATCGGCGGCAGCGGTATTTATCATGTCTGGTTTAATTCTGTTTGACACTAGCAGAATCATCCACGGCGGGGAAACCAACTACATACGTGCCACGGTTGCGCTCTACCTAGACATATACAACTTATTTGTCCACCTTCTGCATTTACTCGGCATATTCGGTAGCGATGATTAAATACCAAGCGATGACCTCCGCAACGAAACTGAGGCTCCTGTGAGCCTTAGTTTCGCCTTACTCGTAAGCGGACAACCCTGCACCGATCAAGCCAGTTTAACCGCCCTACGCTTTTGCCAAGCGGCACTTGATAGTGGCCATCAAATTTACCGAGTCTTTTTTTTCAATGATGGCGTGCATTGTGCCAATCGATTTATCACGCCCCCGCAAGATGAAATCGCAGTGCCAATTCAATGGACGTCCTTACAAGAACGCTATGAACTCGATCTTGTGGTCTGCATATCCAGCGCATTGCGGCGCGGTATAGTTGACGACAAAGAAGCTGCGCGTTATGAACTCGACGGTCACAATCTGGCCAAGGGTTTCACAATCGGTGGCCTAGGCCAGTGGGTTGATGCCTGCCTCCACGCTGACCGTATCATTCGCTTTGGCGGTATCGCCTAGTGAAGTTCCTATATCTGTTTACACAAGCATCCTATGGCCAAAGCATCGCTAGGGAGGCGCTTGACATGGCATTGGCAACCGCGGCTTTTGACCAACAAGTCGGCCTCGTTTTTGCCCAAGACGCAATTTACCAATTGCTCAGCGAGCAAAATCGCGGTAATACAGAGAAGAAGCCCCATATCGGGGTTATTAACGCGCTGCCGCTGTATGAAGTCGAAGACCTTTATTTCATCAGCGAGGATTGCAGCTCGCGTAATATTTCACCGGCGATGCTGGTACCCCATGCAAAAGCACTTTCCTCCACACAACTCGCTGACTTATTGCGCAGCGCTGACCGAATACAGAGTTTTTAGGTGAGCCTACATATCTTAAATAGTCCCGCCAGCCTCAACCGCTGCCGCTTCAGCCTAAACGACGGTGATGCCATTATTCTTATCGAGAACGCTGTCCTGCTCGCTGCGTCTTCACTACCGCTAGCGCATACCAATATAACGACGTCCGCTTTGCAAGATGACCTAGATCGCCGCGGCATAACCCCAGCACCTGAAATCAACACCGTAGACTACGCCGGCTTTGTGAATCTCTGCGCGCAACACGCCCACTGTTTGAGCTGGTGATATGGCTAGCATCACCGTAAATGGCCTTGATATTGCCACCGACCCAGATGGGTTCTTGAAAGACTTAAATGACTGGTCACCAGCCGTTGCCGAACAGCTCGCGACTAACTGCGATATTCAGCTGAGTGATGGCCATTGGCAGTTAATTCACCTAGTACAACGTTATTACCAGCAATTTGGCCTGTCCCCGGCGATGCGCCCACTGGTAAAATACGCCAAGCTAGAGCTCGGCGACGACAAAGGCAACAGCCTCTATTTTCTTAAGTACTTTCCCGACAGCCCGGCAAAGTCACTCAGTAAAATCGCTGGCCTACCTCGCCCCGACAACTGCCTGTAATTTTACTTCCGAGTTAATCGCACTATGACCGAACATCCATTTGCGCAATATGTCCGCATTCTCGGCAAAGGTAAGACTGGCTCGCGCTCCCTCAGCCAAGATGAAGCCTACGACGCGATGGGCATGATTATGCGCGGCGAAGTAGAAGATGTGCAGTTAGGGGCTTTCCTTATGCTGCTGCGAGTCAAAGAGGAAAGCTTCCAAGAGCTCGCCGGATTTGTCAGCGCAATTCGCACAACCCTCAATGCCCCAGATATTGCGGTCGATCTAGATTGGGCTAGCTACGCGGGAAAACGTCGCCAGCAGCCTTGGTACTTATTGGCGGCGCTGGCACTGGCAGACAGTGGCCTGCGCGTGTTTATGCACGGCGCGGCCGGCCATACCGCGGAGCGTGTTTATAGTGAGCAGGTGCTCGATGCGCTGGGCGAACCCTGCGCCAGCGACTGGCACACGGTGAGCGACAGATTAAATAGCCGCAACTTTGCCTATTTGCCGCTAGGCTGCTTCTCTACGCCACTGCAGCGCATGATCGATCTGCGCGCGCAGTTTGGCCTACGATCACCAGTACACACCTTGTCGCGGCTGCTAAACCCCTTGGCGGCAGACTACTCCATTCAAAGTATTTTTCACCCCGCCTATGCCGACAATCACCAACAAGCAGCCGCCTTATTAGGGCAGGCACATGCTGTCGTCTTTAAAGGAGAAGCCGGGGAAGCTGAACGCAAACCCGAGGCTACCTGCCGCGTAAAAACTGTGCATAACGGCGTTTTGGCGGAAACCGAATGGCCGAGAATGCTGGATGGTCGCCAAGATAAACTAGACCTCTTGCCAATAAAAGATCTACTCAGCGCTTGGTGCGATGACAAAATCAGTGACTACGGCCGCCTTGCCATACAAGGCACAATCGCCATTACCCTGCAGCTACGAAGCCCAGAATTAAGCCAAGAGCAGTGCCTCGCCCGCGCCGACGCCATTTGGCAACAGCGCAATCGCCTGCGACTCAATACCACAGCTACGGAAAATGTATGAGTTTTAGCCCGCTAAACCCAGCAGAATACCCCACATTATTAACAGAGAAGGTTGATACGGTTAGCGCTAGATTTGAAGACCTACAGCTACCCCAAGCCGAGATTTACCCCTCCGCGCCAGAGCACTATCGACTGCGAGCCGAGTTCCGCATTTGGCATGAGGGCGAGAATTTCTTTTACGCCATGTTTGACCCTGCAGCGCCGAAAGTCCCCGTTCGGATCGACCATTTCCCTACCGCGTCACAAACTATTTGTACGCTTATGGAGCCGCTGCGCCAAGCCTTAAGCGAGCAAGCGATCTTAAGTACCCGCCTGTACCAAATTGATTTTTTAAGCACGCTCAGTGGCGACATGCTGGTAACCCTTATTTACCACCGCCGCCTAGATGACGAATGGCAAGTCGCCGCCGAAGCAGTCGCCGCAAAGTTTAAAATTCAAATTATCGGCCGCAGTAAAAAGCAAAAAATAGTACTCGACCGGGACTATGTTCTCGAGCAATTACCCGTCGATGGCAAACATTACGCCTACCATCAATACGAAGGCGGATTTACGCAGCCGAATGGCGAAGTGAACGCAAAAATGGTGAGCTGGGCAAAGGCCCGTTGCGGACAGAATCCAGAAACTGATTTGTTAGAACTGTATTGTGGCAACGGCAATTTCACCATTCCGTTGGCCAGCCATTTCCGCCGGGTTCTAGCCACTGAGATATCTAAAACCTCGGTAAAGGCCGCTCACGAGAACTTTGCCATGAATGCGGTGCACAACGCAGTTATGCTGCGTATGTCCAGCGAGGACCTCACCTCTGCCTTAAACAAAGAGCGCAGCTTCCGACGCTTGGCCAACGTCGACTTAGACAGTTACGCAATCGACACCGTATTAGTTGATCCGCCGCGAGCGGGCTTAGACGAGGCGAGCCGTGAATTTATTGCCGGCTTCCAACGCATCGTATATATCTCCTGCAACCCCGAAACCTTGCACAGGGATTTGGAAATACTAACAAAATCACATGTGGTGCAGGACTTCGCGTTGTTTGATCAGTTCCCTTACACTCACCATATGGAATCTGGTGTATTTCTGACAAAAAGGGCCTGACATGACTATTAAGCTAACAGATCAAGAAATCAGCGATGCACTAGCGCAGCTAAAAGGATGGGAGTTACGTGAGGGTAAACTCTGCGCCGACCTGGAGTTTGAAAACTTTATCAGCGCCTTTGCCTTTATGACTAAAATTGCAATGCACGCCGAAAAAATAGACCACCATCCCGAGTGGCGCAATGTATACAGGAACCTAAGCATTGCGCTAACCACGCATGACGCTGGGGGGCTAAGCGCCAAAGACCTCGCATTGGCCCATGCCATTGATCAGGAGCTCGGCCGCTAGCCTGTTGAACTTCAATCTTAGAAAAAATCGACACCTAAGTTTTGCAGGTGACGATTAAGGTAATCGTCTAAATTGGCAATATCTTCCGGATGTACATCAAGCACACTAAAGCCGAGCTTTTTACACAGTTCCGCTCGCCGCATACGGGCCGAGATTGCATCCGAGTGATCTTCAGCATCCCAGTACTCAATATACACACCACTATCTGGTAGATAAAAATCACTAATCAAACACTCGCCGACCGGCAACGGCCGGTAAATCGCATAGCGTATACCGGCTAAATACAACCACTGTGCAAGTGACCAATGCGCGCGATTTTTACAGGCCTTGCCGTCAATACTCAGCAGCTCATTACCACTGTTTGCAAACAGCCCCCCGACTTCTATCTCATCACCCCGGCATGCTGCAACAATATCCTTAAAACCAGGCCGATGACGTATATCTTCCGGCCAAAGTACGTAACTCAGGCTACTTTGCTGGCTTTCAAAAACCTGACCACCCTCTTTTACGCCTTGCGCAGTCAACTCCCACCCACGCGAGCTAGGCTTTAGCCAAGCGATTTCGACCAACATCCTATTGATCTCGCGGCCGCTAAACCCCTCAGCCCGTCCCAATGCCGCCGCCGACAATAACTTATTGCTATCGATTGCTTGAAAAAGCGGGTGATCAAGTAACGATGTGGGCCACACGATATAGCGGCCATAACGCTTACTATTCACATAGCTCCCGCCTTCAAACTCACCCTTGGCCGTTAAAGCCCAGCCGTCGTCGGTTTTACGTATCCACGTATAGTCTTTTAACACCGAAAAGAGCTGCTGAACCGGTATTTCACCCAGTTTGGCAAGTGCAGAAGTAGAGACTTTATCTGAAGGCATAATTAAGCCGCAGGGTAGCGAGCAGTAAGACGCTGGTATACGTCATCGGCAAATTGCGGCGACGCGATATCTGCACTCGCAAGAATCTCAACAAGATGCACATTGTCTTCCTCGCCCTGCCAAACCTTAATATAGCTGCCATCCTTGTAGCCATGATCTTGCCGGAAGAAATTAAGTACGTTTTTCCCGACATATTGCTTATACAGCTGATCAAAACTAAGTTCAGCCGCAGCCATTAGGTCCCAAAACAGCGTCACTGAGAAGGATTTCGAGCGTAAGCAATAAGCCGCAAGTGACTCAGTAGCTTCCAGCACACCTTTATTAGACGGCTCATAATTGCTGAGTTCGCTGACAATTTCGCCGGCCAGGGTGTCAATATCCGCCCCCGGTCTAAACATGGCGCTCAGGCCAAAATGCCATATATCTACAATTTCAAGCTGAACCTGTTCGATATCAGCGTCTTGTTTTTTCCACCATTTATAGCCGTAGTGGTCCATCAACTCGGCGCATTCTATCCATGCAGCACGACACCAAGCAAAACCCTGATTCCTCCAGTCGGAGTGAACTTTAGCATTCATTCGGTCTTGTAAACCAAGCATTGTGATAAATGCCTGGCGATTGTTTATATCTGACACAGTAACCCCAGCAAATGAAAATCTGGGGGACATAATAAACAAGGAAGCTAAGGAGTGCAGCGGAAATTTATGGTTTAACTGGGCTTAGAACCTACTCTTCCGCTTTAGAAAGGCGCACGGACAGCTTGCTGAAATAATTCAGCATTTCAGTGTCGGGCGAAAAGCGGTAGTCCGCTTGAATACGGTCCGCAATGGATTCGGGAGTTTGTGCAGAAAAATTAGCCGAATAGCTCATGCGCTGGCTAATGGGGCACAATGTGATCGTTGACTGGGGGCCGTGCATGGAATAATGCTTGGCCTCCAACGCGCTCGATTTACTTTTACGCCAAAAACTCATATTAAGCACACTGCTGCTGGTATAAAGGAACCGCCAAACGCAGGCGGATAACACGGCCATAAGCAAAGTCAATAATCTGCAATGGCTCGCCTGAATGTAAATGGGCAATCACCGACGGCGGGATATTTGGAAGACAAACCAGCTTGTTGGGCGCATTTTCTTGGCCAAACAATAAGACTAAATCCTGAATTTCCTGCCCCGATCCTGATTTTCGAGGATAGAGGGTATAATCAAAACCTTGCTTTGCATCCGGCAAAATATTATCAACTGCTAAATGACATACGTTGTCATCGTCATCGTAGCCAAGTAAGTAACTTGCGATAAGCATGCAATACTCCTGAGCGCATGAATTATGTTCGCAATTATGCCCCCCCACTACGCCCAGTGAAATCCGTTCAACTACCTACCATCACGTAAATATCGGCAGAAAACACATCAGCTGCATACGGGAAAACACTTACATCTCAATATTTCCACCACCTTTATCCTAAATGAAACATCGTAGTGAGTGAGAACCTTCATGACAGAGCGCCGAAACCCTAACTTTTGGATTGTCGATGATTCTCCGGCCGACCGGATCATTTTTAAAGAAACCCTCAATCGCATTGGCACACAATCACAGCTGTGCGAAATCGAAGACGGCGAGCTATTAATAGAGGAGCTTCAGCGAAAGGAGAAAGCTGAACTTCCTGACGTCATTTTTTTAGATATTAGTATGCGGCGTATGAATGGCAAAACTGCTCTGCAGAAAATCCGTAAGGACAAGAGATACAGTCACATTTATATCGTTATGCAAACAGTCTCGTACCGCGAAATGAATGAATGCATTAGCCTTGGCGCGGACGCCTTCATAAGCAAATCCACCAATTTCGACGCCTACCTTTAAAAACTCTCCTCGGTTGTGTCTGAATGGCAGGCTAGCACCTAATCCTCCCTTACTGCCGGGCTCCACGGCTGTTTTCAGCCTGCGCGGACGAGTCGTTACTACGCCAAGGATTAATATCCAGACCACCACGCCGCAAATATCTCGCATACACGCTTAAGGTTTCTGGCCGACAATACCGGCTGATATCACAGAAAATTTGCTCTACGCATTGCTCATGAAAATCGTCATGCTCCCGAAAAGACACCACGTAAGCCAATAAGCCCTCACGATCAATGCGGGAACCACGATATTGAATTTCAATACTCGCCCAATCCGGCTGAGAGGTAACTGGGCAGCGCGAGCGCAGCAGATTGCTATAGAGGGTTTCAGTGACGATTTCCTTGGCATTTGTTGATAGCAGCATGGGGCTCGGTTGATACGCGTCGGGACTGATGTCTAAATTATCGATACACTCACCCTGTGGCGGCGCAATACCGTAACCAGCACACCAGGAATCTGGGGAGTAAATCACCACCTCCACATCGGCACCCGCTGCTCGGCTCAAGTCTTGACCTAGGATCTGCGCCATCGCATCGAGGCCACTAAGCCGCGTTTGATTGAAGGAGTTTAGGTATAACTTGAAGGACTTTGACTCGATGATATTTGGCGAATCTGCCGGAACGCGAAACTCGGCGCAGCCCACCAAAGGTTTGCCTTTTTCGTTTAAACAAGACAATTCATAAGCGTTCCAAATATCAACACCACTAAACGGTAACGCCGCGCCAATACCTAAACTATCTCGCCCCGCTTGCCGAGGAATAGGATAGAGACAGCCAGGATCATACTGACCAGGGTAACTAACCTGCTCGCCTAGCGGGCCATGCCCCGGGTGTTTGCTCATACTATCCAGTCCTAGCTATTTTCACTGGTGGCGCCAAAATACCCTTACTGACGCAGTCGAGTACCGCTACGTAATAAATACATACAATATGCGTAAGCCGCCAAGGTAAACACCCCAACCATTACAAACGCCGTAACAACATTGACATCAGACACGCCTAGCACGCCGTAGCGGAAGGCATTGACTATGTAAAGCATCGGATTAAGGCGCGACACCCCTGCCCAAAAATCCGGCAGTAAATCGATAGAATAAAATACGCCACCCAAATAGGTAAGCGGCGTTAGTACAAATACAGGAACAATAGAAACATCATCAAAATTATTTGCAAAAACAGCGTTTATGAAACCGGCGAGCGAAAACATAATCGAGGTCATCAGTACGATCGCAATCGTTACTCCAATGTGCTGAATATGCAACGTGGTAAAAAACAAGGACAAGGCGGTGACGATTAAGCCAACCAATAAGCCCCGCGTCACACCGCCGAGAACAAAGCCCCAAAGCACCGTGTTATTGGACATGGGTGACACCAAGATCTCTTCTACAAATCGCTGAAATTTAGCCCCAAAAAACGACGACACCACATTGGAATATGCATTGGTGATCACCGACATCATAATCAAGCCGGGAACCACAAACTCCATATAGCTAAAGCCACCCATCTGACCGATGCGGGAGCCAATCAAGGCGCCAAAGATCACGAAATACAAGGACATTGTAATCGCCGGCGGCAACAAGGTTTGCATCCAAATACGTAGAAAGCGCCTAATTTCTTTTCGGACAATTGTGTAAAACGCTATCCACTGCTCTGCTACTGTCATTCCTGTTTCACCCTTTTAAATATGGAGTCAGCTACTTTGCTGCCAATAGCGCCACAAACAATTCTTCAAGCCGGTTAGCCTTGTTCCGCATACTGCTCACCTCAATCCCGCAACTATTTAGCGCAACAAACACCTCATTGAGCGAAGTACCCTTCTTAAGCACAAGCTCAAGCGTATGATCATCAACCACGCGCGTTTCAAAACCAGGAACCGTAGCGTCAGCGCTAATGCCATCGCGAACGTCGAGGATAAAAGTTTCTTTTTGCAACTGCTTGAGCAATGACTTCATTGTCGTGTTCTCGACAATATTGCCAGCATCAATTATCGCAATGTGGCGGCATAAACTCTCCGCCTCTTCCAGATAATGGGTGGTTAATATAATTGTTGTGCCACTACGGTTAATCTCTGTAAGAAATTCCCACATAGAACGCCGCAATTCGATATCCACACCTGCCGTCGGCTCATCTAAAATAAGGAGGCGCGGCTCATGCACTAAAGCGCGCGCAATCATTAAACGCCGCTTCATACCACCAGACAACATCCGCGAAGCGACTTGACGCTTATCCCATAAACCGAGCTTTTTAAGGTATTTTTCGGCGCGCTCGCTAGCCACTTTCCGGCTTAAACCGTAATAGCCAGCCTGATTTACAACAATATCCCAGACCGATTCAAAGTTCGAAAAATTGAATTCCTGCGGCACCAAACCAATTTCGCGTTTCGCGGCAGCCAAATTATCATCGATCGAATGGCCAAAAATACGC
Organism: Zhongshania borealis; assembly: GCF_039539625.1. Taxonomy (NCBI): domain Bacteria; kingdom Pseudomonadati; phylum Pseudomonadota; class Gammaproteobacteria; order Cellvibrionales; family Spongiibacteraceae; genus Zhongshania; species Zhongshania borealis. The sequence continues at coordinate 580,893 of NZ_BAABDM010000001.1, read as the reverse complement.
ACTTCGCCGGCCGTTTTTTTAACGAGTGATGACACAATACCTATTGTGGTGGATTTACCCGCGCCGTTCGGTCCCAACAGCGCATAAAAATCACCCTGCTGTACCTCAAGGTCAATACCTTTCAGCGCCACAAAACCATTGTCGTAAACCTTGCGTAATCCCTTAATTTCTAAGGCAATCGCCATAATAGTTCCCTAAATTTGGTCATCGTGTGAAAAGCCGACTATTTTGCCACGCTAGCGTGATGGAATACACTAGCGCAGAGACGACAGTACGCAGAAGCAATCTGCATTAATCCGCTTTGGAGACCCCGTGACAAAACGAAATGACTACTACTTCCAGCTCTGTGCCGAATTACACGGGCACTGCGCAAAAATACTGCCAAACCACCCCGCGCACAGCGAAGAAAGTAGTACTGAATTGCTCGACAAAATAAGCCGCCTTACCGACAGCTTTGCCAAAAGCGACGACTACATTGCGCTTGGCCAAGACATCATAACCCACATTATCAGCCACTACCCTGATATTACCCCGCAGGTACACCGCGATTTACTGTGGTTCTTTGGTGGCGACTGCCTGCATTACCTGGGTGATGATGAGTTACAACGCTACCAAACAATTGAAGAGCTGTACTACGAGCAATGCGTTGAAACACCTGAGGCATCTTATCGAAACATCAGGGCTCAGCAATTTGGTCTGCATTAAGGGCTAGCCACACATTCGCGCATTACCGCGAGTGTGTAATCTATCGGTCGACACAAAAACCTCAGACAAAAAAAAAGCGAAGCAGATGCTTCGCTTTTTAGAATTTGGAGCGGGAAAGGAGGCTCGAACTCCCGACCTCAACCTTGGCAAGGTTGCGCTCTACCAACTGAGCTATTCCCGCAAATCACGACATTAGATTTAAACCAAGCTTAAATCAATTCCACATATGCCGTACAGCCTTGATTAAAAAGAGTTTTTATCTCAAACCAATGCGGTCTGCATGATAAAAAGTTTTCATCAAGCTGTCAATAAACAGACTACTCTGCAAACTGACAAATTTACGCGCTGTGACGCAAATTAATTGGCGTCCCCTAGGGGACTCGAACCCCTGTTACTGCCGTGAAAGGGCAGTGTCCTAGGCCACTAGACGAAGGGGACGCCGCGAGCTCTTTCCAGAACAATGCTGCTGTCCTTGAAAGAGCGCGCATTCTAGAGCGACTACCCCACCCCGTCAAGGATATTTTCATGCCAATATCAAATTTTTTCAAAAAAAAAGAGAAGCATTTCTGCTTCTCTTTTTTAACCGTGTCGACGCATCAACACAGTGGAATAATGGCGTCCCCTAGGGGACTCGAACCCCTGTTACTGCCGTGAAAGGGCAGTGTCCTAGGCCACTAGACGAAGGGGACGCCGCAAACCTTCCAGACTCCGAGTCACTTGTTGTCTGAAAGTGGCGCGAATTCTAAAAACCTTAGGCGCCGACGTCAAGTCGCATTTGACTCTAAAGTGAAATAAATCAAAATAGAGCCCAATAATGGTTATTTAATAAGCAATCTGCACGACAATCAGCCAACCTTGTCTTTGTCTAACTTTAACGATAGCGAATTAATACAGTACCGCAGTCCGGTTGGCGCCGGACCATCCGGAAAAACGTGACCTAAATGGGCGTCACAACGGGCGCAAACCACTTCCTCCCTCACCATCCCGTGGCTAACATCCCTATTCACTGCAACCACTTCGCCGTCGGCAGCCTGGTAAAAACTGGGCCACCCAGATCCCGAATCATATTTTGTGTCGGATCTAAACAATGCCAAGCCGCAGCACCGGCAAGTATAGACACCCTCAGCTTTTTCCCCGTCATACTCACCGCTAAATGCGCGCTCGGTTCCCTTCTGGCGGCAAACCTGAAACTCCTCATTTGAGAGAAGTTCCTGCCATTGTTGATCTGATTTCACTATTTTTTCCACGAAAACCTCTCCACCTTGTGCACTACAACGCCGTATAATCAATCTATTATGTTTCGAAAGCGATACGCCACCAGTATTACATCGCCGAAACAAAATTAGCACCCTAGAATTAGCACAGTCCGCGCGACGCCCGAGTGCGTTGGCCAACCCAAGTAAAAAATCAGGCATTGCAGCCTATTAAGAAGGCAGGAAATGAGTTTCTACCATAAGTCTAAAAAATTAAATAACGTGTGCTACGACATTCGCGGCCCAGTCTTAGAGCGCGCCAATGAATTAGAAGAGGAAGGTTACCGTATCCTCAAGCTCAATATCGGTAACCCCGCCCCTTTTGGCTTTAACGCCCCAGATGAAATCATTCAAGACGTTATTCGAATGCTGCCCGACAGCGAGGGTTACAGTGACTCTAAAGGCTTATACAGCGCCCGCAAAGCGGTTATGCAAGAATGCCAGAAAATTGGCATACCCGGCGTTGAAGTCGGCGACATTTACCTAGGTAACGGTGCCAGCGAATTAATCAGTATGGCGACCCAAGCCCTTCTAAACCAAGGCGATGAGGTTTTGATTCCTGCGCCAGATTACCCGCTATGGACAGCAGTTGTGTCCCTATCTGGCGCAACGCCTGTGCACTATCTTTGCCAAGAAGAGCAAAACTGGGAACCATCAATTGATGATATCCTCAGCAAGATAACACCAAACACAAAAGCCATCGTTATTATCAATCCTAACAACCCGACGGGCGCAGTTTACAGTCGGGAATTGCTAGAACAACTCGTCGCTATTGCCGAAGAACACAATCTGGTGGTATTTGCCGACGAGATCTACAGCAAGATTCTTTACGACGAGGCAGTGCATATCCCCATTGGCAGCTTAAAAGCAGATATTTTATGCCTGACTTTTAACGGCCTATCCAAGGCATACCGTTTGGCGGGTTTTCGTAGTGGCTGGCTGATCGTGTCAGGCGCCAAGGACCGCGCAACCGACTATATTGAAGGCCTCAATATTTTGTCTTCTATGCGCCTCTGCGCCAACGTTCCCGCACAGCACGCGATACAAACCGCATTGGGTGGCTATCAAAGTATTAATGAGTTAATCCTGCCCGGCGGCCGCCTGCTAGAACAACGCGATTTAGCTCATAAAATGCTCAATGAGATACCCGGGCTTAGCTGCACTAAACCCGAGGGCGCAATTTACATGTTCCCGCGGCTAGACCCAGAGGTCTATCCAATTAAAGATGATGAAAAAATGATTCTTGAGCTGTTGAACCAGGAAAGAATATTATTGGTGCCTGGCTCAGGATTTAACTGGCCGGACGCCGATCACTTCCGCCTCGTCTTCTTGCCTAACAAACTCGATCTAGCGGATGCTATTGAGCGCCTAGGTAACTTCCTCGCGCGCTACCGCAAGCAACTCAAAACAAGCTAACCAGACATTACCGGCTCAAACCACTCCCCCCTTGGAGTGCGGCTTGAGCCGGTAATGCAATACTTTCAATGAGCGATCAAGATTTTGCTCCGGGAAGTCGAGCCGCCCCGCCAATCGTTCGATAAATTCAGCCTCTGGGCAATACTCCGCCATTACCTCACGTAAAAAGGCCTCATCTAAATACGGCGCATTTAAGCAAGCCAATAGGTCCCCGCCATCCGGCAGCAGCGGACCGAATCGCCGCGCTAACTTTGGGTAGTCTTTCACCGCATTAAAACTGCCCTTCTGCAGGGAAGGTGGGTCACAAATCACAATGTCGTAAGGACCTAATTTTCGTAAACGTCCCCACGACTTTAGAATATCGTGGCCTAAAAATTTAAGTTCGGCGTCTTCGCCGCTGATGGTTAATCGTGCCCCATTGCGACGGTGATTTTCACGGCCAACTTGCAGTGCGCCCTTGCTCATATCGATATTTACAAGCCTTTTTGCGCCAGCTAATTCTGCCGCTACCGAAAATGCGCAGGTGTAGGCAAACAGGTTTAGAATTCGCTTACCCTCAGCCCGCTCACTTAGCCACCGACGGGCAGGCTGCATATCCATAAAATAGCCAATATTCTGTTTGGCACTTAGGTCGACCAAATACTCCGCAGCGCCCTCGCGAACAGAAAAATTATTCGGAATAGTTCCCCACAAACAATAGCTTGCTGGTGAGTCATGATACCGACTCTGAACAACTGCCGCAGCGCAATCAGCGCCAACCTCTGCCTTTAGCGCCGCGCAAAATGCCGACCAAAATTCAGGCTCAGGCTCCCGGTACAGGACTATCCACAACACCGGCGCAAAGTAGTCGACGCTGAAGTATTCAAATCCTGCGTAACACTGGCCCCGACCATGAAAGAGACGCACAGCGCCTTCCGCCTGCCGAATCTTTTCAGGCCACCCTGCAAATTCGCTGAACCGAGCAAAGCTATTAAAATCACTCACCAGACGCACTCACTCGATACATAATGGAATCGCGATAACCAGTAACCACACGAATATAGCCCTCCCAGGACTTATCAAGCGCTAGGTCATTGCTATCCACCAACAACGGTCGCCCGGCCAAGCCGCTGATTTTTGTTTTAGTCGCCAACACCATAAAATTTCCCCGACCAATATTGCGAATCAACTCTGGACTTAGCTGCTGATTGCCGCGACCCAAGATATGCCCCTGACCACCAATTGCCGTGATCAGCACTTTAACCGGACCACTATGACCTGCTATCGCCTTAGTAATAGCATTGGCGTTTAAATCTTTAGCCAGCAGCTGCCGATCACAGACCAGGTCGAACCCTAGGAGGGTATTGTCTAAACCAAGGGCCAACATGACACCTTGAGTGGTACTACCGGGTCCCACTAAATACAAGGCCTTGGGGTCCATCTCGGCAATGACTTCTTCAGCAATATCAGCCACCACCAACTCCTCAACTTCGCGGCCACCCGCTTTAACATGCTGTAAATAGCCGCCGACACGAGGCACCAGTAATTCGCCATAGTATTGCGAGCTCACGCGACCCTGGCGAAAGGCCGCCTCATCAATATCGCGAACCTCCGCTAAATCGACATCAACTAAGCGGCCATTAATCAACGCCAGTACGATCTCCGCTGCGCTCTCTGGACTCACCGCATAGACTCCAGAATGCATTTTCACGCCTGCAGGAACACCTAACGCCGGAACACCAGTGCCAATAGCAGCAAAGACATCGCGCGCTGTACCATCACCACCGACAAACAACAGTAAATCCACCCCTGCTGCCATTAGGGCCTGCGCTGCAGCTTTCGTATCAGCAGCCTGAGTCGCGGCACCGGGTAACGGTGCTCCCACCGACACAAAGGGGAATCCCGCTAACTCTTTGCTTTCCTTACTTTGCGCGGACATGGCGCCGCTATAGCCAAAAATACATAGTTGATCTTGCCCACACTTAGCAAGATGCGCCAAACAGCGTAAAGCCCGTGCCTCCGAACGGCCATCGCTACCCTTTAGGTCATCACTCCCCTTTAAACCAAGGGGGCCGCCCGCGCCAGCTACCGGATTAACAATTAAGCCCAATTTAAACATGATCGTCCTTTCTAGTAACTCGCGCGCATGGATCGACCACCGCAAGAAGAAAAATTCTATTTCGTAAAATACCTAGGGACAGCAGCCTTCCGTCGTGGCCAAATGAACGCATAAATACACTTTAAAACTGAGGGAAAACGCTGTGAGTCGCCAAAACACGGGAAACACCTGCCAATCCGACCGAAACACTGACTACCTCGGCGCAATTATTGACGAAAATGGACGTGAAATTCCGATTAGCAATAACATGATCGAAAACTCGCTACACGATTTACAAGACACTCCAGCCGAATTTATATGCCACCTTGCACGGCGCGCAGCAGACTAGCCATCGCGGGATTTGCAGCGCGCAGATCACAATAGGCAAGTTCCCGGCGCGGTGGATAGTGCTTACGTAGCAAATCAAACTGACGACCGCGCTCAGCAGCATGAATTATCTCGCTGAAACGTTTACTGTCCTCCGCTACATCATAAACGGCCAAAACCGCCTCGCGAATCACCATCGCGGCGCTATCACCCACACAATTGACAACGGGCACTGGCGACTCCCCCCCATCATCCAAACTCAAGTCCCGGCCAAGGAAATCAGCCAGCTCGGCGGCAACCATGCGTAAACCAGTCTTTTTGCCGTCAACGCTATACCCTGCAATATGGGGTGTCGTTATCGCGCAGCGCTGAGCCAACGCTGACGCGAACTCCGGTTCGCCTTCCCACACATCCAAAGCTAAACGAATATCTGGCCGACTATCGATCAAAGCCAACAACTCGGCGGTGGCAACAACCTCACCGCGGCCCGCACTTAAAAGCACGGCATTCTTCGGCATTGTTTGCAAAGCACAGGCGTCGAGCATATGAACGCTCGGAAACGGCCCAGAAACCGTCAAGGGCGCATGTAGACATAGCATGCTACTGCAAAGTACCTCGTCAAGTGGCCGCAGGCAGGTGTACAACTGAGGATCCAACAGCGGATCATAGGCTAGCCAAGGAATACCGAGAGCGCTGAGCCGGTGACCTAATCGCTTCCCCACATTCCCATAACCAACAATACCAACACGGCCGCCAGCTAAAAGCTTCTCTAATAAGCCATCAAGTCGACAAATCGCGCTGAGAACATAGTCCACTACCGATTCGGCATTGGAGCCCGGCGCAGTGCAAAAACGAACACCCTGCGCGCGCAAATAGTCGATCTCGAGGTGATCGCTGCCGATCGTGGTCGAGCCAACAAACTTAACAGACGAGCCGTTTAATAAGGCCTGATTCACCTTGGTGACCGACCGCACAATCAAGGCATCCGCATCTAATACATCCTCTGGACCAATCTGGCGACCACTGCGAGTCACTACCTGACCAAATTGCCCAAAGCACTGCACCGCGCCGGGAATATTTTCGTCCACCACTATTTTCAATGAAAAACCCTATAGAATTTACCAAGCAAATACTAAACAACTAATTGAAATTAATAAGATTTATAAAATATAAATGAGAGGTACCTCTAGCTCCCGAAGTATGCGAACCGTGCCAAAGTAGTCAGCTAATGCGCAACGAAACTGTTCGGCGCGGGCCGGCAAGCCCTGTCGCAAATACACTTGCACCTGCTGCCAAACTGCCAATTGAAAGGGAAATGGGTCAATTTCATCGCCGCCAAGATTATCTATACTGACACCAAAGGAGCGCCCTGCAGCAATGCTAAACAAGCATTCTAAAGCTTGCGGACGAACTTCCACGCGCTCAAATACTCGCTGAGTCTCAATATTGCGACCATCCGGCTCATACCAATAGCCATAATCAGCAAGCTGCCGCCGAGCCTGCCCAGCGATACACCAGTGAGCTACCTCATGTAGCGCACTTGCGGCGTAGTCAGCGCGGTAGACAATTTGATGGAATTCATGGCCTGCACTAGACGGCTGGTAAAATGGCTCATCACCGCCACCAACCAGCATGGTCTTGTAGGTCTCGGCAAAGTAGTCGGCAAACACCGCGCTGATCACCTCACTCTCAGAGCTCGCAGTGACCCTGCACGCCTCAGGCATTGTATAGCAACCCACTATCACCAAGTGTAACAACAGACGGTCGGCAAGGCTGAGCATGCAGCATAGCCAAATACTCAGGCGACAAATACTGTGCGCCAGCCATTAAATGGGCTAAATAATTACTCTCAGGCAGAAGGTCGTCCTCAACAAAAGCGGGGTTGGCGACATAAATCCACGCCGACTTTGGGGCCGATGCCGTATGCAATAACATACACTCTCGACTATAGCGCACAGGCGTACCTTCAAAGCCATCCATAACATTCAGCGCTCGGTGGTCTTCCAAGGTATATAACACCCCTTCTACTGCACTTAAACTGCTATGGACTACGTTGGCATAGGCAACGCCGGGGGTACAGTGAGAGCGTTTATTAAACGTAAGACGGTAGCCCAGCAAACGTGCGCTTTCTGCGTTACTGAACAATAAACCCCGCGCCTTCATTCGGGCAGGATTCATATTGGAACCATAAGCAAAATAACAAAGACTCATCACATAGCACTTGGCAAAACCGAAAACAGAGAGTAATTTTAACAGAAAGGGACATCCACGCACCGTCTTTGCGAAAAAGCATGACGAGCAATGAGGTGGATTTTGCGCCTCAAGCCACATGTTTCAGACCATAGCCGCGCGATGTACCGCCCGCTACGTGAGGAATGATGTTATGGCTCCACGTAACTTTGGCAAATATTCTTCAGCGAAGATTATCCCGTTTCCTCAACGCCCCTCTCGCGTTGAGCAACATAGAATTCTCCGCGTATCCCCCGAATACGAAGGCCTCTGCCTACTCTATGCCCACCACGCGCTGAGTCGCGACAAGCTCTACGCCGTAAAAATTCTAGGCTGGGCTCGACTCGCCAGTGGCGAAAACGTTGCCTTACTTCCCTGGCTGAACACGATTTCACGCTGTATTGATTTAGTTGATCCAGAGGCCGGTCAATCCCAAGGCTATTACGACCCAGCGAAGGAGCGCCGATTTAATGAAGTACCGCCACACCATATAGCCGCCTTAGATATAATGATGACCTACCCTAAGCCTGCCGCAGATGACTTTGTACAGGAATTCCCCGACTTTATCGGCAGCCACGCCGCACTACTTGGCGAGAACAAGGAATTTGAGCTTCAACCGGTAATTAGTTGGCGCCTGGAGCAAAATGGACACTTAGACGCTATGGTGGCAAATATTCGCCTCGCAAGGCATTCGCCCATCCTTGCCGGCGACCCATGCCTATTTGCCGTACAGAAAAACCCGACGTTCCGTTACTTTTTCCAATATCACATCGCCAACCAGATAAAAGCTGGCGGCCCAGTTGCGACCCGCGCCCTTTCGCAACTGTTGCAATCGTAATTAGCTAGCGTGAATAAACGGCCAACGCCTCAGGCTTTTTGTACAAAATAGCGGTAGTGTTTCTCGGTCTCTTCTTTGCCCAGCAAGGTATGACCGAGAAAATTACAAAACTTCGGAATATCTCGGGTCGTCGCAGGGTCCGTGGCAATAATTTCCAGCACCTCGCCCGAGGCGATATCGCGGATTTTATTGTGCAACATCATCACTGGTTCCGGGCAGAACAATCCGCAGGTATCCAGGGTGTGATCTACGGCTATCGTCATTAACACGTCCAAATGAAACATAAAAAGCGACGAAATCGTCGCTGTAATTTTAATAAAAAGCGCCTATCAGCATGCTAAGTTTTATCAATTACCGTCCAGCTCTCACTGTCTGGACAAAAAGCAATCGCAGCGCGCTTTTGCGCCAGTGCATTTCGCAACTGGCTTATTTTGGCATCAGTACTAAGCTCCTGCTCTCCGTAGTCAGTACCGTCTCGGCTCACCAACTCCTCTAGCATGCCCTGAAACGCTTCAGGGCTGAGCTTTTGCCAAGGGATTTCAACGTAATCATTATCATTCATGTACAGGTTTACCAAATTTAAGTGTCATCCTATCACTCTCGCCAATCGCCAAGTACTTTGCCCTGTCCTGCTCGCCTAAACGTAAACTTGGCGGCAATGTCCAAACGCCCGCAGGATGATGGTGATTATCCTTTAAGTTTGCATTGACTTCACTGCTATCAAGCAGCAAGAATCCAGCCGCTTCAGCAAGCGCTATAACGGCCTGCTCACTGACATAGCCACTTTTCACCATCTCTGCCATGCTCGCATCGCTATCCGCGCGATGCTCCACCACGCCGAATACACCGCCAGGTTTCAGCGCGGTAAAGGCCGCAGCAAACACCTGCTCGGCGACACCCGCTTTAAGCCAGTTGTGGACGTTCCTATAGGTCAGAACCTTATCAACACTTGCCTCTGGCGCAATAGCAAGATATTCGGGAGCCTCTAAAGTGGTAATTACAGTCTGGTCGTAGACTGCAGGACTAGCAGCCAATTTGTCCACATAGGACTGCCGTGATTTAACGTAATAGCCAATATCGCTGTTCGCTGAAAATTGCGCGGCGTAGAATTTGCCACAATCGCGTACTAAGGGAGCCAATACTTCGCTATACCAACCGCCACCACCTGGCCACAACTCAACGACGTGGTCACAGGGTTGCACGCCGAAAAACGTCAAGGTTTGCACGGGGTGCCGATATTGGTCTCGCGCACGATTCTCTGCACTGCGGTGACTGCCATCCACCACCCCAAGCCAATTAACGTCATCATTAAGCACCTCAGCCTGCACGCTGCCAATAAGCAATAAGCCGACTACACCAAGTAATACTCGCTTCTTTGCCATGAACTGATCCCTCTATTGATTAATATTCGGTTTTGGACTGCGCCAAAAAGTCCTGCACATGTTCGACTTTGTCGATCATGCTTTGTTCACGATCACAGCGACTGCCAATCTTTAACTGAGTCGATATTCTCGGCGCGCCCATCTCATGCACACGCATATGGCAATGCTTAACCGCTGTCATTATCGTGTCCCACTCTCCCTCAATATTGGTGCCATAGGCATGCAATTGATGCCGCAAGCCCGCTCCGGCAAGAATTTTTTGGCACGCTGCAATATAAGGTGTTAACGATATCTCCCCGCCAAGGGGAATGATGCAAAAATCCACAATTACCTTCATCGCAATCCTCACTTACACTCGCAATCTGGCCAGACTATACTCTAGTATTAACACTCCAATAAAGAATAAGGGTACGCCGTGAATAGCTCATTGGTTTTTACTTTTCTCGGCCAGGATCGCCCTGGCCTCGTTGAACGCTTAGCAGATATTGTTTCTGACCACCAAGGTAACTGGCTCGAAAGTCGAATGACCCAGCTCGCGGGACAGTTCGCGGGGATAGTCAGAGTCGCCGTCGCTGAAGCCGATATCGACGAGCTCAGTAACGCCCTTAGTAGTTTAAATATTGAGGGCTTAACCATTCACATTCAGCCGGGTGCGAGCTCCACTGCACCCAGTGCGAATAATAAATTATGCAAACTGCACATTTTGGGCAATGATCGACCCGGCATTGTTCGTGAGGTCAGTCGCGCACTTAAACAGCAGCAAATTAACGTGATTGAAATGAGTTCAAATATCACAAGTGCCGCGATGAGCGGTGACCCGCTATTTGAAGCCCACGTCAGTGCAGAAATGCCTGCAGCTTGTGACTTGGACGAACTAGAGGACAGCCTTGATCAAATTGCCGAGCAACTTAGTGTCGATATCGTATTGAGCTGAGGGCCTGTGGCTGGCTTTAACACGCTACGCCCGCAGACGTTTTAGAATAAATACCAAGACAGCGGATAGCATCGCTACAAAACCGACCCCAAGCACACAGAGTAAAAAGTACTCGGCAATATCCCGCCAGGGTACATCAAAGCTCCACACGGCAGAGCAGACCAACATCAACGTTGCCAGTACCGCCAAAACCGGGGTGCGGTAACGCTTGGCGGTTTTTATATAATCCTGAAGTAAACTGCTATCCACACTGAGCCTATTATTTAGAAGTTTCTGAATCGGCGCGAATGCGAAAATTCACCCCAAAGTATCTTCGCGCACCCACTCACAACGCAATTTGCCAGTGCCCTGCCCCGGCGCATGAAAATCTTCTTCAGCTTGCCAGACAAAGGTGTGACTGCCGTTATAGGCCGTTTGTAAGTGCACCGTAGCACTAACCCAGTACATTTTGAGTAACATATTTTCAAATTGCCGGAGCCACTCGTCCCACTCGTGTTCAATCGCTTTATAGGAACTACCAAAATGAATAACGTCGGTCTGGCAATCACCAAAATCAAACGCTGGCCGCGGCGCCGAAAACATTTCCCTACACAACAGCGGCCAATCTTCAGCGGCCGGCAACAGCGCTGTGACCAGCTGGTTATTATCCCGGCGATTATCGAGCTCGCTGAGGTCACGGGCAAATAGCATATCGGTAATGCAACCGTAAACGACGGATTCCTGGGCCATGGTCTTACCTGTATTAATAACTCTCAGCGAGTCTACAAAAGGTCCGGCTCTGCAGCCAGCATATTATTGACTTAAACCGGACTTGGCTCGGTTTTTAGGTCAAACCAACGCCACGCTACGCCATACGACACCCCGGCAGCCACTGCGGCAGCTAGAAAACACTGCTGCGCACTGAAGTCCCACCCCCAGCCGCTTAACAGCGCACCACAGGCGCCGCCCAAGCCAAAGCTTAAACCACTGTACAAGGCCATGCCCTGGCCGTGATGACCAGTAAACCAATGGCGAATAATCTCAATACCGGCAGCATGAAAGCTACCAAAACTGGCTGCATGTAAACACTGCGCGAGCACTAGCACGGCTGGGTACTCGACAAAATAGGCGATGAGCAACCACCGCAGCACAGACAACCCTAAGCTCCACAGCACGATAACACGCAGACTAAAGCGCGCGAGCACGCGATGCATAAACAGAAAAAGGAGCACTTCGGCAATTACCCCCAAAGACCACAGACCGCCAATCAAAGTTCGCGAATAAGCCTGTGCTTCGAGGTAAATACTAAAAAAAGTGTAATACGGACCGTGCGACAGTTGCAGAAAAAAGCTTACTGCAAAAAAGGCGATCACCGCCGGCTTTTGCAAAATACCCTTAAGTGATTGCCGCTGCGCATCTTGGCGCAGTCCCCCCGGCTTTTCTGCAACCAGCAAACTAGCCAGCCATATGCCACTGAGTAAGATCGAGATGAGATACAGAAGCTGCGCTATCGGATGATGATCCAGCCACCAGCCAACGCCAAGTACCGCGACAATAAAACCGACCGAGCCCCATACCCTAATAAGGCTGTAGCGCCCATAGCGACCCGCAAGATGCGAGAGAGTTAGCACGTCAAACTGCGCCAACACCGCATTCCAAAAGAAGCTGTAGCTAATAATAACCCCAGCCAGCCACCAAAAATCTGATCGCAAATACGCTCCGGTAAATGCGAGCATGGCCATGAATGCACCAAGCCGAATAATTCGACTGCGGTAGCCATAGCTGTCTGCAAGCCAGCCCCAAAGACTTGGTGCCAAGATCTTAGTGAGCATCACCAAGGAACTTAAAACACCTATTTCTTCGGAGCGGAAGCCCAATGACTTCAAATACAAGGTCCAATACGGAACCCATGTACCCAATAGCGCAAAGTAAAAAAAGTAAAAGCCCGACAGACGCCAATACGGCAGCGCGGCACTCATGCCAGGATCAAGATTGCGCTGCGGGAATAACCGGGGTAGTCGAGTGCACGCCACCGTTCTGACCACGGTTACGTAAAAGATGATCCATCAACACAATCGCAACCATGGCCTCAGCAATAGGCACTGCGCGAATACCTACGCAGGGGTCATGACGACCCGTGGTAATAACTTCAACGGGATTACCGTCGATATCAACGGTTTTACCCGGCACCAAAATACTCGAAGTGGGCTTCAGAGCGAGGTGCGCGACCAAATCTTGGCCACTCGATATGCCCCCTAAAATACCGCCGGCATTATTAGAGGTAAAGCCCTCTGGAGTGAGTTCGTCGCGGTGTTCACTCCCAAGCGCGTCAACGCAATCAAAGCCGGCGCCGATCTCAACGCCCTTCACTGCGTTGATGCCCATTAAGGCGTGGGCAATATCTGCGTCTAAACGGTCAAATACAGGTTCACCTAGACCTACCGGCATGCCGCTAGCCACAATCGTTAGCTTGGCACCAACGGAGTCGCCAGACTTACGCAGCTTCTGCATATAGTCTTCCATAAGTGGGATTTTGTCGGGATCTGGGCAGAAAAAGGGATTGTTTTCCACAACAGCCCAATCCACCGTATCAATAGCGATGGGCCCGAGTTGCGATAAATACCCGCGCACTTCAATTCCGCATTGGCTGGCTAAGTACTTTTTAGCGACAGCCCCGGCCGCCACGCGCATAGCCGTTTCTCTTGCCGACGACCGACCGCCACCACGGTAATCCCGCGCGCCATATTTTTGCTGGTAGGTGTAGTCTGCATGCATTGGCCGAAATCGGTCTTTGATCTTGCCGTAATCTTTAGAGCGCTGGTCAGTATTTTCAATTAACAAACCAATTGAGGTGCCTGTCGTTTTGCCCTCAAACACACCAGATAAGATCTTAACCACATCATCTTCGCGACGCTGCGTTGTATACCGCGAGGTACCCGGTTTACGGCGATCAAGGTCGATCTGTAAATCCTCTTCACACAAGGCCAAGCCCGGCGGACAGCCGTCAATTACTGCACCCAAGGCCAGGCCGTGACTCTCACCAAAGGTGGTGACAGAGAACAATTTACCGATGCTATTTCCTGACATTGAATATCCCAACACTGTTCATTACATACCTGCAACGCAATTTGATCGCGCAGGCCAATTTACCCAGAGGCCAATTATACGGCAAAGTCCTGACAGCGTCAGAAGCTCAGCTAAAACTCTCTGCATTTTCAATTAATTGCTCACGGCTCATCACAAAGACACCATGCCCACCGTGTTCAAATTCAAGCCACATAAAAGGCACTGTCGGAAATGCATCATCTAGCGCTACGCAGCTATTGCCGACTTCAACGATCAATACACCGTCCTCGCTAAGGTAGTCGGCTGCATCCCGCAAAATACGGCGTGTAATATCCAAGCCATCTGGGCCAGACGCTAAGCCCAGCGCCGGTTCGCGCTGATACTCCGCAGGCATGGCGGCGAGATCCTCAGCATCCACATACGGCGGATTACTTACAATCAGATCGTATTTTTGGTCCGCCAACAAATCAAACACGTCTGACTGAACCGCACTAACTCTATCCGCGAGCTCGTGCCGCGCAATATTGATATCGGCAACATTTAAGGCGTCGAGAGATATATCCACCAAATCAACGCGGGCCTCATGAAACTGGTAGGCACATGCAATACCAATACACCCACTACCCGAACACAAATCCAGTATCCGCCGCGGCTGCATGCCGCCAAGCCAAGGCTCAAAGTCTTGAGCAATAAGTTCAGCAATTGGCGAACGCGGCACCAATACACGCTCATCGACGTAGAACGAGAGTCCGGCAAACCATGCCTCATGGGTAAGATAGGCCGCAGGCACACGCTCATCTACGCGTCGCTTAATAAGCAGCAGAACTGCCTCTCGCTCAGCTAACGTGAGGCGCGCATCAAGCAGTGCGGGATCAATATCGAGGGGTAAGTTCAAACTATGCAGCACCAATACCCGAGCCTCGTCATAGGCATTATCGGTACCATGACCAAAAAACAGACCGGCACGGCCAAACTCACTGATAGCCCAACGTAAATAGTCGCGAAGCGTATAGAGTTCGCCACTTATTTCATTCCTGTTGCTCACCACGGTGTACCTGTAGACAAAAAGCAATTTTACACTGCCTCGCACGAATAATCCTGCCCATAGTGTAATCGGCTTAATCACAGCGTTTGGCAGCTGAGGGTCTGTTTGGTACTATTCGCTCCCCGACAACGCGCGAAGGAAGTCCTGTGGAACAAGCGTTTGCAGATATCATAAAAAAAATTGGCGAAGACCCTAGCAGAGACGGCTTGATCGACACCCCTGCCCGCGCTGCCAAGGCCTTTGAATTTTTGACCGAAGGTTATCGCCGCAATGTCGACGACGTTGTTAATGGCGCCCTTTTCGAGTCCGACTGTAATGAAATGGTCGTTGTTTCGGACATTGAGCTCTATTCATTGTGTGAGCACCACTTACTGCCCTTTATTGGAAAGTGCCATGTTGCCTATATCCCAAGCGGCAAGGTGCTTGGACTCTCTAAGGTAGCGCGCATCGTTGATTTGTACGCCCGCCGCCTGCAAATTCAAGAGGGCCTAACCACCCAAATCGCTAAAACTATTATGGACGTCACTGGCTCTGAAGGTGTAGGCGTTATTATTGAAGCCCGCCATATGTGCATGATGATGCGCGGCGTAGAAAAGCAAAATTCTGTGATGCGGACCAGCGCTATGCTCGGTGTGTTTAAAGACAATAACGCGACTCGCACCGAATTTTTGGCGCTGATTAATCGGCCCAGCTAAATCTGATTCGGACACAAAAAAGCCCCTGGAAAGGGGCTTTTTTGTGTCCGAAGTGACCTTATTAGTTCACCGCCCTCCACCTAGCTCTGCTTCCAAAGCAATAAAGCGGCTAATCCATTGGCCTATTTGCTGTGCCTGCTCGTCCATATGGCAATGATGTTCCCCTTCGATATGTCTAAGCTCGAACTTTGACACCAAGGCCTCGGGTAGTTTTGGCAACCAGCGACCAAAGCCTTGATCAGCAATAATTAAAAGGCGAGGCGCACGTATCGCATCCATATTGGCCTGCAGCTGCGGAAAGCTTAACTTTACTGGTGACGCCAATTTTAGGCGACGATCACTTCGCCAAAATACCCGGCCGCTGGCATCACGGTAACTGCCGCGCTCAACAATCAGCCTAGCGGCCGGCTCGGTCATCGGTGTCGCTTTCCGCCGCGCAGCAACTGCTGCCGCCAAGTCAGGATGCCCCTTATCGCCACGCCCGGCTTTAGCAAAATCTTGCAAATATTGACCGAGCTGCTCAGGAAACTTAGCCGGGTCCTCGGGCTCTGGGATGAAACCATCCACACAAATCAAATGGGACACTCGCTCAGGTATTGCACCGGCGAGCAAGGTCGCCATAATCGCGCCGCGCGAGTGACCAATAAGCACAAATTGCCGCCAATTCATTTGGTCAGCGACAGCCATAACAAAGCGCAAATCGTCCCAAATGGCGTAATTCCCCGAGGCCGGTTTGTGATCGCTCAGGCCGTGGCCAGCCATGTCCAGTGCCAGTAACTGAAGCTCAGGTAGCGTCTGCGCTAGCGCATCAAAACTCGCTGCATTATCGAGCCAGCCATGCAAGGCGATGGCTGGCATTCCGCTATCACCCCACTGTTTTGCACATATTGTCATGCCATCAACGGTAAACTGGCGCTCTTCAAATTTCATCATGTAATAAACTTAGCTCAGCGACCGTTGTGGTCGTAATTCGGATAGTGACGCAGCCACCGCAGACTAGCGCAGCCCTGACTAAAAACATCCGCGTCTAACATCGCCATACTCGCCGTTTGCATACCCCAGTAACTCTGAGCTTCACCGCCATGCCAATGATTTATGGCATTGCTCAGTAACGGATTATGGGAAACCAACATTAGCCGATCACCGCGAAACGTAGCCAACATGGCCTCTAATTCTGACAGCGGCGTATCTGGGGTAAGCGAAGACTTTAAACGTGGTCGGAGCTGCCATTGCTGATTAAGAATTTTTGCACTTTCAGCGGCGCGCTTGTAAGGGCTTACCCATAATTCATCTGGCTGCCACTCTGAGGCTGTCAACCATGCGGAAGCAGCATTAATTTCTACCCTGCCAAGGTCGGTTAAGGTTCGTTCAATATCGGTTTTGGTATCCCACGACGCGGCGCCGTGGCGAACTAACAAAATTTCCATAAGAATCTAAACATGCGCCTTTTAAGTTTTGATCACCTATTGCAAGGCGAATTCTACATCGCGGTTTTGCTCCGCACACATCATTGTGCCAATGACATCGCCAACCTTGCAGCCATTGTAAATAATGTCATATAGCCCATGTACCAGCGGCATATAAATATTGAGAAGCTCGGACTGTTCCTTCATGAGCCTAAGCGTATTGACACCTTCGGCGACCTGGCCAAGACTCTCTACTACTTCATTTAAATCACGCCCCTTACCCAACTCAAAACCCACGCGGTAATTGCGACTGAGTGGCGATGTACAGGTAACAAATAGATCACCAACGCCGGCTAGACCAAGAAAGGTTAGCGGATCAGCCCCCTTGGTTACGGCGTAACGGCTCATTTCGGCCAGGCTGCGGGTAATCAACATACTAATGGTGTTATGGCCACAACCCAAAGCTGCCGCCATACCGGCGGTAATCGCGTAAACATTTTTCAGCGCCCCAGCCAACTCAACGCCGTACATATCATTACCTGCGTAAACGCGAAAATACGAACACTGAAGCAAGTCTTGAATCGTGCTGGTTACATCCGGATCTTTACTCGCGACCACCGTACCCGTAATCGTTCGCGCCGCGAGCTCTTTGGCTAAATTTGGTCCACTCAAGACACCTAAACGAACCTGCGGCAGCTCCTCTTGCAGCACTTCGCTCATTAGCTTATTGGTTTCGAATTCAATACCTTTGGTGGTACTGATTAATATCGTTCCTGGCGCAATACAATCGGCGAGTTGCCGAGCCACGTCACGACTAGATTTGCTGGGAATAGAGAAAAACACCGTGTCACAACCGGCCACCGTTTCACGTAAGTCAGCACTTGCATGGAGCGCTGGATTTAACTTAATACCCGGCAGGTAGACTTCGTTGGTATGTTGTTCGTTAACCTCTTGGACCCGCTCTGGCGTGCGCATCCACTGACAAGTATCGTGACCATTATCTGCGATAATATTGGCAATTGCCGTACCAAAACTACCACCGCCAATAATGGCAACCTTATGTTTTTTAGCCATAGCTTACTTCTACTCACGATTTATTATGTGTGAGTCTACCACTGCTGTAATAGGCCCTAATACAAATAAGGCGGCTTTCGCCGCCTTAAATCATTGTTTACGTACTTAACTCTAAAAGCAACTTATTCAGTTTATGGACATACCCCGCCGGATCTTCCAGCTGAGCGCCTTCAGCTAAATGGGCCTGATCAAAGAGAACATCAACCAAGTCAGCAAAGCGGTCTTCATCAGCCTCCTTGTCCAATTTAAGCACCAAGGGATGCTCTGGGTTCAGCTCAAAAATAGGTTTACTCGGCGGCAGCGCCTGCCCAGCGGCCTCTAACATCCTACGCATTTGAGCGCCCATATCGTCTTCGGTAACGACTAGGCACGCTGGCGATTCCGTTAATCGGCTCGTTACCCGCACCTTTTCAACCTTTTCACTTAAAACCGCATTTACGCGTTCAACCAAATCTTTATGCTCTTCGGCGAGAACTTCCTGAGCTTTTTTCTCTTCTTCGCCCTC
Source organism: Zhongshania borealis (assembly GCF_039539625.1). Classification (NCBI taxonomy): domain Bacteria; kingdom Pseudomonadati; phylum Pseudomonadota; class Gammaproteobacteria; order Cellvibrionales; family Spongiibacteraceae; genus Zhongshania; species Zhongshania borealis. The sequence goes on along the minus strand of NZ_BAABDM010000001.1, from coordinate 561,962 downwards.
AAGATCACCAAGATCCAGCTCACCACGCCCAACGTCAAGGAAGGCCTTACCGTCAAATTCTGAAAGGTGATTCATTAACCAGTCATCTACCCGCTCAGATAGCAATAACACTTCAATGCCTTTCTTGCGGAACACTTCAAGATGAGGGCTGCTCGAAGCGGTTCTATGACTTTCGCCTACAACGTAGTAGATCTTGGCTTGCCCCTCTTTCATTCGCGTCACGTAATCTTCGAGCGAATGTGTCTGCTCAGCATTATTGTCGTGGGTGGTGGCAAATCGTAGCAGCTTGGCGATTTTCTCTTTATTGCTAAAATCTTCAGCCGGGCCTTCTTTCAAGACTTGACCAAAGGCTTTCCAGAACTGCTGGTATTTGTCGGCATCGCTTTTGGCCAGCTTACCCAACATATCTAGCACACGCTTAGTTAAAGCGCTCTTCATTGCATCAACGGCGGGGTCTTGCTGAAGAATCTCACGCGAGACATTTAACGACAGGTCATTAGAGTCGATAACGCCTTTTACAAAACGCAGATACAGCGGTAAAAACTGCTCGGCGTCATCCATAATAAAAGTGCGTTGCACATAGAGTTTTAAACCCCGTGCCGCATCGCGATTCCACAAATCCATCGGCGCTTGACCGGGGAGATACAACAGGCTCGTGTACTCTAATTTACCCTCGACCTTATTGTGGCTCCAGTGCAACGCTGGGCTAAAGTCATGACTTACGTGCTTATAAAAAGCTTGGTACTCATCATCTGTCACTTCGCTACGCGAACGCGTCCACAGCGCAGTAGCGCTATTTACCGCTTCAAACTCAGCGACTTTCTGCTCTTCAACGTCTTTATCCGCTGGAACATTTTCCAGCATCTGCACGGGGATACTGATGTGATCAGAATATTTTTTGATAATTGAGCGCACACGCCAGTCATCCGCGAATTCTGTATCTTCTTCACGCAAATGCAGAACGACGGTGGTGCCGCGATCGGCCTTTTCACACGATTCAATGGAGAAATCTGCTTCACCAGTTGACTCCCAGTGCACAGCATCTGCAGCAGTTAATCCCGCCCGACGAGTAAACACCTCAACCCGTTCGGCAACAATAAATGCCGAATAGAAACCGACACCAAACTGGCCGATCAATTGTGAATCTTTCTTGCCGTCACCACTGAGGTTCTTCAGAAATTCGGCTGTACCAGAGCGAGCGATGGTGCCCAAATTATTAACCACCTCCTCGCGGGACATACCAATACCGTTATCACTTAGCGTCAGGGTGTTCGCTTCTTTATCGAGGGTGATACGGATGCGTAAATCGGGGTCATTTTCGTAAAGTGCGCCATCGGCAAGCGCTTCATAGCGAAGCTTATCTGCGGCATCTGAGGCATTAGAAACCAGCTCGCGAAGAAAGATTTCTTTATTGCTATACATTGAGTGAATCATTAACTGAAGCATTTGCTTAGCTTCGGTTTGAAAACCCAGAGTTTCTTTTTCTGCTGTTGACATTATTTCCACCTTTTTACACTGAATTAAGTATGTCCGCCGCTTTAGACGGACAGTGTTTGAAAGATGGGGACTTTTAGACGCTTTTCAAGAGATAAGCAGACTTAATATTGCTCCGGCAGCACTCGATCTAAAATAGCAGCCAGATCAACCCCCTCTGGAAGACAGCCATATATCGCCTGCCGCCCACCTAACCGGGAGCGCACAAAGGCTTCAGCGACTGCGCTGGGGGCGTGCCGAGCCAATAGCGAGGCCTGCATGGTCAACGCGAGCTGCTCGACCAATTGCCGCGCTTGATAAGCGGGGTCACCCAGATTTTTAAACGCGTCTTGTAACTGACTTACCGCGCGGTCTAGATCAGCGAACAGACCGCTAGACATCCCCAATTCCGTAAACCACTGTGCTAATACCGCCGGGGTTTTAGCGATGGCGCGCAAAACATCTAAGGCCTGTATATTCCCTGACCCCTCCCAAATTGCATTGATTGGGGCCTCGCGATACAGTCGCGGTAGTATGCAATTTTCAATCACACCATTACCACCCAAGCATTCCATGGCCTCGTAAGCATGGCCCGGTGTACGTTTACAGATCCAGAATTTACCTACAGCCGTACCCAAACGCATTAACAATTGCTCGGCGGGATCCTGGCTGCTATCAAGCGCACGCGCCATACGCATGGTCAACGCAAGGGAGCCTTCAATCTCCAGCTGCAAGTCCGCCAAGACATTCCGCATCAATGGCTGTTCAATTAAGCGCGCGCCAAAGGCCTGCCGCCTGCGAGCGTGATGAACGGCCTGCACCACCGCCTGACGTTGCCCAGCGCTAGAGCCAACCATACAATCAAAGCGAGTTAGCGCGACCATTTCGATAATTGCCGGAACCCCGCGCCCCTCTTCACCAACCATCCAGCCGTGAGCTTGGCGCAATTCGACCTCGGATGAAGCATTCGAAACATTGCCCATTTTGTTTTTAAGGCGCTGCAAATACAGGCCATTTTTCTGACCATCTTCACGCCAGCGCGGCACCAGAAAACAGCTCAACCCTCCATCTGTTTTCGCCAACATCAAGAAGGCATCACACATCGGCGCCGACAAAAACCATTTATGGCCATTTAGCGCATACAAAGCGCCACTCCCACGGTCACACAACGGCGTCGCATAAGTCGTATTTGCTTGAACATCTGAGCCGCCTTGTTTCTCGGTCATACCCATGCCAATCGTCAATGCTCGTTTTTCAAAATAAGGGATATTTTCCGGCTGGTAAGCGTTTTCAAGAATTTTTGGCAGCCATGTATCCGCCAAGCTTGGCGTTAGCTTCAAGGTCGGCACTGAAGCAAAGGTCATCGTTAAAGGGCAGCCATGACCGGCGTCAACTTGCGACTGCATATAACTGAGCGCAGCGCGCTGCACATGCGCGTGCTTAGCATTTACCTGCCAGGGACCTGAATGAACCCCCGCACGCAAAGCCATATCCATCAAGTTGTGGTAGCTTGGGTGAAATTTAACCAGATCCACTCGATGGCCGAAGCGGTCGTGGGTGTCGAGCTGAGGTTTGTTTTCATTCGCCTCAAAGCCCCAGTTGATGACATCAGCGCGGCCACAGCGCTCACCATGGTGGCTTAGCGCGCCGTCGTCAACACCGCCATTCACGGTTACGGCCTCCTGCAAAGCCACGTCACAGTGGTAAAGATTGTAATTTTCTAGGGCCAGAGACTGATTAAACACCTCGTGGGTCTCAACGGGAATTAATTTATTGATATCCACATTTGAATCAGTCACTGACATAATTTAATCCTCTATAACATCAACATTGCGCACCAACGGCACGCATACAGAATAATCGCAACGCCGCGATCGTCTCAGCGTTACAGACAGGGTTCGCAAGCGGTCCCAGTATACTTTCAGCCATCGCGCCAACCAGTGCTGCAGCCGATAACCCTGGGTTTTGCGGAGCAAATTCGCCAGTCGCCACGCCATTCGCAACGACCGTTTCAAATAGCGCAGTGTAGGTCTTGCGATACTGCAATCTAGCTACGTCCACAGCCGGATCAACCGGCTCTGCGATCAGCGCCCACGCCAACTTTGGCGCACTAAAAGCCCGCTGCGCAAAGACCTCTGTGGCAACGGCCAATCGAGTCGCTGCGCCACCGGGACCACTCAGCGCCTCTCTTACAGCGGCAACTTCACGGGTGGTCGCCCGTTTAAATACTTCAGTCGCCAACTCGTCCTTGCCGCTAAAATAGCGGTAAACCGTACCCACTCCAACCCCGGCGCCCTCTGCCACAGCCTGTATAGTGAGCGCGCCAAAACCGCCCTCCCGTACCAAGGTTTCCGCGGCGTGCAGTAATCCCGATTTTTGCGCGACTTTACGCTGCCTAACTAAATCCGTTTCCCGGTATGCCATATTATTTACCTAAACAGATAAAGAAGTGAATCATTATTCACTTCTTTAAACAAGAACATTCCAAAAATAAAACAACAGAATGCAAAAAGGCGGCCGAAGCCGCCTTTTCTAACAAAGCCTGCAGAACTTACCAGCCGGTAATTTCTTTAAGTGCTTTGCCGATGTCCGCAAGTGAACGAACAGTTTTTACGCCAGCATCTTGTAAGGCAGCAAACTTCTCATCTGCAGTACCTTTGCCACCAGAGATGATTGCACCAGCATGCCCCATCCGCTTACCAGCAGGTGCAGTAACACCAGCGATGTAAGAAACGACAGGCTTAGTGACATGATCTTTAATGTAGGCTGCAGCTTCTTCTTCAGCCGAACCACCAATTTCACCGATCATTACAATCGCTTCAGTCGCTGGGTCTTTCTCGAATAGCGCGAGAATATCGATGAAGTTAGAACCAGGAATCGGGTCTCCGCCAATACCAACACAGGTAGACTGGCCAAAACCATAATCGGTAGTCTGCTTAACCGCTTCGTAGGTCAAGGTACCTGAACGCGAAACGATACCAACTTTACCAGGTAAATGGATGTGGCCAGGCATGATACCGATCTTGCACTCACCGGGTGTAATTACACCAGGACAGTTAGGTCCGATCAAACGTACACCGTTCTCATCGCATTTTACTTTACACTCAAGCATGTCCATTACAGGAATGTGCTCAGTGATACATACGATCAGTTTGATACCGGAATTAGCGGCTTCAAGGATAGAGTCCTTACAAAAAGCGGCAGGGACATAAATCACAGATGCATCTGCACCGGTAGCGTCAACTGCTTCCTTAACAGTGTTGAAAACAGGCAGGCCAAGGTGCTCAGTGCCGCCTTTACCTGGCGTTACACCGCCAACCATTTGCGTACCGTAAGCAATAGCTTGCTCAGAGTGAAAAGTACCCTGACCGCCAGTGAAACCTTGGCAGATTACCTTGGTATTTTTGTCGATAAGAATAGACATTATTTGCCCCCCGCTGCTTTAACAGCTTGCTGAGCCGCGTCGGTTAGACTGGTTGCCGCGATGATATCGAGACCAGAATCTGACAGCAGTTTAGTACCCAGCTCCGCATTGTTACCTTCTAAGCGAACCACAACCGGTACGCTAACGCCCACTTCTTTCACTGCACCGATAATACCTTCGGCAATTAGGTCACAGCGCACAATACCGCCAAAGATGTTAACCAGTACGGCTTTAACATTTTGATCTTCGAGGATAATTTTAAAGGCTTCAGTAACACGCTCTTTCGTCGCACCACCACCAACGTCAAGGAAGTTAGCCGGGAAACCGCCATGCAGGGAAACGATATCCATGGTACCCATGGCCAAGCCAGCACCGTTTACCATGCAACCGATATTACCGGTCAGGGCAACGTAGTTAAGGTCCCATTCTGCCGCACGCGCTTCGCGCTCGTCTTCCTGAGAAGGGTCGTGCATCAGCTTCAATTCAGGGTGACGGTACATGGCATTGCCATCGACAACCAATTTAGCGTCTAGGCAGTGAAGGTTACCCTCGCTGGTAATAACCAGAGGGTTGATTTCCATTAAGGCTAAATCTTTGTCTTGGAATAATTGCGCCAAGCCTAAGAAAATCTTAACGAACTGCTTAACCTGAGTTGGGTTTAAGCCCAACTGGAACGCAAGTTCGCGACCTTGGTAGGGTTGCGCACCAGTCATGGGATCGATAATTGCTTTGAGAATCTTCTCTGGAGTCTCTTCTGCAACTTTCTCGATCTCAACACCACCTTCGGTAGATGCCATGAAAACGATGCGACGTGACGAACGGTCGACTACGGCACCTAGGTACAGTTCTTGATCGATATCAGTGCAAGATTCAACCAAAATTTTCGATACTGGCTGCCCGTGCTCATCAGTCTGATAGGTTACCAGATTCTTACCCAGCCATTTTTCAGCAAATGCCGCGATCTCTTCTTTGCTGCTAACCAGCTTTACGCCGCCAGCTTTACCGCGGCCACCGGCGTGAACTTGGGCTTTAACAACCCATTTGTCACCACCAATTTTATCAGCTGCAGCTGCAGCCTCTTCCGGGGTATCACAGGCATATCCTAAAGATACAGGCAGCCCATATTCAGCAAACAGTTGTTTGCCCTGGTACTCGTGAAGGTTCATGTTGGAATTACCATCTCGGTCTGTGGAAGTGTTAAACGAGTAAAATCCTGTCAGTGACTTGGCCCGTTCCCTCTGCACATTGCAATAACAACGCGAAATCGGGATGCGTATTTTCCCGAATTTCGCGCACTACCGCAAATCTATTTACGCTTCTTGCGATTAGGCATATGTATAGCGTGGCCATTAACAGCTAAAGCAGCTTCATGGACAGCTTCAGAAAGCGTTGGGTGACCAAATACGGTCAGACCAATGTCTTCTGCTGACGAGCCGAATTCCATAGCGATTACAACCTGTTGCACCAAATCAGCGGCGCTCGCACCAATAATATGGCAACCTAAAATACGGTCGGTTTCTTCGTGGGCCAGCATTTTCACCATACCAGTAGTGTCATTAGCCGCTACTGCACGGGCGATGGCAACAAAGGGGAATGTACCCACTTTGTAAGGAATGCCATCAGCTTTAAGCTGTTCTTCGGTTTTACCTACACCCGCAATTTCAGGATGGGTATAGATAACCGAGGGAATACAATCGTAATTCATCGCTATTTTGTGGCCAGCGATACGCTCGGCTACCATAACGCCCTCTTCGGAGCCCTTATGTGCGAGCATTGGGCCGCGAACAACATCACCCACTGCGTAAATGCCCGCAGCATCGGTCTCGCAGTAATCATTAACGAAGATAAAACCACGCTCGTCGAGGTTTACGCCACAATCGGCCGCTAATAAGCCACTACTAAGTGGTTTGCGACCAACGCAAACGATCAGCTTATCAAAGGTTTCGGATTTCTCTTCATCCTTAAAGGTATAGCTAACTTCAACTTGGTTTTTAACGATCTTAGTACCGGTAACCCGGGCACCCAAACGTACATCTAGACCTTGCTTCTTAAAGACCTTAGCAGCCTCTTTCGCGATCTGACCATCAACAGCAGGCAGGAAGCTTTCTAGGGCTTCTAACAGAACGACCTCACTGCCAAGGCGTGACCAAACACTACCTAGTTCTAAGCCAATTACGCCGGCGCCGATTACGCCCAACTTACCAGGAATTTCTTGAAAATCTAATGCACCAGTGGAGTCGACGATAATGTTCTGATCAACTGGCGCGGGTGGGATAGCAACGGGTACTGAGCCCGCAGCAATAATGATATTGTCAGCGTCCAAAATAGAAACAGTGCCGTCAGCGGCAGTAACTTCCACTTTTTTGCCCGCTAAAACTTTGCCGGCACCTTCAATCGCGGTCACGCCGTTTGCTTGAAACAGACCACCTATACCGCCTGTCATTTGCGCTACAACGCCATCTTTACGCTTGATCATCGCTGGCACATCAATGCCAACATCGCCAGTAGAAATACCGTGAACGCCGAGCGAGTCTTTGGCTTCATGGTATTTATAGCTACTATCCAAGAGCGCTTTAGATGGAATGCAACCAACATTTAGGCAAGTGCCACCCAATGCTATTTTGTCTTCTTTATTACGATTCTTTTCGATACACGCTGTTTTTAAGCCCAGCTGCGCTGCGCGAATGGCGGCAACATAACCCGCTGGGCCAGAGCCAATAACTACCACATCAAATTTTGACATTGCTTTGTCCTATTTCCTTTTTTGTTGAGCGCAAGCATCCACCGCGCCCAACTATCAAATAGCCTGAATTTTGCGTAATGCTCGTTATACTTCGAGCAAAATCCGCGCCGGGTCTTCAATTAGGTCTTTGATCGCCACTAAAAACTGAACAGCATCCTTGCCATCGACCAGGCGGTGGTCGTAGGACAACGCCAAATACATCATAGGCTGAATAACGACTTCACCATTTACCGCCATAGGGCGATCTTGGATTTTGTGCATACCCAGAATCGCGGTTTGTGGAGGATTAAGGATTGGGGTAGAAAGTAGCGAACCAAACACACCGCCATTTGTGATGGTGAAGGTACCACCAGTCATGTCTTCCATGCTAAGTTTGCCGTCTTTTGCACGCAGACCATATTCACGAATTTTCTCTTCGATCTTGGCCATGCTCATGTTTTCTGCATCGCGCAATACTGGAACGACCAAACCCTTCTCGGTAGAAACCGCGACACCAACGTCTTGGTAGCCATGATAAACAACATCATCGCCGTCAATAGAGGCATTTACCGCAGGGAAACGTTTTAAGGCTTCGCAGGCGGCTTTCACAAAAAAGCCCATAAAACCGAGGCGTGTGCCATTGTGCGACTTTTCAAATAGGTCTTTATACTGGCTACGAAGATCCATAACCGGCTTCATGTTGACCTCATTAAAGGTAGTCAACATCGCCGTTGTGTGGGTCGCTTCAAGCAAACGCTCAGCAATACGCTTACGCAAACGCGTCATTGCTACGCGCTTTTCTACGCGCTCGCCGGCCGGCACTTCAACCGCAGCCGGTGCGGCTTTGGCCACTGCAGCAGTTGCCGCTGGAGCTGCTTTAGCCGCCGCAGCTGGGGTGTAGTTGACAACATCTTCTTTGGTGATAACGCCACCCTTGCCTGTACCAGTGACCGCTGCAGCGTCAATGCCCTTCTCTTCGAGCATTTTGCGAGCAGCCGGACTTACTTTTAAGTCTTGGCTGCTTTGCTCCACAGGCGCGTCAGCTGGAGCTGCCGCACTGGGCGCCGCTGCGGCACCCTCTTCAAACAAGGCGACAACTTCATCACTTAATACGGTATCGCCTTCAGGTTTCAAAATTTCTTTCAATACCCCGTCAGCGGGTGCAACAACTTCTAAAACCACTTTATCGGTTTCAATATCTACCAGCGGCTCGTCACGCGTTACTGCTTCGCCTACTTGCTTATGCCATGTCGCAATCGAACCATCGGCGACGGATTCTGGAAATGTTGGCGCTTTAATTTCTATGCTCATTATCTTTCCTGTCAATTAATGTCGCTGTACGAGACAGTCTTTAAAATTTCCAGACACTATTAAAGCTTCAGTGCCTGCGTGATGAATTTTTCCTGCTGCGCCAAATGCAATGCCATGTAACCTGCTGCTGGCGACGCTGAAGGCTCACGCCCTACATACCCCAGCAATAAATTCTTCTCAGGTTTAAAGCTGCGAATTACGCGAGTCATACGATGACGACTGTTATACCAAGCACCCTGGTTACGCGGCTCTTCCTGACACCAAACCACCTTTTTCAGATTAGGGTATTGGGCAATCGCATTGCGCAAATCGTCGTACGGGAAAGGATATACCTGCTCCAAACGCACAATCGCAATGGAGTCCTTACCGTGTTCACGACGGGCCGCACGCAAGTCGTAATAGACCTTGCCACTGCACAATAACATCCGCGTAACCTTCGACTTATCAATATCGTCGGTCTCGTCAATCACATTTTGGAATTGACCTGTGGTTAATTCCTCAAGCGTCGACACGGCCTCTTTATGACGAAGCAAACTCTTAGGTGACATAACCACCAGCGGACGACGAAGCGGGCGAATCGCTTGGCGACGTATCATGTGGTAAACCTGAGCTGGCGTCGAAGGAACGCAAACTTGGATATTGTGCTCCGCACATAACTGCAGGAAACGTTCCAAGCGAGCCGAGGAGTGCTCAGGCCCCTGACCTTCATATCCGTGGGGCAATAACATGGTAAGACCGCATAAACGGCCCCACTTTAGTTCACCACTGCTAATAAATTGGTCAACAACAACCTGGGCACCATTGGCAAAATCGCCAAACTGCGCTTCCCAAATTACTAGCGAGTCAGGTTGTGTGGTGGAATAACCATACTCAAAAGCCAGCACTGCCTCTTCCGACAACAGCGAATCGAAAATTGAAAAACTCGGCTGATCGGCGCTCATATTCTGCAGTGGCACATAGCGACTACCATCGCTCTGACTGTGCAACACGGCATGGCGGTGAGAGAAAGTACCCCGTCCTACGTCCTGACCAGTTAAGCGGACCTTATGCCCTTGCTTAATTAGCGAGCCGTAAGCAAGCACTTCAGCAAAACCCCAGTTTATTGGCATACCGCCAACGGCCATTTTGCGGCGATCTTCGTATATTTTCGCGACCTGCCGCTGAACAACAATGCCTTCTGGAACTGCATTAACCGCTTCCGAAACTTCTTTAAGTACCTTGGCGTCTATTGAGGTGTCGCCAGCAACATCCCAGGCATGACCTAAGTACGGTGTCCAATCAACAAACATCTCAGAATTCGGCTGCATCACCAAACTTTTGGCAACATGCTCGCCGTTATCTAAGGCCTGTCGATAGTCCTCGGCCATTTTATCCGCCAAGGCTTTTTCTATTATGCCCTCAGCGTCCAGCTTGGTGACGTAAAGTTCGCGAGTCGTTTTTTGTTTGCTGATTTTACTGTACATCAACGGCTGCGTGCCTGACGGCTCATCAGCTTCATTGTGTCCACGACGGCGATAACAAATCAGATCAACAACCACATCTTTTTTGAATTCCTGACGGTAGTCGGCAGCCATTTGGCTAACAAACAGCACCGCTTCTGGATCATCGCCATTCACATGAAAGATCGGCGCCTGAACCATTTTCGCGACGTCGGTACAGTATTCGGTTGACCGGGCATCTTCCTGCAAGCTCGTGGTGAAACCAACTTGGTTGTTAATAACGATATGAACGGTGCCGCCGGTCTTGTATGCCCGAGTCTGCGACATTTGAAAAGTTTCCATGACCACACCCTGACCGGCAAATGCCGCGTCACCGTGCAGAACAATTGGCACAACCTTGTCGCCAATAGGGTCATTTCGGCGATCTTGGCGAGCCCGCACGGACCCCTCAACGACCGGAGAAACAATTTCCAAATGCGACGGGTTAAACGCCAGCGCTAAATGCACTTCACCGCCGGGCGTCATGACATTTGACGAGAAACCTTGATGGTATTTAACGTCAGCCGAGCCCTGGTATTTAACTTTGCCTTCGAACTCGTCGAACAACTCTGCAGGGCTTTTACCGAGGATATTGACCAAGAGATTAAGACGACCACGGTGGGCCATACCAATGACGATCTCTTTCGCGCCATACGCGCCAGCGCGCTGGATCATAGCATCCATCATCGGGATAAGGCTTTCGCCGCCTTCCAGACCGAAGCGTTTGGTACCAGGGTATTTAGAGCCCAGCGATTTTTCCAAACCCTCTGCGGCCGTTAAACGCTCCAATAAGTGGGTGCGTGTATCTAAGCCGTATTGAGGTTGAGAGCGAACACTCTCCATGCGCTGCTGAATCCACGTACGCTCACGTGTATCCACAATATGCATAAACTCAGTCCCTACTGAACGACAGTAGGTAGCGCGCAAGGAGTCATAGATTTCACGCAGCGTCGCTTGGTCCTTGCCGATGTAAAGACTACCGGTTTGAAACACAGTATCGAAATCGGCTTCACTTAACTGGTGATATTGCAATTCGAGATCAGGTACTCGAGGACGCTGCCAAAGGCCCAATGGGTCTAATTGAGCTTCCTGATGGCCGCGTTGCCGGTAGGCACTAACCAACTGAATTACCCGAACCTGCTTGCGTTCGTGATCACTAACTTCGTTATTGACTGCGCCATTAAAACGAACTGGGGTCTTTGCTAATTGCGCAAAATGTTCGCGGATGGGCGAGTGGGGAATATCGTGAGTTGAGCTTTCGCTTACGCGGGGCAATTGTTGGAAATAACTTCGCCATTCATCAGAAACGGCGTTTGGATCAGTGAGGAAGGCTTCATACAACTCTTCTACGTAAGTCGCATTTCCGCCAGATATATGGGAGCTTTTCCAAAGCAGCTCCATTGAGTTTTTCTGCATTCCTGTCCACCTAGTAACAAGGGAAGTGGCAGTCCGAATGATCATTGCCCGATAAGGCTTTTTTCATCCTGTGAAGTCCTGCAGCATTCAGTGTACGCCGCAGAACCGACTCGCACCACAGGGAACGTCCCTTCCCTCTTAATACGTTTTTTAGCTCGTAAAGTGCCGGTAAGCACCGAGTTGTATTGTTCCAGCGCTGCTCGTGAACAGCGCCTTAGGACTTACTTTTCGCAGAGTGTTATACCCGGCCAAGGCCGGGGGAATACTTAGGTTGCTCTGCTTAGCAACATATTCCGAATGTGACCAATTGCCTTCGTTGGGTTTAACCCCTTAGGACAAACGTTCACACAGTTCTGAATGCCATGGCAGCGGAACACGCTAAATGGATCATCTAAATCACTTAGGCGCTCTTCTGTTGCGGTGTCACGACTATCCGCCAAGAAGCGGTAAGCCTGCAGCAAGCCGCTTGGGCCGATAAAGCGATCTGGATTCCACCAAAAAGACGGGCAAGCTGTAGAGCAGCACGCGCACAATATGCACTCGTACAAACCATCAAGCTTAGCGCGCTCTTCTGGGGACTGCAGACGCTCAATGGCTGGCGCTGGCGTGTCATTCAGCAAGAAAGGCTTAATCTTTTCATACTGCTTATAGAAAAGACTCATATCGATAACAAGGTCACGAATAACCGGTAGACCCGGCAACGGACGCAAAACCAGCTTATTGCCGCCTTTGCCATTTTTCAGGGCTTCTGAAATCGGCGTAACGCAGGCTAAGCCATTTTTACCGTTGATATTCATACCATCAGAACCACACACGCCTTCACGGCATGAGCGGCGGTAAGCCAGCGACGGATCGCTGCCTTTTAGCAGTTCGAGAACATCCAATACCATGAGGTCTTTACCACCGGTATCCAGCTCCACTTCCTGCATATACGGTTCCTGATCTACTTCAGGATTGTAACGATAGAGACTAACTTTCAACATATTCGTTTTCCCCTGAATCAGTACGTGCGAATTTTTGGTGCAAATGCTTCACGGGTTTTAGGCGTGAAGTTAACCGCCCGCTTACCTACCCGCTTCTCATTGGGGAAGTAGACCGAGTGGCACAACCAATTTTCGTCATCGCGATCAGTGAAGTCTTCGCGAGCGTGAGCGCCGCGGCTCTCGGTACGCGCCTCAGCAGCAATCGCTGTAGCCTCTGCCACTTCAAACAAGTTGTGCAACTCAAGTGCTTCAATACGCGCAGTATTGTAGGCGTTGCTCTTGTCTTCAAGATGCGCGTTATCAATACGCACCCGCAGCTCAGCCAGCTTTTTGATACCTTCTTGCATAAAGTCACCGCGACGGAAAACGCCGAAATGATTCTGCATGATAGTCTGCAATTCTGTGCGCAGCGCCGAAACACTTTCGCCACCGGTAGTGTTGTTGATTTTGTTCAAACGGCTCATTGCGCGGTCAATATCGGCCTCTGAAGCATCGCGCATTTCAACGCCTTCACGCAGACTCTTCTCAATGAACAAACCAGCAGAGCGACCAAATACCACAAGATCCAGCAGTGAGTTACCGCCCAAACGGTTTGCACCATGTACTGATACACATGCCACTTCGCCACAGGCAAACAAGCCTGGAATAACGGTATCGTTGCCATCTGCATCAACAGTCAATGCCTGACCGTTAACATTGGTGGGGATACCACCCATCATGTAATGGCAAGTAGGAACAACTGGCACTGGCTCTTTTACTGGATCGGCGTGAGCAAAAGTACGAGACAGCTCGCAGATACCTGGCAAACGGCTTTCAAGAACCTCTTCACCAAGGTGATCCAGTTTCAGGTAAACGTGATCACCATTGGGACCACAGCCGCGGCCTTCAAGAATTTCCAAAGTCATTGAGCGGGCAACAACGTCGCGACCGGCCAAATCTTTCGCGTTTGGCGCGTAACGCTCCATGAAACGCTCGCCGTCTTTATTGACGAGGTAACCACCCTCACCACGGCAGCCTTCAGTAACAAGTACACCCGCGCCGGCAATACCGGTGGGATGGAACTGCCACATTTCGATATCTTGTACTGGGAAACCCGCACGCAGAGCCATACCAACGCCATCGCCAGTGTTGATGTGCGCATTGGTAGTAGAGGCATATATACGGCCTGCACCACCAGTGGCAAATACCGTCGCTTTTGACTTAACGTAAACCACTTCACCGGTTTCAATACAAATGGCGATAACACCAACGACTTCGCCGTCTTCGTTTTTCACTAAATCAGTGGCGTACCACTCATTGAAAAATACAGTATTGTTTTTCAGGTTACCCTGATAAAGGGTGTGCAGCAGCGCGTGACCGGTACGGTCCGCAGCAGCACAGGTACGAGCAGCCTGACCGCCCTCACCAAAATTCTTAGACTGACCACCAAAGGGGCGCTGATAAATACGACCTTCTTCGGTACGCGAAAATGGCATACCCATATGATCCAGTTCGTAAACTGCTTCAGGTCCAACCTGACACATATATTCAATGGCTTCCTGATCACCGATGTAATCAGAGCCCTTAATGGTGTCATACATATGCCACTGCCACTGATCCTGTGGATCTGAGCTAGCAATTGCACAGGTGATACCGCCCTGCGCCGACACAGTATGTGAACGCGTAGGGAATACTTTAGAAATTACTGCTGTTTTATAGCCTGATTGCGCTAACTGTAATGCCGCACGCATACCTGCGCCGCCACCACCAACAATCACACCATCAAAAGAAATTGTACGAATATTAGCCATTGCTTAACTCCAAAGAATCTGGATGCCCCAAACGAGGTAGGTGAATAACACAACGGCCGAGGCCGCCTGAAAAGCCAAGCGCAACACGGTGCCGCGGCCACCCATCAATCGTTCGGTCAAATAGTCAGTTGATACTGACCACAAACCAATCCATGCATGAGACACAATGGACAAAACTGCTGCAGTGCTAAACACACGCATAAAAGTACTATCGAAATAGCCACTCCACTGCTGATAATTCAACTCTGAGCCACTGCACAGCAAATAGAAACCAACCACCAGCATATATGCCAGCAAAACCACGCCACTAACACGCTGAATGAGCCAGTCAGCCAAGCCATTCCGGCCCAAATTCGTTACTGAATTTACCATATCCACAACCCCGCAAGCACCGCCAACACAGCCGAAACGGCTAACACCAATTTGGCTCCAGTCTCACCGCCTTCCATCGACTCGCCAATCCCAGCATCCATTACCAAATGCTTAACGCCAGCAGCGGAGTGATAGATCAAGCCAACTAATACGGCCCAAATACTTAATTTACCCCAGAACGAAGCTAAGCAAGCTTTTGCTTGAGCAAAACCCTCGGGACCGTCCAAGCTAGTACCAAGCAACCAAAATAGCAGAGCTACGCCAGCCACAAGAAACACACCGCTGATGCGGTGTAAAATTGAGGTATATGCGGTAATCGGCAGAGCGATTGTCCCGATATCCAGGTTTACAGGTCGTTTATCGTTCACGGTTTGCCACACTTTTAATTTCTGGCCCGAATTAACGAGCGGGTTTAAAGGGAGTGGATCAATCAATCTCCGAATCTATCATTCGGCTGTGCTTCAGTATTCACAGGGTTCATAAACCCAACAAGAAACGCCGCGCATTATAGGGCCAAGCCAGTGCAATTACAAACCCTAGCAAGTGCCCATCAACGCCGGCAAAAAACACCAATATCAAGGGCTTAAGGCACCATTTCGCACCATTATGGCGCCATATAACTTGTTTTATCCAGCTCGTGCAGCACAAAAATATTGCAATTCGAGGTATCAAAGCGACGAATAATCAATCCGAGTAATAATTAGAATTCCATCTAAGCTAATTGCACGTTAAAATGTCATCACCGTTGACAAACCATTTCATCTCTCTATATTTGTCACTCCCGCGTAAGCGGACCTTCCGATGTTACATTCACGCAATACCATGCAGAATGCTAGATATTGGAAGCTAACGCCAAAAGCTAGCTAAAAGTTACAGGAGCCCGTCACAATGAGCGATAAGAAAGCAAGTCTGAGTATCGATGGTAAAACGCTGGACCTTAAGGTCCACTCCGGCACCATCGGTCCTGACGTCATCGAAGTCAGCGCCCTGACGGGTAATGGTTACTTCACCTACGATCCAGGCTTTGTATCTACTGCAGCCTGCGAATCAAAAATCACCTATATTGATGGTGATAAGGGCATTCTGCTGCACGGCGGCTACCCAATTGAGCAGTTAGCAGAGCAATCTGACTACCTCGAAACTTGCTTCCTATTACTGTACGGCGAACTGCCGAATGCAGATCAGAAAGAAGCATTTTTCAGCAAAGTACGCATGCACACCATGGTCAACGACCAGATGAGCACGTTCTTCAAAGGCTTCCGCCGCGACGCTCACCCGATGGCCATTATGTGTGGCGTAGTCGGCGCGCTATCTGCGTTCTACCATGATTCACTCGACATTACTGACGAAAAGCACCGCGAAATCTCTGCAATCCGCCTAATAGCTAAAATGCCCACCCTGGCCGCAATGACTTACAAGTACACCATCGGTCAGCCGTTTATGTACCCTCAGAATCATCTGAGCTATGCAGAAAACTTCTTGCATATGATGTTTGGCAATCCCTGCGAACCGAGCAATGTAAACCCTGTCCTGGCAAAAGCCATGGACAAGATCTTCCTATTGCATGCAGATCACGAACAGAATGCATCCACTTCAACCGTGCGCTTAGCCGGCTCTACAGGCGCCAATCCATTTGCCTGTATTTCAGCAGGTATTGCGGCACTGTGGGGACCATCGCATGGCGGCGCCAACGAAGCGGTACTGGACATGCTTAATGAAATCGGCGACGCATCACGCATCGACGAATTTGTTGCTAAAGCCAAGGATAAAGATGACCCATTCCGCTTAATGGGCTTTGGTCACCGGGTTTACAAAAACTTTGATCCGCGCGCAAAAGTCATGAAGCAAGCAGCAGATGAAGTATTAGCGGAGCTTGGCCTTGAGAATGATCCACTGCTGAAAATTGCCAAGCGTTTAGAGCAACTCGCACTTGAAGATGAGTATTTCATTGAGCGTAAACTCTATCCAAATGTTGATTTCTACTCAGGCATTATTCTTAAAGCTATTGGCATCCCGACCAGCATGTTTACCGTAATCTTTGCGCTAGGCCGCACCCCAGGCTGGATCGCACACTGGAACGAAATGATCAGCGGCAGCTATCGTATCGGCCGTCCGCGCCAGCTCTATACCGGTCCAGTTCAGCGTGACTTTGTCAGCTTAGACAAACGCTAACCTGCTGGTATTACTAAAAAAGGTCGCCTCGGCGGCCTTTTTTATTGACCAATTTTTGCCTGTATAACGAAACAAAACTAGAAGTGTATTCATCGAGTTTTGTACTCAAAGCCAACTTCGGCGCCGCTCACATTATCGGCATAAGCACTAACAGACCCTTTAAATTTACTCTCTTCTTTTAGCAGCAATTTCGGTTTCATTTTCAAACGGGATTCCTCCCCGCCAGCGCTACTTTTAAACCACTCCCCCACCTGATAACGGCTTTGAGTCTCATCGTCCCAAGCCTCCGCACCACCATTATATAGGGGAACCAGCAAGTCCAAGCTTAAGTTCAAAGCCCGTGTTTCATGACCTGCAGACAAACTGCCTTCAGTAGATTCGGCTATATTAGCCGCTTCAGGTTTTTCAACTTTTGACGATATCGCTAGCGCATTTAAGTCCCTTGGCGGCGACTCCCGCGACTGACAGGCGAGCAAGCCGCCAAACAGAAATACCACTGCTAGCAAACGCATTCAAACACCCCAAGAAACCTAAATGCTCGACCCAACATCGTCCACATGAGGCATGGTCTATATAAAATTCCACCGCTAAAGTAACTAATCTCAACCACTCAAAATTAGATACTGAAACCATGAAAAGACTCACAGGAAAAGTTGCTATTATAACTGGCGCAGCAAGGGGCATGGGCGCCGTCACCGCTAAGCTTTTTATTGAACAGGGCGCCAGTGTGATTATCGCCGACATTCTCGATGAAGCTGGCGAACAACTTGCCAAGGAACTTGGCAACAATGCTCACTACGTTCACACCGACGTCTCAAGTGAAGCCGACTGGGCCACACTAATTGAACGCGCCGAAGCCATCGGCCCGCTCACCACACTGGTAAACAACGCCGGTATTCTTCATATTGCCGCGATCAAAGACTCCGACGCCGCGGATTATATGCGCGTCATTCAAATAAATCAGCTAGGTACTTACCTCGGTATTCGTGCGGTAATTGAACCCATGAAACGCGCAGGAAGCGGGTCTATTATTAACATTTCATCCATCGATGGACTGCAGGCTAAAAACGGCTTATCGGCCTATGTATCAAGTAAATGGGCGGTGCGCGGCATGAGCAAATCTGCAGCACTAGAGCTCGGCCCTTACAAAATTCGAGTCAACACAGTGCATCCTGGTGGCGTATTTACCGCAATGCATGGTGCAGAAGGGCAAACCACACCAACTGAGCAAGATAATGCCTTTTACGCGAATCACGCCCTCCCACGAGTTGGCCTGCCAATTGAGGTCGCGAACACAACCCTTTTTCTTGCCTCCGACGACAGCAGCTATTCAACTGGCGCCGAATTTATTGTCGATGGCGGCTGGAGCGCGGGAATGCGCTTAGACATGCTACCGACCTCTTAATTAAGCTCAACTCGACACAAAGGAAATCGACGTGAGACTTAATCTATAAGGCTTTACGCAAATACTGGAAAGCCAGCGCGGGGTCTTCTATATTGCACAGTAGCTACGGCTCTCACTTACGGAGGACAAAATGGAAACCGAATTACACACAATGAACACGCTTTTTCAGCAGCTCGGCTTGCCCGACAGCGACGAAGAAGTGGAACGTTTCATTGTTCGCCACCGCCCCCTGCCCCGCGGGCTCATGATTCATGAAGCCAGTTTTTGGAAACCGGCACAGGCGAAATTACTCAAAGAGTCCATCGACCTTGATGCCGAGTGGGCAGAATTAGTCGATGAACTGGATGCTCGCCTACGATACTAACGTCACGAGCTTCAGCACGAACAGGACTTAAGCTGACCTAGGTCTAAAGCCCAGCTTACTACCGGCACCCTTAAGACCTTGTTCGTGTTGCTTTGCTAGCTCAAGCTCCCTGATGAGACCGCAACGCCATACCAGCCAAACCACGTAAGACTTACGGGATCAAATATAATATCCAGCATTACCACCACGGCTAAAGCGGGCCAGTGCCATCGGGGGTAGCGGGCATTGCTTGTGGGTCTGCGCCGGGGTCACCCTGTTTTTCAAAACCTTTCTTTGCGCGCTGCAACTCCTTTTCAACCGAGTTGAGCATTGCAGACCAACCTTGAATTAGGGCGTCGTTAGCATTCTCGATCAAACCGCCTATGGAGGCGCCTTCTAATTTCTCCATTTCCTGCTTAGCCTGCTGCACCCGCTCATCAACCTCATCAACGCGAATTGAGAGCATCACTAACTGGGCATTCATAGTCTCGCGGTAGGCCTTAGCATCAAAGTATTGCCAAACCTCAAAAACAAGCAATACCAGCACAAGAAATCCAGCGAGAAACTCACCAGTCGATATTTTCATATCACTCCCCCAAGGAAAACTTTGACAATTATTAGAGCATGCTTCCAAAAAACATTACTATGCTATTAATGACTAAACTGGCAAAGTCGCTAAATATATAGTTTCGCGATTACGTCCATCAACGCCCTTACTGGATAATACCTGAATGAAGTTAAACCTACTCCTTACCGGCAATGAACTAATGGCTGGTGATATTATTGATTCGAATTCAGCCATGATCGCCGAACAAATTAAACATTTTGGTTGGCGCATTAACAAAAAAGTCGCTGTCGGTGACGAGCTTGCCATGCTTTGCGAAGAAATCGATCAACTCTGCATTGATGCAGACGTACTCATTATCAACGGCGGCCTCGGTCCGACCGTTGACGACCTTACCGCCGTCGCTTTAGCCAAGGTCACTAACGCCGACATCACCGAGCACCCGCTGGCATTAGCGCACCTCCATCAGTGGTGCTCGTCGCGCGGCTTTGCGCTGAACGCATCAAACCACAAACAAGCTATGCTGCCAAAAAATTGTGAAATCATTGCGAATTCACGCGGCAGCGCCGTCGGCATACAACTAAAACATCGCAACTGCCTGATTATGGCAACACCTGGGGTCCCTAGCGAGTTAAAACCCATGCTCGCCAATGAAATCATTCCCCAACTGGAACAACTATTCCATTCAGACCACATTCAAACCATTCGTTTAGGCGTGTTTGGCCTAGGCGAATCAAGTATTCAGGAACTCGTTAACGAACACTTAGCCGACTGGCCTGACGATATCGAATTAGGGTTCCGAGCATCAATGCCAGTGCTAGAGGTAAAACTCACCACCCGAGGCGCACACTCCGACGCGAAACTGCAGCTGTGGCGTGAAAAAGTCGAAAACCTCATGGGCGACCACCTACTCGGGGAGTTTCCAATTAACCTTCCCTCAGCAGCGATCAATGCATTAAAACAGCACAACCTACAGATTTGTACGGCTGAGTCCTGTACTGGCGGCCTTATCGCTTCCCAATTGACCAGTATTGCCGGGGCCTCTCAGGTTTTTCCCGGCGCAATTATCAGTTATTCCAATGCAGTAAAGGCCAATATACTTAAGGTACCGGAAGCGCTCTTAGCGCAGGAAGGCGCGGTGAGCGAAGCGGTAGTCAAGAAAATGGCACTCGGCGCACTCGATTGCACCGGCGCTAACATAGCCATCGCTGTCACCGGTGTCGCGGGTCCCGACGGTGGCAGCGACGACAAACCCGTCGGCACAGTCTGGATCGCCTGGGGCAGTGCCGAAAATCTAAAAACGCAGCGCTTTCACCTCCCCTTTGAACGCAATGGCTTTCAAAACTGGGTGGCTGCACTAAGTCTCGACTTAGTTCGACGCTATGTGCTCGGACTCCCCGAGGGCCCTGACTTATTAAAAAGGTACCGACGTTAATTCACATTTATGCTGGCACTGACAAATGATCATTAATCCATTGCAGTAACATTTCATAGGCACCACTGATCATCTCTGCCACATCCTTCTCACTCACGCCAGCGGGTTCTGCGCGGCCGTACCAGTCAACATGGCAGCGGCCTTCACCTAGCGAAGTGACTTTGGCATTCGCGGAGTACTGCGTAACCGGCATTGGAATTCCCCTAGGTATGTCGTACGCGAACGTCATAGCAGATTTATCCATGGCGGTTAAGACCTCATCTATCGGGTCCATTCCGGCAATATGAAGGCGCCGCGTCATACCTATGCCGTCGCCAATCACTTCAATTCGATCAATTCCCGGCGCCCAGTTAATATCGCCAAAATTTTCCAGCAGAGCCCAAACCCGTTCCGCTGAAATATCAAAATCACGCGCCAGATGTACGTTTACCATTTTATTAGCCCAGCCTTTAGCATTTATTTATTCCGGCAATCATGCCGGAATAACCGCGCAACCACCTCACCCGAATGGCTTAGCTCCGCTAGGGGCTTTTATGAAAATACTTAATAGGTCAGGATTCAAAAGGCTGCTACTCTTGTGTAGAGTTAAGCATCTGTAACGTCTAATTACGCCGTGCCATGATCCACTCAAGGCCGTTGCCGGAATCAAATAATAATGAATGTATTACCCTGCCCCGTATTCTTGTTTAGCATGGATTCCGACCAATTTTGGGCCGCACCAACAACCACAGGCGGCCTCAAAGCCTACTACCAAACCTACGGTAAACGGCAATCACAACACCAACTAGAGCTGGTTCATTTCCGGGATAGCGAAGCAGTCAATGCATGGCAACAACAATGGCAAGAAACGGTGTTACCACGAATGCAGGCCGCGTTAAGTCAAGGTCTCCGGCCCGTGGTCGGCTTCAGTATGTACACATGGAATGCCGCCGAGTTTTTAAGCTTAATCCACCAAATTAAAATTGCCTGCCCAGAGGTTCTATGTATCGCTGGTGGCCCCCATGTTCAGCAGGCCGAAGACTACCTGTACGACGACCCGATCGATCTCATTATTCTTGGCGAAGGTGAAACAACATTTCAAGAGATTCTCGACGCACCTGCTAGCGCCGATTGGGCAAATATTTCTGGCCTTGCTTATTTACGCGATGACGAGCTACACAAAACAGCCGAACGTCAGCGCCGCACATATTTAGACGACCTGCCCTCCGCTCTCGATGTCATCGATTTGGTCGACGCCCAGGGCAATTGCCTCTACGACTCTATATCCTATGAGACCAGTCGTGGCTGTCCGTTTAAGTGCGCTTTTTGCGAATGGGGCACAGGCGCAATTGGGACCAAAATGTACCAATTCTCGATGGACCGAGTTCGCAGTGATTGGCGCCGTATAGTTGATGCGGGAATCAAAGATATATGGTTAGCCGACTCAAATTTTGGCGCGTTAAAGGAAGATTTAGAAAAAGCCCAGCTGATCTGTGAACTAAAAGCAGAGACCGGATTACCCAATAGTTTTGCGACCTCGTGGTCTAAAAAGCATAGCCCAAGAGTTCAAGATATTGTTTTGCTACTGCACCGCAACGGTCTGCTCCCACACTACCAGCTCGCCTTACAAACCCTCACGCCCTTGGCGCTAGAATTAAGCAATCGCAAAAACATGGGGGCTAATAAATATGAGCCCATAGCAAAGCAAATGGCAAGCGAAGGGGTACCTATTGCTGCGGAGTTAATTTGGGGGCTACCCGGCGACAATCTTCCAGAATTTGAGCGTAATCTAGACCAGTTACTACGCACATTTCCTAATCTTAATATCTTTGCCTACACCTTGCTGCCGGGCACTGAGTTCTACGAACGGCGGGACGAATACAAAATTGAAACAATTCCGGTCGCCGGTTATGGCAAAGCCAAAGGTGAGTACGTGGTCGCCTGCCATACCTTTGATCGCGACCAAGGTATTGAAGGCTACTTCTTAATAACCGCACACATCCTTTTTGCTCACGGTCATTTACTACCCTTGTCCATTCGTTATTTGGCATTGCAAGACAACATCACCACCGCGCCACTCCTACGAAATTTACTCCGCGCAGTTTGCGCGGCCTACCAGAGCGAATTCAAGGATATTGATTTAAATGACCGAATGGTCGTTTACGAAAATAGAGCGCGGCTGTACACCGTAATATTGCAAGACCCGGAACGTCTATACGCCCTACTTCGGGAACACATTTTCGCGTACTTAGAAACTGACAATTGCCCCCAGCATATCCCGGCAATTCGCAATATTATTGATCTTGACCAAGCTCTTTCTCCGCGTACTGGCGGGCCAAGTCAAACCGATTACCACTTCAATTTTGATGCTCTTAGCAGCAAGAGCGCACTTGACTGCCTTAACCTACCAGCACCGGAAGACTTCTTACCCCAAGCCCAACACTTCACCGTAAAAAGTCCCGGCGGTGTCGGCACTATCCTCAAAGATCCCGATGGTGGCGGCTGGTTACGGGGCGAAATCGTCACCCCAACTGTCGAACTGCAAACCGTGCGAATTATGCACCCAAACGTCAAACCGCAGTTTAGCGAGGAAGTCAGTTTGCAAACCTAGGCAACGGCGAGTGCTGCTCGGATTTTTTCTGCCGCTGCGGCTAGATCGGCTTGGTCAGCCACCTTGGCATTACCAAAATGCGCATCGTCCATGGTATTGATCGGTACCAAGTGCAAATGCGTATGCGGCACCTCCAAACCAACAATCATAAGACTAACCCGCTCGCAGGCGAATGCCTGCTTGAGAGCTTTGGCGACAGTCTTCGCAACGGTCATCAAATGCGCCGCAAGCACATCTGGCAAATCATCCCAGTGATCCACCTCCTGGCGCGGAATAACTAATACATGCCCGGCCTGTATCGGCGCTATTGTCATAATGACTACCGCTTGCTCATCTTCCCACACAAAATGCCCGGGTATTTCACGCTGAATAATCTTAGTAAAAAGAGTCGACACAATTAATCCTCACTCTAAAGTAGCAATTAAATTTCGAAAAATACGCTTCAAAGCCAGTTCAACATCGGCCCTGCCGCTTAAATCGTATTGTTCCGCTAATGTTGACCAACTATACGCCAACAATACCCGCGCAATCGCCAAGCCCGCGCCATCAACACTTGTTAAATCACAAGTTAAACAAAGACGTGCCAAACTCGCCGCTGCCTGCTCAAAAAACAGTTCACCGTCGCAATAACGTTGCACATTTGCAATCGTAGATTCGGCCACTATCGACGCGGGATCACGGCTAGCGACCAAAAGCCTAAGCAGTAATTCAGGACTAATCTCGCTATAAACACTCGCTAAACTAAAGCCCAAATCGCTATTCAACTGACGTGCTAGCTGATTAACATTAGCAGCCAGACTTGGATTAAGACTTTTCAATACAATTAACGAATATAAGCCGCTAGCGCTATCCCGACGACTGCCAAGCAGCGCTGGGGAAAAGCCCTGATTCAACCAAAAGTCGATAACTCCCGGGTCGGCCGCAAAACTCGATGACAAGTACGCCAGCCCCTTACTCTTGGCATAAACTGCTGCGGTCTTCAACAAAGCGGAACCCAGCCCTTGTCTCCGAGCTCCCCCCACGATTGCAATTCTGTTTATGCGCAGGCTATTCACTGATAAATACTGTATTTCAGCGGTTTGCTGAGCCAGACGCTGGGCGACCAAATTCCCACGTGGGCGCCGCCGGCCCGCAACAACTTCTGTGCATAAATCCTTGGCAAATCCGCCCTCGGGTAATAATTGGCAAACACCTTGAACGCAGTCGCCGCGACGAGCCACAACCAAGACCGCATTGCCATCAAGTAAATACAATAAGTCTTGGGGTGTCGTCTGATAATGGGCTTGCACAAGTAAACCAAAAACTTGTGCCAGTAAATCCTCATCAATTAATTCGTCACGACTTACGATATCGACACTTAATTCATTTCGGTCCACACAGGTATTTCGCGGCTCCGCATCCAGTAAAAAAAGCCTATTTAGCGCTTTTTCCAAAGGGTCACCAGCAGCCCAACGAATCGGTTCGTGCAAAGCTTGACGTCGCCACTGTGGGCGCTCGGCGTCTAGAATAGCTTTAAATCGAATATCGAAACCACGCCCACTCCCCTCGTAACCATGAACCGTGGTGGAAAAGACGATGTGAGAATGACGAAGCAATAAACTATGCAAACCCGCCACCGGCAGTGCAGCGGCCTCATCTACCAAAACCAAATCCCATTGATCACGACTTTTTAACGCATTTTCAAAGGGCAAATACTGCATACGGGAAGAATCGAACTGACAAACATCCTCGAACCATTGTGCCTCGGGCAATTCCGTAACCAGGTGCGCAAATGCCGCTTTTACTGCAGCAAAGCTAGGCGCAGTAATCAATACTCGGTAACCGCTACTGCAAAACCTTTGATCTTTAATTAGGGCCGCGACAGCCAAGCCTAATGCACTGGTTTTACCCCGTCCGCGATCCGAGCGAATAATAAGGGGCCGTTTCGCTCGACCGATCGCAGCGGTTCTAATCGCGGCGATAGTCGCCTGTTGGTCGCTACTTGGCAGTGTTTGCGACCAAGCCGGCGCATTAACGGCAGCACGACCACTGAGCCCATCTTCCTGGCACCAGCGATAGACGCCATCAAGCGCCGCCGCAATACGCTGCAGTCGAGAAATAAAGTATGACACGGACGTTGTTTCGAAGCGTGACCGGACGCTAAATTGCCCGGGCCATTCATCATAACGAGGACACATAAGCAGCAATACACCGCCAGCGGTTAAACACCCCGCAGCCGCTAGCCAGGTATTGAGGTTTTGATGGTTGTGAGCATTAATGATCAGCGACGAAAACTCATCGCCAAGAAAGTTTTCTGACTGGCACGGCGCTAAACCGCACAACCCTTGATTCGCAACCAGCAGAGCATTATCTAGCGCGCCGGGTAAACTCAACAGCTGCGCCTCGCACCACGCCGCTGAGCCAGAAACAAACACTAAGTTGCGGTGACCACTAAGCAAGCCCGTAGCGCGCAACTGCGCGTATAGCTCAGGCACTGACAGACTGGTTTCTACGGTGGTATTCACGACTCAGGGCTACTAGCGTAAACCGGCGCCTCACGCATGCGCATATGTAATATTAAACGGAAATCCTGCTGATAGAACTCAGCGATCGCGGTGCTGATATAGTACTGGGCACCGTCAACGAGTTCGCGCTTCACCTCAGTTTCAGTGATATAACCCATCAACAGCCCCGCCTCAACAAAGCCCTCAAAGCGGTACAAGAGTGCAGGAGGTATATCTAAACCCTGCTGCTGATCACTAAAAAATTGCGCTATTTTCTGTGACAACTCTGCACGGTAATCCGCTGCAGACGTCATTCATCCGCCAATTTACGTTCGCGCTGCACAAGAACCCAAGGCGCAACCACAACGGCCCATACCTCGCACTTATCAGCAAGCCACGTTGCGGCCTGCGCTTCATCTGCTTTCTTGAGTAGGTCTTGCTTAAGTAAGTCCGCAATATACGCGCTATTATCTTCTGCTACAGCAGCAGCTGTGGCGACCAAATCTAAGCTTGGCGCAACCACTAACACAGCCCCCTGAGCATAGAAGCGTTGTAGGGCTTGCCAGTCAATTTTTGAAGTTTCTCGATTGAGCTTAATCATTAGCTCAGAGGGCAAATCGCTCATTTTTACAATCCATACCCCGTTAAGAATATACCAAGGTTATTGGTTAATTTAGACTAGGCCACGGCAAGGCCCAAGGTGATTGGCAGTCTAACAAAGCTGTCGCCAAGCCTCCATCTGCAAATAACTCACCGAATTTGGGTAGCGAAACATAAACACGCTGTTCGCCGCGAAAGCGAAAACGCAACGCAGTGGCATGGAGATACATTCGATCGCTTTCTTGGCTTGTGGGGCCATAGCGATTATCACCGATAATTGCCGTGCCCAAGCTTTTCATAACGACACGCAGTTGGTGGGTTTTCCCCGTATGGGGCTTGAGTAAATACGCTCGCCGGCCGCTCCCCAGACTGTAACTAAAAAATTGTGTAACAGAGGGGTTACTGCGCGTCCGACTAAGCAGATAACTACCGCTGCGGCTTTTTTTGATATCGCCCACCACGCTACCCTGCTTTTTACTTGGCTTACCGTCGGCAAGAGCTAGGTAGTATTTCTCTATTTCGCGATTGGCAAAAAGTGCACCCAACTCTGCCGCTGCTTCCGGGTTTTTGGCAAGTAACAACAGCCCCGACGTTGCGTCATCTAATCGATGCACTAAATGCAGATTTATACCCGGAAAATCAGCATTAAGAATATCCACCAAGCTTTGTTTGGCATAGTTGCGATGCAGGTTAACACCGGGGCTTTTATCAATGACTATATAATCCGAGGAGGCTTCAATTAAGGTATAGCTATCTTGCGAATCTACGCCACTCATATTAATCAGCGCGGCGTTTCCCATGATCAAGACTCGCGCCATCAAGTAGCCCGCGTAAAACATCAACTTCGCGGAGTACTTCATCATCAGATTCGGCGAACTCTAACTGTATTGCCAATTCCTCAAACGCCTCACCGTCTCCACTACGCGCTAAAACGTTGAGTAATTGCATCTTAAGCTCGATCTCGTCACGTTCAACAATCGCGGTTTCGAGTATCAACTTAGCGCCAGTATAATCGCCTAGCTCAAGCGCCGCTGCAGCGCGATGACTTACGTCATTAGCCTCATCAACTATTTCAGCGCTATGTAAACCGTCATCGGCGTCATCTGATAGCCACCCATCATCGATAGCGGCCAAATCGAAATCCATCGTTTCAACTTCGTCAGACGCGGTGTCTGGCTTGTCATCTAAATTGGCGAAAAGCTCATCATCAAATTCAATTTCATCAATGGCGCTATCGCCTGCAGTACCATTTGAATCAATAAATAACTCGTCAGTGTGGCCTGCAGATGAATCATTCGGTTGCAGGTTTAACGCCGCAATAAGTTCGTCATCTAACACCGAGCCCCGCTTATTAAGTGTCGTGGCTACCTCAGTGGGCGGATGCTCCGCACCAAATATTTCAGATTCGTCAGCCGCTTTTGCCAACACTGGATCGACCTTAGGCTGCACAACAGATTTTGCAGCTACAGCCGCATTAGAATCCAATGACGAAAACACATCGTTAAAGGCGTCCTTTGTTGTGGCTCTGGCGGCAACTGCCGCATTCACGTCACTCAAATCAACGTTAAACGCCGCGTCTTTTTGCTCCCGACGGCGACGCACCCAGAACAACAAACCCAGCGCTATTACCCCAAGCGGTAATAACCAACGCCAGCTGATCAGGGAGCTTTCTAACGACGTCTTGCTCACGCTAGGCACCGGCAATGCCGGAGTTTGAACCACAGCTGTTGTCGCCACATCGGCTTCCGGCGAAGACGCTTGCTCGCCGCCGTCAACTACAGTATCTGCAGCCACAGCAATATCACTCTGCTGTGCAACAACAGTTGTAGCATCACTTTCTGGCGGTAATGTATTACCGCTAATATCAACGGCTTGGAGCTCGCGGTATTGGTTATTCAGGCCTTCAAGCTGAGCCTGCAGGGCCGCAAGGCGCTCAGTCATCGCGGTAATATTTTCGGAAACCCGATCTACTTCGCTCCGAACCTCACCCAAGCTTTGCTGCAAAAATTGCTTTTCGCTTAAGACCTCGTCGCTATTGTCCGGCAATGTCGAACTTTCAGCATCATCCTCGCGACGATTTAAAATAACCTTGTCTTGAGCAAGTTTTCTGCCAGGCTGCCCCGCAGAACTGGTCGCTACAACCTCGGTCTTAGATGCTTTAGGTTTTACCGCAGGCATCGCAACTGGGTCGGTATCAAGTGGCTCTGGAATGCTCTCAAATAAGTCCAAGGTCATGCGTTCTTTGAGTAGATTGCGATTTCCCCGTATGAAGGCCTTGGGGTTATTGGCGTACAGGCGGTCCATCCAAACAGCAATCGAGCCGTTTTTAACTTTGGCTAGGCGCAGCGCAATACTCCACAAGCTGTCACCACGAACCGTAGTATACAAACTCGAGTCAGCGGTAATGACTTCAGCAACTGAAACAGACCGAGTCGCGCGAGGCTCACTGCGACTTGTAATTGAGGAGTTCGAACTTAGATTGATATTTTTCAGCGCGGTAACGCCGGACTGCGAATCTTGGGCGACGTTAATTGGCGGATCAAACAATAGTGTATAAGCGCGGCTCAAACTACCATTTGGCCAACGCACAGTCAGCATGAAATGCAAAAATGGCTCTATTAATGGTCGGTCACTACGCAAATAGATCGTACCATTACCGCTGAGATCAACTTCGCCAACAGCAGAAATAGAACGCGTATCCACCGAACCGACGTCAATACCGCTATCGCCATCCTTCACCGGGCTCAATGTTACCAACAACTGTTCGCTGCCGAGGCCATCGGCACGAAAGATTGGAACGCGCGCGAACAGCGGCTCACCCAGCTCAGAGTCCAAACTTGCCGGCCCAAGTCCTAACGCCATGGCGTTCTGACCAACTAAGACCGCGAAACACAGCGGCAACATTGCCGGCAATTTGTATTTAGCCATACTCACATCTCATTCAGTGCGTCATGCCCCTACGGGCAAGTATTAGTATAATACCTTATTGCTCTTAATTTTTAGCAAGAAACTCTAACACTTGCCATTAAATGCCGGTAAAAACATGAAAACAATGGCAAAAACACCTGAATCGGCTATTCCACACTCGATTTAAATGCGTGTTGGTAAGTATAGGCAAAACCTAGCCAAGCACCTCAGCGGTAAAAGTTTTCCCCAATTCACGTGAATAAGCTTGTGGATAACATTGTACAGGCCTACCTTGAACGAGTATTCATGGGCACTGCCAGCTTACGGATAAAAATTAACCAAACTCACTCCGCTAGCAAATTGTCTTGACTTCGCGCCAAGGAAACGCCTCTAAACGCCTATAAACATGACAGTAACAACGCCTCTCAACCACCGGATACGCCGCTTTCTAGCAAGTGACACAGTAGTAAAGCATTCCTATCACAGTTTGAATCTGGCAGAGTAATACACTCACACCCGTGGCCGCTGCTCGCGGTTTTATAAAGCCGCTGAAATAACTCTACCCCAAAAACCAGCCAGGAATAACACTTTCAATGTCCTATACCAGCAATACCCGCAGCCAACGTTGGCTAAATAGGCTTGAAGCCGCAGGAAATCGCCTCCCCCATCCCGTCATGCTGTTTATCTACTTCTGCCTTGCTGTCATTGCAGCCTCGGCAGTGAGCAGCCTATTTGGCGTAAATTCCGAGCACCCGATTAGCGGTGAAAACATCCTCGCCAAATCATTACTGTCTGGCGATGGCTTGCGCTGGATGGTTAGCAGTTCGGTAAATAATTTTATTCAGTTCGCGCCCGTCGGCTCAGTTATTGTTGCCATACTCGGTATTGCCGTAGCCGAGGAGTCAGGACTACTCGCCAGTGTCCTCCACTCATTAGCAAGCAAGGCGCCTAAAGCATTTCTTAGCAGTTTTGTGGTGTTCGCTGGCGTTATGTCGAGCATCGGCTTTGACTCCGGTTACGTTGTGCTAATCCCACTTGCCGCCTTAATCTTCCGTGCCGCCGGCCGTTCACCGCTGGCTGGCATCGCCGCAGCCTTTGCCGGCGTATCGGGTGGCTACAGCGCCAATTTGTTACTCGGTCCTGTCGACGCCATTTTATCTGGCATTAGCAGCGAGGCCATTAGCTTAGTCGCGCCAGACCGGCAAGTTCTCACTAGCGCTAACTATTACTTCACACTCACGTCTACTCTATTCATCACCGTAGTTGGCGCTTGGATAAATGAAAAAATCGTCGAGCCTCGACTACCGAAACCGGAGGGAGACGCTGAGCAATTGCCGGTAATCGACAGCACGCTGCACACCAAAGCGCTGCGCAGGGTCGGTATCTTTAGTCTGATCTTTATCGCAATCCTCTTCGCCTTAGTGATCCCCGCTGACGGCATTATGCGCAACCCTGACCCCAATGGCCTCGCAGCCTTGCCTTTGCTTAACGGCATTGTGGTGTTTATCGCGCTGTACGCCATTATTGCCGGGGTCATTTTTGGTTACAGCACGGGCAAATTCAAAGCCCAGCACGATTGGATAACCGCCATGGAAACGGGCTTGGGCAGTCTAGCGAGCTATTTAGTATTGATGTTTTTTGCTGCGCAATTTGTTAATTATTTTAACTGGACGGGCCTAGGGGCAATTGCCGCCATCAATGGTGCGCATTGGCTCGCCGGACTCGCCTTATCAAAAACCAGTTTGTTAATCAGTTTTATACTGATTAGCGCCATGATTAACTTATTGATCGGAAGCGCATCGGCAAAGTGGGCGCTTATGGCGCCGATTTTCGTTCCAATGCTGTTTCTACTCGGTGTTGACCCCGAATCAGCGCAAATGGCCTACCGTATTGGTGATTCAAGCACCAATATTATTACACCACTAATGCCCTACTTTGGGGTGGTTGTCGCGTTTGTGCAACGACACGACAAAACTGCCGGCATGGGCACACTGATGGCCCTTATGCTGCCTTACTCGCTGAGTTTTTTGCTCGGTTGGTCGGTATTATTAGGAGTGTGGCTAGCGGCAGGGCTGCCGCTGGGGCCAAGTTAAGCGCGGGGGGCATCCCCCCCAAACAGCTTAAGACTGATCCTGGACAGTGGCCGCCATTTCTTCAATATTAACGTGGCGAACGTTAGCACCCTTCACCAAATAAATAACGTGTTCGGCAATATTACGGGCATGGTCACCTACTCGCTCTAAAGAACGAAGCGCCCACATTACCTGTAGTACAGACGAAATAGTGCGTGGGTCTTCGATCATATAGGTCACCAAACTACGCATCGCGGTGCCGTATTCGAGGTCAACCGCCTTATCTTCTTCAGCTACTTCAAGAGCGAGATCAATATCAAAGCGTGCGAATGCATCCAATGATCCCCTCACCATGCCAGCAACATGATCACCGATGTGGCGAATCTCAAGAACACTGCGTGGCAAGCCACCAAGCTCAGTCAACTTAATAGCGCTCTCTGCAACTTTACTCGCTTCATCGCCCATGCGTTCTAAGTCGCTCAGTATTTTACTGATCGACAAAACCAAGCGCAGATCGCTGGCGGCAGGCTGCCTGCGCGCTAGAATAATTGTGCAATCTTCATCAATGGATACTTCTAAGGCGTTAACCAACTTATCGCCTTTCTTAACCTCTTCGGCCAAACCGGTGTCGAGGCTCATAAAAGCATTCGTTGCATCCGCGACCTGCTTTTCAACCAAGCCACCCATTTCCAGCATCCGAGTTTTAATATCGTCTAACTCAGTATTAAACTGCTGGGATATATGGTGGGTATGCGAATTTTTTTCTTTCATCTCAGTTCTCCCATTAATGCACGAGCAAACAGCAAGCTAGAATCAGCCAGCGCCAGCTTAACCATAGCGTCCGGTAATGTAATCTTCGGTTTGCTTATTCGTCGGGTTAGTAAACAGTACATCGGTATTATCAAATTCAATTAGCTTGCCGATGTACATAAACGCCGTATAGTCAGATACTCGCGCCGCCTGCTGCATATTGTGTGTGACAATAACAATGGTGTATTTATCTTTAAGTTCGTAAATCAATTCTTCTATTTTTAATGTGGAAATTGGATCCAGTGCCGAAGCAGGCTCATCCAATAGCAGCACCTCTGGCTCTACAGCGATAGTACGCGCAATAACAAGACGCTGTTGCTGCCCACCCGACATACCAAGTGCATTGTCATGCAAACGATCTTTAACCTCATCCCACAGTGCCGCGCCGCGCAATGAGCGTTCAACGACTTCATCCAGAACACGTTTTTTATTTATACCCTGAATCCGCAGGCCATAAGCCACGTTTTCATAGATCGATTTTGGAAAGGGATTGGGTTTCTGGAACACCATACCAACCCGGCGGCGCAATGTAGCGACATCCACGCGTTTATCGTAAATATTGGAACCATCGAGTGAGATGCCCCCTTCTACTCTGCAGCTATCAACCAAATCGTTCATGCGGTTGAAGCAGCGCAATAGTGTCGATTTACCGCAGCCGCTAGGCCCGATAAAGGCTGTCACTTTTTTACGCGGAATGACCATATTGACATCAAACAGCGCCTGTTTTTCGCCGTAATAAAGGTCGAGGTTATCCACCGACAGGGTAATATCTTCATCGTGAATAGATTGTTCTACCCGATTGCGACCCAGTGATTCCATATTGATGGCATGTGACTTCACTGCCGCTTTATCTGTCGTCATAAAATTCGCCGCCTTTTCATTCACTTTATTCACGCGCTTACATTTCCAGTGATTTGTATTTTTCACGTAAATGATTACGCAAAGCCACCGCACTCAAATTAAGTAACGCAATAATCACTACCAGTAGCAACGCCGTCGCGTATACCAATGGCCGCGCTGCCTCAACATTTGGACTTTGGAAACCCACATCATATATATGGAAACCCAAATGCATAAACTTTTGATCTAGATGGAAATACGGAAAATTGCCATCCACAGGTAGCGACGGCGCTAATTTCACCACCCCCACCAACATCAGTGGCGCCACTTCGCCCGCTGCTCTGGCCACTGCCAAAATCAACCCGGTCATCATTGCGGGACTGGCCATAGGGAGTACAACCCGCCATAGCGTTTCAGCCTTGGTTGCACCTAAAGCGAGACTGCCTTCACGTAAGTTCCGAGGAATGCGCGCCAAGCCCTCTTCCGTCGCCACAATGACCACAGGCAAAGTTAACAACGCCAATGTAACCGACGCCCACAGCAAGCCCGGCGTGCCAAAAGTAGGGGCAGGCAGCGCCTCAGCAAACAGCGCCTTATCCATTTCTGCACCAAGAAAATATATAAAGAAGCCTAAACCAAATACACCGTAAACGATCGACGGTACCCCGGCGAGGTTATTTACCGCTATTCGCACTATGCGCGTCATTAATCCTTGCTTGGCGTATTCACGCAGATAAACTGCTGCAACAACACCAAAGGGCGTTACCAGAACAGACATAATCAACACCATAATCACCGTGCCGAATATCGCCGGGAAAATTCCACCCTCAGTATTAGCTTCGCGAGGCTCATCGGTGAGGAACTCAGCAAATTTTTGGAAATAAAATACTACTTTCTGCCCAAGATGCATGGCGTTGGGCCGATAGGCTTTGACTACTGTCGCTAAAGCTTGCTCGCGTAACTGTCCACCGCTGGTCTCTATGGTAAAGCTATCGCGATTCCATTGCGTGTAGAGATCGGCCAACTGCGCTTGCAATGCCTTGTATTGAATGTCTAACTCCGCTCGCGAAAGCGCAATATCCGCTTCAATCTCTTGCCGGCGCGACGCATCAAGATCTGTGTCTAACGCTAAGCCGCGCTCCTGCAAACGCAGTTTTTCAAATTGATAATTAATACTGCCAATGTCTTTTTTCTCAATCTTCGCAATTTTATCGTGTATATCGCTGGCGCGCTCAATTCGATCAATAAACGCAGACCAGGCTTTGTCGCCGTCTTGCTCAGCATTTGCAACGACCTGCCCCTGCTCTTTTACCTCACGCAAAAAGCCGTAAAAATTACCCCACTCTCGGCGCTCCACTACCACGGCGTCGATTGGGTAGCTTGGATCTTCTAAATGCCGGGTTATCACCCACTGAAAATCTGCACCACCGACATCACGATTACCCACCTTAACAAGCTCACGCTTTACAAATGGCTCGTCGGCGTTAATTTTAAAACCCGCACTTAAAAGCTGCTCAATGGGTACACTCTCTTCTTCCACCCGCTCAGCCAAAATCGGCACCGAGGTTTCACCAGGCAAATTATATTGCGCTTGGACCACCGACGCCGGCCAGAAATGGCCAAAGCCCCTAACCGCTAACAGCAGCAACAAGCCAATAACGGCAAGCGTACTCACGGTAACGGCGGCGGCGTTCAACCAAATCATTGGTTCGCCGCGCTTACACCACTCGACTAGGCCCTGCTTGTTATCATCGTGCAAAGACATTGTTAAATTTCCTGTATTTCAGCCCAATGCGACAGCAAGATTAAAGATTTCCGTAACGCATGCGCAGCCGCTGACGCACTGTTTCCGCAATTGTGTTAACGAAAAAGGTAAACATAAACAATACAAAGGCTGCCAAAAACAAGATCCGATAATGGGAACTAGCAACTTCGGTCTCGCCAATTTCAACCGCGATATTAGCCGCCAAAGTCCGCATACCTTCAAATATATTTGCATCCATAATCGGCGTATTACCCGTTGCCATCAGTACAATCATCGTCTCACCAACGGCTCTACCCATACCAATCATCAGCGCTGAAAAAATACCTGGGCTCGCAGTCGGCATCACTACCCCAACAAGACTCTGCCAAGGGGTTGCACCCAATGCCAAAGAGCCGTAACTGAGGTGTTTGGGAACAGAAAATATGGCATCTTCGGCAATCGAAAAAATGGTGGGAATGACCGCGAAGCCCATGGCGATACCTACCACCAAGGCATTGCGCTGATCGAATGACACACCCATATCACTGGTTAGCCACGCCCGCATATCGCCGCCAAAAAATGCTCGTTCCATCGGCGCGCCGAGCGCGACGCAGGCCGTCACAATCCCAAGAATAATCGGGACTAGCAACACCGGATGCCAGCCGTCTGGCACAAGGCGTCGTATGCCGATGGGTACTTGAGACCAAGCCCAGGCAAATAGCAGAATTCCAAATGGCATCACCAAAAACATGGAGAAAACCGCAGGCATGTTTTTTTCAATGAATGGCGCTAACCACAAGCCCGCGAGAAAACCGAGGATAACCGTCGGCAAGGCTTCCATTAATTCGATAAGTGGCTTAACTTTTCTGCGTAGTGCTGGCGCCATAAAATAAGCGGTGTAGATTGCGCCGCATATTGCTAGCGGCGCGGCGATCAACATCGCGTAAAATGCCGCTTTTAAGGTACCGAAAGCCAGTGGCGCAAAGCTGTATTTTGCTTCGAAATCATTATTCGAGGCAGATGACTGCCAAACGTAATCGGCCTCGGGGTAACTTTCGTACCATACCTTACTCCACAATGCCGACCACGAAAGCTCGGGATGTTCGTTGTGGAGTTCGTAGCTGTACCGCGTACCACTCTCATTTTCGATCAGCAGCTTATCAGCCCGTGGCGAAATCGCGATCGCACTAACAAGGCCAATATCTAGGTCAGCATTGAGCAAACGCCGATGTGAGGTGGTGTAAAAAAGATCCAGGTGGCCCTGTTTACTAACGCTTGCAAAGCCTTTGCGGCGATGCTCGGTGACGAGTGTGGCGCCACTGCCTTTCGGCACGTCAAATTGCCTAACCGCCTGCAAACGATATCCCGATTCGCGTTCGCCATCGCGAACCACAAACCACTGACCGACCTCGCCCTGATCACTAGCCGTCAGCAAAGAAATTCCACCCAATAAAAACCGCGCCTCATTCAGCTTACCGCTGTCAAAAAGGTAGCCTCGATCTGCCACATTCACTCGGCCAAGATCGATCAGACGATAGCCGCCGTCATTACTTAAGACATACAGCCAGCGCTGATCAGGGCCTACCACTACGCGATCAGCACTAATGTCTAAAACTGGTAGCTCAACGGGCTCTTCGACTAGACTAACTTCTTCGCTGAGGAAGTCTTCTTCTTTCACCCAGCGACGGCCAATAAGCTTGCCTTGACTCACCGCAATCAAAAGCAGTTCATCATCACTGTCGCTGATCGCCAACTGGTCTATTGGACCATTTTCAGTAAGCACTAAGCTTTGTTCACCATAGGGGAAACGAAGCTCCGGGCTAATTAAACGTTTATCATCTGGGTAACTAGTTCGATAATCATGCTTGGCAATCAATACTCGCCCGTTACTTAAGCCCAGCGCGAAAATTCGGCTTACCTCAGAGTCCAAAGCAAAACTGCTAATCTCTGCGCCATCGAGTGGAAGTGCATTGCTCAGCAATAACTTGCCATCGCTTACCTGAAAAAAGTCAGCCCGGCCGGATCGGTCTAAGCTAAAACCAACCTCAGCTTGCTCTTCCATTGCCAAGTAGATACTTGGAGCCTCGCTCGTCGCGGGGTATTGCTGGCCATCTTCCAACGATGCCGACTCAAACAACGGCATAATTTCAAAGAGCAGGTAGAAAAAAATCAGCAATATTGCAAACAGTACACTGATACCACCGGCGGTGATGGTCGCGGTAGCCATACCGTCTTTGACTTTTCGCCACTGACGATAGGCGGAAGCGGTAGCTCGAACCTCGGACTGACTCATTTCTTTCGCTCTCTTAAAACCTGCGCACACAATATGACAAATTTGTTACATTAATATGACACTTGCAGCAAAAAATGCCGCGATTTGAATCTACGGCATTCATCAACGGCACCTACAGCTTATTAAAGGGCCAACTTAGCTTCGATCTTTGCTACAACACTTGCCGGTAGCGGGATATAGCCATCTTTGACCACAACCTGCTGGCCTTGCTTAGACAGTACGAGCTTAATGAATTCACGTTCCAAAGGCGCTAAGGGCTTATTCGGTGCCTTGTTCACGTATACATAGAGGAAGCGTGACAGCGGGTAACTACCTTTAGTCGCGTTCTCGGCGTTAGCTTCAACAAACTTGCTCTTTTCATCCTTTGCCAATGGCACCGCGCGTACGCTCGAAGTTTTATAACCGATGCCTGAGTAACCAATACCATTAATAGAGGTTGAAACAGACTGCACAACTGACGCAGAGCCTGGTTGCTCATTCACACCGTTTTTGAAGTCACCCTTACATAGCGCTTCTTCTTTGAAGTAGCCGTAAGTCCCTGACACCGAGTTACGGCCAAACATTTGAATATCGCGCGCAGTCCAAGCTCCTGTCATACCGAGGCCGCCCCAGGTATCAACATTGGCACTATGGCCACACTTATGAGTACTAGAGAACACGGCATCGACCTGTGCCATGGTCAGGCCTTCAATTGGGTTATCCTTATGAACAAACACCGCCAAGGCATCAATCGCAACCGGCACAGCAGTAGGTTTGTAGCCAAACTTAGTTTCGAAAGATTCTAACTCCTTATCCTTCATCTTCCGGCTCATAGGCCCAATATTCGACGTGCCTTCGGTCAATGCTGGCGGTGCTGTAGACGAGCCCGCGGCTTGAATCTGGATATTTATATTGGGGTAATTGCGCTTAAAATCTTCACCCCACAATGTCATTAAATTGGCTAGGGTATCTGAACCAACACTAGACAAATTACCTGATACGCCGGAAACGATAGCGTAGTCTGGTAAGGCGCTATCAACCTTGGCTTCAGCTACAGCGACCGCTGCAGAGATAGTCATAAGTGCACTTACTGCTATGTGTTTAATCTTCACTTCGATACTCCTAAACCAATATAAGCTACTTCAGTGAGGCCACTTTATAGGCGAATTATGACAACTTTGTGACAGTACTGTAATTACTGGCGAAGAGAGCCCGCTGAGGCTAGACAGCAACCGCGGCAGATTTCGGAAAAACACAGGTAAAGACGCTGCCTTGATTGGGCGCGCTACGAATACGCAATTCAGCTCGGTGACGAATTAGCACATGCTTCACAATTGCCAAACCCAAGCCAGTGCCACCAGTATCAAGGGATCGGCTCTGATCCACGCGATAAAAGCGCTCGGTTAAACGGGGAATATATTGAGGTTCAATGCCAATGCCCGTGTCCTCTACTTCGAAGTACGCATGATAATCATCTTGATACCAGCGCAGAATTATTCGGTCATTTTCAGCGGTATATCGCGCGGCATTGACTGCTAAATTAGAGAATGCACTGCGCAATTCATTGGCATTACCATTGATTGCAATATTATCGTCACATTCGATTTCTATACGGCGCTGGCCTTTTGCGGCGGTACCACTCTCTTCTCTAATCATTTCCATTAATGGCCGCAAGCGAATAAGGCTTTCGTCGGCCAGCTTGGGCACAGACTCTAAGCGCGATAGCAGCATAAGATCTTGAATCAATAGATTCATACGTCGAGATTGCTGCAGCATCTGATCTACGGCTCGATCCCAACGACCATTTTCACCACCGTACTCGGCAAAGGTTTCCAGATAACCATTGATAACGGTAAGCGGTGTGCGCAATTCATGGGAAACATTCGCAACGAAATCCTTGCGCATCTGTTCTAACCGGTGGGTGCGAGTAACATCACGGGCAAACAAAAGTCGATTACGCCTACCGAAAAAGCTGACGCTGATACTCAAATTAATCAAGCTATTGACGGGTGACACCATCTCCAAGGGGGCTTGATAACGCTCTGCCTCAAAGTAGCGCAAGAAGGCGGGACTTCGGAGCAAATTCACCAACTGCCGGCCTTTGTCGTCTACTTCACGCAGTCCCAGCAAGTCGTGAGCCGACGAATTACACCATTCAATATTGCCATGGGGATCAAGCATCACCACAGCATCTGACATGGATGCAAATGACGAATGTAAATAATCGATCATAGCTTGCAAGCGGTCGCTATTTTGCGAAGAATCCCGCTGCAGCTCGTAAATTACGTCAAAAACCTGTCCCCACATCCCTACAGCCTCTGGTGGATCATCCTTGGCACCGCCGTACAACCAGTCAGATAAGCGCTGTAAGTGTCGCAATAACCACGCACAGGCAAGCACGGCCGCTACCAATAGGGGTAAAACCCCAAGATCAAATAGTGCACACGTTCCGGCGACCAATGAGAGTGGCACGCCAACCCGCAATAACTCTGCCTTCCAACTGTAATACCGCATTATTTTGCGCTACGCGCAGACACCTGTAGTTGAAAACCGGTAACCGGTTCCGCGAACGGTTTGAATTAATAGCCCACAGTCGCGGAGTTCGGTCTGCAAAGCCTTACGAAGTCGTCTGATATGTACGTCTACTGTGCGTTCTTCAACATACACATTGGTTCCCCAAACCTGGTCTAGAAGCTGACCACGGCTATAAGCTCGCTCTTGGTGGGTCATAAAGAATTTTAGTAATTTAAACTCGGTGGGGCCCATATCTAAGGGGGTTGCGTCAACAAACACGCGATGACTGCTAGGATCGAGTTTCAGGCCCGCCACTTCGATGCTCACTTCCTCGTCACGACTACTAGAGCGCCGCATGATGGCTTTTATGCGGGCCATTAACTCCCGCGATGAAAATGGCTTAGTAATGTAGTCATCTGCGCCGACATCAAGGCCTTGCACACGATTATCTTCATCGTCTTTCGCGGTTAACATAATTACCAGCAAATCTTTAGTCAGCTCATCACGGCGCAACCTGCGCAATAACTCTAAGCCGCTGGTCACTGGCATCATCCAATCCAGCAAGACTAGATCAGGACGTTGATCGACAATAATCCCATGTGCGTCCTGGGCATTGCTCGCTTCTAGACAGTTATAACCCGCCAGTTCAAGCCCAACCCGTATCATTTCGCGGATTGCACTCTCATCATCGACAATCAATATGGTGGCTGACGTCATTCCATTAACCTTTTTTTGCAAAATTTGTTAGCTGCATTAAAACCATTTTTAGTGACAATTTTATGACAGTTTAAATTTTGCCTGTTTAATCAAACACTACAGTCTTGTTTCCGTGAACCAGTACGCGGTCTTCAAGATGATTACGTAGGGCTCTTGCTAGCACAGACTTTTCTACATCCTTGCCCAAACGTACAAGATCATCTTTGCTATGCCGATGAGATACCCGAATAACGTCTTGCTCAATGATCGGACCTTCATCTAGCCGCTCAGTGACGTAATGGCAAGTAGCGCCAATCAGCTTAACACCACGATCAAATGCCTTCTGATAAGGGTTTGCACCAATAAACGAAGGCAAAAAACTGTGGTGTATATTAATCATTCGGCCGGCGTAGGCTTGGCAAAACTCAGGTTGAATAATTTGCATATAGCGCGCTAGCACCACGCAATCGGCTTGATAAGACTGTGCCATCGCCATAATTTTTGCATGTGCAGGCGCTTTATTATCTGGATCAATTGCCACGTACTCAAAGGGAATACCATGCCATTCCACCATGCTACGCAAATTTTCATGATTGGAGATA
This sequence comes from Zhongshania borealis, assembly GCF_039539625.1. NCBI lineage: Bacteria > Pseudomonadati > Pseudomonadota > Gammaproteobacteria > Cellvibrionales > Spongiibacteraceae > Zhongshania > Zhongshania borealis. The sequence goes on along the minus strand of NZ_BAABDM010000001.1, from coordinate 520,943 downwards.
ACACAGGGAATATCACAGTCTAATTCGCCGCTATGCCAGCGGTGTAGTATATCTGCAAGACAATGCGAGGCATGACTGGCCAGTATCACTACCCGACGCTTTACTGCGGAATCGACCAATGCCCAATGCATGCCATATTCGGCAGCGATTGGTGCAAAAGCGTCCCGACAGCGCTCGGCGCTGACTTTTAAGGATTCAGCGCGAATTTCATTGCGCATAAAAAACCAGTTACTCTCCGCATCGGCATGGTAATTGGCTTCGGTGAGCCAACCGCCCTGCTCTGCAACAAATTGACTAACCCGCGCAACAATGCCCACGCGGTCTGGGCAGCTGATCACTAAACGATAAGTATGATCCATGTAAAACGCTCAACTCCGACTTAAACTTTATTTAAAATGCCACGTAGTGCTTGCGGTAAATCAGCAGGTAATACCACTGTTTTGGCATTATCTGACGAAGATAGCTGCAATAAGGCATCAGTGTATTTCTCGCCCAGTAAATACAATACCGGCAATTCTTCACTTCCTACCGCTTCAGAAATCAGGGAAATTGCTGCGCCGCTGGCCTTAGCTAAAACCACTTGAGCTTGGGCATCACGACGCGATGCCTCCAGGCGGCCATCGGCTTCTAGGATCGCGGCCTGTTTTTCGCCTTCTGCTTTTGTGACAGCAGCGCGGCGCTGGCGTTCGGCCGCCGCCTGTTCTTCCATCGCCGCCTGCATAGTCTGCGATGGATTGATATCCTGAATCTCAACCGTTTTCAGCGTAATGCCCCAATCCGCAATATCTTCAGAAATTGCCGCTTTGAGCTTAGCTTTAATTTGATCCCGCGATGACAACGCCGAATCCAAAGCCATTTCACCAATAATCGAGCGGAGAGCCGTCTGCACCAAGTTTTGAATTGCAAAGGTGTAGTTCTCTACACCATACACGGCCTTTTCTGGCGCCACGATATTGATATAGGCAACCGCATTCGCAATGATCACTGCATTGTCTTCGGTTATCACTTCCTGCGACGGGATATCCAGCACAATATCTTTCGTGGTCAGTTTGTATGACACATCATCAATATAGGGAATAATAAAATTCAAACCCGGATTTAGGGTAACGTGGTATTTCCCCAAACGCTGAACAATATGCTTATAACCCTGGGGAACGGTTCGTACCCCTTTAAATAAGGTAACGATCACTAAAATTGCCAGCGCTATTACTACTGCCAAACCATCCATCGCAAACTCCCTGCTTTTTGAATCAGTTTATATTAAACATTACGCGGCTTTACTTGCGGCACGAACGATTAAGGTATTGCCTGATATTTCTTCAACGCTTACACGGTCACCGACAGCAATCGGCTCTCGGCAAATAAATTGCCATTCGTCGCTCCCCAGCAGCGGTATGGAAAAGCGCATTGTACCCTGTTCCAATTCTGGCCCAAGCCGAATTACCATACCTTCTTGACCAATTGCCTGCTCCCGCGACATACCAGATAAAGTTCGGTTCTTCATTTTGGGGTGAATAAACTTAAACCACACCACCAAATCAGCAATCGACAAACCGAGCCAAAATAATAATTGAACACTGAGCGGCATTTCTACCACGGACAGTATCAAGCCAACGGCAATCGCACTGGCGCCAAACCAAATCATTACAAAAACGGGAATAAATATCTCACTCACAACCAGCAAAATACCAAAAACCATCCAGTGCCAGTACGCTATATTCGTGTTCAACCATTCCATTTGTAGTCCCTTTTAATAATCGATTGCGCCGCAGGCACTCATTTACTCTCTATTCCTTAAAAAATTCAAGCACTTAGTCCGTCTATTTATATTTACCAGCAGGCGCTTTACAGCCAGCAAGTGGGCACATTATCAAGTATAATGCCCCTTTTTTCGGATTACTGCGTTATCGCCATGTCTTCAGCTATGCAAACCCCAAAAACCATATTTAGCCACCGCCCCTATTGGGCTGAGTGTTTCGGCACCGCGCCATATCTCCCGACATCGAGGGAAGAGATGGACGCGCTCGGCTGGGATAGCTGCGACATCATCATTGTGACGGGCGACGCCTATGTCGACCACCCCAGTTTTGGCATGGCCGTTATTGGCCGCGTGCTGGAAGCGCAGGGCTTCCGTGTCGGCATCATTGCCCAGCCCGACTGGCAATCCGCCGAACCATTTAAAGCCCTTGGGCAACCCAATCTATTTTTTGGGGTTGCCTCTGGCAATATGGACTCCATGATCAATCGTTACACCGCCGACCGTCGCCTACGTCATGACGACGCCTACACGCCCGGCAATGAAGGAGGCAAACGCCCAGACCGCGCCGTTATCGTTTACTCTCAGCGCTGTCGCGAAGCCTATAAAGACACACCCATTGTAATTGGCTCGATTGAAGCCAGTTTGCGCCGTATCGCCCACTACGATTATTGGAGCGACAAAGTTAGACGTTCAGTATTGCTCGATTCTAGAGCGGACTTATTGCTCTACGGCAATGCCGAGCGGGCGATTATCGACGTGGCACACCGCCTTGGCCGCGGCGACACCATCCACAGTATTCGCGATCTACGGGGCACCGCGTTTGTTACCCGTGATGTCCCTGACGGCTGGACTGTCATCGATTCCTCCAGTGTTGACCAAGTCGGCAAGGTCGACAAGATCACCAGCCCCTACGTTGACACTAGCGCCACCGAGAGCTGCAAAAAGAACGAGGAAAATCCCGACACGGAAAGTGCCACCGACGTCGTGCAGACCGTTAGAATTGTCGATCCACTACAAGCCCGCAAATCAGGAACGGATGCTGCCAAAACCGTAATCCGCTTACCCGATTATGATGTCGTCAAAAACGATCCAGTGAATTATGCCCACGCTGCGCGCGTTCTACATTTAGAAACCAATCCTGGCAATGCTAGAGCCTTAGTGCAACGGCACGGTGATCAAGAGGTCTGGCTAAATCCGCCGCCGATCCCTTTGACAACGGAAGAACTCGACTGGGTATTTGAGCTACCCTATCAACGCAAGCCGCACCCCATTTACGGCAATGCCAAGATTCCCGCTTACGAGATGATTCGTTTCTCGGTCAATATCATGCGCGGCTGCTTTGGCGGCTGTAGCTTCTGCTCAATTACCGAGCATGAGGGGCGGATCATTCAAAGCCGCTCCCACGAATCAATTGTAAAAGAAGTCGAAAAAATCCGAGATAAAACCCCGGAATTCACCGGCGTGATTTCGGATTTAGGTGGCCCCACCGCCAATATGTGGCGCTTAAATTGCAAAAGTACTGAAATCGAAAGCCGCTGTCGTCGCCTATCCTGTGTTTACCCCAGCATATGCAAAAGCCTCAATACCGATCAGACACCTCTCATTGATTTATACCGCGATGTGCGCGAGTTAACAGGCGTTAAAAAAGTATTAATCGCCTCGGGGCTGCGCTATGACTTGGCCATCGAAACCCCTGAATATGTCAAAGAATTAGTGACCCACCACGTTGGCGGTTACTTAAAAATTGCTCCAGAACATTCTGAAGAGGGTCCGCTATCGAAAATGATGAAGCCGGACATGAGCAGCTATGACAAATTCAAAGCCATGTTTGATAAATATTCCAAACAGGCGGGTAAAGAGCAGTATTTAATTCCCTACTTTATCGCCGCCCACCCCGGCACTACTGATAAAGACATGATGAATTTAGCCATGTGGCTAAAAGGCAATAGCTTCCGCGCCGACCAGGTGCAAGCTTTTTACCCCTCGCCAATGGCGAATGCCACGGCGATGTATTACTCCGGAAAAAATCCGCTTAAGAAAGTATCGCGGACCAGCGAAGATGTGGTGAGTGCCAAGGGCCTGAAACAGCGTCGATTACACAAAGCATTATTGCGCTACCACGACCCTGAAGGCTGGCCATCGATACGTGAAGCATTGCTAGCAATGGGACGTAAGGACTTGATTGGCTATGGTAAAAAACATTTGGTTCCGCCCCGGCAGCCCGTCAATTGGACGCCAAAGCACGGCAAAGGTCGTAGAGTTTTAACTCAGCACACGGGTTTACCACCACGGCGAACGAAATAAAAAATCGCGCTACGCAACGCTAAGCTCTTCCAAAGCGGCTTTTTTATATGTATATAATAATCATGCTGGCTACGGATGCAGCTTGGTTTTATGTATAAGCACCACGAAGTCGTTTTAAGTACCTCGTTCTGTTTCATAAGTCCCTGCCTATCTCAGCTCAAGCACCATAAAAGGCATTTATTAACACAACGAGGCACATGTTATGTCTAGAAGCACCGGAAAAGTAAAATGGTTCAACGAAACAAAAGGCTTTGGTTTTATTGAACAAGATTCGGGCCCAGATGTTTTTGTACACTTCAGCGCTATTGGCGGCACCGGCTTTAAAACGCTAGCTGAAGGTCAAGCAGTTGAGTTTGACGTGCAAACTGGCCAGAAAGGACCACAAGCAGCTAACGTCACCGTTCTTTAAGAAAAGCTTAAAGCAAAAAGCCCGCCGCGTACGATCACGGCGGGCTTTTTTATACGCAAAACAAAAATAAGGTACGCAGCTTTAACGCGTGATATACCAGCAATAATGAATTGGTTTACCACCGCGCGAAAAATCCTCATCGAGCGACCAGCGGGTACGGTCTTCCATTTTATATTTGCTCGTCAATTCTTGATCCAATATAAAATCACGTTTATTCGTCGAGAAAATCAGCAATCCGTCGGGCGCCAAACATGCCATCGCATCGTTGATTAGTTCGCCGTGATCGCGCTGAATATCCAGCACATCGTCCATACGCTTAGAATTGGAAAATGTTGGTGGATCAAGCAAAATGAGATCGTACTGATCTTTGCACTCCTTCAACCACCGCCGACAATCACCATGCTCAGTACGATGCCGAGACTCACTTAAACCATTGAGCGACAGATTGCGCCGCGCCCACTGCAAATAGGTATGCGACATATCAACAGAGGTGGTCACCTTAGCGCCACCAATTCCCGCCTGCACTGATGCGACTGCGGTATAACTGAACAAATTTAAAAAACGTTTGTTTTTAGCGCGCGCTGCAATATCCAGCCGCACAGGACGGTGATCCAAAAATAAGCCGGTGTCCAAATAGTCATACAAATTGACTAAGACTTTGGCCTGCCCTTCTTGAAGCTCCATTACGGTATTACGCGGCGCTTGGCGCTGATACTGATCTTTGCCGCGCTGTCTACGCCGCTCCTTGACTGCAATATTATTAGCCGAGAGATTGAATACTTGACTCACCGCCTCGATAACCTCGCGTAAACGTCGCTCAGCATCCTCTTCCGGCACAGAAATCGGCGCCATATACTCCGCAATATGCACTGCGCTCCCGTAGCAATCGACTGCTACAGCGTATTCCGGCATATCGGCATCATATACCCGGAAACACTCAATACCATTCTTGCTGCGCCATTTAGATAAGCGCTTTAAATTTTTACGCAGGCGATTGGCAAACATCTGCCCACCAGAAGTGAGCTGTAATGATTCAGCTGCACTCTCTTGCTGAACATCAGGACGGCGTTCACGTACCTGCGCGTCGGGGCCAATATTAAACAGCAATAATTTCGCGGCTATGGTGCCATTGAGCAATTGATATTGCTTATAGCTACGAATCCCCATGCGCTTACCTAAATCGGCATTACCCGTAAACACCGCACCCTGCCAGCCGCTGAAATGCGCCAGCATCGACTGCCCCAAATGACGATACAAATGCAACAGCTCCGCCTGCTCTCCTAATCGCTCACCATAAGGCGGGTTGGTGATGAGTAAGCCGTGATCCAACTCTCGGTGAGTTGGTTTAGCCAGCTGAGCCAGCTCCCTTCTCGACACTTTAATAAAACGTTCTAAGCCTGCGTTTTCAATATTTTCCTGCGCCTGTGCGACGATTTTACCATTTGCATCGTAACCTCGAATTTCTGGCCACTCGCGCGTCAAAGCCAAACTACGCTGAGCTTCAGCTTGGTCGACAATACTTTCCCACAGCGATTGATCATGTTCCAACCAGCCCCGAAAACCCCAGCGCTGGCGCAGCAAACCCGGCGCAATGTTCATTGCCATCATCGCGCCTTCGATAAGCAATGTTCCGGAGCCACACATGGGGTCGATCAAAGCACCTGCGCGACTGGCAATCCCCGGCCAATCGGCGCGCAGCAATAATGCCGCCGCCAAATTTTCTTTTAATGGCGCCATTGCCCCACTACTGCGGTAACCACGGCGATGTAGGCTCTCCCCAGACAAGTCGAGACAAGCGGTAATCTGGCCTCGATTGAGGCGAATATTAATACGGATATCTGGTGCACTTTTATCAACACTCGGCCGCGCTTCGCCCCGGGCCAAGAAATAATCAACTACGGCGTCTTTACTCTTTAACGCCCCAAAATGACTGTTGCGAATTTCGTCTGTCTGGCCGTTAAAATCCACGCTAATGCTATTCGTGGCCAGCATATGCGCCTGCCAATCAATCGCCGACAAGCCCTGATATAAGTCCTCTGCGCTTTCGCCGCGAAACTCCGACAAAATCAATAACACTCGGTTAGCCAGACGGGACCACAAACAAAGGCGATACACCGTTGCTAAATCGGCATTAAACATCATCGCACCCACGGTCTCCCGAAGGGGTTCGCCTCCTAAACTGGCGATTTCAGATGCAAGTAATTGCTCTAATCCCTTAGGACAGGTCGCGATAAAAGAACGCTTTTGACTCATAAAACCTCTGGGGAGAACTAGTGTTAAATTTAAAATTGTTTATAAACAATAGCATACCGCCTTATACGGCATGCATCTAAAGAGTTGGATACATATAAGCAATAGGTCTTCGACGAACACTATGAAAGTTTGATTACATGGAGTTCCTATCGCGGTAAGTCACGCGATGGTGCCAGAAAACCGGGTTAGACGCACTTATCAAAGCCCGGAGCGATATGTTGACTACACTGCTGGAGGCGTATGCCCAATGAGAAGACAGAAACGCGACATGACTGAAAGAGCTTACCAACGCGGATATCAAGCTGGTATAGCTGGAAAACAGAAAGACAATTGCCCGCATAATCAAGATCAACTCAAACAAGAATGGCTCACAGGCTGGCGAGAAGGCCGAACCGACCACTGGGATGGCATCGACACCGCGACCGCGCTTGAGAAACAAGCGATTCATTGACCCTCAAAAAATCCAAATTTTCTACTATAAAAGGCCCGTAAGGGCCTTTTTGATTTTTGCCTCACCTCACAAAACTTAACGCGACTTTCGGCCTCGACCACCAGCCGGTGCGCTCAGGGGCGCAGGCAAATCAGCCATTTGATAAACACTGGCAATATCGTCATCGTTCAATTCAGTCCACTGCCCGACTTTGACTTTAGAAGGAATGAATACCGTGCCGTAACGAACCCGTTTCAAGCGATTAACCTGCAGGTCCTGCGACTCCCACAAGCGTCTTACCTCGCGGTTACGGCCTTCCATAATCACCACGTAATACCAATGATTGAAACCCTCTCCGCCGCCATCGACGATGTCAGCAAAACGCGCCAAACCATCTTCTAGCTGCACGCCATCACGCAGTTGCTGCATAACTGCCGGCGTAGCCGTACCCATTACCCGGCACAAATATTCGCGTTCAATGGTGGTCGATGGATGCATCAATTTATTGGCGAGATCACCATCGGTGGTGAACAACAACAAGCCTGTCGTATTAAAATCGAGTCGGCCAACTGAGATCCAGCGCTCGCCCTGCAGCCGCGGTAAACGATCAAATACTGAACGCCGGCCCTCCGGGTCTTTCCGGCTGCAAATTTCGCCCTCGGGCTTGTTGTACAATAAAATACGCGGTTTTGCCGCGGCGCCTTCTATACGCAGCGGCTTGCCGTCGAGTTGAATTTTAACGCCAGCAGTAACGCGATCGCCCAAACCTGCAACACGACCATCAACTGTCACCCGGCCTTCGCTGATGACTTTCTCCATTTCTCGGCGCGAACCTAAACCGGCACGGGCCAGTACTTTTTGTAGTTTTTCATCAGTTGGTATCATTAAAGAAGGGTCTCGGAGGAGGAATTAAGGTCGCGGCTGTCTTGGTCTTGGTCTTGGTCTTGGTCTTGGTCTTCAGCGGTATCGAATTCAAATTCTGCGTCGCTATCAATTTCAGTGTCAGCTTCCAGGGCTAAATCACTTAGCACTTCGTCGCCACGGTCTTCACTTGCGCTGATCTCCGCGTCTGTTTCTGTACCCTCGGCCGTATCTGCATTCGGGCTAAATTCACCGGTATCGAGATCTAACTCGCCATTAAGGGTATCTAAATCGGCAATATCAGCAAGGCTGGGGAGTTCATCTAAATTGCGCAAATTGAAATAGTCTAAAAATTTACGCGTAGTCGCATACATGGCCGGACGGCCAGGCACGTCTTTGTGGCCGACCACACGCACCCACTCCCGCTCCAGCATGGTTTTAATGATCTGAGAGCTTACCGCAACACCGCGAATATCTTCGATATCGCCCCGAGTAATCGGCTGGCGATAAGCGATTAAGGCTAAGGTCTCGAGCATGGCGCGGGAATAACGTTGGGGCTTTTCTTCCCAGAGCCGCCCGACCCACGGAGCAAGATCTTCGCAAACTTGTATGCGGTAACCGCTGGCCACGACTTTAAGTTCAAAGCCCCGTCCTTCACAATCTTCGCCTATGGCTTTTAATGCGTCTTGCAGATCGCCTGTGATGGGACGATCTTCCGGGTCAAATAGCTCGCTTAACTGCTGCAGCGAAAGCGGCCGACCGACCGCCACTAGCGCGGCTTCTAAAATACGTTTTAATTGTGATTGTTCGAGCATTAGATTACTTTCGCTTTCACGTGAATGGGGCCAAAAGCCTCGGATTGAACGATCTCAACCAGCGACTCTTTAATCAATTCCATAATAGCCAAAAATGTCACGACCACACCCAAGCGGCCTTCTTCGGCTCTAAACAAACTTACAAAGGGCACAAAGCTATCTGAGCGCAAAACAGCCAGCACTTCAGACATACGCTCACGGGTTGATAGCTTCTCACGCTGAACTTGATGGCTTTCAAATAAATCAGCGCGCCGCAGTACGTCACCAAGCACCAACATCAACTCTTTGAGATCAACGTCGGGCTCGGCACGGCGCTTTTCGGCCGCTGGCGGATCAATTTGGGCTATATAGGTGTCGCGACCAATCCTTGGCAGTTGGTCAATACTCTCTGCGGCCTGTTTAAACCGCTCATATTCTTGCAGGCGCCGTATTAACTGAGCGCGAGGGTCTTCCTCATCGTCTAGGGCTTCCGCCGAACGCGGCAACAGCATTCGCGATTTAATTTCCGCGAGCATAGCCGCCATCAGCAAATATTCCGACGCTAATTCAAACTGCATCGCGCTCATCATATTCACGTACTGCATGTACTGTTCGGTAATTTGCGCGACGTTAATCTCGAGGATATCCAGATTTTGACGTTTGATGAGGTATAGAAGCAGGTCCAGCGGGCCTTCAAAAGCTTCCAGAAATACTTCAAGGGCTTCTGGGGGAATATAAAGGTCTTTGGGAATTTCGGTGAGCGCCTTGCCCTGAACCACGGCAAAAGGCATTTCGCCCTGCTGTGGTTGCTGGCGAATGGCTTTCAAACTGACGATTTCGAGTGGTGCAGCGGGCAACTCGACAACGGGCTCTAATCGCCCAGTGCGGAGTTCTGCCGCTATTGAGACATCGTCTGCCGCGGTTTGCGCCGCCACATTGGGCTGCTGTTCTGTCTGCTCGTCTTGCACTATTACTGAGATCTCACGATATCATTCACCAAGGGCGAGATTATACGTGCATCTGGCCGCCGGTCACAGCGAATCCTCGAATTGACTGACGTCGCCGAGGCCTCTGCGTATTATTACCGGAACTTCGTCAACCAAATCGATGACGGAAGTCGCCTCCATGCCGCAATAACCGCCATCGATGACTAAATCCACCAAGCCCCTCAAGGTATCTCGAATATCATAGGGGTCCGTCATTGGCAGTTCTTCGCCCGGCAGGATGAGACTAACGCTCATTAGGGGCTCACCCAGCTCAGCCAGTAAATCCAAGCAAATCTGATTGGCCGGCACTCGCAGCCCCACACTTTTGCGCTTAGGTTGGAGCAAGCGCTTAGGTACTTCGGGTGTGGCGCGCAAAATAAAGGTATACGGCCCAGGAATCAGTGCCTTCAGCAAACGGAATGCGGTGTTATCTACCTTCGCGTAGGCCCCCAACTCCGAGAGATCACTGCACATGAGGGTAAAATTATGCTTGTCATCAAGGCGGCGAATTGCGCGCACCCGCTCGAGGGCGTTTTTATCCCCTAAATGACAACCCAAGGCGTAAGCCGAGTCCGTCGGGTAGGCAATCACACCACCGCCACGAATAATATCTGCCGCCTGCTTTATGAGGCGGGCTTGGGGGTTTTCTGGGTGTATCTGAAAGAGCTGGCTCACGTGAAGCCTCCGTTAATAATTTTAAAGCGGCTCGCTGGCTTGCCAACGCGCCCACACCGGTGTGCAAGGGGCAACAACCTTGGCGTCGCAACCCAACTCAGACCAGCTACTTGGGTGATGAAAATCACTGCCCGCAGAAGCCTCTAGCTCGAACTGCTGACAAAGCTGGCGCAAATAACCTAGATCTTGCGGTGACGGCCGACCATTGCACACTTCCAAGGCTTCGCCGCCCGCTTCCTTAAACTCCGTCAACATACGGCGTAGTTTAGCATTGGTCATTTTATACTGAAGCGGGTGCGCGATGACCGCGACACCACCGGCGCCGCGAATCCAACTAACCACTTCACTTAAAGACGGCCATACCGCCTTGATGTCACCGACTTTTCCAGCGCCAAGGTATTTATCAAATGCCGTCGCCATCGAGTCTACATGACCCTCTGCCACCAAAACACGCGCAAAATCCGGACGACCAATTGCCCGCCCCTCTGCTAATTTTGCAGCGGCCTCATAGCTGCCTGCAAAACCCAGTTTATCTAAACGCTGGCCGATAAGCTTCGCTCGGGAATCGCGCGCACTGCGCTGCCCTTCCAGCTCAGAAACAAAGGCTGGAGCAGCAATATCAATTCCCAAGCCCAAAACATGAATATTGACGCCAGACCACGTACACGAAAGCTCAATTCCCGCTAGCAAACGTAAATCATCCCCCGCAGCGGCTTGGAGCTCTGCAAAACCTGCAACCGTATCGTGATCGGTAATCGCCATCAGTTGCACACCCCGCTCACGAGCACGCTGAACCAACTCAAATGGAGAGAGACCACCATCAGACGCTGTCGTGTGAGTGTGTAAATCAACAATCAAGGCTATTCCCCTCGGAGGCTAGTGATGAATTTTGAAAATAGGTATAGTGGGGCGGATTATCACTGCCGCGTCGTAGTGGTGCAACAGTACACTGACTAACATCAGCCATTCCCATCGACAGCAAGGCCAAATAGGATCCAATATGCCGGAGCAGGCGCCAAATAAACCACGACACAGTGTCATCGTTAATCTGCTGTTCAATATCATCATTCCCACATTGATACTGACCAAACTCAGCAGCGAAGCCTACCTCGGCCCTAGCTATAGTATCGTGATTGCCTTAGCCTTCCCACTCGGCTTCGGTGTCTACGACTTCGTAAAAACCCGTCGCGCCAATATGTTCGCGATCTTGGGTTTTATTAGCGTCTTGCTAACAGGCGGTATAAGCCTATTAGAACTCGACGCTGAATATATAGCTATTAAAGAAGCCAGCATTCCGGCTCTAATTGGCATTGCCACATTAATTTCACTGTATACCCCCTACCCATTGATAAAAACCTTTATCTTTAACGATGAAATTATTGATACCGAAAAAGTCACCAGCGCGCTAAACAAGCACAATAGCGGCGCCATGTTCCAAAAAGCGTTGCAGACAGCCACCTATATGATCGCTTTTTCATTCTTTCTGTCTGCCACACTTAACTATGCCTTGGCAAAAATTCTGCTTGTCAGTCCGCCGGGGAGCGCCGAATACAGCGCGGAATTGGGCAAAATGACCGGTCTTAGCTTTCCCGTTATTGCCCTGCCCTGCACAATCGTCATGCTGGGCGCCATGTTCTACCTTGTGAAGCGCATTGAAAAACTCACCGCACTCAGCTTCGAAGATATATTTAAAATCAATCAGGAATCCTAAATGCTATACGCCGTAATCAGCGAAGATGTCGAAAACAGCTTAGCCAAGCGCCTTGAAGCACGACCAGCACATATTGCCCGCTTAGAAGAACTAAAAAGCCAAGGTCGGCTAGTTATGGCAGGGCCGCACCCGGCAATTGACAGCAATGATCCCGGCGAAGCAGGTTTCACTGGCAGCCTAATTATTGCGGAATTTCCCAGCCTCGCAGAGGCACAACGGTGGGCCGACGCCGACCCCTATATTGACGCAGGGGTTTACGCCAAAGTTTGCGTAAAACCCTATAAAAAGGTTTTGCCCTAAAAGCAATAAAATTGAAGTAAGCCGTCAAGTGCTTTATTCTTAATTTTTAACCGTTTATCGCAGCTTATTAACGTGGAAAATCCAGTGAAAAATTCGATTCTTGTCGGCACATCGATCCTCCTACTTAGCCTAGGTAGCATGGCCTTCGCAGAAACTCGCTATATCAGCGACAAAATATATGTGCCTCTGCGCGTCGGCGATACCACTAAACACCGCATTATCCATCGTGGCCTTCCCAGTGGTGAAAAGCTGGAACTACTCGAAACAAATGAAGATAGCGGCTATTCAAGAGTAAAAACGGATCGCGGCGTCGAAGGTTGGCTGCCGAGCCATTATTTAGTCGAAAGCCCAGTAGCGCGTTCGCTGCTAAACGCTGCAAAGCAGGAAGTCGCTGAATTATCCAAATCGAATAAAGAACTTCGCGAACAACTTAAAAGCACCACCCAAAGCAGCACAGAAACCAGCAACACCGTCAGCGACCTAGAACAGGAAAATACCGCGCTTAGCGAAGAACTGGCGGAAATTAAACGCGTTTCCGCGAGCGCGATAAAGCTCGACGAGGACAATCGCCGCTTGCTTCAATCTAATCAAATGCTTAGCAGCGAAGTAGACGTCTTAAAAACCGACAACACCCGCTTGCGTGAAGACAAAGAAAACGAGTTTTTCCTTAACGGCGCCTTTGCTGTTTTAATCGGCGTTATGATCACATTGATTATTCCGAAAATGATGCCTAAACGACGTTCAGATTGGGGCTAAGAATGCTACGTTATCTTTCACTCATTATTGCCCTCGCATGGCTATTCCCTGCAAGCAGCTATGCACAGGAAGCCGTCAGTAATCCGGTTGTAATTCTAGAGACCAGCAAAGGCAATATCTCAGTTGAGCTATACCCCGACAAATCACCAATAACCGTTGCGAATTTTTTAGGCTACGTGCATAGCGGCTTTTACAATGGCACCATATTTCACCGTGTTATTCGTCGCTTTGCCGTACAAGGAGGCGGTTTGACAGCTGACATGGTCGAAAAAGAAAACGGCGAGCCGATAATCAATGAAGCCAGAACCAGCAAATTAAGCAATGAACGCTGGACCATTGCCATGGGGCGAACGAATGAGCCAGACAGTGCTCGCTCCCAGTTCTACTTTAATATGGGCATGAACCTGAGTCTCGACGCCAGAATGGGCAAAGCCGGTTACGCAGTATTTGGTAAAGTAATAGAAGGCCAAGATGTACTCCGTGACATCTCTGTAAGCCGCACTCACAGCGTTGGTCACTTCGACGATGTTCCAGTTGAACCTATTCTACTTATTAATGCCCACGTCGATCAGCAATAAACCATGCGCTTAGCGCAAGAGGTCTAATTTGACAGCCCTAAGCATTAATCTGAATAAAATAGCCCTAATCAGAAACTCCAGAGACACCGACTACCCCAGTGTCACACTGCACGCCGCCCGCTGCGTTGCCGCAGGCGCCCACGGCATTACAGTGCACCCTCGCCCCGATCAACGTCATATTCGGGTCAGCGACTGTTTTGAGCTAGCTGAAACACTAAACGTTGAATTTAATATTGAAGGCAACCCATTTGCCCCGGCGATGAAATCCTCCCGCCAAGGCATTAGCGACTACCCGGGTTTTATGGAAATAGTCCGTCAAATTCGCCCCGCACAATGCACACTCGTACCCGATGGCGACGCGCAATTAACGTCCGATCATGGCTTTGATTTGCATCGTGACGGTGAACGGCTAAGCCCAATAATAGAGGAGCTGAAAGACCTCGGTGTGCGTGTTAGCTTATTTATGGATCCAGAGTTAGAGCAAATCCGCTTAGCGAAATCCGTGGGCGCAGACCGAATAGAGCTCTACACCGGCCCCTACGCTGAAGCCTTCGGCACAAAACAACAAGATGCGGTCTTACAGAAATTCATTGATGCGAGCATTCTGGCCGGCGATATCGGCCTCGGATTGAATGCAGGTCACGACCTAAACTTACACAATTTATTATTATTTAAAAACAGCGTAAACCAATTAAGCGAAGTGTCTATTGGCCATGCATTTACCGTAGACGCCATTGAAATGGGCCTGGATGCCTGCATTAAAGCTTATTTACGCTGCCTGTATTAAATCGTACTCGGTAAAACAACCTCGCTACAGCTACCAGCAAAATGCGTAGCTGCAGCGAAGTTTAAGATCAAAAGACCTTTTTCACGACGAAATAGAAGTCTGCTTCTAAGCGCTCAAGTTCATCATCGGACACAAAACCATCATCTGCCAGCGGTCTCGCTACAACGGCATCCAAGTTAACGCCCCAGCCCAAATCAGCTGAAACACGTACACCGGCGTCGGCAATACTGCGCTCGTCACCTGCCGTACCTGCCGCATTCTCAAACCATGCTGCGCCGTATTCAGCAAATACAGCGGCAGTTACATCAATACCCGCAACAACCACTTTATGTTGCAAGCTCAGGTCACCGAAATAACCCGAGTCCCCTGACATTACGCCGGGCAAGTAGGCGCTAATAGACTTCATGCCGCCTAAAACCCACTGCTGCTGCTGAGGTAATTGCTCATCGGCATACTGGGCAAAAACACTGGCGTTCAGCTCAGTCTCTTTTGACAAGGGAAGCTTTGCGGCAATACGCGGCAGAATCGTCACAAATTCAGCGGTGCGTGCTGCAGGAACCACAGATGATGACGTTGGGTTCGCTGCTAAATATTCCGGGTAAGTGCCGAGTGTGCCGCTGTCGCCAGTGATCCCCGCTTTTACCGACAACTGCGCTGACCAGCGAAATTTAGTATCGCCCATCGTTTCCGCGGAGAAATACTTAGCACCCAATTCGAGCGTGCCGTATTTCTCATCTTGTAAGCTACCGACACCACTAACATCAAGCTGAGAATCGATGTATTCAAGGCGCTCGAACAAATTTATGCGATACGTTAAGTCACTGGCTAATACTTGCTCGCCACTCAGCGAAACAACATTGATATCTGCTTCCAAATCATAACTCTGCCCTGGGGTAGATGCCCCGGGAGCGCATAAGCCCAAAGCTGAAAGTAAGTCACAGATCGCACCGGTGCCGCCAGTCGTCGAACTGCCTGAGCTAGAACCAAGTTGCTGGGTATACTCTGTGTGGCTCGCCGTTATTCCATAAAGCCCGGAAGAAAACGGTTTGTCCGCGGAAATTTGAATACGATGGTAATCCTCACCATCACGCGACTCACCCAAATCAGTAAAAGCCGTTTGGTAGCCAAGCCCAACGCGACTCCCGTCATCAAAATTATGGCTTACGCCAACGTCGCCAAAATAACGGCCAACATAGCGGCTACCTTGGTTACCAAATTGCAGATAGACGTCGGTGGCATCAAAATCTTCAACTGGCGTTGCATCAAATACCAGGCTAGCAACGTCTGGCTGATTTTCATCTACAACAAAGCGTGCAGAATAATCCACGCCGGTGCGCTGGCTTTTTACATTTGCCATTACGCGAGCGCGCTCAAATTCAGCGCGGGTTAAATCGCCATCACCCTCTAAGCCTTTAAAATACTGAGCAACACCCTCGCCTTCTACCGAAGTCAATGCGGCTTGAACAGCATGAACATAAACCACACTACCCTCTGGCGCGTATTCCATCGACACCAATAAGTGGCCTTTACGCAGTACCAAAGAACTCATCAAAAAGATGGTTTGTGACGGCGTTTTAGCGGTACTAAAAATTGTTTCTAGCTCCGCCTCACTCAAATAGTGATCCCCAGTTACCCGCAGTTCATAACCATTTACCAAGCCAACATAGGGCGCACTTGCACCAGCGGCCGCAGTTGTAATCTCGGTGACGGTCGTCAAATGCGGCGGTAACGCAGGCGGAAAATCAATAGCCATAATCTATTCCTTAAATATGCTTTGAATTAAGTATTTATTAACAAAGGAAGCCTGCCATGCAAACAGGGAGCGACGAACGCCCCCTACCATCAGCTTCAATTAATTCGTCCCTATCGTCTATTTACTTAGATTTTCTTGCTTGATTGATTGAAAGGTTTCCACATCGAGTATATTAAGTTCAACACGACGATTTTCTGCCCGGCCAACCGGATCATCGCTACCATCTTCGTTGGCATTTGGCGCGACAGGCACGCTTTCACCGAAGCCACGGTAAGTTAAGCGCTTGTTATCAATTCCAGCATCAATCAGGTAGGTATATACAGTACGTGCGCGCAGGTACGACAAACGCATATTATATTCATCACTGCCTTTCGCGTCGGTATGTCCGTCTACTGCAACGAGTGCCGCAGGCTGAGCCGCCAAAACACGTACCGCGTGTTCCAAAATTGGTAAAGATGCAGACGTTAAGTCCGCTTTATCAAATTCAAAATTAACACCGCGTAAAACCAGCGGAGCATCCGCCGTTAGATGGCAGCCGGTTAAAAATACTGGCATATTTGCGGGAGTATCAAGGCATTCATCACGTTCATCGCACACGCCATCGCCATCAACATCTGCACACGCGTCTAGCATCGCCAATTGCAGTGGCGCCGCGCAGCCAACAGAACCCGCCGCAGTACAACTTCCGTTGTTATCATCGCCATTTCCATTCGCTTCAGCTGCAGGTTCATTTAGCGCACCAACGGAAACTAATCCGCCTTGACCTGAACCCGCGCCATTTAACGCCCCAGCAGCAATAACACCGCCATTTCCGGAGTTTTCGCCATTGAGCGCACCGACCGCAATCGTATCTGAGTTTCCTGAGTTATCACCGTTCAAGGCGCCAACGCCGGCAAGCACCGCATTACCGGAATTATCACCATTTAAAACCGCGATGCCTGCGGTGTCGCCATTACCGGAATCTGCACCATTTAACACCGCGATACCGGCGCTTTCGCCATTACCTGCGTTGTCACCATTCAAGGCGCCAATACCAACGCTGCCACCATTACCAGTATTATCACCACCCAAAACGCCAGCCGCGATTGCACCGCTATTTCCAGAGTTACTGCCAGACAATGCAGCTAGACCAAGAAGGCCTGCATTCCCGCTGCCTGAGCCACCCAGCAAGCTAACCCCAGCGTATTCGCCGTTACCTGAATTGTCGCCCGACAATACCGCCACGCCAATTGCGCCGCCATTACCGCCAGAGCCCGAATCAAGCAAAGACAGCCCGAGCAAACCGTTCTCAGCACCGTCAATCACCAGACCAGAGCTTTGTTCTAAACCAGGAAGTTCAAAACCCGCCGGTATACCTCCAAGCACGTCAACCAAGCCTTCAGTTATTACGCCGTCAGGCCCGACCAAACTGCGAAGCTGGGTAGCAAAACCGGCATCATAAGTTAAACCCAATGCGCTCAACAGCTCGCTTAGACCGAGCACATCCAACGGTAGCATCGTTTCTGAGCCGGTTTTATTGCCGGTCCCGGTGAGTTCGTCAGAACCACCCAAGGTAGCGCCAACATCATCTTCCGAGTTTAATAAATCCACCCCAAGAAAGTCGTTATCCCCAGTACCGACAGGGTCAAGCACCGACGCACCTATCGTGCCCACAGTCGATCCAACTTCAGAGAACAACTGCGGTAAACCGAGGGAATTCAGTAGATCTGTTAAGGCATCTGCAGACGCAAATGATGCCGACATTACTGCCGAGATAATAAGCGAAACAGACAACAGCCTGCGAATAGACTTCATTTGGCAACTCCATTTGTAAAGATAGTAAACTACAATTTATATTTCATATTCTTGCCCACCGTGCTCAGAGATCACAAACTCGCAACAAGGGAATTTCACCCAGTGCGAAACAGCACGGTGGCCAACAATTAATTTTCTGGAAAAAGTAGGTACAAAACGTCACATAAATTCCGTCTCAACGGACATCAAGATAAGCAAACAGGACGTAGGGAGAATTTGTGTGTTTTTGCCTTCGCAATCCATTACAAGCTTCCGAGTACACAGCATTACTTTACGATGCAGCATGTGCTTCCATATCTACTCAATGACGACAAAACCTCCGAACAGTCTCAATCAGAAACGAGTACTTAGCTTAATATTGCGATATTGGCGGCATATTAAGTCCTCTGTATTAAGAATCCAGCCAACGACACATTTAATTACAAAATAAAACAAATATTGTGACAGAGGTCACATTTAAACTCAGTGAAATTATTGACTAATTCCCAAGCTGATAATTATGAGACGTAATAATTACGCACTGGCATTTTTAATTATTACCAGAAAGGTTACTACTCTAATCGGGATTACAAAGAGGCACTAACACTTACACTGAGTTGGCGGGAAAAGGGAATCGTAAGGCGTTATAGCCAAGCCATCAATAGATTTAAGTCGCGCCGAATGCGATGAACAGAATCGCCAGCACGTTTAAACGCACTAGCTATTCCTTTCATCGCAAGGAAGTTTAAAATATCTTTTTGAGGGAGAAATAGAAATCCGTTTCATAGGGCTTTAATGTAGACGAATTGGCAAAGCCATCATCGGCTATGGCGCGTGCGATAACCGCATCAACTTGCACGCCCCACGCTAAATCCGCACTAAATTTTACGCCAGCATCAACAATACTGCGGGCTTCACCGTCGTCACCCGCCGCATTTTCAAACCACGCAGCGCCGTATTCAACAAAAACCTCAGGCTCGATATCGATACTCAGAACCCTAAGGGATTGGGCGTAGTCTAATTTACCGTAGTAGCCAGAATCACCCGCCAAAACGCCAGGTAAATACGCACTGATCGACCCCATACCGCCCAACACCCACTGCTGCTGCTGGGGCAACTGCTCATTTGCCAATTGTGCCATGGCATTTAAGCGTAGATCGCCAGCACCCGCTATCGGCAGTTTTGCCGTAAAACGCGGCATAAGGCTTATAAACTCTGCGGTCCTAGCACTTGGCACAACTTGGGGTGCAGTTGTCGCGCCAGCATTGTTGGCCAAATACTGAGCGCGGTACTCTTTGTAAGTACCTAAACTACCGGTATCCCCTGTCACTCCAGCCTTTAATGACAACTGCGCCGACCAACGCAACGCTTTTGGTCCACGTAAATCTGCAGAGAAATACTTCCCACCTAGCTCAAGTGTGGCGTATTTTTCGTCTTGTAAATTCCCGAAAACGCCGACATCAATTTGTGAATCAATATAGTCGAGTCGTTCGAATACATTTAGCCTAGAACTTAGATCACTAAAGAGTACCTGCTCGCCGGAAATACCCAGGGTATTAATTTTAGCGTCCAGGCCTACTCTCTGAGTGCTTATCGTTGCAGTAGAACTTGGACTACATAAACCCAGCACGCCCAACACATCGCAGATCAAACCAGAGTTTGATGCTGTCGTTGTTGAGCTGGTGCTACTGCTACCGAGGTCTTGTGAATATTCAGTATGCCCGGCGCTCACGCCATACAAACCCGCCGCAAAAGGCCGATCTGCAGTTAATTGAACACGGTAGTAATCTTCCCCACCACGTGACTCACCGAGATCAGTAAATGCCGTTTCAACCATCGCGGTCGCACGACTACCATCGTCAAAGTTGTGGCTAAGCCCTACATCCCCAAAATACCGGCCCACATACCGACTACCCTGGTTACCAAATTTAAAGACCAAATCCGTCGCATCATGATCTTCACGTGGCTCGCCAGAAAAGACCATAGCAACACGCTCTGGTGTGTTTTCATCTACTGTATAACTAACAGAATAATCAATACCCGTGCGCTCACTGCGAACGTTAGCCATCACTCTGGCTCGGTCGAATTCAGCACGGCTAAGACTCGGTTTATCTTTTAGATCAGTAAAAAACGTACTTATTTCGCCGCCCTTTAATTCCACAACACGGGCCTGAAGTGCGTGCACATAAATCGCCTCCCCGTCCGGGGCATACTGCATGGACACCAACATATGCCCGTTTCTAAGTGCTGCCGAGCTCATTAGAAAAATTGCTTGTGACGGTGTAGTTGCTGATTTAAAAATTTTATCCAACTGCTCGCGACTTAAATAGTGATCGCCAGAAACCCGTATCTGATAGCCATTTACCACGCCTTGGTAAATATTACTCGCGCCCGCCCATTCGGCAATCTGTACGACTGTCGCTTGCTGCGGAGGAAGTGCTGAAGGAAAATCAATTGCCATATCATCGTCTCTAAACAATAAAAGCCAAGGGAGACCAATCCCGAAAAATAGACGCTAGGGCTTCACCCTAGCGCTGATACTCACTTCAGCGTTGCGCCAAATTCTCTTCCTTTACCGCCTCAAAAACATCGACTTGCAATACATTTAACTCCACCCGACGGTTTTCAGCTCGACCCGCGGGATTGTCGCTGCCATCGTCATTTGCATTCGGCGCCACCGGCACACTTTCACCATAACCACGGAAAACCAATCGATTTTCATGTATTCCCGCATCGATTAAATAGTGATAAACCGTTCGCGCTCGTTTATAAGACAAGCGAATATTGTAGCTGTCACTGCCCATCCAATCGGTATGACCGTCCACCGCCACAAGGGAGTCAGGCTGAGCATTTAGCACCTTGACTGCATGCGCCAGAATTGGATAAGACTCCGCAGTTAAGTCCCACTTATCGAATTCGAAATTAACACCGCGCA
The DNA here is from genome assembly GCF_039539625.1 of Zhongshania borealis. Classification (NCBI taxonomy): domain Bacteria; kingdom Pseudomonadati; phylum Pseudomonadota; class Gammaproteobacteria; order Cellvibrionales; family Spongiibacteraceae; genus Zhongshania; species Zhongshania borealis. Next base: position 499,879 of record NZ_BAABDM010000001.1, on the reverse strand, counting down.
ACACCAACGGCGCATCTTCGGACAGATGGCATCCGGTTAAAAATACCGGCATATCGGCAGGTGTATTTAAACACTCGTCTCGCTCATCGCAGACACCATCAAGGTCGGCATCTTTACAGGTATCCAGCAATGCCAATGCAGTAATATCGCTACAACCAACACCGCCAGAAGCCGTGCAGCTAGCATTATTAGCAGCGCCATTGCCTGTATTACTGGGGCCCGCCGGCGCGTTAGCAACCGCAAGCGTGATCAAACCACCCGCCCCAGAACCCGGTCCGTTTAAAATCCCGGCACCAACAACCCCGCCATTAGCAGAATTGGCGCCATTTAAAACGCCAAATGCGATGGTGCCGGAATTCCCCGAATTGTCGCCATTTAATATTGCCACGCTGCTAAACTCGGAATTCCCTGAATTTGCACCACTAAGCACGGCAATACCGGCGCTATCGCCGTTACCAGAACCGTTTCCCGAGAACACCGCCACGCCAGCGCTGCCGCCATTACCCGAGTTGTCACCAGATAAAACAGCTACGCCAATTGCATCGCCATTACCCGAAGAACTCGTACCCAACACCGATAGCCCAACCGGTTGATCATTCAGGCCTGGCAATGGCGCACCGGCCCCCACCGCTGACCCGAGTTGGCCACTGCCTTCCTTCACGGCTGATACCGCCGCAGTAGTCACCGAACCATTCGGCCCAATTACGCCGCGAATTTGATCTGCGCTGCCGCTTTCGTAATTTAAACCGTGCTCAGCCGCGGCATCAGAAACTCCGAGCGCATCCAAGGGTATCGCGGTGTCTGAGCCCGTTTTATTCCCAGTTCCCGTCAACTCAGCAGAATTGGCAGTCAAACCAAAATCGTTTTCTGGGTTGAGCACATCAATGCCTAAGAAATCATTGTCGCCGGTACCCACTGGGTCTAAGACCGACCCACCAACGGTGCCGACTGTTTTACCAAATTCAGAAAACAGCGCAGAAATGCCCAGAGAATTTAAAAAATCAGTCATTGCATCTGCTTTGGCCACATTTGCACTGAGCAATATTGGCCCCAGCAAGAAAACACTCACAAGCAAAACTATTAGATACCGACGGAAAGCGCTCATGCCAAACTCCATACCCTAAAACCCACACCGATAAAGTTCTTGCTGAGATTTAGCCAAGACCGCCACTCACACAGGAACGCTAGGCACCGCAAACTCCCGTTATAAAAACGGTTATTTGATACCCTAAAACAGTTACAAAAATGACAAGCTACAGCGACGAATGCGCTATTTACAGAGCCCTAGCGCCTTTTACACACAGTCGCCAGAATGCGAACATCATAGGTTAAGCGCTAAAATACACAAGAGGCCCAATCACGATATAAAGTGTGAATATTACATAGAGCTAAAGACGTAGGAGAAAAGACCAAGGGCGGCGAATAAACTTGATGCAGGGGAATTCAGAAAGACGCTTTAATTTGGAGGAAATACTTCTCAACGTTACGCAGTAACCACTGAGGATTTTCTTAAACAGAGGAGCTAGACAAAATAATGGGGTGGCCGACGGGGCTTGAACCCGCGACAACAGGAATCACAATCCTGGACTCTACCAACTGAGCTACGGCCACCATTGGGGTACTACTAGAGGGTACTACAAACCTGTAAGTGGCGCGCCCGACAGGATTCGAACCTGTGACCGACGGCTTAGAAGGCCGTTGCTCTATCCAGCTGAGCTACGGGCGCAAAAATCGCCTTAACTGAGATACGAAAAATGGTCGGGGTAGAGAGATTCGAACTCCCGACATCCTGCTCCCAAAGCAGGCGCGCTACCAGACTGCGCTATACCCCGTTTTTCGTTTCCCGTATGCCTCGCTACAGGAGGTGGGCATAATACGCAGCAGTCCCGTTTCCGTCAACGCTTTTAGAGAAATTATTTCATTTCATTTGTTGGCCTGCCGTTTCGCGCCATGCGACAATAACACCTTAATTTGAATCACCTTTTTTACGAGACGACTTGACATGGCAGCTCTGATCTTAGATGGCAAAACACTGGCGGCAAGCTGGGAAGAACAACTGGCGGCGCGGGTTACTGCCCTTAAGAATAGCTCTGCGGGCAGAACGCCAATCCTAGCAACGATACTAGTGGGCGACGACCCCGCCTCTGCCACCTATGTAAAGATGAAAGGCAATGCCTGCCGCCGCGTTGGCATGGAGTCGCTTGCGGTCGAAATGCCAGGTTCAACAACCACAGAGCAATTGCTGTCCAAAATCTCCGAACTGAATAGCAACCCCGACATTCATGGCATTCTGCTCCAGCATCCAGTGCCTGAGCAAATTGACGAGCGCGCCTGCTTTGATGCCATCGCCCTGCATAAAGACGTCGACGGCGTCACCTGCCTTGGCTTTGGCCGTATGGCAATGGGCGAAGATGCTTACGGCTGCGCCACCCCAAAAGGCATTATGCGCATCCTTGAACACTACAATATAGATATTGAGGGTAAACATGCCGTGGTCGTCGGACGCAGCGCCATTCTCGGCAAGCCTATGGCAATGATGCTATTAGAGGCCAATGCCACCGTCACCATTTGCCACTCACGCACCCAGAACTTACCCGAGCTTATAAAACAGGCCGATATTCTGGTTGGCGCCGTTGGCAAACCCGAATTCATAAAAGCCGAGTGGATTAAAGATGGCGCCGTTGTAGTTGATGCCGGCTACCACCCCGGTGGCGTTGGCGACATCGAGCTTGTTCCCTTAGTCGACCGCGTTAGCGCTTACACGCCCGTGCCCGGCGGCGTCGGCCCAATGACCATTAACACCCTGATCTTTCAGAGTGTCGATTCCGGCGAAAAAGCCCTAGCCTAAGCCGGACTTGAATCATGGGACGCGTTAAACCCCCCAAAAAGATAGGTACAGCCCAAAAAATAGCCCGCAGAATCTTAAGCGAGATCCTGCAGTTATTTTTCTGGGTAATGAATACCCTGCGCTTTAAGAATCAGCTCGAGATTGAACGGCCCTGTGTAATGGCGGTTTATCACGATGAATTATTGCCGCTGATTCATTATTTCCGCGACAAAGACGTCACTGCCATCGCCTCGCAGAATCACTTCGGTTACTCCATTGCCAAAGTCATGGAGCGCTATGGCTACGAAGTGGCGCTAGGCTCGCGCAGTCGCGGCGGCATGGATGCTTTTTTTCAATTATTAAAAGCGGCGCGCAAAGGCAAAACCATTGCGTTTGCCGTCGATGGATCCCGCGGCCCACGCCATGAAATGAAACAGGGCGCTGTGATGCTGGCACGCAAAACCAAACTTCCCCTTTATTTGATACGTGCGGAATACCGCGGCGTGAGATTAGAAAACACCTGGGATAAAACCAAGCTACCAAAACCATTTACTGACATCAGTTTTAATTATGAACGCTTCCCCATGGAAGACTATGCCGATGAAACGGATATAAACATTGTGGTTGCTGAAGCCCAAAAGCGGCTACTTGCATTACAGGTAGACGATTACGGCAGCACTAAATGAGCTTAAGCCGCCGCTATCGTATTTTATTGTTTTTGGCCTACGCCATCGTCATTACCGTTCTATCACTGCTGCCCGCCGACCAAGGGCCAACATTGAATATATGGGATAAGCTGGAGCACTTTTGCGCCTATTCGCTTTTTATGATGCTGGCCTTCCCTTTATTTCATAACCACCGATGGCGCCTGGCCAGCGGTATTGGCATTATCCTTTACAGCAGCGCTGTGGAATATGCACAGCGGCTCTCACCTGGGCGACACACCTCCATTGAAGATGTGTTTGCCAACAGCCTAGGCGTAATTAGCGGCTATTTGCTCGCATGGATTATGATGTATTTTGTAACGCGCAAACGCCAAGCACAGCCATAGATCTAAACTACCGGCCTAATTCCGCCGCCAGGTAGTGCCTTCTCGACTGTCTTCTAAAATAACACCCTGCGCTTTAAGTGAATCACGAATCTCATCGGCACGTGAAAATTGGCGATCTTTCTTAGCCTGCACGCGCTCCGCAATTAACAGCTCAATACTCGCGGCATCTAATTGATCTGCACTACCAGCTTGTAAAAAATCATCAGCTTCCAGCTGCAAAACACCCAATACCGCGGCGAGTGATTTCAATATCTGCGCAAGTGACGTTATCGCCTCAGCGCTGCCAGCTTCCTTCGCCGTATTCAGTTCACGCACCATGTCGTAGAGTACCGCCACGGCAAGTGGCACATTAAAATCATCTGCCATTGCCGCATCAAAGCGCTGCACAAAATCATTACTCTGAGGCAATTCCGCGTAGGGAATCGGTGTTACCGCGGGCAGGCCTTTAAAGGCGTGATAAAAACGCTCTAGATTCTGCTTGGCTATCTGCAGGTTTTCTTCAGAATAATTAATGGCACTGCGGTAGTGGCTAGAGATTAAAAAATAGCGCACTACTTCAGGATGATATTTATCGAGAATTTCACGGATCGTAAAAAAATTGCCCAGCGATTTAGACATTTTTTCATTATCAACCCGAACCGCACCCGCGTGCATCCAGGTTTGCGCATACTGCTTACCCGTCGCCGCTTCAGACTGAGCAATTTCATTTTCATGATGCGGAAAAACGAGATCGGGACCGCCGCCGTGAATATCAAAAGTGTCACCCAAGCAGCAAGTAGACATCGCGGAACATTCAATATGCCAACCCGGCCGGCCCTCGCCCCACGGTGAAGGCCAACTGGTTGTGCCGTCAGTCACCGCCTTCCACAAAGCAAAATCTCGGGGATCGTCTTTGGCCTCATCAACCGCAATACGCGCACCAGACAAAAGCTCATCCGGATTCTTTCCAGATAATTTACCATAGTCAGCAAAGGCCGTGACGCGATAATAAACATCGCCATTACTTGCCTGATAAGCGTGCCCACTGGCAATTAAACGCGTAACCATGGCAATAATATCGCCAATATGCGCGGTGGCCCGCGGTTCGCTATTCGGCGCAATAATACCAAGACGTCCTGCATCTTCGTTCATTGCCGCAATAAAACGCTCGGTTAAGGCCTCATACGCCTCGCCGTTTTCTGCAGCACGACGCAAAATTTTGTCATCAATGTCGGTGATATTACGCACGTAATTCACATCAAACGTCTTAGCACGCAAGTATCGGGTAATGACATCAAACGCCACCAACACCCGCGCATGCCCCAAATGGCAGTAGTCATATACCGTCATACCGCATACGTACATACTAATTTTGCCATCTTGCAACGGTTTTAAAGGCTGCTTACTGCGGCTTAGGGTGTTGTAGATTTGTATGCTCATAGTTTATCGCTTAATGCTGAACGGGAGACGGGAGAACAAACGCCAAGACCCGTGGTATAAGTTTAGTTTTCCAGATGCGCGCAATACTGCGCGCTAGAGTAATCGTCGGACGTCAGACGCCCGACATTCGCCCCATCACTCCCCCGCTTTACCCCATGTATCCCGCAAGGCAATAGCGCGGTTAAACACGGGTTTTTCACTGCGGTGCTCGTGACGATCTGCAACAAAATAGCCGGTGCGTTCGAACTGAAAGCAAGTTTCAGGAACAGCATCTGCAAGCCCAGGCTCAATCCAACAGTTGTTTAATACGGTGAGCGAGCTCGGGTTCACATGGTCTAAAAACTCTTCACCGCCACGGTCCGGCGCTTCGTGCGTAAACAAACGATCGTATAAGCGCACCACTGCCTGCTTACCGTGGCTGGCCGAAACCCAGTGGATAACCCCTTTTGGCTTTACGCCATCAGCGGGATCTTCCCCCAAGGTGCCATCATCGTAACTGCAATGTACTTCGGTAATATTCCCTTCGGCATCTTTAACAACAGACTCAGCCTGCAACACATAAGCACTGCGCAACCGCACTTTTTTACCTAGAACTAAGCGCTTAAACTTCTTATTGGCTTCTTCACGGAAATCGTCACGCTCGATATACACTTCCCGACTAAACGGCAAGGTGCGCTCACCGAGGTCATCGCGATTTGGGTGACCTGGCGCTAGCAAGCTTTCAATCTTATCTTCAGGATAGTTCGATATCACCAACTTAAGCGGATCCATAACACACATGGCGCGCGGTGCATTCTTGTCGAGGTCGTCGCGAATCGCATGCTCCAGCATAGCCATATCCACCACGCCTTCGCTGCGCGCGACACCAACCATATCGCAGAAATTACGCAGTGCTGCGGCCGTGTAACCCCTGCGACGCATACCCGCAATGGTCGGCATCCGTGGGTCGTCCCAGCCATCAACGACATTTTCATCAACTAGCATCTTCAGCTTACGCTTACTGGTCACTGTGTAATTGATATTTAAGCGCGCAAATTCATACTGTTTGGGCTGAGCCGGAACTGGCAAATTAACCAAAAACCACTCGTACAATGGCCGGTGATCTTCAAACTCTAAGGTACAAATTGAGTGGGTAATACCTTCTAGTGCATCGGACTGACCATGAGTGAAGTCATAGTTTGGATAGATACACCACTTATCACCCGTCTGATGGTGACTGACCTTGCGGATACGATAAATAATCGGATCGCGCAAATTAATATTCGGCGCTGCCATGTCGATTTTTGCGCGTAAGACCCGGCTGCCTTCATCGCATTCGCCGTCACGCATGGCCGTAAACAAGGCCAGGTTTTCTTCCGGACTGCGCTCACGGTAGGGACTATTCCGACCAGGCTCGGTCAATGTGCCACGATATTCACGCGCCTCGTCGGCAGACAAATCACAAACGTAGGCATTGCCAGTGCTTATTAAGTGCAGGGCATATTCAAATAAGGTATCAAAATAATCCGAGGCGTAGCGAATCGGGCCCGACCATTCATATCCCAGCCAGCGAATATCCTCCTGAATTGCATCAATATATGCCTGCTCTTCTTTTGCGGGGTTGGTGTCATCAAAGCGCAAATGGCAGCGACCGCCAAATTGCTCGGCCAAGCCGAAATTTAAACAAATTGATTTAGCGTGGCCAATGTGAAGAAAGCCATTAGGCTCGGGTGGAAACCGTGTTACCAGCTCACCACTTAAACGTCCGCTGGCGATATCCTCTTTAATAATAGTACGCAGAAAATTATTGCCGGTTACTGCTGTGTCAGTCATTGATTCATTCCGTTAATCGTCATTTTTCTGCAAGCGGATGCAAACACCTCGCTGACGGATTTGATGCCCCAAGTGCTAGGCTGGTTTCGCCTCGGGGCCAAAAGCCGTATTATAGCGGCTTTAATTTCCGGTTATAAGCGAGATCAGCGTAAATGATTATCTTCAAAACGAATTTTGGCGACATCAATATTGAATTGGACTTCGAAAAGGCCCCTAAAACCGCCGAGAACTTCAAGCAGTATGTTGTAGATGGTTACTACGATGGCACTATTTTTCATCGTGTTATCGACGGCTTCGTACTGCAGGGCGGCGGTTTTGAGCCAGGTATGAAGCAGAAAACCACTCGCGCTAACATCGAAAACGAAGCAGACAACGGCCTAAAAAATGACGTTGGCACCCTGTCTATGGCTCGCACCTCCGATCCACACTCAGCCAGTTCACAGTTCTTCATCAATGTTAAAGACAACGACTTTCTTAACCACAGCAGCAAAACTATGCAGGGCTGGGGCTACGCGGTTTTTGCCAAAGTTACTGACGGCATGGACGTGGTCAACAAAATCAAAGCGGTGAAAACCACAAGCGTCGCCGGCCACCAAGACGTGCCAGCTGAAGATGTGATCATCGAAAAAGCTGTTTGGGTAGACTGATCTCCCCATGACTAGCCTCTTTATCTCAGATCTCCATCTGGATGAAAAACGCCCGGATATTACCCAGGCGTTTTTTGACTTCTTACACAATCATGCCCGGAATGCGCAATCGCTGTATATCCTTGGCGACTTTTTTGAAGCGTGGATTGGCGACGACGACCAATCACCACTGCTCGACGCAGTGAGCAAGGAATTAAAAGCCCTGACTGACAACGGTGTGACGCTGAATCTCATGCATGGCAATCGCGATTTTTTGATTGGCACGCAATTCTGCGAGTCCGTTGGCGCCCAGCTACTCAACGACCCTACAGTTATTGAATTAAATGGCGAAGCAACCCTCCTCATGCACGGCGACAGCCTGTGTAGCGACGACAAAGAATACATGCAGTTTCGTAAAATGCTACGGTCAGCCCCGTGGCAAAAAGAGGCGCTAGCCAAGCCTCTGGAAGAGCGACGCGCCATTGCTCAGCATTTGCGAATGGCAAGCAGCGAGGCGAATAGCAATAAAGCCGAAGACATCATGGATGTGAATTCAGACGATGTACTTCATGAAATGCAGGCTCACGATTGTTACCGTTTGATCCACGGCCACACGCACCGCCCAATGCGGCACCCACTGAATATTGCAGGGCGCCCGGCGGAGCGAATTGTACTCGGCGACTGGGATCGCGCAATGTGGGTATTAATTGCGAATCAAGACGGCCTAAAACTCGAAGAAATCCCCTTTTCTATCACCGCCGAATAGCGCCAAAAGTTTATCGCACTGCAACACAGCCCACACAGCAGAATCAGCATTAACTGCCACTGCCAGCATGTGGGCTCAATTTAGACCTGCCTCGCCATGCTTTTCAGCGGTCCCACCACGAACACGTCAAGTAATTATGCGCATCGAGCTCCCCCGCGCACTCGCACACCATTTTCGATTAGTTATACTAAAATCCGCAAATTTGGCGCATCTGGCCCAGATCGTGCTTTTAGTTTACAGCAACACCTCTATTCCCGCGGTAATCGGTACTTTTAAAATGTCGAATTGGCAATTGAACATGCCCATAGCAGCAATAAAATCATGCCTTAATGTGGATCAAAAAGAGGCTTGCAAGCTCCCGTCAGCTCGGATGCGCCATGCCCTTTGCAGCCATTCGACTGAGATTCTTGCGATATGAACCCACAACTAAACACTCACACGGCACCAAGATGGAAGCCTAACGTTCGATCAATGGCGATGCCTTTTGGTGCATTATTTGTATTCCGCAGCGCGTATTTGTACGCACCCTTTCACAGCGCTTCAGCAAACTTCATTAAATTTACCAGCAGAATCCAAAAGAATTACGGCCAAAGCACCAAGCTTCTTATTACAGTCAATGTTAGCAACACCGCTGCAGCGAAAGACACTAGTTTCAAGCACTTTGGGAACATAAGTCCCGCGGCATTAGCAGAAAAGGCGAGTCCCGGCCCTTATCGCGCAGCGAGATCCAGCGTCACGGGAAAAAAAGAAATACAAACCGAGTCTTAACTCATTCAATCAAAGCGGGAACACTAACCCGCAGCAGACACAGAACAGACGGCAGGAGCATAATATGGCGGCTACCCATAACCGAAACGGATTCGAACTGGAAAAAACAGATATTACCCTCGGTTTTATTCCACTAACCGATTGTGCACCGCTGGTCATCGCACAAGAAAAGGGTTATTTCACCAGCGAAGGGCTTAACGTTACCCTCTCTAGAGAGGTGTCTTGGGCCGGTATTCGCGACAAGGTAGGCTTGGGCATTCTTGATGGCGCGCAAATGTTAGCCTCGATCCCAGTGGCTTCGCGCTTAGGCGTAGGCGGCCCAAAAATTGATCTAGTCAGCGCGATGGTGCTCGACCTAAATGGCAATGCCATTACATTGAACAACCACCTGTACAACCACCTATATGAGATTGATTCACGCAGTGAATTCAGCCCGCTAATAGCCGCACAAGCATTGCAGTGTTTTATTGAAGAAAATAAACGTAGCAAGCGTCCTAAATTGCGTTTTGGAATAGTTTACCCCTGCTCAACCCAAAGCTACGAATTACGTTACTGGCTGGCAAGCGCCGGCATCGACCCTGACCGCGACATTGAGATCGTCGTTGTACCGCCCCCTAAAATGGTGACCGCCATGACCGATGGTGACATCCATGGTTTCTGCGTTGGCGAACCGTGGAACACCCTGGCAGTTCAGCAACAAATCGGCCACGTGGTGGCCACCAAATACCAGCTATGGAATAACAGTCCGGAAAAAGTATTCGCCGTCAGCGAGGCGTGGTCAAAGGAACACCCAGCCACCCACCAAGCGCTGCTTAGAGCGCTCATTAAAGCCTGTATTTGGTTAGACAAAAATGATAACCGCCGAATCACCGCTAAAATCATTAGCCAAGCGGCGTATATTGCACTGCCCGAAGAAACCGTTGCCTTATCACTCATGGGCTCGTCACTAAAACACTATGGCCTGCCCCCTGAAAAGGTCGAAGACTTCCATGTATTTCACCGCTACTCGGCTAATTTTCCCTGGCTGAATCACGCCGAGTGGTTTATTTCACAAATGTATCGCTGGGGCCAGCTAACAACACCTGTCAATATTGAAGAGACCGTAGCCGCTGTTTACAAACCGGGGCTATTCCGCACTGCGGCGTCAGCCCTTGGCCTCGAAAGCCCCAGTATCGACCGCAAAACTGAGGGTAATTTGCACGAAAAGATGATTTTGACGAAGTCGCAACATATCGGCCCCAATCAATTTTTGGACGGCCAGGTTATTAGCGTTGGCGGCATTATTAAATACCTGGAAAAACAGAACCTTTCCAAGGCCGACATCCCAGCCCTACGGCTAATTAATATTCAAAAAGAGGTTTAAGCCGCTTCATGAAAATGCTACTGATTGATATTGACGACACCCGCGCCAATAAGGTCGAGCCAATCATCGCTTGGGCGGGAATTGAGGTTATTACTGTTAATGATAGCAACGCGGATATTTATCAATTAGTCGGCGAAATGCACCCAGAAATCATATTAGTTGACACTAACTCCCCCAATCGCGACACGCTCGAGCACCTAGCCCAACTGCAGAAAAGTGCGCCTCGCACCGTGATAAAACTAGAGAACAGTCGCTCCGAAGGCATCAACCGCCTTGCCGCTGAAGCAGGTATTAGCTTGTATGCCATCGATGCTGTCCCTACCGCTCTGTTACAAGCCTTAATCGACATTGCAATAAGCTATTTTCATAGCATTGACCAGCTGCGCAATGAAGTCGAGGGTCTCAAGCCCACTACCGACGCACGGCAAGTGCTAAACAAAGCCAAAAGATTCATTATGGACACTTACGGCTTAGCAGAAGACCAAGCCAGCGACTTACTCAGTAAAAATGCAGATCGCCAGCGCCGGCCGGTTACCGAGATAGCTCGCCAATTACTGGATACCGGCTCATTTATTTAAGCGCTACCACAGGGTCAAATTGCGAAGGAGGACGTCAAGCGGCGATAGGCCCGCTATGAAAGCGAAACTCCTGTTCTACGGTCTCAATCAAGAGCTGCTCTTTGGCCTTAAAAAAGGCCACGCGCGGGGCTATTGGCTCCACCGCATAGCGTTCAGCCAATGACAGATAGTCCTTGAAGTGCCGCGCTTCAGACTTCAACAAGGAAGTATAAAAAGCCCCCAACTCCTCATCTAACAAAGGCGCTATACGCGCAAAGCGCTCGCAGGACCGCGCCTCAATCAACGCACCGATAATTAAAATATCGACCAATTTGTGGGGGTCGCTAGTCCGAGCACCAGTGCGTAAACCGTTTGCGTAATTGGCGGACGATAAATGACGATACGCAACCCCGCGCTTTTTCATAATCCCCATAACCTGCTCAAAATGGCGCAGCTCTTCCCGTGCCAATTTAGACATTTTCATCAGTAAATCAGGCTTATCCACGTAGCGAAACATAAGATTAAGCGCGGTACCCGCCGCTTTCTTCTCGCAATTGGCGTGATCAATCAGCATTTCTTCCGGGAAACGCAAGGCGGCATCGACCCAGCCCTGTGGCGTCTCGCAAGGAAGAAAGTCGAGTATTTCACTGATATCAACGGCCATGAGAATGCATATCCAATCTAAAACGGGGCAAGAAAACGGCCGCAGTATAGCAAAATCGCAGCGTATTTCAGACGCAATACAACTGAATAACCACACACGGCAGAAAAATTAAACGTCGCGATGTAAATACCGACCGATATAGCGCTGGTAATACGCCTCTGACAGCAGATAAAACTCCTGATCAATCATCTCACGTAGCGATATTAATGGCTCCGTCCGGTATTCAGCATCAACGCTAAAGCCAAATTGGGCACTATCACTGATCTGCCCAGCCCCCGCTCGCAATAGCTGAAACAACCAAACATAGGGGCTTTTATGCACTGGGTAGCGAATACGCTGAGTCTGCAGCTGCCACTCCAAGAGCTTTACGTCGTGAATGCGGAGTTTATTTTCCATGACTTGAACCAAAAAACCGTCCAGACGCGCATCAATAATCGCCTTTTGGTCGTCGTTGTAGCTATTCCAGTCAATCACCTCGTGACTGTAACGTTTGCAGCCACGGCACACCTCATCACCCAGCGCCGTTGAACAGACACCGATACAAGGAGTTACAACACGCGGACGCACAACAGCCAAACTAGACTCCAAAGAAAGCGGCAAATATAGGGCGTAAAGAGTAAGCCAGCACCGCATAGGCTGGCAAGCGCGGTAATAAGCTTAACCTCCGTGTGGTTTTTCAGTATACTTGCTGCCCCCTATTTCGCATCGATGATGGGCATCGATAGCCCCGGCCCCGGCGATCCCGGCGGATGCGGGTACCGAAACTGAAAAGAGGAGTTACACTGTGCTTGAAGCATATCGGAAACACGTCGACGAACGCGCCGCGCAAGGCATTGTTCCCCAGCCACTCAACGCTGAACAAGTCGCGGGCCTAATCGAGTTGCTCAAAAATCCGCCTGCAGGCGAAGAAGCAACCCTTGTTGACCTGATCTCCAACCGTGTACCACCCGGTGTCGACGAAGCCGCTTATGTTAAAGCCGGCTTCTTGTCAGCTATCGTTAAAGGCGAAGCCAGCAGCCCACTTCTGAGCAAAGAAGAAGCAGTTAAACTGCTGGGCAATATGCACGGCGGCTACAATATTGTGACTCTGGTTGACCTCCTCGACCACGCGGATCTAGCCAAACTCGCCGCAGAAGAGCTTAAGCACACCCTGCTGATGTTTGACGCATTCCACGACGTAGAAGAAAAGTCTAAAGCCGGTAATGCTCTGGCTAAAGAAGTTATTCAAAGCTGGGCCGATGCAGAGTGGTTCACCAACCGCCCTGAAGTTGCCGAAAGCATTGTTAACACAGTATTTAAAGTCACCGGCGAAACCAATACCGATGACCTATCACCTGCGCCAGACGCATGGTCACGCCCAGACATCCCGCTGCACGCATTAGCGATGTTTAAAATGGAACGCGACGGTATTAAGCCCGACGTACAAGGCAGTGTTGGCCCACTTAAATTGATCGACACCCTGAAAGAAAAAGGCCACCCCATTGCCTTCGTTGGCGATGTTGTTGGTACTGGCTCTTCGCGCAAATCTGCGACCAACTCAGTACTTTGGTTCTTTGGCGACGATATGCCTGGCGTGCCTAATAAGCGCTCTGGCGGCATTTGTATCGGTAGTAAAGTAGCTCCCATCTTCTACAACACCATGGAAGATGCTGGCGCTCTCGTATTTGAAGCCCCAGTTGACGAATTGAGCATGGGCGACGTGATTGAAATCCGCCCCTACGACGGCGTGATTAAAAATGTTGAAACTGGCGCTACCCTGAGCACCTTTGAACTGAAGTCACCCGTACTGCTTGACGAAGTTCGCGCTGGCGGCCGTATCAACCTGATCATTGGTCGTGGCCTAACCGCGAAAGCCCGTGAATCTTTGGGTCTGCCCACGTCTACCCTATTCCGTTTGCCCGAGCAGCCCGCCGATACTGGCAAAGGCTACACCTTGGCGCAAAAAATGGTTGGTCGCGCCTGTGGTCTGCCCGAAGGTACCGGTATTCGTCCAGGAACTTACTGTGAACCTAAAATGACCACCGTTGGTTCACAGGACACCACTGGCCCAATGACCCGCGACGAGTTGAAAGACTTGGCCTGCCTCGGCTTCTCTGCCGACCTGACCATGCAGTCGTTCTGTCACACTGCGGCTTACCCCAAGCCAATCGACATCGACACCCAGCACAACCTGCCAGACTTCATCATGACCCGTGGCGGTGTTTCACTGCGTCCCGGCGACGGTATCATCCATAGCTGGTTGAACCGCATGTTACTGCCTGACACGGTCGGCACCGGTGGTGACTCACACACGCGCTTCCCAATGGGTATCTCATTCCCTGCGGGTTCTGGTTTGGTTGCTTTCGCTGCGGCCACCGGCGTTATGCCACTGGATATGCCTGAATCTGTATTGGTTCGCTTTAAAGGCAAAATGCAGCCTGGTATTACCCTACGCGACTTGGTTCATGCCATTCCTTACCAAGCGATTAAAGAAGGTCACTTGACCGTTGAGAAAAAGGGCAAGAAGAACATCTTCTCTGGCCGTATTCTTGAAATCGAAGGCTTGGCTGGTCTGACTGTTGAGCAGGCATTTGAATTGTCTGACGCCTCTGCAGAGCGCTCAGCTGCTGGCTGTACCATCAAACAAGGCATTCCAGAGATCTCTGAATACCTGCGCTCTAACATCACCCTGCTGCGCTGGATGGTAAGCGAAGGCTACGGCGACCCACGTACCCTAGAGCGCCGCGCGGCCAATATGGAAGCATGGTTGGCTAACCCAAGTCTGCTCGAAGGCGATGCCGACGCCGAATACGCTGCGGTTATCGAAATCGACCTAGACCAACTGAAAGAGCCTGTAGTTTGCTGCCCTAACGACCCAGACGACGCTAAGTTGCTGTCTGAAGTTGCTGGCGACAAAGTAGACGAAGTCTTCATCGGTAGCTGCATGACCAACATCGGTCACTTCCGCGCCGCGGGTAAACTGCTCGACGCCAACAAAGGCACGCTGAATACCCGCCTGTGGATCTCGCCACCGACGAAGATGGATCAGCACACCCTGATGGAAGAAGGCTACTACAACATCTTCGGCGCTTCTGGTGCACGCACCGAAATGCCAGGCTGTTCACTGTGCATGGGTAACCAAGCGCGTGTCGCCGACGGCGCCACTGTGTTGTCTACCTCTACCCGCAACTTCCCTAACCGTCTTGGTAATGGCGCCAATGTCTACCTGACCTCTGCTGAACTAGCATCGGTTGGTGCGATCTTGGGCCGCCTGCCTACGCCGGCTGAGTATATGGAATACTGTAAAGATCTGGATGCCATGTCTGGCGAGATTTATCGCTACATGAACTTCGACCAGATCGCGTCGTTCCAGGCCGGCGCAGAAGAAGGTAAGCGCATTGCATCAGTAGAAATTACTGAAGTAAGCATGTAAGAACAATGTAAGTCTTAGACTTACATTGTTGAGGAAGCCGCCTTCGGGCGGCTTTTTTGTATCTGTAATGCGCTCAAAATTGCATCGTGTTAGTGAAACTTGCCGCTGCCCCACAGTAACTATTTCACATGGTAATCGCACCAAAAACCAAAATTTACTAAAGTAGCAAGCCGCTAATACAAGGATTAAAAAATATAACTCGCACTTCCACCAAGATAACGCTGATAGTCGCGTGAATAGCCATAAGCTACGCGTGCGCCATCGGAAGAAACACCTTTATATGTTGTAAAGCGTTCATCTAGTAAATTCTTTAAAAACAAATTAAACCGCAGTTTGGCATTGCCCAACCCAAGATAGAGATCCCACACGCTAAAGGCGGGATTTGGTGCAGTATTTAGTGCGAGCAATGACGTATTTGGCGTTTTTTCACTTTCATAACGCCATACGCTACGCACGTCTGCATTCCAACCAGAACACCCCAACTCCTTCTTGTAATTAATTGTCATCTGCAGCTGCTCTTCAGAATTATTCGCTAATGGCAGACCGGTCTGATCAAACACATGTTTGCCATTTTCCACACTACAGCGGTTCTGCAAATCACCAGCGGGGCAAGCCAGCCCGACACCTACAAATGATTCATATGCTGCGTCAAATTGGGCGTAACTACCAATCAACTTCACGCGATCGGTAAATTTATAAACCATATCAGCCTCAACTCCTCTCGAGCGTACTTCCTCAGCATTGGTGTAGCCGCCGAAAGCCGCATTCGAGTCACCGGCAAGTAATTGCGCTTGAACCTGATAGTCTTCAATTGCCATATCGAAATAGGTAATATCAAAGAGAACACGATCAGCAAACAAAGCCGTTTTCAATCCCATTTCAAAGTTAGTCGATATTTCAGGTCGCGTCGGAAAAGCCACTACTTCGTCCACATTCGTATTACTCGTTACATGAAACGATGGGCCTTTATAACCAGTGGAATAATTAACATAAGCTCGAACACCATCGCTAAAGTGATACCCTAAAACAGACTTGTAAACGAAACTGCTATTAGCGTCGGAAAATTCAGCGCTAAGTAAATCTCTACGTATTAGTGACCAATCTTCGCTTGCCATATCACTTACCTCCGCGAAACTTTCTAAGCCAGTTCCGTCTTCAGGAGGACGCAGCCACAGCGATGCAAAACTCGCGGCCCCTTTCTCGTATAGCGCGCGCAATCCGAATGTCGCACTTAACCGCGGCGTAACTTGGTAGCCAAATTGCCCGTAGATCGCTGTATTCATAAAATCAGACGTGAAATATGCGGAAGATAAATTACGGTCGGCACGGAGCAGACTGCGATCCTCGCGCCCATTCAATTCATAATCATCAATAAACGCCAATGCAGAATCACGCGTTACACAGCCAACTAATTGACCGTCCTCTATCACCCCGTGAGCTGAAGCGCCCGCACCGCTCACGCAGGCATCAGTAATTTCAGAGCGGCTGCCAGACATGCCATGAAAAAAGACCCCGACAACCCAGCTCAGGACTTTATCACCTATCGAACTTAAACTGAGTTCCTGCTGTATGACAGCAACCCCTTCAGCACCAGCCCTCGACTCCCTCTCTAGCGGGAATTTAAAAGGGGATGACGCAAGATTACTGTGCACTTCATAATCACGATAACTTGCTAAATAGTTTAGTGGTATTCCATTGCCAAAGGTGTAATTTAACTCTGCCGAAAAGCCAGTATTTTCAAAATATTGGTAGCTTGCCGCTGTATTTTTAGATGTCACCAAATAACCATAATCTTGAAAACTTGGCTCCGGATCAATCTTATTATAAGACGACGCAGAAACTACGCCGTCGTCAATACGAACGACGGGATTCGGCCCAAAATCGAAATCAACCTCGTCAACAACAGATCCGCAGCAATTGCTCGCGCCCTCAGAATAGTCCATACGGAACAGAAAGCTATAATTCTCATCGCTATCAAACAGCAGTTGCCAACGCAGCCCTTGCGCCGATTCGGCACCCACATCCTCGCCACCAGGAAATACATTTCGAATCCACCCCTCGACATCGCGACGCTGAGCATTTAGGTGCGCAGCCCACCGTTCGCCAAGAGGCATAGCAACTGCAAGCTTTGTTTCAAAATCGTTGTACTGGCTGGTTTGCACAGAAACCCTTGCTAGAAACTCCCCAATTTCAGGACGCCTAGTCTCATACTGAATAACCCCTGCTGAGGCATTTTGACCAAACGAAGTACCCTGAGGGCCACGCCAAGCTTCCACGCGAACAACGTCGGCAATCGACAAGTTTTTCATGGACTGCCGCGGTAATACCTCACCATCAACGACAATCAAGTTTGAAGAACGCAAGCCGATCGCGTTTGCAAACTGACTAAGCCCACGGGTTCTGAGCGAGGTGGGGCGAATCTCATTGTCATTGCCAACACCAAATACCGGTAGATATTTATTATTAAAATCTGCGTCATGAGTCGGCTCGACAAGCTCTTGACTAATGCGAGTAGAATCAATCGAAATCAGCTCGGAAGCTGAAGCTGGCTTACGCTTTTTCGAAAATAACGCAATCTCGTCAGCCCCCTTTTTCTTCTGGAGCTTTTTATGTACCGAGATCGTTGCAGCAGTCACAGCGGGTGTAGTAAAAATAATTAACAGACACAAAAAAGCGATTGAACGGATTATAATTTGAAGGAGATTCATCCAAGCCTCTTCGATCGAATCATAGCAACGAAAACTGCTTACCAAATTAAACGATTTTTTACGTCGTCTCGGAGCGTATGTAAAACATTTAAACAGCCAAACGAGCCCACATCCAGCACAGCCAACAGCGATAAATTTAACCTATGGTAACCGTCATCGCAATAAATTTAACAATCAAATAGATCGCTCGCATATTACCGCACCAGCGTAACTCGGTTTTTAGCTCTCGATATTTGCACAGAACAAGCAGAACTCATGCCTGAGCTTAGCAAATGCGGCCAAAGGGACGAATTTCACGACAGTACGCCCCCAACGAGCTAAACGGTACTACGCAAAGAAACCAAGATCACATACAATTACAGTTTATGCGCGGCTCATTACAACGGGGTACCCGAATGAACCCGATTGCAAAAGCATTTTACAGCAGTCCTAACGCGATGTTTTACCTATTCCAGCTAATATTCTGGTTAGGGCTAATGCTATTTACCTTCTTTTCCTTGACGCTGTGGTATAACACCGCAGAGCACACCTACATCCTCCACACCAGCGTGCAAGCTGCACTAGGAGTGATAATCTCATTTCCGTTACGCAATCTTTATACTTTTATTTGGGCAAGGAGCTTTCCCTTACGCACTATTGTGACCGTGCTCGCAGTAGTGTTCACCTCTGCCGCATGGACCGGAATGCGCATGATCACATTCGTTTGGATCGTCCATGAAGAGAAGAACGTATGGCTGGATTTTGGAGGATGGTATTTCGGGAGTTTTTTCATATTCTTTTGCTGGACAGCAATGTATTACTGCGCCAAATATTACAACTTAATGCAGCTTGAACACAGAAAAGTCCTGCAACGTGAAGCAGAGATTCAATCAGAACAAAACAAACGATTACACGCAGAAGCTGCCGCCAGAGAAGCCCAGCTGGCAATGCTTCGCTACCAACTCAACCCACACTTCCTATTTAACACACTCAATGCAATATATGCGCTGATCCGCACCAGCGACAACGCTACCGCGCAACTTATGATACAAAAGCTGAGTAAGTTTTTACGTTACTCCTTAGACAATGACCCCAGCCACCTTGTCAATCTTGAAAAAGAGCTCGACGCCGTAATGCTGTATCTGGATATCGAAAAAGCGCGCTTCGGAGACCGCCTAAATCTTATAATCGATGTCTCCACTGCGGCCCGTAAAGCTCAAATCCCGAGCTTCCTTCTTCAGCCCTTGGTAGAAAATGCAATTAAGTACGCCATTTCCATGAACGAACTCGGTGGAACCATTGGCATTGAGGCACAAATTGAGGCGGACTTACTTATTCTCGAGGTCTGGGATGACGGTCCAGGCCTAAAAGACCACATGCGTAAGCAACCACAAGGTCGTGGCATCGGCCTACGTAACACCTTGGAGCGACTACAACTTTTACACGGTGACCGCCAAACAGTAGACCTACTCGAGTCAGACTCCTCTGGTTTGAGAATAAAGATGCGCCTTCCATTTAAGGCCGAGCGAGCGCTTCCCGACCGCTACTTGCCGGCAAATTAATCTATCTACTTACCTCGAGTTCAGAATCCTATTAGCATCCATTTTGATATTAGAAAAAAGCGTCGCCAACAATAAGAATCATATTTTAATAATGGTAAAAAAATGACAAATCTACGCGTTTTACTTGTCGACGATGAGCCACTCGCCCGAAAATTATTACGCACCTGTCTAGGCAGCATACCCAACATTGAAATACTTGGGGAATGTGGCAACGGCCGCGATGCCGTGCGCGCGGTTATGGAGCTTGACCCAGACCTCATTTTCCTAGACATCCAAATGCCCGGAATGAACGGGTTTGATGTTATAAAGGCGCTACAGTCAGATGCAATGCCGATGGTTATATTCTCAACTGCTTATGAACAGTATGCTTTACATGCATTTGACGTACACGCAGTAGACTACTTACTGAAGCCACTAGACGAAGAGCGCTTGCTTCTAGCGGTTGATCGCGCTCGAGCGCGCCTAGCGACACAAGCTCAGGAGTCCAAGCAACCCCTGCTAAGCGCCATTGAAGAGATCGCGGAAAAAATCCACGCGAGAGAGGTTACCGAAGGCACACTAAGCACAACATCTGATATTAAAAAATTAGCTATTAAAGATTCAGACACCATAATGATGGTGCAAGAGAAGGATATCGACTGGGTAGATGCCGCAGGTGATTACATGTGTATTCATGTTAATGGCACAACCCACATCATGCGCTGTACGCTAAAGGTATTACTAGCAAAACTTGATAGCACAATATTCAAACAAATTCATCGATCCACTATTGTGAATCTTGAAAAAATAGAACAAGTTAAGTCCCATACTAAAGGTGAGTACTTCCTTTACTTAGATTGCGGAGAACAGCTAAAGGTAAGTCGTAATTTTCGAGACGAAATAAAATCATTTATTGCAAATACTAACTAGCGACACACTCAATAAAAAGCACAGAAAGTATAATAAAATATATTACAAAACTTATATTATATATATTGTTTAGATTCAATAATGCAATTTCAAAAACGTATATTTAATTAAAAGTGCTAAAGATAAATTTATTTAACCTCACAAAATAAATAATATATCATTTTTCCTTTTACAAAAAAAAGGCTGACAAATTATAAATTTCTCAGCCAAAACCCACGAGACTCAGGGAATATATTTAGAAACTATAATTAAGGCGAACACCGTAATTTGCAGGCATTGACCGAGACCCGCGAACCACGCCGTCACTGCCGCCAGCCCAATAAGGGATTGATTCATCTGTAACGTTATAGCCAAACGCCTCCAGATTCCAGCTCTCGTCCGCACTCAAATATTTCACTGACACATTCACAACATGAAATGCAGCCCGCGTATCATCATACGCCCCAGTACTTCCAACTGGGAATTCATGTTTATCAACGTTCCAGTATGTCAAATATGACTCGTCTTCCCAGTGAATCCCTATGAATGGAATGACTTTAGCACCATTTTTAATGTTAAAGGTGTGATCGTAATTCACTGTGACCGAAAATTCAGGTGCTGCAGCTAACTCGTTCCCTTTCAGATTTCTGTACAAATCAGGATTTTCATTATCATGCGCTGGGCCATAATCCATCTCAAAGAGATCCGATGCAGCATAATCAAATCGGGTTACAAAATCAGAAGTAATTTCGGTTTTTAGCCACGTAGCAAAACCACTGACATGACCATTGCGATAAGGGGCCCAGTCAAACTCAAACTCGACACCTTTTATCTCAGACTTTGCGGCATTTTTAGTTCGATAGACTACAAATCCGTTTGTTTCCACCTCCCCATAGTGCTCTTCGTTCGGGTTCATCTGTACCGCATAAACGTTATAAACCGATTCTGGCGCCGCTAACTGCATATCTTTATATGAAGACAAGAAGAATGTGCCTGATAGATTCAATTTTCCATCATAAAAATCGCCCTTCGCGCCAATTTCAAACGTTACTACTTCCTCGGGATCATAATCCGACGCATGCGTTGTCTTAACGATCCGGTTGCCATCCGCATCTAGCGGGTACTCTGCCGTGGTAGGATCTTGCTCATACTCCACTACCACATCGCCAATACCACCAGACTTAAAGCCATTGGCTAGGTAGCTATACAGCATTACTTCGTCACTTAGATCGTAGTCAAACCCAAATCGATAGGTAGCGGACGCCCAGCTACCTTTTGTGTCATTATTGGTCGTATCTGTATAAATAGAGGGGTCATCAAAATGATCCGCTGAGTAAGAATTAAAGTATCCATTCGGGTCATCTTCATAGCCCGGCGCGTCAGAAACCCAAGCTGGGTAACATCCCGGATAGCCTTCGTCGTCAGGCCCAAGCGAATAGTCTCGCAAGCAACTTTTATTATGCCCACCCTTATCTTGTTTTGTGTCCTTACTCCAACGATACCCCAACGTTAAATGCAGTTTTTCACTCAGGTCATAAGTCCCTTGACCGAAATATGCAATTGATTCAAGCGTGCGATCAGGCTGGTCCCAAAAGGTGGAGTCATTCATCGCGGCATTAAAGTACCCTTCCATTCCATTTTGTTCTTTAAAATAGAATATCCCCGCAATCCATTGTAGCGGTCCATCAGTCATCGATTGCAACTGGAATTCATGGGATTGCGACACATAATCAGT
This sequence comes from Zhongshania borealis, assembly GCF_039539625.1. NCBI lineage: Bacteria > Pseudomonadati > Pseudomonadota > Gammaproteobacteria > Cellvibrionales > Spongiibacteraceae > Zhongshania > Zhongshania borealis. The sequence continues at coordinate 477,742 of NZ_BAABDM010000001.1, read as the reverse complement.
ATCAATAAAATTCAGTGCCATATCCCAATCGGTAACGCCGGCATCAATATCCATCAAAGCCGATCGCTGCTGGCTCGCATATCCGGCGTTATAAATAAAAGACAGCGTATCGCTAAAGTCCCAGCGGAGATTAGAACGGACGCTATCGATAGACAAATCTAATTTTCCAGGTGTATTTACCGCGACTGTATATTCATCTGCTCCCGGACCATAAATATATTCGCAACCAAGTAGGCCAGGAACCATATCGCCATCGGCATTTTCTGATAGCCGTTGATCCGCCTTATCACAGTCAATGGTGTTTATGCCACCCGCACTGCTGTCTTGGTATTTTTCATAAGTAAGCATCCATGACAACGTATCACTAGGCTCCCATAAACCCGACAATCTGTAGGCATATTGGTCTGAATTGTTATAAAACGTTTCAGGATCAGCGGCGACTAACTCGCGCGGGGCCGTCCACGAGTTCGCGCGTTGGGTTAAGGTCTGTGGTTCGCCGGTGAGAAGCGGCGCATTTTGCGCTTCTGCAGGAAGCCGGCGGCGATCCCACTGATTTGCGTCATAATATCCATTCAGGTAGGAATCACGGGTCTCTTTCATTGCAGACGCCCGCAGTGCAAACGTGTCAGAGACTGGAATATTAATCATTCCTTTAATTTGCCGTTGATTCCAGCGACCAATTTCGATACCGAGCGAACCCTCCAGTTCATCTATAACCGGGCGTTTTGAAATTACATTAATCGTGCCAACCGTTGAATTTCGGCCGAACAGAGTACCTTGCGGGCCGCGCAAGGCTTCGACACGTTCAACGTCGAACATTAACGCCATCGCGCCTTGTGGACGTGGAGAGTAGACCCCATCCATGTGTAGACCGACTGATGGGTCCCCTAGCTCAGATGTATTTGTAGATCGAACGCCGCGCATTGCGATAACAGGCGAGCTCTGATCCTGGTCATATGCGATATCTAAGTTTGGTACTAAATTGGCTATATCTTTAACATTGGTAATACCCTGCCGATCGAGCTCACTCTGACTGAAGGCTGATATCGCTACAGGGGTTTCCATCAAGTTTGTTTCGCGTTTGGTCGCGGTGACAATAATTTCTTCAAGCGCCCATGTTGATTTTTCGTCGGTAGTGTCTTGAGCAAATACAGGCATCGCCAATGCCGTACTTGCTAAACTCACCGCTAAAGCGAGTGGTTTATGCATTATCATTTACTATCTCCAGATTTTGGATCATTGCGAAAACTTTTTCCAATTGCGGAAACTGTCTTCCTTTTTTATTTTCTAGCTCGAAAAGACCATTGCAGAATTTTAAAATAGTTATCGCAATAGACTTCGAGCATACAATCTCAAAAACGGCGAAAGCAAAATAGGATTATGCGGCAAAGCGGATCAACATTGAGATGAACAGGACAAACGCTATACGTATTTAACGAAATTAGTATATATCAACATGCATAGTGGACTCCCATATACGAGAAAAACTTAGATTTAATCGCCGGCGTTTGAATAAATGCACTACTCCGCACCTTGACATAACCAAAGCCGAAATCCAATTATCGGCAGATTCACCGCGTCTATCACACCAAGGAACGGTGGAAAATAAGCCAGCTCTTGCACAAAGACTCCCATTATAAAATTACCGCAACTTTGCGCTTGCATCGATGCGACTAGATGAGAAGTGCAACATTATAATTATAAGCCTAAATATGCCGTTAAGACCTATTCATCGCACCTTAACCCCGCCTCATCGCATTAGAGTTCAATATATACGATATTTTTTCTAAGGTGCCCCACAAGTGGACACCCATCTAGGGTGGTGACTGTAAAAAGACAATAATCGAAAAGAGGCTTAGCGTCATAGATGAAAAACATGAAAGCAATTGTTCGCCTAGGGACTTTAACAGCTGTTGCCATAGCAATCGCTGGCTGTATGAGCGATAAAACACTGCCGAAAGACACTGCCAACAGTATGGCTCTCACTCAAGAAAATAGAATCAACGCGATCTTGGCAAACATGACGCTCGAGCAAAAAATTGGGCAGATGATCCAAGGCGAAATTAAGCATGTTTCCCCCGAAGACGTCCGCCAATACGGACTAGGCAGCATTCTCAATGGCGGCGGCTCCTTCCCATTCAATAACAAGCATGCATCGCCAGCGCAATGGCTTGAATTGGCCGATGCCTATTTTGAGGCATCTATCGACCAGTCTGGCGGCAACGCTGGAATCCCTATCAGCTGGGGCACTGACGCTGTTCACGGTCACAACAACGTTGTAGGCGCCACCCTATTCCCACACAACATTGGTTTAGGCGCGGCTAATAATCCGGCCCTAGTAGGTGCCATTGGAAAAGCGACTGCTGTAGAAGTAGCGGCAACAGGTATCGACTGGATATTTGCGCCAACGGTTGCCGTTGTAAAAGATGATCGCTGGGGCCGAACCTACGAAGGTTACAGTGACCAAGCAGAACTCGTAGCGAGCTATGCCGGCGAGATTGTCCATGGCATTCAAGACCAAGGCATTGTGGCAACAGCTAAACATTTTATTGGGGACGGCGGCACCCTTCGCGGCGTGGATCAAGGTGACACTCGCCTCACTTTAGACGCCCTCTTAGAACAGCACGGCCGAGGCTACCAGACGGCCATCGACGCTGGTGTGATGACCGTAATGGCCTCGTTCAATAGCTGGAACGGCGACAAAATCCATGGTAACAAAACCCTACTAACGGATGTACTGAAAAACCAATTAGGATTCGACGGTTTTGTGGTTAGCGACTGGAATGGCATAGGCCAAGTGCCCGGCTGTACAAATGATAGTTGCCCCCAGGCAATTAACGCCGGCATTGATATGGTAATGGTTCCAGACGACTGGCGCGCCCTGCATAACAATATGGTACGCGAAGTAGAAACTGGCCTGATTCCAATCGCACGTATTGATGACGCGGTACGTCGTATCCTGCGCGTGAAGCTCCGTAGCGGACTACTAGACGCGGTTAAACCCTCATTACGCGTCGCGAATTCATCCGCATTGATCGCCTCCGAAGCCCACCGGCTACTTGCTCGACAGGCAGTACGCCAATCCCTAGTTCTACTGAAAAATAATTCAGGGCTTTTACCGCTTCACCCACATCAACAAGTGCTTGTTGCCGGTAGTGGTGCAAACGACATTGGTCAACAAAACGGCGGCTGGACCATTACATGGCAGGGTACCGGGAATAGCAACGATGACTTCCCCCAAGGCACCTCAATTTTCCAAGGTATTAGCGACGTTGTTGTTGAGGCCGGCGGTAAAGCGATCCTCAGCGAGTCAGGTCAATTTCAAAACAAGCCAGATGTTGCGGTGGTTGTCTTTGGCGAGAAGCCCTACGCTGAAGGGCTAGGTGACGTACCTTCGTTAGCTTGGCAGCAGGGGCACAAGACCGACCTAAAATTACTGCAAAGCTTACAGCAGGCTAAAATTCCAGTAGTCGCGGTACTGTTAACGGGCCGGCCGATGTGGGTTAATGCCGAGTTAAATGCCTCAGATGCATTTGTGGTCGCATGGCTACCTGGCAGCGAAGGCGCAGGCGTTGCCGATGTTTTGTTTAGCGACTCAGATGGCAAAGCCCGCTACGATTTCCGCGGTAGATTAAGCTTTGATTGGCCGGCCATTGACCTAAATACCGACAATCATGATGCCCCTATAAACCAGCAGCTATTCCCACTTGGCTACGGCCTTGACTACAGTAGTAAGCACCAACTCGCGAACAATTTAAATGAAACCCCTGTTGGCAAAGTAGAAAACGTAGACAAGGTGGTGTTCCATCGAAGCTCTAAGGCACCTTGGGGAATGCTGATTGCCGACGCGCAAAACCCGCCGCAAATGGTCGAAGCCGGCCGCGCAGAATTGGCCTCAGGTAAGCTATCGGTGATCGCGGTAGATTTCAAAGTGCAGGAAGACGCGCGCCAACTTACATGGAAAAGCCAAATAGGGAGTTTCAACAAGGTCTTTTGGCAATCAGATTCACCGGTCGATTTTACAGAGCTTCGCGACATGGATGGCGCCCTCTCACTCAAAATGCGAGTTGACGAGGCTGCAACCAGCAAGGTTATTCTGCAAATGGACTGCGGCCTGCCCTGCACTGCCGCCATTGACATTACATCGATCGTAAACAGTTTTTCAATTGGTGAGTGGGTACAGATAGCCGTGCCAATGGCCTGCTTAGAATCTGCCGGCGCCGCACTAAGTAAAATTGATAGCCCCCTTGTTCTTTCCGCAGACGGTCACTTCAAAATGACGTTGAGCGAAGCCGCCGTTATAACCAATGTACCAGCTGAAGCATTATTGATTTGCCCATCCTAAGTCGCACGATCAACTGCTAATTTTTCTAATAAGAGGTTATTTATGCTAGCTACTTTGGATTTAAGTATTGTCTTTATATACGGAGTTTCACTGCTTGCACTAGCGCAGTGGGTATCAAGAGAAAAAGTCGGTCACGAAAAAAATGCCAACGACTATTTTCTCGCCAGCAAATCACTACCCTGGTGGGCAATTGGCACCTCTTTGGTTGCCGCCAACATCTCGGCTGAACAAATTATAGGTATGTCTGGTTCAGGATACGCAATTGGCTTGGCCATTGCGTCATATGAATGGATGGGCGCCATCACCTTGATCCTAGTGGGTAAGTATTTATTACCAGTATTTCTTAAGGTCGGTATTTATACTATGCCGCAATTTTTGGAGCATCGATTCGATCACCGCGTTCGCATGGTAATGGCGCTATTTTGGCTAGGTGTATATGTGTTTGTAAATCTAACATCCATACTCTGGTTAGGTGCACTCGCGATCAACACTATTACGGGTCTCGATTTATTCTATGGGCTGACATTTCTAGGCCTCTTCGCCCTCGCCTACTCTTTATATGGCGGCCTTAAAGCAGTAGCACTTACCGACATTATACAAGTTGTACTATTGATGTTAGGTGGCGTGCTCATCGCGTGGATTTTGCTACAACAAGTAAGTGACGGCCAGGGAGTACTTGCCGGATTCATTACACTAATGGAGCAGGCGCCCGAAAAATTCGACATGATTCTAAGCAGAGATAGCCCTCATTACGCGAGCCTTCCAGGGATATCAGTGTTGATTGGCGGAATGTGGATCATGAACTTATCCTATTGGGGCTTTAACCAATATATTATCCAACGAGCGCTCGCCGCTAAAAGCGTAGACGAGGCCCAAAAAGGTATCGCCTTAGCTGCCTTTCTCAAACTTTTAATGCCGATCATAGTAGTGCTGCCCGGCATTGCTATGTTTGTCCTTAATTCGGAGCTAACTTCACCAGATCAAGCCTACCCACACGCCATGATGCTGCTACCTACCGGTATCAAAGGATTGGTTTTCGCTGCACTTCTGGCTGCTATTGTGTCCTCACTTGCATCGATGACCAACAGCATTTCAACTATTTTCACGATGGATGTCTACCGCCACCTAATACCCAACGCCAGAGAAGAAAAATCTGTCCTAGTCGGCCGTTTAGCATCGATCTCCGCCATGTTAATAGCCATCGTAATTGCGCGCCCGCTGCTAGGGAATTTTGACCAAGCATTTCAGTACATTCAAGAATTCACTGGCTTTTTCACACCAGGCATTGTGGTCATTTTTCTCCTCGGGATATTTTATTCACGCACCACTGCGGAGGCAGCACTGGCCGCAGGCGTGGGCTCAGCCGTCTTATCACTCGCGTTTAAGCTTGCGCTTCCGGACCTCCCATTTATCGATCGAGTTGGTTTGGTATTTTTGCTCTGCACAGTACTGGCATTGATTATTTCTCACCTGTGGCCACGACATCAGGATAAAGTAATTGACCTAGCGGGTATCAGCACCGAAACCACTTCTAGCTTTAATCTCTCGGCCTTATTAATAATATTAATACTGGCGGGATTATATGTAACATGGTGGTAGGCCTTTTTAGCTAGATCATTTCGTCATATCATGGCCAACTGGCTAAATAATTGGCCTAAATACATGGCAGCGGCTTCGATAAAGCCGCTGCCATCACCAGAAAACCTCAACGTTGTACTAACTGAGGAGCGACGAAAAACTGAATACGCTCCGCGCAATGTTCGACTCCGCTCACGCTACCTACAAGGCCACCAGCTTTATCATTCGCATCACCAAGGCCGAAAAACTCATTGCGTCGTAAATCTAGTCCTCACCCCCGCAAAACGCGGTATCCCACATACTGCATGAAAGAATCAAACCGTTGTGGCCTAGCCGGAGCAAACTAAGCCACCATATAGAAGCTAAACAGTCGGCTTCTTCAAAGCCCGCTTTTCTTCACGGCGGCGCGTAAAAAATGCCTGCAATACAGCCGTGGCCTCCCCAGCCAGCACACCGCCAAGCCATTCCACGCGATGATTCATCTGTGGCTGATCGAACAGCTGCAAATGACTACACACTGCCCCCGCTTTTGGTTCGGCCGCGCCATATACAAGCCGTTGAATACGGCTGTGAATAATCGCGCCAGCGCACATCGCACAGGGCTCAACCGTCACGTAGAGGGTCGTGTCCGGCAGGCGATAATTTTTTAACCTTTGCGCTGCACTGCGCAACGCAACAATCTCCGCGTGAGCTGTTGGGTCTGCGCTGCTGATTGGCTGATTAAATGCCTCGGCAATAAGCTCATTATCTTTAACGATAATCGCGCCAACTGGCACCTCGTTCGCCAAATCAGCCTGCTGCGCCAATCCCAAAGCATGGTGCATCCAATACTCGTCGGAAAATTCAGACATGCATACTACGCCACTGAAAAACCTCGCGCTTACTGCCCAGCATTCTTCGCCTCCACGGGTTTCACCCCAAATTATATGCATTCGCTATTTTAGCCTATAAATGACAGTACCACTGTTAGCCGAGAACATACTAAAAACTGTAAAAATTCTGTGCTAATGTCGATTTAGCCCTCGGCCCTCGCGTCGGCGACGAGTAGCATTAAGCAATGGACTAAATTATAAGGAGAATAAGCATGGCCAACAAACACGGCGATTTCATCTGGTACGAGCTGCTAACAGACAATACTGATCTCGCGCAATTATTCTACGGAAATGTACTCGACTGGGAATTCAACGATAGCGGCCAAGCCGAGATGGATTATACGATTATCACCGCCAAAGCCAGCGCCGACATTGGTGGCATGCTACAGATTACGCCAGAGATGAAAGCAGGCGGCGCACAACCAATATGGCTAGGCTATCTCGCCGCAGACGACGTTGACGCCTGTATTGAGCGGATCATCACCGCCGGCGGCACAGAGATAATGCCGGCAACTGACATTCCTGATGTTGGCCGTATCGCGATGGTAAGCGACCCCCAGGGCGCGCTGTTTTATATTATGCGGGGGCTTAGCGACGAAGCCAGTCTTGCCTTTGCCGCTGACTACCCTAGGGACGGACACTGCGCGTGGAACGAGTTAATGAGCAGCAACCCCGCTGGGGCGCGCTCATTCTATGGCAAGGAATTTGGCTGGATTAAAGACGGCGAAATGGATATGGGGCCAATGGGTACGTACGAGTTTTTACGTCACGATTACATGATCGGCGCAATAATGCCAAGTCCAGACGCTATGCCACGACCAATGTGGAATTACTATTTCAGAGTTGCAGACATTGATATCGCGGTCGAAAAAGTAAAGGCTGGCGGCGGAACGATATTAACTGGCCCAGACCCAATTCCAGGCAACGAATACACCATTCAAGGACTCGACCCACAGGGCGCGGTATTTTCACTCGTAGGTCAACGGAAAGCCGGAGCATAAGTCAGTAACTTGTTGACGAAACTAGACGGCCTCAAATCACCGTCGTCGCCTTCTTAGACTTACCTTACAAAGCGCGCTTAACCTTACGATAGCCTTCTTTAATCTCCTCGCCTAAAAGGGATATTGCGGCGTGCACGCTCTCGACAGCCGGTTCCACTTCTTTATTGAGGCGCTTGGTTTTATCCACGAGCTGGCCCCACTTTTGTTCTAGTTCCTGCCACTCGTCACGCACTTCCATATTAGCCAAATGAATTTTCACGTTAATATCATCACGCTGCTCGCGCAATTTTTCGATCATATCGTTAACATTTTGCTTAGTACTCATCATCCATTCTCCATACGGCAAGGCTGCGAAAATGCGCTAAGTCGATATTATCGATCCTAGATAAAAGTGAATTGATTCAAATCAAGTAAACACTAACAACAGAGGCATTTCAAAACAAAATCATCCGCATAGCAAATTCCTGCAACTCGCCACAGAAAACCGCCATGCAACGAACCAACAAAAATATCGACGAATTACTGATCGAGCTGGAGCGAAATTATCACCGACTAAGGCAAGCCGGAATTGATGCAGAAATGTTCGATATTATTGCGGAGAGAAATAATTTACGGAGCTTTAATTAAACTCAGAAATATTTTTTGAAAACCTTTCAATACAGCTGAATGCCTGACTTTTATCGCATAAACATTTTTTTCCAAATTGGGTTACCGCTAAGCGTATGGAGCACCACCGCGCCTACATGCAAAACCAAATAAATTGGTATTAATGACTCACCCAGTTCGTGAGCCTCTTCAACAAATTCAAAGACATTGCTCTCCTCTTCGCTCGCTAACAGAATAATACCTGTTCCCGTAATGCCCATCCACGTGAATATGATTAGGCCAAATGTTTGGGTAATACCGGCCAAGCCTTGATGCGGATCACGTTCAGGCAGACCTAGCTTCGCAACGGTTTTAATATCCTCCAAGGCAAATCGCCACTGTTGCCGCGAAAATGGCGACCGCCCCCAGAAAGAAAGTGATTGACTCCCGCTCAGCCCTACAGCGATGCGAACCAGCATAAAAGCGGCCAATGAAAGTCCTAAGTAGGTATGCATTAGATAGCCTAGCGACGTTCCGTCTCCGTCCGCCCAGTCGCCGGTTAGATACGCTGTGATACCGAATACCGCAATCCCCAAGTGAATGACTTTTGCGTACGTTGGGTAAGAGTGCGCATGCTCAACCATGATTAATTCCAAGTAGCCAAGAGGTCTAGGTCTATTCTTGCTGACGCGACGCTCGTCGCGTGACATGAATTTCGCACGCGTTCGCTGCTAAATTCAGCCTTGACCATAACGCTAATCACCGCGCCAGGAATTGATTTCGATCATGATCAACCCACGGCACTCAACCAACTCTCTATTTTTTCTCGGCTAGGAATCGACCCTGAGTGCACCAAGACATTATCAATAACCACCGCCGGCGTACTCATTACACCGTAACTCATCATCACTTCTGGACTGGTTTCTTTTTGCACGTCGACGGAAACTCCGCAGCCTTTAGCAACCACATCAATAAACTCGGCGGTCTTTATACATTTAGCGCAACCACTACCTAAAACTTTAATTTCTTTCATACACGTCTCCTAGCTAACATTAATTGCATTTAAAACCCATCCCATTACGGTAAACGACACAAGTAGCAGCGTGAAAATAGTCGCGAGTAAGCGCCAGGTCATCACTTGTTTTAGCAGTATAAACTCAGGAAAGCTGGCGGCGACGGTACTCATACAAAAAGCCAATGTGGTCCCTATCGGCAGACCTTTGCCGATCAAACTTTCCATGACAGGGATAACACCTGTCGCGTTTGAATAGAGCGGAATACCTAGCACAACTGCCAGTGGCACCGACCACCACTGACCGTCGCCAAGATTATTTTCTATCCAAGAAACCGGCACAAAACCATGTAAAGCGGCACCTAGACCAACACCAATAAAGACCCACTTCCAAACGCGGCCGAAAATTTCCCCTAACTCTTGCCTGGCAAATTCATGTCGTTCGTTAAACGACATCCTGACTTTAATCGTTTCGCTACCGGCGACCGAACTTGCCGCCTCATAAGCCTTGCGTGCAAAGGGCTGCAACAGCTTTTCGGCGTGGATAAGATCCAGAAAAATTCCGCCTGCAACACCAATCGTCACACCAACTAAGACATAAATAAAGGTTATCTCCCAACCCACTAGACTTAACAAAAGCAGTACTGCGACTTCGTTAATGAGCGGCGAGGTCAAGAGGAATGCCATCGTGATACCCACGGGAATTCCACCTGAGGTGAAGCCTAAAAAAATCGGAATACTTGAGCATGAACAAAACGGCGTGATGGCGCCAAAAATAGACCCCATAAAATAGCCGATAAATTTATTTTTGCCTGCAAGATAATCGCGAACCCTTTCAATATTGAGAGACGCGCGAAAAAGTGCGATAAAATAAATCATTACCAATAACAGGAAAAATATCTTGCTGGTATCTTCTATAAAAAATTGAACAGCATCGCCTAGTTTTGAATGCGGCGTCAGGCCGAAAAGCGTATAAGCAATAAAGTTAGCTAACTGTGTAAAGATCGCAAGCATCAGATGGTCTGCTCCGTTGATATAAAAACTTCAATGCTATGCGCTAGTTGATCGTCAACCAGAGGCACACTCTCGCGTTCAAGACCAGCCGCTGCGCGAACATCAACGCCATTAAGGCAAATCCTTGCTGCACTAATCTACCCGCTGCGTGACGTTGTTCAGTTTTGATGTGGTACACCGTTTCACCAAAGCGATAGACAATCGCGCAGTGATACCACTCCGCGGGCAAGCAGGGCTCGATAAACAGCCTGGCGACCTCGCGACTAAGTCCCATGAGCGACTCAACAATCAAGCGATACAGACGTCCTGCAGAACCGGTATACTAGGTTCAACCGCCGCCACACAGGCTTCGGCCCTATAAGTGGCAAGTGCATACGCGGTTAACGGCGAGCGCGCTTCAACCAGACATTTTCCATTGTCATCAAACGCACCAGCAACCAACCTACAGATTTAGAAGTGAAGCAACCGTAGGCCTATAAGACACAATCAACTTTCTAAGCGTATAGCAAGCCCAAAATCTACCCAGCACAAGTAGCCTAAACTCTACACCAATAAACTTCTTTCAAGATTGATGCAGATCAAGCGTCGCTTGCTATTACTCAACAGTGTTTAATTTCCGCTTCAAATATCAAATTCGCGTTAGCGATAACAACAGTGACGTCTTGTATATTCCGCGCCACTAACCACTTATCTATAAGTAATATCCGGCGAGGAACCGTATCTCGAATAGATGAATGCGATCTGTTCGGCAGCGTACAGGTCGGTGACATATGCCCTTATGTGATCAAGCACAAGACCACGGCCCACTTCGAACGCACAGCCTAAGATTAAGGCATTGAAAATTAACAATAAATCACCATACACAGGACGGGATCACGCTGGCGGACTATTTATACAGAGCGACTCACACCCACCGATCCTTTCCAATAGTATATTTGGTGCGGCGCCACACTTTATTTGTACGCGTCAGCGATATTTCTGGTAACGTCGGATCTTGCATTTTTGCAATCGCTCAACATAACGTCCCTTGCCAGGCTGGATGGCCATATCAACTCATAATGCCCGTTAAGCTAACGCAGCGTTTAGAACGCGCTCTGCACATCGAAAAGGCAACACATGTTCTGTGATCCACAAAATCATCTCATAACTACACACGCCTTCATCGTTTCAAGGAGGGCTCACGTGCTTACCTCAGCGCTAAATAGACTAAACACCTTAGCGTTCAACGAACATTACAAGTCTAGACAATCAATGCGTCAATCGGGCTGGCCTTTAAGCACGATACGCGCAATTTTCTTATTACTGAGTTTTACTGCAAGCCCAAGCTATGCTGCTCCCGCAATAAGCCAGCAAGCGGTCAATGACATCCAACTGCGGCTGAATACGGTGCAGTCCTCAGAAAAAATCAGTCCTGAACAGCGTGATTTTGTCGTGCAACTCTACCAGCAAGCCCTAGACAATTTTGCGCAAGCAACAGCAGATCGAAATCAAGCGAAGGGGTATATAGATCAGATAGCCAACACCGCATCTCGCCAGGCGGAGCTACAGCAAAAACTTAACCAAGGCTTCTCAGACGTCGATGTTAACGGCAAGCTTGGTCTTCTCGAAAAGCGTTTGCTCAATCAGCAGGCCACCTTGCTAGAACTGCACCGTGAAGAAACTGCTATAAACACTGGAATTCTAACTGCGCAACAAGACGTTTCCCCTTTGATTGAGGCAGCCTTACAGAAACAGTCGAATGCTGAAACGCAATTGGCAGAGAGTCCTGAAAGCCAAACGACAGACCTAGCCAAAGCACGCAGGGCGTTTAACGAGAGCGAAAGCGATGCCGCAGGCGCACGAGTTGAATTGCTACGCCAACGATTAATTTCAAGGGATTCAAGACTTGAAACTTTAGACCTTCAGCAGCGTTTGGTCGTACGAAAAATCAATATTGCCAATCAATCTACCGAAAAGCTACAGGAGGCAGTAAGCAGCGCCCGCCGCGATCAAGCGAATGCCATCGCCGAACAAGCCCAACAACGCCTTGATCAGTTGGACCATGCGGATGACGACATTAAAAAAATTGCCAAAGACAATGCTGAGCTCGCGAGCGATATCGCCAGTATCACCGCACGCACAGACCATTTACTTAGTAAACTAGCGGTACTACGAGATGAACGATCTTTTGTTGAGCGCTACTCCAACAGCATGGCACAGCAACTTGCCATTACAGGCGCCGATCGCCTATCGACCTTAGGTGTCGATCTACTCGAGCAGCGCCAACAGTTTTTTCAGCGCTCAGCGCTAACGCTTAATACAAAAGACCTAGACGAAGAGCTCGCTCGCGCCCAATTGACCAAGCTTCGACTAGAAGACCATCAGTATTTAATGACCAAGGCCGATATCACCGGCTTCGGATCACAGCGCGATAAGCTACGTGAAGAACAAGGCCAAATGCTTCAGAACGCCACTAAAATCTACCGACGGTACATTGAAACAATAATGACTACCCGAAGTGAAAACCTTGCTTTAAAAACAAAAACTGCGGAATACATGAAGCTACTGAATAGTAGACTTCTTTGGATTCCCAGTACAACGCCACTATGGACTCAGCTAAGACAAGCAATAGAACAAGACGCGCCTTGGTCAGAGCGTCTGCCAAAATGGCAAGCAAACACCTTATCGCAAAACCTACAGTGGCATAATAAGTGGCAGTTGATTTTACTCGCCATTCCGGGGCTAATACTTTTACTAAAGGCGCGTTTACTCAGGTTACTAAAAACTCTCGCCACTAACGTCGGCAAAGTAAACCGAGACCGATTTTCCGATACAGCGCTAGCACTATTAATCTCTTTACTACTGGCCTCGCCCGGCCCCTTATTACTTGCCTTTCTTGCCGCCTTAACATCTGACGGCGGCGCCTTTACAGAGCAGATCCACCAAGGGTTGAAGAATGCGACCGCCCTATGGCTTCTGCTAAATGTTTTTCGCGAAATATGCCGGCCAGACGGGGTTGCCGAATTCCACTTTAAATGGCGTCTCGACATCATTAATGTCACCAGAAAAAATCTACGCTGGCTCACCTTAACACTGGTTTTTGTATCACTTTTCATACCCATTGCAGACCACAGTGCAGGCGGCAATACCATTATTAGCCGTCTACTGTTCAGCGTATCGTCACTAGCACTTGCCTACGTGACACACCGAGTATTATGGCAACTCTTTCTACTGAGAAATCACGTCTCTAGCCGTCAAATAAGTTTTAAATATATTGTTCACGCATTCGCGGTTTGCATACCCTTGATACTGCTCGGACTGTCGTGGTACGGCTATCATTTCTCAGCACTCATGATACAAAACAAGCTCTTTATAACTGCATGCTTAATGGCAGTACTGTTTATACTTTACTCTCTAACCTTACGCATATTCTCGGTAGTTGAACGGCGTATGACACTTGAGCGACTGCGCGTACGGCGCAAAGCCGAGCAAGCACAAAACGCGAATCGCCAAGCGGCTGATACGGCGGGTGAAGGGATGCCGGAGTCCATAGACGCCACCGAATATGATATGGACACGATTACCCAGCAAACCAGAGGGTTTTTAGGTTTATTAACGGGCGTTGCGACAATTGTTTTGGTCTGGGGGCTATGGGCAGAAATACTACCGGCGCTGAGCATACTAAATACTTTCGAACTTTGGCATGTAACAGGCGACAACCCCGCGATGGGTAACAAGGCGATCACCCTTGCCGACGGTATAATAGCCATCATCATGATGACACTAACCTACTTGGGCGCGCGCAATTTACCCGGTATTTTAGAAATTTCGATCCTACGTAAACTGCGCCTCGAAGCCGGCAGTAGCTATGCCATCACCACGGTGGTGAAATATATTATCGTGATGGTCGGCATTATCGTTTCGCTGAATATAATCGGCGCTCAATGGTCAAAACTACAGTGGCTCGTCGCCGCGCTAGGTGTCGGCCTTGGTTTCGGATTGCAGGAAATTGTGGCGAACTTTGTTTCCGGCTTACTCATCTTATTCGAGCGTCCCATTCGCGTCGGCGATACCGTCACTGTAGGCGATCACACAGGCACGGTTACCCGCATTCGCATACGTGCAACAACGCTCACTGACTGGGATCGTAAAGAACAGATAATTCCCAATAAAACCTTTATTACCCAGCAGCTCACCAACTGGACATTAAGCGACTCTATTACCCGGCAAATTATAAAAGTTGGTGTTGCATACGGCTCTGATGTGATTGCCGTGCATAAATTGCTCTCTAAAGTGATTGAAGACAACCGTCGAATTACCAAAGACCCGCCGCCATCGGTCTTTTTTGTCGGCTTTGGCGACAGCAGTCTCAACTTCGAACTCCGCGTGTTTGTGCCCAGCATGCTGGATATCATGCCCGTAATTCACGAGATTCACGTCGAAATAGAAGCAACGCTGAGAAAATACGAAATAGAAATTCCGTTTCCACAACGGGATATATGGGTTCGCTCTAAGGAAGAAAAATAGACAATACGATGGCAGCGGTCAAGGACGGCTACCCGATTTCCTGCTAGAGAAAAGCAGCGATCAAACGGAGTTTAGGTACTTCTGGTAATCTCGAACCCCAAAGTAGCGAATCGATTTTTTCTGTTTGATCTTTTTGGCGATCAACACCTCACCGCAATAGATTTTTACAACCTGCTTATCGGAATTCGTATCCACATCATAAGAATGCGCATCATTCTTCTGCAGGTTTTCGAACTCGGTTTTCATGATTAATATCAAGTTGCTGTCCTATACAAAATTGGCCGCAAAATAACAAATCATGAACTTCAGTTATACCGGCCTCAAGCCGGCACCCAGAAACTGCAATACTGGATTCTGAATCAAATACAGAACAACCTTAGTTCAAACCAGCTTACTCCCACTCAATGGTGGCTGGCGGCTTGCTGCTTACGTCGTAGGCTACCCGTGAAACCTGCTTTATCTCATTGATAATGCGGTTAGATACGGTTTCTAGCAGTTCGTAAGGCAGGTGCGCCCAGCGCGCGGTCATGAAGTCGATAGTCTCTACGGCACGCAGTGCAATCACGTATTCATAGCGACGCGCATCCCCTACGACACCGACCGATTTCACGGGCAGGAACACGGCAAAGGCTTGGCTGGTTTTGTGGTACCAGTCGGCGCGATGCAGTTCTTCTAAAAATATGGCGTCAGCTTCGCGAAGAATATCGGCGTAATCTTTTTTCACTTCACCCAAAATCCGCACACCCAAACCTGGGCCAGGGAAAGGATGGCGATAGACCATGTCGTAAGGTAGGCCTAGCTCTAAACCGATGCGGCGCACTTCGTCTTTAAAGAGTTCACGCAGTGGTTCAACCAAGTCCATGGCCATATCGTCTGGCAGGCCGCCGACATTGTGGTGCGATTTTATGACGTGGGCTTTACCTGTTTTAGAGGCCGCAGATTCAATCACGTCGGGATAAATTGTGCCCTGCGCAAGGAAATTTACGTCTTTTAGTTTGGTGGCTTCTTGATCGAAGATTTCGATAAAGGTATTGCCAATAGATTTGCGTTTTTTCTCGGGGTCGGCTTCGCCGGCCAGCTTGCTTAGAAACGCTTCTTCGGCATCGACGCGAATCACTTTCACGCCCATGTTTTTGGCGAACATTTCCATCACCTGATCGCCTTCGTTTTTACGAAGCAGGCCATTATCAACAAAAACACAGGTAAGCTGAGTGCCAATGGCCTTGTGTAGCAAGGCCGCCACTACCGAGCTATCTACGCCGCCGGAAAGACCTAGCAATACTTTTTGATCGCCGACTTGGGCGCGCACTTTAGCAATCGCATCTTCAACAATATTGGCCGGTGTCCACAGTGCTTCGCAGCCACATAGTTTCAGTACAAAATGTTCGAATATGCGCTGACCTTGTAGCGTGTGAGTCACTTCTGGGTGGAACTGCACACCATAAAATTTCTTGGCTTCACACTGCATCGCCGCAATTGGGCACGATGGCGTGGAGGCCAAAACTTCAAAGCCTTCAGGCAAACGAATAACTTTGTCGCCGTGGCTCATCCACACATCAAGTAACGCCCTGCCGTCTTTACTGTCGATATGGTCAGCAATGTCTGCAGTTAGCGCGCCAGCGGTTTCCAGTTTGATTTGGGCATAGCCAAATTCATGAACTGGCGAGCCTTCTACCTTGCCGCCCATTTGCTCGGCCATGGTCTGCATGCCGTAGCAAATACCCAACACCGGTACACCGAGATTAAACACCAGCTGTGGCGCCCGTGGCGAGTCTGCCTCTGTTACCGACTCCGGACCACCCGCCAAGATAAAGCCTGAGGGTTTGAATTCCTTAATATCGTCATCGCTGATATCGAAGGCGCGAATCTCGCAGTACACGCCAATTTCACGAATACGCCGCGCAATCAGCTGGGTGTACTGAGAGCCAAAATCTAGAATCAAAATACGGTGGGCGTGGATATCTGGGATTGACACGGCAATTCTCTCAACAAGGTTCACGGTAAATGTGAACATAAATAAAACAGCAAACCCGCTGCGGTAGCGGGTTTGTTAATTCAAAAAAATAACGGCCACTGCCCCCTAGGTAGGGTAATTAGGCGCTTCTTTGGTGATGCTCACGTCGTGCACATGGCTTTCGTTCATACCCGCCGAGGTCACCCGCACAAACTCTGGGTTGTTACGCATGGCTTCAATGTCGAGGCTACCGGTATAACCCATTGCTGAGCGCAAGCCGCCCATTAGCTGGTGAACAATCGCAGCCAGCGGGCCTTTGTAGGCAACGCGGCCTTCAATGCCTTCGGGTACTAATTTCTCCGCGCCGTCGTCGGCACTTTGGAAATAGCGATCGCTCGAACCCTGTGTTTTGGTCATTGCGCCGAGTGAGCCCATGCCACGGTAGGACTTGTAGGTACGGCCCTGGAATAGTTCAACCTCGCCCGGCGCCTCTTCGGTACCCGCGAACATTGAACCCATCATGATGCAGTTTGCACCAGCAACCACAGCCTTAGACAAATCACCCGAGAAGCGAATGCCGCCGTCAGCAATGAGAGGTACACCTGTGCCTTTGAGGGCTTCGGCGACATTAGCAATGGCGCTAATTTGCGGAACACCAACACCTGTCACAATACGAGTAGTACAAATAGAACCCGGACCAATACCAACTTTTACCGCATCGGCGCCGGCTTCGAGCAAGGCCAAAGCCGCTGCGCCGGTGGCAATATTGCCACCGATCACGTCAACCTGTGGGTATTTTTCTTTAATCCAACGCACGCGGTTCAATACATTCAAGGAATGACCGTGAGCAGTATCCACCACCAATACGTCGACACCAGCGGCAACCAGCGCTGCTACACGATCATCGGTGTCGGCGCTTGTACCTACAGATGCACCAACCCGCAACTGACCGGAGCTGTCTTTGCATGCGTGCGGATAAGTCTGGGCATTATTCATGTCTTTTACGGTAATCATGCCAGTCAATTTAAAGTCGTCATTGACCACCAAGACTTTTTCAATGCGGTGACGGTGTAACAGCTCTCGTGCCACTGCCATGTCAACGCCCTCTTTCACCGTGACCAATTTTTCTTTCGGGGTCATCATGCTGGCAACAGGAACGTTTAATTCTTCTTGAAAGCGCACGTCGCGGCTAGTGACAATACCAACCAGCTCGCCTTTATCCAGCACCGGAACACCGGAGATTTTGTGTCGACGACGTAGCTCAAACAATTCGCTAAGTGGCGCGCTGGCTTCAATGGTGATCGGGTCTTTAACAATGCCGCTTTCGTGCTTTTTAACCGCACGTACTTCTTGAGCTTGCTGGGCAATGGTCATGCTCTTGTGAATGATGCCGATACCACCTTCCTGAGCGAGGGCAATAGCCAGAGCGCTTTCAGTGACGGTATCCATTGCGGCGGACACAAGGGGAATATTCAGCGAAATATTACGAGTCAGCTGAGTTTTTAGGCTAACGTCTTTAGCGGTAACCTCGGAGTAACCTGGGAGCAGAAGTACGTCGTCAAATGTGAGTGCTTCTTGGGCAATACGTAGCATAAATAGATTCCAATGCCGGTGGCTAGAATCCTCGCAATTTTAAGCGATGGGCGACGCTTAGTAAACCGATTCTTGGCGAACAAACCCCTATATCTTGCTATAATATCGCGATGACTACACAAGAACCGCCACAATCCCTTACTGTCAGCCAATTAAACGGCTTGGCCAAACAATTACTCGAAGACTGCTTTGCTCAGGTCAATGTCACCGGCGAACTGTCGACCTTGTCCCGGCCGAGCTCCGGCCACTGGTATTTCACCCTTAAAGACGATCGCGCCCAAATCCGTTGCGCCTTTTTTAAGGGGAAAAATATGCGGGTCAATTTTAATCCTGAACCCGGTCAACAAGTGAGTGTGCGCGGCAAAGTGAGTCTCTATGAGGGCCGCGGCGACTACCAGCTGATTGTCGACAGCATGCAGCAAGCGGGCGCCGGCGCACTGGCTCTGGCTTTTGAGAAACTCAAACAAGAGCTGCTTGCCGCGGGCTGGTTTGACCCCGAACACAAAAAGGCCTTACCGAGTAACATTAAACACATTGCCGTAGTGACCTCCCCCACCGGCGCAGCGATTCACGATATTTTATCCGTGTTTAACCGCCGGTGGCCCGCCATGCGGATCAGCGTACTGCCGGTGTTAGTTCAGGGTAATAACGCTGCGGGCCAAATCGCCAACGCCATTGCCTGGGCAAACCATTGGGCGCGATCAAAGCAGCAGGACTTTGATGTTATTTTGGTTTCCCGCGGCGGTGGCTCGCTAGAAGACTTATGGCCATTTAACGAACAAATCGTTGCAGCGGCAATTCACGACTCTGAGCTACCGGTCATCAGCGCCGTGGGGCACGAGGTGGATTTCAGTATCAGTGACTTTGTTGCCGATATACGTGCGGCCACGCCGTCGGCAGCGGCAGAACTTCTCAGCCCAGACCAAGCGGAATTAATATCAAGGCTCCACCTTCTGAAAGGCCGCCTCGCCAAGGCCCAGCAATTGCGACTACGCCGTTGGCAGGAACAATTACTGTCTCTGACCCGTCGCGTTCGCGATCCCCGCAGCCAGTTACGCGAGCAAAGTCAGCGCCTAGATGATTTAGAGCTACGCCTGCACCGGCAGTGGCAACAGAGCCAACGCCGTCGCCAGCAGCGGCTAAACGCGGCCAATCAGCAGCTGGCTCTGCTCAACCCACAACGGCAGCTAAGCAATAAACAGCGGGATCTGAGCCAATTGCGCAAACGCATGCTCAACGCGATCAGACAAAACATGAAGCAGAGCAAGGCAGCGAGCCAAAGCCTTGAGCACCAACTACGCAACCTTGGTCCAGAACAAACGCTAAACCGAGGTTACGCCATTGTGCAAAATGTCGACGGGACCATTATTCGCGACACCAAGCAGCTCGATCCGGGGCAGTTACTACGCGCAAAATTCGGCCATGGCGAAGCCGAACTCCGCGTTGAACCGAAAAGCGGCTAGCCTATAAAAAAATGTAGCGCTGGCGCGCTTTAGCTCAAGCCGCCAAAATACCCCGAAAATGCTGTAACAGCGAGGTGTGCACTGACAGTGAGGGGCTATTCGGACTCAGTACATCGACCACATTTTTAAGGTCTTCGCTAAGAATCGCATTGCAGTAAAACGAGTAGACGTAATCACTTGCATTCACATCCGGCCGATACGCTGACACCAATTCGATAGTGTGCTTAAAGGGCAGATATAAGGCTTTTTCAGCAATTTCACGAGTATTCTTACCGGTCTCCTCTGTTAATACCCTTAGTATTAATCTACTCAGTACCGGCTTTTCATTTAAACGGTCTAAGAATTTAGCTAGAAAGGTGAAAAGCGCTTCTTCTTTCGATTGATCAACATCTGGGACATCGATTAAATCCGCCATCGCCTGCTCAAGATAATGTGCCGTACTCTGCACATAAATATCTTCTTTGCCCAAAAAGTGGTCATAAAGCGCCCCTTTCGTTAGCTTCGCTGCTTTCGCCAAGGAATCCATACTGACGCCGTTAAATCCATATTTAGCAAATTGCTGCGCGCAAACTAATAAAATTGCGGCGCGAGTACGTTCTCGCTTCCCGGAACTTACTGTCATAGCCCTTCCCGATCGTTATTAGATGGCCTTTATAAGGCAATGCCGATGCGACAATCAATACACCACGGCTGCTTCATTGAAAAAATAACATACTATCCGGTATATTTATTGCTAACATACCAATTGGTATATTTTATTGAGGTTAGTCATGATCACCCAGCTTAAATGCGACCTACATCACCGCATCCATAACCAGCTATTACTGTTAAGCCTACTAACCAGTATGAGTTTTACCGCCGCTGCCGGGGTTGCCATTATGCCGATAGGCTACGGCGCCAAATCCATAGGCATGCTTGGCACCGACATGGCATTTTCAGACAGTCCGCTGAGCATCAACAACAACCCGGCCGGACTCACTAAAGTGGACGGCCCTGCACTATATTTAGCGCTTGAGCCTCATCTGTTAACCGGTCTTAACTACCGCGACTCATTAGGCAACTCCCAGGACTCCCAACTCGACCGCATGCTCTTAGTGAGCCTAGGCTGGTCAAAACCACTCGCAAGTGCACCCAATATCACCGTTGGCCTTGGTTTGTTCGCGCAGGGTGGTGTCGGTTATGATTATCAAGAACTTGAAACGACCTACGGCAATCGCGACGAATTGTCGGCAATGTTTGGGGTTTTTCGATTTGCGCCGGCCATCGCCTGGCAAGCCAGCGATAAGCTTCGATTCGGCTTGAGCGCGTCCATCAACTACGCCGAAGCAGAGCAAAACATCTTGCCGAACACCTCTGATCTTGCCACCGGTTTTTATGGCCTCGCGCTATGGGATGTAAGTGGCACAAGTTTTTCTTGGCGCGGCGGCGTTCAATATGAAATCACCGACACATTGCACCTTGGCGTGGCATACGGCCATAGCACAGAATTAAAATTAAATGACGGTAAAGCGAGCGTTAATTTCGAAGCAATCGGCATCGGACGCGTCAACTATCAGTCTGCGGCAATAAAGGGTTTATCCCTTCCCAAAGAAGTTGGAGTAGGCATTGCTTGGCAAATTAGCCCCAAACTCACTATCGGCGCCGACATTAATTGGTACCAATGGAGCAAGGCACTCGGTGAAATCACAACAACACTTTCTGGCCCAAACAATCTCTTAGCGCCTGAACACGTTGTCGCGGTGAATGATTTCGGCGGGCAAGATCAATATATGCAATCGATTGGTCTTGAATATGATTATAGCGAGACCACCACCATTTACAGCGGCATAAACCACGTTGGCTATGCGGTAGAAAAAGGTGCGAGTAACCCCTTAAACAACCTCACCGCCAAATACCACCTAGGCGGGGGTATTGAACACCGCATCAATCAACATTGGCAAACAAGCATCATATTCATCGCTAACCCAGAGAATTCGCGCAAATACACCAACACCAGCCTACCCCTCGGCAGCGAAGCCGAAGTGGGCTTTAACAGTTATCAATTTGTTTTGGAGTTAGATTATCACTGGTAAAAAGCGGCGGGAGCCGCTCTTTACCAGACGCGCGGTCTAATAGCTTTCGGGAAGCTTGCGCCTAATCACAATATGACGACCTTCAACATCGATATATTCACCGATTGTTAGGTCTTTTAGAATACGAGCAACCATCTCGCGAGAGGAGCCTACCCGGTCAGCGATTTCCTGCTGGGTGAGCTTTTCATCAATCCGCATACAGCCATCTTCACCGGCAGGCTGGGCCAAATTCGTCAAAACTTTAACCACGCGACCGTAAACATCTTGCAGCGCTAAACTTTTCACATCATTGGTGAGTTTGCGTATACGGCGAGTTAAGTTTTTATTGAGGATACGCGTAATATTTGGATGCATATCCAAAATAGCTTTGAAATCTTCTTTGTAAACTATACGCACCTTTGTGGCTTCCATCGCGCGTACCGAGGCGGATCGCTTGTCGTCATCCAGCAGTGCTAGCTCACCAAAATAGTCGCCGTCTTCCAGAATATTCAGCACGAAATCTTTGCCGCTTTTATCGCTGCAATAGACTTTAACGCGGCCTGATTCCACGACATACAGAGAGTCAGCGACATCGCCCTCGTGAATTAAAACCGTATTTTTGGCGAAGTCTCTCAACACACTGGTGTCGCGCAAAATTTGGATTTCTTCCGGCATCAGGCCGTCAAATAAATCGACGTTTTCGATACTCATTACCACATTCCCCAAGGACGATAAAACGTGGAGGTCACTATAGCATAGTTGCGTAAGTGACTGTCTAGCAACGAAAGAAGCATATTGCTGGACGGAAGACGGGAGACGGGAGACGCTAGGGCAATCGCTTCGCTCATTTGGGTACCTGCCTTCGCAGGCACGACAAGAGAGCAAAATCGCTGCGGCGTCTTTTCTTAGCGTTTCCCGTCTCCCGTCAAGCCTCTCCCGTCACTCAGGCCGCATATGTGGGAACAACAATACATCCCGAATCGATGGTGAGTCGGTGAATAACATCACTAGGCGGTCAATACCAATACCTTCACCTGCAGTTGGCGGTAGGCCGTATTCCAGCGCAGCAATGTAATCGGCGTCGTAGTGCATGGCTTCGTCGTCGCCACCCTCTTTCTCTGCAACCTGAGCCATAAAGCGCTCAGCCTGATCTTCTGGGTCGTTAAGCTCCGAGAAGCCGTTAGCCAGCTCGCGACCACCGACAAAGAATTCAAAGCGGTCAGTCACAAAGGGGTTGCCGTCACTACAGCGCGCGAGTGGCGAGACTTCGGTCGGGTATTCAGTAATGAAGGTCGGTTGATCAAGTTTATGCTCAACGGTCTCTTCAAAAATCTCAATCTGAATCTTACCAAGCCCCCAAGTGTCTTTAACCTTCACGCCAAGTTTTACGGCAATCGCAGTGGCCTGCGCCATATCACTTAACTGCTCAGCGGTGATTTCGGGGTTGTATTGCAATACAGAGTCAAATACAGACAGACGAGTAAATGGCTTACCGAAATCGTATTCGCTGCCCTGGTAGGTGATAGTGGTGGTACCCAAAACTTCCTGCGCGGTATTACGCAACATGGCTTCGGTCAAATCCATCATGTCTTTGTAATCGGCATAGGCTTGGTAGAATTCAATCATGGTGAATTCTGGATTATGCCGAGTCGAAAGCCCTTCATTGCGGAAGTTACGGTTAATTTCAAACACCCGCTCTATGCCGCCAACAACTAAACGTTTCAAGTACAGCTCTGGCGCGATACGCAAATACATATCCATGCTCAGGGCATTGTGGTGAGTCACAAAGGGACGCGCGCTGGCACCACCAGGAATGACTTGCATCATTGGGGTTTCAACTTCCACAAAGTCTTTTTGCTGCAAGAAATTGCGGATGGAACTGATCATTTTTGAACGAATTGCAAACGTTCGACGCGAGGTTTCATTCATGATCAAATCGACATAACGCTGACGATAGCGTGTCTCTTGATCTGTTAAGCCGTGAAATTTATCCGGCAGCGGCCGCAAAGATTTGGTAAGCAGCGAGGTCTCTGTCATGTTTACATAGAGATCACCTTTACCAGATTTGTGCACTGGGCCGGTCGCCGAAATAATATCGCCAATATCCCACGTTTTAATTTCTTCTGCCAATTCGGCAGGAAACTGCTTTTTATCAACATAGACCTGAATACGCCCGGTCATGTCTTGCAACACCATAAACGGCCCACGCTTGGCCATAATACGACCTGCAATGCTTGCCTGACGACCCAAGGTCTCTAGCGATTCTTTGTCTTTGTCACCGAGCTCTTCCTGCAGGCGCTGAGCATAGTCTTCACGACGAAAGTGATTCGGGAAGGCATTGCGTTTTTCGCGGATCGCGCTCAGCTTGGCACGACGCTCGGCGATTAAGCGGTTCTCTTCCTGGGCACTTTCAACTTCGTTGTGGTTATCAGACATTTTTAGTTCCTGGGTCGGACGTCGGAGGTCTGACGTCGGACATTAAAAGCAGATTTCTGCACATAACATTTCTAAATTAAAGCGCAGACCTCTGCACCTTAATTCACACTCACAAACCTAAAGGCGGGATTTTGCGTCAGACGTCCGACACCAGACGTCCGACTCGCCACTCACAGGCCAAATTTAAGACTCGCTTCAATGAACTGATCTAAATCGCCATCCAGCACCGCATTACAATTGCTGGTCTGCACATTGGTACGCAAATCTTTAATGCGTTGATCGTCGAGCACATAGGAGCGAATTTGACTGCCCCAGCCGATATCCGATTTGCTGTCTTCCAGCTCCTGCGCTGCGCTATTGCGCTTTTGCATTTCAAGCTCGTAGAGTTTTGCTTTTAGCATTTTCCACGCACTGTCGCGGTTCTGATGCTGGGAGCGTTGGTTTTGGCACTGCACCACAATATTGGTGGGCACGTGGGTTAAACGCACCGCAGAATCGGTTTTGTTAATGTGCTGACCACCGGCGCCGCTGGCCCGGTAAGTATCCGTACGCACGTCCGACGGATTAATATCAATTTCAATATCGTCGTCAATTTCTGGCGAAATAAACACTGAACAGAATGAGGTGTGACGGCGGTTACCCGAGTCGAAGGGTGATTTGCGAACTAGGCGATGCACGCCGGTCTCGGTGCGCAGCCAACCGAAAGCATATTCGCCTTGAATATGAATGGTCGCGCTTTTAATACCGGCTACCTCACCGTCAGATAATTCCACCAACTCTGCTTTGAAGCCTTTCGCTTCCGCCCAGCGCAAATACATGCGCAAGACCATATTGGCCCAATCCTGAGCCTCTGTGCCACCAGAGCCAGACTGAATGTCCAGATAACAGTTGTTTGGATCCATTTCGCCAGAAAACATACGGCGAAACTCTAAGGCACTGAGAGACGCCTCCATGCGGTCAACATCAACTTGCATGCCGCTAATGGTCTCTTCGTCACCCTCTTCAACCGCCATGTCCAGCAGCTCTTTGCAGTCAGAAACGCCGCTGTCTAACTCATCAATTGTCGCCACGACCGCTTCGAGTGCGGCACGCTCGCGACCCAGCTCTTGGGCACGCTTAGCGTCATCCCACACTTTTGGATCGCCCAACTCAAGCTCTACCTCAAATAGGCGCTCTTTCTTGTTAGCGTAGTCAAAGATACCCCCGAAGCACGTCGGTTCTATCGCTCATGCTTTTTAGGGACTGACGTATGGCATTGACTTCTAACATTGACGATTATCCGGTATCTCGTGGAAAGGGCGGCATTTTACCTGATGCACCAGCTCCCGCAAAGCTTCGCGACGGCAATTACTAACAAGGGCGTCACAGTGGGCGCAGGTGCTCAACCATAAGCTGCAAACTAAGTCGCTCACGAAACAGGTTACTGTCGAGTTTATACACCAGTTCGACGTACTCGGTAGCAGGGTTCGGCCACACATCGGTGTCGATATTGAATGCGATTGCATCAAAAACTGGCTCACCGCCCTGCTCCGGCGCCAAGACCATTTTCAGATGGCGCGCGCCAACAATACGCTGCTGCATTAGCTTAAAGCGCCCGTGAAAAAGCGGCTCTGGAAAGCTCTGCCCCCAAGGGCCCGCGCTGCGCAGCAATTCTGCGCGTTCTAATGAAAGGTCCTGCGTGGTCAACTCACCGTCGCTGTAGACCGCAGCGGTCAATTGTTCAGGGCTCGTTAGCTCCGCCACAATAGCGTCAAAGGCCTCGGTAAAACGACCGTAATCAGCCTTGGCTAAACTCATTCCTGCGGCCATAGCGTGGCCACCAAATTTGTTGAGCAAGCCGGGGTTACGCTTGGCAATTAAGTCGAGAGCGTCACGCATATGAAGGCCGGGAATAGAACGCGCCGAGCCTTTAATCTCGTCATCGTCGGCGTCGGCAAAGGCGATCACGGGCCGGTGATAACGGTCTTTAATCCGTGACGCCAAAATCCCGACCACACCTTGATGCCACGTGGGGTCGTAAAGGCAAATCCCGTTCGGCACCGCTGTAGGGTCAAGCTGTAGGTGCGCCAATACCCGCATGGCATCGTCTTTCATACTTTGCTCAATAGCACGACGCTCACGATTTAAGTCGTCTAGCTCGGCTGCCAAACTAAGCGCCGTGTCGGCGTCATCAGTCAGCAGGCAGCGTATGCCCAAGCTCATATCATCTAGCCGCCCCGCTGCATTCAAGCGCGGGCCGATGGCAAAACCCATATCTGAGGCCACCAAGCGTCCTGACTCTTTCCCCGCAACCTGCAACAAGGCCTGAATACCCGGGCGGCAGCGACCAGCGCGAATTCGGCGCAAGCCCTGTTCGACGAGAATGCGATTGAGTTGCTCTAATGGAACTACATCCGCAACGGTGCCAAGCGCCACCAAATCGAGGAATTCGGCTAAGTTGGGTTTAACTCGCTCAGCGTTAAACCAGCCCCGCTGCTGTAATTCACTGCGTAGCGCGAGCAAGACATAAAACATTACACCTACCCCTGCCAGGGATTTCCCGACAAAGGGACAGCCATACTGATTGGGATTCACAATCGCTGCGGCTCGGGGCAATGTGTCGCCTGGCAAATGGTGATCAGTGACCAGTACTGGAATTCCGAGTTTAGCCGCAGCGGCAACGCCATCGATACTGGAGATGCCGTTATCCACGGTAATGATCAGATCTGGCTGACGCTCCGCGGCGACGGCGACTATCTCAGGCGTAAGCCCATAGCCATACTCGAAGCGATTCGGCACAAGGTAATCGACATCTACCGCGCCCAAAGCGCGCAAGCCCAATACCGCAAGGCTAGTACTGGTGGCGCCGTCGCAATCAAAATCGCCGACGATCAATAGACGGTGCTGCTTTTCTAGGGCGCTAGCCAACAAAGCGCAGGCCTCTGGCATACCTTTCATTTCTGGCTTGGGTAAATGTTCTAAGCCAGATTCCAGATCGGCATCACGAGACAAACCACGGCTGGCGTAGAGTCGCTGCAGGAGAGTTGGCACTGCCGCAGAAAATTCTGCGGCGGCGGGTTCACGGAGGATTATTTTGGGAAAATCAGCCACTGAAATTAAAGGCTGATCATGCGCGAATATTCGCGGCGATCATGGCGTGCACGTCTTCAAGCTTATTATCGACAACCTCATAACGCTCATCCAAATCAAAGAGGTCGCTCATATGATGTGGTAGCGCCGGCGCCGTTGGGTAGCCCGCCTTCATCACCGCTTCAGGGAATTTGGCAGGGTGCGCCGTGGCCAAGGTAATCATTGGCGTAGCGGTATCGCGGCGGCATTCACGCGCGGCCTTAACCCCAATCGCAGAATGAGGATCAAGTAGGTACTCATTGTTTTCATAAACCGAGGCGATCATGGCCACAGTTTCTTCGTCATTAACACCGTAGCTGTCGAACAGCCCGCGCACCTTGGCAAAAGCAGTGTCGGGAATCGAAACCGTTTCCGTGTTCATGCGCGTCATTAAATCATCTATGGCAGCGCCATCGCGATCGTAGCAGTCGAACAGCATGCGCTCAAAGTTACTAGAAACGACAATATCCATGCTCGGCGACAAGGTGTGCTGCAACTCGTGCTTCTCAAATTTATTGCCACTGATAAAGCGATGCAGAATATCGTTTTGGTTGGTTGCCACAACCAACTGTTCGATGGGCAAGCCCATGCACTTAGCCAAATAACCAGCGTAGATATCACCAAAGTTGCCGGTGGGAACAGAGAAGCTTACCGCGCGATCTGGCGCACCAACGGCGTAGGCAGCGTAAAAATAGTAAACGATCTGGGCCATAATCCGCGCCCAGTTAATCGAGTTAACCGCCACGAGCTGACGACCTTCTGGCAGAAAGCTCTGATCGGCAAAGCTAGCCTTAACCATTGCCTGACAGTGATCGAAGTGACCGCGCACCGCAATATTGTGGATATTGTCACCCACCACGGTCGTCATCTGACGGCGCTGCACTTCTGATACGCGCTGGTAAGGATGCAAAATAAAAATATCGATATTGGTGCAGCGTTTACAGCCCTGAATCGCAGCTGAACCAGTATCACCTGAGGTCGCGCCCATGATGACCACTTTCTGCTGACGCCGCTCAAGCACATAATCCAGTAAACGACCCAGCATTTGCAGGGCAAAATCTTTAAAGGCCAGGGTCGGCCCTTGGAATAATTCCAGCACCCACTCATTGCGATCCAACTGCACTAACGGCGCAATCGCAGGGTGACGAAAATCCACATAGGTATCGTCAATGATCGCTTTGAGATCATCATCGGGAATACAGCCGCCAATAAAGGGATGAATGATCTGAAACGCTAAATCGGTATAGGAGAGTGAAGACCACGATGCTATCTGCTCTTTGCTGTATTTAGGCAAAGACTCTGGCACATACAAACCACCGTCTGGCGCCAAGCCAGTTAGCAGGACGTCTTCAAAATTCAGGGCGGGCGCTTTGCCGCGGGTGCTGATGTATTTCACGTGCTTTTAGCTCTCAATTTTCGTTAAATTATAGTAGTTAAACGCTTGATTGAAGACGGAAGACGCAAAAGCCGCACTGGCGTCTCCCGTGCCGCGTAAGGCGGCCTTAACCCGCCAATGACTCCACTCTTATCCGAGTCACTTCACCTACGATGCTTTCCAGACCTTCGATTTGGCTTACTGCAGCCGACAATTTGGCTTCAATGGTGCGGTTGGTCAGAATAATCATCGGCACCAAGTTCGCGCCGTCGGCGGGTTCTTTCTGAATCAGCGCTTCAATGCTAATGCCACCGTCACTGAGAATCTGAGCCACTTTCGACAGCACACCGGGCTTATCAACTGCGGCCATCCGCAAGTAATAAGCGGTTTCTACGGCGTCTATTGGCAGAATCGGATGGGCGCTGAGTGATTCTGTTTTGAACGACAAATAAGGCACGCGACTACTCTGCGACGAACTCAAGGTACGCGCCACGTCGATAATATCAGCGACCACTGCTGAAGCAGTAGGCTCGCCACCAGCGCCAGCGCCGTAGTAAAGGCTCGGCCCGACGGCATCTGACTGCACTAGCACCGCGTTCATGACACCGTTTACATTCGCGATTAAGCGTTTTTCAGGAATCAAGGTCGGATGAACTCGTAGCTCGATACCTTCGCTGGTATCACGGGCAATACCCAAATGCTTTATGCGGTAACCAAGTTCTTCGGCGTAAATCACATCCTCTTGGGCAATACGGCTAATACCTTCAGTGAAGACTTTGTCGAATTGCAGGGGAATGCCAAAAGCCAAGGAAGCCAGAATAACCAGCTTATGCGCGGCGTCAATGCCTTCTACGTCAAACGTGGGATCCGCTTCGGCATAGCCCAGCTCCTGCGCCTCTGCCAACACATCGGCAAAGTCACGGCCCTTCTCACGCATTTCAGAAAGGATAAAGTTACCAGTACCGTTGATGATCCCGGCTAGCCACTGGATTTTATTGCCCGCCAATCCTTCACGGAGCGCCTTGATAATGGGAATACCACCGGCAACGGCAGCTTCAAAGGCAACGGTCACACCCTGCTCTGCTGCAGCCGCGAAAATTTCATTACCGTGCTCAGCGATCAGCGCTTTGTTCGCTGTGACCACGTGTTTACCATTGGCGATCGCTTTTAAGACCAGCTCTTTAGCAATAGTAGTGCCGCCAATCAATTCAACGAGAATATCGATTTCAGGATTTTCAGCCACGGCAAACACATCGCGACTAATCGCCACATCACCGGTGTCGCACTTGGGGTTATCGCGGCGCGAGCCAATTTGGGCCACCACGATGTCGGCGCCAACCCGAGCAGAGATTTCTGCTGCATTGCGCTTCAATACAGCAAACGTACCGCTGCCCACGGTTCCTAAACCACATATTCCTACTTTGACCGAATCCACTATTGCTCCTTTGAATACATCAGGCAATATCTCGAGCACTAAACGCCCGACAATACTGGGACAGGCAGGGAAACTGTTAAATTCCAAGCCGAAAGGAGTGCATTTTAGTCAAGCTGAGGCGCTAAGGCTATGGTCTGGAGGGATTCAAACGG
Source organism: Zhongshania borealis (assembly GCF_039539625.1). NCBI lineage: Bacteria > Pseudomonadati > Pseudomonadota > Gammaproteobacteria > Cellvibrionales > Spongiibacteraceae > Zhongshania > Zhongshania borealis. The sequence continues at coordinate 447,262 of NZ_BAABDM010000001.1, read as the reverse complement.
GTTTATTCTCTGTCAATGTCACTTTGACGCCGCAATAGCGCTTTTTAGCTACGCAAAATTAAAAAAGGCCGCGAATGCGGCCTTCCATTTGACTAAGTATCACTCAGCGTAAATTTAGCCGTCTATACGCTCAATGATAATCGCTGGTGCCATACCGCCAGCTGCGCACATGGTCACCAGACCGCGCTTAAGACCGCGGCGCTCTAACTCATCTAACAATGTGCCAATCAAGATCGCACCAGTTGCGCCGATAGGGTGCCCCAAGGCCATTGCCCCGCCATTCACGTTTACCTTGTCGCGATCCAGTTTCAGGTCTCGAATATACTTTTCAGCAACGACGGCAAAGGCTTCATTGATTTCGAACAAGTCGATATCATCGATGGTTAAGCCCGCTTTTTTCAGTACTTTTAGGGTCGCAGGCACGGGTGCGTTAAGCATTAAGGTTGGCGAGTCGCCCATATTGGCCATGGCCACGATTTTAGCGCGAGGCTTTAAACCATGAGCATTGGCATACTCTGGAGAAGTCAGCAAAAGAGCCGCAGCGCCGTCTACCACACCGGAAGAATTACCACCGTGGTGAACGTGACTAATTGTTAAATCCGGATACACCTTAGCAACCAAACTTGCGTAAGTAGTACCCTCTTCATTCAATGGATAATTCGCCAAGTCTGGGAATGCCGGTTTCAACTGAGACAGGCCTTCCAAGGTAGTACTTGGACGCGGAAACTCTTCTTTATCTAATGCCAAAGTGCCATCTTCATGGTAAACCGGCACCAAACTTTTATCGAAGTGGCCGTTTGCAATAGCATGGGCTGCGCGCTGCTGGCTGGTGACCGCCAATTGATCAAGGGCTTCACGGCTAATACCTTCCAGCGTCGCAATCGCATCCGCACACACGCCCTGGTGGGGCTGCGGGTGGCTCTCGCGTAAACGCGTATTGCCTGCATCCATAAACGGTGACATGCCTTTACTATTCTCTGCGTAGGTCGACATCATTTCAGTGCCACCCGCAATCACCACGTCTTCCATACCTGACATGATACTGGCCGCAGCTATACTGACTACCGTAATACCTGAACCACAGAAGCGGTCTAGGGTTACCGCACTGGAGCGAATATCGTAGCCTGCATCGAGTGCCGCCATGCGTCCTAAATCGCCGCCTTGCGTGCCGCGCTGGGCACTGGTACCCCAAATAATATCGTCGACATCGGCTGTGTTTAAATTATTGCGCTCGGCAATCGCTTTTAATACTGTTGCACCCAACTGCTGAGGGTGAATTCCCGCCAATGCGCCTTTTCCTACTTTACCGATACCGCGTGGGGTACGGCAGGCATCTATAATCCATGCTTCGTTCATATTCAAAACTCTCTTTGTGGGCGAGAAAACGAGTCCCCGCCGCGCTATATTTACCCTAGTTTGCTAGGGGGATTTTATTTACCCTGCCAATTGGGCGCACGTTTCTCGGCAAAGGCCGTTGCACCTTCAATTGCGTCATGGCTAGTAAATACCGCATTAACCACTTCGGTTTGTTTGGTGTACATATTCTCGTTAGTCCAGTCCTGAGACTCGTCGATAACCTGCTTACTCTTAATAACAGCCAAAGGACCGTTGGCTGCGATCAATTTAGCCATGGCCTTTGCGCCCTCAAGTGCGCTGCCTGGCTCAACCACTCTATTTATCAAGCCGAGCTCGTAGCCACGAGCTGCATCTATAAACTCGCCGGTCAGTGCCATTTCTTTAGCAATACGTGAGGGAATTTGACGAGGCAGGCGCATTAAACCGCCAGCGGCTGCAGCCAAGCCGCGCTTAACTTCAGGAATACCAAACTTGGCATTGCTAGCAGCAACAACCAAGTCACAGGTAATTGCAATTTCAAAACCACCCGCCAGCGCATAGCCCTCTACCGCAGCAATCAGTGGCTTTTTCGGGGGGGCTTCAACCAAGCCAGCAAAACCGCGACCAGGAATCACTGGCATTTCGCCAGTGACAAAAGCTTTTAAATCCATACCCGCGCAAAAAGTATTATCCGCGCCAGTAATAATTGCGCAGCGAATGCTGTCATTGCTGTCGAGTTCGTCCATTGCCGCAGCGACACCTTTGGCAACAGCCAAATTTACTGAATTTTTTGCCTTTGGACGGTTTAACGTTATAAGCATTACGCCGTCTTCAACACTTACTAATACTTCGTCGCTCATTTGCAGAATCTCCTAATCAATTATTTGAATATTTAATGTCGGCCCAAATCGATCACTAGCGCCCGTTAAAAATCGGGCTGCGCTTCGCCATAAACGCCGAAATTGCCTCGGCCGCGTCTTCGCTAGCAAAGCACTGATTCTGGGCTTTCGCCTCGGCGGCCATGGTTTCACTAAAGGACTGTGTACCAGCATTGCGAAGCAGGGTTTTTGCTTCGCGCAGCGCTATTGGCGCACGCTGGGCTAATGCTTCAGCCCAGGCCTGAGCTGTTACTAAAACCTCACCCGCATTAGCGAGCTTAGTAACCAGACCCAGCTCCAAACAACTTGCCGCGTCTAGCCTGCCGCCCTCGGCTATAAGCTGAAAAGCACGCTGATAGCCCAAACGCTGCAGTAAATTCCACGTCGCCCCACCATCCGGCACCAGCGCCACATTAGTAAAGGCCATCACCATGCTTGCGTCATTGGCCATTACCGCTAAATCGCAGTGCATGGCAAACGCGGCACCGATTCCGGCCATAACACCCGGAATCGCAGCGATCACAGTTTGATCCATTGTTTCAATCAAGCGCAAAATGGGGCCGTACTCATCGAGCAACTGGCGCTCGACGCTTTGGCCGTCCAATGGACCTTGTGACAAATCGGCACCAGACGAGAAACCACGCCCATTACCACCAAGCACAACAACACGAATTTGAGGCATTGCTGACACTTGCGTAAAGCACGCAAGTAGCGCTGCCCGCATCTCGCGGTTGAAGGCATTCAGGGAATCGGGTCTATTTAAGCAAATAGTGGCAACATGACCATTGATGGTCATTTCAACCGTGGAATTTACGTTCATCGCGCGCCTCTACTTTTATTATGCGGTACATCGTTCAGCCCCGTCTGACACAGGGCTGAGTGTGCAGGCCAATAATTAACGCGGCTGCATGCGTATTGCGCCATCCAAACGAATACATTCGCCATTCATATATTCGTTCTCAGCAATCATGACTGAGAGGTGCGCGATTTCTTCCGGACGGCCAAGACGGCGCGGATTTACCACACTGTTTTCTAAAGACTTATAGGCTTCTTCAGGTAGTGTTTCGAACAGCGGCGTGTGAATCAAACCCGGTACAATAGTATTAACACGAATACCGTAAGACGCTAAATCACGCGCCATTGGCAAGGTCATAGCGACCACGCCACCTTTAGATGCGCTGTAAGCCAACTGACCGACTTGACCTTCGTAAGCCGCTACTGAGGCCGTATTGATAATTACGCCACGGGCATTCGCGCCGTCGTAGGCTTCGTTTTTGGCCATTTGCTCAGCCGCTAAACGGGCAACGTTGAAGGTACCAATTAAGTTCACGTTGATTACGTGCTTATAAGCATCTAATGGAAACGGGCCGTTTTTACCTAGCGTTTTTACTGCGTTGCCAATACCGGCATAGTTATTACAAATATGAATAGCACCAAACTTGGCCATAACTTCGGCAATGGCCGTGCTTACTGACTCTTCGTCAGAAACATTGACGTTATGAAAACTGACATTGTCGGCACCCAACTCAGCGACAATGGCATTGCCGCGATCGGCGTTCATATCAAAAATAGCAACCTTGCCACCTTTAGCAACGTAGGCACGCACAGTGGCCTCGCCCAGACCAGATGCACCACCAGTAACCACTGCAATTTTGCCAGTAATATCCATTATCTCACTCCCAGTATTATTAAATGAACTTTCAAAACCCCTAGACCCAAGCACACCGTAACAGTGGGATTGAACCCAGAATTCGAAATTGGCCATATTCTGTGCCATAGCTAATCGAGACGACATGTCACTTCAGAACAAAAAATATGACATTTTCTTACACTACCGCCACGAAACCCCATAAGTTAAGGCTATAGAGAGGGTTCGCAGGGCAAGACGGGAACGATTGGAGGAGCGCGGCAATTAAGCCGCGCTAGAGATGACTGGGTCTTGCTCCGCTGTGTCTTCACCGCCAAACGCGTCTAATACCGCCGGAATGAATTTAGCGAACTCGCCGGTCATGATATTAAAGTCCACATCGAACTGCTCGGCGGCACTATCGGCATTGGTTTCGCCTATTTTTTCCTGAACGAGATCACCAAAGCTTAAGCGTTTGATGGTGAGTTGATCATCAACAATAAAGTCGATATCGCCAACCCAGTGTAAGGCCAATTTATTGACGAACATGCCAGCTTGGATGTGATTATTGATTTCAGTTGAACACAAATTCTGGTTCTTACAACGAATTACTGCACTGTCGTCGGCCTTATCGCGCAGCTCGCACTCGCCACCCAATTCAAAGCCCTGCGGCGCGCTGCCATTAGTCAACCACTCGGTCATTGCGTGCTGAGCAACATTTTTGGCCTTAATTGGAATAACCGGCAAGCTCCCCAGCGATTCGCGCAGGTGTACCATTAGCTCCTCCGCCTTATTGTGAGAGCCCGCATCCACAATCAATAAGCCCTCAGCTGGCGCAATATAGGCAAAAACTCGACTCGAGCGCGTAAAGGCGCGAGGCATTAAGGAAAAAATAATTTCTTCTTTTAAGTCAGTCCGCTCTTTACGTCCGGGTCTGCGATCTTCTTGGGATTTAATCTCTTCAAGCTTGTCGGCCAGCACTTCATTTACAACTGCTGCTGGCAGGATTTTTTCCTGCTTTTTAGCGCAAATCATTATATAGCCGTTAGCACTATGAACGTACTGGCTGCCTTGGCTTCCTAGCGGCATCGTCCAACCATAGCTGGCAGGATCTTGACTATTACAGGGCGTGAATGCGTTCTCGCCTAATTTTTCATCAACCTCGTCCGCAGTAAGGGTGAATGGCTTGGTAAAACGGTAAATAAGTAGATTTTTAAACCACATGTATCGTGTTGCCTATGTAACGATAAAAGAAATTGTCCCCGGACATTGTAGTGCTTTCTGTCTGGGGAGAAACCCAAGAAGATAAAATTACTGCCGATTTTTAAGTGACCCGATCGCGTTCAGTGTGCCGTTTCGCTAGTGTATTGCGCAGCCATCGTCGCGCACGTAGACTCGCCTAAATACTTGGCGCACAAGGCGGCGAGGCGAACATCTGGCTGCCTATCACATTGCCAGGTTTCACTCGTGAAGCTCTGCCCGCCGAGTTCACAGCGGCGCGCAGCCTCATCGGTCAATAAGGATTGACTCTGCGCGGCCCACTTATCTATGTCAGCCTTCAACTGAAGATGCATGGCCGCGAGAGTTTTCGTGCGTGTATCAATACCATGGAGTTTCCAACTAACAACTCGCGCGCGGCTCTGCCGCTGCCAGCTCTGCCAAAGCTCCGTTAATCCAGGCACCTGACCATCTTGGGCAATCGCTTTGTTATCTGTTAGATCAGCTAACAAGGTTGCTTTAAGAGTGGCGAAGTCCTCTGCCGAGACAATGCGGGCGCTGAGCAATGCCGAAAAATGACTATTCAAACGCGATACCTGCCATTCGTGACGGGCATTAATGCGATCAAACAACTCTGCGCTCGGCAGCTGTTCCGATTCATTTGCTGGATTATCAAACCGGGTATATCGCCCACCGCGATCGTCGACCGCAATACCAATGCCGATTGGTGTGCCGAGCTGATAGCGAGCAAAGGATTTAAGACTACCGTAATGCATTTGCCGAACGTCACCATGACGCACCCATTGACCGTCGTAAAGCGCATCAACGCTGATACTAATATGACTCACTTCACCGTGGTGATAGAGGGTAAAACGATGAAACGCACCGCCATTATCAATATCACCGACGGAAATCGCCAACACAGAAGCGGGAAAATTATCGCTTAGGGCATAAAACAAGGCCTTCTCGCAATCATAGGCATACACGCTCAGCATCTGCTGCGGTGCAGTTAAATTCGGCATCGAATCACAACCACTTAATAGATCAACGTCGCTATAGCTGCCTGGCTCGTAGTAAAAATAATGAACCGGCTCACTCTCTATTTGGTAATTATAATATTGGCGCTCAACCACGTATTGACTGCCGTCACTGGTGGCAGCCGATATTTTAACGATGCCGCGCGGCATACCACCTTGGTAATTAAGGTCCACAGTAAAGGGCCCAGCGAGGGGGCGATAAATCTTCACGAACGGACTCGGAGATACCGCCGGACTAATATCGCGCCGGTACTGAGTGTAGCTATTCTCACCTTGCATCATCAATTGCGCCGGCGCCTGAAACGGGTGAACCTCAATATAGTCGGACTGCCAATGGCTGCGCTCGGCGCTGGCTAAAACGCGCGCTTCAGTATCCAAAATGGCAAAGCCACCGCTAAAGCCAAAACGCCTTGTCGTCGGGTTCAGCGAAAAATCGCCACTGAGCACCAACTGTAACCACTCGCCGCTGCGATCGCGATAAGACTGGCGCAATTCTCCGTGCTGGGGAAAACCAGCGCGGTCAAAACTACCCGTAAACGTGGTTTGAGCGGCGTCGCCAAAACTCACTTCGCCCTCTTGAAATATTCCGCTGCGGTATTTGCCACTGAACAGCGGCGAAGGCTGACCGTCGGCGTTAAAGCGACGCTGTTCGGCGTGTTGCGCGCAGGCGCTTAGTCCGAGCACAAGTAAACATCCCCAAACGATGCCGCTGAATTGCTTAAACATTCACTTCCCCATACCCCTAATGACCCCTAAAAGCGCAAGTTTGCGCGGAAAACAATCATAACCCAAGCAGTTTAATTTGATTTGACCCAGTTCCCAGCTTTACTTTACAGGGCTGACCATGACATCTTCAGCTCCGCAAATAATTAGCAAGGGAAACCGTTTAACAATGACCATAGCTTTAGTAAGTATTTTAGTCGCTGGCATCATTTGTCAGTGGCTGGCATGGCGGTTTCGCCTACCGGCAATTGTACTTCTCGCGGCCTGCGGCTTAATACTCGGGCCAATAAGCGGCTGGATTAACCCCGCCGTTGAGTTTGGCACCGGGCTCACCGCGGTAACCTCATTATTTGTCGCCATCATCCTCTTCGAGGGCGGACTCAATCTTCAGTTCCATGAATTGCGCGAAACAGCGCAAGTAACGCGGCGCCTAACATCAATCGGCGTAATCCTAGCATGGGGCATTGGTATCGCGATGGCGCACTGGGTTGGCGGATTAAGCTGGGCCGTGTCAGCCCTACTCGGCGCCATTTTGGTGGTTACCGGGCCAACGGTCATTATGCCGCTGCTTAAACACGCCAAACTCAACCGCCGTACGGCCTCCTATTTAAAATGGGAGGGCATCATAAACGATCCTATTGGGGTGTTATTGGCGGTACTGGTTTATCAATACTTGCTTTATTCCGGCGAAGGTCCAGCCATACAGTCAGTTATTGCCAGCCTCGCCTTAGCACTCGGCGTTTCTGCGGTACTCGGGGGCGGTGTTGCCTACGGCTTGGGCTATAGCTTTCGACAAGGCTGGATTCCTGAATACCTAAAAGCGCCATCAGTTATTGCGGCGGTTCTCGCGGTGTACGCCCTCTCCGACCTTGCCCAACATGAGTCTGGATTGCTCGCGACCACCCTAATGGGCGTGGTAATGGGCAATATGCGTTTGCGCAGCTTGGACGAAATGCGTCGATTCAAAGAGTACATCACCATCATATTGGTGTCGTTTTTGTTTGTGGTGCTTACCGCGTCACTCACTATGGAGTCGATACGCGCCATTCACTGGCCGTTGATTGCCATGGTGCTTGGCTTTGTTTTTGTGGTGCGGCCGCTTGCGGTGTTCCTCGCCACAATCCGCACGGATTGCAGCTGGCAAGATCGCGTATTGATGGGCTGGATTGCGCCGCGCGGAGTGGTCGCCGCCGCATCAGCTGGCGCTTTTGCACCCGCGTTAATCGACGCGGGTTTTAGCGACGCGCAATATTTAGTGCCCGCGGTGTTTATGCTGATATTTACCACCATCATTGCCCACGGATTCTCGCTCGGGCCACTGACCAAATTGCTAAAGTTGGGCTCCGCGAGTAAAGGCCGAATCCTGATTGTTGGCGCCTCGCCCTGGACCATTGAACTCGCCAGTGCCTTGAAAAAAATCAATCAAGACGTGGTCATTGCCGACACTGAATGGGGTCGTCTGCAATCTGCCCGTCAACAGGGTATCGATACATGGTTTGGTGAGGTGCTTTCTGACCTAGCTGAGGAAGCAATGGCCTTAGACAATATTTACACCGTGCTCGCGGCAACCGGCAACAACCATTACAACTCAATGGTCTGCAACCATTTTGCCCCACACCTTGGCCGTCACAGGGTATTTCAGCCGTATGACAGCGGCATTGAACGCCACAACCGCGTAGTTTCAGAAACCCGGCGCGGGATTACCGCCTTCTCTGCAAATATATCTTACGCTGAGTTATGGACGCGAATGATTCGCGGCTGGGCAATTCGCAAAACCAGTATTACCGACACCTATACCGAAGCTGACTTTCTGGCCAAACTACCAGACGACGCAGTGCGCTTGGCCATCATTCCCGAAAGCGGCAAATTGGAATGGCTAAGCCAAAAAGCCCGCAAACTGCAGTCTGGCGATATCGTCATTAGTTTTGTGCCGCCAGAACCAAGCGACGAGTCTGTCGAGAAACCAATTTCCCTACCGGCATAAACCTGTTCAAGCGCGGTGCATTGCAAGCAATCACCGCGCAAATCCTTTACTAAACGTTATCCAAAAACTTGACCTAGCAATCAACACACTCTATTTTGTATCAATCGATACAAAATAGAGTTCACATGGCCCGTCCCAGACAACAAGACACCAAGCAGTTACTTGACGCCGCAACCCAGCTATTTTGGCGGCAAGGTTTTGCCGCGACCGGAACCCGCGAGATTGAACTCGCCCTTGGGCTAAAGTCCCCAGCCATCTACCACCGCTTTCACTCTAAACACGGTTTGTTTTGTGCCAGCCTTCGTCACTATATTGAGAGCGTAATTGACTGGCGTATTCGCCACTATCTTGACGCTGAGGATGCCCTGACCGGCTTATGCGCATTTTTTGAGTCCATTCCTCAAAATGCCAAGCGCTTCCAGCAGCCTAGTTCGTGTTTACTGGTTAACACTAGCCTTGAACGCGCATCAGCCGATGAGGAAATACAAGCTTGCCTGCATGAAGGCACCCACAAAATATTTTTGGCGCTGCGCAGCAATTTATTACGACTTCAAGCTCAGCATCTATTGGCACCTAATGCCAAGATCGACCAGCTTGCTGATAATCTGCAATTGCAATTGTTCGGCTTACTCGTGAGTAGCCGCTTAAACAACGAACACCATAGTTTGGCCGATAAAGCCAGGCACATTATCGCCACCCTACCTATAACAGCAACAACTGGAGCGAACGAATGACACCACTACGCACACCCGATAGTTTTTTTGCGAACTTAGCCGACTACCCTTTTGCACCGAACTACATCAACGTTGACGATACCGAAGGCGGCAGTTTGCGCCTGCACTATGTTGATGAAGGCCCAAAAGACGCACCGCCGATTTTGCTGATGCACGGTGAGCCAACGTGGAGTTACCTATACCGCAAGATGATTCCAGGCTTGGCTGCAGCAGGGTTCCGAGTTATCGCCCCAGACTTAATTGGCTTTGGCCGTTCAGACAAACCAAGCGAGCGCAGTGATTACACCTACCAGCGTCACGTAGATTGGCTCCGTGCACTGTTAGATCAACTCGACTTACAAGACATCACCCTGTTCTGCCAAGATTGGGGCGGACTGATTGGACTGCGCTTACTGGCCGAAGAAAATAACCGTTTTAGCCGCACCGTCGCCGCGAACACCATGCTACCAACGGGCGACCATCATCCCGGTGAAGCCTTTATACAATGGCAGCAGCTGTCGCAAAACATACCAACGTTTACCGTAGGTAAACTGATTGCCGGCGCTTGCGTTAAAAAGCTATCTGCAGAGACGATCGCGGCCTACGATGCGCCCTTCCCTGACGAAACATATAAAGCCGGCGCACGCCAGTTTCCAATGCTAGTCCCCATTTCGCCTGAAGACCCCGCGGCAGTACCGAATCGACGCGCTTGGGAAACCCTCGGTAAAATGCAAAAACCTTTTCTAACCGCATTTAGCGATAAAGACCCGATCACCTCAGGTGGCGAGCCAATATTCAGAAAGATGATTCCCGGTTGTGCAGACCAAGCTCACACAACGATTAAGGACGGAGGGCATTTTTTACAAGAAGACCAAAGCGAGCGTTTGGTTGAGGTTATTTTAGAATTCATTGCGGCAACAGCCAATAGCTAAGCGACACTTACGGGGAGGCGCAAACCTCCCCAATGCATTCACTTTTCCTCTAGCAGCACCTACCTATAACGCCATAAAGTCCGGTACATTAAATACCCAGCTTTTCTCTTCTTTGCGACTGCTTATACGCCAGCCCGTATCAGTGCGTCGATACGTATCCACATACCAAAGACCGAGCATAAACACCTGTGTTTCGTCGCCCAGTGGCATCGCCATCGGGTTGAAACACATTACGCGACCAGTGCCAGTATCACCGCTAACCGTAATTTGAATATTGGCATTAAGATGCTGCGTCGCACTAAACGCAGGCAGAGCCTCCTTGAGAAACGCAATGGTGCTCGGTAAGTCACCAATCGTGCCGCCAAATGCACTGTAATCAATATGCGCGTCAGCGGTAAAAATATCGCTCAATTCCTCAGCCGCCTGTCGGTCTATAATATCGGCGTAGTGGTACAGCATGTCTTGAATTTCAAAACGATCCGACATTTCTTCTAAAGATAGGGCCATGGCATATCTCCTTGTTAAGGTTCTTATTGTTGTTTTACTACTCTACCGTTTGAACTGCAGCCCTACCGCTAACTGCAAAAATTAATCGAGTTTAAAAACCCTGCGCGCATTTTCGCTAAGGAATTTCGGCCACACCTCATCTTTAAACGGCACATTCGGCATGTCTTTAAAAATACGATCTAAAGACAAGCCCATCGGGAAATAGCCCGCATACATTACCTTGTCGGCGCCGCGGCTGTTCGCAAATTTCACAATCTCTTCGGGGTAATGCTTGGGCGCAAACGCACTGGTCATGTAATACAGATTCGGGTATTTCAGCATCAGTTTCCACGCTAATTTTTCCCAAGGCTCGGCGCCGTGGCGCATAACAACTTTGAGTTCGGGGAAAAACCAACATACCTCATCAAGCAGTTCCACTTTCTGCGGCGCCATTGGTAGACGTGGGCCAGGAACGCCGACGCAAGGGCAAAATGGAATATCGAGTTCAACGCACTTAGCGTAAATTGGATACCATTTTTTATCGTCGTAAGGCACTTGTGGACAAAGACCTGAGGCAAAGCCGGTTATTGCCTTAACGCCGAACTCTTTGTGCAGACGCACGATTTTCCTGACTTCGTCCATGCCATTATTCGGATTGACTTCAAGCGAGCAAAAAAACCGATCTGGATGACGGCGTAGCGCTTCTTTGGCAATCTCATTGTGGTCGTCAATGCCCAGCATGGCGCGTTCAATATTGTGCTTATCCATTTGTTCAATGGTATAGGCAATGTAGTCTTCTTTCTTACCGCTCTCAGGAATGTCTTTAAACATATATTGAGCAGGCATTTTAAACATAGTGCGGCTTTCTTCATCCATCAGCAGTGGCTTCATAAACTCATACCACTGGCTATTGTCTTCGCCCGGTACGCTAAGCATCAGGTCTATTACTTTAATGTCGTCGGGCATTGCCATGAATCGGCTCCTATTAATTATTTCGCTATGGCCGTGTACACCAGTTAAGACTTAGCATTCTTCACGATATACCAGCTGCCCTCAATAACATAAGGCGTCACCGGGATAGCAAAAACGGTCAATAGTAAATCGAAATGGCGGCGTCTAAATAGCGCGCGACGACGAAGTCCGCGATAGCGCACACGGCCTTAGGAGATACTTAGCCCACCATGTTGACATCGCGGGCTAAGTAGAGAGGTTAATCGCCTAGTTTGCCAAGGCTCTCTAGCGTGCTAATACAGGCTGATGCTGCTTCTGCACCTTTAACGACGAAATGCTCTCGAAAAAAGCTGACATGTTCTTCGCTGCTGTGGAAGTTGTGCGGTGTTAGAACCACGGAAAAGATCGGCGTCAAGGTTTCTAACTGTACCTGCATAAGGCCAGAAATAACGGACTGCGCGACGTATTCATGTTTATAAATGCCGCTATTAGTCACTAAGCCCGCCGCGACGATGGCGGCGTATTTACCTGTTTGGGCAAGCAATTTAGCGTGCAGTGGAATTTCGAAGGCACCGGGCACTTCAAATAATTCGACTTTTAGATTGCTATGCTTGGCTGTGTCAGCCAGAAAGGATTCTTTGCAGCGGTCAACGATATCACGGTGCCAACAGGCTTGGATAAACGCGATGGTTTGTGTATCAGTTGATGCGGTAGTTTTCGATATCATGGTTTAGCCCCGAGTGAATAAAACAGGGCGGCAAAAGTGAGTAACAAACCGTCTGGCAACACCGTTAAGAAACAGCGACCGATAGCATGTAACCCTCTTTATTCTCATAACCAGACTTTCACTGTCGGCTCTGGAATTTCACCAGATCTGCTGTCCTTAGTCACATCATTGCAAAAAGATACTGACCAAGCGCCCGCGGGCTACATGCTACGCATGATTACCGCCGGTGGGGACTTACACCCCGCCCTGAGAACCTCGACGATCGATTGTTCGAGGGTGCAGATACTAGCAAATCTGCCACAGCTTTGTATACGAGCTGGCGCAATTGAGGCGGTTATTTACATTATATTTGAACGAACAATGACGAAAAAAACGGCTAGCTGAGATGGCGTCAGCAGTGAGTTGTTTCGTGCACTCGGAATACAGAGTATTGGCGAAGCCTAACACTACCACCTCTCTGTCACGCGACACTCAAGCTTTAGTTAAAGCTTGCCGTATTTCCACCGCCAGTTCAGCCAATGCACTTTGAGACGCTGCGCGACGGCCGTGGAGTTGTTTAGGAGTATCATGTTGGCAGGGAATTAAATGCATATGATAGTGGAATACCGTCTGCCCGGCGGCGCGGCCATTGAGCTGGTGGATCGCCAAACCTGGAGACTTGGTAACGCGCTTAACCACTGGGGCAAGACGTTTGGCATGCAGCGCTACCGCGGTGATCTCCTCCCCGCTGAGGGAAAATATATTGTCATGATGATTGGTGGGGATAATCAAACTGTGGCCAGCACTGACTGGCGATATATCTAAAAAACTCAGAACCTGTTCGTCTTGGTAAAGAATATGAGCAGGCGCCTTGCCGGCAATGATTTTACAAAAAATACAATTTTGTGCCACTGACTCATCGCCAAACAAGCCTTGCTGCATGATTACCCTACCCTTGTCGAGTTTTGAATTTAACGCGTAAAACCGGCGGCAAGCTACACTTCCATCGGCCCGGTATCGGGTTCATACACGCCATGATAAGGACAGTTTGACGGGTCAATGCTCCGATAGCGATACACGCCTTCGCTATCCAGCTCTCGCTGCATTCGCCCTTCCGCACACAAATAATGAAGATGGGCAACCGCCTCACCTAGGGCCAAACTGAGTTGATCCATGCCCACTTTCCGAGCAAACATAATACCAAACAAATCGAGGGCAATTTTCGGCTCAACACAGGCCTTTTCAATTTCCTCTAAATGTCCTTCATGGTGAGCTATCAAATAATCTAGTCGCGCATGCACACCATAAAACGGCGCATTATGCGCAGGCATAACCAGCGTATCGGCATCGATATCGGCACGGAAACGCCGCAGTGCACTAAACCAATCTGCCAACGGGTTCGCCTCTGGCTCTGAGGGCATAACACTAACATTCGACGTAATACGAGGAATAATCTGGTCGCCAGACATCATCAGCTTATCTTCAGCGCAATACAGTGACACATGCTCAGGAGAGTGACCGGCACCAGTCATAATCAGCCAGTCCCGGCCGCCGATGCGTAAAGTCTGCCCTTCTTCTAAGCGCCGATAAGCGGTAGGCAATGGCGCAACAACCGAACCAAAGCCCTTAAAACGTGACGCCATTTCTTTCTGATAATCTTTATCTACGCCGGCCCTACTGAAATACTCTTCTGTCGTCCAACTGACACGGTCGGTACTCGCACCGGTAAATGTACGTGCCGCATAGTACTCTTTGTAACTCATGTACAGCGGCACCCGCAGATGCTCGCACAACCAGCCCGCCTGGCCAACGTGATCAGGGTGCATATGCGTACAAATCACCCCTAGCACCGGCTTTGCCGCCATTGGGCCAGCAAGTAGCAGCTCCCAGCGCTCGCGCGTGTCGCCAAGATTTATGCCCGTATCAATTATCCACCAACCGGCATCATCCTCAAGCACATACAGATTGATGTGATCCAGTGCCATTGGTAAAACCATTCGCAGCCAATAGATCCCTTTGGCAACTTCTAACCATTGGCCTTTTTCCGGTGCATCCGGAAAAGGATAAGATATTCCTGCTTTGGCATCACTACTCATAGGTATTCCATATTAGACGTGCAGAAAGGCAACAGCCCAGAGGCCGCTGCCTTGGGCAACTCAAGCTAAACGCAGAGGCAATTTGCGCAGGCGCTGGCCGGTTGCCGCGAATACCGCATTCGCAAGCGCAGGTGCCAGTGGCGGCACTCCCGGCTCGCCTACGCCGGTTGGCGCGTTAGCACTGTCGACACGATACACTTCGATTTCCGGCGTTTCATTGATTCGCAAAACTTCATAATCATGAAAGTTACTTTGCTGAACAGCACCATCTTCGATGGTAATCTCGCCTTTCAAGGCCGCCGTTAAGGCAAATACAATACCACCTTCCATCTGCGCAACAACAATATCCGGGTTAATCGCCATACCACATTCCACGGCGCAAACCACTTTATGCACTTTGATTTTGCCGTCGGCTATCGACACATTCACAACCTGAGCCACGACGGTAGAGAAGGATTCATGTACGGCAACGCCCTGAAATTGGCCCCGCGGAGGATTGCCCCAGTTCGCCTTGGCCGCCGCCAATTCCAAAACTTGACGACGACGCGAGTCTTTGGCCATATGCGCCAGACGGAAGGCAACCGGATCTTGGGTGGTTTGATGAGCAAGCTCGTCAATAAAACTTTCTATAAAGAAGCCATTTTGGGAATGCCCCACCGAGCGCCAATACCCTAGCGGAATAGTGGTCTTTTGCTCCACATAATCGGTGCGCATATAGGGAAACTCATAATCCGAATGCGCTATGCCTTCAGCCGCCGCGGGGTCAGATCCGCTGGCCATACCGCCAATCTTTTTATGAAGCCCGTTAGGGAGCCACTGGGGCAGCAACGTATTGGTTACAAATTGTACAAAGCCACCCAATATACTTGGTGCAACAATTTTGGCCTGCAAACTGGTTACGGCTGACTGATCTATCATCGCGCTCATTGCCACAGTCGCATTAGGCCGATAAAAATCGCCGCGCATATCGTCTTCGCGGCTCCACACCAATCTCACTGGTTTACCGCTAAGTTGCGCGATACGCGCCGCCTCAACCAAGTAATCCGGCATGATACGCCGACCAAAACCGCCACCGAGCATATGGTTATGAATACGGATTTGCTCGCGTTTAAACCCTGTCGCATCAGCGATTTCTGACAATGCAATGTCGGGCGACTGATTGCCAGTCCAAATTTCAATACCTTCTTTAGTGGCTACCGCCACCGCATTCATCGGCTCCATCGTTGCATGGGCGAGGTAAGGCACATCGTAAACGGCCTCGAACAACTCGCCGGTTGCTGCGCTCGCCTCGCCTTTTTCCTCAACGTTTTTGCCGGCTTCGCTAGTCAACATGCCGTGGCGCTCAACCCGCAGCGACTCACTGCTAACTCCCGCCAACGGGCCCTTATCCCAAACGACGTTCACAACGCCCGCGGCCTGGCGCGCCTGCCAATAAGTCTCTGCCAAAACCGCAACTGCGCCGTCAACTTCAAAGACAGACTTAACACCCGACTTTTTCAGCGCGTTACTCGCATCAAAGCTGCTTACTTTGCCGCCAAAATGCGGGCAACGTAGCAGCACAGCGGTCATCGCACCGGGGTACTGAACATCAATACCAAACTCAGATTTACCCGTGACTTTGCCTAAAGCGTCTAAACGCTGTCTGTGGCGACCAATATATTGAAAGTCTTGTGGCGATTTTAGCGTCACTTCAGTCGGCGTCGCTAAACTGCGGGCAATAGGCAGCAATGTCGCAAAATCTACTTCACCACCGGCATACACCACTTTGCCATCCTTAAGATTAAGCGCCGACTCTGCTATAGATAAATGCTGTGCAGCCGCAGTCTTTAGCATTGCCGCCACGGTGGCCGCCGCCTCACGCAAAATTGTGTAGCCGTATTTAATCGAGGAGCTGCCGCCGGTGATCATCACATAAAATTCTGGGTCACGAAAATCCGGATAAAATTCAGCGTGTTGAACAACAATCAGACTCGGATCCATATTCAATTCTTCAGCAGCCATGGTTGCCATACCAGTGTACACACCTTGACCCATTTCTGATTTGTAGAGCTGAAGAATCACCTGCCCAGTCGGGGTAACCTGCAAATAGGCATTTGGCTGTAAATCAGTTGCCGAGAAATGTGGGTATTCAGTTTGGGCGCAACCGCTAAGATTAAAGCCAATCGCCAAGCCACCGCCAAAAATAGCACCACCTTTAATAAAACTACGTCTGGAGATAGTCATTACACATTCTCCTTGACGGTATTGGCCGGCTGATAGTGTTGCACCACCGCAAGTTCAGAAGCACGATGAATCGCTTTGCGAATACGAGGATATGTACCACACCGGCATATATTGCCCGCCATCGCGGCATCAATCTCTGCGTCGTTCGGCGCGCTATTATTGGCGAGCAAGGCCACTGCGGACATAATCTGACCTGACTGACAGTAGCCACACTGGGGCACATTCATCTCTAGCCACGCCTGCTGAACCGGATGCAAATTCTCATCCGAACTCGCTAAGCCTTCAATAGTGGTAATGGCTTTGCCATTTACGAATTCCGCAGGGTAACTGCAACTCCGAATAGGGCTGCCATCTAGATGCACGGTGCATGCGCCACAGAGGCCCATTCCACAGCCAAACTTGGTGCCTGTCATGGCCAGATGGTCACGCAACACCCATAAAAGCGGTGTGCCATCATCAACGTTCAGGGTTTGCTGCTGACCGTTTAAGGTAAATTCTAAATCTGCCATGTTATCTCCGAATACATCTCGCAATATGCCACACTATACCGATCTGCAAAAACAATGTCCCGCCACTGAATCGCAAAGGTCATAGATTATGACCAATGTTGGCCGCTACACTTATTAATTCTTGTTCACAAAGATGTTCCCTCCCGCCACAAACAGCATACCGGCGCCAATACATGGGCAAAAAAAAGGCGGCAATCACAAAGATTGCCGCCGTACCGAGGCCTTATCCAGATTAGAAACGAAAAACCAAATCCGCAGACAAGGTATTGGCCGACATATTCACCGATTCATCGTCATCTAATACATAGTGGTCGTATCCGATTTGTAAATCAGCATTGTGCGCTACCGCAAAACGCAGACCGATGCCCACATAGGGATCGGTACCTTCTACCGAAAACTCACCTTGGTGACTATTGTCTTCTAACGTGCCAGAAAATTCCCAAGAATACACACCAAAGCGCGCATACAAGCCCACTGGGTCTTCAATGGGAGTATGGACTTTTACACCAAAGAAAACGCCGTCAACATCAGCATCCATATCAACCCTACCCGCAGCAAAACCCTTATTTGCTATCTGCGAGCCGTCAGAAATACTGGTAGAGGTTATTTTACCTAAATCGACAAACCCCATCTCCAGAGCCAACTGGGGGCTAAACCCGAAGCCGACACCCGCTCGCAGGCCGTAGCTTTCATTATCGACCTGCACATCCGACAGCGACCCATCACCAAAACTATAGCGATAGTCCGAAGCCTCAAAATCGTATTCAGATGCACTCAGACCACCAAACATATACATGCTTGGCCCACTGCGGTAACGATTGCTAGCGCCATGTTCCGCATGCACTAAACTAGGCAAGACTACGAGGGTGGTAAGCGTAACAACAGACAGTATTTTCATGGCCGTACTCCATTTAAGTATGGCCGCAGTATGCTCACTGCTAACTTAATCCCGCCTGAACAGTTATTTGAGCTTTGTCGGTAAATTAAAAAACAGTAAAGCCAGTGAGTGCCACCCCAGCTCCACATCTGAGTGCAGTATCGTGCACCAATTTAGCATCCCCCGCCTAACAGTGGTGCGAGACAAAATATACCTTTGTTACCGCTAATTCACAGTCACTTTGTTTTCGACGAATTTGCCTGCCAACTCGGGCAAACAAACGTTTACCACTACTTCCGCAGCGCGGATTAAGTAAATAAAACACTGCCATAACGACTTGGCTTACTTGATGCATTAATGGAATTAACTGCGCAGGTAATGAGTTAAAACCTAGCTGTAACACTAGGGTCAAGTATTACCGCTAGGATGCTTAAAGGATGAGCACCTTAACCGCTATTTCAACACATCTATACTTAACGAGGACGCAAACATGGATATTTCTAGTAGCACTGTCTCTCAGACTCTGCCACTCCTCAAGGGAAAGCACATCTTAATTACTGGCACCACCGGCTTTGTTGGCAAAGTCATGCTAGAAAAAATCATGCGCACCGTACCCGACATCGGCGGAGTTTATTTAGTCATTCGCGGCAATAAAAAGCACGCCAATGCCGGTAGCCGCTTCGCCAACGAAATTGCCACCTCGTCGGTTTTCGAACACCTAAAACTAAATTCCCCAGACTACTTTAATGACTTCTGTGATAACCGCGTGCATTGCATTAGCGGCGAAATTAGCGAGTCACAATTTGGCCTACCGCGTCAGGAATTCCACTCCCTCGCCGGTAAACTCGATGCCATTGTAAACTGCGCCGCCAGCGTCAATTTCCGTGAGGAGCTAGACCGCGCACTCACCATAAACACCTACAGTCTGCGCAATATTGTTGAGCTCTCCGACGTCGCTGGCAATATTCCGGTCATTCAAGTTTCTACTTGTTATGTTAATGGCTTTAACAAAGGCCAAATTCACGAAGGCCTGGTTAAACCCGCACTTGGCGAACTCCCATTACACAAAGACGGCTATTTCGAGGTTGGTAGCTTAATTGAAGAATTAGAGCTGAAAGTCGCCGACGTTTACAGCAAATACCAAGGAAAAGAACTCAAAGCCCAGCTTATCGATCTTGGCATTCGTGAAGCCAATGCCCTGGGTTGGAACGACACCTACACCTTTACCAAATGGTTAGGCGAACAAATTCTACTCAAATCATTGCGTGGCTATTCGCTCACCCTTCTTCGGCCATCGATCGTTGAAAGCACCTTAAATGAACCATCACCGGGCTGGATTGAGGGCGTTAAAGTCGCCGATGCTATTTTACTGGCCTATGCCAAAGAAAAAGTGACGTTTTTCCCCGGCAAGCGCAGTGGCGTTATCGACGTTATTCCCGCCGACTTAGTCGCCAATAGCATTCTGCTGTCATTGGCAGAACAGTTTAAATCCCCCGGCAGCCACCATGTTTATCAATGCTGCAGCGGTGCGGCGAACCCACTCACACTGGGTACTTTTATCGACCACCTTATGGCTGAGGCCAAAGAGAATCACGCCGCCTACGACAAGCTCTTTTTACGGCGGCCACGTAAACCCTTTATTGCGGTAAATAAGAGACTCTTCAATGCCATCACTATGTGTATGCGTTTTGCGCTGCTTATTGTTAGCGAAACCCTGTCTAAACTGGGTTTAAAGCGCAAACTGAAAGCACGCCGCAATCTAGACGCCGCCATCGCCTTGTCGACTATTTTCTCGTTCTACACCGAGCCCGAATATATTTTCCACAACGACAAACTCATCAACTTGGCGAAACGTATGGGTCCAGCCGACCAAGCCTTATTCCCGGTTGATGCCCGCGCGATAAATTGGGAGCATTATTTGCGCAAAGTGCATATGGCCGGCCTCAACTGCTACGCGTTAAAAGGCAAAAAACAAACTACGACTAGAACCGTAATAGCAACCGCCCAAGAGCAAGCGGCTTAATCACAATACAGCGCGGCTCAGCCGCGCTTTGCCGGCGCTATTTTCATGCAATGCAGGCAGCTGCCTAGCGCCCCCTCACTAGCACCATTTACCCAAGCCTCACCATGACTTCAGGCACCACCACTCAGCTATTCGCTCCGTCACCACCGCGCACTAATCCTAGTGTAGCCGGAGAATTCAACACTGAATTCCAAATTAATATTGCAGCGATTGCCAAGCTGATCAGTGCGTACCACCCGCATCTACGGCCGCGTGCTTACCGTGAACAGGTTTGGTGCTCCAGATCGCAAGGATCAGAACAAGAAACATCATCGATGAAAAATAGAAAATATCGTTCGCCCCCAAAGTGCTAGCCTCCACAGACAGCGTTCGCTCGAACACCGCATTAGCTTGGTCAGCGCTAAAGCCAAGTTGCCGTAAGCTGTCCATGTTATCAGTGTAAATAGGGTTATAGGGGTTGGCGTTCTCCATCAACTGGCTATGATGCAGCGCAGAGCGGTTGTCCCATGCAGTCGTGGCAATGGACGAACCAAATCCGCCACAGAGCACCCTAACAAAATTACTCAAGCCACTGGCAGCGGGTATTTGTTCTGGTTTTAAACCAGAGAACATCAGCATCGACAGCGGCGTAAAAAACATCGCCATTGCAAATCCTTGTATGTAAGCCGGCAGCATCACAGTCCAATTATCGACACCAGAAGTGAACAGTGAGCGCATATACAAAACCAGGGCGAAAATCAAAAAGCCACAGGTAGCCACAATGCGCGCATCTACTCTGTGTATATTCCGGCCTACAAATGGCGAAAGCATAATTGCGAACAAACCGACGGGGGCCATCGTCAATCCCGCTAAGGTCGCGGTGTAGGCTATTTGGGTTTGCAGCCACAGCGGCAAAATCACCACATTACCAAAGAACGCGCCATAGCCCAACGACAGCGCGATGACACCGCCGGTAAAGTTGCGATTACGAAATAGCGACAGGTCCACAATCGGGTGTTTTTCATTGCGTTCCCAAATCAAGAAAAACACCAATCCAACAATCGCAATTGCAGCCAAGGCAACAATTTGCGCTGAGTTAAACCAATCGAGTTCGCGTCCCTTGTCTAACATGATTTGTAGGGCGGCGATCCACAACACTAATAACGACAAGCCGATGGTGTCAACGGGGAGTTTTTTGGTTACCGTCTCCCGTTTGTGATAGATCGTCCATGTCGAATAAGCAGCTAAAATTCCCAGTGGTACGTTGATATAAAAAATCCACGGCCAAGAATAATTATCTGAAATCCAACCACCCAATATTGGCCCAACCACGGGCGCCACTAAGGTAGTTACACTCCACACCGCCATCGCCGTACCCGCCTTGGCGCGCGGAAAACTGGCCAACAATAGCGACTGCGACATCGGTATCATCGGCCCAGCAACTGCGCCCTGGAGAACTCTAAAGGCAATTAACATTTCAATACTTTGGGCTGTGCCGCACAGAAAGGACGCGAACACAAACAGCAAGGTAGACGCTAAGAACAAACGCACCTGGCCAAAGCGCTGCGACAGCCATCCCGTTAATGGGATGGCAATAGCGTTCGATACGGCAAACGAGGTAATCACCCAAGTACCTTGGTTTGCAGACACACCAAGGTCGCCAGCTATCGTCGGTATTGCAACATTGGCAATAGACGAGTCAAGCACATTCATAAAGGTCGCGAGCGAAACCGAAACAGCACCAATTGCTAGTACTGCGCCCTGCAAGGGTGGCAAAGTCGCTTTGGCGGTAGCCACAAGCAAATCCTCTTAGTGTGCGGTCACGGTGGCAACACTAGAGTGAGTGCCAATATTCGCTTTAATAATTTGTTCCACCAAATCCTCTGCAGCGTGACCAGCATGTTCATAAACAGTGGTTACATAGGCAGCCTGCAGAATATCGCTGGACTGCGTTAACTGCGCGCCGCTATCATCGCTGATATCGATATTAGCGGTCATCGACAAACCAATACGCAGTGGATTTTGCTCAAGTTGCTTTGGGTCTAGTGAAATACGCACAGGCAAACGCTGCACAACTTTAATCCAGTTTCCGGTGGCATTTTGCGGAGGCAGCAAACTGAACGCACTGCCGGTACCAGCGCCGAGTCCAACTACAACGCCTTGGTACTCCACATCGCTACCATACATATCCGCAGCCAAAGCAACAGGCTGACCAATGCGAATATGATGCAACTGACTTTCTTTAAAATTGGCATCTACCCACACTTGGTCTAGTGGGATAACCGCCATTAGCGGCTTCCCAGGAGCAATACGCTGCCCCAGCTGTACACCGCGCTTTGCAATATACCCATCTACCGGCGAGGGTATGCGCGTGCGCTGCAGGCTTAAATACGCGGCACGCACATTTGCCGCGGCCGCCAACACCTCTGGATGGGTGTCAATCACAGTATTTTCAGTCAATGCCTCGTTACCGGCAAGCGCCTCGCGAGCGGCAAGTAAATCTGCCCGCGCAGATTTCACCGCTACTTCGCTATGATGTAATTCCTCAAACGACACAGCACCTGTTTTACCCAAACCGCTGCGACGCTTAAGATCAGCCACCGCGCGACTCAAGGAGGTTTGCTGCAATTCAATTTGCGCGTTAAGAGCATCATTGCCGGTAAACAGCGAACGGACTTTGCGCACCGTTTGCGCCAGTTCGGCCCGCGCCTGATCTAAAGCAATTAGGGCATCGCTATCATCAAGTTTAATGAGGATTTGTCCGGCCTTAACACGTTGGGTGTCATCGGCATAAATTGCGACGACGGTACCCGACATTTGCGGCGTAACCTGCACAATATTTCCGGACACATAGGCATCTTCAGTGTCTTCGTGGTAACGACCATGCAGCATCCAATATGCAAACCACAGCGCTCCAATCAAAAGAAAAATCGTAGCGGCAATAAGTATTTGTCGGCGGCGCACGCCGCTTGGGTTTCCTGCCTCAACGGCGCTTGAATTAGTCATATTCGGCTCCAACACGGGCATTCCCTGGGGTTAAAAGATTGTTGTTAGTAATCACCTTGCCAGCAGCTAGTTGCGCCTTGGTTTCAGACCTTGCCGATTGCTCTGTGGTAACGTCGGCGCGGACCTCAAGATTGGGATAACCGCCACCCAACGCTCGCGACAGCTCAATACGATTCGTCAGTATGAGCATCAGCAATTGCGACCGAAACGCCTCTTGCTGAATGACCATACTTTGCGCGTTGAGTACAGTTAGATAATTACCGAGGCCAGCATCGTATCGCGCCAAGGCCAAATCATAGGCTTCGCTCGCGGCATCGAGCGCCAGGGCCTGCTGCTCAATTTGAGTCTGCAAAAAACGATAACTATTTAGCTGATCAGCTACATCACGCAGCGCCGCCACCAAGGTTTGGTTATAGTTGGCAACCGCCGCGTCATAGTCGGCATAACGCATTTTTAAAGCCGCACGCAAACGACCACCATCAAAAATGGGCAGCGACAAAGCCGGGCCCGCACTGTAATTTTCGCTCCCTGCACGCAGTAATTGGTCTAAGTCGATACTAGAAAGCCCAGCAAAGGCTAGCAAATTTACATTGGGGTAGAACGCCGCCTTGCTGGCATCCGCGTCCTGCAAGGTCGCCTCAACCTGCCAGCGCGCCGCCACCAAATCGGGCCGATGACCGACTAAGGCAATCTGTAAATCTTGCGGTGCCAAATAAAGATCACTACTGCCGCCAACGTCGACAAGCGAGGCCTGTAAAGTCAACATGCGATCTGGACCAGCGCCGAGCAATGCCGCCAACGCATGCTGTGTGTTAACAATGTTTTCGTTAACCATCGCAATATTTGTACGCGTTAGCGGTAACTGGGTTTCGGCTTGTTTCAGCTCAACTTGGGTATCGAGGCCGGCATCGACCCGCTGTTTTGTTAAGGCGTAAATATGCTGGCGCTGTTCGAGCGCACTTTCGCCAATCCGCAAAAACATTTGTAACTGCGCCAATTGAAAATACGTTTTAGCAACCGCGCTCGCTAGCAACAACTCCACGCTCGCTGACTCGGCTTGTGCAGCGGCAATACGCGACCGACTAGCCGCCGTTGCTGCACGGTTACGCCCCCAAAAATCAAGTTCGTATTGCGCCTGTAGGCCAATATTCCCACTGGTTTGAATTGAGCCACCCAGTGGCGCCGGATACATGCCGTTTTCAGTATATCGCTGGCGATTCGCGTTGGCAGATAACGCCACCGCAGGCAAAGCCCGTGCACGGGCATTTTGCAACGCGGCACTAGCACGCCCGACCTTGGCTGCCGCCAATGCTAGACTGGGACTATTTTGCAACGCCTCACTGATAAGCGCATCGAGCTGCGGATCATTAAAGCTTTGCCACCACGACAGTGTCGGCCACTCGTCAATCTCCGGAGCTACCGATTCATAGCTTTTTTCAGTGGCAAGCTCAGTTGCATTAAGCATCGACTGACTACTATTAATACCGCCGTAGCTAACACAGCCACTAAGACTCGCGATCAATAAGGTCACGCCGATCCGAAGTTTTAACGATGGACTATGTAGTATCACGCGCCGCCCTCCCCGCCGTTGCCGCGTTCGTCATTATCAGCCCTGGCAATCGCATCGGCTTCAAAAATTAATTTCGCCAACAGCCCTTTTAACACTGCAATCTCATCAGCGTCGAAATTTCGCAAATGCTGATTAAGTGCATTTACTGCAATAACAGGCATCTTCTCTACCACCAGCTTGCCATAGTCGCTGAGCACCACTTTTACCACCCTGCGGTCTTCGAGACTGCGTTCACGACGCACAATCTGTTTGGCCTCAAGACGGTCAAGCATTCGCGTTGTAGCGCCAGTATCTAAATTAGATTCACGCGCCAACTGCGCCGCAGTCGTGCAATTCTGCTGTTTAAGTGTCATTAAAAAGGCGAATTGCGGGTGGGTTAAATCGTAGGGAGCTAATTGCTTATCAATAGCCGTCGTCAAAACACCAAAACAGCGCTTTAACAAATATCCAATACTTTCGTTTTGCTGGTAATTGGCCAAATTGTAAGCGCCATCGGGGTCATCAACGACAAGATCGAGAATATTCTGGGGAGTCATAAATTTTGCCCGTCAAAATAGGTGTCACAGCAGTAGCTGCTACGACAATAACTGCCTAGGCAGCTAATATGAGCTCGCAACAAGAAAAATGCAAGTAGCGCGAGAAGAAAAATCCAAAGCTCGGGCCAGCTTTATACCCAAAGAATGACCCTAACCTCAGTGCCGCATAACAAGATTATCTACTGAGGCGAATATAGCCAAAACCGCTAAAATATGAATAAGAGTTGATATTTAACGGAGATAGCAGCAAATAATACCGCTAATCTAAATCGTTCAACCGTTACCCGTTTACTGTGAGAGAATGGGCGCCCCTAATAAAACTAACTGCATTACTTACTCGCGAGGCCTTTAATGCTGCAGATATTGTCAATTACAACGCCACAGATTAAACGTCTAGCCAGCTTATTTTTACTAGCCGTAGCGCTACCCCTAAACGCAGAAACCACCACGAGTTCAGTGAAAGATATCGTCATCGTAGGCAGCAACTGGGACGGTACCGCTGAAATTTTTGACCCCCACACCTTTGAAACGCTAAAGACAATCAACCTAGTACCTGACCGCGCCGAGCGGATGCAAGAGATCAAAGACGGCGGTTTATTGCGCCGCTTTATGTTCCAGTTTGTTCGCCACGTGCCAGGCGAAGGCAATGACCAGCTGGTCGACGACCTGTTCACCTCCCACGACGGTCGGTTTGTCTATGTATCGCGCCCGAGCTTTGCCGATGTTGTCGCCATCGACATGCACAGTGGCGAGATTGTTTGGCGCACACCAATCGCGGGCTACCGCGCCGACCACGCAGCTATATCCCCTGACGGCAAAACTTTTATGGTGTCGGCTTCTACGGCGCGAAAAGTTCAGGCCATCGACACAGCCACTGGCAAGATAATTGGCGAATTTGAATCCGGCGACCAGCCCCATGAAAACACCTACTCCGCCGACGGAAAACTGATCTACCACGCCAGTATCGGCAAAGTCTTTGTACCGACTACGGCATCTTGGTTAGATTGGATAAAGGGTGATCGCTGGCTAGAAATTGTTGACGCCAACACTTTAGAGGTACTCAAGCGCGTCGACATTGGCGAGAAACTCGAAGAAGCGGGTTTCCCTTGGATCGATTCCGCCGTTCGCCCCATGGCAGTACCCGCCGATGGCAAGCACCTTTATTTGCAGGTGTCGTTCTTTCACGGCCTATTTGAATACGACCTCGAAAGCGAGCGCATCACCCGCAAACTCGAACTGCCAATACCCCAGCTGATTAAAGACATGTCGTACTGGGACTACCAGCTCAATTCCGCCCACCACGGCCTGGCGATCAACTCAGCCGGTACCAAGCTCTGCGCCGCTGCCACCATGTCAGGCTACGTCGCTATTATCGATCGCGAAAGCTTTGACTATAAAGTCGTCCAACTTTCCGAGCACCCCCTAGGCGCAAAACCCTACTGGGCGACAGAGAGTCACGACGGCAAATATTGCTATGTATCAGTCAGCGAACAGGACAGAGTCTCAGTCATATCATTTGAAGAAGCGCGAGAAGTGGCAAGCGTGCCGGTCGGCAACCACCCACAGCGCGTTCGCAACGGCAAACTGCTTATTAAGTAAATTAAATTTACAACGCATAGCAACAACCCGCGGCCAGCGTATCATCAGCTACTTATGACGCCGCGGGTTAATCCCGAGGATAAAATAAAAAATTAGAACGAAAGACACAAACCCACCAAAATAAAGGCAAGGATTGGTATCAAGAAAATAGTATAGGTTCAGTGCGAAGAGATAAAACGATAAGCTGGTGCCGGGGCCGGACTTTTACGCTCATATATATCAATAAGTTACGTGGCTTATGGGGCATTAACGGGGCATTAGATGGATGCATCAATTTTATCTAGCAGTGATAATCTTCTATATAAATCAACGATTTTTATTCTCCTTAGAATACTATCCGCAACCAAGTCCTCATTTCCACTTAATGTAGCAAACCCTGCTTTCAATAGTTTGGCCACTATATAGATTATCTTACCCACCAGTTCTAAAAATCAAATACCTGATCAAAAATCAATCGATATATTGGGTTACCAAATGAGCCTTCAGACGACCATTACCAGCAAATCTCTTACGTGACACGTAGCCTTCTACCATTTAATCAATACCCCGTAACTATCTGATTATTATTGCAATTACGTAGCGCGTAAGCATTGTTATTTCACCGGTCATAGTCTTGAATAAGCTCAAGACGTAAAGCGGAGCGCACAATGTTTAAAAAAATACTAGCACGCATGATTCCATTGGCATCAGAAAACCATAATATTTTGACAACTGAACAAGCCAGTGAAGGATCTACTTCTCTTGAAGCAAGCAAGATGATTGTGTTACCTCATAAGCCAGACACATATTCATCGACCGCTGAAAAACGAAGGATAACGATTGAAAGGCTTTGGAGCGAAACACAAGGTCTAACCAATTCCAGGACTAAGCTATCCTCTTTGCCTGAGGATGAACAGGAAGTATTTTGGGAGGCGGTTAGGTTAGAAGCCCGTTCAGCATTTGTCAGGAATGAATCCATTGCCGTCGCTGACACTCTAAACGACGATCAAATAAAGCATCTTTTCTATAAATATGAATTCGAAGAACACGACTTGATACTATTTGAAATTGCATGTGAAAGCTTTATTACGCCAAGTAAAACAGTGGTTGATGACTACCTCGCCTTACCAGTCCTCAATATAAGTGACGCGATGTATTTAATAGCAGACCTAGACCCATCTGTAATGGCATCGCGGGGAAAAGACCGAGTAACTAGTGAGATAAACAGATACGAAGAAGCTCGAAGCCATTTTAGAGTGATACTCAAACGGCTCTTCAATTCAAACCTAGATGAAATGACGGAAATTGCTATTACAGATCTAGCCAAAGGTTTACAAGCATCAAAATATGCATCAAACAAGAGTTACGCAATTAGTCGAATCATGGATCACATAGCCAAACCTTTCAATCCTGAAACGGAAGAATTTGTCATTGAGCAGTTTCGTATTTTAGTTTTTGAAGCCTTTAATCAGCGAATCAGCAGTACTGGAATTGAGAAAAGAAAACGGGCTTTACTAAAACTATTAGCTGCTATCTACAAGCTTGATGACCTCAGCAGAGAAAGAAATCTTTTAGCCCGCATGGTTTCGGATAAGATAAATTCATCAGGCTATGACAATGTGAATGATAAAAGAATAAGGGGTCTTATGGAGCGACTAGATGAAAAATATCTTAACGAAGGAAATCCATGCGAAGGTTTACTTGAATTCTACCAAGGCCAGGGATTAGAAAATAACCATGAGCGCCTGATTAATATGATAGTCAGAGTTGAAGAACTTCTAAAGGAAGATATCCCTGAAGTAAATCTTACATCAAAAAATAATGAATCCCTATTTCCAATGCACAGATAAATCAAGATGAAAAATCTTATCGATTTAGGTGAAAGAATGGCTGACAACAAGCAATTAGGTATGAGTCATATCTCATACGAATGGTGGAGCACATCTAAGATTGCTGCTTTTTTGGATATTGGTGAGAGACAAGTGAGGGACAGGATATCAAAAGACGGTGCCTTTCCGAAAGCTAGAAAGGCCCTCTTATCTTCATGTATTAGCCAGCCGCGCTGGAGGTCTGACGAGGTAGTTGAATGGGCGGAAAAATCTTACTTGACCGACGACGAAATATCAGCAAAGAAAAAAATTGGCCGACCAAGGAAAATATCTAGTACTGCAACCATAAAGACTGAATATCTAAAGCGTTAAAAGACAGACATGGCGAATAGTTATTTGTCCAAATGAGCTAAACACCAAGGCTAGAATTTCAAAAAAAGGAACCGATTCGCATCGCAAGAATAAACCTACACCATAAAAGGCATCAGAACACATAATATCAAGGAGAAATTATCATGATCAACTAGTTTTTTAAGAGTCAATTATATTGACTACAAATCTAATCGAGACGCTAGTTTTTTAGCTATGCATTAAGATTTTTTAGCCCGAAATTCACGAAGTAATTTGGATTTCATACTTCCGATTATACGCTGTGGATACGCTCTACCTTGCATTTAGACGGGAGGCACTACTGTGTCTGAAAAAAAAGAACCAACAACCTGCAAGCCAGAACACGACCTTAATGATACCCCACACTGCCCTACAGCACTACCCTTTGCCATTACGATTAATGGGTTTGGTGAGCCAAATTTTGAACCCATAATCAATATCATCGAGCAACTTCCCCAGCAGCAAGAAATGTACTTTTCGCGCAATGACTCACATCCGAAAATACCGTCTTGTTATTTCTCAGACACTACGCATCCGATTGGATGCAATCCTAGACCTGCAAGCAGGTCATCGCTAACACCCACTGGCTTTGCCGCCAGCACACACGCTGTCGGACAAGCGCCTTCTACCACCACCAGCAGACATGATAACCATCAGTGTTTACATGGTACTACAGAGGTATAACTGATGGGATACTCTAAAACACCAACCGTATCAGTGCGCTTTCCTGGCTCTGAGTATGCCGCATTATGCCAAGAAGCCGAAGACCAAAACATCAACGTTTCGGAAACACTTAGGCGATCGTGGCGTCAGCACCATCAAGCCATGAAAATTGAGCAACAACTTCTAGCTATGGAGCAACGCTTAACACGCAACATAGTTGAGACCGTTTTTCTTGCCTGCAACCTCAACACCGAAGAGCAAGCGGACTGCAAACAAAAATTGGCGATGATAGGAGTAACTTATTAATGACCAATCAAAATCTAGCACCGACTCAAAGACGACAACATTGGGCGTCTATTTGGGTTATTTTCGGCATCGTGTTTACCACCATTTTTTCTGGTTTATCGATCTGGTCGTGGGATTGGGTCACTGGCTGGGGTAGCCTCCAGGAACACTGGCCGTTCACCCAAGTAAAAGACCTCCGTGTCATGCAGATGTGGCAACACCAGGCGCGTCTCTACTGGAAGGATTATATTGCTCACCATGATTTACAGTTACATTTCGCCGGGCATGTGGGTATCCCTGCTCTGTTGGCTCTCATACCCGCCATCTTCTGTGCTCGATTTGCTTACGTGCCGGGGGGCTACGATCTGATACGCCACATAGCAGGAGCACGCCGCTATGAGTATAAACAGGCAATCAAGCATGCCCAACGAAAGCTTAAGGAAGATTGTAAAGTCAATGCCACTGCCCCAGGTTTATTTCTCCACCCTAAACTGGCTATCCCCAGGCGTGGTGCTGAAGAGCAGAACCTGCTTCTTGTCGGCGGCCAAGGCGCCGGTAAAACAGTCTTGGTTCGGCCACTCATTAAACAGGTACGTGAACGCAATGCGCGTATGTTTATTTATGATGAGAAAAAAGAGTTTACCAGTTGGTTCCTCGATCAGCATACCATCCTGATTGCCCCTTGGGATGTCCGCTCCAAACCGTGGAATATCGCAGCAGATGCCACCACAAGCCAAGCTGCAATGTTGATTGCCGAGTGCATGATCACGTTAGCCAAAGGTGATAATGCCGTGTTTTCTAAAGGTGCACGACTTCTATTCTGCGGCATGATCATTATTCTTAATTCCACCCGCACCCAATGGGGCTGGGAAGAACTGGCCGAACTGCTCTCTACATCAGAAACAGATCTGCTAAAGCTGTTAGAACAGCACTACCCACGCACCAGCTCGTTTATTATGGAAAATAGCCGCACCACCCAAGGATTTTTCATCGATATTGCTACCGAACTTGATTTCATTCACGAGCTGTCCAAAGCATGGCCCACCGCTTATGTAAACGGTTTTTCTATCACGCTGTGGGCAGCAAATGAGAGTAGCACAACACGCACTGTGATTGTACAAGCTGATAAGCGCTTTCGGCATATCGGCGCACCTCTATGCTCCGCTATGATTGGACTAATGACCGCAACCATACTGTCACAAGAGAACAGTTTTTCACGTGAACTATTTTTATTCCTGGATGAACTAGCAAACCTAAAACCCACCCCATACCTCTTGGAGTGGTTAAGTTTAGGGAGATCCAAAGGCTGCCGCTGCATCGCCGGCACCCAGTCTGTCAGTGCTCTGCAGACCGACGAGATGTATGGCGAAAAAGGAACTGATGCCCTGCTCTCTTTGTTCGGCCTGTTCATTGCCCTGCGCATGTCTGGTATTGGAAAATCCGCCAAATACTGTGCCGAAGCCTTTGATGCACGACAAGTAGAGCGCCCAAACAGCTCTGCAGGCCCACAGAACACTCCCATCGATAACTGGCACGGTGACTCACAGGCACTGGTTACATCAGCAGACCTGATACAGAAATTACCTCAACCCGGCAGGCGTGGTGTGCATGGATTTTTACTGGTTCCCGGCTGGGGCGTGTACAAGCTGCGCTGGCCGCTTAACCCCTTGCCACAGGTAGCTAAAGAACATATCCCGGCTGTATGGCTTTCAGCTAAGCCCAAGGTCACATCACCAGAAAATGACACGGCTCGCCGTGGCCGCAGGCGGTAAGGCGTATGTTATCAGTCAATAAAATCAATGACCTTACGTATTACAGCAACCTCGCGAAGGAGGATTACTATCTTGCTGGCGGTGAACCGCCTGGATTGTGGGCAGGCACAGGGGCCACCATGCTCGGCTTACGTGGCCAGATTGATACAGCTGATTACCAAAACATTTACACCGGCTTTGCGCCCGACGGCAGCCCCTTATGTGAACGCGCAGGCGAAAATCACCGTCACGGCTTCGATTTTTGCTTCTCGCCCAGCAAATCCGTATCGGTGGCGTTTGCCCGTGGAAATTTCGAACTACGCCGACAGCTACAGCAAGCCCAGCTACACGCGGTAAGAGAAGCAATTTCCTTTATGGAAACTCATGCGGCTATTAGCCGTCGAGGTAAAGACGGCGTGTATCACGAGCAATCGGCCGGTTTAGTAGCAAGTTTGTTCGAACATTCCTCGAGCAGAGAACAACAAATGCAGCTTCATACACACTGCCTCATCGCCAATATTGCTCCGCGTTTTGATGACAGCTGGGGCACCATTGAGTCACGCTATTTGTTTTCCTGGCGCAAGGCTGCGGATGGAATTTATCAAAATGCGCTGGCTCAACAGCTTAAAACCCTGGGGTTCAAGCTAGAGTTTAATCAACATGCATTTGAGATAGCGGGTATCCCTCAGCACATTTGTGAGTATTACAGCAAACGTGCCGCCGCCATTGGGGTAGCGTTAGCCCTAGTGGGCGTAGACAGCAGCGCCAGTGCTATCGGTGATGCGATTAAGCTCAGCACCCGCGAGCATAAACAGGCGGTAGACCGCCCCGCGCTGTTCCAGAAATGGTCGCAGGAACTGGATGATTTTGGGTTTACGTTTGAGGACTTGCAGGCCACTCGACAGAACAAACGCGAACCCACTACACCGTTACCAATCCAAGCTATTTTAGAGAATGCGGTCGCTGAGCAATCCGTGATTCGCTTGCAGGATGCTTATCTTGCGGTAGCACGATCGGCCCAACAACATGGCCATGACCGAGACTCTATTGAGCAGACAGTAATGCAATTACTCACTGATGGCCAGCTGGTCGAGCTGGGCAGGGACGAAGCTAAAAATCTGCTATTTAGCACACCGGCCATGATACGACTAGAACAGGAACTGTTTACACAAGCTCAACAACTACAGCAGCAAAGCAACTTTGCGATTCCTACGGAACAGGTGCAGCCGGCCATCGATAAAATCGAAGCTCGCAATGGTTTTCCACTTAGCAAAGAACAAGCACAAGCGGTTCATGCCGTGTGTTTAACAGGACTGGACGTTTTACAGGGTGTTGCCGGGGGAGGTAAAACGACATCAGTGGAGGCAATTAAAATCGTTTACGAGCACGCCGGATTTCAGGTGCGCGGAGCCTGCATTGCAAAGTCTGCTGTTAACCAACTCAAAAGAGAAACCGGTATACAGAGCAGCACCCTAGCCAAGCTTTTCGACCAGCTGGAACGTGGACAAACCAATTTAGCTAAAACGGTATTGGTACTGGATGAAGCCGGCCAGATTGGCTCTAAAGACCTGCACAAGCTAATGCAATACGTCATAAAGGCTGGCGCTAAATTGATTTTGGTTGGCGAAGACAAGCAACTTAATGCCATCAATCACGGCGGCTCGCTCAGGTTCTTGTCAGAGCAGTTAGGCACAGCCAGGATTGAAACGATCCGGCGGCAGCGCGATAAATGGGCGCGTGAAGCCGTCCAGCAACTGCGCGTAGGCAATGCCCTGCCCGCCCTGCAGGCTCATGACCAGCACAAATTGATACATTGGCATGACTCAAAGCTTGGCTGTATTGTGGATGTGGTGAACCACTGGCATAGCTACCAGCAACTCAACCCGAACAAGCAAGGCTTGATGCTTGCTAACACATGGGAGCAAGTCAACCAACTATCTAACCGCGCCCGCGCACTTTACCAAGCCGAAGGAAAAGTGGGCCAAGAGAATATTCCGCTCAAGTGTTGGGTTGCTGACCGGCCAATGGATTTTGATTTCTCCACCGGCGATAGAATCAAGTTGACTCGCAACGATTACCGCCGGAATTTAACCAATGGCACTTTAGGCTCGATTACCGGGATAGAGCGGCTAAGGAATGGCGCCTATCAGATTGGCATCAAGGCCGATGATGGGCGTGATTTAAGTATCCGCACAGATGAGTATTGTGATGATCACGGTAAAGTTTATATGGCGTTGGGATATGCCATGACTGTGTACTCAAGCCAAGGCTCAACGGTTAATGGCAACACATTTGTACTGTACAACCCACAGATGGACAGAGCCTCTTGCTATGTCGCTGGCTCGCGCCATAAATTTTATTGCCATTGGTTTGCAGACCGTACAGCAATCGATTTACTGGAAGAGCACGGCAATGATCAGGAGCGGCTCAACACGCTAGCAACTTTAATGAATCGGGATAGTCAGCCGCAAATGACGCTAGATTATGTGCACAAGAATGAACAGCAGGAGACGCTAGAAATAGCGTAGATATCGGACTGCGCTTGTGACCCCAACGCACCAACTGATCGTGCCGATAAGGCTGAAATTTAGATTGGGTATCCGTAGCTGCCGGTTTTCGCTTCACTAGGCCCTGATACCCTCTCACCTCCCAGCAAAAAGCCATATCTATCGTTCGTTGACGATTCTAGCTCAATATAATTGCAAATCCTGTTTAGTAATGGATTTATACCCTGTTTTCCTTATAAGATCGGGGGGTTCATTAGGCGGTAGATAATAAGTATTTCGAGGCAGATAAGAACAAATAACAACCAATTCAACGAATGGAAGCGTTTTGTATGAATTCACAGAATTTTGAGCACCTCAGGCCCCATTGGCCAGAGCTGGCAGACTTAGGTGCCCATGCAGAGCAATATGCCTTCGAAGACCCCCAAAGTGCCTTAATCAAGCTCCGTTGCTATGCTGAGAAGTTGGTCGGTATTGTTTACCTGCAATGGCGGCTCCCCAGCTACCCCAACGAAAAATTCATTGACCGTCTTGAGAATAATGCCTTTGCCTCTGTAGTTGATCAGGCGATTATCGATAAGCTCCATGCTATCCGCAAAGAAGGAAATAAAGCCGCTCACGAAGGTCGCTTTAGTAACGGCAGTAGTCTTTGGCTTCTCAAAGAAGCCCACATCCTTGCCTCCTGGTTGCTGCTATCACTTCAAAAAGGTTCCAAGTCCGATCTTCAACCCTTTGTAGAGCCAGCCAAAGCTAAGCCTGCCGGTGATACAGGCAAAGAAGCCAAGGCTCTTCAGCAGCGATTAAACGAGCACGAAACTCGATTACAGCAAGCACTAGAAGAATTAGAGACTTCGCAAAAAGCGGAATTGGAAGCCCAGCGCCAAGCCGCCAAGCTCAAGCAGCAAATTGATGAATCAGCCACCAAGTCCTACAAGCAAGCCAGTGATGAGGCTACTAACCTTCTCGAACTGAACGAAGCCCAAACCCGTCGCCGATTAATCGATACCGAGCTGCATAGCCGTAATTGGGACATCGATCTGGTCAATGGCAAAAACACTGAGCAGGTTACGCTTGAAGAAGAAGTGAATGGCCAGCCGACCAATACGGGTATTGGCTATTGTGATTATGTGCTTTGGGATGACAACGGCAAACCACTCGCAGTTATTGAAGCCAAGCGTACTCGAGAGAATGCGGAAAAAGGTCGCCAACAAGCCAAACTTTATGCAGATTCCCTAGAGAAGAAATACGGCCAACGCCCCGTCATTCTCTACACCAATGGTCACGACATCTATATCTGGGATGATGCCCAGAATGCTGCTCCTCGCAAAATCTACGGCTTCTACGCGAAAGAAAGTTTGCAGTACATGATTCGCCAGCGGTCAGAACGTAAGGATCTCAGCGCCACACCTATTGATACTGATATTGCTGGCCGCATGTATCAAATTGAAACAATCACTCGTGTTTGTGAGCGGTACTCAAAAAATCATCGTAAAGCCTTAGTCGTTCAAGCCACGGGTACCGGAAAAACCCGTGTGGCAATTGCCCTAAGTAAACGCATGATCGATGCCGGTTGGGCTAAGCGTGTGCTATTTCTCTGTGACCGGAAAGAATTACGTAAACAAGCGGGCAAAGCCTATAACGAGTTCCTGAGTGAACCGTTATATGTGGTGGGTAAAAGCAAAAAAGAAGATCGCTCCAAGGCGCGTATTTACGTTTCCACCTATCCGGGCATGATGACCATCATGGAAGATTTTGATCCCGGCTACTTTGATCTTATTATTGCCGATGAATCGCATCGCTCAATCTACAACGTGTTTGGCGATATTTTTAAATATTTTGATGCCCTACAGCTGGGCCTTACCGCCACACCGGTTGAAATGATTAGTCGTTCCACCAGTCAGCTATTTGG
Organism: Zhongshania borealis; assembly: GCF_039539625.1. NCBI lineage: Bacteria > Pseudomonadati > Pseudomonadota > Gammaproteobacteria > Cellvibrionales > Spongiibacteraceae > Zhongshania > Zhongshania borealis. The sequence continues at coordinate 410,944 of NZ_BAABDM010000001.1, read as the reverse complement.
TTGTGATTACAAAATGCCCACCGCTAACTACCCACTGGAACAAGCGGTGGAAGAAGGCAATCTAGTGCCCTTCAAAGTGATCACGCATACTACGCAGTTTCTGCGCGATGGCATTCAAGGTCATAGCCTTACCGATGACCAAATCGCAGAGTTAGAAGAGCAAGGTTTAGACCCCAATGATTTAGATTTTAATGCGACCTCTATTGATAAAGCGGTATACAACAAAGATACCAACCGCGCCATCTTGCGCAACCTAATGGAAAGCGGCCAACGCTTGGCGGACGGCCAAACCCTGGGTAAATCCATGGTGTTTGCCCGCAATATTCAGCACTCAGAATTACTGGCCGAATTATTCACTGAGATGTACCCGGAATACGGCGGTAACTTCTGCCGAGTTATCCACTCAAAATACGAACGTGCTGAAGAGTTAATCGATGACTTCAAAGCTACCGATGGCAAAGACTCAGAAATCACCATAGCGATATCAGTCGACATGCTCGACACTGGCATCGATGTGCCCGAAGTGCTTAATTTAGTCTTCGCCAAGCCAGTAAAATCAAAAGTGAAATTCTGGCAAATGGTAGGCCGTGGTACGCGCCTTTGTGAAAACCTGTTTGGCCCCGGTAAAGATAAAGAGAAGTTTTTAATCTTCGATCACTGGGGTAATTTCGAGTACTTCGAGATGGAGCCCGAAGAGGAGGAGCCCCGCCAAAGTAAATCACTTAGCCAAAAACTGTTTGAAGCTCGCCTTACCTATGCAGAAGAAGCACTCAAGCGCGGCGAGATGGATAGTTTTGGAAAAATGATCGTGCTGATCAAGCAAGATATTGATGCGCTGGATGACAACAGTATTGCCATCAAAGATAACTGGAAGCTCAAACAACAACTCAGCCAAATCGATGTGCTTCACCAGTTTGCACCGGTCACTAAAAATCAGCTCTACGAACAAATGGCACTGTTGATGCAGTGGCGTAACATTCAGGGCGAGAGCGAAGCGCTAAAGTGGGATCTGGATCTAATCACTGCCCAATATGCTCGCCTCTGTAAACCTGACTTATTAGAGCCAGTCAAAGACCAAGTATTGATGAAAGTGCGCCAGCTCTCCATGCATCTTAACCAGGTAAGAGCCAAAGCCAACGAAATCAATGACGTTCAGCAAGACGACTACTGGCCAACTGCCACCTATGATGAGTTCGAACAAACTCGGCAAAGTCTACGGTCAGTTATCCATTTACGCGACAAAGGCCCCAAGCCACCACCGGAACCGATTTTGATTTTTGATATCAAAGAAAACCCCGCTGAATACAAAGTTGATGAGCGTAAAAGCAATATTCGCACCGTGGATTACGAAATATATCGTCAAGAAGTGGAGAAAACATTAACGCCGCTATTTGAAAAAGACCCGGTGTTACAAAAAATTCGCGCGGGCGAGCCAGTCACTGAGGCTGAGCTAGTAGCACTTAATGCTCTGGTGCATACGCAAAACCCGAATGTGGATCTTGGCCTGCTGGCGGAGTTTTTTCCAGAATCCAGTGCTGGGGTAGATCAGCTATTAAGAACCATTATTGGTTTGGATATTGAGGCTATTGAAAAACAATTTATGGCCTTTGTTCAAGAGCACCATATCAACCTCGACTCATTACAGCAGCGTTTTCTTGGCTTATTAAAAAGCGAGATCTGTCGCAAAGGACAAATGACCATTGCTGATTTGTATGAGCAACCGTTTAAAGTTTTACACCAGAATGGTATCGATGGCCTATTTCAAGATAAGCAGGCTGAACTCATCGCCCAATTTGTCTCGGGCTTTACCGTTGACGCAAACAAAACTAATCACCAAGTAACACTCGCCACGGCCAAGCCGATTACTGAGTCCTAACGAATTAATCTGTACCCCGCATGGTCGGGGTACAGTAACTAACAAATTGAGAACACTGAATGATCACAGGCGCACTAAAAAGTAATATCGATAAACTCTGGGAAGAGTTTTGGACCGGGGGCATTACCAACCCATTAACAGTCATCGAACAGATAACCTTCCTCATGTACGCCCGCTTGCTGGATATGAACGAAACCAGCGACGAGAAAAAATCCCTGCGCACAAAAAAGCCTTTTAAGCGCCGCTTTAACGACGAGCAGCAGCATATCCGCTGGCAAAACCTCAAGCATATCGAGTCGGCTGATAAGTTAATGGTGACTATTCGCGATGGATTATTTCCTTACTTTAAATTGAGTAGTGCCGAGAGTAATGAAGGCACCTTATTTGCCGAGTTTATGAAAGACGCTCAGCTGATGATTCAAAAGCCATCACTGTTGGTCAAGGCCGTTACCATGGTGGATGAATTGCCGTTAGACAAAGGCGATACCAAAGGCGACCTCTACGAATACTTACTCAGTAAGCTCACTACAGCCGGTATCAATGGCCAGTTCCGCACTCCGCGTCACATCATTCGCGCCATTGTCGATTTAATGAACCCATCCGTAACGGATCGTATCTGTGACCCTGCCTGTGGTACAGCAGGCTTCTTAAACACTACTTACGAGTTCATGCTGCAAAAATACAGCTCACCTGAAGGCACATTTACTGAAGTAGTAACAAACGAAAAAGGTGAGGGAGAAGAGCAAACGATCTATACCGGTGATCTGTTGGCTGTACACCGCAAACATGTCGATACCGATATGTTTCACGGTTTTGATTTCGATGCCACAATGTTGCGCATAGCAGCCATGAACTTGGTGATGCACGGTGTTGCTCAGCCTGACATTCACTATCAGGATACTTTAAGCCAGAGCTTTATCGAGCGCTTCCCACAAGCGGCTAAAGAAGGTTTTGATTTAATTTTAGCCAATCCTCCCTTTAAAGGCAGCTTGGATGAAGAAGACGTAGACCCAGAATTACTGCGCACCGTTAAAACCAAAAAAACCGAGCTGCTATTTGTAGCGCTGATACTTCGCATGCTGAAAGTCGGTGGGCGTGCGGCAGTTATCGTGCCTGATGGTGTGTTGTTCGGTTCCTCCAAAGCTCACCAGCAACTGCGTAAAACCTTGATTGAAGACAATCAGTTAGAAGCAATTATCAGCTTACCTTCCGGTGTGTTTAAGCCCTATGCCGGGGTTAGTACGGCGGTGATGATATTTACCAAAGGCGGTGAGACCGACAAGGTATGGTTCTACGATTTACAGGCCGATGGATATTCGCTGGATGACAAGCGCACACCACTGAAAGGCAAAGGTAATAATGATCTGCCAGATTTGATTGCACAGTGGAAAGATTATTCTTCCAAGGCGATTGCAGGTAAGTCTGTGAAATTCTGGGCCGATAAAACAGCCAAAGCTTTTAAGGTGGATAAGACTGATATCGCAAGTAATAAATATGATCTTTCGATTAATCGCTACAAGGAAGTTGTTTACGAAGAAGAGCAGTATGAATCTCCAAAGGTTATCTTGAAGAAGTTACAGAAGTTGGAAGAAGAAATCATGGCTGGCCTGTTTGAGTTGGAGGGGATGTTGTGAGCTTGGTATGTCAAAGTGTTCCGCTAGGTGATGTTTGTGAGTTTGTTAGAGGGCCGTTTGGGGGGGCGTTAAAAAAGGATGATTTTGTTAGTGAAGGCTATGCGGTTTATGAGCAGCAACATGCAATTTATAATCAGTTTGAGAAAATTCGTTACTTTGTTGAAGAGTCAAAATATCGAGATATGGCGAGGTTTGCATTAAATCCTGGTGATTTAATAATGAGTTGTTCTGGCACTATGGGAAAAGTGGCAATAGTCCCGGACGGCATCCCTGATGGGATTATAAATCAGGCCTTATTGAAAATAACGCCGACATCTTTGATTGATATAAATTATCTAAAATACTGGATGGAAAGTAATACCTTCCAAAATACTCTTAGTGATAATACACATGGTGCTGCAATAAAGAATGTTGCGTCAGTTAAAATCCTTAAGGCTTTGGAAATCCCCCTGCCACCCTTAAAAGAGCAAAAAAGAATCGTCGCTATCCTCGAGAAAACCGACAACCTACGCCGCAGGCGAAAGGAAGCCATGGCGCTTGCCGACAAATTCATCAGGGCGATTTTTTTGGATATGTTTGGGGACCCGGTTACTAATCAGAAAGGGTGGGAAGTTAAACCTCTGAAGGAAGTCGCGAGAATACAAATCGGCCCTTTTGGGACTCAATTACATAAAGAAGATTACATAGAGGGAGGTATCCCTCTTATTAATCCTACCCATATTGTGAAAGGAAATATTGTACCCAAATCAAACCTAACCATTGGCTTAGAAAAACATGCTAGTCTTCCTGAATACCACCTGAAAGCTGGTGATATTGTTATGGGGCGTCGTGGAGAGATGGGACGATGCGCTATCGTAGGAGATAAAGAAAGTGGATGGATGTGCGGCACTGGAAGTTTGTATATTCGACCAAATAAGGCTGGAGTGTTTTCAGAATATTTAAACAAGTTGCTTTCAAGCGATGCTGTTAAACGACATTTAGAGTCAGAGTCTCAGGGTGCAACTATGGCCAATCTGAATAAAACAATTGTTGGTAACATAGAAATTCCTGTTCCAAGTGATAAGGTATTAAGTAATTTTTCTGATGCAAAGGAAAAGCACCAAAAAATTAAGACTAACCTTATCAAGTTTAGCGATTTTTCATTAATTGAATCTTTAAGCCAAAAATTCTTCTCAGGTAATTTATAGGAAAATCAGTTGAAAGTACACGGCTCTACAATTAGTGACACACTATGGACTGGTTTACGCGGGTGCCAACAAGATAGCATTAAAATAGGATTGAAGTATTTAAAGGCGCCTGTACAGGAAAAATCGTGCCTATTATCCCTTCCAACAGGTGCTGGTAAAAGTGGTGTTATTTGCTCACTTTCTCACTTTTCTAAACATAAAAAAGTTTTAGTTCTTTGTCATAGGCGAGCAGTCTGTGATCAGCTTATAAAGCAGTTGTCAGGTTTGTTCTTTGAATTAGTTGCTGGCGGTGAGAAAATTCCTTCTAAAGAAGTATTTTCAAGCGTTGATGACACTTCAGCTGAAGGCGTCTATGTATCTACCTTTCAAAAATTACAAAGCATGGGCGCGGCTGAACTTCAGAGATTAAAAGACGATATCGATCTTCTAATTATTGATGAGGGGCACTCTGAGCCTTCACCTGTTTGGAGTCAAATAGCCCGTGGACTTGGTGCTCATAAGATCATTATTACAGCAACACCTTATAGAAACGATTTGTTTCAATTCGATATCGACCCTTTATCAAGTTATGTATTCACGTTTGAAAAAGCTCTTTCAGATGGAATCCTAGTGGATCCAGAATTTACGAATGTCCCTAGGGAAAAAATCATTGAACAGGTGTCCATTTTATTACAAGATCAGCCTGGCACAAAGTGTATCGTTAAATGCAAAGAGTTTGCGGATGTAGAGGGATATGTTGATTTATTCTCGCAATCGTTCAGAACATTGGGCATCCATGACAGATACACAGGCGATGACAGAGAAAATGTAAAGGCAATTGTATCCAAGACTATTGCAGAGTCTGACTGCCAAGTTATCGTACACCAGAAGAAGCTAGATGAAGGCGTAGATATCCCTCAGGCCAAAGTATTGGTTCTTACATATCCAGTGTCTAGTGGTAGAGAGTTAGTCCAGACCGTCGGGCGTGTGGTTCGTCTATACGATAATACAACGGCAAGCGTTCTTGAGGTTAATACTGAATCAAACAAACGAATGTGGGAGAATTATCGAGAGTTTGATACTTACATCTCTAGGGCCAATAATGCGAAGAAATTTCTTTCTTCGCTTGATACCGCAGGATTGATCGATAGCTATCTTTCAGCTTTTCCGGATGTTAGCTACTTTGAGTCAGGGTATAAGAAGAAATTTGACCTTAAGTCATTCGATCCTGAACGATCGCTTAAAATCCCCTTGGCTTCTGTTTGTTTTGTTCAGAAAAAAGTTGGCTTTACTCTAGACTCTATGATGGACAGGGTTTTTTGGGATTTTTCTAAGGCTGGAGAGCTTGTTGAACGAAGGCAAGATGTTTTAGGTGCTGAGTTAATACTGTCTATATCGTTCAGGAATTCTAAATTCCTTAAGGATGAACTGTTTTTTCAGCCGTCATTTGAAGTGTTTATAGCTAAGGCCGCCGGCGATTATGTTGCGGTATTTGATAGTAGAAGCAGAGACTTTTCATATGAAACTGATTTGCTTTTGGGTGCCGCTGTAGATGTGGATAAACTTCTTAATCTTGCTAATAGATCAGATAAGACGCGTACAAAAGAAGCTCATACACGTGCTATAAGTACAGCCGATAGAAGGCCAGAAGGTGTTTCTATAAAGGGCAATGACTTGGAACGTATGATTACTTCGCAAGGTAATGCATCTTATACGCTTACGACCCTAACTGTAGACAATATTAATAATCAGGATGTAAAACAAAGTAGTTATTATTTAGGCGTAGGTTCAGGCCGAGTATCTGACCAGAAAAAGAGAAATTTCACGCTGAAGGAATTATGTGAATGGATTGATGACATTGACACTGCCTTAAGCTCAAACCTTACGAATAGAAGTGGGTTAATAAACTCGTACGCAAAACCTGTTAAAGAGCAGCCTACTAATGAGCCATTGAGTGTACTAGTTGACCTTAGTGGTTTAGATCATGAAATTTTTATTACAAATAATGATCAAGTTTCTGTGATCGATAATCGTTTTGTTCTGTTTTCTTATGATAATGGTATTTCCCCACTGCCAGCGAGTCCTGACTATAAGCTGTCGCTGGAATATGACAAAAAGGAAAAGTGCCTAGTATTCACCAGTGAGATTGACCTTCCTTACGCATTTTCCGAAGCCACCTTGCAGGAAGGCGGTCATGATGGTCTGCTGTTAGATATCTTCAACAATGCAAATATGAAAGTACTTTACCCTGGTGGCTTGTCATACTTCGATGGCGAGTTTTATAGGGTTTCTCTTCCCAGTGAGTTAGGAGTTGATATTGGCGAAACTAAACTAGGAGGCGCGATAATATCTGTGCCCGAGTTGCAGGTCAACGGATTGACGGAGAAAGATGATGCGGCGGTTCAACAGGATAGCTTTGGTGTATCTTCAATTTTCTATCTCATTGATAAGCTAAAATCAGCGTCACTACAAAACCCTACACGAAATGAGATGGGTGTTTTCTATGATTATATACCAAACATCGACTTTATGCTCTGCTCAGATATGGGGACAGAACCAGCAGATTTTATTTTGTCGTCTCCTAATAAATTGGTTTTTGTTCACGTTAAGTGTGGATCAAGTGCTAACCCACAATCATCAGCTGGTGCGATAGCAGAGGTTGGTGGGCAGGCTATTAAAAACCTTGAAATGCTAGTTTCTCACAATCCAGATCTCTTGCCTGCAAATAGAACCAATATGCTGGGAAAATGGCCATCAACAGCAACACCAAATGCATTACAAGAACGGGTTAGATTAATTCTAAAATCCAGGTTTGATAACCCTGGTGATATTCAAGCAGCTCGCGAAAAACGGTTAGATGAGGCCCTGGCAGTTATTACTTCTAGAAGGAGTTCTGCCGCTGTTCGAAAAGAAATATGGATCGTAGTTGGTAGAGCGTTCTCTAGGGGTCACTTTGTACATCAAATGAGTCAAGGTAATCAAGCCGCTGGCATATCTCTGCAAGCGTATCAGCTCATAGATGGTTGGATGGCAACATGTTCCAGCGCCGATGTGGACTTAAAAATTTTCGTGTCTCCATGACCGTTATAGTCGATTAATATAGGCAATAGTTAATGGCAGAGATCACCACAGAGCGTTCAGAAAAGCAGCGATTCCAGCATGATGGAATAAGTTCAAAAATTGCTAAAATCGAAAGCATTTTTTTGGACTCAAATATTGGAATCAATAACTCGCATAAACTACTTGGGTTGTTACGAAATGCGAAAGATCTTGCTTTAGCTTGGGCCAAAAGTGACGTTGAAAACACAGACATGAATAAGTTGTTTTGTGCGCTGCATGTAGAAAGAATTTATCAAGGCGTTCAGTCGTTAGAATTTGAAGACAATAAAGAAAAGTATCTAAAAGATCTCCTAAATGGAACCCTTGATTTTTTTGAAAGGAGAGACTCGCACGCCAAAAATATACTCTGGGAGCTAGAAGTCTTTAGAAAAATAAAGAAAGTCATACCAGAAACATATTTAGAAGAGCCTGATATAGTCGCGAACATTAATCAGTGTCGCATAGCTATACCTTGTAAAAAAACGTATTCAGAAAATGGAGTTCCGAAAGCACTATCTAAAGCTGTGTCTCAAATTGAGAATGACCATGAGTTTGGTATTGTAGCCATGAATATCGACGACCTTATTCCTGAGGCCGTACTGTTGAGAGCCAGAACGTTCAAAGAAGCAGGCGATAAATTGCACAATATTAATATGAATTTCTTGGCGCGACACGAGCACCATTTTTTAAAGTACCTGTCTAAAAGCCGGATTTTAGCCGTTATAGCTTCTACGTCTATGGTCACTGATATAGCCGATGAATCTCCGCAGTTTAATAATTTTAGCCAGTGGGCAATCTGGACTATTCCAGGTTTAAAGACAGAGCATCAAAACGCCCTAAATTATTTTCGTAGCAAGGTAATCGGTTAGTATTCTATAAATCAGCCAAGTTTGTGAGCAAACTGATCCGCTTGCTTTTCATAATAGGTGTTGAGCTCCCCTAGGTCTTTATGTCCAACCTGTCGAGCAAGCTCGAAAGGGTTTAGTAGTTCAGCAAGCCGAGTGATCCCCTCATGGCGGGTATCATGGAAGACCAAATCATAAATGCCAGCATTTTTCCTTGCTATTTGAAACCTAGAGCTAACATCAATCGACGAAGCGCCAAGCCAGTCAGCCCCATCAGTTTTGCAAACCTCTAATAATCTGACAGCTTCAGAAGATAAACCGATAACCTTTTTTCTTCTTTCTTTTGTTCGAATTGCTGACAACCGAATAACTCTCTCAGAAATGCATACTTCACTGTGATTAAGGTACTTTATTTCACTTTGCCGCATAGCGGTTTCAATCGCCAATAAAAACATCGCTGCAATTTTGTGATCATTGCATGACGGTTTAGATTTTCTATCCCAATCACCTAAGCAAAAAACCATACTGTCAATTTCATCAACTGATATTGCTCGCTCACGCCTCTCCGGTTCTTTAGGCCAGCTAAGACCTTTAAAGGGTGATTCTTCAACTATGCCCCATTCAACGGCCTTAGAAAAAACATTACAAAGTAAGTTTTTCTCACGTAAAACTGTGGAGGGCTTAACTACTTTGAGCCTTTCATCACGCCAGCTCGCAATATCCTCTTTTCTGACGCCCGATACATTCACCCCTTGTGCTACTAAATCGGCAATAGACGGGTGATTGTAAGCAAAATACTGCAAGCGTTTGCCTTCGGTGTTTCTACCACCCTTGTGTATGCTGACGGTCTGGGCATACCTATCAAACAAATCAGGGATCAATGTTTGTTTATGAAGGTTTTTCTTACCTCCTGAACTCACTATTTCAGTTTCACGTTTTGCTGCCCATTCTTGAGCTTCACGCTTAGAGTCGAATGTGCCTGAATCTCTGATACCAAGTTTTCTTACTTGAGCTCTCCAACAACCTGCTGCTGTCTTCTGGATACTTGCCATTTAATATCTCCGACCGCGTCATTCATGGGGCAAAATTGCGTCATTTGGTGCGATTTTGTAATGATATGAACTGATAGTATGAGACGAAAAGCGATCTGTCAAAAATACAGAAACCACATACAGCCAATGCAACTTATTGATTTTTAATAGGTTGATGCCGTCATGTGACGCAATGTGACGAGAAAAGAAATGTACGAGAAATAGTACTTGGTGCCCGGGGCCGGACTTGAACCGGCACGACATTGCTGTCGGGAGATTTTAAGTTATTTACAGGATTCTTGGACAGATTTAGACGCAGCCACATTTAACAATAATAATCAGACACTTAAGCAACATTCCCCAACTTTCCTCTTAGACGGCTATTGACCAAACTAGCCATTTTTTGCCATTATCCGTCTACATTGCGTCTACATATTTGTGGCCGGGAGATTATAGGGCGATTTTTACGGGTTTTTTAGGCCGTTTTTACACCCCTTGTCTACACACGGAGCAGTTAATTTTTCTATACACGGACGGGAGATTTTTATGGGCGACCCATTACCACGCAACCCAGCATGGAAGCGCGAAGAATTAATACTCGCACTCGAACTGTATTTTAACGCCCCCGGCGCTGTCGGCAACAATGTTCACCCCGACGTTATCACCTTAAGCGACACCCTTAACTCCCTCCCCATTCACCCCACTGTAGAAGGTCGCGCTACCACATTCCGCAACCCCAACGGCGTCGGCCTTAAGCTCGCCAACTTCCGCGCCATTGACCCTAAAGCTGCTGGCGCCGGTATGAGTTCAGCCAGCAAGCTCGACAAAATGGTTTTCGAAGAATTTTCAGACGATTTATCCCGTTTACGTAAAACCGCCAAAAGTATTCGAGAGTTGTCGGTTGAAGTGCCTCGGCGCGCCGCTGAAGAGGCCCTAGACATAGACGAGCAAGACGGTCAGAACGAAGGCGGTATCATTGAGCGCGTTCACCGCACCCGCGAGCGCAACAGTAAGCTGATCAAACAAAAAAAGCAGGCCGTATTAAAACGCACTGGCACCCTACTCTGCGAGGTATGCGATTTTGATTTCCACGCAGTATATGGCGATATCGGCAAAGAGTTTGCGGAATGCCACCACAAAAAGCCTGTATCCGAGATGACCAAAGGTGAAAAAACCCGGCTCGACGATCTCGCTATCGTATGCAGTAATTGCCACCGCATGATTCACCGATACCGCCCCTGGAAAGCCATCAGCGAATTACGCGCATTGATCTTGGAGCGAAAAACATCATGACCCGACTGAGTAAATCGTTCATCGACAAGCTCCCGCTTCCGGTATCGACAGACGGTAAAACCAAGCAAGCCTTTTATCGGGACAGCGCCCTACCCGGTTTCGGCCTACGGGTAACCAGTGGCGGCGCCAAATCCTTTATTGTCGAGAAGCGCATTAGTGGCCGCGTAAAGAGGCTAACGATTGGTAAATATGGCCCGCTGACACCAGAGAAAGCGCGAGGTAAAGCCATTGAGTTATTGGGCGACATTACCGTCGGCAAAGACCCCGTTGCCGAGAAACGGGCCGATTCAAGCCGAAAGGTCACCTTGCAAGAAGCCTTTGAAAGCTACCAAAAAAGCCGCAAGGACTTAAAGCCAGGCACCATCAAGAACTACGAGAAATGTGTCGATGGCTGCCTCGCTGACTGGAAAAACCGCCCTCTTACCGCTATCAGCAAAGATATGGTCGAGGCCAGGCACTACGAGATTGGTCAACGTGCCCCCGCAAGGGCCAACAACACCATGCGAGTGCTGCGCGCCATTTTTAACCACTCAATGGAAAAATACGAAGATGGCCAAGGCGAGCCGATTATTCGCACAAACCCGGTAGATAGGCTCCGACGAAATCGAGCCTGGTATCGCGTAGAACGGCGTACCGGCGTTATCAAACAGCACCAATTAAAGGCATGGAATGATGCCGTCGAGCAACTGACTTTAGAAGTTACGCGAGACTTCTTACTCTTCCTGCTATTTACCGGGCTTCGTAAAATGGAAGCCGCTAAATTGCGCTGGCAAGAAGTGGATTTAATCGACCGAACATTTACCATTCCCGACACAAAGAACCGAGAAAAGCATGTTTTGCCGCTGCCTAACTATCTGTTTGAATTACTGACCAAACGAAAGGATGCAGCTAAAAAAGACGAAGTGTGGGTTTTTCCAAGCCCCCAACACGACACTCATTTTAAGGAGCCTCGGCACGCTATTAAGCAGGTCACCGAGCTTTCGGGGGTTACGTTTACACTCCACGACCTAAGACGAACCTTCATAACAATTGCTGAGAGCCTTGATATTCCGGCTTACGCTCTTAAACGATTGCTGAATCACCGAAACCCAAATGACGTTACCGCAGGCTATATAGTGGCTGACGTTCAGCGGCTTAGAAACCCTATGGACAAAATTGCGGCCCGTATACAGGAATTGATGACGCCATGAACAATGAAGGTTTGTTTTCAAATTTTGATTTAATGACTGGTGAGCTTCCAATTACCGGCGGCAGGATAGTGAGGGAGGCTGCGACACTCGCACGTTCGATAATCACTCATTTATCAAGTGAAAAGATTGCTGAAACCATTGCCCACCTTGAAAAAACTGCGGCCGACCCAAACATCCAAGCCATTGCTGAAAATATGCGTAAAGAGATACCCCGTCCAGGCGAATTTGTAGGAAAAGCAACAGCAACTGCTGTTAACTACTCGGACAACTACATGCCTGAATTTGAAAAAAATGAATCCGCAAGCCAGCTATTTGGAAACGTCATCAAGGGCGGGGTCGAAAAATATCCGGAATTCGTCTCAATCATTCTACTTTGCAGTATTGGTGAGCTAGCACGAAAAGAGCAACGAATTTTATCTAAAGATATCAATACTGCCTATCAAGAAATCGCCGAATTATTAGACAACGATTTATATATGATAAACCATGCCTACAGCATGCTTATGTTCAATCAGATGGGTTTCAAATACAGCAAACAAGTAGCTGGAATTCAAAAAGGAGCGTCAAAAGGCGGAGAGTCACGGTCGGGTCGCTTTTCAGATATAAAGGATTGGGTGCTTACAAACTGGGCTACCCATTACAAAGACACTGAAATCAGCTACGCGGCGGCGGCCAGAAAGCTATATAAAATAATCCCTCCAGACCTGCTGCTTGATGATGAAGGCAATGAACTACTTACAAACCCTCCGGTTAAGTTCGCAGATTGGATTAGGAAAAAATAAACAATTGCTAATGATTATGCCTAGGCACGATCGCACAGTGCCAAGCCATCAATAATCATACCTCCGCACACTACCTCCAACACCTACTTGTGCTGGAGGCTCCAATGAAAACGAATCTATTCACGACCAAACAGGCCGCCCAATTTCTGGGCGTAAGCGCTTCATTTCTTGAGAAAGACCGCTGGCGTGGCTCTCGTATTCCTTTTGTACGTATCGGCTCCCGTGCAATTAGATACCGAGAGAATGATCTTGAACATTTCCTAGATAGCCAGACGTTCGGCTCTACCTCGGAATACCGTGGAGCTGCCAAATGACGAACGAGGTAAGAACTCGAAGCACCCGTGCACCTATCGATCGGATTTCTCATTTCGGCACCCCTCAGTGCCATTTGTGGCGGAGTAAGATCTTCGCTCGTCACCCTTGGTTTTCTAGTGCGCTCGCCGATGAATATGAACGAATTGCGTTAGCTGGTGGGTATGTCGATGCCAATCGCTGGCTGGTGCACTTAGAAAAGGAGCTGAAACTCGGGAGAACTGGTCTATTCGTTGACTGCCACGACGAAGACATAAAGCAGTATTGCGAGGTAAAAACGAAAAGCCTCTTTGGCCTGACTGCAAATCTAGCTCAAGCCTACGGCCCCGATAGTTATAAAAAGGTAATTCGGGACGTTGCTGCTAAATTCGAGCTAATCGGGGTCGCATTCCCGTTAAACCTAAGCCGTGATTTCAGTAAAGAAAAGGCAGTATCAGCGCTTGCGCGCATTACCGACCCCATATGGCTCCGGCGTAAGTTACGGGTCAAGGCTGCTCGCCAACTTGAGAATATTTGCAGAAAGCTGGGTATGGTTTCTAAAACCAAAGCGCCCTACGTTTCCGACTATACCCTTCGTCGCCGAACAGAACAGCGACATAGAAACCGCAAGCTAATGGAACGGCTCGAGGCCGAAAATCTCGACACAGGGTTTAAAGCAAGTCTCGCAGACATGGTCGACAGTTCAGTATCAAACCCGCGAAATAGACGAAATGAATTTATGACCCGCGTTCGTGGCGCTGAGGACTGCGCAACCGCACTTGGCTTTAAAGCAGCATTTCTTACACTTACATGTCCAAGTGCTTATCATGCAGTGAAACACTCAGGACAAAAAAACCCAAATTTTGCCGGTTACTCACCGATAGAAGCGCAATCCTATCTCAATAGTGTCTGGGCGAAGACTCGGGCGAAGTGGCACCGCAACGATATTATGTGTTTCGGTTTTAGGATTGCTGAACCGCATCATGATGGCACCCCTCACTGGCATCTCTTGCTGTTTTTTGCGCCAGACGTACTGGATAAGGCAATCGAGATCTTTCGTAATTACGCCATGGAAGTCGCCCCTGACGAACCCGGAGCTAGTAAGTATCGATTTGATTACGAATTGATTGATCCGAGTAAAGGCAGCGCGACTGGCTATATAGCTAAATACGTCTCGAAAAATATCGACGGTGCGGGAATGGAGTCAGAATCAGACTTTGAAGTAGACAATAAAGCACTCGAAAGTATACAACGAGTCGAGGCGTGGGCCAGTACTTGGGGAATTCGTCAATTTCAGCAGATAGGAAGCACATCCGTTACTGTCTGGCGCGAATTGCGCCGACTCCGAGATCCACTTGAAGGCGCCAGCCTCAAGGATCTGGAGGAGCTACGTTCAGCATGTGACGCAGGCGACTGGGCGAGATTTATCGACCTAATGGGCGGCCCTTTGGTAAAACGCTCCGAGATGCCCGTTCGCGCCCTTCATGTCACTCCTGACAATAACGATGAATCTGAAAACAAATACGGCGAAATTACCAAGCGTCTGCAAGGCGTGATAATGCGCGGTGGTTGCCGGGTAATCACAAGAATTCACGAATGGAGAATACAGCTAGCTGACCGCGATGAGGTGGTGGCTCAATTCGATCAACGCGAGTTCTACAAAACGCCATACGAGCCTGATGTAATTTTTGACCGATTTTCGCCAAATAGTGGCAGGGACTATAAATGAACAACTCACCCCACCGGAGATCCTCAGAGCGCTTGGATTCGAAGAATCCATTCGCACTGAGGATCAGTCAGGTTTTAAAATGCTTTTCCTTGGAGTTCTGTCAATAACTGTACGGTACTAGCGAGTTATTCTACCGCTACAACTTATCGATGATAGTGCGTTAGAACACAGACAACATTACGAAGATTAGCGGCCTCTCCTGTGTCCCATTCAGCCGGGCTATACGACAGGATACACTTACTCCGTTAGCGATTAGTGCTCTCAAAGCTCGGCAATGAAGGCGATTAATGTAGCCTATTTTCATATTTCCATTCATTACTGCTATGGCATTTGAATCATATTGATTATCGTCCTCCCTAAAGAGATTCACCCTGTCACCGACACTTAGCTTGCCGGCCTCTTCTGTAGAAATATTATATCGAGTTCCTGCAACCTCAACGAGATAATTAAAAGGCAGTGCAACATTCCCCAAATCCGGTATTAGATCAAAGCCGTCGCTAGGCAACCTGATGCCCGTATATGAAATTAGCTCAAAAGCGTCTTCATAAGAACCTGGAGCAACCATGTGGGCCGCAAGAAATCGCGAGAAATCACCTCGTGATGCTGGCGGCAGACGTTTAGCAAAACTCGACAATACATCAATGTTATAAGATCGATCAGCAATCTTAAATGCCGGATATCCTGAAAACCCATGATCTTTAGCGTCAATAAAATCTTGAGTATTAAGTGCATATTCAAACGTATAGCCAGACTCTGAACGTCGCAGATAACCTACAAGATAACGGCTGGCCGCCTCGCGTATTGGCCGCCAAGTTAAAAGAAGCGTGTTGACTTTTAAATTACTCTGAGTATTCATCTATTAATAGTGTTCAGTAACAGCATATGCCGTGCAACTAATATACGCCCCATCCAGTCATATCGTTCTCTGGTGAAGCTCTGTTCGCATTTAATATCTATCAAAGTACTAATTTCACGAAGCATTAAAGGCAAATCGACAGATTCGACTTTACTTAGCATGTAATCATTCAGCCCCCAAGGCAGCTTATTAGCAATTAAATGCACTAAACTGAAGTGATTTATTCGCTTACTATCAGCTTTTCTTGTAAACCTGAGGTGATTATCGCCTTTAAGTAAATATTTATATAATCTATCAATATCCCACCCAGCCACTCGGTCTGTAAACCTTTCATGCCCTAAACTAGTACCATTATCAAACAAAGGGCTAAGGACTATGATGTCGCCCTCTTTATAAATAGCGCCCCAGTTTTCTTGATGCCTGTCAGTATTACCAATTAAACAATCAAAAATAGCAACATCTGCCAACCAACTCTTGTAATCCGTATCTAGCGAGTAATTTATGGCAAAGCTTCGCAGTATAAGTATCAAATCTCGGATATTGTGCTGCCGCCCAGTTTTATCATCAAAATTCGGAATTAGCTTTTTAAAAAATGGCTCTCCAGAAATATACCTATCTGAATTAACGTCATAGAACCACTCGATCAGCGCTCCCTCCCGGCGTACTCCATCAACAATTTTAAAGGCAGGCAGCGTACGGGGAACCCATACCCCGAGGTGCGTGGAGACTATATACGCTACCACTTCAGTCCAATACTGATCAGGATATCGAGCAATAGATTCTTTAAATAAATATGGCCAGCTAGATCGCAAGGGTGCCTCAACAGACTCCGGAGCCCAGACCATCTCTTTATCTCTGGCTCCGACTGGAAAGACACCAGCACTTTCATCTAAAGGCCAATTTGAGACGTCAACCAATTCCATGTAAGCAAGCCTACTTAAGTCGCCATTAATAACATCACTATATCGTCGGCAGGCTGAAGCGTCTACATTGCGTCTACACGAAAATTATCAACGAACAAACGAAATCGAAAGCAGATCATAACTAGTTGATTTTATTGGTGCCCGGGGCCGGACTTGAACCGGCACGACATTGCTGTCGGGAGATTTTAAGTCTCCTGTGTCTACCGATTTCACCACCCGGGCTAAGGGGTTCCGACGTAAGAGCCGGTAATGATGCAAAAGCTTATGAACAACAGCTTTTGGGTAGCGCTAGTGCTTTAAAAGCGTTCGCAGTCTACTGATATGATTGAAAAAAATCAACGGCTTAGAAGCTTTAATTGCTAGCTAATTAGCGATTACTGTCTCACGCGCCCGGCGATGGGCGCGATAGCGTATAGAGACCAGTAGTGCAGCCATTAACGCTGACAAGGTCCATAGCGGGTATTTTAGCCCATAGACTAAAGGGCTAAGCCCCGCTCGCGTAAGGAACCGCAGAGAGCTTGAACCCGCAATGGCGTCGGCGATCGGTGGTGAATAGTGATAATAACTTGCCACGATACGGCGCCCCCAACTATAAGGCAGTAATACGGTGTCACGAAAATCGCGCAATACTTTTACGTCTGGTGCGAGATAGCTGCCGTATGCAGCCGTTGCAATAAAACAGGCTCCCCCGCCACCACCACCGCTAGACGTCGGTGTCGGTGTCGGTGTTGGAGTTGGAGTTGGAGTCGGTATTGGAGTCGGCGTTGGAGTTACGCCAACAGCTGTAGATACGGCGTTTGCTGCCGCCACTGCATTCAATAAGCCGTCGCCGCTAACCTCGTCGTAACCACTGTTCGCCCGACGGCCGTTCACATCGGTGGCAGTACTTTGAACCGCGCTGTTTAGCTGCGCTGGGGTAACACTGGGGTATGCCTGCCTAAGAATCGCAAAAACCGCTGCGGCGTTAGGTGCGGCCGCCGAGGTGCCATAAAAATTAGGGAAGCTATCAATCTCGCCATCTTCCTGCGCAACATTGTTGTAGCTGCCTAAAAAGGTATTGTTATTGCCGTCTATTGCCGCAAAAGTGGGTGCCGCGCGATTTTCCACGCGGTAGTCGCCATTAGAGTCAAATTGCAACGTCGTTACGCCGCCAAGAGAGGTAAACGGCTCGGGGTCTATACCTAAAGTATCGTAGCCTTCTGGTCTAAACTCTGACGACTCCCACCATGGCACTGCGGCAACCGACGCCACATTGGCAGCCATTGAGTGACCCCAAATAGCAACACCGTTGTATGGGTACTCTAGGTTGCTTGGGCTACCCCCAGTGATCAGTAGCCGGAATTCTAGCGGCACACCGCTGCGCTGAGGTATATCGTCTTGGCTGCCGTCAAAATGCTCTACAGCAATGTAAAACGTTTCTGGGTTGGCACCGGTTTTTAATTCAACAAATTCATAGGCATCGCCATTTGGATTTCCTGTCGTGCCCTGCCGATTTGTACTGGCGTCGACAAAGCTCAGACTTGCGGCATTAAGCGCCAAAACATTAGCGGCAGTTGTCGCATATAAATCCAGATCTATTTGCGCGCCGTTATTGGCATTTACGCTTTCGTTAGGCTGATTCCAGTTAAGTACCACATAGACTAAGGAGTCCGCCTCGAGAGTAATTGCAAGAAACCGGTCAGTCGCATTGGAACTCCAGTTATGAAGATCATTGCCAGAGGGATACAGCTGGGTTCCCGCTTCATCTATGCCGCTATTCGAATCCTTATACACAAATCGATAGGCCTGATCAGCATCGTTCCCAGCGGCGGTCAGATAGGGAATACCTGCCGCCACACAGCGGCTTGCCGCGAGTGCCGGCAAATCGTCCTGATAAACGCTCTCGCTAATAAATAGTATGTCATCGACAACAATATCAGCCTGTCCGGCGCTGCAGAGCTTGTCGATTGCCGCCGCCATTTCGACACGGCTATTACCCGCTGCGTGAAAGAGGAAATCCACGCCAGGCGCAACATCATAGGCCAACTCCGCCATTGCCGCGCCTTCGTCGGTACCGCCCTCGACGTTATCACGCAGTAAGCGGACAGCGGCCGGCAAATCACCACTGTCTTGAGAGACACTGCCCTGTAAATTACCGGTAGCATTCAGCGCGGGAGTCGTGTTGTTATCACGCATTGCACTGGTCTGGGCAAAGCTGTCTGAAACAATGCCGATGGTTTGACCGCTGCCGTCAGCGCCAAGGCTAGTGCGAATATTATCGCTACGCATCGCCCGTCCGGCGCGGCTAGTTACTGAACCAGCCCGCAGTATCGACGGCGTTCGCAAGTTAAGTGAGCGGATATTGCTCAGTTCAGCCAACGCAATCAGGGCACTGCGAGAAGTCGTTTTAACCGACGCGTATTTGCCATCATCACTTAAAAATTGTAATTCAATGCCCTGCTCAGCTAAGAATTCCCTAAAACCATCGGCATCATTTAGGTGTACTTCCACTATCTCGCTCTGCACGAGACCGCTGCTAACACCACGACGCAAACTTAACCCTGTATCGCCAAGGGTCGGTGACTGGGGCTCCGAATTGATAGCACTTCGCAAGCGACTGTCCATTTTAGCGAGCGCGGGGGATTGCTGAGCAAATTGTTGTTTAATATTTGCTTCTGCCCACAGAGTCTCACTAAAAAGGCTTAGCCCACAGACTGCTAATACCGCCCAGCCCTTATTTACGCTCATTATATGCCTTCATTGTTAATTCTCGCTTGGGCCCGCCCACACTCGCCGACACCGCACTAATACCTTCTATTCCGGCTAATTGCTGCAGCTGGACTTGGGTTTTAACCCAAAGTCTCAAGCGTTGATTAACGGGATTTAGGTAGTCTAATGTATAGCCTGCATTTTTAATATTTGCGACCATTGTGTCGACATCTTTTGACCAATAGCGAATATCAACCAACAAACCACGCTCTGGGTCGATGTGGATTGCTAGGCCTTCTGCGGTTATACGCCAAAGCGACTCATCTAGATTTACAATCGTGTCTAGCGGGGCTTGCAAAATCACTTCTTGAAGAATGACAGCATCGCGATCCTCGCGCTGGCGGTCGGCCTCTTGGCTAGTACACGCAAATAACAAGCCGCCCACAGCCATGATAATTAAGCATAGGTCTACGATGGCGATAAAATACTTTTTAAATGTCAGAAATTACCCTCCTATCGGTAGTGCATCCCCCATCCTAGAGGTGCAATACCCGCAAGCTTAACGCTAATAACAACTGTTAGAAGTAAGGGATTTACACAAGCGTAGTTACTCGACTGCTCGCTTGACAGTGGCCCATAACATATACGAAAATCCGCATATGTTATCCAACGATTTGCATAACCATGTCACCAACACAATTCTTTAAATGCTTAGCCGAAGACACCCGGCTTAAAACACTGCTATTGCTAGCCCGGCATCCGGAGCTTTGCGTGTGTGACCTCACCCTGGCGCTTAATATGAGCCAACCCAAGGTTTCTCGGCACCTGGCCGAACTAAAAAAACATGGCCTCGTAAGCGATGAGCGGCGCGGAAAATGGATTTACTACCGACTAAGCGCCGAACTCCAAGAATGGCAAACAACGATCATTAGCCAAACGCTGCTTAAGCATTCGGAGTTTGTCCATACAGAAAATCAAACGCTTGCCCAGCCCAGCGACGAGCGCTGCTGTTAACAAACCTAGATAACCCAACCCATTTAAGGACAAATAGGCCATGACCACACCGTTTAAAATTTTGTACATCTGCACCCACAACCGCTGCCGCAGTATTTTATGCGAGGCCATTAGCAACGCCATGGGGGAAGGCAAACTCGATGCCCGCAGCGCTGGCAGCCAGCCTAGTGGTGAGGTTCATCCGCTTAGCCTGAAATATTTAACAGAGATCGGCGTCGCAACCGGCACACTGCAAAGCCAATCTTGGGATGACCACGAGGATTTTGCGCCAGATTTAGTGGTGACCGTATGCGACAGCGCCGCGAATGAATCATGCCCCTTATGGCTGGGTAGCGCCCAAAAGGTGCATTGGGGTCTAGCAGACCCCTCTAAACTAAGCGGCAGCGATGACGAGATCCGTGAGGCCTTTTATGCCTGTATTGCCGAAATCAAAAAACGCACCTCAGCACTGTTAGCTCTAGACTTGGGTGCACTTCCACTAAATGAACGATACAGCGCACTACGTGAACTTGGCGCGCAGTAATCGCGGGTCACCAATAGCTTCACCCGGAGTATGAAATGGGATTATTTGAACGGTATTTAAGTGTGTGGGTTGCCCTGAGCATTGTCGCTGGGGTGCTATTGGGCCAAGGGTTTCCGGCCCTATTCAGCATGGTGGCCAGTTTAGAAATTGCGCACGTTAATCTGGTGGTAGCCGCGCTGATCTGGGTAATGATTTACCCAATGATGATTCATGTCGATTTCAGCGCCATGAAAGATGTCGGTAAAAAACCCAAAGGCTTGGCACTGACCTTAATCGTTAACTGGCTGATCAAACCCTTTTCAATGGCATTCATTGCCTGGTTGTTCTTTGATGTACTGTTTGCGCGCTGGGTCGACCCTCAGTCGGCCAGTGAGTACATTGCCGGTATGATTTTACTCGGCGTTGCGCCCTGCACTGCCATGGTGTTTGTTTGGAGCCAACTCTGTAATGGCGATGCCAATTACACTCTTGCGCAGGTCTCCATTAACGATATTATTATGGTGTTTGCGTTTGCGCCGCTTTGTGCCTTGCTGCTTGGCGTGAACAGCATTGTGGTGCCATGGCAAACCTTGTTGCTATCGGTGTTCTTGTACGTGCTAATTCCCCTAAGCGCCGGCTATCTTACTCGTAAAATACTTGGCAGCAATGGGGTTACTGCACTCGGTAGAACGCTCAAGCCTTGGTCAATTATCGGTTTATTAACCACCATTGTGTTGCTGTTTGGTTTTCAGGCAGAGGTTATTCTGTCTAAGCCCCATATTATTGTGCTGATTGCGATTCCGCTGCTAATTCAAACTTATGGCATTTTTGCCCTGAGTTTTGTTGCAGCCAAACGCCTGCGCCTGCCTTTTAATATCGCCGCACCGGCGTGCATGATCGCCACATCGAACTTTTTTGAGTTGGCAGTGGCAGTGGCCATTTCACTTTTTGGTTTAAATTCTGGAGCCGCGCTTGCCACCGTGGTTGGGGTTTTGGTGGAAGTGCCGGTGATGCTATCACTGGTCTATATCGCGAATCGCAATCAGCATCGATTTATTTGAGGCAGATATAGTGATGCTGTTGCATTCTTTATGTGAGACGGGAAATTCAAAAGCTGGTTTTCGTCCGTCTCGCACTCTTAGAATTTAACTGGCGCGTAAGCCGTAACTTCAGTAAGTCCCATTTCCTTACCTAGCGCGGTCAAAGGGTGTACAACAACCAAGCCCCTGACCGATTTTTTAAACTTACCCATATCGGCTTGCTCGGCCTTGCTTAGAGCGCGACTAAAACCCAATGCTTTAAGGTCTTCCGCCTTACCGGCGTTTTGTGCACCGCGCATACCCTTAATACTGGCAGCTTTGCGACTAAGCGTGCTTAGCTCTTTCTTAAACTGCAGTACCGATTTCTGATCATCGCGCAGTTTTGCAGCTTCTAATTTGCGGCGGTATAAATCAATTTTATTATTCAGTAGCTGGATATCTTTGTTCAAATTCATGGCGTAAACCTCACTCCGGGCCGGCATTCACGGACCTCAACGTCGACCGGCATTGCGGCTGACTTAATGGGCGGCAGTATAGCAAGAAGTCGAGGCGATGATTCAACCATGCAGCCGAGTTCACGAAAATTACCCTATATAAAATCTGACGTTAGCAGCACAGCCGTATTTACTTAAGCCATACTGCAATAACTCATTAGACTAAATCAGTTGCGGGGTTTTGCTTGGCATGGGTCTCGGATACCGGTTCTTCGTCAGCAGTTTGTTTAGGCAGGTATTTCAAAAAGAACGGTCTACGCAGCACCAAAAACGCAGCGGGAACAAAAACCAGGGACAAAATGGTGGTTAATACCGTGCCGCCTGCCAACACAATGGCAAAAGGTGGCCAAAATCCCCCACCGGCAAAGATCAAGGGAACCAAACCCGCCACCGTGGTTATGGTTGTAGAGCTGATATGCTTGGTACAGACAGCCACTGTTTCGACAATTTCCGCCCGATTACCTGACATAGCCAATGGCGAGGCCTTCAACTCAGTTAATATGACAATTGCCGCGTTAACCGCCAAGCCCATTAAACCCATTAAGCCAACAATGGCCGTAAAGCCAAAGGGAAATTGCCACATCCACAAGCTCAACATGCCCATGCCAGCCGATTGAATAGCAACTAGAAATACGAGCGCTGATAAACGGAATGAATCGAAGGCCATCAATACGGTAACAACCAACAGAACCACAATAATACCGACACTGCCCAATAGCTGGCCAACGGCATTATTACGTTCTTCCGCTTCGCCGCCAATTTCAAGCTTAAAGCCCTCGGGGACCACAAAATTATCGGCAGTTAATTTATCTCGAATCCTTTGTAACACCACAGCGGGTAGCACGCCATTACGGATAAATACGCCGACACTATTCATACGCTGGCCGTCGCGCCGCGATATTTTCGCTAGCGCCGGTCGCAAATCAACATCGGCAATTGCCGACAAGGGGCGCTGTCCTGTTGGCAGATTCAATGGAAATGACATCAGCATATCCACACTCAACTGCTTAACTTGCGCACCGGACACCCGCACCGGAATTTGCTCAGTGCGATCAAGTAAACTGCTACTCACCACGCCATCGACGCTGGCAGCTAAAAGCTGTGACAAGTCTTTTAAGCCGACTTTGCTTCGCTGAGCTTCACTCTCATCAATATCCAGCCAGATCTTAGGCACGGCCTCACCAAGGGAGTCGCGCACCTGGGTAACATCTTCCGTTTCCAAAGCAATACGGCGTAATTGATCACCTAAATCTTTTAGCTGTGCCAAATTACTGCCATATAAACGCAGCTCAACCGGTGCGTTTGATGGCGGCCCTTGCACTAGGCGCTGAATTATAACTTGGTATTCGGGGAATGCCGCGTCCAACTCCAGCTGCAACTCGCCCACTAGGCGATTAGCCGCCTCAAAATCCACCATCGTGATCATCGCTTGTGCGTAATTCGATGAACCGTCGCGATTGTCTGTTAAGTTGTAGTAAAAGGAGGGACCATTCCGACCCACAATCCAGTTTAATGCCACAACCTCAGGGTGTTGATTAATGACATCACTAATCTGCTCGGTGGCTTCCAATGTGCGGTGAATACTGGTGCCCGCGGGCAGGAAAATTTCAAAATTAATCATGTCCCGGTCAGACGGCGGGAAAAACTGCTCAGGCAGAGTTTGAATTAAAAAGAAACCACTCAGGGGTAAAATCGACGCAATGACAATGACTCGGCGCGGCCGCATTAACACCCACGATAACAAGTTTCTGAAATGCCGATCCAGATTCGGGTGGCTTACGCCACTGCGCTGGTCTTTGCCCAACCAACGACCCGCTATAGGCGCAATTATAAACAGCGAAATTAACCACGAACCTGCCAAGGAGAAAATAACCGCTCGCGCTAATGGACCAATAAACTCACCCGCTGGGCCGGGCATTAATACTATCGGCATAAAGGTTAAAATAGTAGTTAAAGTCGAGCCGAGCAATGGCACCCAAAGGTGTTTTAGGGCCTTGGTTGATGCTGCGATCGCCGAATACCCTTCGCGGCGGTTCCGCATTACGATATCAACCACAACGATAGCGTTATCGACCATGATTCCCAATGCGACAATAAGACCCGTCACCGACATCTGGTGAATTGGCAAATCAAAAGACCGCATGCACGCCAGCGAAAACAACATAGTGAGCGGCAGCGACACCGCTACGATCACCGCCGAGCGCCAGCCCAAGGTGTACAACAGAATAATAAAAATGAAAAAGAAACCCAAAAAGATATTGTTTAACAAATCGCTGAGTCGGACGCCGTTATAGCGCTCTTGAACAAACAACTCCTGTACACCAATTTCTTCGGGTAGGGTTTTCTTAAAGGCTTCTACTTCTTGTTGCAAACGCGAGGTCCACTGATCGCCCCGGCGATCTGGAAGCATGCGTGATGCCACCGCGACACCGCGATCGCCATCAATAATCGTGTAAGCGCTTGGCGAATCTGGTTCACCACGCTCGATGCTTGCGATATCTTGCAACTGCAATGAGCCGCCAGTGGCAAGTGTTAACAGCGGCGTGCGCTTAATACGTTCAAGTTCATCAAACCCACCTTCTAATTCCAGCGACAAACGCTGCCGCGCATTACTCAACTCACCCGCTGCCGTTTTAGCATCGCTATTATTCAGTAAACCGGCAATTTGCGGGACATCTAAGCCAACGGCCGCGGCCTTAACCACATCCACCTTCACCTTCACTTCTTCGTCTGGTGCACCGTAGAGCTGAACGATATCGGTACCCGCCAAACTCCGCAGGCGGCTGGCTAATTCCGCCGCGTAGCGGCCCAGCGTTAGCGCGTTTATCTCGCCCTCGCCTTGCCAAACCAGCGCCCCAATCCAGGTAAATGCGTGACCACGCTCTGAGTCGACAACAGGCGCAGATGCCCCGGCGGGCAGCAAATGCCGAGCTTGATCAATTTTGTCGCGGATTTCCGCCCAGAGAACAACGTTTTCGTCGCCATAGATATTGTCGTTTAACTGCACCACCATCACCGAAACACCGGAGCTGGAGTGGGAGGTAACGTGAACAACCTCAGGAATACGACGAACCACATTTTCGAGGGGTTCTGAGATCAGTGTCTCGACCCGTTCGGCACTGGCACCCGGAAACGTAGTAATCACCATGGCATGGCGATTCGTCATATGAGGGTCTTCCATGCGCGGCAAACTGGCGATTGCCGCAAGTCCCGCCACCACAATCAAGGCAAATGCCAAAGCGACCATGCGTGGGTTATTCAGTAGTTTTTGGCTCATCGTCGTTTACTCCTGAGCCAAGCTCACATGTAATTCAGGCGCGAGACGATGCATCCCACCGCTCACAACCTTATCACCACTGTGAAGTTCACCGCGTAAGTAAACCTGCCCCTCATATTGATACACCACTTGCACCGAGCGTTTTTTTAATACAAAGCTATCGTCTTTAGCGCCTACCAGCTGGTAAACCGCCCAGGTGCCGCGGACGTCTTCAAGCAGTGCCTGTAAAGGCAACCAAAAACCCTTCACTTCGCGGGTCTCCGGGAGTAATAGATACGCAGTATTGCCGTCAACAACCGGCGCTTCTGCGGGTATTGCAACCCGAACAGCGCGGGTTTGAGTACGCCAATCCAGGTTCTGCGCTACGGAAATAAGGTTTACTTGCCAATCGCCAAAGTCGCCGAACATTTTTAGGGGCTGGCCAACCACCAAATTACGGCCCAACTGTTCAGAAACACCAAAAACGGCTTCACTGCGACTGGTTTGCACTATTTGCATCAAAGGCTGACCTGCGGCAACCAAGACCCCTGCCTCTAACTGCATCCCCGCAATTTCGCCGGAAAATGGGGCCAGCAATTGGGATTTTTGCAAGCGCAGTGCCACCCCATTGAGTTTGGATTCGACTTGCGTTAACTGCGCGGCGGTGGCTTGTTGGTTAGAGCGAAGGGTTTCTAGCTGCCCCTCAGAGACATAGGACTTTTCACGCAATGCTTGTAGACGCACCAAATCTTTATCGATTTGAGCCAAACGCGCGCTAACTTCAACTTGCGCAGCCTTCAGTTCCGCGCGCTCAATTTTTAGCGCTCGCAGGTCCAAGCTGGCCAGCAATTGGCCCGCTTCTACGTGTTCACCGTCGTCAACATTGACCGTTAGCACTTGGCCTGCGAGCTCGAAACCGATTTCAGCGCGCTGCCCACCAATAACCCGCCCAGCAAAAAGGCGTTGCGCTTGGTAGGAAGATTGCTCTTCTACGGTGATGTGGCTGACTGGGAGTAAGGTGTTTTCCGCCTGCGCCAACATTGGTAGAAAATTTGCTAAACATATCAGGGTCGCGGCTTTATAAAAGCGGTTCATAGCCAAAATTCTCTACTCAGTGTTGAATGGCACAAATATAGATAAATCATACTGGACTGTCCAGTCTATTTTGTTTAAATTAGCATTACAAAAAAGCAATAACGGACGCATAAAGTGCAAGAAAAACGCGGGCGCTCAAAAAGCGAAGAAAAACGACAGCTGATCATTCAGGCCGCTGGCGAACTATTTGTCGAGCATGGCTTTGAAAAAGTCAGTATGGAGGGTATTGCCAAGTTTGCAGGGGTTTCCAAGCAGACGGTCTACAGTCATTTTGGCAATAAACAGCAATTATTTACTGCTGCGATCGAGGCAAAATGTGACGAGTACACGTTAGTGCCGGAAGAGCAGAGCCGCACAATGGACTGCGAAACCTATCTAACGAGCTTTTGCACCGACCTCTGCTCACTCCTCGCCAGCCCTGAAGCCATTGGCATTCTTAAAGCCTGCATCCGCGAAGACAGCAACACCGAGATCGGCGAGCTGTTTTGGGCAGCTGGCCCAAGCAAAATTACTCAGCGCCTAAGCAGTTATTTGCACGAACAAAGCCAACGTGGCAATTTGAAATTCGACAACATCGAGTTTGCTACCAGTCAGCTCATTGCCATGATTCACAGCGAAGCGCAGTTTCGCAGCCTGCTATGCGCTGGCGACGCTAAACCTAACAATGAACTCGCCGACTATGCACGGAGCTGTGTGCAGGTATTTTTAAAAGCGCATAAGCCCTAATACAAAAATTATTCAGACTTGATCGTCGATTTCTTTTTGCTGGGCCGGTGCTGCGCCCAAGTCTGCTGGCAATCCAGAACCCTCGGCACGCGCTGCCAAGGATGAGTTTGCATTGAGTTTTATCACGGCTTTTTGCAACATCATGCTGTTGGGGTAAACCACCGTTGTGCCGTCGTCCCGGCGAATTAAGACGTGAAACAGTGCAATTTCTAAAATACGACCGCTGATGTCGTCGTCCTTATCAACCACGCGAATGCGATCACCAATACCGTAGGGAAACGCGAAAAAGATAATTACCCCAGCGGTTAAATGGCTCAACATTGACCATTGCGCGATCAAAGCGATACCCAGCACCGCCAAAAAAGACGATATAAAAATAAACACCTGGTGGTAACCAAGGCCAAGGAAAAAACACACCAATACAAAACCCAATATTAGTGAGCCAAAATTGAGGGTTTTACGAACATAGCCCACACGCAATGCCGAGCGCTGATTTTTCTCGGCGAAATCAATTAACATGGTATTTAGCACGCGGTTCACATAAAACATGACGCCGACAGCAAGTAACACAATCAAAAACTTACTCATTTACTGGTATTTCCTGTTTCAGTATTGCCACGGCCCAACCAACTTTGCGGGCGTTGTGCACGCTTTAAAGATTTCAAATTCTCGACGTAGGCACTGCTGTTTTCGGGCAAGTAACTGCATAAACTAAACAAGCGCGTTTGCTCCCGCAGCCATACTCCCCAGCAAGGTTCCTCGGATTCGACACGTTGAGCAAAATCTTCTGGTGTCTCTCCTGCCCTTCTCTTCACTCCTTTACGCGCCAGTGCGGCGCAGCTAGCGAGATAGTAACGCGCCGCCAAATCCTCTCCAGCTCGGCGTGGCAATCGTAAGCTAAAAAATGCCGCCAAGGCCAAAGGAATTCCACCGGCCATCATGATGACCAACATCAAACGCTGCGGGTTTATATCACCCAGCACCCGCAGTAGAAAATCGTTTTGGGTACTCGAATCAAAGTTCAACACCCAACGCGCCCAAGCGTAATTCATATTATCAACAAAATATCGTAGGCGCTTGGCCCAGTCGTACTTGCGCAGCGACAGCGGCGATTCACCCAAATAGCCTTCTTGACCTCGGAGTGATCCTTCCGCGCCTAAACGAATTCGGTTCGGCGCCACCGTCGCGGTAGGGTCTACCCGCTGCCACCCCTGGCCTTGAATATACACCTCGGCCCAGGCGTGGGCGTCTGATTGATTTACCAGCAAATAGCCATCTCGCTCATTAAACTCACCGCCTTGATAACCCACCACAATACGCGCAGGCACACCTGCTGCACGCATTAAGTAAACAAAGCTTCCTGCAAAATGCTCACAAAAGCCCTGACGGCTATCAAACAAGAACTCATCGACATTGTTTTCACCCAGCAGAGGCGGCGTCAAGGTATAGGTAAACGGCGTTTGCCTAAAATACGCTATCGCGGCAGTGACGCGGTCCTTGGGCTCCGGCCACCGCTGCTCCCATTGCGCGGCAAGTGCCTGCGCCCGAGGGTTTGCCGATCGACCCAAACTCAGGTTTTTCCGCGCAGCGGCATCCTCGTCAGCTAAACCACTATTGAATGAACTGCTCGCCGAATATTGCAGACGGCCAGTTAATGGCCGTCCCACCAACCAAAGATGTTGTTTACTGTAATACACGTCGTCGCGACGCACTGTTGCGAGTGGCAAAGCATACAACCACTTGTGTGATCCTGGCTCTAAAGTCACGGTGTAATCAAGCGTTGGCTCAGTCACAACCGGCGATGGCATTTTATTCGACCACAATGACCAGCTACTTCGCGTCCATCGCCGACCGTCAAAATCGTCGAGCACTAATCCTCGCCAGTACAATTCCTCGGTGGCCGGCATTGGGCCATTAAATCGAACCCGAAAAGCCAGCGCGCCAGATTGACTTAATTTTGCAATATCACCAAACTCGAGCGAGTCCGACATGCCAGTTGTGCCCTGAGCACTGGGCAAGGGCATTGTCCACAAGGGACCAATACGGGGAAATATAACAAATAACATTAACATTAATGGCAGCGATTGCAGCGCCATTACGCCGACCATACGCAGCATCGGCACGGTTTTGGCCTCACGACGCTGCAGCGCTTGCTGAGCCATCAATAACACGGCTATTTGCAGTAGGGCTAAGATCAAGGCGCCAATCTGCTGTGAGAATAATAAACCGCAAGCCACAATAAAATAGCTAAGCATTAAGATCAGCCAGTGGTCACGAGGGGTTTTTAATTCTAATAACTTAAGGCTCACCGCCAGCACCAAAATACTGACCATGGCTTCGAGCGAGAATAAGGATGTAAACGAAAAATACACACCCGCGATGGTACTTAACGATAAACAGGTTTTAATCCAGCCCCGGGGGAAAGACCATGCTGCTGTAACGATCCGCCAATACCAGAAGGCAACAAAGGACCAAACCAGTACAATCCAAACCGGCAAGATCCCAAGCTGAGGCGCCAAGGCAACGAGTTGCGCCAATAATAACCAAATAACGGCGTGCCGCTGCACAACAAAATTGATATTCGACGTCGCCATATTAATAGACCGCCAATTCGCGCAAGACCTTAGCCAATTGCGCGGCGCCGGTAGCCGGTGCCACACTAACTGATGGCAGCTTTAAACCGTAGGATAGGCCATTCTTTTCACAATCGAGTGCCCACGCACACAAGGTACTTAAACGCTCTTCAGTATCGAGTCCATCCAGGCTTTCCCAATCGAGAATTAATTCATCGGCTTGCGATTGTTCATATTGCTTAACTAACAGACCCTGACCCTTGGCATAGGCTTTCCAGAATATTCGCCGGGGTGATTGACCAGCTTGATAGCGACTAAAGCCACTGAACTCATCACTGTCTTTACTGCGGTCAGGAATATGCCCTTCGCCACTATCAGCACTATTTTGCAGCGGTCGTAGCTTGCGCGGACGCGGGTAAACAAGGCAATGCCAATCTAAGGAAGGCGCGCTCCAACAACGGAGAATACCAAGGGGATAACGCGAGGTAACTTCCATTCGTCCGGGCCGCAAAGCTCCCCGCCGTTGCGTGGGATATTTAATGATGACATTCGCCGCACCAGTTTCCGCATTGATATCACAGATTTCCAATTGCTGCCCCGGGAAGCCGACACTTAAGCGGTGACGATCACGGTTACCGGCCTCAAGATGTAAGTGGAAACTCGCCAACTCGCCAGCAAACACCGGTTCAGCG
The DNA here is from genome assembly GCF_039539625.1 of Zhongshania borealis. Classification (NCBI taxonomy): domain Bacteria; kingdom Pseudomonadati; phylum Pseudomonadota; class Gammaproteobacteria; order Cellvibrionales; family Spongiibacteraceae; genus Zhongshania; species Zhongshania borealis. Next base: position 380,149 of record NZ_BAABDM010000001.1, on the reverse strand, counting down.
GCGCCAGCCCGCAGCAACAGCCCCGATAAATTTGCATAAGTATGTAAAATGGCAACCAGAAAAATACTAAACAGCCAAAAACACAGAGCAAATATCAAATTATTCTGGTAGTTAATGGCGAGCAACAGCAAGCCCAATAACATAGTGGCGAAGCCAAGACCTGCACTGGAAGGGATAATAAAAATACGGCGTTGGTTAAGGGTAATTTCACTAGTTCGCGGACTGCGTTTGTCTAACCAGCTGTTAAAACGACGACGAAATAACGCTCTTATCCGGCTTTTCATGGCTATACCACTACCGGCACCTGCGATAATAAACGCTTAATTAAATCTGGCCCCTCGCCATCGCTATCGGCTGCGGCTTTGAGTCTGTGCGCCGCCACCGGCTCAAGGACCAATTGAATATCATCGGGCAAAACATAGTCCCGACCTTGCAACATCGCCCATGCTTTGGCGCACTGTATTAGCGCCAGCGCCGCGCGCGTAGACAAGCCAAAAGCGTAGTGGGAGTCCTGACGAGTATAACCAATGAGTCGTTGCACATACGACAACACGCTGTCGCGCACTTCAACTTTATCGACTGCACTTTGCAGAGCTATAATTTTTTCCGCGTTCAACAGCGGGCGCAATTCTGCCAACAAGGCGCGCGGATCTCCGCCGGCCAATAAACGGCGTTCAGAACGCTCATCGGGATAACCGAGCGAAATTCGCATTAAAAAGCGGTCGAGCTGCGATTCCGGCAATGGAAATGTACCTGACTGGAACCAGGGGTTTTGCGTCGCCATGACAAAATACGGCTGCGGTAATTGACGGGTTTCGCCTTCAATACTCACCTGCTGCTCGGCCATGGCTTCCAGCAATGCACTTTGGGTTTTTGGACTGGCACGATTTATTTCGTCGACCAGTAAAAATTGCGTAAAAATTGGTCCCGAATGAAAATGGAAGGCGTTGCTATTGCGGTCAAAAATCGAGACACCAAGAATGTCTGCCGGCAACAAATCACTGGTGAATTGCATGCGCTGATAATCTAGCCCGGTCACTTTGGCAAAGGCTTGCGACAAGGTTGTTTTACCAACACCGGGCAAGTCTTCAATTAGCAGGTGACCCCGGGCCAGCAAACAACACAAGGCCTGCTGCACCTGACGGTCCTTACCAAGGACAACCCGACCAATTTCTGCACTTACCTGCTCTAAAATAGTCAATTGCTCAAACCGCATCTAGGCCGCGCTGCAAGTCAGCGCGCAAATCGTCGATATCTTCAAGGCCAACAGCGACTCGAATCAAACTATCTGATATACCGGCCTCGGCTCTTTGCTCTGGAGACAAACGCCCATGGGTCGTGGTTGCCGGATGCACTATCGTGGTTTTAGCATCGCCAAGGTTTGCCGTGATTGACACTAAGCGCGTCGCATCTATAAATCGCCACGCCGCCGCCATATCACCGCGCACTTCAAACGCCATTACCCCGCCAAAGGCTTTTTGCTGAGCCGCCGCCAGTGCGTGCTGAGGATGATCCTCTAAACCGGAGTAATAGACCTTGGCAATATTGGGCTGGTCTTGCAACCATTGTGCTAAAGACAAGGCACTGGCTGAGTGCGCCATCATCCGCAAACGCAAAGTCTCTAAACCTTTGAGAAACACCCACGCATTAAAAGGACTCATGCTGGGGCCCGCCGTACGGATAAAACCGAGCACTTCATCCATATGCTCGCGGCGACCAACAACTGCACCGCCAACACAACGGCCTTGGCCATCTAAATACTTAGTTGCTGAGTGCACAACAATATCCGCGCCCAGCGCCAACGGTAATTGCAGAGCCGGTGTACAGAAACAATTATCGACCACCAGCAGGCTATTATGCTGATGAGCCAGATCCGCTAAGGCGCGAATATCGGCTATTTCCGACAGCGGGTTAGATGGCGTTTCTAAAAACAAAAGCCGCGTATCGGCGCATATTGCCGCCTGCCAAGCTTTTGGGTCAACCAAGTCTACAAAGGTAGTTCGAATACCGACTTTGGCCAAAAATTTGGTCAATAATACGGTGGTCGTACCAAACACACTGCGGGAACAAACGATGTGGTCCCCTGCTTTAAGCAAGGCCATGCAGGTACTGAGTATAGCCGCCATACCCGACGCCGTAGCCACCCCCATTTCTGCGCCCTCTAGGGCTGCGATCCGCTCCTCAAAAGTCCGTACCGTGGGGTTGGTATACCGAGAATAAACATTGCCAGCTTGTTCGCCAGAAAACCTCGCCGCCGCTTCTGCAGCGGAGGCAAAAACATAACTCGACGTTGTAAATATGGGTTCAGAGTGCTCACCCTCGGCGCTGCGCCGCTGACCACTGCGCACGGCGCGCGTATCAAGTGCTGCAGCCGCCAATACCGCCGAGCGCTGGGCTAAATACTCTTCTTCAGTCATCACTCTTCAAGACCCGCTTATTTTCTATGATACGTCGTTATGTAAACCAATCAACCCGCCGTCACCACTACCCGCGTTACGCTCGTTTTGGCTATTATCATTACGATCTGCCGCCAGTTTATCAAGGTAAGCTTTATCAACATCGCCGGTTACATACTCGCCGTTAAACACCGAGCACTCAAAATCATTGATTTTAGGATTACCCTCTGAGGAGCAACTCACCAAATCGTCGAGGTCTTGATACAGCAACCAATCGGCACCAATTTCGGTACGAATTTCTTCTACAGAGCGGCCGTGCGCTATCAGCTCTTCTACCGATGGCATATCAATACCGTATACATTTGGGTAGCGAACCGGTGGCGCTGCCGAGGCAAAATACACTTTGCGAGCGCCAGCATCCCGCGCCATTTCAATAATCTGCTGGCAAGTAGTGCCACGGACAATCGAGTCATCCACCAGCATTACATTTTTATCTTTAAACTCAAGACCAATAGCATTGAGTTTTTGTTTTACTGATTTTTTACGGGCGCTCTGACCTGGCATAATAAATGTGCGGCCAATATAGCGATTTTTAACCAAGCCTTCGCGGAATTTAACGCCCAGTTTTGCAGCCATTGACTGCGCCGCAATACGGCTTGAATCAGGAATAGGGACAATAACATCGATATCGTGATCTGGGTGTTCACGCAGAATTTTCTCTGCTAGGCGCTCACCCTGACGCAACCTAGATTTATAAACAGAGATACCATCCATAATTGAATCAGGCCGTGCAAAATACACGTGCTCAAAAATACAAGGTCGGTAATCTGCGGCTTCTGCACATTTACGTACATGAATCTCGCCAGTGGTTTGAATATAAACTGCTTCACCCGGCGCAACATCTGCCACTAATTTATAGCCTAGCGCGTCTAAGGCCACACTTTCCGAGGCCAGCATATATTCTTTGCCAGTCGCAGATTCCCGCACACCATAAACTAATGGGCGAATACCATTGGGGTCGCGAAAGCCAATCACACCGTAGTTGGCTATCATTGCAACAACGGCATAGCCACCCTTGCAACGATTGTGTACACCGTTAACAGCGGCAAATACATCATCAGCCTCGGGGACTAATTTGCCAAGGCGCTGCAATTCATGGGCAAAAACGTTGAGCAACACTTCCGAGTCGGAGTCGGTATTGAGGTGGCGTAAATCTGATTGGAAAAGCTCTTGGGAAAGTTCTGCAGCATTCGTTAAATTGCCGTTGTGGGCAAGGCTAATACCGTAAGGTGAATTCACATAGAAAGGTTGCGCCAACGCGGGGCTCGAACTACCCGCAGTGGGGTAGCGAACATGGCCGATACCAATATTACCGACAAGGCGCTGCATGTGTCGGGTATGAAACACATCTTTTACCAGGCCATTGCCTTTGCGTTGATTTAATTTGCCATCGGCAAAAGTCACAATACCAGCGGCGTCCTGGCCGCGATGTTGTAATACCGTTAAGGCATCATATAAATCTTGATTTACGTTGGACTTGGCGACTATGCCTGCAATGCCACACATGCAGTACTACCTCAATTAAGGTGAAGATCAATGTACTTAAACTGAATTATTCGACAGTAATGTCGACGCCCAATTAACCACATCGTTGAAGCTCTGTTCTGACCAGTCCTTCATCAACAGAAACTCGGGTATCAGCTGTGAGTCCTTCCACCACTGATCATTTTCTATTCCCGTCAAAAGCGACGGCAGTAAAACTAGAGCAGCCAACACCACGATTAAGCCGCGGGTCGTGCCAAATATCATGCCCAACAGACGGTCCGTACCGCTCAAGCCAGTCCGTTTAACAACCATTACAATGAAATGCGTCAACAAACTGCCAAGAACGAGGGTGCCGCCAAATAACAGGACGTAGGCGATGATCTCGCGCAGGTAAACTTTATCTATCAAATTTTCGAATAGGCCAACGGCCTGATTATGAAAAGCCACGCTAACGAAGAACGCCACCGCCCAAGAGGCCAGCGACAGGGCTTCTTTGACAAAACCACGAATCAAACTTATCAGTGCCGACATGGTGACAACGCCAACAATGGCCCAGTCTACCCAAACAAACGTGCTTAGCACCCTACACAGCTCCCGCGGAATTTCGAGACGCGAATTCTACCAAGCCCGCGGCCCCAGCCCAAGTAAGATTTCACTCTAGGCATAAAATTGACATCACTAGGGCTCAAAGCGATTAACGATTGACTTCACTTTAAACCGCTTATTTATGGCGCCTTGCTGGGAAATCGCCTTTTCCTCACTCAATACCGGCCCCACCAACACCCGGTGCAGGCGCTTGCCGTCCCGCTGCACTGGGTCAATAAAGGACTTATAGCCGGCGCTTTGTAGCGATTTTTTGAGTGCCGCGGCATTATCGCCATTGCCAAACACCCCAACCTGCACCACCCAGGCAACGGGCAAACCCCGCTTATCTAATCCAGGCTTGCTAGGCGTCACACTTGGCGCCACTCGCTCTGCTGGCTTCGGCGCAGGCTTGCTTACCACTTTCGGCGCCTCAGCTACTGGCTCAGGGCTCGCCGCCGCCTTGACGGGCGCTGATGCGGGCCGGACCTCGTCATCAATGCGAGGAATAGGCTGTGGCGGCAATAGCTCAGTATCTGCAGGCACAATACCCTCGGGCCGCGCCGGCGCCTGTGCAATTAAGGGCTCATCTTGTGGCGCCGCAGGAATTTGGCTATGGCGGTCTAGCTTAGATGCTGCAGGCCCAGTAAAAAGTAAAGACCATAAAATAACGCCTCCACACAGCAATACCAAGGCACCAATTAAGCGTTGCCTCATCATAATGTATTCCCCCTACCAGCCATTGCAGAATTCAACGCAAAGCCCTCGTGTGCCGACAAATAAGTCATGGCCTCAGCCACAGTAAAAAAAGAGCCAAAAATTACAAGCCTGTCGCCTGGCCGAGATTCCGCCAGCCCCCGCTCGACACTCTCCGCAACCGTACCACCAACATCAACAGGCTCAATTAGCTGTTCGGCTAGCAGCGCTGCCACATATTCAGCCGAGGCCGCCCGGCCATTTCCGGCCAATGTGGCTAACACCCAGTTGTCGAAACAGGGTTCCAAAATGCCAATCATCTCAGCAATGGCTTTATCGGCCATTACCGCAAAAACACCTTGGCAACGTCCACTCACTGGGCGCGTTTGCAAATGTTGGCGCAGTGTAACAACTGCAGCGGGGTTATGCGCGACATCTAGGACAATATCAACGCCATTGACCACAAAATGCTGACAACGTCCCGGCACGCTCGCAAGCGCTAAACCTTGACGTAGCGACGCCTCTGAGACGGCTAAATCGAGATATTGCAAGGCCTGCAGCACAGCAGCGGCATTGTCTAGCAAAATTCTAGGCACGGGCAAATCAAGGTATTTGATTGCTTCGCCGCCAGCGCCTACCCCCCGCCACTGCCATTGATGGCCTGCGTCTATGAAAGAGAAATCATGGCCGCGACATAGCATCTTAGCGCCGATTTCGCGCCCATACGCCAACAGTGATTTCGGCGGATCTAGGTCCCCGACCACTGCCGCGTGGCCGGCGCGAAAAACCCCCGCCTTCTCCCGAGCAATAACCTCGCGGTCACTACCCAGCCACGCTTCGTGATCAATGGCGATTGAGCTGACAATCGCAACGTCGGCATCAACAATATTCACTGCATCCAAGCGGCCGCCCAAGCCAATTTCCAATACCACGGCGTCAAGCGCCGCGTCCTGGAAAAGCCACAACGCTGCCAAGGTGCCAAATTCAAAATAGCTTAAGGAGATTTCACCACGCGCGGCGTCTATTGCCGCAAACGCAGCAATTAGTGGCGCATCAGCCACACGCTCGCCAGCGATAACGATACGCTCGTTGTAATCAACAAGATGTGGAGAGGTGTACGTACCAACCCGATAACCTTCGGCACTTAATATCGCCGCCGCCAAGGCTACACAACTACCCTTGCCATTAGTACCTGCAACTGTCAGGACCGGCATCGACAAACTTATGTTCAGCGCCTTAGCAACCGCGGCAACACGCTCAAGGCCCAAATCAATCTCGCGGGGATGTTGGGTTTCCAGCCACCGCAACCAATCATCAAGCCTCGCAAAGCGCATCTCTTGGGTATTGCTTAATGGGTGTAATGCGTAAGGTTAGACAAAACTCGGCTCAGGGTGTCACGCATATCCGCACGGCGCACGATCATATCGATAGCACCATGCGCCAGCAAGAATTCACTACGCTGGAAGCCTGGGGGTAACTTTTGACGAATCGTCTGTTCGATGATGTTCGGACCAGCAAATCCAGCTCGCGCACCCGGCTCAGCAACGTTAATATCACCCAGCAAGGCCAAGCTCGCCGACACACCGCCGTATATTGGATCGGTCATTACCGACACATAGGGTACGCTGTTTTGTTTCATGCGCTCGAGCACAGCGCTGGTCTTGGCCATTTGCATGAGCGAGATAAGCGCCTCTTGCATGCGGGCGCCGCCAGAGGCAGAGAAACAAATCAATGGCCAGCCTTCTTTCATCGCAACATTAGCAGCTTGAGTAAATTTTTCACCCACGGCCGAGCCCATTGAACCGCCATGAAAATTAAATTCAAAGGCCACAACCACAACGGGCAAACCTTTGACCTTGCCCGTGTACGCAATAAGCGCATCTTTTTCGCCGGTGGCCTTTTGCGCCGCAGTCAAACGGTCGCGATATTTTTTCTTGTCTTTAAATTTGAGACGGTCGACAGGCTCAATATGCGTGAGGATCTCCTCACGGCCAGTCTCATCTAAAAATAGTGCAATACGTCGGCGTGCGCCAACGCGCATGTGGTGGTCGCACTTTGGACAAACGTCCATATTGCTCTCCAGCTCGGGGCGATACAAAACCGCCTCGCATTTAACGCACTTTTTCCACAAACCTTCCGGCACAACACCTTTGGCACTGCGCTTTTCGGACTCTACCCGCCGCACTCCCGAAGGAAGAATTTTGTCTACCCAACTCATAATCCGTTCCTGTTAGTTATCGCCGGCCACTGGCTGACTTATACATTTCCATTATTCAAAAAAGTGCCCTACCCGGCGCCCACTTTAGCGTATTCACAAAGAAAATGGCAGCATAGAAAACCGCGCTTTTCGTCATAATCGCTACGCGTATTAAGCGTCTATGGCCGCGCGCATTTCACCAATCAAGCCAGCAACAGAGGCAATCCATACATCAATATCCTGGGTACGATCTGCAGCCACCAAGCGCTCGATTAGTGCACTACCAACCACAACGCCTTCACACAGCGGGGCTAACGCGGCAGCTGATGCGCCGTCTTTAATCCCGAAACCCACGGTGATTGGTAGGTCAGTGTGCGCTTTTATATTGTTTAAGAGCTGGGTAACCGAAGCAACATCCAAATTTCCTGCACCCGTCACCCCTTTCAGAGCCACGCAATACAGGTAACCACTCGCGAGTGCAGCAATTTTCGCTATACGCGCGTTGTCGGTGGTTGGCGCTAACAAGAAGATATTGTCGATACCCGCAGCTTTAAGAATCCGGCTTGGCTCTTCGGCTTCCTCTGGCGGCATATCGACAGTCAACAAACCATCTAGCCCAGCGGCAGCGGCACGTTCGGCGAACACCGAGTACCCCATACGCTCAATGGGATTTGCATACCCCATTAACACAACCGCAGTTTTGCTATCGGTTTCACGAAACTCGGCAACCATGGCCAAGGCCATTGTTAAGGAAACGTGGTGCGCTAACGCCCGTTCGTGTGCCAGCTGAATTACTGGGCCTTCGGCCATTGGGTCCGAAAATGGCACACCTAACTCGATAATATCCGCGCCCTGGCGAACCAGCTCGTGCATTAGATTTACCGTCACCGATGGCTCAGGATCGCCCGCAACAATATACGGCACCAGCGCCTTGCGGCCCTGGGTTTTTAAACTTGTAAATAAAGCGGCTAAACGACTCAAAATACTTCCCCGTTATTCAATTCCAATACCGTCGAGTGTCGCGACGGTATGAATGTCTTTGTCACCACGACCGGATAGGTTCACCACGATGTGCTGTTCAGGACTCATTGTTTTGGCCAGCTTCTCAGCGTAAGCAACCGCGTGAGCCGACTCAAGCGCAGGCATAATACCTTCAACTAGCGTGAGCTTACGGAACGCCGCCAAGGCCTCATCATCGTCAATGGCTACGTAATTTACTCGACCCATGTCTTTCAACCATGAATGCTCTGGGCCAACACCGGGATAATCTAGACCCGCAGAAACTGAGTGCGTTTCAATAATTTGTCCCGCTTCGTCTTGCATAAGATAGGTGCGGTTACCGTGCAATATGCCGGGAATACCTTCATTCAGCGGGGCGGCATGCTCGCCTGTGGCGAGGCCGTGACCGCCAGCCTCAACACCGAACATCGCCACACCCTCATCATTAAGAAAGGGGTGGAATAAACCGATGGCATTTGATCCGCCACCTACACAGGCAACTAAGGCATCTGGTAGGCGACCATTTTGATTCAAGCACTGCTCCCGCGCTTCGCGACCAATCACTGATTGAAAGTCCCGAACTAGCATAGGGTATGGGTGTGGGCCCGCCGCAGTACCGATGATGTAAAAAGTATCATCAACATTGGTTACCCAGTTACGCATGGCCTCGTTCATTGCATCTTTTAAGGTGCGCGAACCGGATTTAACGGAAATCACTTCGGCCCCAAGTAATTTCATTCGGTAAACATTGAGAGCCTGGCGCTGAATATCTTCCTCACCCATAAATACCTGGCAGGTCATCCCCAACCGGGCGGCGACCGTTGCGGTAGCAACCCCATGCTGGCCTGCGCCGGTTTCAGCAATAACATGTTTCTTACCCATGTATTTTGCCAATAATGCCTGACCAACGGTATTATTTACCTTATGGGCACCAGTGTGGTTTAGATCCTCACGCTTTAGATAAATCTGCGCCCCACCAACTTCTTCAGACCAGCGTCTTGCGTAATAAAGCGGCGACGGTCGACCAACATAATGCGCTAAATCATGGTCAAACTCGGCTTGAAACGCCGGGTCTTTACGGAGTCGCTGATAGGCCTCAGCCAATTCATCTAAGGCGAAAATTAAGGTCTCGGATACAAACCGACCCCCGTAGGGGCCAAAATGGCCACTTGCGTCTGGAAACTGGCTAAAATCAGGTGTTACTACCTTACTACTCACTCAATCCTCCCGTCGATCAGCAAGACTGACCGCTTCAATAAATCGTTGTATCGCGTCGGGGCATTTAATTCCCGGTGCAGCTTCTACGCCGCCGCTAACATCTAGTGCATAGGGTTTGCAGCTGGCAATCGCCGCGCCTGCATTTTCTGGTCGCAAACCACCAGCAAGCACCAAGGACTGCGCATTACGCTCAGGAAACCGCGCCCAATCAAAGGATTCACCGGTACCACCGGGAACGCCTGGCTTATAACTGTCGAGCAATATTGCTGAGGCACTAGCATAAGCCTTTATCGCGTCCGCAACGTCAATGTCGTCGCGCATTCTTATGGCCTTCATATACGGCGTAGCAAAAGACGCACAATAGGCCGGTGTTTCGTCGCCGTGAAATTGCAATAAATCCAAAGAACACACTGTCAGCACCTGCCGAACCTCGTCGGGAGCAGCATTGACAAACAAACCAACCTTACACACGAAGGGTGGCATTGCAGCCATAATTTCTGCAGCGTGCTTGGGACTTATATAACGCGGGCTTTTCGCATAAAAAACAAAGCCCAAAGCATCCGCTCCGGCGCGCACCGCCGCCGCGGCGTCGTCAGCACGGGTAATACCACAGATTTTTACGCGGGTACGGGACACTCGGATGTACAACCAGACAATTAATTGCTGCGAATATTAACAAATAAGCTGGGGATGTGTCTGTAAAAGCCCACTTTAGGACACAAGAAAATCCGGTCCCAAATGCGTTTGGGGCAAATTAAAGTGCTCAGGGTAGATTACATCGACCAAATACAATCCGTCCGGTTTAGCGGTAACACCACCTTTGCTGCGATCCAGACCTTCGAGAACTTGCCGCGTCCAGCCAGCTGGCATCTCACCACTACCAACAGCAATAAGCACACCCGCAATATTGCGCACCATATGGTGTAAAAAAGCGTTGCCGGCAATATCGATAATCACATAGCGACCGCGGCGACTTACGTTCGCAAAATGAATATTGCGCATTGCGGTATTAGACTGACAAGACGCCGCGCGAAAACCACTAAAATCCTGTTCACCCAATAACACCTGCGCGTCATGATGCATAAGCTTTTCGTCAAGCTTTGCGTCGACTAAAGTCACACCATTGAGTAAATGAGCGGAACGCCGAGGCTGATTAAGAATAACGTAGCGATAACGCCGTGCCGTTGCTGAAAATCTAGCATGAAAATCATCCGGCACCGCCTGCGCCCACATCACCGCGATATCTTTAGGCAGCTTAGCATTTACCCCAGCAACCCATGATCGCAGCGAGCGACTGACTGGGGCGTCGAAATGCACCACTTGGTGAGTAGCATGCACGCCGGCATCTGTACGCCCAGCGCACATGACCACCACCGGCGCAGCAGCAATTGCAGAAATAGCTTTCTCAAGCCGTTCCTGAATCGTTGCTACTTGGGGTTTTAACTGACTTTGCCAGCCGCGATATGCACTGCCCTGATATTCAAAGGCCAGCGCAATTCGGCTACCGACGGGCAATGGCTCATCGGCAAAACGATCAAAATTGGTCATGCCAACTGCTGCATTGTTATTTGCCAATACTGTCCAACAATGCCTGCGCATCGCTTTGCTGCTGAGTGTCGCCCTCAACCAGAACTTCTTCTAACATTTCACGGGCGCCTTCACTGTCACCCATATCAACATATGCTCTAGCGAGATCTAACTTGGTGGCTACTGACTCGGTATCAAGTAAATTATCAAATTCCTCGTCATCGTCGCCAACATCAAACTCGTCAAAGCTCAAATCTTCTACGTCGATGCCGCCCGTCTCAGTTGAATTTAAGGCTGACTCTGTGCCACTGCCCTCAACACTATCTGCAGTATTATCGCCATCACCAGCATCTACAAAAAATTCATCATCTGACGCCAGGTCTGCGCCTAACTCGTTGACATTACTAGCCGAATCCAGCGCAGCAGGTCTCAGTGGGGTATCAAAATCGTCAAGATTAAGGTCTAAGTCCTCGTCGGCACTTTCGCTGCCAGCCACCGCACCTAGATTCACCGTTACATCATCTTCAGCCTTACCGAGATCAAGATCCTCTTCGTCAAAGCTTAAATCACTTGCCGCGCTCAGTAATTCATCATCGTCGGCGCTGAGCTCTTCGAAAGCAGACAAATCTAGGTCTAAATCCTCGTCAGCTGAAGCCAAGTCCAATGACACGTCGGCAGCGCCTGGCGCCAAGGAATCTGGCTCAGAGCCATTAGCCGAACTCGCATCGATTTCTTCCGGTTCATCAAATTCAGAAAAATCAAATTCTTCATCATCTCCGGTAGTAATTTCATTCTCGTCGGCAGCTACCTCTGCAGGCATCTCCTCGCCAAGAGCTGGCTCACCAAAGCTAAAATCAAGGGCAGCGCTGTCGTCTTCCTGTATCGTACTTGGCACTGACTCTTGTTCTGGCTTAGGCTTAGCCTCAGATTCTGGCTCAAAATCAAAATCAAGATCCGCCAAATCAACATCCAGAGACGCTAAAGTATCTGCATCTGCATCTGCATCTGCATCACGAATCGACTCGTCGTTTGGCGTTGCTGCAGCATCCTCAGTGTCTTGGACGTCATCACTACCCAGCGCACTAACAGTCGATGCTGCCGCCGGGTCAGCCAAATCAAAATCAATATCGAGATCTTCAAAATCACTAACACTGCCAGGGGCTGCTTCCACTGCAGCGGCATTTGCCAGTGTCTCATTCGAGTCAGTCTCGCCCAACTCAAAATCAAGGTCTTCATCAAGCTCAAAATCGAGATCAGCCTCTACAGCTTCAGCCGTAGAGTCGTCAGCGGGAAGCAATTTCTCACCGAGCTCAGCGTCAACCCCATCATCCAACCAATCGCTTACGCCTTCGATAGCCGACATTGACTCTTTAACACGAGCAACCGCGTCGGCATCGCCCAAACTCTGGAGCTCAGCAAAAGCGGCACTAAAGTTGTCACGATCTCGGGTATCTAAATAAATATCGGCTAATTTAACGTGTAAGTCTGCATTTTCCGGATCCTGCGCTATCGCGGTTTTTAATAAGCTGGCAGCTTGATCATAGCGGCCGTAAGCAACATAAATATCAGCCTCCGCGACAATGTCCCCGGTTTGAGGCTGCACTGACTCAGCTTCAACTGCGCTAACGGTAATTTCACCCTCGTCCATTGCCGTTTCTTCAGCAGGCTCTGCTGAGGAGTCAAACTTATCGAAATCAAAATCATCTGCGTTAAACGACGGCTCACTGTCCTCGTCGGCTGAATCACTGAGTTCAGTCGCTTCGGTATTTCCTATGTCGAAATCAAGTGAATCGCGCTCTGCCGAAAATACATCCGTCTCAGCTGCCGCGGCACCTCCAGCCAAACTGGCTTCAAATGCGGCAAGATCAGCGTCGTTATCGACTTCATTTCGACGACGGCGCAGCACCAAAATCAGCAATGCCAGTACGGCAACGCCTAAACCGATAAATTTAACAAAGCCATTGCTCAACCACGCTTGCGCGGTCGCCGCGAGGCTAGCGTTAGAAGCTGGCGAGGTGGGCTTCACCGCAGGCTCTACTTTAGTGTCTTTCGCAGCGGCAGCATCCGCTTTTTCCGCAAGTACCGCAGGGGCCGAAGCAATGCTACTAGCACTGCTACCGTCGCCCACAGGCGCCATGGCTACTTGTTCGTCCTTAGCGCTAACGCCCTCGCTTGCGCTCGGCTCCGCGTCTAAAGATTCGCCACTGTCGTTAGCGCCACTAGCCAAGCCAGTTTGCAACGCCGCCAACTGACTATTTTTAAGTGTGATTAAATTTTGCAGAGTCCGAATCTGCTTTTCCATTTCAACAACGCGGGCTTGCATTTCGCCATTCTCAAGCGCGAATTTTTCTAAATTCTCACGTTCCTCACGGACCTTTTGACGCAATGCATCAACGTCATTACTCGCCGTTGTGTCGCTACCGGCACTGCCAACAGAAAACTTAACCGCCTGCTCTTCTGGTGCAATGGATTCTTTAGCCGACTTATCTGTGGCGTCTAGCTGAGGCGCACTCGCCACTGCAGATGCAGCACTCTTTGCTTCAGAGGGTTTAGCTACTGGGGATTTCTTTGCGCTACTAACAGGCCGGGCATTTCCGCCTCGCCACTCCCGATCTTGTTCGCGAATTTCATCAACGGCTTCGTCGTGATTGAATTGATTCACTTCAGATTCGCTGGGAATTCGTAAAACATACCCCGACTTTATGCGGTTCACGTTGCCCGCAACAAAAGCCTTTGGATTCATTTTAAGTAGCGCAATCATGGTTTGCTGCGTGGTTACATAGGAGCTGGGACGCAGCTTCTCTGCAATTTTCCACATAGTGTCATGATGCTGTACGCGGTATTCAGTTGGGTCAGCCGCCTTCGGTAAGCTTTGCTGATCGGCAGCATCGCGCACCTGCGGCGCTGTGCGATTAGCAACACCAATACTGCCACCCGGCTCCCGAGCAGGCATAGCCTTCGGTACAGGAGATTTAACAACTGGCGTGCTCTGCGGCACGCTGCGCGCTACGTTCACGGTAGGCGCCGAAGAGGCTGGCGAAAATACCGGCAAATCCAATAAAACGGTGTATTCCCGATTTATCTTGCCGCTGGGCCAGCGCACTTCCACAATAAAGTCGAGGTAAGGTTCTTGTACTGTTTTAGTGGTCGTGACAATGATCTTGCCATTGCCGCCGCCCAGCAATTCCACTTGAAACTCGAGTGAGCTCAGAAACTGGCTACGTTCCACACCTGCATTTTCAAAGGCGGTATCGTCAGCGAGCGCAATTTTTATTTCTTCAACATCAAGCTCGCCAACATCCCGCACCAGAATTTCCGCACGAAAAGGCTGATTTAATGCAGACCTAAGCGTCAGTTCACCCAAGCCGAGCGCGCTGGCAAATCCGCTATGCAGGGCACCCGATACCAGTATCGCTGCAGCAAGCCTCTTCCTAACCATATTGTCACCGTCTGTGTCTTAGCACTCAGCTCTCAGCGGCTAAACTGAAATACTGCTTTTTATAAAGTAATCCTACCTTGCGGGAACTACGCCGTATGGAGACCAAGCACATCTCCAAATCACATGCGTAGATATTAGCTAGATGTTGATTTTAATCAAGTTTTTAAGTAGCTCAATAATGTTAAACACCGCACCTTTACGGAGATTATCACCGACAACAGTACAACGAAAGGCTGTTTCGTCACGCCGATCGTAATTAAGTTGATCAATATCAATACAATCACTACCCTGCAGACACACTGGCGAAGCTTGTTCAGCGTCCTCATTTGGGAATAAACGGAAGCGTGAATCTTCGCTTAAACTGCCTCGCAGTGCAGACAAATTTGGCCTATCTTCGCATTCCACACGCAACATGATGGTGTGGCCATAAAATACCGGAACCATCATCACGCTAGCTGCAATGGCGATATCACCACCCAATAAGCGACTTAAATTATGCTCGACCTCAGCCGCAGCGCGGTCCGCAGATTGCGGCAAAACATTGAAAGCAATTTGCTGACCAAGCACAGTTTTGTCAGGCGTTTGCCCACCCAATAAGCGCGCTGTCTCTGCCGCGAGCGCTTCGATGCCATCACGACCTGCGACGGACACCGCCTGCGCAAGGCTAATATCCACGCGATTTATACTTCCCACAGGCAATTGCTGCAGCAACGCGGCCACTTGGCTGCTGGCGGCATCGGCGATGGCGAACAGTTTAACGTCACCCGCAATTGCCACACCTTCACAGAAAATTACGGCATCATCGCGCTGCGCCAAGGTGTCGGTGGCATCCAGCACCACAATACCCGCGTCACAGGCGGCATCAACTAGCCCTGCATCACTGCCCGCTTCAGGAAGAAAAATGGCTAAATCTAGCACACCAAAATCAGCGGTACTTGGCTCTTTGACGGCAACCGGGCGACCACGAAACATCGCAGTTTCACCCTCGGCATCCGCCGCAAACACGCTCGCGCTTTCGATACCAAGCTCTAGTTCAGACAAGCCTTGCAACAAAGACTCACCTTCAAGCCCAGTGGCGCCGAAAACCGCAACGCGTTTATAGGCCATTATTTTATGTCTCCCAGCAGAATTCGCAGCATCCGGCGCAGAGGCTCCGCCGCACCCCACAATAATTGATCGCCAACAGTGAACGCCGACAAATACTGATCACCCATGTTCAACTTGCGCAAGCGACCAACAGGGACATGCAGCTTGCCGGTTACGGCGGTTGGCGTCAGTTTAGCCAAGGTCTCGGCGCGATCATTTGGAACCACTTGCACCCAGTCATTGGCGCTAGCGAGAATGCTTTCTACTTCGCTTATTGCGACGTTTTTATTTAATTTAATGGTCAGCGCCTGGCTGTGACAACGCATTGCCCCAATTCGCACACAGTTACCATCTATAGCGATAGGCGACTGCTCGCGACCAAGAATCTTATTCGTCTCGGCTTGGCCCTTCCATTCTTCACGGCTCTGACCATTTTCCAGCTGAGTATCGATCCACGGCAACAAACTACCCGCCAAGGCATGACCAAACTGCTCTTTCGGAAACGCGTCGCTACGCATCATTTCAGCTACTTTGCGGTCGATATCAAGGATATTTGAGCGGGAGTCCGCCAGTTCGTCAGCGACACTGTCCCGCACACTGCCCATTTGCGTGATCAATTCGCGCATATTTTGCGCACCAGCGCCGCTGGCTGCTTGGTAAGTTTGAGCACTCACCCATTCAACCAAGCCTTCACGGAATAAGCCGCCCACCGCCATTAGCATTAAGCTAACCGTGCAGTTACCGCCAATAAAGTTTTTAACACCGCGAGACAAACCATCTTTAATTACGTCAAGGTTGACGGGATCAAGGGTAATAATTGCATCGTCTTTCATGCGTAGCGACGACGCCGCATCAATCCAGTAGCCATCCCAACCGCCTTCACGCAATGCAGGAAACACTGCTTTGGTGTAATCACCACCCTGGCAAGAAATGATGATATCCATCTGCCGCAGCTCTGCGACATCATTGGCATCTTTTAAGGCATCGATATCACGGCCAATTGAAGGACCCTGCCCACCAACATTAGAGGTGGTAAAAAATATTGGTTCAATGCCATCAAAGTCTTTCTCTTCTAGCATGCGACCCATCAATACCGAGCCAACCATTCCACGCCAACCTACAAAACCTACTTTTTTCATATTTACTCCCAAATCCTGCTTTGCAAACGACGACATCGTCGCTGCGAATTTTTGCTTTAAGCTGCCCTGCGCGATTTAAAGCGCGGCAATTACGGCATCGCCCATTTCGACGGTATTCACGAGCGTGCTGCCTGGCGAGAAGATATCGCCCGTGCGCAAGCCCTGATCCAATACTTTACTTACCGCGTCTTCAATAAGCTGCGCCGCTTCAGGCTCATTTATCGAATAACGCAGCATCATGGCCACCGACAATATCGTCGCCAGTGGATTCGCTTTGTTTTGACCTGCAATATCCGGTGCTGAACCATGACAAGGTTCATACATACCCCGACCATTCACATCCAGCGAGGCCGATGGCAACATGCCTATCGATCCGGTGAGCATGGCTGCGGCATCCGACAATATATCGCCAAACATATTGCCCGTGACCACAACATCGAACTGCTTCGGCGCGCGAATAAGCTGCATGGCGGCATTGTCGACATACATATGCGACAGCTCAACATCGGGGTAATCCTTGGCCATGTCTTCCATGATTTCTCGCCACAGCATGGTGACCTCAAGCACATTGGCCTTGTCGACCGAGCACAGGCGACCGCCGCGCTTTTGCGCCGCTTCAAACGCGACTTTACCAATGCGACGAATTTGAGACTCGTTATACACGTAGGTGTTATAGCCTTCGCGCTCACCATTTTCTAAAACGCGAATACCGCGTGGCTGACCAAAATAAATACCGCCGGTCAGCTCCCGTACAATCAAAATATCCAAGCCCGCAACCAATTCAGGTTTAAGCGACGAGGCATCCGCCAACTGAGGGTACAAAATTGCGGGGCGCAAATTCCCGAACAAATCCAAGCGACGGCGAATTTCTAATAGACCCGCCTTCTCAGGACGCTCAGCCACGGGTAATTTATCCCATTTGGGGCCGCCCACTGCACCAAGAAGAATAGCATCGGCGCGCGCGCACAGTTCAAAAGTCGCCTCTGGCAACGCAGTGCCGTGGGCATCAATGGCAGAACCGCCCACCAGGGCGTGCTCTAGATTAAGACCCAGTTCGCAACGGGCATTAACGCTTTCCAACACCTTTACCGCTTCTGCCATGATTTCATGACCAATGCCGTCGCCGGGCAATATTGCTATTGTTCTTTGTGTAGACACTTTACATTCCTTTAAATTGGATTAGCCGAGGATAATGAAAGATAGCCTCTGGATAATGTCGAGCGGCCAAAACGCCCGAGGGGCTTGGGAAGCGACGGCAGCTGGGCCGCCGCTGGAGCGCTGACAGCGGAGTTTATAGCGAATAAATTCTAATTTCGAGCACCGTTAGCGGCTCCCATACTAAGCACGCTAGTTTACATTATTCCCTTAGGCGATGTGCTCTCGGAATAACCACGGCGAGGAAAGCTGCAATTTGCTTTCATAGGCGCGAATATCATCGGCGTCTTGCAATGTTAAACCGATATCATCTAGCCCATTCACCAAGCAGTGTTTACGGAAGGCATCAACATCAAACGGAATTGACTCGCCTGCTGGCGTAATTACCGTCTGCGCTGGCAGATCAATCTTGAGCTTATAGCCTTCATCCGCAAACATAGCAGTAAATAACTCAGCTACTTTTTCTGCTGGCAGCACAATGGGTAAAACGCCATTTTTAAAACAGTTGTTGAAGAAGATATCGGCAAAGCTCGGCGCTATCACGCAACTAAAGCCGTAGTCTTCTAATGCCCAAGGCGCGTGCTCGCGACTTGAACCGCAACCAAAATTCTCCCGTGCCAGCAAAATCTCTGCACCTTGGTAGCGTGGAAAATTCAGCGGAAAGTCCTTGTTCAGCGGTCGCTGGCTGCAATCTTCACCTGGCTGACCTTCATCAAGGTAGCGCAGTTCATCAAAAAGATTAGGACCAAAGCCGCTGCGCTTTATCGATTTCAAAAACTGCTTGGGAATAATCATATCGGTATCAACATTGGCGCGATCCATCGGCGCCACGATGCCGTCTAATACTGTAAATGCTTTCATTGCCTACCCCTCAATTCCAGTCCCGAACATCAACAAAATGACCGGCTATCGCCGCCGCGGCAGCCATGGCAGGACTCACCAAATGCGTACGACCACCAAAGCCCTGACGACCTTCAAAGTTACGATTCGATGTCGACGCACAATGCTCGCCGGCACCAAGTTTGTCGGCATTCATGGCCAGACACATAGAACAGCCAGGCTCACGCCACAGTAGGCCTGCCTCAATAAAGATTTTATCCAGGCCCTCAGCCTCAGCCTGTTTTTTCACCAAGCCGGAACCGGGCACGACGAGCGCTTCTTTTACGTTACTCGCAACCGTTTTGCCCCGCACCACAGCGGCGGCTTCACGCAGATCTTCAATTCGCGAATTGGTGCATGAACCTATAAACACTCTGTCTAACTTAATATCGGTAATGGCTTGGCCAGCTTTTAAACCCATGTACTCCAGCGCACGTTCGCATCCAGTCCGCTTGGCAGGATCAGCGTAATCACTTGGGCTAGGCACCATGCCATTAATCGGCAGCACCATCTCTGGGCTCGTACCCCACGTAACCTGAGGTAGAATATCTGCACCGTTAAGCACAACCGTGGCATCAAAAACCGCATCGCTGTCACTGAGCAAAGTACGCCAGTATTTGACCGCTTGATCCCACTCAGCATCATTTGGCGCAAAAGGACGACCCTTAACGTAGTCGAGCGTTATATCATCAACCCCAACCATGCCGACTCTCGCACCACCTTCGATAGCCATATTGCAGATCGTCATGCGGCCTTCCATCGACAATTTGCGAATTACGTCGCCACCAAACTCAATCGCGTAGCCAGTACCACCCGCAGTGCCAATTTTGCCGATAATGGCCAGCACCACGTCTTTTGCCGTCACACCCGGGCGGAGCTCTCCGTCAACTCGAACCAGCATGTTCTTGCTTTTCTTTTGAATTAAGCACTGAGTCGCGAGCACATGCTCAACTTCGGAAGTACCAATACCATGCGCAAGCGCACCAAGTGCACCGTGAGTAGCGGTATGCGAGTCGCCACAAACCACCGTCATGCCGGGCAGCGTCGCACCTTGTTCCGGGCCAACCACGTGAACAATACCCTGACGCACATCATTTATCGAAAATTCGGTAATGCCGAACTCACTGCAGTTTTCGTCTAAAGTACGAACCTGAATGCGTGACACTTCATCGGCAATCGCCTCGACGCCACCGCTGCGCTCAACTGCCTCTGTAGGCACGTTATGGTCAGGGGTCGCCAAATTCGCGCTTACCCGCCACGGATTGCGGCCAGCCAAACGCAGACCTTCAAATGCCTGTGGCGAAGTAACTTCGTGTACCAAATGGCGGTCGATATAAATAAGTGCAGTGCCATCGTCACGCTCTTTTACCAAGTGAGCCGCCCACAGTTTGTCGTAAAGTGTTTGTCCAGCCATATCCTGTCCCGCCACCCTGTCGTAATGAATAATTCCAGAAACGCAATCTTACGCAGCACAACCAAATAACACAAATTCATATTTTTCATTATTTGCATTCCTATATGGAATACAAATACAATCAGGGTATGGACACTGAATCACTAAAAGCCTTTCTCGCCGTCGCAGAGCAGCAGTCTTTCTCACTGGCGGCGGAACAACTCCATATCACGCAACCTGCGGTGAGCAAGCGTATAGCCGCGTTGGAACGGCAACTAGACTGCAAATTATTTGACCGAATTGGCCGCAATATCCACCTAACCGAATCGGGTCGCGCACTGATGCCCCAGAGTCGGCGGATACTGCAAGACATTAAAGAGGCCGTGCGCAGCATTCACGACTTACGGGGTGACGTTAGCGGGCGATTAACGATGGGTATCAGTCATCATATTGGCCTTCATCGTCTGCCACCGGTATTGCGGGCGTTCAGTCAGCGCTACCCAGAAGTGAAGCTCGATATCGATTTTATGGACTCTGAACTTGCCCATCAGCGAATCTTGCACGGCGAAATGGATTTGGCAGTAATCACCCTTTCCCCTACGGATGAGCAACAATTGCAGTCAATCCCAATTTGGGAAGACCCATTAGCCGTTACCGTTGCCAAAGATCACCCCCTCGCCAAACATCACACCGTAAGCGCGAAGATGCTCAGCCAGCACATTGCCTTACCGCCTGGACTAAACACCTATACAGGACAAATTATTAAAGACCTGTTTGACCAGCAAGGCCTGAGTATGAATATCGGTATGTCGACCAATTACCTAGAAACCATCAAGGTAATGGTCAGTATTGGCTTGGGTTGGAGTATTTTACCGCTGACCCTGCTCGACGATTCAGTGACCGCACTACAATGGCAAGGCCAAGCGCTATCGCGAACATTGGGCTGTGTTCATCATCGCAGCCGCAGCTTATCGAATGCCGCAGAGGCATTTATTGAATTACTGCTTGCAGCGCGCACAGAGCCGTACTAAACCAAGTTACTCTGGCCGCAAACGCGGCTTCAAACGTGACAACAATTCAGCCATTTGCTCAGGCGTATCAGCATCTTGATATATTCCCTCATCGCTTAACCTTACTTCTTGCACGATCGCTGCACATTTATTCAGCACAGACTTAGCCCCAATATCGCCACTCAAGTCAGCTAGTAAAGGCCAAAATTCCCGACCGAACGCTACCGGGTGGCCACGGCGAGAATCGCAAACCGGCACCACAATATTATCGGAGCGCGCCGCTGCGGCTACCGCCTGCAGCGAAGCAATGCGAATTAGCGGCAAATCTACCGGCAGCAGTAAAACCGAATCGGCACTTGTTGATAAAGCAAGTTGCTTCAAGCCATCACTGATACTATGCCCCATCCCCATCTGCGCGTTTGGGGCGAAAAGACAGGGCGCATCAATGTCGGCAGCCACTTTATCAGCAACATCAATAATCACACTGACCTCTAAGCCCGCTTTGCGCGCCCGCCTTACCAGCGCGTTAATCAATACGCCGCCATGGGGTAAAGCGGCAAAGCGCTTGTCTTGCTCGCCAAAGCGTCGGCTTTTACCTGCCGCCAGGACCAATAAGGGAAGTCCCATTATCTTATGGGTACTCCACCATCAGCGCGCCGCATCCCGGCCCGCAACTGGGTAAGTTCAGCCATAATCGCCAGTGCAATTTCCATGGCCGACTTACTGCCTATAGGCAGACCCACCGGCGCATGCAATTGCTGCAATTGCTCACCAGTAATATCCAAGTTTAACAAGCGCTCACGGCGCTTATCCGAGGTGCGCTGCGACCCTAGGGCACCAACATAAAATAGCGGCTGGGTAAGCGCCTGCATTAACGCCATATCATCTATACGCGGGTCATGTGTTAAGGTCACGACGGCCGTGTAACTATCGCCATATTCACTGACCGCATCGTCAGGCATATCAGCTAATAACTCCGCTCCACTAACCGACCATTGCGCCCGCCGGTCTTCACGAGGATCGCAGACCAAAACCCGGTAATCCATCGCCAAAGCAATTTCGGCAATGCAACGCGCCAATTCATTTGCACCTATAAGCAACATTTGAAAACGCGGACCAAAATCCTGCTGCATAGCATTTTCATCAATACAGAGCGGCTGACAGCTAGCAATTGTTTCGAGTTGCCAGCCGCCCTGCGCTAAATCTACTTTGCGACGAATAGGCCGCCGTGCCGCCAAGGCAACTAAAAGCTCATTAAGTAAATCACCCTGCATTTTACTTGGCGCTAGAGGCTCAATTAAAATATGCATTCGACCACCGCAAGGTAAGCCAAAACGCTCGTTCTCCTCTGGGCTCACCCCGTATTCCAATAGCACCGGCGTTGTGGCCGCTAACTCGCCGCGCTGCAGCTTGCCAAGCAACTCATCTTCAATACAGCCGCCGGAAAGCGAGCCATGCAGATTTCCGTGCTCATCCATCGCCATTATGGAGCCCAAAGGTCGTGGCGACGCCCCAAAAGTCTTTACAACAGTACACAACCACCCGGACTCACCCCGCTGTAAAAATGCTTCCGCTGCTGCCAAAACTAACTGATCTATGGTTTTCACACAAAGAACCTATATAAATTTTTTGCAAAAAAAACGCCGCTTACGCGGCGTTATATTCGTCTATCCCTCAGGACAAAATCAATACCAGCGGTAAGTTGCCTGCAAAGCCACAGTGCGCGGGGTATCGATAAAGCCATAGTGGCCGGCCGCACCAAAAATGCTATTGGCTAAAGGCGTGTCATTAGAGTAAGAAACGGTGGTTTCATCCGTCGCATTCTTAACTAGCAGTGCTACATCCCAACCTGCCGTCACATCCGCCAAAGACATACGCAGATTAGCTTTAACATACGCATCTTGCTGTTGGCTTGGATCTAAGTTCTGTGAAGAATTAAAATCGCCAGTAAACACGAAGTCAGCACCACCACGGAATTCCAAGTCTTTGCTCACCATAGTGGTGTAAACAAAGGTCATGTTACCGGAGTAATCAGCTACGTACTGGTTGGTTTTACCCTTGTAGTCACAGTAGGGGTTGCCATCTACTTCATAATCGACAGTCTGTCCTTGGTAGCATTGACCATTAGCAAAATCTGTAAACTCGAAGTCCAAGAATGCCAAAGCAGCCGTCATCATCAAGTTTTCAGAAAGCGCCATACGTCCGTCGAGCTCGATACCCATGGTGGTTGCAGCGCCAGCATTACCAACGTTAAAACCTAGCGTACCGTCAAAGATACTCACCTGCAGATCGTCGTACTGAGTGTAAAACGCTGCAACATTCAACTCAGCAGCACCGTCTAACAACGTTGTTTTGGCTCCGGCTTCAAAGCTTGTTGCCTGCTCTTCCTCATATTCAAAACTACCTACCAGTATAATTGGCGTAGGTTCGTCTAGGTTCTGAAGTGGACGAATCTCATTTGCTTCAGGAGAAGCATTAGAGCGCGCATCGTAACCGCCAGACTTATAACCAATACTCGCTGTAGCGTATAGCATCACGTCATCACTCCAGTCGTGCTGGATATTCAACGACGGCGCTAGATTCCCACTGCTACGCGAACCACTTAGGTCGTGACGCTCAGCTGAAAAGTTTTTCGCTACAACAGTATCAATCTCACCTTCGGCTCTAATTTCACCGGTGGTGATGTCACTGAAATCAAGTTTACGCTTACCATCTTTTTCCTCGTAAGAATAACGTAAACCAAGTGTTGCGCGGGTCAAATCAGAAATATTCCAGGTCGCTTGCACAAAACCAGAAATCAGATCAGTGGTCGATTCAAAGTAACGCGGCGTACCAAGATTAACGATTTCATCACCAGCGTCACCCAAACCACCAAGCTCTAATAAACCAAGACCAAAGAGCGGTGCCAGAGCAGCTTCTAGCGGCGTACCAGCAACCGCAGCGGCTGTTACATTATCGAGCGGTCCACCCTCAATATCCCCACCAGTCGGACGCTCGCCACGAGCACCAGCCTCTTGAATATCAGCAGCATTCAGCAATTGCGGTAAGATGTCGCTTTCGACGCGAATACTGTCAAAGAAATCTAGCTCACTGTGCTGAAAGAACGCACCAGCGATGAATTCAAAGGTTTCACCAACCGGTGATACCCAACGAATCTCTTGGCTAAACTGGCTGTACTCCTCCTCGGCGGCAACACTAAATACTGATGCGCCAGTAAAATCACAGTCACACAGTTCAGAGGTTTCGTACCCCAAAATACCTGTGATAAAGGTAAACGTGTGTTCACCCCAAACGTAATCCACATTAAGGGTTACGTTATGCGTATCGTTGTAGCTGTAGTCACCGTTAGAAGAGCGCTTGAAATCTTGATAGTTATTTAACACCGACGAGTCAGAGTCAACATCAACCAAGGTGATTGGGCCATACGCAATAGTCGTGCGATCAAGTATCTCGCCATAGGTACGGCCGGTAAAAGCGCTTGTTGTGGAAGTCGACGGATTGTCGTTAATGATTTCGATTTGACGACCATTAACATCAAACTGACCGAATTCAACTTTTAATGCAGCAGTCAAGTCTGCACTAGCGTCCCACTCTAACATTAAGCGAACGGTTTGCTCGTCGCGCTCAGGTTCATCGCGGTTCAAGGTCAAGTTTTCTAGATGGCCATCAATTTGGCGCTTCCGGATCGCAAGACGAGCTCCGATAGTGTCGGTCATCGCGCCAGACAATACCAAATCCACAACCTGCTCATTGGTTTCAACCTCATAGGTGCCAGAAACCATGCCTTCAAATTCTTGACTAGGGCGAGCAGAAATCAAACTCAATGCCCCAGCAATACTGTTCTTACCAAACAGTATATTCTGTGGGCCGCGCAGTACTTCAACCCGCGCTAAATCCAAAAATGGCGCACGGCTTAATTGCGCGCGACCATAGCTCACACCGTCGAAATACATACCAACAGACTGTTCAAAACCAGGGTTAATACCAGAACCAATACCGCGAATATAGATATTAGTACCAATACCTGTTTCAGACATGGTTAGGTTAGGAACATAAGCCTGAAGGTCTTCGACCTTGCCTATGCCCGCTTCCATCATTTTTTCGCCTGACACAGCGTTAACTGAAACAGGAACGTCTTGCAGACTTTCGGCACGCAATGTTGCCGTAACAATGACTTCTTCTAATACGCCTGCCGCGTGCGCTTGTGCTGTACACAGCACAACACCTGCCGCGAGAGCGGATAAGCGAAAATCAGAGATAGTTTTTTTCAAGGTCATAGGACCTCCAGATGCAGTTGATTTTTTTATATGTAGCCACCGAACCGAAGCCCAGTAAGCCAACGTTCTGTAATGTAGTCGTTATTATACGGTGCTATCAAAATGTTTGCATCGAAAACATAAAGCATATTCGCTAATGGTTCAATGATTTAGCATTTTTAATCAGTATAGTAACTATATCAAAATAAAATAATCACCCTTACTGCCTAGGTAAAAAAAAGATGCCGCCTAAGCGACATCTTTAGCTCTACTTAACAAACCAGCTCCCCATACAAAGAGCCAACAGCCAAACCACTACCAGCGATAGCTAGCCTGCACAGCTACACTGCGAGGACGCTCGACAAAAGCATAGTGATTTATACTTCCAAAGGAACTGTTTGCCAGCGGCGTATCGTTTGAGTAAGAAATAACATCCTCATCCGTCAGATTCTTACCGATCAAAGCCACTTCCCATCCGGACTTAATATCCGCAAGCGCAAGACGTGCATTAACCTTCACATAGCCATCTTGCTCTTGGCTAGGATCTAAATTCTGCGATGAGTTGTAGTCATCAGTAAAGACAAAGTCAGTGCCAGCACGCAACTCTAGCGCATCGCCAAACTCACGAGTATAAGTAAACGTCACATTACCCGAGTAGTCAGCAACGTATTGGTTAGTTTTACCGGTGTAGTCGCAATTCGTTCCGTTATCAGGAACCTGCCCTTGGTAGCACTGACCATTTTTAAAGTCGGTGAATTCAAAGTCCAAGAAAGCCAATGCAGCCCCCATCATTAACCGATCCGTTATCGCAAAACGACCGTCCAACTCTATCCCTTTCGTTTCAGCGGCACCGGCATTACCAACGTTAAAGCCGAGTTTCCCGTCAAAAATACTCACCTGAAGATCATCATACTTGGTAAAGAAAGCGGCAACGTTCAACTCACCACGACCATCCAAAAAGCTGGTCTTGGCGCCGACTTCAAAACTAGTCGCCTTTTCTTCATCGTATTCAAAGGCACCATCAATGGCACCCCCAGGTGAGGCATTCGAGCGTGCATCAAAGCCACCAGACTTATAACCGACACTCAGTGTTGAGTAAGCCATCACATCATCATTTATATCAAATTGGACATTGATGGACGGAGCCAAATTACCGCCACTCTGTTT
The DNA here is from genome assembly GCF_039539625.1 of Zhongshania borealis. Lineage (NCBI taxonomy): Bacteria > Pseudomonadati > Pseudomonadota > Gammaproteobacteria > Cellvibrionales > Spongiibacteraceae > Zhongshania > Zhongshania borealis. The sequence goes on along the minus strand of NZ_BAABDM010000001.1, from coordinate 353,465 downwards.
ACCGTCTAAATCATGCCGTTCGACCTTGAATACCGCTGCCATGATAAAATCAATGCCATCAGGAGGAGTACCATTGGGCGCTTTTGTCACCCCGCTAAGGTCAGCAAAACTTAAATTTCTCGTCCCTTCCTTTTCTTCATAGGAATAGCGCAAACCCAACGTCGCTCTTAAGCGATCTGACGCATTCCATGTAGTTTGCCAAAAAGCAGACCACAAATCAGAGTCCGAAGTGAAATTACGCGGCGCAGTGGTATTTGCAAGGGTAGCACCCGCAGAAGCCCCTAATACATTGCCCACAACAGTAGGCAGAATCAAACTATCAATCACAAGTGAATCATAGAAATCCAAGGAACTGGTTTGAAAATATATGCCGCCAATATGTTCAAACGTACCACCTGCGGCAGATACCCAGCGAATCTCCTGACTGTATTGTTCGTACTCTTCGTCCATCGGCAGACTGAAGACCGGCGCACCCGTGAAGTCACAATCACACAACTCATCAAATTCGTATTGCAATAAACCGGTAATAAAGGTCAATGTACTTTCGCCTAGAGCGTAATCAACATTTAAGGTCAGGTTTTTAGTGCGGTTGTTACTGTAATCACCATTAGATGAACGCTTGTAATCCTGAGATGTATTTAAAGTTGAAGCATCAGCACCAAAACCACCAACAAGTATCTGAGAATACGTCAAGCCAGTGAAGGGGTGGGGGCTCGTAAAACTCGTACTAACTTGATCATTGACTATCTCTACTTGCCGACCAGTAACATTAAATTTACCCAACTCAAACTTAAGCATGGCGGTTAAATCTTCGGAGGCATCCCAATCAAGAATAACCCGCACCGTGCTCTCGTCCCGCTGCGGCTCATCGCGGTTCAGCGTCAGATTTTCGATATAGCCGTCCATTTCACGCTTACGGATCGCAATACGCCCACCCAGTGTTTCGGTGATCGGGCCTGAAACCATGAAATCGACAATCTTTTCACCATGATCTGGTTCGTATAGGCCCGAGATCATGCCCTCATTTTCCTGATCTGGACGCGCCGAGATCAAGCTTAAGGCACCAGCGATACTGTTTTTACCGTAAAGAATATTTTGTGGTCCGCGCAGCACTTCGACACGCGCTAAATCAAGAAAAGGGGCGCGGGTAAGCTGACCACGACCGTAGGAAACGCCATCAAAATACATACCCACTGACTGCTCAAAACCGGGGTTAATACCCGAGCCAATACCGCGGATATAAATATTGGTGCCGATGCCGGTCTCCGACATTGATAAATTTGGTACATAAGCTTGGAGGTCTTCGATTTTATCGATCCCCGCTTCGGCCATTTTTTCGCCGGACACCGCATTTACCGATACTGGCACGTCTTGCAAGCTCTCAGTACGCAGGGTCGCGGTAACCAACACCTCCTCTAATGCTGGTGCTGCCATGACGGTGTTATTCGCACAAAGGCCAATAGCCACGGCCAAGGGCATTAAACAGCGGTTTGATTTGGAATGATTTCTCATCAATGTCTCTCCCAAAGAGATTTATTTTAATTATGTCCGCGCCACTAACGGTGCCAATGACACACGTATAGCGGCTAATACAGAGTCTAGTCGGGAATTCGCGAATGTAAAATGTGAATAACCCCTATATTCGCCTATGAATGGCGCAAGAGATACTACGAATAGTAGGGGGTAAATGGATCAGTTGTTTTGGGCAGAAAGTGACTTTAAAAAATGCCGAGGACGAGGCCCGCGGCAAACCCAGCGCCAAGCTCTTCAGCCTGCTGAAAAGCGTCGGCATTTGGCTCGCCAAAACAAACAACGGGGTCAGTCACGCAGCGCCACGCGTAGCCTTTTGCAATGCGCTGCCATTGATTTAGCGCCGCAGTGCCGTCGTTGCCTGTACAGACAAACACACCATAGGGCCTCACCAACTCCCGCTCTAGCGTGGGGTAAAAGGTACGGTCAAAGAAATCTTTCATACCGCCAGCCAGTGCGCCAAAATTCTCGGGCATAAACAGAAGTACACCGTCACACCAGATAATGTCGCGGGTGCCCGCCTCTGCCGCCCTGAGCAATCGCACCTCGACACCGGATTCAGCAGCGGCAGAAGCGCTAGCGGCATAGGCTAAACGCTCGTTTCTACCTGACTGACTGTGATATACAATTAACAGGTGCTTTGTTTCAGAATCAGCCACGATCAGCGCTCTTTAATAAAGTTACCACAATGAAAACACAGCCGCGGTCTATTTACACGCGGGCGGAATTTAGCGGGAAGACACATGAAATTTTTACACACCATGATTCGGGTCAAAAACCTTGACGCCTCAATACGCTTTTACTGCGAGCTACTCGGCCTAGAGGAAGTACGCCGGTACGACAGTGAAAAAGGCCGTTTTAGCTTAATATACCTTGCCGCGCCCGAGGACGTAGCCTCCGCACAGGAGACCCAAGCGCCGACGATTGAACTGACCTATAACTGGGACGCGGAAGATTATCAGGGTGGCCGCAACTTTGGTCATCTCGCTTTTGCCGTCGATGACATCTATGCCATTTGCCAAAGCTTACAAGACGCGGGCGTTTGCATTAACCGCCCGCCCCGCGACGGCCATATGGCGTTTGTGCGCTCACCAGACAATATCTCTATTGAATTACTGCAGCGTGGCGAAGCTCTGCCACCACAAGAACCTTGGCTATCTATGCCAAATACCGGCGAATGGTAATCCCGATTTAGGCCTTAAAAAATACCGAAAAACCAGCCGCCGCTTTTCAGATCTTTTTCACAGCGCGCTAATTGCGCTGTGTAGGTTTGTGAGCGCGCGGCCACTTTACCACCTACCCGTTTCAACCACGGTTTATTGTTGTAGCTACGCTTTTTATAGCCACCGTGCCCCTCGTGATAGGCCATATACAAGCTATAACTATCGGTGGGGCTAATCCCAACGGTGCGGGTACTCACATTGTTATACCAGCCGATAAAATCGATAGCATCGGCAAAATCATCGCGGTCTGCGCCCCAGTTACCGGACTTATCAAGATACCAATCCCACGTTGAATCTTTCGCCTGCGCATAGCCATAGGCATCTGACATACGACCTGCCGGAATAAAGCCTAGCCAATATTTTTTCGGCGGTTTAGCCTTAGCCACAAAGCCCGACTCTTGATACATAATCGACATCATAATTGGAATTGGGGAATTCCATTTTTTAGACGCTGACTTTGCGTCGCCATACCAATCGTCCTTCTCGCGAAAAATAGCGCAGATATCACCAGGATTGCGCGGTGGCGAGGTAGTACAGCCAACCACAGTCACTGAAAGGAACAAAACCCAGATAATTCTCATACGCTACTGCCATTCTCGACAAACAACTGTAGTAATTGCTGTTCGTTAATCACTGCCACTCCCAGCGCTTCGGCCTTCGCTAATTTTGAGCCCGCACTAGCACCAGCTGCGACGCAATCGGTTTTCGCTGACACACTGCCGGCAACCTTTGCTCCCAAGGCCTGTAGCTTTTCCTTTGCCTCGCCTCTGGTCATGCTCTCCAAGTTACCGGTAAGCACCCACGTTTGCCCTGCTAGTGGCTGAGCGCCCCCCTCTTGCCGCGTGGCAGGCCAATGCACACCCCGTTCGATTAATAAATTGATAACCTCACGATTATAGTCACTACTCAAAAAGGCATGGAGATGGCTCGCGACAATCGGACCAACGTCTGCAACCGCTATCAGTTCCTCTTCAGTGGCGGCTAATAAAGCGGGCAGCTCGCCAAAATGCTTCGCTAAATTCAACGCTGTGGCTTCACCGACCTCACGAATCCCCAAAGAATATAAAAACCGCGGCAAGGTCGTTGAGCGCGCCTTTTCCAGTGCAGCCAAGACGTTTTCTGCCGATTTACGGCCCATGCGTTCCAAACCAGCCAACTGTTCAAGTTCTAATACAAACAAATCAGCAACCGTTTCAATTAAACCGGCATCAACCAGCTGCTCAACAAGCTTGTCGCCCAAACCTTCAATATCGAGCGCCTTGCGACTGGCAAAGTGTTTTATTGCCTCTTTGCGCTGAGCACCACAAACCAAGCCACCCGTGCAACGTAAAACAGCCTCACCCGGTGCCCGCTCTAAGCCGCTGGCACAAACCGGGCAGACCTCCGGCGCAACAATAGCGAGCGCCGTCGTCGGCCGACGCTCAAGTACAACTTGAACCACCTGGGGAATAACGTCGCCGGCGCGGCGCACAATCACAAAATCGCCAATCATTACGCCAAGACGCGCAACCTCGTCAAAATTATGCAATGAGGCATTGCTAACCGTCACACCGCCCACAAATACCGGTTCTAGTTTCGCAACCGGCGTTACCGCACCCGTGCGGCCCACTTGAAATTCGACATCCCGCAATTGCGTTATTTCTTCTTGGGCAGGAAACTTATGAGCAATCGCCCAACGCGGTGCCCGAGACACAAAGCCGAGCTTTTCTTGCAAGGCTAGCGAGTCAACTTTAAATACAATTCCATCTATGTCGTAGGCGAGGCTATCTCGCCGCGCGAGTAAGTCTTGGTAATACGCTACGCAACCCTCGATCGACATAACGACACGCAACTCGGAACTAACCAGAAAGCCCCAGTCGCGCAAACGCGCTAAGCCTTCACTGTGACTGCTAAACCATGGGTCACCGTCACCTTGCGCGATACCGTAGCAACTCATTTCTAAGGGCCGAGTGGCTGTAATACGGCTATCTAGCTGCCGTAGACTTCCTGCCGCGGCGTTGCGAGGGTTCACAAACACTTTGCCGTCGGTGGTACCCGCCATTTCATTGATGCGAGCAAAACCGGCACGCGGCATATAGATTTCGCCCCTGACCTCTAGCTCTTCGGGCCAGCCAGATCCGCGCAATTTCAAAGGAATCGAGGCGATAGTTTTCACGTTCTGGGTAATATCTTCGCCCACCCGACCGTCGCCACGGGTGGCACCTCTAACTAAAACACCGTCGACATAAAGTAGACTTACCGCTATGCCGTCGAGTTTTGGCTCGCAGGCATAAGCGAATTCGCTACTGTCTTTCAGGCGCGCTTTTATGCGCTGATCAAATTCCAGCAGCTCTTGTTCAGAAAACACATTATCCAAAGACAACATTGGCGTTTCGTGGCGCACCTGACTAAAGGCCGCAAGTGGCGGTGCACCAACGCGTTGGCTAGGGGAATCTGAGCTTTGTAATTCGGGGTGTGCAGCTTCAATTTCTTGCAGCTCGCGAAACAGGCGATCGTATTCCGCATCGGGAATAGTCGCCTCATTAAGAACGTAATAGTGATAACTGTGACTGTGCAGCTGTTCGCGAAGCGCTGCTAAGCGCTCGCGTAGAGAGGGATCAAGCATTCAGGACGCCGTTATAATAGTTAATATTGCAAGCACCCGCTTACATCAGGGTTAGCTGGCGGCGCTCAAAATCGCGAATTCGTTGTTTATAATGCTCTAGGGTCTGCTTGGTTGCGACACTGTGAGTTTGGTCGCGCAGTTCACCATCAAGGTTTTTAACGAGGCAACGCGCTGTTTCCACCATAGCCTCATAGGCTTTCATACTGTCGGCAGGGCCGGGCAAGTGCATGAAAAAAACCACACCGGGCGTGGTAAAACCTTCTATCTCATCCAGATCAAAGTTACCCGGTTCCACCAAATTCGCAACGCTAAATTGAATTTCGCCCGTGCCATCCGCATTTTCATAGCGATGAAAGATATTCATTTTGCCGTAGCGCACATCGCAAGCCATCAAAATTTGCAATAAATCATTGCCGTTAAAGGGCTTATCCGTGGGCGACATGGCATTGAGGACTATCAGCTCTTGATGTGACGATGGCGTCGATTGCGCTGCCTTTAAAGACTTGGCTTCCTTGGGTGCACGGCTTTCAGCACTTACCGCCGCGGGTTTAGCTTCACTGCTGCGCGGTGCACTGAGTTCTTCATCGTCATCCAGTTCACCACGCCAGCCTGCGCCAACATCATGTGTTTCATCGAAGTCATCTACAACGCTTGCTTTGCGCCCATACTCTTCCTTTGGATCGGTGAAGAGAATATCGTCATCAGATTCTTCAGCAGCAGCGCTCAATGGTGGCTCTTTGCGAGCTACGGCTGCACCACCCGGCGCTCGCTTCACATGCAGGCTCGGCTGTTCACGCACGGCAATAACCCGCGCAGCACCTGGCAATTCGGGGTTCACCAAATCTTCGTCGACTTCACGGCGCGCCTTAGGCGTTAAGCGTATGGTATCGCTGCGGTCTTTATGCATCCGCCGATAACCATCAAGCAACACTGCCAGTGCTAGCAGTGAGCCAATTATAATTAGCCAATCTCTGACACTGAGGTCCATTATTTAACCCTTTGTGGCCCTTACGACCATATCCCCAATAGCATGCTGTGGCATTAGATAAAATTCTGCGCCTATTGTTCCACGCGTTTTGCTAAATTTCCATATTTTCGCAAATTACCGAGCAACAGCGAATCATCGCCTAGTCTACATCGCCGCCATTTCAGCTGCTTTTTCCAAATCCACCGATACCAAGCGCGAAACTCCGGGTTCGTGCATAGTGACACCCATTAATTGGTGCGCCATTTCCATGGCAATTTTATTGTGGCTAATATAAATAAACTGCACTTCTGATGACATCTCTTTCACCATGCGTGAATAGCGACCAACGTTGGCGTCATCTAGCGGTGCATCGACTTCATCAAGCATACAGAATGGTGCGGGATTCAACCGGAAAATCGAGAATACCAACGCGATCGCTGTTAGCGCCTTCTCACCCCCCGAAAGCAAATGAATCGTACTGTTACGTTTTCCCGGTGGTCGCGCCATGATCGAAATACCCGTATTGAGTAGATCGTCGCCAGTCATTTCGAGCGAAGCACTACCCCCGCCGAATACTTTGGGGAAGAGGTCTTGCAAACCGGCATTCACTCGGTCAAAGGTCTCTTTAAAGCGATTTCGGGTTTCTTTGTCGATACGACGAATCGCCGCTTCCAAGGTTTCTAATGCCTGCTCCAAATCTGCGTTTTGGGCATCCAGATAATTTTTTCGCTCAGATTGCTGTTTATATTCTTCGATTGCGGCAAGGTTGATGGGCCCCAAACGCGCAATACGCCGCCCCACCTGTTCCAGCGACTCTAGCCACTCGGCCTCGTTGGCATTTTCCGGCAGACTGTCGAGTACTGACTGCAAATCGAATTGCGCTTCTTGCAGCTGGTCTTGCAAGCCTTTACGGCGCACTTGCAGGCCTTGGTTATCGACCCGCGCCTGCTCTAACCGCGTGCGCACGGTTTGCAGGCGTTGCTCGATACCGTGACGCTTTTGCTCATTCTCACGCAATTGATGATCAACAACCTCAAGCGCACGGCGCGCCTGGGCCAGTTCTTCTTCAACAGCAAGACGTTGTTCAAGGCGCGATTCCAGCTCAATTTTCAAATCGTCGATTGGCGCATCATTGTCTTCAAGTGTCAGCGCCAGTTGCTCGCGGCGCCCGTGCAGTTGCGCTAATTGCTCTTCGGTCCGGCCAATATTTTGAAGTACCGAATCGCGCTGAGTACGCAGCGATTGGTGACGCATCGCCAATTGATGCGAATGATCCTTTGATTGCCGGGCAGTTTGCCGGGCCGCATCCAATACCGTGCGGTTATTATCGCGCTCACCTAATAAGGTTTCGCGTTTACCAGAATCAAGCTCCATCGCCTCGATTGCTTCTTGCAAGGTCATCCGCGCTTCAGCAACTGACTCCTGCTCCATAGCGAACTGATTGCGTAATTCTTTACCGTCATTTTCTAATTGCAGACGCCGAGTACTCACCTGCTCAACTTTAGCCTGCTGGGCACTGAGCTTAGCTCTAAGCTCACTGAGTTTACGATTGAATTGCTGAACATCACGATTTAAATTCTCGCGATCCTGTTCCTGACTTTTTAGCAATTCACGATCGCTATCGAGCGCCGCAATAATTTCCTCAACGCGCGATTCATTGCTGGCGATGGATTCCCGGAGTTCCTCCAGATCCTGCTGACGCTGCAACACCCCACCCTGCGCAGTATTACCTCGGCTTACGCGCAACCAATTTGCACCTAGCCATAAACCTTCGGGCGTAATCACCGACTCGTGAGCCGCAAGAGTCGCGCGCATCGCCAGTGCGGCATTGAGATCATCTGCCAATTTTACTGTAGCCAAAATACCTGACAGCGCCGCATTGCCAGTGACTTTATCCGCCAGCGATGGCGCCGCACTTGCTTGCCCCGCTTTTAAAGGTTCAACAAACGTAACGCTGCCCTCGGTGAGACCTGCGAGCAAATCCGCCACACCATCTAGGGATTCAACACAAAGCGCCTGCAGCTGATCGGCCAATACCGTTTCTACGGCCTGTTGCCAGTGGTCATCAACTTGCAGCTGCTCGGCCAATCGCGCATTGCTATCAAGTCCATGACTCGCCAACCACTTACTCGTCGCCTTGTCGCCTTGCCCCAGAGCAGCCTGTTGCAGCGCTTCAAGTGAGGCCATACGACCACGCATACTCTGCAAGTCGCTACGGCAACGATCCAAGTTATCATTGGCCTGTTTAATGCGATCGCGGCATTCACTGATTTGCGGTAGCAAGGCAGCATGGCGCTCTTGAGCAGTCGACTCTTCGAGTTCGCCCTCAGCAACCTCCTGCTGAAGAAGCTCTATGTCTTCGTCAACATCTGCCAAACTAAGGCCTTTGCGCTCCTGGTCGAGTTTCTCTACCCGCTCCTGTATACGCTGCAAACTCATCTCGAGGTGCTGAATACGCGATTGCTCAACCTCGGCGCGCTGACGCGGGCCCGCGGCCGTGTGGTTAAACTCGTCCCAGCGCTGTTGCCAAGACTGCATCGCCTCTTCGGCGGCAGCTAGGGCCTCGGCGGCGCTTTCTTCACTGGCTTCAGTAAGTTCTAGCTCCGGCTCTATTTCAGCAATTTCTTCTTCCCACGCAGCGATTTTTTCCTTATCGCTGTCGAGATGTCGAGTGGTTTCCTGAACATTGCCAGCAACTTGTTGCAGATCAGCGTCTAATTGCCGACGGCGTTCCTGCTGATGCTGTATCGCCTGCTCAGCTCGCGCAATTTCAGCGCCGATGCTGTAAAACCGGCCCTGCACCTCGTTAAAGGTATCGTTCAATTGGCTGTGCTGGTCGCGAGCTTCTTCAATACCGGTATTTAAACCCACTTGCTCGGTGACAATCGCTTCGCGATCTAATTCAAGCTGATTAATGTCTTTTTCTTTAAGGCTGGCTTGCTCATCAAGGGCCTTCCACTGCAAGACCTGCACCTGAGCTTTGAGCAAACGCTCTTCTTTTTTAAATTCGGTGTATTTTTCTGCCGAGGCCGCCTGGCGCTGCAAATGTTGCAACTGACGTTCTAATTCGTCGCGTAAATCGGTGAGACGTTCGAGGTTCTCTTGGGTACGGCGCATGCGATTTTCAGTTTCACGGCGACGTTCCTTATACTTGGAGATGCCTGCCGCTTCTTCGATGAATATCCGCAGTTCTTCGGGCTTGGATTCAATCAGACGCGAGATCATGCCCTGTTCAATGATGGCGTAGCTACGCGGGCCCAAACCCGTACCTAGGAAGATGTCAGTAATGTCGCGGCGGCGGCACTTGCTGCCATTTAAATAATATTCCGACACCGCTTCGCGGGTGACTTTACGGCGAATAGCAATCTCGTCGTAAGCCGCGTATTCACCGCCTAATTTCTTGTCGGTATTATCAAATACTAACTCAATTGAGGCCTGACCAACGGGTTTGCGATTCACTGAGCCGTTAAAAATAACATCGGTCATCGACTCGCCACGGAGATTTTTAGCCGAGCTTTCGCCCATCACCCAACGCACAGCGTCAATGATGTTCGATTTGCCACAACCGTTTGGTCCGACCACCGCCGACAAATTTGTCGGGAAATGAACGGTGGTTGGATCGACAAAGGATTTGAATCCAGCCAACTTAATACTTTTTAGACGCATAAACCAATAACCAAGACATGAAGCTTTTGCCAACCGTTGTATTTTTTATCGTTTTCGGGGCAAACGCAGGATAAATTTGCGCAAAGCGCGATTATAGCCATCATCGCGATGACTAACAGTAGAAATTCCCACTTTGCCGAAATTTCTACTTCGCGCCGTGTATCGCATTAATGTGTAAAGCGATGGGGGCCAACTCACCAATATTGCTGATCTGAATAGGATCAGAGACCCAATCACCGGCTTGCCGAATCGCAGTGCCCGCCAAACTAATATGCGCAGATACTATTAACTCAGGAAAATCAGCCAACACCTTGCCTTGGCGAATCACATCACTGTCGGTCAAGTGCAATGCTATTGGCCATTCCTGGCCCGACAGAGGTATACGTAGGGCCGCGACGGGCATCGGCATACCATCGGTGCTTTTAGCCACCACAAACAACACGCCCGCGGGTGCCGATCCCAAGTCCGAATTTAAAGCGACTGTTAACGCAATGCTCTGCACTTCACCACGGGCCATCGCAAGGCGTTTCGCCTCAACGACACCTTCGGCAATCACCGAGGCCTCACCAGAGTTTGGAGGTAATACCTGCAATAAGCTCTGCCAATATTTCAGCGCTTCGCCGTAGCGACCCGCCGCAAATGCGTTAATTCCCATAACCCCGAGCGCCGTCGCCTGCTGTGGATTGATTGCCAGCGCCCGGTCTAAAAGGTCCTGGGTTGTCGCATCTACCCGGCGATCATCGACTAAATACCGCGCTTGCGCCAATTGCGCTAACACGTCAGCGTCTTGGGGATACAAAGCCTCTAAGCGTTGGTAATAAGGTAATGCACCTGCAAAATCACCTTGTTGGCGAAATAGCGTCGCCATCATAACCAAATGCTCTGCACTTTCAGGCCGTTTTTCTAATATTTTTGTTACAAGATCCTGGTAGCGCTGCCAGCGCGAATCGTCTATGCCTTCTTTAACGATTTCAGACTGTAGCAAACGCAGCTCAATATCAAGACGGTGACCCAACTGCCCGTAGATAGCCAATGCAAGCATGGGCAGTGCGATGGCTAATATCAAAATTACCGAACGACGTCGGCCGAGAGCGGCATTGGGCAACTTCGCAGCCGACTCGGACACCAACTGCCGATCAAGTTCGCGTTCAAGATCCTGATATTGCGTTTCATCGATCAATCCGGCGTCACGATCAGCCGTTAATTCACTTCGCCGCTGCAAATAAAATCGACGCTGAGCCCGGCGGTGTAATTCGCCGTCGGCAGAAGTACTTGCGCTACTGCGCGCACCCAGTAGAACAAACACCACTGCGAGCCCAAGTAATATGGCAATACCAAGATACAAAGTCATCATTGAGCACCTCCGTCCTTGCGAACAAGGTCCTCATCAACAAGTAAATCCTTTAGCTGTTGCTGCTCAGTCGGCGACAGATCTTTATCAATCGGTTTGGGTCGCGCTCGCATCGAGGCCATCCGCCACCACACAATTAAGCCAATGAACAATAATCCCAATGGCCCCAGCCACAAAACTGCCGTCGCCGCATTAAATTGCGGTCGATAAAGAATGAAATCACCGTAGCGCGCCACCATGTATTGGGTAATTTCAATATCAGATTTGTCATCCATTATCATCCGATGAATTTGGCGACGTAAATCTTCAGCAATCGCAGAGTCCGATCCAGATAGATTTTGATTCTGGCATTTCGGACAGCGCAACTCCTCAATAAAATGGTTATATCGAGCGCGCTGCACATCAGTATCGAACTGATAGGTTTCAATTACCCCATGCGCCGCAATGCTCATTAGCAGCAAGCAGCTAGTCAATAGAAAATTCCTCATTGGCTGACCTCGGCACTTACTGGAATCAGCGCCAAGCTATCGATAAGTGGCGCAAATTCACGATCCCAAACGCGCTGATCAAGTGCACCTTGATAGCGAAACCGAACAACACCCGTCGCATCGACGAGATAAGTTTCAGGTGCTCCCGTCACACCAAGGTCTAAACCGAAATCACCGGCAGCGTCAAAAAGCGTCGCCACATAGGGGTTACCCTTCTCAACTAGCCAACGCCTTGACGCGTCTGCAGTATCTTTGTAATCGACGCTGTAAATTTTAACACCCCGTTCAGCGAGTTTAATAAGAAAAGGATGCTCGTAGTGACAAGTAGGGCACCACGTCGCCCACACATTTAGTAAAAACCACTCGCCTTGAATATCACTCTTGGTAAGGATTCTGCCGTCATCCAGCGCAGGCAATGAAAAATCAGGTAACGGTTGGTTCAATAAAGCAGATGGCAGATCGGTAGGTGCATATTCACCGCGCTGCACGCGGCGCTCAACACCAAAAAACATTGCCGCTAGCGCCACAAACACCAGCAGGGGAATAAAGAGTTTAAGCCTTTGCATCATCTGGTCCTTGTTCATTGCGTGGTATTGCAGCTCGGTAGCGTTTATCGCAAATAGCAAGCAAAGCACCCAGTGCCATCAATATGGCACCCAGCCAAATAAAGCGTATAAACGGTTTTACGTGGACCCGCACTGCCCAGGCATGCTCACCAACCGGCTCGCCGAGCGCGATATAGACATCGCGGAGCAAACTGGCGTCTATTGCCGCCTCGGTCATCACTTGTCCGCTACGTGCATGGTAACGGCGCTTTTCTGGATGCATCTCAGCAACGAAATCGCCATCTTGCCAGAGCGTAAAACTTCCGCGTTGGCCTTGGTAATTAGGGCCGGTGATCGACTTAACACCATCAAAGCTCACTTCGTAACCCGACACACTCTCCATTCGTTCCCCGACTTGCATGCGAATATCGCGCTCGTCGTTAAAGCTGGTCACCATGGCCACGCCAAGCACACTGGCGGCAAAACCAATATGCGCCAATAACATCCCGTAGTACGACGGCGTCAAGCGGCGCAAGCCGTTGAGAAAATTTGGTGCATTGCGGGTTTTACTGCGTAAATTAACCAAGCTGCTCAACACAACCCACGCTGTCAGCAATACGCCAATCGTGGCGCCAATGTGAAACTCACCGGCAAGGCTGGTAGGTAAAATCAACGCAATTAACATACTGCTCACAAAAGCGCCAAGTAACGAGCGCCACCAACGGCCCGCATTTGTGCGTTTCCACTGAGAAGACGGGCCGATACCCACAAGCAGCGCCAGCAAACACATTAGCGGGACAAAAATAGCATTAAAATACGGCGGCCCCACTGAGTATTTACCAAGGCCAGCAAAATCCATAATGAGTGGAAATAAGGTACCCAAGAGCACCGTCATGGCCGCAACCAACAGGACAATATTATTGGCGAGTAGCAGCGCTTCTCGTGACACCCACCCAAAACTTGGGGCCGTTTTGCTTGCAGGCGCCTTCAGGGCGTAGAGCGTTAACGAGCCACCGACAACTAAAAACAAAAAAGCTAGTATAAACATCCCTCGGGTGGGGTCGGCCGCAAATGCATGCACCGAGGTTAATACCCCAGAGCGAACCAAAAATGTGCCTAATAAGCTCAAGGAAAAGGCAAATATCGCCAACAGTAAAGTCCAGCTTTTGAAGACGCCCCGCTTTTCAGTAACCGCTAGCGAATGAATCAAAGCAGTACCAACCAACCACGGCATGAACGAGGCATTTTCGACCGGGTCCCAAAACCACCAGCCGCCCCAACCTAATTCGTAATAAGCCCACCAACTGCCCAGCGCGATACCTACGGTTAAAAACAACCAGGCGGTATTTGTCCAAGGGCGAGACCAGCGCGCCCAACTGGCGTCCATACGCCCGCTGAGTAGGGCCGCAATAGCAAACGAGAAAGCAACTGAAAAACCAACGTAACCGACATAGAGCATTGGTGGGTGAATCACCATGCCTGGGTCTTGCAATAATGGATTCAAATCCTGACCGTCAAGCGGCGCGTTTAAAAGATGCCGCGCGAAAGGATTAGAGGTAAATAAAGAAAAGCTAAAAAAGCCGACAGCGATCATGCCCATCACGGCCAGTACTCTGGCGAGAATTTCGCGGGGCAATTGCCGTGAAAAAATCGCTACCGCCACTGTCCACAGCGTTAATATTTCCAACCACAGCAACAACGAGCCTTCATGCCCGCCCCACAAAGCGCTGAATTTATAGGCCACAGGGAGTAGCGAATTAGACTGCGCCGCGACGATATCTACTGAAAAATCGTCCGTCATAAATGCATAGACGAGGCAAATCATTGCGATTGTCGTGAACAAAAATTGCGCAAAGCTCAAGTAGCGCGCCGATGCCATCGCCAATTGATCGCCACGCTGCACACCCCAGAGAGGTAAAACAGCCAGCACTAATGCAAAACAAAAACCGAGGATAAGGGCAAAATGGCCCAGCTCTACAATCACGGGGTATCCTTCTTTTCTAGTTCGGCACGTTGGGCAGCTGAGTTTTTCAAGGCGTCGCTGACTTCTGGCGGCATATAGGTTTCATCGTGTTTGGCGAGTACTTCACTCGCGTAAAAATCACCGTCTTCGGCCAACTGCCCTGAGACAACGACGCCTTCGCCCTCGGCAAACAAATCAGGCAGAATCCCTTCGTATTCCACTGTCACTTCAGCGCTATAGTCGGTTACCACAAAGCGAATTTTCAAACTGTCGGTGGCGCGCTGAATACTACCTTCTTTAACCATTCCACCGGCTCGAATAGATTTACCGACCGGCGCTTTACCTGCTGCTATTTCCGCTGGCGGGTAAAATAAATTTATATTTTCCTTTAAGGCGTAGCCGAGCAAGCCAGCAGCCAAACTCGCCGCCAGTAGAATAAAGATAATGATCATCAAGCGCTGTTTACGCTGTGGGTGCATTGCCATAAATTTTACTCTTTGCCTTTCACTTGTTACGAGCATTTGCCTGTTTGCGGCGAACCACTGTCCGCACCATATCCTCTGCGCTGCGACGACGGCGACGCGCCTCGGCAATAAGACCAACTAGCACCAGCGCGGTAATGCCATAGCAAAACCACACATAAGGGCCGTGGCCATTCATGACCATCAGTTCGCTAACCGATTCAAAGTACATTATTGCTCTCCGCCCTATTCGCGTCCCCACAAACAATATCTTGCACCCAGCGGGTATTGCGCTCACGATCAAGTATTTCTGCCCGCGTAAACAGCAACATTGCCCAGCCAAAAAACAGATACATACCAGACAGTGTCGCCATCAGCGGCCGCAACATACTCAGGTGAATCGTTGACTCGCCAATAAAGCGAATGCTGGCGGGCTGATGCAGGCTATACCACCACTCTACCGACCAATAAATTATAGGAATGTTCACTGCGCCAACAATAACCAACACCGCACAGGCTTTGGCGGCAGCCTCGCGATTTTCAAAGGCTTGGTGCAAAGCAATAACACCGAGATACAAAAAGAACAGAATCAATACCGAGGTAATACGCGCATCCCATACCCACCAGGTTCCCCAAGTCGGCTTACCCCAAACCGCGCCAGTTAATAACGCCAGAAAAGTTAATGACGCGCCGATGGGCGCAATGGCCTTCATCACCATTGCCGCGAGCTTCATTCGCCAAATCAAATGAATCGCACCAGCGATTGCCATCATCATGTAAGCGCCCATGGCCACTGCTGATGCAGGCACATGCACGTATATAATACGAAAACTATTCCCCTGCTTAAAATCAGGGGGCACCAATGCCAAACCCCAAACAGCGCCGCCAACCAGCAGCAACAGCGCCAGCGTTGCCACCCACGGTAGCAGGCGTCCACTAAACTGGTAAAACCAGCGCGGCGACCCCCATTTATGAAACGTAGTCCAAATTGACAAAACTATTCTCTCTTTTCGCTAAAGCTTATTGCCGCAGGCCAGATCGATTACCGCGCAGCAGTATACCAGATACAAAGCGCGACTACTGATCGACACTGATTCGCAAGGCGCCACATATCGCCAGTGGCGCCAAGGCCAAGGAGACCAGAAAAAATACGGCCAACATAGCCAGCTGCGGAAGATACAAACCACCCTCGACAGCCGATTTCACCGCGCTACTACCGAAAATAAGCACAGGAATATATAAGGGTAGAATGATTAGTGACAGCAACAACCCGCCCTTCCGCAGCCCTACGGTGAGCGCGGCGCCGATGGCGCCAATAAAACTCAATACCGCGCTGCCTAACGCCAAGCTGGCCATTAAGGCACCCATCCCCGCCATAGGTAAATGCAGCAAAACACCGAGTAGCGGCGAAAGTAAGCTCAAGGGCAAGCCACTTAGCAGCCAGTGCGCGAGCGTTTTTGCAATCACTTGTGGGTACAGAGCTTGGTGGCTCAACAGCATCTGCTCTAGCGTGCCATCGTCGTAATCGCTGCGAAATACGGTATCGCTGGCCAACAATGAGGCCAGCAAGGCCACTACCCACAAAATACCTGGCGCCAGTTCGGCCAAGCGCTCCGGTTGCGGGCCGATCCCCAGCGGAAAAAGCGCGCACACCATAATAAAAAACACCAGCGGGTTCGACCATTCACTGCCGCGTCGCGCGGCAGCAAGTAGATCTCTGCGCAGTACAGCAAGCCCTAAGCTGAATAAGCTCATGAGCCCTCCCCGAGTTCAATGACCCGCAGGGGACGACTTATCCCAAGGCGATGATGGGTTGTTAATAAAACTGTCCCGCCACCGTCGGCAAAGTCGCTGATCCACGCTTCTATTTCTGCCACGCCACGTTGATCAATCGCCGTGAAAGGCTCATCCAAGATCCAGAGCTGCGCGGGAATACAAAATAATCTAGCAAGATTCACACGCCGCTGTTGGCCAGCAGACAGGCTATAACAGGCTTGTTCCTCAAATCCGCGCAAACCAACTTTAAGCAAAGCCTCACGGATTTGATTATCGTTATTTTGTAAACCGCGTAGCGCACAAGACCAGCGCAAATTTTCGAGTGGGCTCAAGCCAGCTTTAATCCCAGCGCCGTGACCAATATAGAGAAGCTGTTGAAGGTAGTCCGCGCGTTGCTGGTTCAGCGAATTATTGTGCCAAAGGATGTCGCCCTGATAGCGGCTCGATAACCCTGCCAATATTCGTAGCAAGCTCGTTTTACCGCTGCCATTAGGCCCGGCAATTTGCAGCACGTCACCGGCATTTAACGTAAAGCACAGATCGCCGAACAGTACGCGATCATCTCGCTCACTGTAGAGTTGTCTTACCTCCAGCCCCGTATCCGCCAAAATCACTCCTGTAGCAGGCCAACATCGCGCGGGCCCCAGCATCTGTCAAAACGCTGCAAGTATATACGAAGAGAAGCGGAATATAGTGGCAAAACAGCGCTGGCATTGCGCAAATTTAATAATTAAGGAGACGTCACCGAGAAATTTGCAGTGCGCTAACGAGGCTTGGCTCGCTCACCCAACCAGGTTTCTAAATCCTGAGTAACCAAATCGAGGTATGCCAAGGCTTTATCGAGCTCCGTTTTGTGATCGAGGTCCTGAAAGCGCATCAAGCGATTTCGCACCCAGCAGAGCTCCTGAACCAAATGAGCAATACTGTCGTCGTTACTCGGGGTAGCCGCGGCACTCTGCGCCGCTGGCCGAGCTAAGGTCTCAACATCAACGCTAGCAGACGCTGCGCTGCGATCGTTAGGACGAAGCGATGTCGGCCCGCGGCCTTTGCCGTAGAGCGTATCGAGTATATTTTCAAACTCGTCGTCGGTGATTTGCGCGGCGGTATCAGACTTGATCATCGCCGACGCCTCCAGCCGCACATCAGAGCCAGACTTGCGCTGACTTAGCCGTCCGTCGAAGAACAAACCCATCGAATCAGCATCGGAGCGCGTTGATACAACGGTATTTGCTGATTTATCACTGCCGTTAGTAGCCCGAATCAAACGCTGCTTTAGCTCATCACTTACCGATTCAGGCGGCTGATGATTAATACGCCGGGCCAGCATGACTTCAATCGCCGTCACGGCATTTAAAATCAGCGAAACGACTCCTGGACTCAAGGACAAGCGGCGGGTCCGCAGGCGCTCCATTAAGCGCTCAGATAACTGCGCGCACTCTACGAGCTCCGGCAGGCCAAGTACGCTGGCGCCGCCATGCAGCGTGTGAAATCCGCGATGAATATCGTCAAGGACGCGCTGACCGTCATAGCCATATTGCAATTCAGCTAATTGCTCGGATAAGCGCTGGACAATCTCTTCGGCTTCCGCCAAAAAGATCGCCATAATGCCTTCATGTTCGATTCTATTCACACCGTACTCACTTAGATCTCGCTACTACGCTTGCGAGACGACCACTCATTCTTTTTATTATGTACAAATAAGCGCTAAGCGACTGTAAGACCGGTCACAATCTCGGCAGTTATCTTAGCTGCCGACTCTGGCAAAAATACGCGTAATTTTGCTTTCGAGCATCGCTGCAGTGAAGGGTTTAACGATATAACCATTAACGCCTGCTTCGGCAGCCTCAATAATTTGCTCACGGTGCGCATCGGCGGTAATCATCAATACAGGGATATGGCAAAGCCGGCGATCAGCACGAATTGCGCGCAACAGGTCTAAGCCCGACATATGCGGCATGAGCAAATCCGTAATAACGAAATCAAACTGCTGATTGTGCAGCATAGGCAAGGCCGCCAAACCATCATCAGCCTCGCTAACGTAGTGGTAGCCTAAATCACCAAGCAAATTGCGGATAATTCGCCGCATGGTAGAGAAGTCCTCCACCACCAAAATCCGCATTTCACTGCGCAGGCCCGACGTTGGCGACGCCGGATCACTCGATTCCTGATTGTAGCCGAAGGGGTTAGGCGACGATAATTTATCCGAGCGATCATTCATAGTTATGTTCAACTGCAGCGCGATTGCTCACATCCATTGCGGTTAATTGCTCAACAAAAAACAATAAGTGCCCCTCGACCCGACTAGGCAAGGGCCAAGCAAGCAGTTTATTGCCAAGCGCCCGCAAGGCTCTCGCGGAGACGCTGCTCGGCGCATTTAGTATCACTGGGCGTCGCTGGCGTACCGCGTCACGCAAATTTTGATCAAAAGGGACCGCGCCAGTATAAATCAGCGCCACATCAATAAACTGTCGACACACGCTATTCAGCGTCTCAAACAATTGCAGCCCTTCGGCGTCGTCAGCCACCATATTGGCCACAATACGAAATCGACTGCGACCAAAATCCCGATTCAGCAATTTGATCATGGCATAGGCATCTGTGATCGAACTTGGCTCATTGCAAACCACAAGCAAAACCTCATGCGCGGCGCAAACAAAATTCACAACCGAATCTGAGATGCCCGCGGCGGTATCGACAATAAGTACGTCTAACTGCTCAGCGATATCACTAAAAGCGCGAATTAAGCCCGCATGTTCAAGACTCGAGAGCATTGTTAGTCGGCGGGTGCCTGAGGAGGCTGGAATAATTTTAATCCCCGCTGGCCCCGTCAACATCACCTCCTGCAGTGAACAGTCACCGGAAAGTACATCTTCGATGGTTTTGCTACTGCGCAAACCCAACAGCACATCGATATTCGCCAGGCCAAAGTCAGCGTCCAGAATAACGACGCGCTTACCAGCTTCGGCTAAGGCAATACTGAGATTAATCGCAACATTGGTTTTTCCTACACCGCCTTTGCCGCCACTCACCGCGATAACTTGCACTGGCCGCCGATTCACGCCGCGCCCCCCGCCGTGGGTACGGCATTGACTTGCCACTGCATAAAGGGCAGCCGCCTAGAGTAATCCGCGATTTGCTCTACATTACACATAGCCATGATTTTTTTAACAAGACGCTGATCAATATCTTGCACATCCACTAAAAGCACCAAGCGGCCCGCATCGACCTCGGGCTGGAAATCTTTTAAATCTGGATTATCTTCGGTCAGGCCAACAAACCCACCCTCCCATGCGCCAAAACACAAAAAGCCTAACGGTAGGGAATTAAAAAGTATCGCACGTGCCAAGCCTTCTTCTAGCTTAAAGACCGCCGTAAAGATCATCACTAATAAACAGCCAAGTAGAAAACCCCAAAACCCGCCGCGCCATGCCCGGCCGTATAAATTACTTAGTAGCGTCACTGGCGCCACCGGCACACCCAAACGCTGAACATCCGCGGCATGCTTGCTGACCACACACCAGCGCCAACCCGTTAAGTGCGGCTGATCAAGCATACAGGCAACTTCTTGGAGATTGGCCGGCGACTTACTGATAAATATAAGGCGGTGTTTCATGCAATCATCCTGATCTTACCGTAAGGACTGTAAGCGCTCTGCTGGGCTTACGACTTCGGTTAACCTTATCCCGAGCTTATCCTCGACAACAACAACCTCGCCACGGGCGACCAAGGTACCGTTAACTAAAACATCAAGCGGTTCACCGGCCTGTCGATCTAATTCAACTATGGCGCCCTGATGCAACTGCAATAAATCTCGGATAGGCATATCGGCACCACCAACTTCAAGCGTGATACGCACCGGAATATCAAGCACCATATCCAAGTCCGGCGCCACGGGCTTGCGATCCCTGAGCCGCGCACCAGCACTCTGGAACGCACCCGCACCCTGAAACGCTTCCCGCGGCGGTTCTGTGCGCGGCGCGCCGGCACCAAGATCAGCTGCTTCAATCTCTTCTTTTAATGCGCGGCGCTGGCGGCGCAATTCTTCTTGATTATCCATTGGGCCTCTCTCTACGCGAGTTATTCATTACATGACGCTCATAACTAAATGATTTTAAGGGCCAACTGACCATTAGCTACGCCCAAACTTGCGCTAGCCATGGCAATACCACCTGCTTTTAACACCGAACGCTGACCAGCCCCCAGTGGAATAATATCGCCAACCTTCATGCTCGCGACTTCGCGCAAGCTCAACACAGGCTCTGCTATGGTACAACGCGTCGCCACCCGCAGTTCCATCAGCGAATCACGCAAAGCGGCTTGCCAGTAGGGATCGTCTACCGCCTGATCGGTACTTTCGCTTCTACTCAACTGTTCCCGTACTGGCTCCAACATTAACTGCGGCAAAGTAATATGAAACTCACCGCCACCACCACCCTCTAGCTCTATTTGGAAACGGCATAACACCACGGTTTCAGCATTGGCGGCAATTGCCGCCATGGCGGGGTTAACCTCCATAGCAAAACCCTCGCACTGCACATCCTGCACCAAAGTCCAGGCCTGCTGGTAATCGCCGAGTGCGCGCTGAACTAAGCGAGATAGCACCCTGCGCTCAACAGGGCTAAAGTCTCGCCCGTCAGCGCTACCCTGCCCGCCACTGCCGCCAAAAAACATATCGACCAATCTAAAAACAAGGCGCGCATCAAAGACCAACATTGCCGCTCCTTTCAGCGGATGCACGCGCAGCAAATTTAAACTGGTGGGAACATAGAGCGAATGGAGGTACTCGCTATAGGGTAAAAACTGCAAATCCAGCGCGATAACATCGACGCCTTGTCCCAAAACATCGGAAATACTGTCTCTAAATCGCTCGGCAAACCGCTTATTAATTTGCTCCAAGCCCGGCAGGCGACGTTTTTTGGGCTGCCGCCGACTAGCCAGATCAAAAGCTTGCGCAGGCGCCTCGGCATTCTCCGCACGAAAATCCTGCGCTTGCACATTGGCTAGCAGAGCATCGATCTCGGCCTGGGACAGTAAATCTTTAACCATAGGTAGGTACACCAGTCAGCACTGACAAGAAGTAACGCTACTCGCAATGCAAAGGCTACGCCAATTAATTATTATAATAATATCAACAACTTACAAAACTCTAGTGTCAGTTTATTGACACCGTAAGCAGAATCTAGCGTTTTAGCTCTGTAGCAACCATTTATTAAGCGACACCATGGCCTCTTCAAAGCTGCGCTGGGTATTTCCAAAGTCCTGTTCTATACCACTAAAACTGGCATCACGACCCCGCAATTCCAGCCCACGAAATTGTTGTGACAGACTCAATGCCCCTAGAGTTGCCGCGCCGCCTTTTAAACTGTGAGCAGTCTGCCTTAACGTTTCTGCATCATGGTTCTCTATCGCTTGCGCAATCTGAATCAATCGCTCCCGCGTATCAGCTTCAAACTCTGTTATTAAAATATGGACATCGGCGTCCATAAATTCACGCAATTCTGCTAACAGACTTAAATCCAAAGATTTCATTTATACGCCTTATGCAACGCTCGGCCCCACAGCGTTCAATATCACTGCGTTCAAGACCTTAAAACACGTCTATTTTACGCGCATCGAGTATTATTTCACCCACTGCCGCCATCTGTTTTGCAATGCTAACGATCTCGGCTCGCGCCGACGCAATTTCAGCAGCACTAAAGCGCGAGCCAAGCGCAGTGATCGCCGCCAACTTCTCCCCAGGCAAACAGGCAAGCAGCTGCTTACGCAGTTCTGCGTCCGCGCCACGCATGGCCGGCGCTAGAACTTCTGGCGCCAGCTGTGCCAGCAATATCGACATATCTCTCGCAGCCATATTACTAATCTGAGCAAAACCAAACATCAACTCCTCGACACTCGCAGCACTTTCCGGCTGAGCGGAGCGTAAGCCATTCAATAACGCACTCTCGGTTCCTACATCCAATTCATTTAATAAATTGGCGGCCATATTGCGGCCCTTCAAAACTCGACCAACCGGGCGACCAAGGTCATTAAAGTACTGCTCCAGCAGCCAATCCAATTCAAGCAATGCCGCCGGCGTTAGGGATTTCAGGGAGGCCAAGCGCGCCAAAATATCAACGCGCTTAGCTTCTTCAAATTGAAGTAAAACCTCACTCGCCAGGCGAGATTCTAAACATGCAATCACAACGGTTTGTATCTGGGGGTGCTCACGATGAATAATGCCGGCAATGGTTGAGGCATCTAGCCATTTTAATTTAGCAATGTGTTTGGACTCACCATGAAATGCCAAGCGGTCGCTGACTAATTTGGCACGCTCATCACCCAACGCCTCTTCAAGTAGGCCTCGCACCGCATCGCTGGCCCCCGGCCGAACCCCAGAAAACCCCCTCACATCGACATGAAAGCGATGTAAAACTGACAAAAACTCGGCGTTATTTGGCGTTGATAGGGCCGTCATTGCCACCGCAAGCTGGTGTAAATCACGCGGTGGCATTGCGCGCATTACTGCCGCGGCATCTTCCTTATCCAAGGACATTAGCAGTGCTGCTGCTTGCTCCGTGCTAGACAGCGCGACAGAGCCAGCGTTTACCATATCAGAGCTGCTCATCGTTTAACCAAGCACTCAACACCCCTGCAACGCGCGCAGGCTCATGCCTTGCCATCGACTTCAGTTCAAGCAGCTGCGTTTGATAGTCATTGGCCTGCTGTAATGCGGCGTTTTCGCGGCCACGTTGCAGACGTTTAAACCAAAAACCGAGCAACACTAGCGCCAGTAGACCGCCCCCAGCAATAGCGCGCTGAAGTAGTAACTGCGGCACGCGAAATGCGTCTACTCCTGCTTTACCACTGTTCAAGGCGGCAAACGCGTATGACTTAACAATAATACGATCACCGCGCTCTTTCTGCAGAGCCAAGCCAGCCCAGAGGATGTTTTGCAGGCTTTTTTCAAGCTCTTCATCCGGCGTCGCACGGTTAACGAGGAGAGTAAGCTGCCTAGCGCGGAACTTAGTGTCATCGATTAACACCGCCAGACGAAAATCCGCTGGCGCCAGCAGTGTTTCAATCAGTTGAGCTGACTGGCGTTGCAACTGCATTTCACGCTGACTTAAATCGTCACCAAGCGGACTTGTATCTACATAAGTTTGTACTTGCGAGCTATTGGCCCACTGCCAAACGGCCTGACCGACCAAGCCGCCACCAACCAGTAATAACACCGAGAGCAATCCCGTTATTAATTTATCTGCCCATCCTTCTTTAAGCACCGCGCATTCCACCACCTTTCATATTGAATTCGTCATTTTTTTGACAAACCACCAATAACACCCAACGTCATCCGTCATATTATTGACAAAAAACCGTACAACCGAGGTAATTCTAGGTTTTACGGTCTATGGAAAGGGGATAATGCAGAAAATGGGCCAGCGCCAATACGCTAGCCACAGGCCGCTATACTTAACGGACAGGCCTACTGAAGGAGCAACTAAAGCTGAGTGATCTCGATGTAATCGCTTCTAGATGACAAAGGTACGCCGCCAGAGTCAACCGTTTGCGAGGAGTCAAAACCGTATTCTTTGCGTTCACCACTGCGATCTATCGTGAGGCTGGCAAAATCAAATAACTCAGCGTCGGCCATTTGCGAGGGGGCAATATTCTGCATTGACGAGAAAATTTTCTCTATGCGACTGCCGTCCTGTTTTTCCCAATCCAGCAGCATTTTACGAATATTCTGCCGCTGTAAATTCTCCTGCGAACCACAGAGATTACAGGGAATAATGGGGAATTCTTTGTATTGAGAAAACGCCTCAATATCCGATTCACGGCAATAGGCCAGCGGCCGAATGACAATATTGCGCTTGTCGTCAGACAGGAGCTTTGGCGGCATGCCGGACAGGCGCGAACCGTAAAACATATTTAAAAACAGGGTTTGCACAATATCGTCTTTATGATGACCCAAGGCGATTTTAGTCGCACCAATCTCTTCAGCAAAGGCGTACAGGGTGCCACGACGCAGCCGCGAGCAAAGACCACAAGTGGTTTTACCTTCCGGGATTTTTTGCTTAACGATCGAATAGGTATCTTTGTTAACGATGTAATACTCAATACCGAGCCCGTCGAGGTACTCCGGCAGAATATGCTCTGGATAGAACGGCTGCTTCTGATCCATATTGACCGCCACCAGCTCAAATTTCACCGGCGCGCTCTTTTGCAGGTTCATTAAAATTTCCAGCATGGTGTAGCTGTCTTTGCCCCCTGACAGGCACACCATCACCCGATCACCCTCCTCGATCATTTTATAATCGTCAATCGCCTGACCGGCATGGCGGCGCAAACGTTTCTGGAGCTTGTTGAATTCGAGCTTTGGCAAACTGGACATAGCACACAAATCAATCGTAATCTGGGGCCCAGCATTATATAGAAACGCCAATAATGCGGCTACAAAGTAAGCAATCTAATCGCCAGACTATAAAATAAACGACCGTATTTGCCCTCGCAGGCCGGCGGCACTGGCAATCTGCAGTCGAGATGACTATCATTAGCGCGCCAAAATCAGCTGGCACGAGGTGTATTGGACACGGCCAGACCCCGGCACGGGTGCATGTCGGACTGTGTAATCCACATCCGATCGCACCCGCTCAAAATTTTCGCCACTCATCACAAAGGGAATCGCCCCATGAAACAAGCAGTTCGCGTCACCGTTACCGGTGCAGCCGGCCAAATTGGCTACGCTCTACTTTTCCGTATCGCCTCTGGCGCCATGTTGGGCGACGATCAGCCCGTTATTTTGCACCTGCTCGACATCACTCCAGCAATGGATGCCCTGCAAGGCGTGCGCATGGAGCTTGAAGACTGTGCATTCCCATTATTAGCCGGTGTTGTTTGTACTGACGACCCGAATGTTGGCTTTAAAGATTCCGACTACGCCCTACTTGTTGGTGCCCGTCCACGCGGTCCTGGCATGGAGCGTAAAGATTTGCTCGAAGCAAACGCAGCAATCTTCTCTGTTCAAGGCAAGGCCATTGATCAGAACGCCAGCAAAAACATCAAAGTATTGGTTGTTGGTAACCCAGCTAACACCAACGCCCTAATCGCTCAGCGTAACGCGCCATCAATCAGCCCACGCAACTTCACTGCTATGACCCGCTTGGATCACAACCGCGCCATGACTCAGATTGCTATCAAAACTGGCAAAACTGTAAACGACGTTAGCAATATGACCATTTGGGGCAACCACTCTGCGACTCAGTACCCAGATCTGTTCAATGCCAAAGTTTCTGGCCAAACAGCGAGTGATCTGGTTGATCAAGCATGGCTCGAAGGCGACTTCATCCCGACTGTTCAACAGCGCGGCGCAGCCATCATTAAAGCCCGTGGCGCATCTTCTGCCGCATCTGCAGCTAACGCCGCAATCGGCCACGTGCGCAGCTGGGCACTGGGCACCGAAGGCGACGATTGGGTTTCTATGGGTGTATACAGCGACGGCAGCTACGGCATTGCTGAAGGCCTGATTTACTCATTCCCTTGCCGCTGCAAAGATGGCGAGTGGGAAATTGTTCAAGGCGTTGACGTGAATGACTTCAGCCGCGCAAAAATGCAAGCTTCTGAGCAAGAGCTCGCTGAAGAGCGCGACGGCGTAAAACACTTGCTTCCTTAAGACTTAAGCAAGTATAAAAGGCGACCTTCGGGTCGCCTTTTTTGTGCCCCAATAAAAACCAGCACCACAAAACACAGAATAAAAACAGCGGTGACAGCTGTTTAAAAATACCTTATCTTAACTCTTTTGTTTTCACTGAAAACTTACATTACTTTATTCGGTAACACAGGATGCACACCATGAATGTCTCAGATGCCATCTCGGCGCGCCGTTCAATTCGCGGCTTTAAACCAGACCCGGTCGCACCCGAGCTACTCGAGAAAATATTCACTACCGCAAGCTTGGCACCCTCGAACTGCAATACCCAGCCTTGGCATATTGTCGTGGTTTCTGGCCAAGCAAGAATCGACTTACAAACGGCTATTTTTGCAGAAATGAGCGCGGGCAAAGCGCCCTCTCCAGCCTTTCCACCCGGCGACCAAGGCCTAACCGGTGACTATAAAGACCGCCAATACCAATGCGCTTTTGGTTACTACGGTACCATGGGCATCGAGCGCCACGAAAAAGACAAGCGCTTTGCGCTTATGATGAAAAACTGGGAGTTCTTTGGCGCACCCCATGTCGCCTTCATTTCCATGCCGACCAGCATGGGCCCAGTCAATGCAATTGATGTCGGCATTTACCTTCAAACTCTCATGCTAGTATTAGTTGAACACGGACTGGCTAGCTGCCCACAGGGCGCGCTCGCCTTTTACCCAGATGAAGTCAAAAAGATCGCCAACATCCCAGAAGGCAATGGCATTATTTGCGGGCTTTCCTTTGGCTACGAAGAAGTTGGCGCACAGATAAACAAAGTGATCATGGATCGCGCACCGCTAGCCGACACGGTACAGTTTATTAGTTAGGAATTTTGGTGGCGACAACACCACGCAGATGGCTTTTCCGCGAGCCATCTGCGTGCATACGAATAACACTAAAAACACCTGGACCCGCCATACTCGCTGACCTAAGCCGCCATCACACGCATTAATAATTTGTACAGCGCTCTTTAAGTCTGCTTCAATACTCCTACTGCACTAGGCTTTGCTATCAACACTAACCAAACCCGGTAACTTCGGCAAGGAAGGCCTGTTTTTGAAGCGACGAAGTGAACGAACCCCAGCCTGCAATCTCACACGCAATTCCTCACGCCATGCCGGTTTGGCAAGATAGTCATCAGCACCAGCGTCCATAGCCGCGATCAAATCAACCGACGCATTGCGCCCCGTTAACATAATAAAGTAGGGCCGACCTAAATCGTCGTCGCCCGCGAGCCGCTGACAAAGCTCCAAGCCGGTCATTTCTGGCATTAACCAATCACAGAGCACGATATCCACTTCATGCTTCTTTAAAAACCGCAGGGCTTCGATCGCATTTTCAGCGAGAATCGGCGTCATACCCATCGACTGCAAAATCGCCTGCAAACGCATTCTCTCGACTCGGCTATCTTCCACAACCAACACTCGTACAAGGCCCTGGCCAGGATTTTCTGCAGATGAATCGCTCATTACTACTACTCCACTAAGGTATAGATACCAATAGCGTTGCATTTATTACGCCGCACTAAAAAATTAGAGAGTAAACCCATTACCCACTGTTTCTAAACAACTTTTTTCTGGCGAGCAATAATAAGATATAAAAATAGTCAGCCGATTCGCAAAATACTAGGCATTTAGCGACGCAACTGAACACTATGCAAAGGGAATACCCACCCACGGATCATCGACCACGTGCTTACATGTCCAGCCCGCGCGTTAAAGCCTTTGTCCAATTTTTAGAGGTACAAGTAGCCGAGGAGAACTGGGCATAACAACCTCGCTACTTCACGCTTTAAACCGCTGGCCCGTCTGGCGGCCTATCACCACCGGAGTCTGTCTCTGAGCCAACCAAAGCATCTTCATCCATACGCGGATCGAGCTCAAATATAACCGGTGAGGTCACCGACACGGGGCGGAAAGGCTCTGTTTCATCAATAATCGGCATTGTGTGAGACTTGCGCCGGATGGCAATGCCTAAGGTAAAGCCAAGCAAACTCAGCGCAGAAAATACAAACAAGCCCTGCGGACCCAGCAAGGACATTAGTAACGAGGCCAGTGGCGCACCCAATGCCGAACTAACGCCAAAGATGAACAATATACCGCTACCTATCAGCACAAAGTCGCTAGGCTCCGCGTTATCGGATGTGTGTGCCAAGCAGATTGAGTACATTGTCATTGCTGAGGCACCCCACAGCAGCGCAAGGAGTAATAAGAAATTCCCACTCGTGGGAACAAAGGCGAGTATTAGCGACACTACCGCGCCAAACAGACTGGTAAAAAACAGCACTAGGCGCCGGTCATAATAATCAGACAGCCGGCCCAAGGGCAGCTGAAACAGCGCTCCACCTAATACCGCGCCACTCATAAACAAGGTTAGTTGCCCGGTATCTAACCCTAAGCCACGCGCGTAAACCGGGCCTAAGGCCCAAAATGCGCCCGTAATTAAACCGCTGCACACCGCGCCTTCCATACCAACATGGGACAATTGCCAAAGGCGCTTAAAATCCAATTTTACGATTTGCATCGGCGCCGGTGCTAAGGTCAAGGTTAGTGACACGGGAACAATTGCCAAGGACAACAATACGCCGGCAAGGCCAAATAGCATCGGCCCAGAAGGCTCCGCAAAGTTGATCATTTGCTGACCTAAAATAATCATACTTAAATTGATCACGGTGTAAGTCGACAGCAATGTACCCCGGGTCTCACGCGTAGCGCGGTCATTGAGCCAGCTCTCGATTACCATGTATAAACCCGAGATACAAAAACCCAAAATAAAGCGCAGCACCAACCAAACTTCAAACACCGGCAACGCGTGAAATAGAAATACAATGGCGGAAAAAACCGAGCCCAAGACCGCAAAGCTGCGAATATGACCAACTCGACGAACAATATGCGGGGTAATAAGGCTACTAACCACAAAGCCAACAAAGTAACACGAGGCGGTAAAGCCGATTTCCGTGGCGCTAAATTGCTCAATTTCCGCCCGTAGCGGCAGCAAGGTCAGCATCATACCGTGAGCAAGAAGCAGCAAGGCGTCAGATAGCAGCAACGCCGTTAACGGCAATAATAAACGTTTCATGAATCGTCCAATCTCGTGGCTCGCGCCATATTACAAATCAGCACAACGCCACTCTATGCTACAGCATGTACAGCTTGTCTACATGAAAATGAAATCACGCCTTAATGTCGCCAAAATAGCGCAATTAAATTTAAAGTAATAAATCTAAAAATCATCCAGTACGTATCACAATCAGCCGCAGGCAGCTAAAATGCGCGGCGCGACGCTAAAACCACCCTTCGCTCCACCTTAAATGTGGTTTTCTAGGTAAGGGCGACTATCCTTAAGCCGAGGTCAGCATAACAAATCGTCCCCGCACTAGGTGCGGCATTTACACAATAGGCAATGTCAGGATTTATGCATAGAGCCTTCATTTTTAAACCGACTTCACGCCAAGCCAGTATTCCCATAACGCTGCTCTGCGCTCTATTATGGACTATACCCAGCTGGGCAGCAGCGTTCGCCAGCTTAGAAATTGACGGCGGTAAAAGCGAGCTGCAAACAAATATTCGCGCTCACTTGGACCTCAGCGATATTCTCTGCGACACGACCGAACTGCGCTTAAGAAGCCGTTTACGTGGTAGCGACGACAAAATTTCCGATGCCATGCGCGCCCTAGGTTATTACCATGGCACTTGGGAGCTGCGCCGCGAGCGCGTCACCTACAAGCCGACGATACTTAAAAATAATCCGCTTAGCTCTACGGTAAAAAAACTGAGTAACAAAGCCCAGCCAAACAATACTGAGGCCGGCGAATGCTGGCTGCTCAAGCTTAATTTGACCCCCGGACCGCAAACCCTGATTACAAAGTTAGATGTAAACGTGGTCGGCGCAGGGGCGAACGACCCGCTGTTCACCCAGTACTTGGCAAAGCTCCCTATCGCCATAAACGACCCTATACAACACGACCTCTACGAAAGCACCAAAAAATCCATACATCAGCGCGCCCGCAATGCCGGCTATATTGACGGCAAGTTCGTCGAGCACCGCCTAGAAGTCGACATTGATAAGCACAGCGCCGCTGTTATTTTGGTATTTGACAGCGGTACGCCCTATACCTTCGGCAAGATAAACTTTGGGCCATCGCTGCTCAACACCAGTTTGCTTGAGCGCTACGTTCCCTTCGAGTCTGGCGACGCCTTTGAATCAACGAAAATTGTCCAACTGCAAAATAACTTAATCAGCAGTAACTACTTTTCCTCGGTCAGTATCGACCAAGACAATCCTGGCCCAGAAACCCACACCGTTGGCCTCAGCGTGACGACTGCAGAGAAGCGCAAATACGAGACGACAGCAGGCATTGGCGCATCCACCGACACAGGACCACGCGTCAGCTACGGCCTTCGCAATAGGCGCGTCAATGCCGACGGCGACACCTATCAAATTGCCAGCCAGTATTCGCCGGTATTGTCGAATCTTAGCTTTCAATACACTCTACCCGGCGACAAGCCCCTCACCGACAAACTGCAGTGGGCAACCGGGGTTGAGCGCAAAAAAACCGACACATCAGACAGCACCAGTTACCGCGCTGAAGTCGCCCTTATTTCACTGCAAAATCACAATTGGATTCAAACCCTGAGCCTCAAGTTTTTGCGAGAAGACTACGATATTGCTGACGTAAGTAACACCTCGACCCTACTCATGCCAGGTATTGCCTGGTCGCGCAGCGAAGCCAACGACCGCCGCTACCCAAGCCGAGGCTGGCGAATCAATACCGCCGTGCGCGGCGCCCTAGAGGGCGTAGCGTCTGACCTAAGTTTGGCGCAAGCCGAGCTCGACACCAAATGGATATTTCCCTTGTGGGGCGGTCGCCTTATCAGCCGAGGCGGATTGGGTATTACCACTCTAGATGATTTCTCAGAACTACCTGCTTCGCTACGCTTTTTTGCCGGTGGCGACAATAGCGTGCGCGGCTACGGCTACGAAACCTTAGGACCAGAAGACGCTACCGGCGAAGTAGTGGGCGGCAAACATCGCCTAACCGGCAGCGTTGAATACGACTACCGGGTTTGGGGAGACTTTGCCCTGGCCGGGTTTTACGATGCCGGCAATGCCTTTGATACCAGCGATTTTACGTTTTACGAAAGCGCCGGTTTCGGCTTGCGCTGGTTATCGCCAATTGGACCAGTGCGGGTCGATTTTGCCTTTCCGCTTAAAGACGGCGGATTTCATTTTCACCTATCGATGGGACCGGATTTATGATCGCTATTTTCGGTCGCTATATTTTCGCATTCATTGCCCTTGCGGTGCTGAGCGTGGCCAGTCTCTATCTCATATTAGATACCCAGCGGGGCAGCGATTGGCTGCTACATCGCGGCCTGGCGCTGGCATCGCCAGAGGCGGAGTTTAATTCTTACAGTGGTAGCTTGGCGCGCGGGATCTCGCTGCAGGGTTTGCACCTTCCCTTAGACGGCGCAGACATTCGCCTTGAACAATTAACTAGCAGCTGGAATTTATGGGGCGTATTAAGCGGGCGCCTGCCAATACATACGATCCACCTTAACAACCTAACAATACGACTCAGCACCAGCGAAACACAGGTCGAATCAGATAGCTCAGCCGCCCCTAGCCCTTGGCCAAACTTAGGCTTACCGATTTCAGTCGCTATAGAAGATGTCAGTATCAGTCAGCTACGTATTATTCAAAATGACAAAACCGGCAACGAAAGCGAGCAGCTTATTGAACAAATAAAACTCAGCGCGGTGCTAGGCTTACTGAGCAGCAAAATTAAAACCTTTAATATTCAAACACCAACGCAGCAGCTGAGCTTACGCGGCCAAATCAAAAATAAGCCGCCGTATGCTCTAGACCTAAATTTAAAGTGGGCGACGCTCCTCGACGACATCGGCCAGCTCAGCGGCGAAGCCAAACTCCGCGGGGACCTGAGCAACTTACAACTAAACCACAAATTAACCCAACCGTCAGCACTCGACACCCAAGCGGAGATTCACCTGCCCTTCGATGCCAAGACGATGAGCATCGACTACAGAGCAATCCAAGTCAGCATCAGTAATCAATGGCAAAACTTTAAATCACCCGCGAATAGCCACCTAGCGGATACACCATTAATCAGCAGCGGCAGCCTAAGCATCGACGGCGAATGGCAAGATTATAAACTGCGGTTAGACACCAAAGTCACAGCGCCATCTGCTGAAAAAACGTTAGACGACAGCCTATCGAATTCACCTCAACATTCACTGCCGGGAGCCGCAAACATACTCGCTACCCTATTCAGTGAACCCGGCCAATTGACGGCCAAGATCAATGGCAAACAACTCAACATTGCCATTGCCAAGCTCGCAGCAAAAACATCAGCGGGCGAATTACTCCTCACCGGTAAGGTAAATGCCAATAATTTTATCGACAAGTCCGACGCTAGCTCTGCGTCGACACTGAGCTGGCAGCTCGCGCTAGACGCGAGCGATATCGACAGCAGCCGCTTGTTGCCCGAATGGCCAGCGCGGGTATCGGCTAAGCTAAATAGCAGCGGCCAGTGGCAAGGTGATCAGTATCAAGCGAATGTAGAAATCGTCAGTCTCAGTGGTGAATTTTTAGCTAAGCCAGTACAAGGTAAAGGCACTATTGCGTTGAACGAACGCGGCCAAGCATTTAATCAAATCAAGCTGCTGCTAGGCGACAACCACGTGCAGCTAGATGGCACGTTGGCCGACACCAGCGCCTTGCGCTGGCAAATAGATGCCCGCGATCTCCAGCAAATTTTGCCTGCGCTCAGTGGCGCACTTTATAGTGAGGGCAGCTTACACGGTGGCCCCTTATCAAGCATCCTAAGGCCAACGGCAGCCAACGCCAACACACCGGAGATCAAGACCACGTTAAACGCTCGTGAACTCCAATATCAGGGCTACACCCTCGAAGCGGCCGACCTCGACATCAGCCTAAACAAGGGTCAAAGCGTAGCGCTTAACCTCAACGCCACAAACCTCAGTGCGGGACCTTTATCTAAGGCAAGTATTAAACTGCAAGGCAGCGGCACATTAACAAACCATACCCTTAACCTCGCTTTAGCTGATCACGATCAGCAGCTTGATTTAAATCTGACTGGAGGTCTGGGCAGTAGCGCAAAATCAGCTAAAACCACAGCCAATCCTATGACGTGGCAAGGTCATGTTCAGCGCATTGCGCTCAATCATCCGCAATTAGGCCCATGGCAAACCACCAAGCAAAGTGCGCTATCAATCTCGGGAAATAACGTCAAGCTCGGCAATCTCTGTTTAATACAGGAACAAGGCGACTCACCGGCCAGCCTATGTAGTGCTTTTGCCATGCAGAACAAAACCCTTGCGCTTAAGGGCTATATTCACGCGCTGTCACTCGATCGCCTTAGCACGGGGCTGCCACCAGGCTCATCCATACAAGGTAATGTCGACAGCGAATTCAATGTCGAGGGCAGCCTCGACCAGCTGAGCGGCGAGTTTTCACTGCAAGCTGCGCCCATTGTCATCCGCTACCAGGCGGGTGCTGACGAAGACGCGCTGGAGCACCAAGCCAGCTTAAGCGCCAGTGCAAAACTCAAAAACGGTCAAGTGAATAGTGAAATGCAATTCACTATTGCCGACGTCGGCAGTATGACTGGCAGCTTAAATACCAGCGGCCTTGATCCGGCAAGTGTCATTACCGGTTCAGTAGACAGTAAATTTGATAATTTACTGTGGCTTGGCGGTTTTTTCCCTGAACTCGAAAAACTCGACGGCAACCTGAATGCGGCGCTTGCCATTACCGGCACTATCTCTACGCCGACCCTTCTTGGCGCTGTCGATTTAAACGACCTCCATATGCAATTGCCCGCTATCGGTCTTGCACTAAACTCTGGCAGTGCAAACTTGAACTTGGCCAACGCTGGCGACTGGCAGCTCGACGCAGGCATCAGCTCTGGCACCGGCCGTATCACCTTAAATGGTCAAGGTGTTTTTAAGCCCAACACGGGGCCAATTGGCGATATTATGATTAGCGGAGAAAATTTCACCGCAGTCGACCTTCCCGACGCAAATGTGCTTATTTCACCAGACATCACGATTAGCCTCGCCGCCGAATTGCTTAAAATACGCGGTAGCCTAACGATTCCACAGGGTAAATTTACCCTAAAGTCCCTGCCCACTCAGGCAAGTTCCGTGTCCGCAGACGAAGTTATTATTAGCAGTAAAAGTCCAGTAGCGGCGACTAACAAACGAGAAATAGACACCCAAATCACCATAACACTGAATGACAGCTTCCAGTTCGGCGGCTATGGATTAAACACCCGCCTTGGCGGCAAGCTACGAATAGTTCAAAAGCCGCAATCGTCGGTACAAGCCTTTGGCAGTCTTTCGCTTTACGATGGTATTTACAAAGCCTATGGGCAAGAGCTGAGTATTCAGCGCGGCCTGCTTTTATTCCAAGGACCCGTCGACAATCCGGGCTTAAATATTACCGCCGTGCGCGAAGTTGAAACTTACCAAGTGGGCATTAATATTGGCGGTTTCGCCCAGGATATTCGCAGCGATCTATTCTCCGACCCCGTCATGCCTCCCACCGACGTGATCTCGATGTTAATCACCGGCAAAGTACCGGGTGCAATGAGCCAGTCCGACGCCAATCAGGTTATGAATGCCGCCACTTCACTGGGAATATCGCAAAGCAAGGGCATCACAAATACGCTGCAGAACACCTTCGGCATGGATGTATTAAATTTACAGGGCGGCGACAGCTATGAAGAGAGTTCACTGGTGGTTGGCAAATATTTAACACCAGATATCTTTATTAGCTACGTTCAAAACTTGTTCACCCCGGCCGGCAGTATTCAGCTCGACTATACCTTGAGTAAATCGCTGGGTTTAAAAGCCCAGTCCGGCGAAACGCAAAGCATTGACCTGCTCTACCGAGTGGAACATGGCAAAGACTGACAAACTGAGCTTACCAAACCGTCTTCATGGTGCCGCCGTCTACCACCAAGGTTGCACCGGTAATATAGCTTGCCGCCGGCGACAGTAAAAAAGCGCCGGCTTTACCAAACTCCATCGGTTCACCATAACGGCCAAACGGAATACTCTGTTCATTGAGGCTGCGCTGATCACTAATGCTAATGCCCTTTGCCTTCGCTTGGGCCGTATCCAAATTCTGCATCCGGTCAGTGGCAATCAAACCCGGGATGAGATTATTGACCCGAATATTTTCTGCGGCCAATTGCTTAGACAAGCTCTTAGCCAAGCTAGTCACGCCCGAGCGCATCACATTCGAAAGCAGCAAAAAATCAATTGGCTCCTTTACCGACGATGAGGTCAGCGTCAAAATCGCCCCGCCGCCGGCACTGCGTAAATGGGGCAGGGTTTCACGCACCATACGCACCGCGCTCATTAGCGTTAAATTGAATGCCGCCAGCCAATCTTCGTCGCTAAATACGTCAAACTGCCCGGGGGGCGGGCCTCCCGCATTCACCACTAGACCATCTATGCGGCCAAAATCAGCATGTGCATTCGCCACCCACTGTTGAATACTCAGCTTGTCGCTGGCATCCATGGTGTAAGCTCGCACCTCCTTACCGCTGCGCGCGGTCAAGGCTCCGGCGGCCGCGGCAATTGCGGCTGTATCCCGACTGGCAATCGCCACCCGCGCACCATTTAGAGACAATTGTTCGGCAATCGCCAAGCCCAAGCCCTTGCTAGCCCCCGCCACCAAAAACACTTTGTCGTCAATTTGTAAATCCATACTCAATTCCCACTGCCCTATAACACGACTAACAAAAGGTACTAAGCAGGTATTATCTCCGAGAAAACACCGCCCGCCTATGTGCTTCAGCAAAGCCCGGAAACAGCCAAGACGGCTGGATAATAATTCGTTAGAATACCCGCAAAAATTGTCGGCCTAAAATTTGCTTTGTATAAAACGCCGCAGGCACTTAGCCAAGAAAACCGAAAAAACACATGACATCAGATATAATCGCTGTCAACATTGCCAGAGAATGACGGGCGAAATAAATATGACTACAGATTCCAACACAACGACTAGCACGAGTTATCACCATGGCAATTTACGCCAAGAGTTGATGACGCTGGCCGAAAAACACCTCATTACCGGCGGCATCGGTGAGTTGAGCCTACGTGCCCTCGCCCGAGAAATCGGCGTTTCACAAACAGCGCCCTACCGTCATTTCAAAGACAAAAATGCCTTACTCGCCGCTTTGGCCACCGAAGGCTTTCGACGCTTTTTTATTGTCTGCGAAGCCAGTGAAAATGAGCCTCGTGCCGACCTAAGCTTATTAATGTTCGGTTTAGCGTATGTGCAATTCGCTAAACTTCACACCGAAATGTTCCACCTGATGTTTGGCCCGGTATTGCAGCCCCGCAACGACTACCCAGAGCTGTTTGCCGCTGGTCGCGAAGCCATTTACAAAGTTCGCTCCGGTGTAGAGCGCGGCTTTAAAACAGATGTAATCCGCCAACTCGACGATGTTGCTTCAATGGCCCACACAGTCTGGGCGGCGGTACACGGCGTTGCGACCCTAATGCTGGATCACGGCGATACCTATGGTTATCACCGCGACCTTGATCTGCAAGCGGAAAAATCACTGCGCATGATGATCGCCGGCCTTTGCACTGACCCCAGCGACATTTCAAAACTACCAACAGCCGGCACCCCAGCGCCAACCAGCGCCGAGTAAATTGCCCGAGTTTGTGAACTACAAGCGACCCAATACCAAGAGCGGCGGCGTGGTGAGTACTGTTCGACAGTAAAACCACCCCGTTGCCGCCATCGTCACCACACCGAGCAGCGGCACCACAATAAACACCTCTGAATGCCAAACCGCATCCATATCCAAAACCCAACGCTGCACGCCGTACAACGCTATATTGCTGCCCAAAGCGGCCAGCAGCCCCGCGAGCAAGCCCACTGCAGCGAACTCCAGCAGCAAACCACTGGCTATTAGCTTGCGACTAGCACCCAGCGTGCGCAATATGGCATTTTCTTGCAGACGGCTGTCCAAACTTGCCTGCACATTGGCAACACTCACAAGCAGCGCGCAAATCACCACCAAGAGCAACACCAAGCCAATAGCCGCACTTACCTGCGATACAACCGTGTTCATTTGCTTAATCACCGCGTCGATTTCAATTAAGGTCACGGTAGGAAAGGCTCGCAACAAATCAGTTAGTAAACGCTTATCGGCCTCGGCCAAATAGAAACTGGTGATATAACTTCCGGCGTAATTTTCCAAGCTATTCGGCGGAAACATAAAATAGAAATTGGGCCGCATACTGCTCCAATCTAGGCTGCGAATACTGCTGACTTCAGCTTGCAAGGGCTGCCCGCCAACATCAAAGTTCAACACGCTTCCGACTTGAACATGTAATTGCTCGGCGAGGTCTTGCTCGATTGAAACAGCGATATTGCTCGCGTCAGTTAAATTTGCCTCTGGCCACCACGCTCCTGCTTCAAGGTGATTATCTGCGGGTAAATCACTTGCCCAACTAAGATTCATTTCCCTATTCACATTGCCGCGCTCGGCATCGATGCCCTCAATATCCTTAAGCATCTGCTGATCTATATGCGTAAGTCGGCCACGCACCATCGGGTACAAGCCGGCATTGCTGAGCTGATGACGCTGAAAAAATTGCTCCAGTGGTGCAATCTCATTTGGCTGAATATTAATCAGGAAATGATTCGGCGAGCCCTCCGCCAACTGCATTTGCCAGTCAGCCAATAAAGTAGAACGCAGCACACCCAAACTACTTAGCGCCATAAGGGCCAGCGCAAAACTCGCCACCTGAAAGGCATTGGCATAGCGACGGCGAAAAATAGCGGCTATGGCTAAACGTAATGCCCCTTGAGTCCGGCTGGCAGTCGCGCGGCGGGCCAATGAAATTAAACCCAATACCAACGCTGCCGCTAACAAACTCAAACTAATACTGGCGATTAATAAAGCACCGCTAAGAAAAATGTCGTTGCTATACCACCACATCAACAGACCAACACCAAAAATACCGATCAAACCACTCCCCAGCAAGGCGTCGCTATTATCAGCAAGATCCCTACGCAAGACCCGCAACGGCGCCACTTTGCTCAAACTCCACAGCGGCGGCAGGGCAAAAACCCCAGCCGAGACGAACGCGGTAATCGCGCCCACCATAAACGGCCGCCAACTCGGCGCGGGTATTTCAATATCGATTAAGCCCTGCAAGCTACTGAATAAAATTTCCTGTAAGGCATAGCCAAACACGCCGCCCAATAAAATCGCGCCAAAGCAAAGCAAGGCCAACTGCGTAACATAGCGATACAAAATTTGTCGACGACGCGCGCCCAAAGCCTTCATTACCGCCACATTGTCGGTATTGCGTTCACCATAACGTCGCGCCGCCAAGGCAATTGCCGCACCTGCGAGGGCGACGCCTAGGCTGGCAGCCAATAATAAATAACCCTCAGCCCGCTTCAGGGTTTTGGCCAGCGCCGGCTGACCATCACGGAGGTCTTCCCAGCGCTGCCCCGCATTTAGCTGGGGCGTGAGCCACGCCGCGTAGTTGTCGAGCTGCGCCTCACTCGCGGCAAACAAATATCGGTAGCGAACCAAGCTACCCGGTTGCACCACCTCAGTTGCGGCTAAATCACTGATATTGATCAACGCTCGTGGCGCTAACATTTCATTCATCCCGCCGCGATCTGGCTCGCTGATCAAGGCCC
Organism: Zhongshania borealis; assembly: GCF_039539625.1. Lineage (NCBI taxonomy): Bacteria > Pseudomonadati > Pseudomonadota > Gammaproteobacteria > Cellvibrionales > Spongiibacteraceae > Zhongshania > Zhongshania borealis. The sequence goes on along the minus strand of NZ_BAABDM010000001.1, from coordinate 314,497 downwards.
GGCCGACGGTAAACTGCGCTTCGCCTAGCGCGGCAATATCACCAATGTTCAAATTCAGCAGTGCCATTAAGCGCGAGTCCAGCCAAATTTCACCGGCTACCGGGCCGCGATTAACCAGCTGCGCCTCACCAAAAGGCGTATCGCTCACCCCGAGCTCGCCAATCAAAGGATAGGCATCAGATACCCCGCGAATTGAGGCGATCTGCATCTCATCACCCGCAGCGATCATTGACCGAAAACTCACCACGCTTGCGGTTCTCAGGCCCTGTTCCTGCGCCGCTATCAACCAACTTTCAGGAACACTCCGCGGCGCTTTCAGTACCCGGTCCGCCGCCAAAAAATGATGACTTTGCTGCGTCATCGCCCCACTTAGCCGCTCAGAAAAACCCGCAATACCGGTGACAATCACTACCGCTAAACAGAGTGAAAAGCCCAACAAGCCCAGCTCGCCGCCTCGCCATGCGCGGCTAAGATTTCGTAATGCCGCAAACACCCCAGTCATAGCGCGCCCTGCTCTGAATGCCCCGCAGGCGCGGCGTCCTCGTCATGAGAGGTTTCACTCAATACCCCGTCGTGCATTACAAATTGCCGTTCACAGCGGCGCGCAAGCGGCAATTCATGGGTCACAAGCACCAAGGTGGTATCACTCTCACTATTAAGCTCAAACAATAACTCAATAATCCGCTGCCCGGTTTGCTCGTCTAAATTTCCGGTGGGCTCATCGGCAAACAGAATATCTGGCTCCACCGCAAACGCCCGCGCCAGTGCAACCCGCTGCTGCTCCCCGCCGGACAACTGCCGAGGGTAATGATGGCCGCGCTCGGCCAAGCCAACCTTGTCTAAAAAGGTTTTTGCTTTTGCCGCAGCCCCCGTGCGACCGCTAAGCTCAAGCGGCAACATCACGTTTTCTAGCGCCGTTAAACCCGGCAACAATTGAAAGGACTGAAATACAAAGCCGACATGTTTCGCCCTCAAACTGGCGCGCTGATCTTCGGTCATGACACTGATATTTTGGCCGTGCAGAAAAATGGCGCCACTACTGGCGTTGTCTAAACCCGCCAACAATCCCAATAAGGTCGACTTCCCCGCCCCAGACACCCCAATAATCGCCGCACTCTCCCCCGCCTTGATTTCGAGGTTAATCCCTCGCAATATGGCTAGTTCCTGGGCACCGCTGGTGACCGTTTTACAGAGATTTTGTACTCGAATCATGTTGAAACCTGTATTTACATTTAATTCCCGCGCGAATCACTGCGGTCGATTGTTACTGGTATTGAGCTTTATTCTGGCTGTTCTTACGTCTTTGTCCCACGCCGGCACCGCCAAACAGACAGCAAACATACTCGTGCTTGGCGACAGCATTAGCGCCGGCTATGGCTTTGACCCTGCACTCGGCTGGGTAACATTGCTTAGCGAACATATTCCACCAGACTACACGGTGATAAATGCCAGCGTTAGCGGTGAAACCAGTGCTGGTGGTTTAAATCGCCTGCCCACGCTACTCACGGAACATCAACCAAATATTGTCATCATTGAACTCGGGGGCAACGATGGCCTGCGCGGCTACCCGGTGATTAACTTACGTAAAAACCTGCAAGCATTGATCAATTTAAGTATTGATGCCGGCGCCCAACCCCTGATCCTCGGCATGAAAATCCCACCGAACTATGGCAAACGCTATACCGAAGCATTTGCCGATAGCTACAAAAAAATTGCCGAGACCAACGATCTGCCATGGGTTGATTTTTTCCTCGACGATATCGCCACCAATAGCAGCCTGATGCAAAGCGATGGCATACATCCTAATGCCGATGCCCAAGTCCTGATAGTACAGAAGGTACTGCCAGCACTAACACCCCTGCTGAATTAAGTTTTGGTAAGAGAAGGATTTTGAAACGCGATAGCAGCGCCGCATGAGCGACAATAGAATGACAGTTCCGCCGCGCTTTTTAGTGCCCGACGACAAGCTCGTGGTATTCGACGGCGTGTGCAAATTTTGCCACTTCTGGAGTCGTTTCATCATTCGCTTTGACAGCAGCCAAGGCATTAAACTCGCGACAGTGCAGTCGCCTGTTGGCCACGCACTATTTGAGCACTACGGCCTACCAAACCGTGAGATTGAATCCGTCTATTATTTTGCCGATGGGCAGGTATTTGATAAAAGTGATGCCGTACTGCACATCATCAAAAAACTGCCATGGCCCTGGCGGCCACTACGAATATTTTCGGTGATTCCCCGCCCGGTTCGCGATGCTCTCTACGATCTTATTGCCCGCAATCGCTATCGATTATTTGGCCGCTATGAACAGTGCCCCTTGCCGACTGCAGCGCAGCAAGCAAGGTATTTTGTCCTTAGGTAAATCGCGGTGGTGTTTTACCGTGTTAGCGATTCATCTATACAGCAGTCTTACTAAGGGATTTTAAGCAAACACTGGAATTGAAGTCATACTCGATCAATACTTAGTAAATTCATGCTGGCAAGTGTTCGAAGTCCGACGCCTCATGTCGCTCGCGCAACTGTTCAGACGGCTCACCCCATGTACGATTTACTCTGCGGCCACGTTGCACAGCGGGTCGTGCAAGGATCTCTTCAGCCCAGCGCCGCAAATTTTTATAGCTGCCAACGTCTAAAAACTCGCCTGCCTCGTAGGCCTGACCCAATACTAAGTTGCCGTACCAAGGCCATGTTGCGATATCAGCGATAGTGTATTCGTCACCCCCTAAATAACGATGTTCGGATAATTCCCGGTCAAGCACATCCATTTGCCGCTTTACTTCCATCGTAAAGCGATTAATCGGGTATTCGAATTTCTCCGGCGCATACGCATAGAAGTGACCGAACCCGCCGCCTAAATAGGGCGCGGCGCCTTGCAGCCAAAAAAGCCAATTGAGAACTTCGGTGCGAGCAGCAGCGCCGCCGGGCAGAAATTGTCCAAATTTTTCCGCTAGGTAAAGAAGTATCGCGCCGCTTTCAAAAATGCGACTACCCGTTTCCGTGTCAAAAAGCGCGGGGATTTTCGAGTTTGGGTTCACGTCAACGAAACCCGACGAAAACTGATCGCCCTCGCTAATCTGAATTAAGTGGGCGTCATACTCTGCTCCTGCCTCACCCTTAGCGAGAAGTTCCTCGAACATGATAGTCACTTTCTGGCCGTTGGGCGTGCCAAGCGAATAGAGCTGCAAAGGATGCCGACCGCGCGGTAATGCCGCCTTATGCGTTGCGCCAGCAATAGGACGATTTACCTTAGCCCATTCGCCGCCATTTTCCTCGTCCCAGGTCCAAATTTTCGGTGGTTGATAATTGTGTGTATCTGACATGACTTAGCTACTCTCCTCTGTTAACTCCGTCAGGATGCGCTCGTAGTTCTCAATGCCTTGTGCACCGGTCACAAGATGGCGACGGTTGAACACCACCGCGGGTACGCCTTGAATACCTTGGTCTAACCAAAATTTCTGAGCTGTTCGCACATCATTGGCAAAGCGCTGATCCTTCAGTACAGCGAAAGCCTCGCTGCGATCGATGCCAATTTCCGCAACAATATCCGCTAGAACGTTATCGTCCGACAAATTACGGCCATCGGTGAAGTGAGCAGCAAAAAGCGCTTGTTTCAAGTCGTGCGCACGACCGTACTGGTCGGCCCAATGTAATAGCTGATGCACATTAAAGGTGTTGTGCATTCGCATATCGTCGGTAAAGTGAAATTCAAATCCGACTTCTTCAGCAATCTTGCTCATTTGGCGTCGGCTGTCTTCCGATTGCTGTTTTGTTGTGCCGTATTTTTCTGCAACATGCTCTCGGAGATTTTGACCCTCTGCCGGCATGTTTGGATTCAGTTCAAAGGGATGCCAATAAATTTCGTAGGGCGTGGCGCTTGCCTCCAGCGCGGCAGCCAGCTGTCGGTAGCCAATGACGCACCACGGGCAAACCACGTCAGATACGATATCTATTCGCAGCGTGCTTGAAATACTGGTCATAATTGTCTCCTTAAAATTAAATACAACAGCCGTTAAAACACGGATTAGCAACGCCGGTAGCATGGAAAGCCCACAAAGACGGCGTGGATTAAAGGCCAGTGCTTATGTCTTTTTCATGTAACGAAACAAAGCGACACTGATGACTGCAAAGAACACGAGATGCAGCACAAACTTAACATCCACGCTGAAGTTAAAATCGGGTAATTGGCTAAGCTGAATCTCCCGCGAAGAAACAAACTGCACGATAATTACATTTGCAGGCGGCGCGACAATGGTTGTCAGCCATGCAAGGACAATAGTAGCAAATAACACGACGTCCAGTCGGGCGGTGCGTAATACAACAAGGCCACAGAGCAATCCGTAGCAAACCGAAACCGCTATGTGAGCAGCCCACGCAATACTGATGGCTGCAGCACTTCCCCAGCCACCAAGTTGCTGATACGCGGCCGCATGCCTGCTAGTTAATGTATCCATTCCAAACAGTGGCTGAATGCCGATAAATACAAATCCCATCACGGCGCCGAAAAGACACGCCATTAACAAAGTTTCGGCCTCGCGGGGTCGGTTTAGGGAATTGTATTTTGCGGGCTCAACCACTGTTATATGACTTTGCTTTGGAATTTGATCATGCATTAGAAATGCTCAATAGATGAACGCTCGTGACTTATATTACCTCATAGGAAAACGCAATGATGAGTTCCTGGCGCCAGGCTAAGAATTCATCATTACCTTATTTGAGGTCGCTTGGTGCTAACTGGAAATTACTTCTTTTCCCACGCAAACTGTTTGAACGCTTTATCCACCGGCGTTTGGGCGACATGATTGGTGTAATTACTCATGACTTTCTGGCTTAGCCCCAATATCACTTCCAGTACATTTTGCTGGGTATAGCCGGCAGTGTAAAAATCTTGTACTTGTTTTTCTTCGAGCGCACCGCGCTGACGAAGCATTGCCAATGTAAAGTCACGTAAAGCCTCAAGTTTCGCGTTTGGCAACGGCGTCTCGTCCCGCAAGGCATTACTGATTTCATCGGAAACTTTCATAGATTTCGCAATACCGGTATGGGCTGGAACACAGTAATGGCAGGCGTGCTCGACGTTGATAGCTTGCCAAACTACTGTCTTCTCATCGGCGTCTAAGCTGCTGTTAACAAACAAGCTATGTAAAACTTGGTAACCCTCAAGTAAACCCGGCGCTTCAGCCATAACTGCATGCAAGCCGGGAATCATACCAAAGGATTTCTGCGAGCCTTCCAATAATGGTTTGGCTGCCTCTGGTGCGCTGCTAATGTCGTGTAGGGTAAAAGTACTCATTAATCGTCTCCTTTTTTTGAATGATCACTCAAATATGGGCTAGATCTTATATTGCATAATGGACAGTGGTCAAGCTAAAATTGAGCGATCACTCAAATTTAAATCCGGCCGACACTACTTAGGCCCCTCCCTAGAGATATTACAATGGCCCGCACTGCTAGCTTTGATCGACGAGTTGCACTGGATAGTGCTGTTGAGCTGTTCTGGTCACGAGGTTATTACGCCACCTCAATGAAGCATATTGAGCGAGCACTAGACATGCGCCCTGGCAGCCTCTACGCAACCTTTGGCAGCAAAAGCGGCTTGTTTGCCGAGGCATTAAATACGTATGCGGCCCGTGCCGGTAGTGACTTTGAGCAAATAGAAGACGCTGAGAGTGTGGTAGAGGGTTTACAACGCTATCTACGTTCATTCGCCCTGCCCTGCAGTGGCGATGCGCAAGCGCCTGCCCAGGCTTGCATGCTGATTAAAACACTGCTTGAAGTTAATGCCGAAGATGCTGAACTACGGTCTCAGGTAGACGGGATACTCGCTAAGGTCGAGAGCCGGCTTTGCGAAGTGCTTCATAAGGCTAAGGCACAGGGTGAATTGCGTGCAGATGTTGACTGCCCTCGATTGGCGCGCTTATTACAAACACAGATCATAGGTTTGCGGGCATTTGCCGAGCGCAGCGTACCCAACGATCAGTTAATAGCACTTGCTGATGATATGGCCAGCATGCTCGACGCCTACCGAATTTGCTAAATAAATCATTTAAACCAAGTTCACAGGATCTAACAACACCGCTAATTCCTCGCGACTTAATTCCGTCATTTCCTCCGCCACATCCAATACTGGCCGTTGCTCTGCGTAGGCTTTTTTTGCTATTTCCGCTGCGGCTAGATATCCAATAACCGGATTCAAGGCGGTGACCAGTATTGGATTGCGGGCAAGGCTCTCGGCCATTACGGCTTCGTCTATTGTAAATTCAGCAATCGTTTTATCGGCCAGCGCGATACAGGCATTACTCAGGAGTTCGATACTTTGCAGCAGATTATAGGCAATGACCGGCAGCATTACATTCAATTGAAAATTACCCGACTGCCCCGCCACCGTAATACAGGTATCGTTGCCGATAACGTGCGCCGCGGCCATGGCCACAGCTTCGGGAATCACTGGGTTTACTTTGCCAGGCATAATGCTGCTACCTGGCTGTAGCGCTGGCAGACGAATTTCACCCAAACCCGCGAGCGGGCCACTATTCATCCAACGTAAATCGTTGCTAATTTTCATCAGCGCCACGGCTAATGCCTTTAGCTGCCCTGAAGCAGCCACCGCGGTATCTTGGCTTGAAAGCGCCTCAAACAGCGAGTCATTGGGTTTAAAGTGTAAACCAGTGTCGATGCTAATGGCCGCGCAAAATTTCTCGGCAAATAAATCTGGGGCGTTTATGCCGGTACCCACTGCCGTTGCACCCTGCGCCAAATAACAAAGCTGGCTTTGGGTATCTAACAGGCGCTTGCGGGCCTTGTGGATTTGCTCCGCCCAGGCCAAAATTTCTTGCGAGAGTTTGATCGGCATGGCATCCATAAGGTGGGTACGGCCGGTTTTAATGATGCTATCAAACTCACTGGCCTTACGGTCTAGCACCCGCTCTAAGCGTTCTAATGCGGGTAATAGCTGATCCTGCAAGGCTAGCGCCGCACTTAGATGAATCGCAGAGGGAATAACGTCGTTACTGCTCTGGCTCATATTAACGTGATCGTTTGGGCTTACTTTGAGGCCACTACCTTCACTGGCGAGATTCGCTAAAACCTCATTCACATTCATATTGCTACTCGTGCCAGAACCCGTTTGAAATACGTCAACTGGGAATTGCCCCCCATAGTCGCCGGCCAATACCGCATCTGCGGCACCTACAATTGCTTGAAAAACATCTTCTGCGAGCAACTCCTCTTCCCTATTCACAATGGCCGCGCAACGCTTAATACGTACAACCGCCGAAATAAACTGAGCGGGCATCTTTAAGCCACTTAGCCCGAAATTGTCGATGGCGCGCTGGGTTTGCGCACCGTATTTCGCCGAGACCGGCACACTCACTTCGCCCATACTGTCGCGTTCAAGCCGAAAATTTTTCACAGTTGCTCCTTGCTTAGCCTAGATATTGCGCATTCACATCGTATTAGCATAACGCCATTACCACTATGGCAATGATAATTCGTGTTATGTCCCTATAAGCCCTAAAATAAAGCCGCCTTAACACGGAGACAAGTATGTTTACAGACTACCAAAACGCGAGCACCGAACAGTGGCTACAGTGGGACAAAGACCATATTTGGCACCCCTATGCTTCGGTCCTGAATCCGCCAGCAATGATTCCCGTGGTTTCAGCCAAAGGTGTTAGGCTGACTCTAGCTGATGGCCGTGAACTTATCGATGGCATGTCGTCTTGGTGGTCAGCAATACACGGCTATAATCATCCGAGCTTAAACACTGCAGCCAAGGCGCAGCTAGATGATATGTCGCATGTTATGTTTGGTGGGCTCACGCACCCGGCCGCTGCCAGTCTCGGTAAGCGTCTAGTAGACATAACCCCTGCACCCTTGACCCGTGTATTTATCTCAGACTCCGGCTCCGTTGCCGTTGAGGTTGCCATAAAAATGGCCCTGCAATATTGGCATTCCATTGGCCAGCCTAACAAAACCCGCTTGCTGGCACTGCGCAATGGCTACCATGGCGACACCTTTGGCGCGATGGCCACCTGCGACCCGGTTACTGGCATGCATCATCTATTTAATAAGGTTTTGCCTCAGCATCTATTTGCCGAGGCGCCACAAACCGCCTTTGGTGAAGCGGCAAGCAAGGCTGACATGGCCGACATAACAGCACTGCTACAAGCGCATCATCAGGAATTGGCCGCTGTTATTGTTGAGCCGGTGGTGCAAGGTGCTGGCGGAATGCGTTTTTACTCTGGCGACTATTTACGCCAATTGCGCCAGCTCTGCGACGACTACAATGTGCTACTCATTCACGATGAAATCGCCACGGGTTTTGGCCGCAGCGGCAAGCTCTTTGCCTGTGAACACGCCGACATCAGCCCCGACATTATGTGCGTTGGCAAAGCCCTTACTGGCGGTTACTTATCACTCGCCGCGACGCTGTGCAGTGAGAAAATATCGCAGGGAATTTGCGAAGGCGAGGCTGGGGTCTTTATGCACGGACCAACTTTTATGGGCAACCCTTTAGCCTGCAGCATTGCCAATGCCAGCATTGACCTATTATTGGCAAGCGACTGGCAAAGCAACATCAAACGGATTGAAGCTGGCCTAAATAGCGGTCTCGGGTCCGCTACCGAACTAGACAGTGTTGCCAACGTGCGTTGCCTTGGCGCCATTGGCGTGATTGAAATGAAGACTGCAGTAAACATGGCCAGCCTGCAAGCACGCTTTATCGCAAAGGGTATTTGGATTCGCCCCTTTGGCAAGCTGGTTTACACCATGCCTCCCTATATTATTAGTGATGCGGACCTCGCGCTATTGTGCGAGCAGATGATTGCCGCCTTGGCCGAAGAGGAATAATGCACCATGAGCGATGCCAATTTTAAAGCCAAGCTTCATGAAATTATTTTTGGCACCGAACCAGGCCCGGGACGCAACTTCGACATTTTTTTAATCGTCATTATACTGAGCAGTGTTGCCGCCCTATTTGCTGATTCGGTGGCATCTATTCACCAGTATTACGGCGACATTTTATTCGCATTAGAAGTGTTGTTTACCGTGCTATTCACCATTGAATATGGTGCGCGAATCTACTGCTCACCCAACCGTCGCGCCTATATATTTAGCTTTTACGGCTTGATTGATTTGTTGGCCACACTGCCCACCTACCTCTCGCTGTTCATCCCCGGCGCCCAGCACTTACTCGTTATTCGTGTATTTAGGGTATTGCGCGTATTTAGAGTATTTAAGCTCTTTCACTATATGAGCGAAGCCAATGTGCTGCTGCGCTCGCTGGTGTCATCGCGCCGTAAAATATCTGTTTTTCTGGTCTCTGTACTCACCTTAATCGTCGTCTTTGGCGCCTTAATGTATCTCATCGAAGGCCCAGAAAATGGTTTCACCAGCTTGCCCCGCAGCATGTACTGGGCGATTGTGACCGTCACCACTGTTGGTTATGGCGATATAGCACCACACACCCCGCTGGGCCAGTTAGTAGCCGCAATGGCCATGATCACAAGCTACGCGATCATCGCTATTCCCACGGGTATTCTCAGCGCTGAGTTAATTCAAGAAAGCCAGCGCATGATTACCAATCGCCAGTGTGCTAGCTGCGCAAAATTTGGCCATGACAAAGAAGCCATTTATTGCAAACACTGCGGGGAAAAAATGCCGCCACCACAGTGAAATAATCAAAAGTCTTCTATAAAAAAGGCCAGCCGCGATTATGAGGGGACATACGCGACTGGCTGAGGAAAAAGGTTTCAAGCGAGTTTTTCGCCAAGTAGTAGCGTATAACTATGCTGACGACTTACTGAGTCAAGCCGCTTAATAAGTCAGTCTTAAGCCTTAAAACATGAATCGGCCACCCAGCTTCACGGTATCTATATCGCCTTCCCAGTTAGACGCGGGAGCGGGAAAACTGGAGTCATCAAGATCAACTTTGTAGCGATCATACTCAAGCGCCACAACAAAATGTTCAGTTACCTTGAAATCGGCACCTACACCGAAAAAAGGCTCATCGCCGTCATAGCTTTGTTTTAGGCCAGCAAACTTAATATCGGCATCCCAAAACAATTGACCAGCTTTCGCGTATAAGCCCATATTTTCAGATACTGGTAAACGACCGACAACGGCCACACCGTAGCCATCCACATCGGCTTTACCAGCATCACCGCCAAATGAGCCAAAGTCGATATAACTCGCTTCAAAGCTCAAAAATGAATTTACTTGAGCGCCAATAATCGCCTCTTTAAAATCATCATCCTCATCGAAGTCTCCACCGCGATCCTTATAGCCACCGTAGTTAGCGCCAATGTAAGCGTGTGGCCCTGCACTTGGGTTAGCGAGTGCTGTCGACGCCAATGATGTACCACCAACCACGACGGCAAGTAGTGCCAAACTATGTGAGTATACTGATCGCATAATGTTTTCCTCTATGAGTTAAAAAGAATACTAGAGACCTATCAAAGCGGGCCAATGGCCCGCCTTCGCTGATTTATTCAGCCTCTTCTTGATGCTCCTGAATCGCCTTCCAGCGTCCCAAATACTCCTCACGACTTACCGCGCCATCTGCATTGGTATCTACCGCAGCGAAATATTGATTAAGTGAACGCTCTGACTTCGCCTCACTTTCATCCAGTGCGCCATCACGGTTTTGATCAAGCGCTGTAAAAATTGCACCGCTCGCCTCATCCGTACCCTGCAGCTCACCCTGAGCCTGGCCCTTGAGGTCTACCGAACCCATATCACTACCAGGCTGTGCTTCCTGCTGTATGCCGCCATTCACACCACCGGACGCCGCGCCGCTACCTTGAATAGCACCCGCCATAGGATCTGCCAAACTAAATGAACTCAATGCTAAACCTGCGACAACTGCTGCTATCTTCTTCATGGTTTTCTCCTTAATTATTACCAATTCAAAAGTAATCGTAATAATTCATGATTTACTAAATTCACCAATGACGCCAATGCTAACCTTTCCTTAAAAGCCCTTTACTGCGGCGTCATCTAAACAATAGCAACCGTCGTGCCACAATATTTATTCCATTAAATACAACAACTTAGAAATTAACATCGAACTAAGAAGACAATACCGAGGTCAAACCGTAGGCATTTGGCAACACAACTTCAAAAGTTAATATTTTATTTATTTATTTCAGTAACTTAACTAGTCTTTTTTTCGCAACAAGTAAAAAACTCGGCATCTAAATGTGGAAATACCTATTTTTAATCGCAAAACAACGAGTCTTGCCCAGCAATGGATAAGCACAACGATACTGTCAATGTTGCCATTGATCATTGCGGTCACTTACGCGGCATGGGAAATGAACACACAAGCGCGCGTACAGCAGCGGCTAGTAATGGATCAGGCGCAAATCTCACAGATTAGCACCACTATCCAAGATCTCCGCAAGGAGATTGAACGTTCGGCTCGGCAATACCAATTACTGCGAGACCAAAGTATTTTAGATATTTTGCAAATTAAACAATTCCAGCTCGCGGAAAATCTCAACAGCATAGCAATGCTACTACCACCGTTTAAAACGAACGAACGCTTAAAGCAGATCGACGCCATAGGCAGGGATATCTATACCGTGTCGCGCGGCAATGACAGTGCTCAACAAGAGCGCTTAGAGGGCCTATACGTTGCATTAAAGGAGAGTAGCTTTGTTCTGCAGCAGCAGCTGCGAGCGGCAATTCAGGATAAATTAAATAACGCCGACCAAGAATTAAGCCATGTATTGTGGCGAGTGCTCATAACCGGACTATTAGCACTACCAGCCAGTTTGTTCCTGCTCGGTGCTGGGTCGATTATTGCTACCCGATCAATACGAAGGCTATCGCTCGCGATCAATCACTTGGGCGAGCGCAATTGGGAGAGCACAATTGAAATAGACGGGCCATCTGACTTAATAGAACTAGGTCATAAACTCGAATGGATGCGGCTACAACTGCTTAGTAGTGAACGGCAAAAGGCCCAGTTCACTCAACACATAACCCACGAACTTAAAAGCCCGCTCGCTGCCATAATGGACGCCCAAGCCTTGCTAGCGGATCAAATTCCCGGCGCAATCAACAATCAGCAGATGGCCGTACTGGAAATACTGCGAAGCCAGGCCGAGAACTTACAAGAGCTTATCCAACAATTATTGAATTTTAATACCGTTTCGCAAGGGGTCGCTAGCCATAAAGTAACCCTTGATTTAAACGCGCTGTGTAAGAAATTAATCGCGCGCTATCAGAGCTTCCTGCCTAACTCCACCATTAAAATAAATCATCCAAATCATCCGTACCTGGTTACCGCAAATGCCGAACTTATTGACATGATTCTGAGTAATTTATTATCGAATGCCATTCACTTTTGCAAGAGGGATGGCGAAGTTAATATTAATTGGGGTGCCTGCTTTGTCAATGAGCAGGGTGATAGGATAGCGAGCGAAAGCGAAGCCACTAGTCACTGGTGGCTACAACTTAGCGACGATGGCCCCGGCATTGATACCGACGAACAGGACGCTATTTTTCGACCATTTTATCAAGGTAAAAAAAAGCGGCAAGGTGCTTTGAAGGGTAGCGGCATTGGCCTTGCCATTGTCAAAGCATGCGTAGAGCAATCTAAAGCAACGCTATGTTTACGGTCTAAAAAAAATGAAGGTGCAGAGTTCACACTCTGCTTTCCAAAACAATGAAAACACACACTATGAATAAAACTTTACTCATTTCCCTAATGACGCTGGTGAGCGCCTGCTCTCAATTATCCACAAAACAAGGGGCTTTTGACCTGAAATCCGACACTGCACCCGCACATACCGCATGCCATAGAAGCACAAAAAAACCCGCGCTAGCGTCCGACAGGACAACTCAACTACTCGCAAAACGTCAGGCTTGGTGCTTATTGCCTGAGGCAGAACGAGAGCAAATTGACGCCCTACTGCGCATAGAAAAAAACAATTCCAGCGTATTTCAGCGCCTAATACTAAGTACATGCGCGCCAGCAAAAAACGCCATTCAAAGCCAAGTGTTGATAACAATGATTGACCTTCAGTATTTAAATGAAACAGACCGAGCCTTGCTCGCACTTATCGACGACAGCAACCAACAGCTGATGGCCGCCCAGCAAGAACAACGTTTCTTGCGCTCAAAGTTGCGCAACACCATTGATGGCATCAGTGACATCGAAACCCAAATGAACAGCGACAACAGCCGGTCGTTACGAGGCCAACAATGATGACTGAACAACATATAAAAATCTTACTGGTGGACGATGACCCAGGCGTTCTGCAATTACTATCAATGCGCTTAGAGTCACTCGATTTTGACGTTATTTGTGCCGACGGCGGCGACAGTGCGCTAGCAAAATTACAGTTAAATTTGGTAAACATAGTTATCTCAGACCTGCGAATGGATGGCATGAACGGCATTGAGCTTTTTGAGAAGATTCAACATTTGTATCCCGGCCTGCCCGTTATCGTACTTACCGCCCACGGCTCAATTAAAGAGGCTGTGAGCGCGACCCAAAAAGGCGTATTCAGTTTTCTAACTAAACCAGTAGATAAGGACGAGCTACTAAATAGTATCCAGCTGGCGCTTAACTTAAGTGCAGGTCCCGCGTCGAATCAGAACACTGAGAGCGACATCATCACCTGCAGCGCAAAAATGCAGCAGTTATTGGAGCAAGCAAAGCTATTGGCTAGAAGTGATATCAATATCATGATTCGCGGTGAAAGTGGCACTGGTAAAGAACTGTTGGCGAGCACTCTTCAAGCGGCCAGTAACCGCGCATCCAAACCATTCATCGCCATAAACTGCAGCGCGATTCCCGCGGACTTATTGGAGTCAGAGCTCTTTGGTCACGTCAAAGGTGCCTTTACTGGCGCCAGCCGCGACAACAAAGGGTTATTCGCCAGCGCTGACGGCGGCACTGTGTTTTTAGATGAAATTGGCGATATGCCGGCGCCTCTGCAGGTTAAATTACTCAGGGTTTTACAAGAACAAAAAATCCGTCCTGTGGGTAGCCAGCAGGATATTGGCATTGACGTTCGCGTGTTGTCGGCCACGCACAAAAATTTAGAAGACGCCATTCGCGACGGTGGCTTCCGCGAGGATTTGTACTATCGCCTCAATGTCGCATCTCTTAGTCTACCGCCGTTACGCGAGCGACGCGCCGATATCCAGCTATTGGCTAAACATTTTTTACAAAGTATTGCCCTGCGCACAAGGAGCTCGCCAAAACGCTTTTCAGCGGAAGCCCTGTGTGCATTAATGTCCTACGATTGGCCTGGCAATATACGCCAGCTAAGCAATATTGTTGAGCAATTGGCGGCGCTATCTCCTGCGGCGATTATTGGTGAAGCCCAAACCATAGCAGCACTACCTCAGGAAAAGCTAAAAACTGAAGCAATACCCTCCCTCGCGCAGGCCCGTAAACAGTTTGAACGTGACTACTTAGAGCAAGTGCTGATATCTACCCAAGGCAATGTTACTGATGCAGCCCGTCAAGCAGGCCGAAATCGCTCTGATTTTCATAAACTGATTAAAAAGCATCAGCTCAATCCCGATATACTGCGCAATGCCAAGAAACAATCCAATCAATGACATGGGGAATAACTAGCCATGATGGAACGCCTCGTAATTGCTGTTAGCGGCCAGGGCCTGCATAGCATCACCAGCACTATAAGCAACAGCATTGCCAGCCTACTTCCCGGCCAAGATGGCTTGTGTACCCTGTTTATTCAGCACACTTCGGCGAGCTTGCTCATTCAAGAGAATTACGACGACAGCGCCAGAATTGACCTAGAGCGCTGGCTTAATAGGCTGGTGCCCGAAAACGACCCACTGTACACCCACACCATGGAGGGTGCGGACGATAGCCAGCCCATATCAAAGCGGCGCTAACAGCCAGCTCTCTCGCCATCCCCGTACTCAATGGCCAGCTAGCATTGGGCACCTGGCAGGGTATTTACCTGTGGGAGCACCGCCATGCTGCCAGCAAACGTACTGTACTCCTACATTTGAGCAAATAGCGGCTATTCAGTGTTGGTTAAGCTCAGCGGGGTAAACTATGAACTAAGCGTCATCATTCTTTTGTGATCGCTATGCTATTCTTGGCAAAAATTGAATCTATCCACTACACCACAGGTGAACAGCATATGCTGCGTTTTAAAAAATACTTAATAAGTTTAGCGCTTTTCGGCAGCATTAACGGCTATGCCCTTGAGCTTGGCGGCACACTGGCCGACATCAATATTCCTACCAAAGGCGAGCTGATCTTAAATAAATCTAAGGTTGACTACAAAGCGTGGTCTACCAGCACAATCAGCCGCGGCACTCCCGCATTAATTTTTCATCTTGCAGCTAGAATGTCGTCAGACAAAATTATTGACCCCCTACGCACACGGCTAGAGCAAGAAAATTTCACTCCCGGCAGTTTCCAGTCTATCAGTGTCGTGAACATCGACGACGCAATGTGGGGAACTGCAGGTCTGGTCGGCAGCGAAATGGAGAAAAACAAACGCGCTCACCCCGAAGCTATCATGGTCGCCGATGACGCTAGCCGTGGACTAAAAGCATGGGAGTTACAAAAAGGCACTGTGGCGGTGATACTGCTGGATGCGAGCGGGGAAATTCGTTATTTGAAGGAAGGCAAACTTCATTCTAGTGACATAGATACTATTTTATCGTTGCTGAAAACAGAAATTGCTCTCGTTGCCAGCAAATAATACTGGCAACCTTTACCGCGATAAAAAGGCTCTAGCCGCGGCCGCTAAAACAATGGCGGCCTTCAACTAATCTAGCAAATTTGCGTAGCATTAGCTTAACGCCCACGTGCATTACTGGGCTAAACACCGGCAAAAAATATCGACTGAACCCCTTGGGCCTCATGGCCATTGTCCATTTTACCCGGCAGCTGTTGTCATCAAGCTCTTCAACCTGGTAGCGCTCTGCAAAAGATTCAATATTATCTTCGCTGGCATGAGTAAAGCAAAATGCCATTTCCCGCCCCCGCTCCCAAGCGATAAACTCTTCCCAGCCAATCAAATTGCCGACCATGCTTACTGTGCGTGTTGTACCAATCCCAAAGGGCTGGGGTGCGGTCCATTCAACTTTCTGAATTGGCATTGCCCAACGCGGCCAATCATCTGCATTTTCGAAAGATGAAAACACATCAGCTGCACTGGCTTTCACCACGACTTCAGCTACGTAGCGAAATGGTGCCGTATCGAAAAAAGTAATATCGACTGGTTTACACGGGTATCTTTTTGACACGCAACGTCTCCAATTGAGTATGGTTGTCAATCTGGCGCAAAATCAGCTAGTAATTCATTGAACAAACTTTGAGCTGATTGCTACTAGGCCGAAATCTAACACCCCCAGCAAAACTCTAACAAGCGATGTAGGTGAATATGACAAAGTCTTCATCTAAGCCCAGAAGGTAGATACATGAGTAACACTCCCGAAACCTTACCCATTTTGTACCGCGACGAAAACATCCTCGCGGTCAATAAGCCCTGCGGTCTACTGGTTCACCGCAGCCCCATCGACCGCCATGAAACCCGCTTTGCCATACAAATACTCAGGGATCAGATCGGTCAGTATGTTTACCCAGCACATCGTTTAGACAAGCCAACTTCCGGTGTGTTGCTTTTTGCATTGAATCCCGAGGTCGCCAGTCAACTTGGGCAGGTATTCCAGCAACATCAGATATCGAAATCCTACCTAGCAGTATTGCGCGGTTACTGCCCGACCTCCGGCCACATCGACTACGCGCTGACTGAAGAACCAGATAAACGAATCGCCCGTAGCAAGCCTGCAGTCCCGCAAGAGGCCATCACTGACTTTCAATGTTTAGCAACCTATGAGCTGGATGCACAAATCGAAACCTACCCGCAGTCGCGCTACTCCTTGGCGCTCGCCCAACCCAAGACCGGTCGCCGCCACCAATTGCGCCGTCATTTCAAACACATTTCACACCCAATTATTGGTGATGCCAAACACGGCCGCGGCCGCCACAACCGCTACTTTGCTGAGCAGCTCAACTGTCCTCGTCTGCTACTGCATGCAGCTCAGCTGCGCTTTACCCACCCGCTAAGCGACGCCGAAATATGTGTAAATGCGCCGCTAGATGAGTATTTTTTCGGTTTGGCACAACGCTTTAATTGGGACGACAAACTGTGCGATGACTGGCACCCAGAAAAGGTTACAAAATTATAACTTACATGCGTGAAACTTTATCAGTATGGTATCTGCATAAAAGCGAATTCCCCTTCTGTTCCGCGTGCCTACTTTTACAAACGCGATGCAAGCAAGGGCATGACAGGTGCAAACGCCATGAGCATTACAAACTATTACGATTACATCATTGTAGGCGCAGGTTCAGCAGGTTGCGCACTCGCTAACCGCCTATCTGAAAACCCCAAGCACAAGGTCCTGCTGCTGGAAGCCGGCGGTAAAGATAGCCATCCGATGGTACATATCCCCCTCGGTTTTGCCTTTACCATGAAAAATCCGGATTTTAGCTGGTGTTATCGCAGCGAAGCTGAGCCCCACATGAATCAACGCTGTATTGATCAGCCTCGCGGGAAGTTACTCGGCGGCTCTAGCTCAATAAACGGTATGGTATATATTCGCGGACAGCGTGAGGATTACGACCACTGGGCAGCACTCGGCAACCGCGGCTGGGGCTACGATGACTTGTTGCCCATTTTCAAACGCTGCGAACACAATGCCAATGGTGACGACGACTACCACGGCAGTGACGGGCAGCTCTGGGTAGACGATGTTAGCGACAAATACGATTTGGCTGAGATGTATATTCAGGCCGCAGTGGAGTCTGGAATTCCGCGTAGTACCGATTTTAACGGTCCGACGCAAGAAGGTGCGGGCTATTTCCAAGTTAATATTCGCAATGGCTTAAGACAGAGCACCGCAAAAACCTATTTAAAACCCATCTTAAAACGCACAAATTTACACCTTGAAACCCATGCCCTAGCCAGCCGCATCGAGTTTCAAGGCAATAAGGCAATTGCCGTTCGCTATTTACAAAACAATAAAGAAATTACTGCCCGCTGTCGCGCCGAGATAATTCTGTGCGGGGGCACAATTAATTCGCCCCAATTATTAGAACTGTCCGGTATTGGGGACCCTGAATTATTACAGCAGCGCAGTATTAAGGTTACGGTGCCACTACCTGGGGTTGGTGAAAATTTACAAGACCATCTGACGGTAAACACCCAGCGTGCTGTTGCTGGCTTAAAAACCTTTTACGAGGAAAGCCGACCGCTGGCCATGATAAAAACCTTTGCCAAACTGATATTCAAACGCAGTGGCATGTTGATTCATCCTGCGTCTCAGGTCGGTGTGTTTTTCAAAACTGATCCTGAACTAGACCGTCCCGACGCCCAAATCCACTTCACCCCCGCCGCCGGCACCCAGGATGAAAAAGGTCGAATGATCACCACACCGGGGACAACGGCAACGGTGTGTTATTTGCGTCCCAAAAGCCGCGGCTGGGTGCATATTCGCAGCAACGACGCCCGTGATGCTCCCGCATTGCTGCATAATTATTTAGCGGAAGAAGAAGATCAGCAGAAGATGATTGCCGCGGTGCGCAAGACCCGCACCATTTTTGATGCACCGGTATTTGCCAAGCACCGACGGGAAGAACTCATTCCAGGCCCCGCGACGCAAAGTGACGAAGAACTGCTTGAGTTTATCCGCAATACCGGTGAATCGGTGTATCACCCAGTTGGCACCTGCAAAATGGGCAACGACGACATGGCGGTGGTCGACGACCGTTTAAAAGTGCATGGTGTAGAAGGTTTACGCGTTGCCGATGCGTCGATTATGCCGACGTTAATCTCGGGCAACACCAACGCCACAGCGGTGTTAATCGGTGAGCGCTGCGCAGACTTTATCCTCGGCGGAGAATAGGCTCCGCTGCAGAACTTAGTTTTGCCGGTAGGGAATCTGACAATATTCAATACCACGCGCCGGCCGAATACTGTGTTTGGCTAGGCACATTTTCATGGAGTTCATCGACAGACTGATATTCGGTGTTGGGCCAAGGAACACATGATCGAGCGCGACCGCCTCATGTTCCTCTGCCACTAGGGCAAAGCGCATATACGGCACGAGCATACTTCGTCCTTCGCGAAAGCTTACCGCCGCCTGGCGGTAGTCAGATATTACCGGTGAAACCAAACGCCACTCCTGCTCCTCTTCAAAAGAGGGGTGTTTGAGGATAGCGGCCAAGCGCAATAAATCACTCTCTAAATGCTCGAATAGTTGATGATAAACCTCGCGCTCCACACCGTCTTCAATATCACCTGCCAGCACTTCTACCGCGTCAAGTACCTGGGCAATCAAACCCTGTTGGGTCTGACGATCATATATGCAGCGACCCATGCGAAACTCCTGCATTTGCGCACAGCGACTCACGGTCTCAGGATTAAAACCAAGGCTAGCGCCCTTACCAATAGCACTGTAGCCCCGCCACTGACTGAGCAAATTTCCGTTCGCTCGGAACGAAGCACCAAACAAAATATGACCGTTGGTGATACGGTTTTCGACCCAATCTAAAAAACAGGTTAACAAATGGGGGCGACTGTGCCCGCCATTGATACGCGCCGTCACTTCACGACCAACTAAATCTGCAGTGTGGCGCAGCTCGGCAGAATCGTTCATATAGCGGATATCACTGGCCCACAAGGTGCGACTGCCAATAATTCCCAAGACCCCACTCAGCGAGGTGTAGTGATACAGGGTTTCTTGGGGGGGCTCAGAAAAAAGCGCCTCGGTAATTTTACTAATCATTGGCCACCACCGTGATCCACCTCCTCTTTTTTAGCTAATTTGGCTTACCCCAAAAAGTATAGTCTGTCCTGTGAATGTTAAAGACTGTTTACGACCAAGCTTAGCCCTCGGCCAAAAACGCCGTGACCATGCCGTTAAAGATTTTGGGGTACTCAGCGTGTAGCCAATGCCCTGCACCGGCGATGGTAAGCAATTCCATTTGCGGAAATTGGCGCTGCATTGGCGCGCGATTTTCGTCGCGGATATATCGCGACAGCTCCCCGCGAATAAATAAGGTTGGCCCATCAAAAGGCTCGGCGCTTGGTGCGTCACGCAGATTGTCATAGCAGTCGGCGATCCCCGTTAAATTCATCCGCCAGCTCCATGCATCCTTACCGTCCCGAACGATATTTTTGAGAAGAAACTGCCTGATAGCCAATTCAGGAACCGCTTTTTGCAATAATTCATCCGCCTGTTCGCGGCTGCGCAAGGCCCGCAAGTCCATGCTTAATAATGCAGTAATAATGTCGTCGTGACCCCGCCCGTAACGCACCGGTGCAATATCAGCGACAATTAAACGCTGAATCCGCTCTGGCGCGGTGATCGCCACTTGCATGGCGACTTTACCGCCCAGCGAATGCCCCAAAATATGCGCTTCTTTAATGTTCAGTTTATCCATAGTGGCCAGCACATCTTCGGCCATTGTGGGTATATCCATGATATCGCTGTGCGGCGATTTACCGTGGTTGCGTAAATCCATACGGACAACTTGATAGTCGGCGCCTAAACTACGCGCCACGCCCATTAAGTTGCTGGCAGAGCCAAATAAACCGTGCAGTAAAATAACGGGGAACGTACCATCACCCGCTACTTCGGTGTGTAAACTAAGAACCCTGGGCATATGTTCGCTTCTCTTCATCTATAGCGGTTGTTAGAATGCACAGGCTTTCAAATAAAAAGGTGTTACTGTGCGATTATCTTTTCTCATTTTAGTATTGGTCGGTGCTGTACTCAGTACAGGCTGTAGCTCAACAGAATACAACCCAACGACCTACGACTATTTTATCAGTCGCGACCAACTCAAACAAAAGCCCATCAAAAACGTTATATTGGCGAGCGTGAATGTCAGTGGCGAACCGACAAGATCGATCTTGCGCGACAGCGTCGACAAAGTCGATGCTCAAGTCGTCGATTACCTCGAGAGCAATGGCTACAGCTTCGCACCCAGCCACTTGTTTGACAATGCCTGGCGCCAAGCCCTGTTAAGCTTCGGCAATTTTTATGACCCAACCACCGGTAAGGTCGACCGTGTTGCATGGCAGCAGGTGATGTCGGCGACGCTACAAAGCCTAGCTGACCGGAAAGATATCGACGCAGTAGTATTTACCGACCTGCTAGAGCATGACATTCAGCACAGCCCAGGCATGAAACACTACGCACGCTGGTACGGCGTGAGCCGCGAACCCGCTACCGAAGGCCCTACTTCAAGCGTACCGACCGATTTCAATTGGACGCAAATTATTAAAGGCGCCACATTGATGGTAACCATCTATACCACTGACGGCACACCGCTGTTTTCCAGCCGCGGCGGTATAGACACCTTACACAGCATTGATTCACGTAAATCTCAGAAAAGCTTTGTGCGACGTAAAAAGATTTTGAGTCGTTCAAGCAATATTCAGGAAGGCATTGAGCTGGCTTTTCACCCTATGATTGTCATGAAGCACTATCCAGGAAAAGTCCCGGCAGCGCCGACTAACCAAGCAGCTACAACTCAATAAACACCGTAGTCCAGCGTGGCCTCAACGAGTTTGAGGCCACGATCCAATAACCAATACATTGACACTGATCCCATCAGATATATTGCCGCCCAGCGTGCACCAGCAAGCCACCGCAGGCTAGGCAACTGCCTAAGCAACCAAACCCCGGCCATTACCGCCGCGATAAACATCAGTTGGCCCAGCTCGATACCTATATTAAACCCCAGTAAAGCCGATACTACACCGCTACTCCCATCAAGTAATTCGCTCAATACACCGGCAAAGCCTAAACCATGCAACAGGCCAAAACCGGCAATTAAAACAGTCATGCCCGCTCGCGATTTAGTTTGACCAACACCTGTACTAAGAAACCCAGCCATCAGCAAAACACTAAGCGCGATTAACCACTCTGCCAAGCTTGGCATATAAGGTATAAAGCCCAAGCTCACCAGCGCCAAACTAATACTGTGGCCAAGCGTAAAGCTCGTTATGAGTATCACTAATTGCCGAATACCCGAGGCCAGCATCAACAAGCCCAGCACAAACAACAAATGATCGACGCCAGCTAAAATATGACTAACACCCAGCGCGCTAAACTGCACTAAAGCCCGGCCCATACCAATATCCGATTTAGGTACAAAGGAATCTTGATCTGTGCGCAGCAGAAGCTGTTGACGACCACCTGCCAAGCTGTGCCAGCGCAGTAAAGCTGCCGTTTTTGACTCAGTTAGACCGCGAACGGAAAAGTTCAGCTCGCCCATAGATACCGGGCAGACAAGCGAATAACGAAACTCAACTGCGCTACCATTAACAACTTGAACACGCTTGCCAAGCTGACGACACCCTTGCGGCAACACCGGCGCGGGCTGTGTAACGGCTTGCATTGGCGTACGCCATAACAACTCAACTATACCGCCAGGCTGTTCCCGCAACTCTAAAAGCGAAGGGGCAAAATTATGCGCCTGCGTCATATTCCCCACGCACATTAACAAGAAAAATAATCGAAGCTTATTCACTGCACGACACCCGATACTGTTCACGTAATCTCGCGATATACACCTGCCAACTGCGGCGCTGTAGATCTTGTCGCCAAATGAGTTCGAGCTCCGGTCGCATCTCTTCAAAATTTCTCACTGCGCCAGGGACTATTTCGTGTAAATTGATAAGATGCCAACCATAAACGGATTTTCGCGGGCCAATCCAGCGATTAAGATTGACATCCGTCAGTGCATCAAACCAAAAACCCGGCCCAAATATGCGGCTAATCTCCGCGGCTGTCATTCTTGTAAATGACTCACCACTGAGAAATACATCACTAGAAATTGGCGACTCATCATTATTAAGTTGTGCCATGAGGCGCGCTGCCGACTGTTGCTGCGCAAGCGAATCACCTGCGAAAAACCGCTGTTCGAAACTATAACGCGGAGGGCGATGACTAAGCTGCGGATGCACTGCAGCCAAGCGTCGCAGGTCTCGCTCTCTCGGGTTTTGCGCTGACACATCGACTGTCACCTGATGCTCCTGCAATTGAATCAGCCGTCGTCGAATGACCTCATCGCTCTCTAAAAGGCCCATCGCCAGCACGGCGTCTAATTGGCTTGCCCGACCGCCCTCAATTCCGAGAAATTCTGCATCACGCAATAAACGCTGCAGCACAACATCATCACGTTTGTGTAAGCCCTTAAGCTGGGCTTCGCGCACAAGCATCTGCTCATCCAATGCCGCCTGACCAAGCGCCTGTCGCACCACAGTCGTGATTGGCTGGCGATTTTGCTGGGCCCATACAGCCACCATTGCGTCCATCTCACCGGCTGCTGGGCACACAAGCTGCCGCTGTTCATACGCCGTATAGCCCGTGTTAAGTCCATACAAGGCGAGGCCAAGAGCAAAAAAGTGAAACAATTTAGCGCGAAGTAAACGTATCAAGGCAGCCTAGACTCTTCGCTATCTGCGGCTGCTTGCTCACGGTTATTCGCGGGCTTATACCAAATTGGCGAGGTCCACGCTCGCTCCTGAATTATTGGGCGGTGATCAGCACTACAACAGGATTCATAGCCTGGCGTTATCGTTTCTGGCTTTTTGCAGTCGACTGCCGCCGCAACACACAATTGCTGACTCCAGCGACAACTTGGGTTTTCGAGTACCCGCGCATAATAATACGCACTCTGTCCGGCATTAAAATTGGGGTCCTGCCAATTCGCACAAAGTTGGCTAGCACCTTCACCATAACTTTTGCAATTCGTCGTATCGACACCAACATCGGTGGCACCGCTGCTGGCAACATCAATGACCTGCTCTGTGCTCGTGCCATCGGGAGCGACACTGACTTTAATAATCTGAACTGTATTCAAGGGCATACCCGGTTGATTCGCGGTGCCCGGGTCCATACGCGCAAAGACTGAAAATACCGGCGCCACTTCATCCATAGTCGGCAGTAGATCGCCGCCCATCGCGACACCATTGTTATAACCACTTGCCACGTAATCACGGCGCGCACACATATCAGCCGGCAGTTGCCAGCCACCAAAGAATCGCACCTCCATACGCGGCCCACTAGTGCCGTAGGTTTCGCGACGCTGCATGGCCTCAAAAATGCCCGCGCGACTGTTTTCCGTCGCCCACACAGCAGCTAAGCCACCAGGATTAAATTCAAGATCGTCCGGAAGTCCCTGAGGGACCTCGGCCCCAGCCGGCACGCCCGCACCGCCATGGCCGAGGAAGCCCTTTTCACTCACCGCGCCCGGTGCGCTGATATGGGTATCTGAGCTGGCAATAAACCCAAATTTAAAGGGATTTACATCTAAGCGCTGCTCCTGCAGTAATCCTTCTTTTAAGACATCCCGAAGAAAGCCGGATTTTTCGGTGGGTTCATCTCGCAAAAAAGGCACGAACTTACCTGAAAATCGGTTATACGGTAATTGCTCAAAACCACATAGCTCATCTGCGCTGGCGAGGGGGTTATAAAAACACTCAGAACTACCCTTGTGCTGCATTATTTCCACTAAACGCTCTAAGCGCGATCGCTGGGCGGCATCCGCTGCCGTGATAGCGGAGCCATCATCCCGCAAGATGCTAAACATATAGCCGTCGCTTAAATTGGAATTGTGCGGTATCACCATTACGTCACAGCCCGTGCCGACATTCACACAATCACGATCTAGGGCATCCCAAAGCTGTTCCGCCGACGGCGTATCGATAAAACTTAATGGCAAGCGTGGCACCTGCTCATTTTTAAAAATGATATTGCGATGTAGATTGGCGAGATTGGCAGAGGCGCCTGTCCACTCGTAGGCAACAAAACTGGTAAATTGACAGTCGCTAGTGCGGTCGTATGCATCTCCCGCCGCCTGCTGTATCTCTTGCCAAGGGCGCAAGCCTGCTTGCCGACATCGCTCGCCATCTTCACCACAGAAACCGAGGCGCCCAGCAAGCGACGACTGCGTATTAAATAGAAAAAAAGCTGTGCGCGGAAAGTTTCGGTAAAGTTTACACTGCCAGCTACCGTAGCCGCTTAACGCCGGATTCTGGCAAATTTCGACTTCACCAAATAATTCTGCGTGATCAGTAACCACAGCAAAGTCTAAAGGCCTGTCGATCTGTAAGGTGCGCAAGGGCTTACCTTCTTCAGTCCAAGGCTGCACACCAATAGCGGCGCCGCGTGCAAACTGATAGGCATCCGCAGGCGAAGTGCGAGTCCCCTGCGTGCTGGCATCGAGCGAATATTTGGTGTGTACGTGTGTGTCACCAAATAAAACCTCGCGATGTGGATATTGCTGTGCACAAGGCTCACGCAATTCGGTATAGGGCTGCACGGCAAGTTGCTGCTGGGCAATAAGCTGACTGCTCGCAACGCAGCTAAAGGCAAGAAACATTAAAACAGGGAATATAGATATACTGGGTCGCACTTGCATGAGCGCTGACAGAAAAATGCGCATTGGCAATAGTTCCATTTTTATTAGACTCAGAACATTATCCGCTACACAGAACCACCAGACTATGATCCTTTCGCAGTAGCACGACTTAACTTACAGTAAAACTGATTCAGCCATGGTTCAGATTGCCTATGCCATCCTACAGTTGTTCTTCAGCCTAGGAGTTATCAACATGAAGTTAAGTGCCTGTTTTGTCCTCGTCGCTGGGCTGGCCTTTGCCGCAAACAGCTACGCAGATCATCAACGCCATAGCGAATTTGAAGCTCGTTACCGGTACAGCAACGATAACAGCCACAATCAACACAGTAAGAAACATCATCGCAACCAAGATGTTTACTATGTCCGCGATGACCACCATGATCATTACTATGATAGCCATGACAGCTACTATGTCCGCCACGTTCACAGCCGCAGCTGCGGACATAATTACCAACCGGCATTTAATACACGGGTTAAGGTATTTCTTGGGATTTAAACCCTAAGCCGCTGATACACAATCAGCGGCAAAAGCGGCATTATGTATTATTCGCCGAATCGAGATTTCATGCTGGCAAACCACGTCTGCAGCGCTGGGCAATTGTCCGGGATTTGGCGCTTGACCCAACCGCAGAACCCCAACACCACATAAAGGTCGATATCAGCTTGGCTAAGCTCATTGCCAACCAAGAATTCTCGACCGCCAATATCTGCGTTCATTGACTCAAAAAAAGCACCAATCCGAAGGTTTCCCCGTTCTACCAATTCCGGTAGCTGCGGCATTTTCAGTGGCCCCGGTAGCGGTCTGTCTTTAAATGCCTCGCCTTTATTGCGGAGAACTTCAGCCACTGCCATGGCGCCTTCAAAAAATATTTGGTGGCAGTACCCAATAACCTGCGCTCTTTGCAGACCGTCGCGGCCAAACAAGGGTTTGTCAGGGTAGACACTATCAATATACATACAGATAGCGATGGTGTCGGTTAGCACTGTGCCGTCATCAAGTTGCAATGTTGGCAAAGTAGAGCGCGGGTTAATCGCACGGAAGCTATCAGCAAACTGCTCTTTACCCATAAGGTCAATCGCTTGGGTGTCGATCTTGACTCCCTTATATTTCAGTAATAGACCTACACGCCGTGGATTTGGCGCCGCATCAAATGTATATAATTTCACCTATCGCGTCCTCTTTTATCATTTTCGGAAAATGCACCGTGCCCATAGTTTATTCAGCTTTAGTTCAGGCTCAACACACTACTCTATATACTCACTAAGCAAAGGAGTATATGCCATGTTGAAGTACTCTGTAATTCCCCTGTTCCTAGTCTGCTCTGTGGTCGTGCACGCTGACCATCGAAATTATAGCCACAACACCACGCATCTCGCCTGGGTTACGCAGGTAACGCCTATATACGAGCGCATTGCCTACTCAGCGCCACGCGAACAGTGCTGGCAGGAAACAGTTGCCTATGAACGACACAGTAGTACCGCACCAATCCTAGGGGCGATACTCGGCGGCGCCCTTGGCAATGAAATTGGCCACCACAAGAGCAATAAGCGCGTTGGCACCCTCGTCGGCGCGGTACTGGGCGCCAGCGTGGCCACCGACATATCCCGCCAGCGTGGTGACCGGCACTACAAAACGGTTGACCGCTGCGAAGTCCATGACCATCGCATGTGGCGAGATGAAATTGTGGCTTACAATGTAAGCTATCGCTACCAAGGTGAGATTTATCACACCCGTTTACCCTATAATCCAGGTAAGCAGATTGAGATTGAAGTTAATGTTACTCCCCGCGGTTAAGGGCTAATACCAGGGAATGTTATGCGTAAAATAAAGTGGTGCAATGTACTGGCTTTTGTCAGTGCGGCAATAATTGCTAGTTCGGTCAATGGTGATCCGCTGCGCGGCGCGACTGGCGGCTACTTAGGACTACAAGATCGCCCAATACTCGAACAGCGACTAGATACCTCCTCACGGGCACGCGCCACCATGTCTGTTAATGAGGCGATTAGCATCGCCGAAAAACGCTACGGCGGGCGTGCCGTGGGCGCAAAAAAAACAGGGTCCGGTTACCAAGTCCGCATTTTGCAAGACAATGGCAAAATCAAAAACGTTAAAATCGATTGAGCACTGACGAGAATCAGCGATGCGCATACTCATTATAGAAGATGAACAGACACTACTGGATCAACTCCGCCGCCAGTTCGAGAAAGCAGACTACGCCTGCGATTGCGCCAGCGACGGCAGCGAAGGACTCTTTCTAGGGCAAGAAAATCCTTATGACCTCGCCATTGTCGACCTTGGTTTACCCATACTCGACGGGATTAGTGTAATAAAACAGTGGCGCAGTGAAGGCCACAAATTTCCAGTCCTAATCTTGACCGCCAGAGACCGCTGGCAAGATAAAGTTGAGGGCCTTGAAGCTGGTGCCGACGATTATGTTGGCAAACCATTCCAAATTGAAGAAGTTATGGCGCGAGCCAATGCGCTAATTCGCCGTTCTGCCGGTTTTGCTAGCCCGCAGTTACAATTCGGCTGCATCACCATCGACACCGGCGCAAAGCGCGCGCTCTTGAACAAACAAGCCTTGGAGTTAACCGCCTACGAATACAACGCCTTAGAATATATGGCAATGCGCAGTGGCCAAGTCGTGTCCAAAACAGATTTAACCGAACACCTTTACGACCAAGACTTTGATCGTGACAGCAATGTTATTGAAGTGTTTATCGCCAGACTTCGTAAAAAAATTGATCCAAACAATACCCTGAAACCAATTTCGACATTGCGTGGCCGGGGCTATCGGTTTGAACTTAGCGAAACCCAGCACTGACGATGCCCCGTACTCGCTCGAGTTCAATTACTCGCCGCCTTATCTTAGCTAGTCTTACACTAATGCCTGTGCTCCTCGGGATTACCGGCGTGGCAATCGACCGCGCGCATACCAGCAGTCTCATTAGTGCAGAACAGGAACAACTACGCCTACAGTTTTTCGGTTTACTTGGCGCAATTGAATGGCAAGATGGCGAAATTGAGATGGGAGACCGCTTAAAAGAGCCACGATTCTGGCAGTTTCGCTCAGGGCTCTACGCTGAAATCCGTCATCGCGACGGCAGCGTCATTTGGCGATCAGTGTCGAGTGATACCCTAAATTTACCAATCCCAGACAACATGCCCCGCTCAGGAAGGGAATTGTTTGGCGAGACGGAAATTAATACGGAAGCATTCTTCACATTTTATTACCATGCAATTTGGGAAACTGAAGAAGAAAATGAAATTCCGCTACTTTTCTCCTTATACTCTCAACAAAGCACACTCCTCCACGAGCAAAAAAATTTCCGCAATCAAATAAGTTTGTGGTTAGGCTTAGTTTTGCTCATTTCTTTATTCGTAAGCGCTTTAACTCTCTACTGGGGCTTACGCCCACTCAGGAAATTAGCGAAAGATCTACTACGACTAGAACAGGGCGAAACACTGCAACTTAGTGACGATTACCCAAGAGAACTTCAAGGTATTACCTATAATCTCAATCAATTGCTGAGCAAAGAAAAGAAACAACGGGAGCGTTACCGCAATACACTCGCTGATCTTGCCCACAGCCTTAAAACACCTCTGGCCGTACTAAAATCTGGCAGTGCCGACAGCAGCGCGGCAAACGAACAAATTGCACGCATGGACAATATTATAAATTACCAACTTAAGCGCGCCGTAAGCGGCGGAAAACAAAACCTAAGTAGCAGAACCTATATAAAACCCCTTATTGACCGCCTAACAAACTCACTAGAAAAAGTTTATCGCGACAAATCTATTCAATTTCAAAACCAACTAAATGCAGAACTAGCACTCACTATTGACGAACAAGATGCCATGGAGTTGTTTGGTAATCTTTTGGACAATGCCAGCAAAGCGTGTAAAGAGAAAATTATAATCAGTGCGACAGAAAGTCAGCATCAATGCCACGTTCTCATCGATGACGATGGTTTAGGCATCAATGAATCACAACGCCAAACGCTTTTGCAAAGAGGATTTCGCGGGGATCAATACGGACAAGGTCAAGGTTTAGGACTTGCCATAGTCAGAGACATTATCGATAGCTATGAAGGTGACATTAGCTTTTCTCAATCATCACTCGGCGGATTACACGTCAAACTTACACTGGCAAAATTATAGGTTATTACACCAAACAAAAAGGCCAGTCTGCATCGTCGCAAACTGGCCTTCAATTACGTTATCAAGCAACGTAAAAAAATTTCATCGATTTGTTAAATAGGCGCGGCAGGAAGATCTAGTGGTAGTGCTGGCAAGCCGCCATCTAACAAACTCAGTACATCAACGGGTAGGCTCGGCAAACCACCACCCGGCAAACTAGGCACACCACCACCGAGCATCGCTAGCGGGTCAAGTGGAAGGCTCGGCAAGCTGCCAAGCAATGCCAATGGATCCGACGGCAAACCAGGTAAACCTGGTAAACCACCACCCGGCAACCCTGGCAAACTACCTAACTGACTATCAATAGTAGTCAAGACATCGATCACTGGCGCCAATGGCCCCGCAAGACTAAGCGCGCTAACCGAGGCAAAGCTTGCCGCGAGTACTAATTTTTTAAAGTGTGTT
This sequence comes from Zhongshania borealis, assembly GCF_039539625.1. Lineage (NCBI taxonomy): Bacteria > Pseudomonadati > Pseudomonadota > Gammaproteobacteria > Cellvibrionales > Spongiibacteraceae > Zhongshania > Zhongshania borealis. The sequence continues at coordinate 284,446 of NZ_BAABDM010000001.1, read as the reverse complement.
TTTTTCATGATTTCCCCTAGATATTAATCCGTTAACCAATATTACTTATTATCAAAACGACACGTATTTATTCCGGAAGCTAAACTGCGATGTTAGCCACCACTGCCATTCGATAGTACGGACTTATACCTATACCAATATGTGACGCAGATCACAAAAAATATTAAAGAGAATTGAATAACAAGGCGCTACGACACGGCGGCAAGCCACTGAGCATTATTGGTACGAATATATTAAAATTTCTGTAGTATAAGGGAACACGAGCTAAGGAAGGATTTAGTCATTCGCGGCACCCGAAAAGCTTAAGATGCCGCATCAAAATATTAGAAATTAAGCTTTATTCGCCAAAAAAAGTCGACCTCTAAATCTGACAAGGCTGCTTCGTCAAGATTGTCATCATAGATCGGTGTTGCCGCAACGAGCTCCGACTCAAGGTACTTGTCAAATTCAAGCTTTACGCTAAAGCCAGCGTCAGCGATAGCGCGAATTTCCCCAGCGGCACCCACAGCATCTTCATGCCACGCGTGACCATACTCAACAAAAAGAACAGGTTTAAAATTAAAACCTGCCAGAGGAATACCGGTGCTTTCGAGCGCAAATTTAGTGTACACACCGGAGTCACCAACCAATACACCTGGCAAATAGGCACTCAGCCCACTGCCGCCTCCTAAGAAAAACTGCTGTTGCAGGGGTAGCTGCTTATTATCTGAGAATTGACTGATGACATCCCATTTAATATTTGCCCAGTCAACAAGCGCCATTTTAATACTGCCGCGTGGTTTGAAAATTAAAAATTCACCTGTTCTGCGCCCAGTAGCAACAACACCGTCACGAGTATCCGTCCCTAGCGTACCGCCGTCGCCCTCCAATCCAGCTTCCAGCAAGCCCTGTCCCGTTAGTTGCGTGCCCACGCCAAACAAGCGCATTAATTTATTGTATTTCACGCCCAGCTCTAGAGTTGTATGGGGCTCATCAAGGGCTAAACCGAATTCCTGCGCATCAATAAAGCTGTCCACTTTTTCTAGGCGCTGCGACGTTGTCAGCCGCTGAAAACTATCACTGGAAATCACTTGCTCGCCAGTAAGCGCTATAGTCTTTGTCTCAGAATACAGATGAAGTACAGTGTTCGTTGATGCCCCGGAAGGTAAAAGTCCGCCTAAATCAATACCCGTAAGGCCGTCAACGACATCACAAACTGCTAGTAATGCCGAACATAAGCCTCCACTGGCATCTCCCGATGCGGCTTCATCACCGGTAACCACATCCCGAGCGTACTCGACATACCGCGCCTCTAGACCATACAAGCCATAACTACTTGGGTAGTTCAGCCTAAAGGTATATCCATCATAGTAATCACCGCCATTGACCTCGCCAAATTCCGTTAATGCACGATCATAGGAGAGTGAGGCTTCAATTCCCGACTGAAAATCATGTTTAACGCTCGCATTGGCAAAGTAGCGGCCGAGAAAACGATTGCCGAAATTATTAACACTAAGATTGAATTCGGTGCTGTCGTGATCTATTTTGGGTCTTTCAGTAAACACCAAAATATAGGCTTCAGGGTCTGCCGCTACCTGGTAGCTAACAGTGTAATCCACGCCAGCGCGGTCGCTTCTCAAACTTGCTAGCACCTGTTTGCTACCAAACTCTGATTTTTGTAAATCCTCGTCGCCTATTAGACCGGAAAAATAAGGATAAATAGTCTCTGGCGCTTTGATTTCCGACAATTTCCCATTTATTACATGGGCAAAAATAGTATTATCGCGCTGCGCAAAATAGACCGTTACTAATAAATGACCCAACTGATAATAAGCCTGATTGAGCGCATTCACTGCTTGAGCTGGTGTCTTTGCCGCATTAACGATCAATTGCAGTTGTTCAGAGCTAAGGTAACGATTACCGGATATTCTCAAAGCGTAGTCGCCAACATTTACATCAACAATATTGTCAGACTGTAAAGCAGCATATTGTTCAATACGCTCGGCCGTAGAGGCCTGTGGTGGTATCACCGGCGGTAAATCGATTGCCATAATGTCTCCAATACGTAATTTTTACTCAGTGCTGAGAATTGCCCTGATTCACAAACAACTCGACCCGTCGATTTTGCGCTCGAGCCGCGACTAAGTCATCGCCACTAAGGTTGCTAATGTTAATTATAGGTTGCCGCTCGCCATAGCCTCGGACATGCATCATTGAAGCGGGAACGCCCTCTGCGAGAAAATAGTTTCTAACGGCAAGTGCTCGACGTTCCGACAGCCGCTGATTATAGCTATCACTTCCCAAGTCGTCAGTATGCCCGGCAATTTCAATGTTTAACTTTGGATTCACTTTAATAATCCGGGCAGCTTGACGAAGTGTCGCGCTAGAAGACGCAGTTAACAAAGCAGTGTCGACCGCAAAACTGACTCCACGCAACACCAACGGACTTCCCTTTTCAAAGTGACAGCCCGACGGCAACACCATTGCGTTAGGCGGAGAATTTAGACACTGATCGTGGCTATCACAGACACTGTCGCGATCTTTATCCACGCACTGATAGTCACCGTTTTTTCGTTTATTTCTATCGGTTACCGAGCCATCGCTTTCGCTATACAGCTCAACGGTCAATACCGTTGGATTAACATCACCGTCACTGGCAGTGTCCTGTAAAAATTCAAGCACAGCGCCCTGGGAGTCACCTAAACCAAACAATGGCGTCAACGCCCCGCCCACTGGTGCATCGCCTGCGGGTGCACCCAATAACAATATATCTTGGCCACTTACGCTCACGTTTAGCAGGCCATCATCACCGAGCGCCTCGACACCCAATAAATTATCAAGACCGCCCGCATCACCGCCTAAAAGATCAACATCAGACAAAGCACCGGTAACAGGGGCCGTAAGTGAGGATCCAAGCAATTCAACATTAACCAATTGCGCACGCAAAATAGGCGATATGGCCACAACGCTAATTGTTAATAAAAGTAACCGCGCTAATCGAGCCAAAAGGGGGGGTTCACTCCGCATTTAAAACAAATAACACACTGATAACACGCTGTATTGGCAGAACTATCGTCGCTATTTTCAAGTTATTCACAATATATCTGTAGTGTGGCATAACATCACAGCTTTACCAAATAGCAAAAAGCCAGTCCTTTATATTAAAGGGCTGGCTTTTATAAGCGCAATACAGATGAATAGAAACACCTAAAAGCCAAACTCTAGCGATACGACTGTACCATCTGATCGCTAGAAGCTATTTCAGGCTACCACTTACTCAAATGATGGACCGTTACTATCTACTGTTAAAACGCCTGCTGGAGTCGTTAAAACCATAGAAAACTGGTCTTGCTGTGCACTGCCGCCGCTCTCACCACCAGATAAAGCTGATAAATTCGCAACCAGACCTGTTACAGCGGTTTCTAGCGTGCCAGGAATAGCTTCGAGACTCGCTTGAATTGCAGTCGGATCAACCGCTAGCACGTCAATCACATCGGTCACCGCATCGACGGAACCATCGCTACCGGTAATGTCGGCAGAAAATTCATCAACGGCGTAAGTTAACTGCGTCACGTAAGGCGCGATAGGGTTAGCACCCGCGCCATCACCACCGCCAGCTAATGACGCGAGGTCAATTGGCAGCGCATCTAAACCAGGGATTCCGTCACCCGCTAAAGAGGTGGGATCAATCGGCAAGGCGTCCAAACCTGGAATACCACCACCGGCAAGAGAAGTGGGGTCAATTGGCAGGGCATCTAAGCCAGGAAGGCCACCGGCAGCCAGCGACGTAGGATCAACTGGCAATGCATCTAAGCCCGGCACACCGCCACCATCGGAAGACGTTGAGCTACTCGGTAAAGGCAGTGCGTCTAAACCGGGTATACCGCTTAACAGGGCTGTAGGATCAATTGGTAACGCGTCCAATCCAGGAGCGCCGCCACCCGCTAAAGAAGTAGGATCAATTGGCAATGCATCCAATCCAGGAAGACCACCGCCCGCTAAAGAAGTAGGGTCAATTGGCAATGCATCCAATCCAGGAAGGCCGCCACCGCTGCCGCCACCAGACATAGCCATTAAATTGGCTTGTAAATTCGAAACTGCGGTTTGCAGGGTCGCCGGAACGAGCTGAAGACTGTCTGGCAGCATTGCTGGATCAATTGCCAAGGTATCAACCACATCTGTCAGCGCATCTACCGTGCCATCAGTACTACCGATATCGGCAGACAGGGTATCTACAGCGTGGGTAAGCTGGGTAACGTAGCCTGCTAATGGGTTAGCACCGCCACCGCCACCTGCAAGTGAAGTCGGATCAATCGGAAGCGCATCTAAACCAGGAACACCGCCACCAGCCAGTGAGCTCGGGTCTATAGGTAGCGAATCCAAACCGGGAGCACCGCCGCCGCCGCCCCCCAGTGAAGTTGGATCGATTGGCAGCGAATCTAAGCCGGGCAACCCACCGCCAGCCAAGGACGTAGGATCAACTGGCAATCCATCTAAGCCAGGCAAACTATCTAAACCAGGCGCGCCACCGCCTGCCAATGCTTCTAATTGAGCATCCAAACTACCCAACTGATCACCCAACACAGACAATGGCGTTCCAGCCAAAGCGCCAGCGATTGGATCAACAACAGGAGCGATTGGTCCTGCGATAGAGGCAGATGCAATTGACGCGATAGCGGCTGCCAGCGCAATTTTCTTCATCGACGGTGTTTTCATGATGTATACCTCAAATAAATTCTTATTTAATTGTTATTTCGCCACGGCCTAGTCATTACATCGGACGTAGTCAAAGAGTGATCTCTTATAGCCTGATAGTACGTGAAAACACGCATAGACTTTAGTGACTGTCGTCACATCATTGATAGACTAACAGATAAACTAACGGGCGATTATTTTTAAAAAAAATAACAATATGCCATTATAAAACAACAACATACCGCACCAAAACAACACTAAAGCTCAGAATATATATATTGAGTAATAGTGTTTTTGATTATTTATGCTAATGACATATCAATTAACATTTGAAAAATTTTCCAACGATGAGGCTATCTCACGCGGATGCCATTTGCTCTTGAACAGTATCAAAATCCCAATAGGCTTTTAGTGACGAAATTTTACCTGCGTCATCTGCTTTATAAACAACCACCATCTCCATTTGCATTGTTATATCACCTGGTAATTTGTTTACTAGTCGAACGACATTGGCACATTCGTCACCTGCGGGAAACGACGACAAAATGGTGAATTTAATTTGGCCCGGCGCAATGATCAAATCCCAAAACCCCGCAACCGCGACTTTACCATGATGCCCCTCCCCGCTGGGGTCAAGCGGTGATTTACCGACCGGATCTTGGACAATGGCTTCTTCAGAAAACAACCCCAGCCACGCCTCTTTATTGCCCTGCTCCACGTATTGGCCGGATAAACGACTTGCCGCCAATGCTGCTTGTGCGTTTCCCATTTTTTTCTCCTGTCATCATTAATTCAATTTTCAGCGATTTACATCTAATAATGCGCTGTCATATATAAGTCTGTACTATCCAACAAGGATCGCGAACTGCGTAATGCCACACCAAATTACCCCACGTCCACCCATGGCATAGTGTTCACTGGTGCCTTAGCCGACACGCGCATTCGTAAATCTTCGAACTCTACAGATAGTCGCAATAAAATGACCTACGAAGACATCATCCGTTCGACGTAGCACTAGCAGACTAAGAGCCGACTTTTTTATAGGATTTGTCATGAATGATTTCGCCCCAAATGGGCTATTAAAAAACCCACACGCTCAATCCATTCTGGCATCGACGCGACTGCGAAAAATTCGAAGCTACCCACGTTCTCGTGCCATGCTCAACGCCAGTAAAACAGTAGTTCTCGATTGTGGTAACGGGCAGCAGCTAATGGGCGAACACGCTGCTCACGACGTTCGCAGCAAAGGTCTAATTACCTTAATTCATGGCTGGGAAGGCAGTTCCCAATCAACTTATTTGCTTTCTGCTGGGGGTATATTATTTGCCGCTGGCTACGACGTATTTCGACTCAATCTACGTGACCACGGACCAAGCCACCATTTAAACCGTGAATTATTCAATTCCGCTCGGCTCGACGAGGTGATTGGCGCGGTAAAAGCAATCCATCAAACCTACCCTCAGCAATGGCAGTTTTTAGCGGGATTTTCGCTTGGCGGTAACTTCGCGTTGCGCATCGCAGCAGAGGCGGCAAATGCCGGTTTAAAACTTGATCAAACTGTCGCTATTTGCCCAGTGGTCGACCCAGCAAAAACCATGATTGCACTAGAGCAAGGCTGGTGGGTTTACGAAAAATACTTTGTGCGTAAATGGCAAAAGTCACTGCGTAAAAAAATCAATCTATATCCGGAGCTTGGCTACCAAGACAGTTTATTTAAACTAAAAACGCTAAGGGATATGAACAGTTATTTTATTCCCAATCACACTGCGTTCTCGGATGCCGACGCGTACTTTCAAGCCTATTCGATCGCCGACGACCGACTGACAACGCTAAATTCGCCTGCGCACATCATTGCAGCCCAAGATGATCCTATTATCTTGGCAGAAGATTTTGCGCGCCTAGCTGAAAATCAACACTTGAGCATAGAAACCAAGCGCTACGGCGGCCACTGTGGTTTTGTCAAAAACTACCAGCTCGACAGCTGGCTAGATGAGCGCCTACTTGAGCTAATCAATCTGCGGCGCTACCCCACTGGTGATCCGGCAAAAACCCAGCAGGGCTAAATTCAATCTATCGCGTATTGGCAATTTGTTCCGCAATTGCCAATACACGCACGGCCTCTTCAACATGCAGCGCTTCCACAAGACGGCCATCGACCAAAACAACACCTTTACCTTCGGCCTCAGCTTGCTGCCAAGCCATTTGGATTTTTTTCGCCCTAGCCAAGGATTCTAGTGATGGTGCAAATAGCTGATTAGTCAGTGCAATCTGTTTGGGATGAATTAAGGTTTTGCCGTCAAAGCCAAGTTCTACACCCTGCTCACAAGCCAAAGCTAAACCGGATTCATCGTCTAAATCAAGATGCACACCGTCAAAAACGTCGATTCCATTTGCGCGGGCGGCCAATACGCACAAGCTCAGAGACGTTAACATTCCCAAACGTTGCGGCGTGTGCGGCACCCGAAGATCTTTTGCGAGATCAGACGTACCGAGCACAATACCGCCCATACGAGAGTGCGCACCGGCTATTTCATTTACGGCTAAAATACCCCGCGGCGTTTCCGCCATAGCCCACAATTTTAAGCTCGCCGCGGCACCGGCTTGATTTAGGACCTGGACAACCGCCTGAATTTCAGCAGCAGACTCCACTTTGGGCAAACACAAAGCCGATATCGGCGCGGTTGCGAATGCCTCAATGTCTTTCCGACCCCACTCAGTATCAAAGCCATTTACCCGAACCACCAGCTCACGACGACCGTAGCCGCCAGCATTGACCGCCGCCAAAACTTGCTCACGCGCCAGTTTCTTTTGACCCGGTGCTACCGCGTCTTCCAAATCAAAAATAAGTACATCGGCATCAAGACTACGCGCTTTTTCTAGGGCCCTAGCATTCGAACCAGGCATATACAACAATGAGCGACGCGGGTTAGCGGCCATAACAAATTCTCTATAATTCTGAAAAGCAGGCAGTTTACCACAGCGAGTCAGGCCGCCCATGCTGTTCAACACCCTTTCATTTAAAACCATTAATTGCGAATCATTATCAATTAGCAGTAGAATATCCCCCCGCTTCACTAAAGAAGCCCGTTTCCACTGCGGAGTCTGTTAATGCCAGCGCTGTTTCGCCACGTCGTAGCCCTTCTTGCTTGCCTTACCCTCACCAGTCTCGTACAAGCAGAGTTAAAGCCAACTCCCGCTAAAAATATAGAGGCCGCTGCGGTCGTAAAACATTATGCTGAGCTCGTGTACGCGGTTTATAGCGACGCAGAGAGCAGTGCCCGCCAGCTTCAAATGCAAATCGATGATTTTTTAGCTGCGCCCAGCCAAGCGGGGCTGATCGCAGCACAGCAAGCATGGAAAACCGCCCGCATCCCCTACCAACAGAGCGAAGTATTTCGTTTTGGCAACCCGGTGATCGACGATTGGGAGTACCAACTCAATAGCTGGCCACTCGACGAGGGGCTTATCGATTATGTTGCCGACGATTATTTTGCCGCACTTGGCAATATCGGCGGAGATCTCAATGTCATTGCCAATCCCAGCATTAACCTTGGCGGTGAAATACTCGACGCAAGCATCATCAATTCGGATTTGCTGCGCAGCCTCCACGAACTTGGTGGATCCGCCGCCAATGTCGCCACAGGTTATCATGCCATCGAATTTTTGCTGTGGGGACAGGACCTCCACGGCCACAAGCTCGGCGCCGGGGAACGCCCCCACACCGACTACAGCCTGGGCAGTCAATGCAGTAACGGCAATTGTGACCGGCGCGCAGCCTATTTGCACACTGCCGCTAGCATCCTTGTCGAAGACCTCAGTTATATGGTCAAACAATGGGCGCCAAACCAAGCAAAGAATTATCGCAAAGAGTTACTGTCACTAAACAGCCAAATTGTTTTAGCCCGTATGTTTAATGGTATGGGCTCCTTGTCCTTGGGAGAATTGGGTGGCGAACGCATCAAAGTGTCACTAGAAGCCAACTCCACCGAGGACGAACATGACTGCTTTAGTGACAACACTCACTGGTCTCACTACTACAATGGCTTGGGCATAGAAAACGTCTATCTTGGCCGCTATAAACGCCTTGACGGTCAGCTTTTAACTGGTCCGGCACTGAGTGATTTAGTGCGTCAAGCAAACCCAGAAGTCGACGCCAAGACTCGGAAGACCCTGAGCGCAACCATGGCCAGCTTAAAAGTGTTAAGCGACACGGCCGAAGCCAGTGAAAGGCCAGTGAAATTTGACATGCTTATCGCAGAGGGCAACGACCAAGGCGAAGCCATCCTCAGCGCCATTTTAAATGCTTTGGTTACCCAAACCCGCGCCATTGAAGCGGCAGCAAGTGCCATCAATATAGACCCTACAGCCACAGGGCTTTAAACCTTGCCGCTGCCTTCCACAGTATTGTCCGCCATATTACTGTGCGGCAGCGCAATTGTGTTAAGTGCATGTAATAACGGCCAGCCGCTGCCCATAGCCAGCGGCGGGAGTTTTACCGAAGCAAAAATTTCATCACGCACGCTTGAGCGTCCCCAGCCAAAACTCAGCTTAGAAGAACAACTCGACTGGGCGGTTGGTAAAAGTTTCGCCAAGCAAGCGTGGGTTAGCGCACCGGCGAGCACCACCGCGCGTGACGGCTTAGGGCCAATTTTTAACGCCAATAGTTGTGTCGCCTGCCATAAAGCCAACGGCCAAGGCCTACTCCCTGACCACGGCCCCGGGCTCATTCTACGAATCGCCCCCGTTGGATTACACCACAAAAACTACGGCGAACAACTCCAAGACCACGCAACCCTAAGCAGTAAAGCCGAAGGCCAAATTGCCTGGCGCGAGGTTTCATTGTCAAGTCCAGTCAACGACGAACCACTTAATTTAGCGTATCGCCAATACTTTATTAGTGAGCCGCGCTACGGCAATACCAGCGACATGGCTGTTTCTGCACGCCTCGCGCCCGCGCTGATCGGTTTGGGCCTACTCGATGGTATCCCAGATGAAACCGTCATTGCGCTCAGTGACCCTGATGACCGAGACCAAAATGGCATATCTGGCCGCGTCGCCATGCACTGGGATGAGCAAAGGCAAAGAATGCGCCCCGGTCGCTTTGGTTGGAAGGCCAGTCAGCCCAGCCTTCTTCAGCAAATTGCCCTCGCATTTAGTCAAGACATCGGCATTCGTTCGCCCATTTACCCTGACGCAAACTGCCCTGGCAACGCGATAAATTGCGACAAAGAACTCAGTCAAGATCACAACGCAGAACCCGAAATAAGTGCTAAATTATTGGCTGCCGTCACCGCCTATATTGGCAACCTCGCCGTACCGGGCATACAAAACAATCCAGACTTGCAAGCTGGCTATCAGGTTTTCATCAATATAGGCTGTGCCAACTGCCATATTCCCGCAACTGAAATCCTAATAAGCCCGTTTTCTATGCAGCCGCTAACTGGCGATACTACGTTCCGCAAAGAAACCATTTACCCTTTTAGTGATCTATTGCTGCACGACATGGGGAGCGCGCTTGCGGACAGTGCCGACACCGACAACACCCCAGCAAGCGAGTGGCGGACCGCACCACTCTGGGGTTTAGGTCTGCGCAGCAGGCAGGAAGACAATACGCGTTTACTGCATGACGGCCGCGCTGACTCCGTACACACTGCCATCCTTTGGCACGGCGGCGAAGCCAAAGTAAGTCGGAAAAACTACCTACAACTTAACGAGCAAGCGCAAACGACCCTGCTAAACTTCCTGAAGGCACTGTAATGATCTTAACAACACTGATTGCCACTAAAATAACTCCCAGCCTAAAAAACCTGCCGCTCATTACTGTGCTAGCTTTATTGGCCGCATGCAGTCCTCCGCCACCGTCGAGCAAAGTGCTTATCGACACCAGTACGCTCGCTATTTTACCGGCTTACCAATTGTTCTCTCAGACCAGCCAGCAGCTAAAAATCACCGCCGATAATTTTTGTCAGGCACCCAATGATGAACAATTTGACCTAGTTCGCGCGGCGTGGCGAGCGAATGTCGACAGCTGGTCCGGCGTGCAGAACCTGCAATTCGGTCCGCTGTTAGTCGATAATCAAGCGTGGAAAATTCAATTCTGGCCCGACAAAAAGAACCTGATCGCCCGCAAGATAGAAAGCCTGTTACGCACTGGTGAAGCGCTAAATGTAAAACGCATCGACGAGGCGAGCGTGGTTGTGCAAGGTTTGTCGTCACTCGAATATTTACTGTTTGACAGCAAGTTTGGCGTCCTCGATCGCTATACTGGCGAGCAAGGTAATCGCCGCTGTGAACTGCTTAGTGCAGTTAGTACCCACTTGCACAGCGTCGCCAGTGGTTTATTCAACGACTGGCGGCCAGAACTCGGCAATTACTTAGCGACGTTTACGCAAACCGGTGAACACAACCCCGAATACCCAGACGACAGTGTCGCTATCGCTAACCTCCTCGGCACGCTGGTGGAAGGCGTCGAGCTCATTAAGCGCGACAAATTTGAACGCCCCTTAGGGCTCGCCAGCAGTGGCGCTCAACCGCAAATCTATTTGCTGGAGTGGTGGCGCAGCGAGTATTCCAAAGACGCTATTATCGCCAACCTCAAGGCCCTAAAAACCATGTTTGTCGCGGCTGACGGTTATGGTTTAGACGACTATTTATTAAACGTTAAAAACCGCGGCGATCTCAGCACCCAAATTCAACAACATATTGACAAAAGTATCACCGCCGCCAGCGCCATGCCAAATAGCTTATTTGGCAGTGTAGAGCCTCGCAGCCAAATAGAATTAATGAACTTCCAGAAGGCAATAAGCGAATTACTTACGCTATTAAAGTCGGACTTGCCCGACGCACTAGGGATCAGTCTTGGCTTCAATGCCAAAGATGGCGACTAAGTTCAAAACCGCAAGCGAGCAATAAACCACAGAACTAGAGGAACACCATGCAACGTCGCCACTTTGTTCTCGCCTCTGGCGCACTGCTGTGTCTACCATTTATTGGCGCACGGCCAGCGCTCGCGAAATCAGCCAAATTTACACCGGTACTCAGCGCCGCAAGCGATGGCAGTGGCAAACATATTGGCGTGTGGAATGATGACCACTGGCAGTTATCCCAAACCATTTCTCACCGCGGCCACGACAGCCTTTTCCACCACCAGCGCCAGGAATTGGTGTTTTTCTCCCGTCGCCCCGGCCGCGAAATGTTTGTTATAGACGCCAAGCAAGGTGCTTTATTACATACCGTAGTAAGCGAAGATGGTTACCACTACTATGGCCACGGCTGCCTTAGCGCCAATGGGCGCTACCTTTACACGAGCGAAAATCATGTTGCCGACGATGGCGCAGGTAGCATCGGCATTTACGATTGCCAAGAAAATTATCAATGCATTGGCCACCTAGACTGCGGCGGTATTGGCCCTCACGAACTTGCTCTAATGCCTGATAACGAGACCTTGGTCATTGCCATTGGCGGCATTAAAACCCTGCCCGCCAGCGGCAGAACCACCCTTAACCCCAATTCAATGGCACCCGCACTCCATTACCTCGACATTGCCAGCGGTCAGCTTGTAGAACGGCAAGCGGCTCCGCACTTTCAGTTAAGCCTTCGCCACCTCGACGTTAGCAGCAGCGGTGAAGTGATAGTCGGCGCACAATTTCAAGGCAGCCTTCCATCTCACCTACCACTAGTATATCGACATAAGCGCGGCGAAAATCTCACGCCATTGAGCTACGGCGACTTGCCCCTGCAGTTCAAGCAAGACTATATCGCCAGCGTCAGCATTGACGAACACGGCAAATACGCCGTCACCAGTTGCCCGCGCGACAATGTTGTCTGCCTATGGAACTTAGCAACGGGTAAACTCCAGCAGCTTTATGCCTTGCGAGACAGCGCAGGCGCCGTTTACGATGCCGCCTACCAACAATTTATTCTAAGCAACGGCAATGGCCAACTAATGGCACTAACACCCGGCAAGGCACGTTTACGTCCGCTAGCCTATGCCCCTGGCACCCATTGGGATAATCACCTGACGCTATTGCGCTGAATACGCCAAAGGAAACACGATGAAACGTAGAACCCTTATCAAAGGTAGTGCCACTGCCCTGCTCGCAAGCTCACTTCCCAAATTGAGCTTGGCCATGGCCTCGGCGAGTAAAAGCGGTGAGCCACACTACGATTACATCCTCACCGCCGAGCCGGCCACGGCCCAGTTGGCGAAGAGCGGAGACACCGAAATTCTTGGTTTCAATGGCCAATTCCCCGCCCCCGTAATTCGCGCTAAGCAGGGCCAACCACTGCGGGTAAAGTTCGTGAACAAATTGGACGAACCTAGCACCGTTCACTGGCATGGTATTCGACTCGATATCGCGATGGACGGGGTGCCCTATTTAACGCAGGCGCCCGTGCCAGCGGGCGGCAGCTTTCTATACGAGTTCACCTGCCCCGATGCCGGCACCTTTTGGTACCACCCACATATGAACAGCGTTGAGCAATTGGGCAAGGGTCTAGTTGGCGCATTGATCGTTGAAGAACGCGAACGCCCCGATTACCACGACGTTATCATCGGTTTAAAAGATTGGCGCCTGAAGCCAGATGGCAGCTATTTACCACTTTCACTGCCAAGAGAAGCGGCGCGGGCAGGCACATTAGGGACGCTTGCCACCGTCAACGGAGAACAAAAGCCCGTCATTGACGTACCCGCTGGCGAGCGCCTGCGTCTACGCTTCCTGAATTTGGACAATACCCGCGTTTACAATCTAAGTCTGCGCAAAGATGACGCAAAGGTGATTGCGATTGACGGCAGTCCCATTGCCCAGCCCTATACTCTTACGTCCCACGCAACAGGCGCCGGAATGCGCTTAGACGTTGGTTTGATTAGCCCGAACAAGGCTGGCATTGAGATTCCAATTTACGATATGAAAGGCCGTTATGGTATTGAGATCTGCCGACTCAAAACCATCAGCAATGATAAAACCACAACGCCTAAAGCAGGCTTACCTGCACTCCCTGCCAACCCTATACCCACACCTCAACTCGACAAGGCCGAAACCCTCAGCTTTGTATTTGAGTGGGCTGGCGCACTGTCACCCAGCGACAAAGATGGCCAAGTCGACCACAGCTTTTGGTTGATTAACCGCCGCGCGTGGACTGATCATAGCCATCAGCACCTACCCGCCCCACTCGCCACGCTGACCTTAGGTAAAACCTATATATTTGAATTGCACAACGCCACGCCGCACCATCACCCCATCCACCTTCACGGCCTTATTTTCACCGTATTGGAATCCGACAAGCGAGAACTGACGCCCTTCCACACCGACACCATATTATTAGAAAAAAACGAACGCGCCAAAATAGCATTTGTTGCCGACAACCCCGGTCGCTGGATGTTTCACTGCCATGTAATAGAACACATGGACACTGGCTTAATGGGTTATATCACCATCGCTTAATTGCTAAAGAACCGCCATTTAGCTGCCAAGCCACGCGGCATACTTCGGCAATTACCTAATCAAAATCCATTGATTCCCCGCTATATAAGGCTAGTATTCATAAACTCAATACTAAAACGTAGCGAATATGACAACTGGCCAACGCGCACTCTGCCTTATTGCGGGCAATGTCGTCCTTACCTTTTTGCTCACGCTATTGGCCCGCAATCTGCTCATAAACCCGGAGTTACTCGCTATTGAACAAGCCGCCGATCAAAAGGATATCGCGCGTTTTGAACAAAGTATTGACCGCTATCGCAGTATTATTGAAGGGCGAATTAAGCGCATATCCTCTGCAGTGGCGCTATTTGAAGGCCTCGACAACGAAATCCACTGGCAACCCTTAATTCAACCCCTAGCTGAAATGGGTGGCTATGAAGAGCTCGACTACTTTATTCTATCGAACAACGCCGGCACCCAGAGTTCAATATACCCCGGCGAATTAGCCAATAACGCGACGTTGCTCCCCGACGACGCCATTAAAACTGAATTACTAGCGCACCTGATACCACGGCTCGAAGGCGTGACAAATTCAACGACATCCGGTCTTTATCTGTCCCGGAATGACGGCCCATTGATCTACGCTGCAGGCAAAAGTAAGTGGGGTACCAACGAATTACCCACCATCTATATTGCTGTCAGGCGAGTTAACGACTCACTTATTAAAGAATTCACCGAGCGCCTAGGGTTGGAGGCGGAACTGGTTCCCGCAAATATACTGAGTAAAGAGATAAAAGAAGCCCAGTCTGAACTCGGACAACGCACCCAGCGCGGCGTACTCTACGACATTATTTATGGCGACAATGCTCAGGCAGTGCTGCATTTACGCTTTCAGACTGCACCACGCGGCTTTGACGACAAGCCACTCAGTCCGACCGTGTGGGTGGGTATACTTGTCGCCGCAGGTTCATGGAGTTTGGTATTTTTTTACGTGTATTACCGAACTGTCACCCCGCTCCGCAGAATCACCCATACCATGCAGCTGATTCGGCAAACCAATAACTTTGATAGACATTTGGTTTACAAAAATAACGACGAATTTGGCAAGCTGGTAAACGAATGTAATGAATTGCTCAAGCACATTTCCCAACACACCGGACGACTTGAAAGTTATTCATACGAAGACGCATTAACTGGACTCGGCAATCGACGCTATTTCCAAGAGAAACTACAATATCACTACAGCATTGCAAAGCGCCAAAGCTTATCTGTCACCGCCATTGTTTTTGATTTGGATTTTTTCAAACAGTATAACGACAACTATGGCCATGACGGCGGCGATGCGGTACTGAGGCAGTTTGCTGCAATTCTGCGCAAGAGTTTTACACGCGACCTTGATATTGTTGCCAGAACCGGCGGCGAAGAATTTATCGTCTTAGTCTTAGATGTGAATACTAGCGAAAGTTTACGCCTTGCCAATCGCGTTATAGAGCGGCTGTTAAATCATCAAATTCCGCATATAGGCAACCCTGTGCTGGGCCAAGTAACGGTCAGTGCCGGTGTCGCCACCGCGCGCATTGAAGGTGAACTTAGCTTGGAAACACTCATCACCAATGCAGATGCCGCACTTTACAAAGCTAAACAACAAGGCCGTAATCGAGCCTGCCAACACTAAATACCCCCCGCGGACCCGCCTTAGACGCCACATAAAAGCGCGGCTAAGGCTTAAGATTTACGGACGAGAATTGCTAATCGGAACAACCTTACCATTCTTGGCCACGCCAGCATTTGCCGACGCAGACTTAGCGGTACTGCTACTTGCGGCCGAACGTGCCTTTTTTGCGACCGGCTTTTCCACGTTTGGCATGGCGCTACTGCTGCTCGATTTAAGCTTTCGCGCTGGCTTAGCTTTGGCTTTTGGTTTGCTTGCAACCGCAAGGCTTTCTGCTTGCTTAGCTTTCGCTGCCGCTAACAATTCATTAAATGACTTTTCAACACAATCACGATAAAACGCGGGGTCCGGCATGGAATCCCGATCGCCAAGTATCGATAGGGTCATGATCCCATTCGAACTAAAGATCAAGTGAAACAAACCTACGCCTGGGGTTAACAGGCCCAGCCCGTAATAGCGCACCATCTGTGCACCGGCCGAATACAAGGGAAATGTTGGGCCAGCAACATTAGACACTACTGAACTAATGCCAAGAGGCAAATGTTGAGTAAGCTGATTATTAACATAGGTATTCACTAAGGGCCGAGTCAGCGCCGGAGGTAAAACGCCAGCGAGGCGTAAAACATCCACTAATGGCGAGTTTTCGCCATAAATTTTTGCTTCTTGAGAGCTGCGATACACCTCAGCCAACCGTGTAAGTGGATCAGCAATATTGGTATGGAGCTCCACAAAGACTGAGCCAACCTGATTATTTTCATCCGTCATCCCCCTACGCGTTCTCATATCCAGGGGAATCGATACCGCCAGACTTTCGTCGGGTAGTTCCTTGTGATGGATCAAATAATGGCGCAGTCCACCGGCAATAATAGCCAGTACCACATCGTTTATTTTCACCTCACATAAGTCTTTTATCGCTTTGATATCAGCGAGAGGAAACTCCGCCGCTTCAAAAACTCTATGCGGTCCAACAGGTGTATTAAATCGGGTGCGCGGCGACTTAATTGACGGCATTGGTATTTTTTTCTGCGCCATGCCAATGGCCATTTTCCCCAAATCACGCAACACACCGACGCCACCGCTGACCATTTTCGCCGTGTTTTTAATATTGTTAACCGCCGCCGAACTCGCCAAATAAACGCTATTTGGCATTACATCAGCAGTCACCACAGCTTCCGCTTGCGGGACCGCGGCAGGGTCGGGCTCCAAATCATGGATAA
The DNA here is from genome assembly GCF_039539625.1 of Zhongshania borealis. Classification (NCBI taxonomy): domain Bacteria; kingdom Pseudomonadati; phylum Pseudomonadota; class Gammaproteobacteria; order Cellvibrionales; family Spongiibacteraceae; genus Zhongshania; species Zhongshania borealis. Next base: position 267,461 of record NZ_BAABDM010000001.1, on the reverse strand, counting down.
CCGACATTATCGATGAGCCACCCGCGCCATCAACGAGGGCATGATGCATCTTGGTATATATCGCAAAGCCGCCTTTAGGAACCCCAGGAATATTATCTAAGCCCTCAATAATATAGGCCTCCCAGAGAGGCCTGCTCATATCGAGTGGACGCGCGTGGAGTCGGGCGACCAAGATACACAACTGGCGCCAATCGCCCGGTTGCGGCAATGCGATATGCCGAATATGGAATTCAACATCAAAGTTAGCGTCTTGCACCCAATAAGGCCGATCAACGTTACCCGGCACCTTAACCAGACGCGACCGAAAAATCGTGTGCTTATGAAGTCGGCGCTCAAAATTGGCAATTACGCCTTTAAAGCGTACCGCGCCACCCGGTGCCGTTGATGGGTCGTAAATACCCATTCCACCAACATGCTGAGGCGTATTGGCATGCTCAAGATTAATAAATGCGGTATCAAGTACACCTAACTGCTTCATGCAAGTTAACCTCTTTATTTTAATATCCCCCACCAGGGGGCTGAACACTAGGTCGCGATCATCACCGGTTGCCGCGCGTAAGCCTAGCTTACCCATAGTACATTAAATATTCCAAATGCTAAGTGCATAAGTCGACGAAATTGAGATCTATGCCTAGGGCTTAGCGAGAAGTATGCGTATATGGGCCGCTAAGGGATAGCCAGCAGCGGTTCATCGCGTATTTGGATAAACCTGTTTAGCGCGGTTTACGCTGACGTGCCGGTGGCGGCGCACCAACATGACTTTCATTGCGTTGCCGAGCGAGTTCGACCTGCTTTTGGCGGTCTCGAAAGCGTTTTTTTTGGTCGTCAGTGATATGCACATAGCAGGCTGGGCAGGTCACACCTTCTTCAAACATTTCACTGCGTCTATCACTTGCCGTAATAGGCCGTCGGCAACCGTGGCAAAGCTCATGACTGCCAAGCTGTAAACCGTGGGTTACAGCTACACGATTATCGAACACAAAACACTCGCCCTGCCACTGACTTTCGGTCTCGTCGACCTCTTCCAAGTACTTTAAAATACCGCCTTCAAGATGGTATACCTCTTCAAAGCCCTCGTGTTTCATAAAGGCCGATGCCTTTTCGCAGCGTATACCTCCGGTGCAAAACATGGCGACTTTCTTGTGTTTGGCGGGGTCGTAATTCGCCCGAACGTATTCGGGAAACTCGCGGAAGCTGGTCGTTTTCGGGTCTACTGCGCCGTTAAAACTGCCAATTTCAACTTCATAGTCATTGCGAGTATCGATCAGAAATACGTCCGGGTCGGCAATGAGGGCATTCCAATCCTTGGGCTTAACATAGGTGCCCACGATATCCTTAGGATCGATACCATCAACACCCATGGTCACAATTTCCTTCTTGAGCTTTACCTTCATTCGATAAAAAGGCTGTTCTTTGTCATAGGACTCTTTGTGCCCAAGATCAGCAAAACGCGGGTCGGCATGTAAAAAAGCTAGTACCTGATCTATACCGGCGCGTGAACCGGCAATGGTGCCGTTAATACCCTCTTCTGCGAGGAGCAAGGTACCTTTTACCTCCGCCGCCAAACACTGTTCCAACAGCGGCTCGCGGAGCGCCTGGTAATCCGGGAGACTAACAAATTTATACAATGCGGCTACAACGAACTGATTCATACTATTTCGCGCCCTGCTCCTTTTTGCTACCACCCAGACAGTCTGGTGACGCGGGTACTGCCCCTGCGCGGAGTGCCCACTCGTCGGGGCTATATGTGTGCATCGCTAAGGCGTGAACTGGGCCTGCAAGCTCATCAGCCAAAAGTTGATAAACACGCTGCTGCCGCGCGACTTTACGAAGACTAGCGAAATCTTGGGCAACAATAACGAGCTTAAAATGCGTTTCTGAATTGGCGGGCACGCTGTGCATATGACTTTCATTAATCACTTCAAGGTGACTAGGCGCCAATGCCGCCTGCAACTTTCCCTGAATTGTTTCTTGTACTGACATTTACTAGACCTTCCAATCGTCACAACGGCGCACATTATACACTGACTATAGGCACATCGCGCACCGCCTCTAAATACGACTAAGTTCGCGCCGGCCGGTGCTTGGCGGCAGCCGCACGCATCGCCGCCGCGTAAGCCCGGTTACCCCAGTCAATCAGTATATCCTTATCATCCAGTGCCTCTTCAGGCGCCTGAAAGTACGAAAGCGCGACCTCGCGATCACCACGAGGGTAGGTAAAAGGCTGTAACCCCAAGGCTTCAAAATCGCCGCGATTTTGCGCATCGGCCTTCAAGTACAAAGTATTATCGAACACTAAACCAAACATCAGGCCTTCTAAGAAAAAACCGCTACCGCCAAACATTCTCCGCGCGTTAACCGGTCCCAGCCATTGCATTTGCTCCAGCAAAAATGCGGTAAATCCAGTGTCTTTTGCCATTATATGTCGCTCCCACAGCCACCCACCGATCCTGTTTCCAATTATGCGGCTAAATCAGCAAGGGAAATTGCGGCCAACCGCTCAGCGAGTATTGCCTGATCACTGGCCAAACCCCAGCGCATATACGCTGTATTCTCCCCACAGCGATACACCCGTACCGAAAGACCTTGGGCATAACAGCGCGCCTGTAAGCGCTCTGCGCTCGCCAATGGCAACACCATAGTAATAAAAAGTGGCGTAACAATGAGCTTTTGGAAGCAAAATTCGAAACGTTCCGTAAGCAACACCCCCTGGCGAGCAGCCGCGTTTTCCAGGCGAATTTTCGTTGCATTCTGCCACCGGCGATCCTGTAATGCTTGTCGCCCCAGCCATTGTGCGCTGCCACAAACCGCCCATGGACCTATCCGCTCGTCAAGCGTGGCCAAGACATTTGGCGAGGCAATAACAAAACCTAAACGTAAACCTGGTAGGCCAAAGAATTTGCCTATCGATCGCAGCAGCACAATACCCGGCTCGGCGGCCAATACGCTCAAATCACTTGTCGGCATGGCATCAGCAAACGCTTGATCAATCACCACGACACCATCGCTTGGTAGCAGTGAGCGCCAGTAACGAACATCAGCCTCGGTCACCACATCGCCGGTTGGGTTATTTGGACTAATAATGACTAAATATTGAATTTGCTCACGAAGGATACGCTTGGCAATGTACTCTCGGGAATAGTCACTGAAATGGTGTATATGGTGCCCCGCGCGGGACCAGCGATAACGGTGTTCTTCATAGGCGACGTCAGCCATCAATACCCGGCCCGGCGCAAAAATGGTGGGCAATAATTGAATTACTGGCTGACTTCCCGCCGTCGCCAAAATCACATCCTCCGCCACGCCGTAATAGGTTGCAGCGGCGCGTAACAAATCGGCACAGGGATAGGGAAGCCGCTGATAACACTCCGCTGGCGGCGGCGGCACCGGCCAAGCCCACGGGTTCACCCCCGTCGCCAAATCAATCATGGGCAAACCAGCGGCCACCGCCGACAAGGTCCGCGGGTCGCCACCGTGACGGGGCGGCTCAACACCTACGTCGCTCATGCAAAAAATCCCAGCAGGAGCGCAATCCCAAGCCAAACGGCAAGTTGATAGTTCACCAAATTAATACTCCGCGTTAAATCCCCAACCACCGGCGCTCGACCTGCACCCAGCGCTGGACGCTCTAATAACTCGCCATGATAACGTGCCGAACCGCCTAAACGGATCCTCAAGGCCCCGGCGCCACTCGCCATTACAGACCCCGCATTAATGCTTTTCCAGGACCAACCCTGCTTGAACCAACAGCGCCATGCTTCACCAGAAAACGCCAATAGACTGAACCCGAGCGCAGTCAGTTGAGCAGGCACAAAGTTGCAAACATCATCGCAGCGCGCCGCCCACCAGCCAAAATAGCGGTAGCGCGAATTTCGATAACCCCACATCGCATCCAAAGTATTTGCTAAACGCTGCAATACCACGCCACTGGGTCCAGCTAAGGCATACCAAAATAGCGACGCAAATACCGCGTCGCTGCTATTTTCGAGCGTTGTTTCTAATCCCGCAGTTAATACTTGTTCCGCGTCTAGGTCGCGGGTATCACGACTGACCAAATAGCTAATCCTCAGGCGCGCCTTCTCCAAATCGCCCATCTTCAGCGCTTCCGCAACAGGGCGAATATGTTCACATAAGCTCTGCCAACCCACTGCCCAATACAACACCACAATATGCCAGAGCACGCTAAGTACTAGCGAATATTGCTTAATCGCATAATCAACAAGGTATACCGCGATAACCGGGGGTAAAACAATGACCAGCCAGCACGCCAGACCGGCTATGCGTAGCACAAAGGCGCTACCCTGCCGATTAAATCGCGCGTCGATGCCAGATGCGACCCTGCCAAAACCAACTAAGGGATGCCATCGTTGAGGCTCGCCGAACACGCGATCCAAGGCAAGGGCCAGGAACCATACGAAGCTAATCAGTAAAAATGGCGTCAAGAGCAATCTCGGCAAGTCAAAAACAGGGCAAAATTCAGTGCCGCCCTAGAATAAAACAGGCAACTCCATCGTGGTGTACAGAACAAGCAGCAAAAAGACAGTCATAAACCAACTGGCGGGGCACTTTAATAAATGCAGTGACAAGGGTCAATTAGTCTAGGGAGGATCTAAACACCAAGGCGATAGAAAGCGGCGGCATTATCCCAAAGCACTTTCTTGGTTGCCGAGTCGCCCAAGGCATTGCCAATAATTTCTATATCCACCGGATTAAAAGCACGCGGCGACCGAGTAGAGGGAAGGTCGGTGCCAAACATCAAGGCATCAGGATTAATTTCAAACAAGCGGCGAATGGCCTGACTAACGGCAAAATCGACCCGGCCAAAACCGGTCGCCTTAACCCGCGCGCCGCTCTCCGCTAGCTGATACAAAACTGGCAAGCCTTCTTTAGACAAGCCCAAGTGATCAATGCTGACCGCTGGCAACCGGCAAAGCTCACTACTGAGATCCGCCAATGATTTGCAGTCAGCGTAGATTTCAATATGCCAACCTAACAGATCATAAATACGGTGAGCGAATTGAATAAGGTTTTCAGATGATTCCGATACGCCCCGGCGAAGGTTAAAACGAGCAGCGCGCACGCCTTGATTGGCAAGCAGTAACAGGTCTTCGTCGCTAATATTACAGGGAACCTGAGTTACCCCAACAAACGTCGGGCCCAGGGCAGCCAATGCTGTAATTAGATAGCTTTGATCATAAGACTGAAAAGAGGCCGACACAACGGCGCCACCACCTACGCCAAGACTTGCTGTTTGGCCAACATAATCATCGACGGTAAATGCATCGGGTAAAAAACCATCATTACTGACGAGCGGAAACGCGGGGTCAATAATGTGCAGATGGGCATCAAAAATCATGTGCTGCATACCGCTCTCACCTCCGCCAGCCATAAATTTTGCCTGCGTAATGTCTATTTATTATTGTTAACGTTGGCCGACGTACACCAATCCTCCCAACATTCGCAGATTTACAGGCTAAATGCAATCGCAGGGCCGCCCGCTATGACACACAGCACCTGTAGACACATAAACGTTCCTGCTAAGTGCACCGCCGCCCCGTTGACGCTTATTCGCCCTTAGGCAGCCTATTTTTAGCCGCTATCCACTGCGACATATACTGATGACTCTTGACTGTGTGATGCCGAAGCATCAAACCATTGAAATGTTTAAGGCGGTGAGCGGTCACATCCTTCGCGAGCGCAGCCACGCATTGAATAAAACCAGGGATGTAATCACTTGCCTGAAAGCGCTGTAACAAGAGCGCCGCACCGCGCTGCTGCATCACCGCCCAGCCTTCAGCATCTTGATATAAGGCCACCGTTGCGGCTGCAAAATCAGCGGAAAACTCAGGGGATTCAGCAACAATATGTCCGCTCCATGGCATCTCACCACACATACCCTCGGCACCAATTTCCGTTGTCACCGAGGGTGTACCGCATTCCATCGCGGCTAATAATTTGCCCTTTTGGCCCGCACCAAAACGCAGCGGCGCCAAACTTAAGCGCGCTTGACCAACGACTGCATCGGCGTCGCTTGCCCAACCTTTTACTAAAAAACCCAATTTGTCGCTATGCAATTGCAAGGCCTTAGGTGGCGGGTATGCGCCATAAACATGGCACTCAACCTTCGGCAACATATGACGAATCAGGGGCCATAATTCGCTACGTAAATACTGTACCGCATCCCAGTTTGGCGCGTGACGAAAATTACCCACTACGACACAGTGCTCGCGACTTTCAAAGTCGCGCCAAGCACGCGTATGATCAGCGCTAAAATCCGTTAACAGAGGCAAATAATACAAGAGATCACCAGGAACACCGTAGGTATCCTGCAGTAACGCCATTTCAAATTCTGAAATTACCAGGGTGAGATCGCAGCGCCAAATCGCCGCTATTTCACGTAATGCCATTTCACCATAGAGATCTTGTAGGCTCAATTTCCGCCCTTGTTTGAGTGCCTGATGACGAGCATGGCGCAAGCAATGCAGATCCTCACTATCGAGAATACGCACCGCTGCTGGATAACTCCGCTCAACCCGCCAACCGAACTGCTCTTCAGTTAAAAATCGGTCAAAAACCACCACATCGGGACGTAGCTCAGCGACAAAAGTATCGAAGCTATCGCAGTTCAGTACAATTCCCTGCACATGAACACCAGTCGCGGCTAAATCGACACTGTGCTCGCCCTTAGCCGCGGCACTCACAAAATAGATCTCGCCGCCACTGGCTTGCAGGGCAGTAAGCAAGGACAACATCCGCCTGCCCGCAGCGGATGAATTCGGCTCCGGCCAGACACAACCAATAATTAGAACGCGCAATAGCATAAACTCGAAGGGATTTTACTTACAGAGACCTTGCTTGACGTGCAATAAATTCAGCGGCCAAACAGATTGGCATTTTTCTCACTAATTTGCTGATTCAAAGTCCAATAGTCGTAGATGATCCCCAATAAAAAAACACCACCTGTCAATAAATACAAAATACCAGTTAGCCATTTACCCATATAAAAGCGATGCAGGCCAAAAATACCTAAAAACGTCAGTAGCACCCAAGCCAAGGTATAATTGGTCGTGCCGCTTTGGTAGTTCTGATCTGCGTCACGATCCATTCCGGGAATTAAAAATAAATCGACAATCCAGCCTACAAAGAACAAGCCGAGGGTAAAGAAGTATATTGTCGCGCTGACTGGCCGACCAAAGTAAAAACGATGCGCGCCCATAAAGCCGAAAATCCATAAAACATAGCCAACTGCTTTACTGTGGGTATTGTTCATTGCGTAACAACTCCGCGTAAAAATTGCCCTTGAGTGTAGTTGATTCAACCCAGTAGCTAAACCCTTAAACGAAAATTTGAACGTCCGCAGCGCATGAGTTCAAGTACATGTTAAGCCGCAACTTTTTTCTCCGGCCTGAGAACAAAAATGATCGATGCTGGTTCGCCCGTTTGCGGGTTAAGGGGCTCAATAAGCTCCGCCAGCTTAAAGCCACTCGCGGTAAATAGCGCAAACCAACTACTCAAGGTTCGAAAATACCACGGTGCCGGGTCACAAAAGTCATCGCTAAAGCCTGCCCAGCTTCCCTCACGCCAGCCATCGTAATAGGACTGATCACTATACGCCGGATGCAGAGTTTGGATAATGCATTTACCATCAATGCTCAATACACTCGGAATAGCCGCTAAAACATCCTCAACCACCTGGTGGCCAAGCAGTGCAAAATTGCATACGACGCAGTCAACGTGCTTCTGCCACGCGCCGACAGCGAAGTCTTCATAAGACATAAGCGAAAATTTGCCGCCGCCGTCCTTGGCGCAACGAATAAGCCCGGCGATTCCATCGACGCCCTCCGCCATCACGCCCAACTCTGTTAAGGATCGCACCAGCCAGCCTTCGCCACAACCGAGATCCAACACCGTTTTGGGCGCCTGCGCGACAATGGCGTTGACGATGGCCGCATCGGTAACCGCTACCCGGCTACTTATTTTCGATTGGCGAACGGCACGCGTCCAGGCATCTACATTTTTCTGCCATGACGTTAAAATAGTGGCGTCTTTGCCTTGGTCTTCCATGCCTAGCCCCTATAATCCTTATCTACACATTGAAAGTATCATCTGCGTAAAAAAACCTTACCAGCGATGTTTTACCCGCATTTAAAATTGCCCTAATTAGATTCTGGTGGCAAGCTTAGCGCCTCGATACAGGCACTATTATTATTTTTGAGTTCAGCGATGCACTGTTCCTTTTATGAAAATAATCAATGCCGTTCTTGCGCTTGGTTAGATCAAAGTTATCCAGAGCAATTAAGCCGCAAAGAAGCCCACCTCAATGCCTTATTAGCGGAATTTTCGCCGCCGCCGTTGCTCACCACCGCACATTCGGAAACCACCGGATTTCGCGACAAAGCTAAAATGGTCGCACTCGGCAGTGCCGAAAGTCCCAAGCTGGGTATTATCAATCATCGTGGCCAGGCCATTAGCCTCTGCAACTGCCCGCTTTACTCAAAAGATATGCAAAAGCTGCTTGGTGAGCTAGAAAGCTGGCTAGGCCAACTCCGCATTGCGCCCTATCAGCTTAAAAATCGCCAGGGTGAACTCAAATTTGTGCTACTTAATCGAAACAGCGAAAACCAATACATGCTGCGTTTAGTTTTACGCAGCACCGCAGCCATCGCCACAATACAGGCCGCGCTACCGCAGCTATTAAGTCAACACCCTAATATTCTTTCGGTATCTGTCAACATTCAATCGGTCCCCATGGCGATTATTGAGGGGCCAGACGAGTACATTTTGAGTGGCGATAGTTGGCTATGCCACCGCCTAAACAGCATAAACCTTTACCAACGTCCCAAGGGATTCTTCCAAACCAATTTAGACATGGCAGCCAAGTTATACGCTACTGCGAATCAGTGGACAGCGGCGCTAGAGATCGATACCTATTGGGATCTATTTTGCGGCTCCGGCGGCTTCGGTTTGCACTGTTTAACGCCAACACGCCAGCTCGTGGGTATTGAAATAGAGGCGGAAGCCATCGCTTGTGCGCAGCGCAGCGCCGATGAGTTAGGTCTCGGCGAGCAAGTGCATTTTCAAGCATTAGACTCCACCGCCTTTGCTACCGCAAATGAACTCCTTGCGCCGCAACTTATTATCAGCAACCCCCCTCGCCGCGGCTTGGGTGAAGCACTTTGCGGACAGATCAATCAGATCGCACCTAATTACCTGCTCTATTCCAGCTGTAACGCCAATTCCTTAGCCGCCGACCTCCGCGCGCTCGACGGCTATCTCATTGACCAGGTACAACTATTTGATATGTTTCCCCATACCGCTCACTATGAGGTTTTGGTATTACTCAGCCAAGGTTGAGCGCGCCAACATCCGCCAACAACCTGGATTTACAGATTCGATATGCGCACCATCACCTTTAACGGGCAAAGGTTTTCAGTACTCGACGACGAGAACGTCTTGGATACGCTGCTAAGAAACAATATCGCCATTGCCCACGGTTGCCGCGCCGGTGCCTGCCAAGCCTGTATGCTAATGGCGAAAGCTGATCAAATTCCCGACGATTGTCAGCACGGCCTAAGTAAAGTGCGTATTCAACAGGGCTATTTTTTGAGCTGCTGCTGTGAACCCGAGCAAGATATGGACATTCAGCTTCCAGATTTGAAAGCTGAAAAACACCTAGCGACGGTCACTGAAAAACGTCTATTAAGCGCACGAACATTAAGCCTGCGCTTACAATGCCGCCTTCGCTGGCGGGCAGGGCAATATATCACCCTATGGCTGAATGACAGCGCCCGCTGCTATTCCATTGCCAGTGTCGCCAGCATCGACGACTTTATAGAGCTACATATTCAGGTTTATCCCGACGGGGCCGTCAGCCCGAGTCTCGCGAACAATATAAACGTGGGCGACGCCCTAGCAATACAGGGGCCCTTTGGTGAATGTGTCTACGACAACAAACAAAACCAGCAAAATTTATTGCTCATTGCCTCCGGCACCGGTCTCGCGCCGCTACTCGGTGTCGCCCGCGACGCCCTTAGCCAAAATCACCAGCACCCTATTCATTTACTGTTCCGCAGCAAACAAGCCAGTGATTTTTATGCTGTAGATGCACTTCGAAAGCTAAAGGATCAATATCCGCAATTTAGTTTTTCATTGAACAGCGATGAACCTGCACCCGACACGAAGGATTCATCCACCGATACTTGGCAACTTCATTTGCGTACGCACTTTGCTGAGCTGCGCGGGAGTCGCGTGTATATTTGTGGCAGCGATGAGTTTGTACGCCAAGCACGTAAACAATGTTTTATGCAGGGCGCGACAGCAAGAGATATTATTTGCGAGGCATTCATCAATTTTAGCCCCGAGCGCTAAAGCGATTATGTTTGATTTGGTATCTTTTGAAAACCGAGGTAAGCACGGGTAAATTGCGATTTTCCAACAGCTAAAAAATGTTCGAAACTCCACGGCCAATCCGCCAACAAATGGCGATACTCTGGTCTAAAAACATAGGTTTGTGCATTACCATTGCTCTCATTGCCGAATGTTATAACAACGTTTTGGCGCCGGTAATATTCTCCCTCAAACACATCAAGACGCCGCAATCCCTGTTCGGAAATGTCACGGTAAAGCACGCCATGGCACTCCGCGCCGGCGTCCTCAATAAGGCCTGGGTAGTTCTCATCCAATACCGCATAGCGTCGAAAAGCAACTAACCGTGCTGGCTCGGATCGAGAGTCATGCCCGCAGACCGCGCTCATGATATCCGCACACATCAAACTGCCGTAAGTAAAAACATCTGCCATGACCGACCCGATTTTCGCCAGCGATATTGCTGACGAAAATCTTAAACGATCAACGCCCCATAAAGCCAATAGCAATTCATGCTTACGGGGCGTAGCGTTCTGGGTCAGCGCCTACCGAAAAAGCTCAAGTCGCTCAGCGCGATCGATCAATAGCTTAGGAGCAGCAAAATCGCTGCCGTATTTAGCCTCTAATTCAGCGGCCCGCGCAACAAATTCACGCAGTCCATAGGCATTGATTCCCTGAAAAACACCACCAGTCTGTGCCGGGAAGCCAATACCCATTATTGAGCCAATATTACCATCACCAACGTTTTCGACAACGCCTTCTTCCATTGCTCTCACTGCTTCTAAGCACTGACTGAAGGTCAAACGATCTTTAATATCTTGATAGGGAATATCTTGATAGCCATCAGCCGCAAAAGCGTCTTTCAAACCTGGCCACAGATGCTTCTGCCCACCGGCGGGATAGGCATAATAGCCACCGCCGTGGACTTTACCGCAGCGTTCAAACTCATTGACCATTCGATCCAATACCCGCGAGGCAGCATTATCTTGCCAAACTTTACCCTGGGCTTCTGCATCCCCTTTGGCCTGTTGGCCATTTTTATAGGCAGTCGCTTGGCTTATTTCATCAATTGCCGCCAATGGTCCAACCGGTGAACCATTGTCACGCGCTGCAGACTCAATCAGCACTGGATTAACACCCTCTTCCAGCATAATTGCCCCTTGGGTGATGGTTTTAGCAATTACCCGGGTTGTAAAAAAGCCCGGTGCATCATTAACAACTATTGGTGTTTTACTCAGCTGTTGCGCCAAGTCAAAGGCTTTGGCAAGGGTTTCATCAGAGGTTTGCTTGCCGCGAATAATTTCGACCAGGGGCATTCTCTCTGCCGGCGAGAAGAAATGCATACCGATGAAATTTTGTGGCCGAACACTGGCTTCGGCTAGTTCACTGATAGGCAAGGCAGAAGTGTTAGAAGCGTAAACGCTAGCGGCCGAGATAACCGCTTCAGTAGCGGTAGTAACCGCCGCCTTCACTTTGCGATCTTCAAATACCGCTTCGATCACCATGTCGCAGTCGCTCAAATCTGCATAGTCGGCACTGGCCTGAATAAGTGCCATGCACTCAGCCATTTTTGATTCTGTTATTTTGCCCTTAGCGACTCCCTTAGTGTAAAAGGCTTGAGCATAGGCCCGACCGCGATCTGCATTTTCTTGGCTGATATCTTTAAGGACAACACTAATCCCTTTTTGCGCAGCCACTGTTGCAATACCCGCGCCCATTTGCCCAGCACCGAGAATACCGAGCTTTTTACAGACAAAGCGTTCAGCAACATCGGGCCGACTCGCGCCTTTATTTAAGGCCTCCATCTGCACAAAAAAGGCAGTCATCATGTTGCGCGCTGTTTGATCCAGCAGCAAACTTAAAAAATAGCGGCCTTCAATTTTTTGTGCAGTGTCAAAATCCACTCTGGCACAATCTACCACGCAGGCAAAAATCGCATTCTGCGCGGGCATTAGATTCTTAGTTTGCACCATGACATTGGCGGGGCCAAAGAAGGTTAAACCCTGGTTGGCGGCCTCGTCTGGACCGCCACCGGGAATCTGATATCCGTCTTGATCCCAAGGTTGCGTTGCGCCCGCATTGGTTTTGATCCAGGCTTTCGCCTTTGCGTGCATATCCGCTTCGTCATTCGCCAATTCATGCAGCAAAGTTTTTTCTAACGCTTGATCCGCCTTTAGGCGTTTGCCCTGACTAATAAGGCCAATGGCCTCTTGCATGCCGAGCAGGTAGGTCATGCGCACTACGCCACCCGCACCCGGCATCAAACCGATCATGGCTTCAGGCAAACCAACTTGCACGCCCTTAATTGCCACACGGTAATGACATGCGAGCGCTATTTCAAAACCGCCACCCAATGCTGGACCATTAAGGCCGACCGCAACCGGGACACCGAGTGTTTCCAGAATACGCAATGGGGCTTTCGTTGCCATTAGCCCTTCATACATCTCGGTTTTCTTGGCTTCGCTGGGGTTTAAATCCATGTCCAGCATTTCATTAATATCGCCGCCAGCAAAAAACTGACCGGGCTTGGCGCTGCGAACATAAATACCGCTAACACCACCCTCTGAAACCATGCCCTGTAACTGCGTCACCGCCTCGCGCATTGCCTCGTCGTACTCCCGCCCCATGGTATTAACTGACTTACCGGGCTGGTCAAAAATGAGTTCAACAATGCCGTCATTGTCTTTTTCCAAGCGTATATATGCCATTACCTTAATCTCTTTCATTTAAAAGCGCTGGCACCGGAACTTCGATGCCAGCAACTTGAATATCCAAATAGTCAGCGCGCCTTACACTCGCTCGATGATCGTCGCGATACCAATACCGCCACCGGCGCATAAACTCACCAGACCGCGTTTAAGATTACGACGCTCAAGCTCATCCAATAAGGTGCCAAGAATCATTGCACCGGTCGCACCAATCGGATGCCCCATGGCGATAGCACCGCCGTTTACATTGATTTTCTCGTTGGGGATACCCAGCACTTGCTGGTAACGCAGCACCACCGAGGCAAAGGCTTCGTTTAACTCGAATAGGTCGATATCGTCGACACTAAGACCGGCTTTTTGCAGGGCTTTCTGGGTCGCTGGCGCGGGGCCGGCCAACATAATTGTCGGCTCTGTGCCCACCAAGGCACAACTTACAATACGGGCACGGGGTGTGAGGTTTTGTTCCTTGCCGGCGCGTTCACTGCCCACCAATACCAAGCCAGCGCCGTCGACGATGCCCGATGAATTACCCGGGGTGTGCACACACTCAATATTCTCAAGCTCCGGGTATTTAAGGCGCGCCACACCACCATGACCATAGTCATTAAACATTTGGAAAGCCGGCTTTAATTTAGCTAAACCGGCCATCGAGGTATCGCCGCGAATAAACTCATCGTGATCAAGAATGGTAACGCCGTTGAAATCCTTCACCGGGATAATCGACTTAAAATAGCCCTGCGCGCGAGCATGAGCAGCGCGCTGCTGCGACATAACAGCGTAGCGGTCGAGATCTTCGCGACTAAAGCCATCCATGGTCGCAATCATATCCGCCCCTAAACCTTGGGATATAAAGTAGCTTTTCATTGCCACCCAAGGGTCACCAGTAGCGCCGCCACTGGCACCGATGCCAAGCCGGGACATCGATTCAACGCCACCGGCCGCCACCAGGTCCTCATAACCAGCAGCGACCTTGGCGGCAGCCATATTGACCGCATCCAATCCACCAGCACAAAAGCGATGCAATTGCGCGCCGGTAGTGGCGTCGTCCCAACTTGAATACACTAATGCGGCCTTGGCAATATTTTGGCCCTGCTCTTTCACGGGCTCACCGCAGGCCAAGATCAAATCTTCGACCTTACTGGTATCGAGATCATGACGCGCTTTAAGCGACTCAAGCAAATTAGTAATTAGATCAATGGGCTTGACCTCATAGAGGGAACCGCCGCGCTTACCTTTACCGCGGGGAGTACGAATCGCATCATAAATAAATGCTTCTGCCATGGCTTATCCTACCGAACTTAGGGTGAATTCACTGTGGCACCACTGTGCTCACGGTCGCCACAATGGACTGCAGCGCCACTTAGAGACAATGACAATTTCGGTCAACACACTGACAGAAATTTAAAAAAGTTTTTTATATCAGCAACTTAGAAATTTATAGCGCTAGCTAACTATGGCTTTCGCGCTCGTTTACGCGGTATTCACCGGGCGTGATACCCGTCCATTTTTTAAAACAGCGGTGAAAGGCAGACGGGTCCGTAAAACCCATTAATGCTGCAACAGCATTAATGGATAACTCGGAATTACCCAAGTAAGCCATCGCGGCATCGCGACGACACTCATCTTTCAATTGTTGAAAGGTGGTGCCCTCTTTTTTCAGTCGCCGCCGCAGAGTTGGCGCCGACATATTCAGTGCCGCTGTAATACGCTCAAAACTCGGAAAGCCCTGAGAAAAATCATGGCCGATCATCGCTCGCACGCGAGCAACCAAACTGCCGTCATCGCGACCACCACTCATTACCATAAGCGGGTATGGTGCAGCCCGCAAAAAATCTTTCAAGGTCCGTTCATTGTGTACTAAGGGGTAGCTCATATAACGCGTATCAAAAACAAATTCGTCGCGCAGTTGGCCATAGTATACCGGGCAAGCAAACAACTGCTGATACTTAGCAACTCGGCCTTTTCCTACCGGCGCTTGTCCCGCAAAACGAACTTCCTTTAGCTCAATATTGCTACCAACCAACCAGCAAAAAAATCGGTGCCAAATTGATAAACCATAGAGATCGGAAGCATCAACTTGTTGACCAGAAAAGCCCTTTTTAACACTGCCATAACCGACGATCGCACTATCTTTACGGGTATCAAGGTATATTTGGGCATCGGCGTCATAAAAAGTACGAAAGAACTCACAGGCCCGTTTGATCGCTTTACCCAAGTTTTCGCAGCCGATGATGCAATAGCACATCATACGAAAAGCGCCGGGCGTCAAATTTTTACCAAACATCAAACCAAATGCTTCGTCTTGCAACAGGCTCATTACTTGCTGATACAGCTTGGTGTACTGCATTGCGGAAATCGTCGTCTGGTATCCCGGTGACCGCTTGTTCAGCGGATTAAAGCCAATACCGGCATTGCTAAGTACATTGTTATATTCATAGCCTCGCTCTGCCGCCAAATTTAATAGCGAGCACGCAAATCGCGTTGGTACAGCCTCAAGATCCATTCTTTAATGCCCTTACCACGCATACCAAAAAAAACCGCATAAGCCTTAACACCCCAGTATAATCTCTGCTAAGTTAAATAAAACGGTCTTACTACCGGCCAATGTTTAGGTAACCCGACATATGACTGCACCGCTTTTCGATCTCTACCTCACCGGTGAACTTGCACCAGGCCAACCTCGCGACCTTGCTCTACAGCAACTCGCTGCACTATTTAAGCGCCCGGTAGACCAAGTTGAGAAGCTTCTCAGTGGCAAAGCCAACCGCATTCGTAAAGATCTCGATTTAAGCCAAGTTCAGCGCTACCAGCAGGTGTTTGTGAAAATGGGGGTTATCGCCATTAGCAAACCCAGTACAGCCCCAGTTCCGACGCCAGCGGCCAGCCCAAGCGAAGTCGCCGCGACTGGGCAAAGTTTGAATTTAAGCCCTACCGGCACGCCCGTTCTACGCGACGATGAGCGCCAAATAGTAAATGCCTCTGCGCCCGACACCGACCACCTCAGTCTTGCCCAAAGCGGCGAGAATCTTGGCAATCAAAACGACATGCCACCGCTGCCAACTCCCAACACTGAACATATTAGCCTTGGTTCCGCCGGCGACAATCTAATCGAGAGCAAGCCGCCAGAGCCTGAGGTCGACATTGAAGCGCTAACCGCCGATCTTAGCCTCTGCGAAGCCGGTACACCGGTACTCACGCCAAAAACTGAAACCAATCACCCAGTCCCAGACACCAGCCACCTAAAATTAAAGTAGCCGATCGATTCCTCGCGGATCTAACTAAGAACTTCAGTCCGCGGAAAGCGCAATACAATTCTCAGTCCGGGCTTATTATCTTTTAAATCTATATACCCATCGTGAAGTTTAACCACCGCTTGCACCAAGCTCAGCCCTAAGCCATTACCTGGATGGCGGCTACGGCTGTGTTCAACACGGAAAAAGCGTTGAAATACTTTTTCACGATCTTCTTCTGGTATACCAATACCGCTATCAGCAACTTCGATGCGCAGCACATTTTTCTCAACCGCCAAATTTACCTGAACCTTGCCGCCTTCAGGGGTGTATTTAATGGCGTTATCCACCAAATTTGCCACCGCCTGAAAGAGTAAATTGCGATCGCCGTGAAAGCTGCCGACCTTGGCCAAACCGGTATGAAAAATCTGGTTTTTTTCCGCCGATAACGGCTCGTATAATTCGATAACGTCCGACACCAATGTGCATAGATCGACGCTGGCGAAACCGGACCGTCGATTCCCCGACTCCACCTGAGCAATTCGCAACAAGGCACTGAAGGTGCCCAGGAGACCATCCGCCTCTTCAATGAGTGCTTCGACTTCGTCCCTATTATTCGGGTCTGCGCAATTCTCATGTAAATTACTCAGCTTATTGCGCAAGCGGGTTAATGGCGTCCGCAAGTCATGGGCAATATTGTCTGAAACCTGCCTTACTCCGGTCATTAGGGCCTCGATTCGATCGAGCATTTGATTGACGTTTTCTGAGAGGCGTAAAAAATCGCCGGTGCTGCTGTGAATATCAATTCGCTCAGTAAGGTCGCCGGTCATGATCCTGCGCAGCGTAATATTAATACGGTCTATTCTTTGTAAACTCAGCGCAGCAACTATGGTACCCCCGATGGTACCTAACAGTATGGTCGCGACCATACTCCGTGTTAAGGCACCCGCGACCAGTTTGGTACTGTTAAGCACATCGGCATAGTGTCTTGCGACCAAGACATGTTCACCGCCAGGCAGCTGCTTGGAGCGCGCGATAAACTCTGTACCAACAGAGTCCGCATCGTCCAACATCGACTCAAAATTAAAGCCCAGCCAGCCATCACGATATTCCTCGCTGTCAGGCCACTCTTCTAGGTTGCCGGCAATTTTATTGAGGTGCTCGTCGCCCACAAAATAGAAAAACCGAATCAGCCGATCTGGACCGCTGTGCACTTTCACAAAATCGGCGACGGCCGACTCACCGCCCTCTTGATAGGCTTCGCTTAACGACCCCAATTCTTCAGTAACTGAGTGATGCACCTCAGCAAAGAAGTCATAAGCAATAAAGGCATAGATCAGCGCTAATACCATAAAAACGGCTAAACTCAGCCAAGCCACATAGCTGACCAAAAACCGAAAGGTAAAACTGGTGAATATTTTACTGAGAATCATCCAACATATATCCAGCACCGCGCACGGTATTCAGCAGAGGCTTGTCAAAACCCTTATCAATTTTCTGACGTAGGCGGCTGATATGCACATCTATAACATTGGTTTGTGGATCAAAGTGGTAGTCCCAAACATTTTCTAACAGCATGGTACGTGTTACCACTTGACCGGCGTGACGCATTAAATACTCAAGTAATTTGTATTCGCGTGGTTGCAGGTTAAAAGGCTGACCAGAGCGCGAAACTTTATGCGCCAGTAAATCCATTTCTAAATCGGCGACTTTAAGACGTGTCACAGCCGAACCCGCTTCTTGGCGGCGCAGCATGACCTCGATACGCGCTAATAACTCCGCAAAAGCAAAGGGTTTGACCAAGTAGTCATCGCCACCCGCCTTAAGCCCCTTAACGCGATCGTCAACCTCCCCCAGTGCACTCAAAATCAGCGCTGGGGTACTGTCATTGGCTGCGCGCAAAGTCTGGATAATGGTCAGTCCGTCAACGTGCGGCAACATACGATCGACAATAAGCGCATCGTATTGCTCAGTCGTCGCCTGAACAAGCCCGGTCTTACCATCAGCGGCGTGTTCAACTTGATAGCCACTTTCTCGCAGACCTTTAACTATATACTCAGCCACACTAGCATCATCTTCTATCAATAAGACCCGCATTTAGCTTATTTCCCTTCCGATTTTATTATTTACCGATATTTATTGCCGCCAATCGCAGCTGAGCTTCGGACACCGCCTAGTCCTATTGCGACAACTCCCCAGCACGCATGGTAGATCTACTTATTCACCCCAAACGCAGAGCTAAGTAGACTTAATTGAACAGCTACAGAGCTAGCAATGGAGCCTAACAGCAATGAATAATATAAAAAATGCCTGTCAGCAGATTAAATCGCCCTTAGCGTACTTCTATCGCCTTGTTTTACTTACCTTAAGCATTGTTTCTGGTAACTGCCTAGCCCAAGAATGGGGTGTGCAGACACCGAATGATATAACACTTCCCCACGATCAGAAACTTGGCTACCAACCCACCCTAAGTTTTTGTATTGAACGCGATACCGAGACCGGTAACTACCAAGCGTTCAACGCCAATCAAGCCCGGTTTAACCAAGTATGGATGGACCAAAATAATGCTAAGCAAGGCAGCGATGCTGTCCACGCGCTGATCAAGATGGGTATAAAACGCTTATACAAATCATTCTACGCCCGTAGCAGCGGCGCCAAGCGCTATCTTCCTAACGAAGAAGGTAGTATCGCCGTACCCAAGTTCAGTAAATACGAAACCGATTACAGGCTGCACTTACGCAGTGATTCCGTGGCCCTCGGCGTCGCCATGGCCTTTTAAGCAGGCAAGCCACTTTCGCTCTGCTACAATACGGCGGTTTCTCACTTGGACCGCCACTGAATGACTACTGACCTCCCTGCCCCAGGCGTATTTCGCCGCCTCGCCGCGATTGTCTATGACTGTTTCTTGTTATTCGCCATCTTATTTGTGGCTAGCTTGATCCCAGCACTCCTGCTAAGCCCGGAAATAATGAGTAATGACGCCGCCAATAATAGCGTGGTACACGAACTAAACTCCCCACTTCAAGGTAGTTTATATCGGTTTTACCTAGTGAGTTTAATCTTTATATTCTACGGCTGGTTCTGGCGTAAAAGTGGCCAAACCTTGGGCATGCAAGCCTGGCGCATCAAACTCGAAAGTAGCAGTGGTGATCAACCCAGCTGGTCGCAATGCCTGATTCGGCTCGTGGTTGCAATACCTTCACTAGGCTTGGCAGGACTCGGGTATTGGTGGATTTGGCTAGACCGAGACGGCCTTGCATGGCATGACCGTGCATCAAACACGCGCCTGCGCTCAATTCCTAAAGCCGCGAAAAAATAATAGCCTGGCGGCCCTATGTTCGCCGGGTAAGCATATAAATGCCCGCCATAAAGCACAGGGCTATCGGCAGCACGCTGGCATAGATCGGGTCAAATCCATACACCATACTTGAAGGGCCGAGAATATCCTGGGTAGTACGAAAGACAATCCCAACCATAACACCAACAAAGACCCGAAAGCCCATGGTAACATTGCGCAAAGGCCCAAAAATAAAGGATATTGCAACCAACACCATACCCATGATTGTTAGCGGCTGAAGTAATTTATTCCAAAACGCCAGTTCGTAATCACCCGCATTTAAGCCCTGCTTTTTTAAGTAACTTGCATAACGCCACAAGCCCGTAATAGATAAATCCTGAGGGTCTAGCACCAAGATATTGAGTAGATCCGGCGATAAACCCGAGTCCCAATCTAGCTGACTAAAATGCTGTTTCTTGGCGCCTTTATCATTCAAATCGACAACGTTGGCATCTTCCAAGGTCCAGTGACCATCAATAAAATAGGCGCGCTCAGCAAAAGTATTTTGCTCAAGCCGCCGATTTTCATCGAAGCGGAAAATACTCACCCCAAACAACACCCCGTTAGGTTGCACTGCATTAAAATGCATAAATTGCTTACCTTCACGATGCCACATACCGTGCCGCGAATGGATACTGGCGGTTTTTTGTAGGGCCACCGCTCGCTGACTTTCAGCGATTTGTTGTGATACCGGTGCAACAAATTCGGCCACACACAAACCCACTAAGGTCAACAAAACAGTTGGTTTAAGTACCGCTGCGACCAGTTGCCAAGTAGACACTCCGGCCGCACGCATAACGACTAATTCACTGCTGCTGGCCAAAGACCCCAAACCCGAGAGGCAGCCAACAAGTGCTGCAAACGGCAAATAGTCGTAAAAACTGCCCGGCGAGGTCATGGCCACGTATTTCAAGACGGAGAAAAAAGTGTAATCACCACGAATTTCCTTGAGCCCGTCGACCAATTCAGAAAGGAGATCCAAGCCAACGATCACCAGCAAGACCAAAAAAATAGCCCCAGCAACGGTGCGGCCAATATAACGATTGAGTTTACCCACGCCGACGCCTCCAGCTAAGCACCCAATGGCGGTGCATACTGTCACGGTATAGCAATAACAGGCCCAAAACTAAGAACACCCCGTGAACCGCCCACATACCAGGAAATACCGGCCACTGGCCTTTGGCAATGGCATCACGCACCGCATTGAGACAAACCAAATACACCATATAAATCATAAACGCGGGAAACATTTTACCGAAGCGACCGCGGCGGTGGTCAGTTTTACTCAATGACACGGCAATCAGCGCTGCAATGGGCACCAACAAGCCTAGTGACACTCGCCATTGCACTGCAGCAATATCCTCTAATGCCGGACTACCCCAGAGCTCAGAAGTGTCTTTGCCATCCAGCTCCTGCCGATACGTCTTTTCTTCGGGGTCGCGCAATAACTGATCAAGGCGGTTAAAACTGGTAACCTGGTAGTCCATATCACCAGACTGACCAACATAGCGAACCCCGC
This sequence comes from Zhongshania borealis, assembly GCF_039539625.1. Taxonomy (NCBI): domain Bacteria; kingdom Pseudomonadati; phylum Pseudomonadota; class Gammaproteobacteria; order Cellvibrionales; family Spongiibacteraceae; genus Zhongshania; species Zhongshania borealis. The sequence continues at coordinate 246,302 of NZ_BAABDM010000001.1, read as the reverse complement.
TATCGAGTACTAAATAACGCATTGCGGTGCGTTCATCAACTTGGAAACGCCCCTGCTCGGCGGTCACAATCGACATTAACGGCCGACCATCCGCCTGCACCGGCTCGGGCTGCGCGATAAACACCCCGGTCATTGTCTGGTTGTCGCGATTGGCTTTTTCAATATACGTCACCCGACCAGAGGCTTTATCTAGACGAAAGCGCCCCTCTACGGCGGCTTTAACACCGATCTCTGACTTGCTATCGGCCAGCAAATCAACATAGGCCTGAATGCCCGATGGCGTCAAAATCAAACTAATATAAGCGACTATACCGGCGGTAAATGTCGCGGGAATCATGGTATAGATCAATAAACGGCGGCGGCTCATACCGCAGGCACTCATCACCGTCATTTCACTGTCAACGTATAGACGACCATATGACAGCAAAATGCCAATAAACAGGCCAAGAGGAAGCACAACTTCCAAAAAGTTTGGCAAGCGATAAAGCATGACTAACAAGAGAACATCTGGCGCAAAGTCGCCCGACGCCACTTGGCCGAGGTACTTAACAAAACGCCCGCTCATGATAATAACCAGCAAGGTAAGCGTTACCGCAAACACTGTCTTCAGCATCTCGCTGGCAAGGTATCTAAATAAAATCAAACAGCCATTTCTCCACCGCCCAGCTCGTCATCAATTGCACAAAGCGCGTCGTGTCTTTACGTCTAAGTATTTCACGCGCAGATGATACCCTTTACACTAAGCCCAGAACACTGCATTTACGCCGCGCTGTTGCCAATCCGCGCGGTCAGTCCATAATAATGGCTGCATTATCATCAATCCGCCCACTGTCTGCGAGAGTATCCATGCAAATTAGCCTTAAGCCTTGTAAAGATGTTACCACCGTTAATACCGATTGCCTGATTCTTATCACGGATGCCGCACTTAGCTCCGAGCTCGCAAAAGCCGTGGACTCGGCGAGCGGTGGCGTCCTCAGCCAAATGATTAAGCGCGGTGATTTTAAGGCTAAGTTAGCTGAAACTTTATACTTACCAAGCCTCAGTGGCCTTAAAGCCCGGCGCCTACTAGTTGTCGGCCAAGGCGACAAGGACAAACTCAGCGACAGTGACTTCGACAAAATCATTCAAGCCAGCTTTGCCGCGCCAGCGGCCGCAGATTGCAAAGACACTAGCTACCTCCTCGACAATATTAGCGTCAGCGATCGCAAACCAAACTGGCAGCATCAACGCATTGCCCAATTATTAGTTAGCTCAAGCTATCGTTATACCGCCACCGTCAGCAAGCCCAAGCCTGCGCTATCGGTTCGCCGTGTCACCCTTCAAGGCGGAAACACCGAGAGTAACCGCCAGGCGATCCAAGTCGGCAGCAGTATTGGCAAGGGCATAAACACCGCCTGCGAACTAGGCGACCTTCCAGGAAACATCTGCACGCCCACGTACATCGCCAGTGAAGCCCGCAGCCTCGGCCGCAAGTTTGAATCGGTCACCGTAAGCGTGCTCGATGAGAAAAAAATGAAGCAACTCGGCATGGGCGCCCTGCTGTCTGTTAGCGCGGGCAGCGACCAGCCCGCATGCCTGATTGTTATTGAATACAAGGGGGGCAAAAAAAGCGCACAGCCACATGTGCTGGTTGGCAAAGGCGTCACCTTCGACACCGGTGGTATTAGCTTAAAGCCCGGCGCCAAAATGGATGAAATGAAATACGATATGTGCGGTGCCGCGAGCGTGGTTGGCACCATGAACGCTATCGCTGAAATGGATTTAAAGCTCAATGTGGTCGGCATCGTCGCTGCAGCTGAAAATATGCCAAGCGGTGGCGCCACCAAACCCGGTGACGTAGTGACCAGTATGTCAGGCCAAACCATTGAAATACTCAATACCGACGCGGAAGGCCGTTTAGTACTGTGCGATGCACTCAGTTACGCCGAACGTTTCAAACCAGCCTCGGTTATCGACATAGCCACCTTAACCGGCGCCTGCGTCGTTGCGTTGGGCAAACACGCTTCCGGCCTGTACAGCAACGAGGACAGCTTCGCACAGGAACTACTCGAACAGGGCCGCCTCGCCCAAGACCGCGCCTGGCATATGCCATTGTGGGATGAGTACCAAAACCAGCTCGACAGCAATTTTGCTGACATCGCCAATATCGGTGGCCCCGAAGCCGGTAGCGTAACCGCCGCCTGCTTTTTATCGCGCTTTACCAAAGCTTACCGCTGGGCACACTTAGACATCGCCGGCGCAGCGTGGATCGGTGGCGCCAACAAAGGTGCAACAGGCCGTCCGGTGAGTTTGCTTTGCCACTATTTGATGAGCAAGGTCGACGCTTAAAACATGACTAAGATAGACTTTTACATCCTTAAATTGGACACCGTCACGGCGGCAATGCACTACGCCTGCCGCTTGGCGGAGAAAGCCTATCGAAGCGGTCACGACGTCTATCTGCACTGCGATGACAGCGATACCGCAGACGCGGTTAATACACTGTTATGGAATTTACGCGACGAAAGCTTTATTCCGCACAGCTGCCATCCCGGTGACAATAATCCGGTGTTAGTCGGCTGCGGCGAATACGCCGGCGAGCATTGCGATGTGTTAATTAACACCGCTCGCGAAATGCCGACTTTCTTTAGTCGCTTTCAGCGCCTCGCCGAGATTGTTAGCCACGAAGAGAGCAGCTTACAAGCGTCTCGGCAACGCTATAGCTACTACAAAAATCGCGGCTACCCTCTCAACTCTCACACGATTAACAGCTGACAAGACTATGGAAAAAAACAAACCCCTACTTGGGGAACTCGAGGCCTTGCAAGCAGTACTGCTCGATACCAATGGCATTGACCCCGCGTCAATACCTTTATTAGAAGACATCATTGAACCAGCACCTCGCTCGGATTACGCCTCACTAGAAAATGATGAACTGCGCTTTAGCGATGCCGGCATAGCGTTTCAGGGCGCACCGCAGCCCCCTGCGACAGCAGAAGCCTATCGACAGCCCACGCGCGCAGATGACGGCGACTACGCACGTGAATTATTAATTCAAGACGTCATTGATTCCATGATGCCCAACATCGAAGCCGAATTACGCAAACGCCTGCTCAGCCTAGACGCATCACTACTCGAACGCTGGTACGAGCAAGCACACCGCAACGACTAAAAGCCCGCTATATAAATCCCCTAGAGCTTTAGCCAGCGCGGTTAAAAATCAGTATACTTGCTCCCTTTTTAATCGCCGCATCCTTATTTAGCCCGTGTTATAAACCGTGGCTCAGGCGGCGTCATTTATCGCTACCACAGATTAACGAGACACCATGGACAAGACATTTCAGCCGGCCGACATCGAAACCAAGTGGTACCAAAACTGGGAAGCAAAAGGCTATTTTTCACCCCAGGGCAAAGGGGACGCATACAGCATCATGATTCCGCCGCCGAATGTCACCGGCAGTCTGCACATGGGTCACGCCTTCCAAGACTCCATCATGGATGCCCTCACCCGCTACCACCGTATGCAGGGTAAAAACACACTTTGGCAGGTGGGTACCGACCACGCAGGTATTGCCACGCAAATGTTGGTCGAGCGTAAGCTCGCCGCCGAAACCGGTCAAACTCGCCACGATCTTGGCCGCGACGCCTTTTTAGACAAGGTTTGGGAGTGGAAAGAGGAGTCTGGCGGCACCATCACCCGCCAGCTGCGCCGCCTTGGCGCTTCGGTAGACTGGAACCACGAACGCTTCACGATGGACGACGGTTTTTACAAAGCTGTACAAGAAGTCTTTGTTCGCCTCTATGACGACAAGCTCATTTATCGCGGCAAGCGTCTTGTTAATTGGGACCCAAAGCTGCACACCGCCATCTCTGACCTTGAAGTCGAAAACACTGACGAAAAAGGCTTTATGTGGCACTTCCGTTACCCACTTGCCGACGGCGCCACCACCAGCGATGGCAAGACCTATTTAGTCGTTGCGACAACGCGCCCCGAAACCATGCTTGGCGATACCGCCGTTGCGGTAAATCCCAAAGACGAGCGTTATGCTTCGCTGATCGGTAAATTCATCACCCTGCCACTGGTCGGTCGTCTCATCCCCATTGTCGCCGACGATTACGTAGACCGGGAATTCGGCACGGGTTGCGTGAAAATAACCCCAGCCCATGATTTTAATGACTACGCCGTTGGCCAGCGCCATAAACTGCCGATGATCAACATCCTCGACCAAAACGCAGCCGTTCGCACAGAAGCCGAGATATTTAATAGCGACAGCTCAGAAAATACCGACATTGATAAAACCCTGCCCGCCAGCTACGTCGGTTTAGACCGCTACGCGGCGCGCAAAATTATTGTTGCAGATTTAGACAGCGCCGGCCTGCTGGAAAAAGTCGACGATCACGGCCTCAAAGTACCGCGCGGCGACCGTTCAGGCCTCGTTATTGAGCCCATGCTCACCGATCAGTGGTTTGTTGCCACGGCAGCCCTCGCCAAGCCAGCGATAGAAGCCGTAGAAGACGGCCGCATCGAATTTGTACCCAAGCAATACGAAAACATGTATTTCAGCTGGATGCGCGACATTCAGGACTGGTGTATCTCTCGGCAGCTGTGGTGGGGACACCGTATTCCCGCTTGGTACGACACGGAGGGTAATATTTATGTTGCCCGCAACGAAGCTGAGGCAAGAGAGAAATACCAACTGGCCGACAGCATTAAGCTCAAACAAGATGACGACGTACTGGATACGTGGTTCAGCTCCGCACTCTGGACCTTCGGCACCCTAGGCTGGCCGGAACAGACTGAGCGCCTAAAAACTTTCCATCCCACAGATGTTCTGGTTACCGGCTTCGACATTATTTTCTTCTGGGTGGCGCGCATGATCATGATGACCATGCACTTTAATAAAGACGAAAATGGCGAGGCACAAGTCCCCTTCAAAACCGTTTACGTCACCGGCCTGATCCGCGATGAGCAGGGTCAGAAAATGTCCAAATCTAAGGGCAATGTCTTAGACCCACTGGACATGATCGACGGTATTGAGCTGGACGCGCTACTCGACAAGCGCTGCGGCAATATGATGCAACCGCAGCTGGCCGAGAAAATCGCCAAGGCCACGCGCAACACATTCCCTGAGGGCATTGGTGCTCACGGCACCGACGCTCTACGCTTTACGCTGTTTTCGCTGGCATCAACGGGCCGCGATATCAACTGGGATATGAAACGCCTCGAAGGCTACCGCAACTTCTGCAATAAAATTTGGAACGCCGCCCGCTACGTGTTGATGAACACCGAAGAGCAAGATTGCGGTGTCAATGGCGAAGCTGTTGAACTGAGCTTGGCAGACCGCTGGATCATCTCGCGCTTGCAACAAACAGAGCAAACCGTCGCCGAGGCCATGAGCGCCTACCGTCTTGACCACGCCTCCCAAGCGATTTACGAATTCATTTGGAACGAGTACTGCGATTGGTACCTAGAACTCTCTAAACCCGTATTGTGGGACGACAATGCCAGCGTTGAAGCCAAGCGTGGCACGCGCCGCACATTAATTCGGGTCTTAGAAGCCACCTTGCGTATGGCCCACCCCTTCATGCCCTTTATTACCGAAGAAATTTGGCAGCGAGTCGCACCAATTGCCGGGGCAAGCCAGGCAAACAGCGACGATACGATTATGCTGCAGGCATACCCTATCGCCGCATTAGACAAAGTCGACAATGACGCAATAGCTGACGCCGAGTGGTTAAAAAGTGTCATTCTCGCCATCCGTAATATTCGTGGTGAAATGAACGTACCACCGGGTAAAGCACTCAGTTTGATATTGAAAAACGGCGGCGATGAAGACTTGCGTCGCCTCAACGGCAACCGCCAAGCACTGGCCAAACTCGCTAAACTAGACGACATCCAATGGCTAACTGCCAGTGACGAAGCCCCCATGTCAGCCACCCAATTAGTTGGCGGCATGGAAGTTTTGGTCCCGATGTCGGGCTTAATCGACAAAGTCGCAGAAATTGCTCGCCTTGAGAAAGAAGTACAAAAGCTCGACAAAGATATTCAGCGGATTCAAGGCAAACTAGGCAATGCTGGGTTCTTGGCCAAAGCGCCTGCCGACGTTGTGACCAAGGAGCAAGAGAAGCTCGCTGCCCAACAAGCTGCGCAGCAAACCCTATCGGAGCAAATAAAGAGCATCCAAGCGCTCTAGAAAGCTCGCAAAACCAGGTATAGCCCTACCGTTACTGCGCAAACCGTAGACAAATACGCTGAAGCAGTTATAGTAGGGCCTAACACTGGCCCGATACCCCGCCGTATAGTGATGCTTGCACGTATTTACCAAGCGCAGCCCTTAGTCGCGCGCCTCCGATTTAGCAGTAGCTGCAACGCCCCCGCTTTCCCTAAGCTTTCAATAAATCCCAGATCTATATGTGCCAGGAATCGGCAACGCCGCGATCCTTTACCGCAATTTTTGAAATTACTTATCCCCTGCCACAAACAATACAGCGAGGTACAACGATGAGTGAACGCGTCTCTGGCACTGTTAAATGGTTTAACAACGCCAAAGGGTTTGGTTTTATCAGCCACACAGAAGGTAGTGATGTGTTTGTGCATTTTCGGTCGATTCGCGGCGAAGGTTACCGCACTTTAGACGAGGGCCAAGCTGTGGAGTTTAATTTAATCAGTGGCCCAAAAGGCTTGCAGGCTGAAGACGTTATTAAAGTCTGAAACAGCACTTATAAACCAGTATCGCCGCCCGCCAAACCGGGACTGACCACACGCTGCTCGCGTTCCAAGGCACGAAGAAGTGCAGAAGGCAGAAGAGGATCGGTATACACACGGTCTACCCTAAGAATTGCCTTATCACGTGGCCGCGCCCATAGCTTCAGCATGTTAATTTTTTGTCTATCGCAGTAATCCTGCATTTCATCGTCATCCTCCATAGCCAAAACAATCACCGGTCGGCTTATGTCCTTCGTTTTTGCCGTTACCTCAGAAACTGACTCTAACGACTCAACCTCATAGCCACTCGCCTCTAGACTGCCGAGTACCGCACTGCGTAAGGTCTTATCAGGAATACAGGTAAATACGGCACAATCACGATCCTCTCGAACTACCGCCGACACTTCGGGCACCTCAACCAACAGCTGCACAGCAAAACAGGTATCTTCACCAGAGCTACTTGTTAATGCAATTTGCCCACCCATTAAATGGACAATTTTTGCGGTAATCGCTAATCCCAAGCCGGTGCCGCCAAAACGCCTGGCCCGAGTGCTCTCAATTTGCACAAAGGGCTCGAATAGCTGAGTGCGTTCTTCACCGGAAATACCAATACCATTATCAATGACCTTTATTTCCAATCGCTGCTGCCCGACCACTACGTCAGACTGATCCGCAGCTAGGCCCAATCGCAATTGAATAACGCCATGAGGTGAAGTGTATACAGAGAACTTAATCGCATTATCGAGCAGGTTTAATAACACCTTGCGTAGGTAACTTGAATCAGCAACCACGGTAGCAGGGACCGCCGGATCGATATGCAGAATAAATCGCTGCTTATTTCGAGCAATTTGCTGACCAAAGCTATCGGCGACGCCTTCAACAAATTCCACAAGCTGAAACTCAGCTGGCGCTATCACCGCACTTCCCGACTCAAGTGCTACGTAATCGAGAATATTATCGAGGGTTGCCAGCAGACTCTGCGAGGAACGGCGAACAGTGTCCACCATCATTTTTTGTTCACCATCCAGCTTTGATTTGGCCAACAAATCAGTCATGCCAATCACACCGTTCATTGGTGTTCTAATCTCATGGCCCATAACCGACAAAAAAACCGCTTTGGCACTATTCGCAGCCTCTGCACTGGCTAAGGCATTTTCCAGTTGCTGGGTACGCAAACGCACGCGGTCTTCCAAGTTACGATTTAAGCGCAATACCTCGCGTTCGGCCACCTTGAAGGAAGTAACATCGGAATGCACCCCGACAATCCGCAAAACTTTACCCTTGCTGTCACGCTGCGCACAAGCGCGGCTAAAAATATCGATGACGCGACCGTCACGACAGCGCAAGCGGTGTTCCATCCGAAGCAAAGTGTCCTTGCTTCGCAAAAACGTAATAAATTGTGCTTTTACATGTGAACGATCTTCAGGCAGCACACAGTCTTCAAATACCTCAAGACTATCGAGGGGGTGCCCATTAACAATACCCACCATCTCCAACCAGGACTCGCTGAAATTCACTTTATTACTCGCAAGGTCCCAATCCCACAGGCCATCTCGAGACGCAGTCATTGCCATATCAAAGCGTCGTTGGACCCGCTGATAACGCTGGTCTACAGCACGTCGATCACTTACGTCCTGTAAGCAAACGACCAGAACATCACCCTCTTCAGTTTCAAAATTGCCAAAATGCAGCTCTACGGGTAACTCTTTGCCGTTGGCATCGACAACTAAAAGTTCGCGCCCTTTGGCCATATCAGCTTTCAAATCAAGGTGATTTTGGCTGTACAGCTGATATTGCTGCAAGAATCTCTTCGGCAGCACCTGCGCCATAGTCGCTTGGAGGTACCAGTCTTTGGGATGTCCCAAAAACTGCGACGCAGTCTCACTTGCTGCAATGATTTCGCCGCTGCGATTCGTTAGCAATACAACGCCAGGTAAACTGCTTATCAGCCGATCAAAGTATCCCTGAGTATTCAGCAACTGCTTATGCTCACGAGCAAAATGCCGCGACGTTACAATACCGGTGGATAAGGGAATAAAACCCAACAGGATAAAAATCAAAACCAGCAAAGAATGAAACGACAGCGAACGGCGTTCAGTCAATCCTTCTGACGCCAAATTGGCGATCCAGTTTTTTTGAAATATCCTTAAACTCTGCAAGTAGCTAATTAAAGTCTCGGTATCGACTTCTGGGCTTAAAGGAATGACATTCGCTTTAGGATTTTCAAACTGATTTAGTTCAGACCTACTTGGCTCATAACTTAAATACACCCCCAACAAGCGCGCAAGATCAACTCTCGTCTCCTTAGGGAAGCCCAGCATACTCTCGCTGAGCAAAAGCTGACGCGCTGAGACTAAGCGCGTGCGTATACTATCGGCCACAAACAAATCACCGGTATCAATCGTTTCGGTAAACTCTTTAATAATGAGGCCACGACTGGTCGCGGCATCTAATGCGAATAGCGCATCCTCTTGAGTGTGGAGCTGAGAAGTAAAATACAGGGTATTATCAACTTTCGCTGTTGCATCCATAAAACGCAGGACTTCAGTCGCAGTAATTAATACCATTAGTGCCAAGAGCAAAACAATAGACGCGTTGAGAGTTACACGATTCCTTTTCTCGTCGACTATTCCATCCTTAGATTTCACCCAATCGCGCACGCTACTACCCCAACCGACTATAACCCGATAAGAATGCCCGCAAGCCGCGCTCGCCACCATGCGTAATTTCCACTAAATCACCGCACTCGACTATAAATACCTACCCTAAAGCCTAGCCTAAGAAGCTAGGAAATCCACACCTTTAGCGTATGGTTCCACGCTAAATCCTAGCCCTACGGAAGCCCTTATGAGGATCTACCACTACCCCGCGACGTTAGTGACTAAAAATGCTATGATCCGCGCCGGGTTTATACTTAAACGACCCATAAACAGCACTTTACGCCATTTCATCTCAGCTATATTTGGATTCATATGTTACTGATAATTAGAATTATTTTTATTGCCACCTTAAGTTTCGCCAGCCTTTGGGCTCTCCAACTTCTCGGATTAGACACACTGCAAGTACTACCGGCAGCCATTGTTGGCATCGGCATTACCCTCACCATGCTGCTATCTCCTAGCTTACCCAACTTAGCCGACAAGTTTAAAAGTCAGCGCGAACGCGGCACCGTAAAATGGTTTAACGTAAGTAAAGGCTACGGCTTTATTACTCGCGATGCAGGCGGGGATGTTTTCGTGCACTTTCGCTCGATTCGAGGCCAAGGTCGCGGTCGCCGCAGTTTAAACGAAGGTCAACTCGTTGAATTTGTCTTGAGTGAGGGCGAAAAAGGCCCGCAGGCAGAAGAAGTTTCAGTCTTAAAATAGGCCCCGAAAATAACCTTGGGGCCAAACGTCCCAAGGTTTTCTTTAGCTGATCTAAACACCCATCAATAATGGGGCGGACGGTCTATTTCAATAGCCTGATTGGCACCGTCTGACGCCATGCTTTGCTGGCGCATTTGTTCATTAAGTTGGCTGATCGCATTACGCAAATTCTGCAATTCCCGGTCCTGGGCAACCACTCGCTCGTTCAAAGCCGCAAGAAGATCTTCCTGAAAAGCAAACTGGCTTTGCAAATCAATTAGTTGGGCAGATACATCACTGGCCATTGCCTATACTCCGCTGATAAATTTTACGAGAAATGCGCCGCTTGCAGCGCGCTGCCATTATAATCAGCACAGCGCAAAATAGGAGAAAATCGTGTCTCGACTTGTATATTCCACCGACCAAGGCCGCCTCTGCCCAGAGTGTCAGCAAGCAAACGACCAGTGCCAGTGTAAAACCCGCAATGCCGGGGTGCCCGAGGGCGACGGTATTGCCCGTATTCGTCGCGAAACCAAGGGCCGTAAAGGCAAAGGGGTTAGCATTGTGAACGGTGTGCTCTTAGACGACGCGGCGCTAAAAGTCCTCGCCAAAGAATTACGCCAAAAGCTCAGTACGGGCGGCGCAATCAAAGACGGCGAGATGGAATTTCAGGGGGACCACCGCCAAACCTTAAAAAGCCTGCTCGAAGCCAAAGGCTTTCAAGTAAAACTCTCTGGTGGTTAGTTCGGGCTCTAACACTAAGTTTGAATAGCAAGTTTCCGTATTTTCTCAATTAAGGTCGTGCGACGCAGCCCCAAATGCTGGGCGGCCTTACTCACCACCCCACCATGCGCGGCCAAGGCTTGCTCAATCCACGTTTTCTCTAGCGCCAGCAATTGCGCTTTCATATCCATGCCCTCCGGCGGCAATTCCCGCCCAAGGCCCACTACGGGCTCCGTAACCGCCGCGGATGAAGGCGCTGCGTCATCACCAGTGTCGCGCCACGATTCCTCGCCATAGCGGTAGTTTTCGGGCAGATCAGCAAGTCCCACTACGGAGTCTGGAAACATGATTACAAGCCGCTCCAGTAAATTAGCCAACTCACGAATATTCCCAGACCAATGATGCTGGCATAGTGACGCCAGCGCCGAGGGCGCCAGTCGCAATTCACCGAGGCCGTCAGCTGCCAATTGCTTACACAGTACCCGCACTAAATGCGGAACGTCCTCAGGACGCGCCGCCAGCGGGGGCACCTGCAAGGGAAACACATTCAAACGATAAAAAAGGTCTTCCCTAAACTCCCCAGCCGCAATCATTGCTTCTAAATCACGATGGGTCGCTGCCACAATCCTCACATCGGCCGCGCGGGTCTTCTCGGAGCCTACCCGCTGGAACTGACGCTCCTGCAGTACCCGCAATATCTTCACCTGCATATCAAGGGGCATGTCGCCAATTTCATCGAGAAACAAGGTTCCGCCCTCGGCGAGTTCAAACCGTCCAGCACGGCTCGAAATTGCCCCGGTAAAAGCGCCCCGCTCATGACCAAAAAGCTCACTTTCTAATAATTCTCGCGGAATGGCTCCGCAGTTAATCGGCACAAACGGCGCATTATGACGCCGAGATTGATTATGCAAACTGCGCGCTACCAGCTCTTTACCCGCACCAGAGGGGCCAGTAATAAGCACTGTGACTGTTTTATCGGCAACTTGGCGCGTTAAACGCCGAAGCTCACAAATGGCTGGACTGCTGCCGACCACCTCATCACCTAAAACCGCATCACTTAGCAGCGCGCCCGAGACTGACAACCGCGATCTAAGCCGATACAAAGTTTCTAATACATCAAGGTAATAGCAACGGCGGTCCAAAACAAAGTGCGCGTCGTACTCCGCGTCAGCAACGTCAATACCATTGTCAGTCATTTCAACTATTTGCAGAGAACTCGAGGCCGCGAGTGCCAAGCAATCACGCTGTTCAGAGCTTAGATCGGCACAAAAAACCGCATGCCACTCACTGAGCTTGGCTGAACGCCAATCGGCACTGACCGTTGATTCACCCAAGGCCGTCAAGACCGCCTGCACACGCTGTGCAATTTCCTCCGGTGCCATGATGAGTAGTTTTAATTCTGAGTGCATGATCAAACCACGTAAAAGTCAGTTTTTTGACTATAGCATTTATGACGCGCACCCTCACCTCAAAACTGTCAATTTATCGACATAACAACCCTCCGTATATCAGCCAAGTCTTGCGATGAAAGCGCCCATCCGGCACAATCTGCCACCTTTGCCTAAAGCCCAAAGGTCACCGCCATGCCGGACACCAATACACCTGTCTATTACTTAAGCTGGGACGAATTGCACCGCGACACCCGCGACCTTGCCCGCAAACTGACTGACCGCTCATGGAAAGGCATCATCAGTATTGCTCGAGGTGGCCTGGTACCGGGCGCGATATTGGCAAGAGAATTAAATTTGCGTGTGGTCGACACCTTATGTATCGCCAGCTATGACCACGACCAACAAGGTCAGATCAACATACTGAAAACCGTCGAAGGTGACGGTGACGGCTATTTACTTGTTGACGACCTTGTCGACACCGGCGGAACGGCCAAAATAGCCAAAGAGCTTCTGCCAAAAGCCTGCTTCGTCACCATTTATGCCAAACCCCAAGCCAAAGTCTTGGCCGAGCATTTTGTGCGGGAGTTTAGCCAAGATACCTGGATCCACTTCCCTTGGGACAGCGAGCCGAGATACAGCGAACCGCTGGTAAAATAAGGCTTTTTTTGATTCACAGCGTCATTCACTATAGAATCTCCGGCGCGCAGACTAATGACGTCAGCGCACTTGATGTCCCCGTGGCACAGCTGGATAGCGCGGCCCCCTCCTAAGGGGCAGGTCACAGGTTCAAATCCTGTCGGGGACACCATTTTTCTAATAGCGCAGTTCGCGCACACGCCCTTTATAAACAAAAACTAGCGCGACGCTCTGCTTTGAGTTCAATCTATCTCTTTCTTTGGAAATGCAATTTCAACCGTCGTGCCCTGGCCCAAAGTGCTCTTTACCTCCACCTTGCCCTTTAACTGCTGGGTGACCAAATTAAAGACAATATGCATGCCCAAGCCACTGCCACCAGAACCTCGGCGGGTGGTGAAAAATGGTTCAAATACTTTTTTAACAACTTCGGGAGGCATACCCTTGCCGTCATCGCTGTAATGAATAAGAATTTTGCTTGGCTGCTCTTCCACCACAATCCGCAAACAGCCCTTATCACCCTCATCAAAACCGTGCTGCACCGAGTTCATTACCAAGTTGGTTATAATCTGTGACATTGCCCCTGGCACAGAATTAATTGCCAAATTTGGATCACACTCAACGTCTACCTTCAAATCGGTGCTACGCAGTTTCGGTTTAAGACTCAGCAGGGTTTCATCAATATAACGTTTGAGTTCAAACATGCGATATTCGCTGCTGGTCTGATCTACAGCGACCTGCTTAAAACTATGAATTAGATCGGCGGCGCGCTGCAAATTCCCCAAAATAATCTCGGTCGCCTGCATACACGTTGAAAAATACCGTTTGAGTGCAGAGTTGGTTAACTCCCCTGTTTCATAGAGTTCAGTTGTTGCCTTGGTGTCTTCACGCAGGGTACTTGCGGCGGTTACGCCAACACCAACAGGGGTATTGATCTCGTGCGCGACACCAGCGACCAAACCACCTAAGGACGCCATTTTTTCATTATTCACCAATTGCTCTTGAGTTTCTTTTAGCCGCGATAGCGCATCTTCAAGCTCCGCATTGGCAATATCCGCCTGTTCAATACGCAGTTCCAATTCCGTGCGAGCCGCTTCCAAATCAATATCGCGGCTTTCAATCTGCGTTAGCATATTGTTGAAACCCGAAATCAACTCGCCAATCTCATCTTTACCCGTGGGTATTGCCCGTTGAGAATAATCCCCCGCGACCGAGATTTTTTTGGTGGTTTCAAGTAAGCCTAAGATCGGCTTTGAAATTAAACGCTGTAAAAAAAGGGACAAAATAGAGGCGATTGCAATGCTCGCCAGCACCATTAAGCCAACGACCATACTGTCTAGCCGCGTTGACTCCCAGAGATCATTTAAGCCGCGTTCAATAAAGACGCTTCCTATTTTCTCGTCACCTAATAAAACAGGGCTCACTACTATTAGATGATTATGGCTGTAGGTGTTTTGATTTGGCGGAGTTTCCGGACATCGCTCTCGTACACTACCATCACGGCTGTAGCGTGCAAACAAATGCTCAGCGCCTACGCCCTCAAGTTTATAAATACAAGCTTGCAGCACCTCGTCCTTTGCCCGCAAGGACGAAAGGATTTCCGTAGCGGCCGGTGCGTCATTAAAGCTAAGAGCCGCTGTAGTATTGAGAGTAAAAACTTCAGCAACTGCGGACAAATTGTTATCTAAACTCTCGCGGACATTAAACCAACTATAAATAACAAATACCAAACCGGTGATCACCAAGCATATAGATGTGGTCCCGACAATAGCGGCCAATAATTTCGAGCGGATTGGAAGATCAGCTCCCCGCATAATGATATTTCCCTACACAGGAATTAAATGACATTGCGCGCCAACCCCAGTAATTTCGAACTCATTTTAATACTCAAGCGGTTGGCCGCAGATTGGTTTATATCAAAACGAATCTTGCCATCAACAATTACAAACTGAATCATACCGCCCATAGCAATAAAACCAGAATCGTCACTTACGGTTAACACCGCTTCATCCGAGAGAGCACCTACCCAGTCGTTTAAGCGCTCCGCTTCTAAAAACCCTAGAAACAGCAATTGGCAATTTTGCGCTTCACCAGGATGTTGAATACGACTAAATTTGATCGGCAAACCGCCATTTTGTTTATCACCGATCGTTTCAACTAATTTTTCGTGTAATTCCGGATTCCCTGCAACACACATAACGAAATCTGATTTCGTTTGGCTAGCACTAGGCCATTCAATAAATTTGGTGAAGTTATATAAAAATGCTGATTTAACACGGTACTCCAATTCTGTAGCGTCAGCATAACTCACGGCCGAATGACTGAACACGACTAGCATTGCGACTAGGTATGATCGAATTGCCGTATTAACTGTGCGCATCCGCAAGCGGATTCCCTGATTCAGAAGTGCCATGTAAACTGCCCATGTACGCTGCGACTAACCTCATAACCACCGCTAAACTCTGAATGCTGTGGATCGAAAAGATTGCTACCCACCACTGAGAGTTCCACGCTGGGGCTTACTCGCCAAATACTGGTAAGATCAACAGCTGTGTAGGCGTCAACGCCGAGGTCATCGAGGCTATCAACCCACCGTGCCCGGGTCTGTAAAGACCAATTAGGCCGGATATCCCAATCTAGCCTTAGACTAAGTTTACTATTTGGGTCATTTTCATCATTTTGCTCGATATTCACATCGCCACTACCAAATTTTGCAGCAATATCCATATCCATATAGACGTAACTCGCTAAAACCTTTACCTCAGGCGCTGGCTCCCAACGTAATGTGAGTTCAACACCGTGGGCTCTACCGGCACCATCATTCACAAAGCGAACCGGCAAAGTTTGCGGGTTCAGAAAGTCATCAGTAAAAGAGCGCAGGGAATCATATTCATTATAAAAAATTGCCGTGTCCGCGGAAAGCACCGAACTTAATATCGTGCGATACCCCAGCTCATAGGCAATCACTTCTTCTGAAGTAAAATTCTCATCACCGATCAGAACACCGCCGAATATTTCTAAAGTATGGTCAAGCCGATTTGGAATTCGAACCGCACGCGATATCGCGCCCCATACCGTATTTTGCTCATTAACAATATAACTAAAGCGTGCACTCGGCTGAAATTCATCGCCTGTATAATCATTATTTTCGTATTTGGCCCCTAAAGTAAGATGAAGCTTATCTTCAATCAGATCAATTTGATCCTGCGCAAACACATCCACTGTTTCATCTTTTCGCGTGGGTGGTAAAAACTGAAGCAAGCCAGGATTAAGACTGTCAATCTTATCGTTCGTCGTGTGGTAGCCGCCGCCTACTACAAAATTCTGGCGCTCACCAATTGAAAAACGATGTTTTACTTCTAAGTCATAAATATTGCGATCTTCTGTAAAGGTTCTTGTTTCGTCGCGACTGGTTTGATCGTAAAAGAATTGCACTTCCGTATCCGCGCCATCGTCATAGCGATGTTTCCACCGCGCGATTAGATTGTGGCCACTAATTGCCTCGTCTCTACTACTCAGCGAATTCGCAATCCTTTCCTTATACATATCGCCTTGCAAGGTCAGGGTATCGCGGTCTCCCAGTACCAGATCCGTTCGAAACCCGAGCTGATCATGATTCCAGGCATCCCCTGCATCGCCGGCGCCGGCCGCTTCTTGGGCAGTATAATGCGTGGTTTTCGCGTAAACGCGGTAGTGGCCTTTCTCGCCCGCTTTACCGCCGTAGCGCCAGGCTGCGAAACCTTCAAATTCACCGCCACCGCCCATTTGTTCGAGGCCACCCTGCGTATTTGCCGCCGATTTGGTAACAATATTCACAACGCCATTTACGGCATTAGCCCCCCATAAGGCAGCGCCAGGACCACGAATAACCTCAATACGCTCAATATCTTCCATCAAGGTATCTTGCGCGTCCCAAAATACGCCAGAATACATCGGTGTGTACAAACTACGCCCATCCATGAGGACTTCTAATTTGTCAGCAACCGTTGAGTTAAAGCCGCGCGCTGTGATTGCGTAGGTATGGGAATCCAGCCGCGCAACCTGCAAACCAGGGATCAATCTAAGTGCTTCAGGAATACTTTTAACACCCGAGCGAATGATACTGCTACCGTCCAAAACAAAGACCGCAGCAGGGGATTGTTGTAAGGGTTCGCTGCGTTTGGAGACTGAAACCACGTCGATATTCATCAAAGATTCGAGGCTAAGGCTGGCTAAATCATCAACTCTTGCAAGTAACATTGGCTCCGCAGTCGCGGCAAATACACTTGGCGCAGCGAGCAGCAAAAACACAGATATCGGCGATATTGCACGGCGGGTAGAAGACCTTAAAAATAAGGGTATGGCCTGTAGTTTACATTTCGGCATATCTCACGCTCTTCCCATTTTCACGTACTGAGTGGTCCCAGCTCTTATAGTTCACCGACCTTGAGGTATAAAATGGCCCTAGCATCCACGGTAATACACAAAGCTTCTGTGGAATATAGTCTATTTTACCTATATGAACCTGAGATACTTATCCTAGCAAAGAAACGCCTGTTATGATTGCCAGCTCTGCGGTAATCATCAACGCCGTGAAATCCTTTGTGAATGCCATAAGCTGAAATAATGAGTAGCATAACCTCAATGCGCAACATATCCGTTGCCAATTACTTCCTGCATGCGGTTCTGCATAACGCCGTTGAGAAAGGCCTAGATCCAAAACAGCTGCTAAACGAAGCGGGTATCTCCAGTGAGTTACTCAATCAACAACATGCCCGAGTACCCGCAGTAAAACTCGGCAAGCTGCAAACCATCACCATTCGCGCTTTAAAAGATGAGTTTCTGGGCTATGGACCGGGACGCTACACCCCCGGCACCTGGAATAACATGTGCTATTCGGTGATCAACTGTGCCACCTTAGGCCACGCCCTTGCCCGCTATTGTCGGTTTTACCAAATGTTTGAATGGGGGCTACAACCCCACTTTGAGATTACCGGTGATGAAGCACGTTTAACAATTAAACGTGGTGACGCGAGCTTTGCCTACCAAAACTACGCCTTTGAATTAGTATTGTTTAATCTTCATCGCTTTAGTAGCTGGATCACACAGCAGCACTTGCCGCTGATTGCAGTCAATCTAGAATACCCTGCCCCTGCCCACGCAGCAGAGTACCGCCACCTCTTTTTAGGCCAGCCAGTGTACTTTAACCAGCCCCGTACAGAGATGATTTTCCATAGCAGCTTGGCCGAAATACCCAGCAAGCAAAATGAACAGTCGCTACAGCGCTTTTTACAGCACCCCAATCTGGTTTTTTTGATTCAGCAGTACGACGAGAAGAGCTGGACAGCACAGGTGCGGGTCATTCTTAACAAAAACCTTATTAACACCCCCGGCATCGACGAGATCGCCGCCCAACTGCATTTACACCCACAAACGCTGCGTCGGCGTTTAGCGCATGAGGGAACAAGTTTTAATGAAGTCAAAACCCAATGCCGGCAGGACACCGCATTGTATTATCTTGGTAAGTCCAATCTCTCGGTTGAGCAAATAGCCCAGCGCACTGGCTTCTCAGAGGCCAGTGCGTTTACCCGGGCATTTAAAAACTGGACAGGGATGTCACCACAAAAATACCGGCAATACCTCTAGTCCCGCAATGGCCTTGATCAACCTAAATCAAAACTAAACATATTTTTATTCGCCTCGTGCTGCACCCGTATGCGACGACCTATCATCTCTTCGTCACCCGCCATTATTGCCAAACTCGCGTCGTCATCCGCCCCGGTATTGGCTAAAAACCGTCGACCATCTTCAAACCGGCCAACGACCATACCTAGGGTTGGCACGCCGCGGCTATACACCAGCGTATAGGTTTCTATGCTTCCGACTCCCTCTGCTTGCTCCACCACATTCACCGGCGGAATAGCATCAAACTTAGCCTGTAAATCTGGATCAGCATTGTGGCAAGGTTTAGTCGGCGCCTGTGCGGAGTAAATACCCACAGATTGTTTCGATAAAAACCCGCCGTTGGCGGTAATTAAACCGAAATCTTGCGGCTTGCTGCGTAGCGCATCAGTTAGGCTGGCAATACCATGAGTGCTGTAACTGTTTCCTGGCCCACCAAAGAACGGCAGCCCCCCGGTAACAGTGAGTGTTTTGTCAGTATTCCAATCCAAGCCCATGGCCTCACAAGCGGCTAACACCGCAATTGGGAAGCAGCTGTAGATATCCATAATATCGATTTGCTCAATCGATTTGCCGACACTGTCTAAAACGGCATTGAGACTCAAGCGCATGGTTTCTGACACAGCCAAGTCCGCGCGCTCGGAAACCCAGCGGTCATCAACGTCGGCGTAGCTGTGTAAGTAAACCCACTGCGACTCTGGGATCCCCAGTTCAACCGCCTTATCCACCGAACACATTAGCAAAGCTGCGCCTTGATTCACCGCGTCTTGCGCCACCATCCACTTGGTATAGGGGCGCGCCACCCAGTAATTTTCTGCAGACACCTCATTGAGGAACTCGGCACTACGCACCACCGGAAATTGCGAATAGGGATTGCTTGCCGCCACCTCGGAGAACTTAGAAAACAAGCGCGACGCCAACTGGCGGTGAGCGGATTCAGATAAACCGTGGCGGGCGCGCCACGCATTTTCAAACAGCGGATAAACTTGGGTTGGAAAGGTAATACCGTGGTGAATTTCGTGGTCGGTAAACAGAAGATGGCAGCCGCGGTCGTCGAGCTGCCCGTCAATTTGTTCATTCCAATCCAAGGGCAAGCCACTCTTCATCGCTTGCTTCATAATACCGGTGGCTTCTGCACCCGCTATCAAGCCCATGGTCATTTCACCGGCGGCAATTTTCTCAGCAAACTCATTCACAAAGCGCTGCGGCGAATGCCCTCCTTCGCGGCCGTAAATGGCGTTTTGTGGATCTGCGCCAATGCGCTTAGCCAATGATCGCGGAACATTATTACTCGCGCCAAGGGGACAAGCGCCGCCGGGTATCGAATCAATAAATCCGCGAATATAGGCGATGGTATCAATATGTGCCGCGAGCGGCGTGCTAGCCTGTGCCGAGGCCAACGCTACCTTTGCCGCCTCAGCGGCTATATCGACCGGCGCCATTGCGTTTTCGGCGGTAAGCACATCACGAAACACATACTGACCGGATGCGACTAAAATGGGTGTTGTGTTCGCCACGGAAATCCCTCTATTTCATTATTTATTAAGCACGAAGTGTATCGTGCTACTTGTTAGATTGTATTGACACTAGCGGCCACCGCCACTGGCAAATCGGTCAAAGCAAACGGGCGCTTTATGCTGCCATTTTAGAGTGATTGCACCAAGTGCCCGCCATCCACCGGTAACGCCACACCATTAAGAAAAGAACCGGCGTCGCTGGCCAATAATAATAACGGCATACTCAGTTCATTCATCTGACCGAGACGACGCGGTGGTATCTTACCTAAATACTGACGCCCTTTCTCCGTTTGGAAAAAGTCGCTATTAATCTCGGTTTCAAAATACCCCGGACACAAGGCATTAACCCGAATATTACTGCGCCACAATTCCTGGGCGGTATTTTTAGTTAGCTGCACCACCCCCGCCTTCGCGGTTGCATACAAACTATTATTGGCGCTTGGCTGCAGCCCGAGGATCGAAGCAATATTAACAATACTGCCGCTAACACCGGCCTTAATCATCCGCGCTGATGCCTCTCGCGACACCCGCCACACGGCACGAAGATTGGTGTCCACAACAAAATCCCACTGCTCCTCAGTACTGTCGACAAAACGGCTGGGCTCCGCCACCCCTGCGTTATTCACAACAATGGCAACCACACCTAACGCGGCTTCCGCTTGATCAAACGCGGCCACCACAGACGCCTTATCGTTCACATCCATTGCGACCGCGATGGCCTTGCCGCCCTCGCTTTCGATTTCTGCCATCAATGCTTGCAATCTGTCTACCCGACGTGCGGCCAGGACCACCGAGGCCCCAGCCTGCGCTAAGACCTTGGCGAAATGCGCGCCCAAACCGCTCGAAGCGCCGGTAACCAAGGCTACCCGGCCAGACAAATCCAAACTATTTATCACTGCACTGTTCATTACCAAACCCTTTTACTCGCCACTTTCAATAAGTGCCACGCCTAATTCAGCTAACGGTGCAGCCAATGCACCGTAGTCTTTTGCCTTTTGGCTAGAGGCATTGCCATCTAGCGCCCGCTTATATACGCCTTGTAAAATTGCACTCAGACGGAAAAACGCAAAAGCTAAATAGAATACCCAGTTATCGATACCGTCAATGCCACGTCGCTGACAATACTGGCGCACATACTCTTGTTCAGAAGGTATGCCTAAGGCCTCGCGGTCAATACCACCAAGCCCAGGAATGGCGGCGTCACTCGGTATACGTAACTGCATACACTGGTAAGCCAAATCTGCGTAGGGGTGGCCCAAGGTCGACAATTCCCAGTCTAACAAGGCCAAGACCTTTGGCTGTTCGTTGTCGAACATCATATTATCGAGACGAAAATCGCCGTGATTAATACAGACCAGACCATCATCAGCGGGCAAGTTATCATTAAGCCACTGAATCAGGGCTTCCATGGCTGGCAGAGTCTCAGTCTCGCTGGCGCGGTACTGGGTGGTCCAACGACTGATCTGCCGTTCAAAATAATTACCGGGACGCCCGTAATCGCTTAAACCCAGCTTTTCGACATCTGCGTTGTGTAGATTTGCTAAAACTTGGTTCATGGCGTCATAAATAGCCCCGCGCTGCTGAGGGCTTTGCGTTGGCAATGCCGCGTCCCAGAATATTCTGCCATCAATATAATCCATGACATAAAACATAGACCCGATCACGCTGTCGTCGTCACAGAGTATGCGCATTGTGGGTACTGGCACGTCACTTTGCGCCAGCGCCTTCATTACTCGGTATTCCCGGTCAACGGCATGAGCTGACTTCAGCAACTCACCAGGGGGCTTGCGGCGCAGCACATACTTGCCACTTGCAGCATCAATTAGGTAGGTAGGGTTTGATTGGCCACCGGCGAATTTCTCGGCGGTTAACGGCCCGCGAAAGCCGTCAATACTACTTTCTAGATAGTCGCACAACACAGCCACATCTAGCTCGAAGGTATTCTCCATACGTCCTCCTTTACACTGCGTAGCGATCAATAATTTGCTTACCCAAGGCCATCTGATGCACCTGATCAGGACCGTCAGCTTGGCGACACCAGCGCGCATAATTAAACGCTTCAGCCATAAAATAATCTTCTGTTAGGCCACCTGCACCGTGCAGCTGCATACAACGATCAATGACATTCTGCACCAACAGTGGCACGGTTGTTTTCGTCGCGGCAATCATATCAGTCGTTTGCATCGGTCCTTGGTCGTCTATCTGTTTGCAGGTTTTTAATACCAGTAGCCGCGCCATTTCAATTTCTGAAAAGCTTTTGGAAATTTCTTCGCGCACAGACTGATGCTTGCTCAGCGGTTTACCAAAAGTGGTACGCGATACCGCGCGTTTGCATGCCAGTTCCAAAGCGCGCTGCGCTGCGCCAACCAGTCGCATACAGTGATGCATACGGCCCGGCGCCAAACGGCCCTGTGCGATTTCAAAGCCGCGACCTTCACCAAGAAGAATATTCTCCAAGGGTACCCGAACATTACCAAATACGATTTCAGCATGACCAATCGGCGCGTCATCGTAGCCCAAGGTGGTTAGAGGACGAATAATCGTGACTCCCGGCGTATCCTTTGGTACCAACACTTGGCTCTGTTGTTTGTGGCGACTGCTATTGTCAGGGTCTGATTTGCCCATCACGATAAATATTTTTGTTCGCTCATTCATCGCGCCAGTAATAAACCACTTGCGGCCGTTTAACACCCACTCATTGCCGTCTTTAACAATGCTCAGTTCAATATTGGTTGCGTCACTGGAGGCTACCTGGGGTTCAGTCATTGCGTAAGACGATCGAATGTCTCCATTTAACAAAGGCGTTAACCACTTTTCGCGTTGCGCGTCGGTGGCGTATTTCATAAACACTTCCATATTCCCGGTGTCGGGGGCGTTACAGTTAAATACTTCAGGCGACCAAATCACCCGCCCCATTACTTCAGCAAGCGGGGCGTAATCGGTAAAACTCAAGCCGCCATGCTCACTGTATTGGGGAAATTCATGAGGACAGAACAAATTCCACAAGCCCGCCGCTTTAGCCTTGGCCTTTAACTCATCCATCAATGGGACGATGGCGAAGCGATTGTCCAATGCATGTAATTGCTCAGCATAGGCTTTCTCGTTCGGATAAATATGCTCAGCCATAAAGTCATTCAGTTTTGCCAACAACTGCTGGCCTTTAGTACTTTGACCTAAATCCATCGTATTACCCTCGTCCTGCCGCAATAGGCATTTTATGTATAAGTGATTAACTGCTGATGGGCCGCTGACTCTAAATGCGGCACCGCGTTAAACATATTCAAATTAAATTGTTCACCCTTGGTGAAATAACGGGTGATACCTGAATTTTTAGCCTGTAAATTTAAATTCACCATGGTTTCTACATCGAG
Source organism: Zhongshania borealis (assembly GCF_039539625.1). Lineage (NCBI taxonomy): Bacteria > Pseudomonadati > Pseudomonadota > Gammaproteobacteria > Cellvibrionales > Spongiibacteraceae > Zhongshania > Zhongshania borealis. Next base: position 222,977 of record NZ_BAABDM010000001.1, on the reverse strand, counting down.
TTTGAGTACCACTCGCAGCAGCGCACTCAGCGGTCCACCAGAGCTAATCACCAAAACCCGGCCCGGCACAGCGGCCAGCGTCGCTATAGTGCTATGTACCCTAGCCTCAAACTCGGCCCAGGTTTCTGCAACACCCACCAATTCATCACGGCTCCACGCCAACAAAGCCAACCGCAGAGTACGGTAAAAACTGCGGGCATCACGCATATCAATTTGTTGTTTCACGCCCGTCAAATACGCTTCGATTAAACTGTGAAAGTCATACTCATTTAGCCCCGGCAAAGCCTGCGCGTCGGGCATCTCACGTGCTGGGACAGCGCCAGCATATACATCGCGCACACCCGCCAAGGTCTCTCGATGGCGACGCATGGTGCCGGTAAACACTGCATCAAAATTCTGATCCAGCACACGAAAATACTCGCCCAATAGCCGAGCTTGCTCCCAGCCAATATCGGTTAAGCGGTCGTAGTCGTCGCTAGCAAAAGCCGCCTGACCATGCCGAACCATCACTATTTCTGCCATTTTCTGCCCCAGAATCCCTTATTGGGCAAATTATACGCAAGACATCATTATTATTGAAATTGATTGTCTTTATAGATCATAATAAGCAGCGTTTATTTAATGGTTGGCAGCATGATCACGAGCAAGATTGATTTGAATTTATTTGTCGTCTTCGAAGCCATTTACGCTCAGCAAAGCCTGACCCGCGCCGCGGGGGTACTGCATGTAACTCAACCTGCGGTGAGCAGCTCCCTTGCAAAATTACGCAGCATCTTTGACGACCCACTCTTTGTTCGTAGCCCTAGCGGCATGAACCCAACGCCATTGGCGCGGCAATTAATTGGCACCGTGCGCGATTCCCTCAAAAATCTTGATATCTGTGTGGCCGCCCGGATCGGTTTTGATCCAGCAAGCAGCACGCGAACCTTCCGTATTCACGCCACCGAAAATGCTGAACTCATTTTATTGCCAGAATTACTCAGCCTACTTGCCATACAAGCACCGGAAACCAATCTCGAAGTGATTTTTATGGACCGCCGCGAGGTCGCCTTTGCGCTCGCCAGTGGTAATATCGATCTCGCCATTGATGCGCCATTGCTCAGCCACCCTGAGCTAATCAGTCAGCCGCTTTACGCCGACGACTACAGCTGTGTAATGCGTAATGGCCATGCCTTGAGTAAAAGTGAATTAAACTTAAGCAAATTCGTCGACAGTCGTCATATCCATGTCTCGAGTCGACTAAGCGGTTCTGGTCATATCGATTTAGCCTTGCGCTCAATCGGCGAGCAACGGCGTATCGCGCTGCGCTTGCAACACTACGCAGCCCTACCCGCACTTTTGCAGCAATCTGATTTTATCGCCGCAATACCCGCCAGTATTGCCAAGCACTGGCAAGTTCACAGCAGAGCACTGCCCTTTGCCGCGCCAAAATTAGAACTGCGTTTATTCCACCATAAAAGCGCCAGCCACGACCCGGCCCTACTGTGGCTGCGAGACTTGTTTAGCCAAGGTAGCGCTAATCTGCGCTAGCCTAGCGCCTGGAACGCAGGTTCAGTAAAGCCGTCCGGCGCCTGTCAGTATCGATGGCAGCCTCTTCAATCAGCCCCAAGCCCAGACCGGTTTTACCGCTGCAGGTCATACCAATAATAACGGCGTGTGTCGTTAGGTCTTTGGAGTGGTAGAGCAGCGACTCGCTATTGCGCTTTCCGGAAGCGGCAATTCGTCGACCAAGATAAAATGCACCTAGTTTTTCATAGGCTTTAACATCACTGCCTGCCGCCATACGCTACCCCATTGAAATTCAGTTATCCGCGCCGAGCTCACAGAACACGGCAATTTAAGACTGAATTACAAAGTAGTTGGAATTTGGACGCCGCACAAGCAAGCAAGCGGCAGGTAAAAATAAATCGGTGTGGGCGGCGCAAAATGCCGCCGCTAAATGAACAAGGTAAAACGGATGTACAGTGTCGCGCTCAGTTTAAAATATGTTGACTCATTCGATAGCGTCCCGGCGCCTGACCAAACCAGCGCTTAAAGGCTTTTTGAAATGCACTTTGATCGCTAAAGCCCAGTTCAGCCGAGATATCTAACAAACCCATATTACCGTCGCTAATCAGTTTTTTAGAACGCTGTTTGCGGGCATCATCAACCAAACCTTTAAAATTGGTTTCAGTATTGTTCAAGCGGCGCTGCAGTGTCCGTGAGGCCAAACCAAGCTCAGCAGCAACATCTTCCAGTTTCGGCATGCCCTCAGGCAATTGCCTAACAATGCACTCTAGAACATCTTTAACAATACGGTCGACCATCTGTAAATTGGCTAATTCCGCGCGAGCAGCTTGCACCAGTGAACTGTGGATCGCGCTGTGAGGGAAACGACTTGGCCGATCAAGGAAGTGACTGTCGATGATAACGCAATTGGCTGTGCTGTTATAATGCACTGGGGCGTCGATAATATTTTCAATTTCCATACAGTCACTGGGACCGCTGTGGCTAAAATGAATTTCGCGCTTGCTACACCAGCGGTCAAGAACAGGCTTATTTACTTGATACCAGCTGGTAAAAAAGAACTCCACCAATTGCCTAGATGGCTGCTGGCGCGGTGGCACGACCCAACTCAGGCACGAGAGATTATCATCAAGTTCTGCGAATTCAACATCACCATGGTCAATTAACAGTCTGGAAAAATCCACCACCGCATTCACCGCCTCGCGGGTACTAGGCGCACTCATACCAAGATAACTCACCATACCCCAGGCTTGCTTAGAGCTATGCGCGCCAGCGTGTGCGCCTAAGTAGGGATCTGCGAGCAATTGACTACCAGCATCAAGCATCATCTCAAACAGTCGCAGAGGAAAGCGGCCATGCTCGGTAATATGCTCTTCCGGCTTAAGCCGCATAATGGCGTGCAATTGACTCGGCCGAACTCCCTGACTATTGAGGTAGGCCAATAAACTGTCTAAATATTCGACGCAAACTGTAGGTAATCGCAAGACGGTACCCTCATTATTTTTAATTTTTAGCGCAAGGCAGAAAAACCGCGGAAAGCTTCAGTACTAGAGCAAATACCGCACAAGCAGAATAACAAGAATTACGGGGGGCGAGAGCGAAAGTAATATCATTTTAGGCCATTTTTTATTATCATTTCCGTCCATACGGGGTACTAACTCCCATCAAGTTAGCGATGAGACAACTCCTGTGGAGACGAAAACAAAGACCAGATCGCTGCGCACGATACAGCACAAATGAGAACTCGTTAAAGCGCGATTAGCGCCGATCGATGCGCAAAAAGCCAAGCATTTCACTTTTTAAGGCATCGGGAGATATTGTTGGCATTGCCGCGACAACTCCGTCGACTAGAAAAACCATGACGCAACTGCCAACCGCGAGCAAGCGCCCTGCCTGATAGAAGCGACAACCCAATGTGCAGCTGCGCTTGGCGAGCTCGGTCACCGACAATTCTAATTCAACACAACTATTCGCTAGGCAAGCATTTAAGTAATCAAACTGCAGTGATTGCTGCTGCCACATCGGCGTCTGATTCACATTAGGAAACTCAAAAAAGCATTCGTCTAAATAGGCCTTAGCCGCCTCTTCAAACCAGTCGTTTATTACCGCGTTCTTTACCCGCCCGCGCTCATCGCATTCATCAATACCGGCGGTAAACTGCTTATTTCGCATGTTCCTCACTTACAGCCGATCATACAGCCGGCCATTTTCTTTAGCCGCACACATCACGACCTATGAGGCAGAACTGTAAACACTCCGTAAGCAAAGGCACAGGTCGGTAGACGTCACCGCTTGTCTATTTACGTCACTGTACAGGGCAGGCGCAAAACCACTGTATAGCCGCAAAAAAGGCGCAGAGCGTGCTTGAGAGATAATTTATTACGGGGAAGCAAAGCGAGGAAAAACGCAAACAAAGAGACCAAGCATGGGCTTGGCCTCCCTTTATTAGCCAATCTTAGGCGAACAACTCGCCCTTCTCAGCTTTATCTAGCAAGACTTGAGGTGGCTCAAATCGTTCGCCATACTTTTCGGCCAACACCGCGAGGCGGGTCGCGAATTTCTTCAGGCCGTAGGTATTAACATATTGCAAGACACCACCGGTATAGGGCGGAAAGCCAATCCCCATGATCGAACCAATATTGGCGTCGGCCACGTTATTCATGACCCCTTCTTGATAACAACGCAGAGACTCAACAATCTGTCTAAATAGCAGACGATCTTTAATGTCATCATTTGGCAGGCTAACGGCTTTGTTATAGTGCCAATTGTAGATCTCTGGCCACAGGAATTTTTCCCCGTCAGCAGGATACTCGTAGTAACCACCACCATGAGCACGACCGCCACGCCCAAACTCGTTGAGCATTTTGCTGGCCAGACGATATGCTGCAGTATCCGCTGCGTAGTTATCGCCATTACGCTTATCTAATTCGCGGTTGGTGTCGGTGGCCTTAACGGCAAGCTGCTGACTTACTTCATCTTGCACCGCTAATGGCCCTACTGGCATACCAATCGCTTTGCCAATGTTTTCAATTACTACCGGATCAACCCCCTCTTCGAGCAATAAGGCGCCTTCATCGATATAGGTAGCGAACACGCGAGAGGTAAAGAAACCACGCGAGTCATTAACAACAATCGGCGTTTTCTTAATCTGCTGACTGTAATCGAAAGCCCGCGCCAAGGTTTCATCGGAGGTTTTGTCACCAACAATGATTTCGACCAGGGGCATTCTGTCGACCGGTGAAAAGAAGTGAATACCAATAAAATTCTCTGGCTTCAGCGATGGCTCAGCAAGTAAAGTAATCGGCAATGTTGAGGTGTTAGACCCCCAGACGCCGTCCTCAGCCAACATTGGCTCGAGCTCCTTGGTGATCTTGTGCTTGAGCTCGACATTCTCAAATACCGCCTCAATGATCAAGTCGCAGCCACGTAAAGCATCAGCCTCTGCAGAGGGCGTGATTAAATTGAGCGTGCTTAGCTTTTGCTCTTCGGTCATCCGTCCTTTGGCAACGCGTTTGCTAAGCAATTTATCGGTATAAGTCTTACCTTTGTCGGCAGCGTCTTGGCTAATATCTTTTAATACCACCTCAATACCGGCCATGGCAGAAACATAGGCAATACCCTGCCCCATCATGCCCGCGCCTAAAATGCCGACTTTTTTGACCTTGGTCTTAGGCACTGACTTCGGTCGACTGCCGCCGCCATTCACCTGATTCATCTGCAAAAAGAAGGTCATCAAGTTCTTTGCGCTTGGCTCGGTGAGCAAACTGATAAACGTGCGTGTTTCGACCAGCTGAGCGGTATCGAAATCCATTTTCAGCGTGCCAGCAATCACGTCCAAAATTTTAATCGGCGCAGGCACAAGACCTTTACTCTTCTGGAAAATCATCGGGTTTGCACCCTGAATCATTTGCGCGATAGCCGGCTTACGTAGATCGCCACCTGGAATCTTAAAGCCTTTTACATCCCAAGGATTTTGCGCGGTTGGATTCGCGCTAATCCAGACCTTGGCCTTGGCCATCATGTCGTCAACATCACTCGCCAATTCGTCGACAAAACCATTCGCCAACGCTTTTTGCGCGTTAAATCGCGTTCCTTCTAGCAGCGGCATAATCGCCCGCTCAACACCAAATTTACTTACTAAACGAACGACACCACCGCCGCCAGGTAGCAGACCTAAACTCACCTCAGGCAACCCGACCTGCACCGCCTTGCTGTCTAAGGCCACGCGATAATGGCAGGCTAAACAGATTTCATAACCACCGCCGAGTGCGGCGCCATTTATTGCCGCGACCACTGGCTTGCCCAGTTTTTCTATACGACGCAGCTGATCCTTAATCTTTAAGTTGGTCTCAAACATGGCGACTTCATCGTCACCCGGCTGGATGGTCAACATTCCTTTAATATCACCACCCGCAAAAAACGTGCTTTTTGCGGAGGTAATAATCACGCCAGCAATACTATCGCGCTCGGCCTCAAGGCGATCTACTGTCTCAGCCATTAACGTAAAGTATTCATCATTCATCGCATTTACCGGACCATTCATATCCATGGTTACGGTAACGATATTGTCGCTGTCTTTTTGGTAATTAAATGTGCCAGTCATTGTTATTTCATCCTGTCTAATTTTGCTGAACGCGTAGCGGCAAATACAAAACCCTGCCCCAAGGCCCTATTGTTTGCGGGCCTTGGCTTCATTATTTACGCGATCCGATTAAAGCCGTTCAATAATGGTTGCGATACCCATGCCACCACCAACACAAAGGGTGATAAGGCCAAAGCGTTTGTCGCGACGTTCTAATTCATCGAGAACCGTACCCACCAACATACCGCCCGTTGCGCCCAGCGGATGTCCCATGGCAATGGCGCCACCGTTTACATTGATCTTATCCCAAGGAATATTGGTGTCCTGCTGGAAACGCATAGCAACAGATGCAAAAGCCTCGTTAATTTCGACCAGATCGATGTCTTCGATCTTCATACCCGCCTTTTGCAAAACTTTCCAGGTAGCGGGTGCCGGACCGGTTAACATGATAGTGGGCTCGGTGCCGATTACTGCCGTTGCAACTACGCGGCCCCGGGCTTTAAGGCCCATTTTTTCGCCGGCAGCTGCGCTACCGATCAACACGGCTGACGCACCATCAACGATGCCTGACGAATTACCGGCGTGGTGAACGTGATTTATTTTGGCAACTTGCGGGTATTTGCTTATAGCAATATCGTCAAAACCGATGCTACCCATCATTTCAAAGGACGGACGCAAACCCGCTAAACTTTCAATTGTTGTTCCCGGCTTAATGAAGTCGTCGCGCTGTAAAATCGTCATTCCATTTACGTCTTTAACCGGCATTACTGAACGATCAAAGAAGCCCGCTTCGCGCGCGGCTGTAGCCTTAGCCTGAGAACCTACCGCAAACTCATCGAGCATAGTGCGACTAAAACCAGCGAGGGTAGCAATTAAATCCGCGCCAATACCCTGAGGAACAAAGACGGTATCAGTGGCTATTTGCGGATCTTCTGCCCACGCGCCACCACTGCTACCCATCGCCACTCGCGACATACATTCAATACCACCAGCAACGACCAGATCTTCCCAGCCTGACGCAATTTTCATTGCTGCCAAATTCACAGCTTCAAGGCCAGAAGCGCAAAACCGGTCTAGCTGCACACCAGCGACTGACTCAGCCCAGCCCGCTTTTAAAACTGCAGTTTTCGCAATACAAGCGCCTTGCTCTCCGACTGGCGTAACGCAGCCCATGACCACATCATCAACCAATTGCGTATCAATATCGTGGCGATCGCGCAGACCGTTAAGCAAACCAGCCAATAAATCTACCGGCTTTACTTGGCTTAACGGCGAACCCATTTTTCCCTTCGCTCTTGGCGTACGAACGGCATCGTAAATATAAGCTGTGTTACTCATGTTAGCGTCCCAAGTTATTTTATTCGCATGTGGCGTGGTGTATGTGGGCCATAGATTGCACCCCCAGCAAATGAATCACAATGATATGTAGTGACACATGATAGACATTTTATTACAAAGTTAAGATACCAAGAAGAGCCAGATAAGAGTGAAAAACATCTCAACTATAGACAGTGCTACAGAGTTTTAGCGGCAAGTAAACACAGAGATGCGCATCACGTGATTGTCTTTAGACGCCACCAAAGGCAGCCCACCTATTTATTTCGTGGCGCTAATACTAGGCATAACCGCCCTGGCAATTTAAAGTAGGGCGTAATAAAAGCAAAACAGCTAAATGGAGCACGGCATGCTGATACATCAGTTTTTTGACTACCACACGCGACGAAATCCAGAACACCAATGCCTATTATTCCAAGGTAAATCCTTTAACTACGCAGCCATTGCGGCGGAATCTATCCGGATTGCCAACGGTCTTCGCGATCAGGGCATTGACCGCAATGACCGGGTTGCCACACTCTGCGAAAACTGCCCTGAAGTGCTAACAATTATCTTAGCGTGCAGCCGCATCGGCGCAGTTGCAGTACCACTCAATTACCGACTTGCTGCCCCTGAAGTAGCTTATATCCTGAATGACGCACAAGCAAAAATTCTAATCGCCCCTGACATGGCCTTAGTTGATTTATTGACAAGTATTCGCCCCCTTGCTGACCCGGCGCTACCGATTATCGCCGCCAGCGCCCAAGGCGCAGAGAATTGGCAGCACTGGCTTAGCCAATATCAAGACACCGCTCAATTTACAGATGAAATTGACGCGAATGCCGGCATCCTGCAGCTGTACACCAGTGGTACAACGGGTAGACCGAAGGGCGTAGTCTCCAGCCAACGCAATATTATCGCGCTGTACATATCGAGCTCTACCTCAGTGTCGGTGAAGGCTGGACCGGGAACACGAGACCTAGTTTGCGCACCAAACTTCCACATCGGTGGTGTCGGCACCCTGCTGCTCCCGGTTCTTGCGGGTGCCAGCGTGGTATTGCATAGCAGCTTTAACCCCATGGCCGTGGTCGACGATTTAGAGAAACATAAAATCGACAATATGTTCATTGTCCCTGCCATGATTATGGCCATACTCGACTATGTGCCGAATATTGAACAGCGCGACTTTAGTTCGCTGCGCCAACTACTTTACGGCGCGTCCCCCATTAGTACCGGCCTGTTAGAGCGAGCGCTCAAGATTTTTAAATGCGACTTTTATCAATGCTACGGCATGACCGAAACCACCGGGACTATTGTGTCCTTATCACCCGAAGATCATATCCGCGCTCTGCGCGACCAACCCGAACTTCTGCAATCCTGTGGACGCCCCCAAGCGGGGGTTGAAGTAAAAGTAGTCGACGCCCAAGGCAACACTTTAGGAATAGGCGAAACCGGCGAGCTTTTGATTCATTCTGAAGCCAATATGCTGTGCTATTACAATCGCGAACAAGCCACGGCGGAAACCCTGCAAGACGGCTGGATACACACCGGCGACTCCGCGCTTATCGACGAACACGGTTACATTTTCCTGCGCGACCGCATCAAAGATATGATTGTCAGTGGCGGCGAGAATATTTACCCCATCGAAATCGAAAACATTCTAAGCCAACATCCTGCGATTGGTGATGTTGCCGTGATTGGCGTGCCCTGCACCAAATTCGGCGAAACGCCGCTCGCTTGCGTCGTTCTGAAGCCAGAGCAAAGTTTAGACGAGGCCGAAATGATTGAGTTTTGCAGGGGGCAATTGGCGGGCTACAAAATACCCCGGCAATTGAAAATATTTGATGTGCTACCGCGCAATCCGTCGGGGAAATTACTTAAGAAAGACTTACGCATGCCCTTTTGGGAAGGACATGCACGAGGAATAAATTAAGCGCTAAGCCCGCCAACAAGCCCAAACCCCGCCCATCTCAATCCTCGATGGGCGACCCGGCTTCCCGGCCAAACAGCGCCGCTAACCAAGCGCAAATTTCCATCATGCCTTCTTTATGACGACGTGTTGGCCCCTGCAAACCAATAAAGCCATGAGCAGCGCCCGGATAAAGACTATGGCTTACAGTCACACCCTGTTCAGTTAATCGCTCAGCATACGCGATACCCTCGTCACGCAGCGGATCGTGCTCGGCGGTAATCACCAGTGCAGGTGGTTGCTGACTGAGGTCACCCTCAGTCAACGGTGTTGCGAGCCGGTGACGCACCTCTCCTGCTGCAAGCACGGAGCTATTCGCCAAATAGCTGTCCCAAAACCACTGCATTAACGGTTTCGTCAGCACAGGGCCTTTAGCATTTTCGTTATACGACTCGAAACCAGCTGAATAGTGGTCTGTTACCGGGTAGATCAAAACTTGCCCTTTTACCAAACCTGGCAATGCAGTCGCGGCCTGAATACTCGTTACAGCGGCAAGGTTTCCGCCGGCGCTATCACCCGCAACAACAATAGAGTCGGGTCGACCACCATAAAGTTCGATATGCTCCGCGACCCAAGCTAGCGCGGCAAGACAGTCTTCTGGTGCGGCCGGAAACGGGTATTCGGGTGCAAGCCGGTAGTCTACGGCCACCACAATCGTATCGCTGCGGTCGCATAAATCTCTGCACATTGGGTCGTAGGTCGCAATATCACCAACCACCCAACCACCACCATGGAAATACACAACAACGGGATATGGGCCATCACCCGGTGGCAAATACAGCCGCAGCGGAATGGGCTGTTGTGTTGATTCAACAGCGAGATCCAGCGTTGCAATGTGCTTTGCCGTTTTACCCAACCACGCAAAGCGTGCTGAACTCTTAATAAACTTGCGGATTACTAACGTTTTTATTTTGTTTTTCATCGGCCCACCATGGCTCGCTGATATGATATTCCGGCGCCTAGGAGGCACCAGTACTTAGGTCGCGACCGTTACCACCCTCGCGGAGATAATTTTTGCTGTTAACCCAGCCACTGGGGGTATAAAAACCCCATTTCCGAATTTTGGGGCCGGTAATAAATAAGGTCAAGCTATCTTCTGACAACAGCAATAAGCGGTGCGGTGCGCGCCCCAAGCGCGCAGTTAGGGTACCCGTTGGCAAGACTCGCTCGCCATTGGGCATCTCTTCCAAAATTTCACCGCGCAAGACCATCGAATAATTAAACAGCCAAGGGTGATCATGTAGATTTACGTCGGGGTCATTACCAGTGACGTGATGAAGATAGACATTAAACAGGCGATTGCGCGGTATTACATGCCAGCGGCGCAAATAGTCTGTGCCAATCACCTTGGTTGGCACTCGACGCGTAATTTGCGCTGCCTTTGCCTGTAGGCGAGAAAGTAAAAAAGCCGGTACGTGCATATAACTCTGTCTCAACTCAGTGAACTGCGCGCATAGTATCATTCCAAGAGCACGACTTAAAAACATCCCCCCTCGAACAACAAAATGGTTCGCGAACTTAAGGCATCATATTGCACGTAATGTGCAGATCAGCAAGGCCACTCATCGCACAATCAACGTATGACTATTCGCTACAAACTCGCCGCTGCATGGCAAAGGGGTTTTCGCGCAAAATTTGATAATCGCCCGTCAACGCATTAAGCAGTGGAAAGTACTGATCCCGGTAGTAAGCATGATCAAACCGTGCCAGGGGCATTGAGGTACATCACGCTCACTTTTATCATTAGCCCCCTGCCCGATCATTCCTATGCCAACTCAACCTTTACCTTGCTGGGCAGACTTTTATAGTGCCGGCGCGCAGTTTTTATCAACAAGCACTGTCGCGGAGCAAGTACTATTGGGAAGTTTTTCCAAGCTCTAACCGCAATAATCACTTAGAATAGCGGCATCCTCATCAGACAAGAGGCCTAGCATGGCATCCTTACAAGAACAGCTACTCAAAGCGGGTATGGTCGACGAGAAAAAGGCCAAGAAACTCAAGCAAGAAAAACGCAAACAAGCCAAGCAACCCAAAGGCACCGTAGTTGTTAACGAAACCAAGGAGGCTGCACAACGGGCTCTGGCAGAAAAAGCTGAGCGTGACCGCGAACTCAACCGTTTACGTCAGTTTGAAGCCGACAAAAAAGCTATTCAAGCCCAGATCGTTCAGCTAATTACGCTGAACCGCATAGACCGTAAAAAGGGTGAAATCGCCTACCAGTTCACCGACGGCAAAAAAATCAAAAAAGTATTTGTCGACAGCCTACTGCAGAATCAACTGGTCAAGGGCATTATTGCGCTGGTTAAGCTCAAAGATGGCTACGAACTAGTACCGGCGGCCATTGCAGACAAAATCGCCCAGCGCGATCCTTCAATGATCTTGGTACACAACACCATGGCCGCCAGCACTGTTGCCGCGGTCGAAGAAGACGACCCCTATGCGGCCTACCAGATTCCAGACGATTTGATGTGGTAAACAAAAAAATAGCGCATGAAATAGGGATATATACTCCTATTTCATGCGCCGCAAACCCGAGCAATAAACCCCAAAATTTTGCGCCACACGCTGCGCGACTGCCACTCCCCGTGGTGTATCTCAGAGGTCGACATTCAAAACATTGACATGAACACAGCAAATCACGCCGATACCAACGCTAGTCAAAGCAGCGCGCTACATGTCCTGCAAAGCGTTTACGGCTACGAGTCCTTCCGTAATCAGCAGGCCGACATTGTCGATCATGTCATTCTGGGCGGCGATGCACTGGTGCTAATGCCCACCGGCGGCGGTAAATCCCTGTGTTTTCAGGTGCCGGCGTTAGTCCGCGAAGGCACCGCGATTGTTATTTCACCCTTGATCGCACTAATGCAAGACCAAGTCATGGCCCTGCGCCAAAACGGCATCAAGGCGGCTTTTTTAAATTCCAGCCTCAATGGCATGGAAGTCAATGAAGTCGAAAACCAGCTGATGAACGGCGAACTGGAGCTACTGTATATTGCACCGGAACGGCTAATGATGCCGCGTATGCTACAGCTACTCGACAATGCGCCGCTGTCCTTATTTGCGATAGACGAAGCCCACTGTGTATCCCAGTGGGGCCACGACTTTCGGCCTGAATACATCAAGCTCACGGTGCTCCACGAGCGATTCCCTGACACCCCGCGCGTCGCCCTCACCGCCACCGCCGACGGACCAACTCAGCGGGAGATTATCGAGCGGTTGTCGCTGCACAATGCGCGGGTATTTAATGACGGCTTTGACCGACCTAATATTCGTTACCGCATAACTGAAAACCAAGGCACCGCGCGGGAAAACTTACTGCGCTTTATTCTCAATGAACACGAGGGTGAAGCCGGTATTGTCTACTGCCTATCACGCAAAAAAGTCGACGAAATCGCACTCTGGCTAAGTGGCAAGGGCATGACCGCCCTGCCCTACCATGCCGGCATGAGCAATGAGCAACGCCAACAACATCAGGAGCGTTTTCTCCGCGAAGACGGCGTTATTATTGTTGCGACCATCGCCTTTGGCATGGGCATAGACAAACCCGATGTGCGCTTCGTTGCCCATTTAAATCTGCCCAAAAGCATCGAAGCCTATTACCAGGAAACCGGCCGCGCCGGCCGCGACGGCCAACCCGCTGACGCATGGATGGCTTACGGCCTGCAAGATGTAATCACCCTGCGGCAAATGCAGGGCAATTCCGGGGCCGAAGAAAGCCGCAAGCGACTAGAGCAGCACAAGCTCGATGCCATGCTCGGCTTGTGTGAACTCACCACCTGCCGTCGCCAAGCCCTACTCCGCTATTTTGACGACGACTACGACCACGCCTGCGGCAATTGCGACAACTGTTTAACGCCGCCCGAAACTTGGGATGCAACCGTGGCCGCGCAAAAAGCCCTGTCTTGTGTTTACCGCACTGGCCAGCGCTTTGGCGTGAGCTATTTAGTCGATGTATTACTGGGTAAAGAGAACGAGCGCATTAGCCAATTTGGTCACGATAAAATTTCAACCTACGGCATTGGCAACGAACTCAATAACACCGAGTGGCGCACCTTGTACCGGCAGATTATCGCCAGGGGATTACTGCGGGTCGACGTAGAGGGTCATGGCAGTGTTCAGCTTACCGACACCGCGCGCCCCATTCTAAAAGGCGAAAGCCAATTAACCCTGCGCAAAATGGTGAAAGCCAACAAGAGCGAGCGCCGCAAAGCCAAGACCTACGGCGGCACCGGCAACGCCCTATTGTGGGAAGCTTTACGGGATCACCGCAAAGTACTCGCCACCGAGCAAGAGATTCCGGCGTATATGATCTTCCATGACGCCACCCTCGCCGAGATGGCCGAACGCCAGCCACAAACCCTAGAACAACTCAGCCGCGTGTCTGGCGTTGGCGAGAGCAAACTCGCTAAATATGGCGAAGGCTTTCTTGAGGTGATTCTCGCCAACCTCAACGCTCAGCCCGCCGAGGACATTAATGACACCGCCGCCACTAGCATTGCCCTGCTAAAACAAGGCAAAACCCCCGACATGATTGCTAGCGAGCGCAACCTCGCCCTCACCACGATTTACGGTCACCTCTGCCAAGGTATCGCTACCGGCGAACTCAATATTAGCGACGTGGTGAACTTAAGCGATACCGAACTCAAAGAAATTCAATTCGCCTTTGAACACAGTGAAGACGGCAAAATCAAACCCGTATACGAACTGCTCGACGGCGAGTACGACTACAATGTATTGAAGTGTGTTAAGGCGACCTTGCACAGTGGTGGCTGATTCAGCAATCAAGCACTAGCAATGACGGGTATGCCATGTGGTCAGTCATTGCTTTAACATGTTCAGGTCATTTGAACAGTTGCGGCTTTTCTACGACTTAGGCAAACACCCACATCACCAGTACTGCACGCCGTCACAGCTTGGCACAAAACCTCTGTTATAGCCCTTTCCAGCGAATCCGTTCAAGGCATCACCCCCCCTGAGCAAGCCAAACACAAACTCTAGTAACGCGAACATTCGCGGAGACCCATTTTCCGAAAATGAATTATTTATGCCGAGATGTATGGAATTCAAAAAGAGCCTATAATAGAAAATAGAAGGCTGCAATAACGATAACTATCGTCCGGCGCTCCCAAATTTGGCCCTCCAGTATTAGAGCAATACCCCTTGGATTCAAGGCCGACATTATCGTTAAACCATCCTCGTGCATTCAGCTCGAGGTAATAAAGTTCATTACGGATGCTCTCGTCAAATTCGGTTTCTATATTTTGATTGCCGGCACCCGCCAACAGTGAAAAAACCCAACTAGCATTAAATGCCGCCCCCCTATAACCCACCAATAGCAAATGTTCCTGTAACACTGGCGGACTAAAGTAGCCCATACCGTTAAAATCACTTTTAAGCATTTTTGATCGTGTCTGCAGGTTGAACCCGGTTATTTGAGGCAGCTCGTAGATAAACCGCAGAACACCACCGTTCCGCTCATTCCCATCATCTATGGGCATGCTCATCAACGCTGCAACCACTGTCCATTGCTCTGAAAAATGCCAATCTACCGATGCGTTATACGTTTCATTACCCAGTTTCTGCCTAATGCCGGCAACGCTATCAATGATTCCTTTTTCCGCTGATGCTTCAATGCGCCATTGCTCACTAAAACTATGGACGCCTCTGATTGAGGCCAGCATCGGCGACCAGTCATCGCCATCTAGAGCATGTAGACTGGCGAATACAGCGGCCTTTTCCGTAATAGCCCAATCGTAACTCAGACGCAGCACGTCAAAATTTTCGGTGCCTGCGGCCTCATCAAACCGCCAACTTCCCAGCGACAGGCCAGCCTTACTACCAGCGGAGGGCAGGTCCGCAATAACCCCCAGCAAATGTAGCCTTTGACTCGCATCGTCTGAATCTGAAATGAGCAGGTTCTCACTCTCCAGTCTCCAGGTTTCTGCATAAGCTGCTCCCGCCACAGATAACATCATGATCATTAGAAACTGTTTCATAGGTTCACCAGGATCTTTTTTGACGCAGAAGTTCACTCAGATAGCCCGCTAGGCTGGCTGGAGTAAGATACAGTTGATAAAAAAGCGAATAGATCAACATACCCAGGATGTTTTTCCTGATTTTCAATCCGTAAAGCTTGAAGATTGAGCGCTGGTGGTAATACATCAGAGCGTTACAGAGTGTCGCAAGAGGAAGCAGCAATAAAGTCATCACACCGACCAATGCATACCACTGAAAGAACAACGCACAAATGATTCCGGGAAAAAAAATGAATAAATAGCTGAAGTCAATATAGGGGAACATCAGGTTGAAATAGACGAAAGGCGTATTCAGCCTCGGCACATAGATAGCGTCTGGATACATTTTAAACGCTTCAATTAGCCCACGCGCCCATCGCCGCCTCTGTCGGAAATAAGCACTATAATTTTCAGGCACATTGGTAAATACAAAGGCATTTTCGGCGTATGACACTCGCCATCCATTCCTGGCTATACCCCAGGTCAGCACAATATCTTCGCCCATCGTATTAGGCCAGCCGCCCAGTTCTTCAAGAACTTCACGCCTATAAATTGAGAAAGCCCCCTGCGCAACCAATGTTCCCTGATATAACGACTGAGTCCGCTTGACCACTGCAATTCCCAGAAAGTAATCCCACTCTTGCAATCTGGTAATCAAACTTTTGCGGGAGTTTCGAACCAAAACAGTACCGGCCACCGCACCAGTTTTGGGTGGGCCGTCCACAAGATTGATCACCAAATTCGCCAGTGCGTCTTTAAAAAGATAGGTATCTCCATCCACCGTAATAATGTAGTCGTGGCTGGCTTGCGCTAGGCCCAAATTCAGTGCAGCTGACTTCCCACCGTTGTTGGACGCAGATATCAGTTTTATTTTGAAGTTGCCGGAGTAATTTCCACTTGCAGCTAAATGATCAACTAAGGCCGCAGTATTATCTGTGGAAGCATCGTCTATTACCAAGACCTCTACTTCTCCGGGATAGACTTGCACCAAGATAGATTCAATTGTTTTTTCAATATCCAGCGCTTCATTGTATGCCGCGATAAGGATGCTTACGCCCGGCAACACGTGATGTGGCTTATAGATGGGCCTACGATCCAGGATCAGGCTCACAACTACGAATGCACTGGCCATTCCCGGCAATAAGGCAACGCCAAGAATCATGAACCAGGCCCCGAAAGGGGTGAAAACACGGCTTAAATCCTGAATCCACGGCCAGGCTAACCACACACTGAACCCTAACCAGCCAAAGGCCAGCGCCATTGCAAATAGCAACTTGTAAGCCACAGGTACGTAAATCCGCATTGTCTGGCCTTGCGTCTGAATTCCGATAGCGTAGTGCTATTCTTAGCCTACGATCACCCTAACCAAGTTAATGCCACGGTTTAGTACAAAAGAGTGTATACCTAATTCGAGGCAATAAATTTACGACAGTGGAGTTAGATATCTGACTCGCCGCCCATTTTCCTGTCAAAAAAAACAGGTGACGCCTCAGAAGCAACTGAACCCAGGCGCTATGAGAATCATTATTTAAGCGTGATTTCCCAATGAAAATTAAGTCTCTGAACTTCAGGCGCCTAACGGATGTTGGTGAAATTGGTAGTGAGTTAGAAGGCATCGGGATTCTTTCGCTTGCACTTTTTGCTTTCGCCTAGGCTTCCATCTACGGGAAAATCTTGTTTTTTGTGGAATTCTTTTGGTACCTGCCGCGGACTGTTTTTTTGCAATCGTCTTGAGTCAGCACACAACAAGCTTATCAAGCATACCCTCTATAAAGGCTGAGCGACCTCGAGTGCAGGTTTGCTTTACCTAAAAACACAAAAGCCCCGAACACCAATGACTGGCGCCGGGGCTTTTTATTGGAAACCAACAAACTCAAATTGGCCAGTTTATAACTCGACGTTATGATAGATGTTTTGCACATCATCCAAATCATTGAGCATGTCCATAAACTTCTCAAACATCGGCACATCATCACCTTCGATGGTGGTGGTGTTCTGAGGCAAAAACTGAATTTCGTCCACATCGAAGTCATTGACGCCAAATTCGATCAAGGCTTGTTTGGCTTTGAAGTAGTCGGTATTAGGTGCAAATACCGAAATTTTACCATCTTCATTCTCGATATCGCTGACGTCCACGTCGGCTTCCATCAAGGCCTCAAGCACGCCCTCTTCGTCCTCGCCATCGAACACGAAGATCGCTGAGTGATCAAACATGTGACTAACACTGCCCTGAGTACCAATTTTACTCTTGGTTTTGGTAAAGCACAGCCGCACATCGCCAAACGTCCGATTGGCGTTATCGGTTAAGCAGTCAATAATCACCATGCAATTGCCGGGGCCATAGCCCTCGTAGCGAGACAGCGCGAAATCTTCACCGCCGCCGCCCTTGGCCTTATCGATGGCTTTTTCAATAACATGGGTAGGGACTTGGTCTTTTTTAGCTCGCTCAATCATCCCGCGCAGCGCCAAATTACCGGTTGGGTCTACCCCGCCTGCCTTGGCACATACATAAATTTCGCGTCCGTACTTACTATAGACCTTGGCCTTGGCATCTGAGGTCTTAGCCATGGAATCTTTGCGGTTTTGGTAGGCTCTGCCCATTGCGCTGCTCCGCTTTATTAACAAAGAGGCTGATTTTACAGACCAGCGTTTAGATAGGGAATCTTTTAGTCAAATTAAAGCCTTACATATGCGCCGCATAGGCAACTGTAAACGCCGCTTCCTGGAAAGCCTTTAAGCCAGTGTCTGCAAAAGGAATGGTCAAGGGGTTCTCAGCCAACGCCGCCTTTACCTCAGTAGGCGTCAATACGCGTACTTCGAGGTTGGCAATTAGCTGCAGCGCAGCTTCTAATTTGAAGCTAATAGCGCCACCGGCAAACTTGCCCTTGGGCATGCGGCCTCTAATCGCCACTGAATCCACTTTATAGTCTCCCATCAGCTGGGCGAATGCCTGCTGAAATTGCAGCAAGTCCTGACGGCTGTGGTCTTTAGGTAAACTCAGCTTTCGCACGCGGCACTCGGGCAAATTAAACTGTTGTTTGTCATAATTTAGCAAACAGACAACAGCGTCATTCGCCGTCAATTCAACACCACAAATCTTCATCGATATTCCTTTGTTTCAAAATTGAGCATGGGGTCAAAACCCAAAATCCCAGTAATTTCATATCCAGCAATTAAGACCCTACATTAAACAACGCACAATAGTTGCCGGACGATAGCAGGCAATAGGGTTCATTAGCGTCAAATAGGTCTAGCGAGACACGCTAAAAGTGCCACCATGATACGCGGGACACCCTTCAGCGGCGAGAATATTAGCAAGTAGTTTAAGCGACGTACGCGGCTTCTCGAGTTTCTAAGCAGTAAACTCGGCGGGCAGTAGAGGTTTAAGAGCTTACACTTGAGAAAAGCAGATGTATAAACGGGATGACCATAAGTATGGCTACCGGGTGCCATGACTGTAACAAGAGGTTCGGCTTAGTAATTTTTTCACGCCCAACATTGTCAATGTAACGACTAAACAAACTTACCACGTTATATCTCCCACTAAGTAAACGAGCAACTCGTCCAGAAAACTGCACGGCTAGGCCTTGGCCCGCGTGACTCAGAAGGGAGTTTGCCGACTTCTCCCGCCTTTAGGTATAGGGGATGCTGCCTTTTGTGGGCTGAATCACAGCTTTTCATTAGCAAAGCTAAGTATTGTCGTTATTTTCACAAATAGCGGAATCTAAAGCCGCGCACATTAAACGCTGCCATACTGCATAGACAATGAATATAATGGTGCAAACATGCTCCCGCGCGCGCCACTTGCGTTATAAATGCGGCGTCATAGCTAACCCGATTCCAATTAAATAGCCTAGGCCGATGCAAGACATACTCGATGAAATCTGCGCCACGATGAACGACCGCAGCGAGCGCGGTCAGGTCGCAAATTATATTCCCCAGCTCGCTTGTGTCGATCCAAATCAGTTTGGTATTAGTGTTGCACTGCCCGACGGCCAAGTATTCAGTGCCGGTGACGCCAACACCTTATTTTCTATTCAGAGCATTTCAAAGCTGTTTACGCTCACTATCGCGCTGGGGAAACTGGGCGACGCAGTTTGGTCTCGGGTTGGCCGAGAGCCGTCCGGCGACCCCTTCAACTCAATTGTGCAGTTAGAGCACGAGAGTGGCAAACCCCGCAACCCGTTTATTAACGCCGGCGCCATCGCCATAGTTGACTCGATTATGATGGGTCACCAGCCCAAAGAGACCCTAGCCGAAATACTGCAATTTGTGCGCTTTATCGCCAATGACAATAGTATTGGTATAGATGAGAAAGTAGCGCAGTCCGAACTTTTAACCGGCGACAGAAATGCTTCACTGGCGCATTTCATGGCGTCTTTTGGCCGCTTCAAAAACCCGGTTGATTGTGTTTTGGGCACCTATTTCCACCACTGCTCAATTAGCATGAGCTGCCAACAGCTGGCACAGGCGGGCTTATTTTTGGTGTCTGACGGGGTAAATTCCAGCACAGGAATACGCGTTGTATCCGCCCAGCGGGCGCGGCGCATAAACTCTCTAATGCTGATGTGCGGTCACTACGACGGTTCCGGTGAATTTGCGTACCGCGTCGGTCTGCCAGGCAAAAGTGGCGTGGGCGGAGGAATTCTGGCAGTTGCGCCGGGTAAAGCATCCATCGCAGTTTGGTCGCCGGGGCTGGATAGCATTGGCAATAGCAAACTCGGTACAGAAGCCTTAGAACTGTTAGTGCAGCACACTGGCTGGTCTGTTTTCGGCCACTGAGCCAGCTACCAACGGGAAAAAAACCGGCGAGCGCCGGTTTTCGTCATCTATATTTAGCTTAGGCCGGCGCTTTGGCGCGGCACTTGTACTCGCCATTGCGGGTATCGATCTCGATCCAATCGTCGATTTCACAGAAATCGGCCACTTTGACCACCGTACCGTTACTCAATTGCGCTGCCTTCATCACCTTGCCTGATGTATCACCACGGGCAGAACCTTCGGTGTACACAATTTGGCGAACGATGGTGGTGGGCAGGTCAACCGAGATCACCTTGCCCTCAAAGAATACCGCTTCGCATTCATCCGTCATACCATCAACGATATAGGGCAACACGCTTTCAATATCGTCTGCGCTCAATTCGTATTGGTTGAAATCTTCGTCCATAAAAACGTAAACGTCATCCGCTACGTAGGAGTAGCTTACCGTTATACGATCAAGAATAACCGGTTCGACCTTGTCTTCTGACTTGAATACTGTCTCGGTAGAAGAACCACTCAACAAGTTTTTGAGCTTCATTTTAACGATGGCGCTATTGCGACCAGATTTAGTAAATTCGGCTTTTTGAACTAGCCAGGGCTGGCCCTCGATTAGCATCACGCTATTGGGCTTCATTTCTTGTGCGGTTTTCATACTTGCATCCAAAAAAGGATTAATGGGATGCCATCAATTTCGGCTGCGTATCATAACCAGTTTTGATGAAATTGCACTAGCGAATATGCAAGATTTTCAAGTGCCGATTGTTGCCCACACCAATGCTCTGCGTGGCCCGCCAGCTCTGGCCTTGCGCCCATTATCCGCGACCAATCAATAGGGCTATTTTCGCATTGATTCCAAGCCCTCCAACAAGCCCTGAACTCAGCGCCCGATTCTTCAGATAAGCCCTCACAGTAGCGCGCTAAAAAGGCGTCTAATTTAATCAGATGAGCATCCTCTTCCTGGGGGTAAATATGCCAAATAAAAGGCCTCCCGGCCCATTGAGCTCGAACAAAGGAATCTTCGCCGCGCACAATATTAAAGTCGCAGGCCCAAAGTAATAGGTCGTAATCATCCTGGCTCAGGAATGGCAGCACCTGAATGGTCAACGCTCCCCGCCGATAAATACGGCCAGCCTGAAGTACTTCCTCCCCAATGTAACTGGTGAGTGCGGGAATAATACGCCCCTCAGGCACGAGAATATGGCTCGCGCCCTCCGCCACCAAGCCATCTAGCCAAGTCGGCAACGCGCTATTCTCATAGCAAAAAAGAGAAATTAACCGACAGTCTTCATGCGCTTCCACGCCAATGCGCAACAAAAAATCAGTCCTTGCCTGCGCGTTACCCTGAAATTCTTGGCGGCGTAGAATTAGCCCAGATTCACGCAGCAATCCGCCAGTTTGGGGACTAAACCCCGGAAAGAAAAAGTACTTTTTGAGGTTATTGCCCTGCAAAGATGGAAGACCATGACAACCCTCAACCCAGCCCTCTGCACTCAAATACTCTAGATTGAGCCACAGCGGAACGCGTTCCCGCGCCGCCATGGTGGCAATGTATTGCGTGGGCAACTCACAGGCAAAGGCTTCAATAACCACATCGGCAGTGTCCGTCGCCCGCCAGTGGATTGACCAATGGTGAATTGCGACGCCACAATGACGCTGAACGCTCAGCGTGGGATCCCCCTCGGGGTAAATCCGGCAAAAGGCCGTGACATCATCCAGCCACAGCCTAACATCCAAATCATGCTCGGCCGCCAATTGCCGGGCCAGGCGCCAACTAACACCGATATCGCCGTAATTATCGATAACTTTACAAAAAATATCCCAGCGCAAGGACATAACAAGCTGCCATATCTAGGCGGAACGCCCCGTTGGCGATCGCCCGGCCATTATGCCTAACAGTTGGACAATGAAAAATAGCACTAGGCTAAAAGCAGTGAAACCTGGCGATTCCCACCACGTAGTAAACGAGGCATACTCTTCGCATGCTAGAAACCACATAAAATAGACCGACATTTATCAGAAGAATTATAAGGAGTGCCAATGAGCGTCGATTTGAGTCGTCAGGACATAAATATTCTTAGTATTCTGCAATCTGATGCCAGCAAAACTTCGACAGAGGTGGCGGATATTGTCGGAATGTCCCAATCCCCTTGTTGGCGCCGAATAAATCGCATAGAGCAGGATGGTCTCGTTCAGAAAAAAGTCGCTCTACTCAATAGACAAGCTCTAGGCATGGATCTAGTGGTGTTTGCCACGGTTAATCTCACCACCTCAGGGCGACAGAATCTGGTGGAATTCGAATCGTCCGTTCGCAATTTCGACGAGGTAGTCGAGTGCTACACCATGACTGGGATATGGGACTATATGCTAAAGATTATTGTTAAAGACATTCGAAATTACGAGAGTTTCGTCCGAGATCGCCTCTTGGCGCTACCGATGATTCGAGAATTACACTCCCATATCGCGGTTACCGAGATTAAAAACACGACCGAATTGCCGCTTAAAACTCAGCTTTAACGCTTAGCGTAAGAACGCCTGACCACCATCAATTGGCAGAGTATGTCCGGTAATATAACTGGCGTCAGGGCCGCACAAAAACACCACTACGCGACCCACATCTTCTTCGCAGTCGCCAACACGGCCGAGTGGCACTGTACTGAGAAACGCTTCGACATCATCACTGCCACTCTCAACCCAGCGGTTCATAGCCGGTGACATCGCCAGGGGCATAATGCAGTTGACCCGGACATTGTCTTCGCCCCATTCACAGGCCGCCGCGCGGCTTAGCGCCCGTATCGCTTCTTTGGCTGCCGCATAGGCACCAAAACCAGCTGAGTCAGATCGTATTGCTGCAGAACTTGCCAGATTAACAATACTGCCATCACCGCGCAGAAAGGGGTAACAGGCTTTCATAAAGCGCAGCGTGGCCAAGGGCCCGGAATCCATTCCCTCTTGGTATTCTTCATCATTAATTTCTAGCAGGCGGCCAAGGGGAACGATCTGGGCATTGTTTACAAGAATATCGATACTGCCGAACTCGTCGACAATCTCCATTACAGCGGCATCAATATCATCAGCTTGGGTGACATCGCAAACAAACGCTTGGGCCTCACCACCGCGATGGTGAATTTCGGCGCAAGTCGCTTCCAAGGTCGCCAGTGTTCGCCCCAAAACTGCAACAACAGCACCTTCGGCAGCAAGTGCCAGCGCAATACCAGCACCAACGCCTTGACCACCACCGGTTACCACCGCGACTTTATTTTCTAAAATAGCCATACCGCCCACCCCTAGCTGCAATGAAGAAGCACCGCATTTCGGTCAATCGTTAGTCGGCCAGCTGTGCAACACTTTTGAGAATTAGGCGCACCAACAGGGTTTGCCGACTAACACCTGTTTTCGAAAAAATCGACCGCAAATGGGTACGCGCGGTATTCCGGCTCATACCCAGTGCCGCTGACGCCTCGTCAAGTGAGAGGCCATCAGCCAACAATAGCGACAACTGCGCTTCGGTCGGCGTAAAACCAAAGAGCTGAATTATTACGGCTACCGGCGCTTCGGCGCCGTATTCCGGGTCGCTAATAAATATCGCCACGGTGGGCACCGATTTGCCCTCAGACCATTCTGTCATGGGTACTGGCCTGGCAATGACACCAAGATCGGAGAAATCACCGTCTCGACTTACCCGCATGGCTTCAACAACGGTAGGCTCATCACCCAGCTTATGACCAAGTATGCGGTCTATAAGACGCTGTAGTTTTTTGGTGGTTGCTTGATCACCTAGCAGTAAACGTCCATCTTCAATACGCACGTCAGGCTCGCGAATGATCAAATACTCAGCCATACGATTACAACTAAGCACGCGGCCATTTTCATCTAGAATAATAGTCGCCAGAGACAAACTTTCCACTGCTCCAGCGTAAAGTGCCCGCTCAGACTCCATTTTATTCATACGCACGTGCAATCGCAGCGCCCGTTCTAAATGAGGAAGCAGGGTGTAAATAAGATCGCGGTCAGCCTTATTAAAACTAGGTGATTGTTCGCCACGAGCCACGCGCAATCCCGCGTCCATTTCACCGGGCACATGAATATCAACACCGAGGGAGTCGTACAGACCAGCTGGCTTCATGCACAGGTTATAGAGTTCACTTTCCAGCCAATTTTCGCCGGGCACCAATTCCATTAAGCTTTTTACTTCGCCGGGACGCAGTGATTGAAATGGGTCCATGGCAAAAAGCCGCTCTTGATAGCGGGCGATACCTTCTAGATTTCCACCTACCACCCGCAGCACGCCCAAGCCCTTTTCCGAAGGCGGGTTGAGCACAAGGGTTACCGACACCGCTCCCATCAGCTTACACAACACCGACAGAAAATTTTGCCATGGCTCTTCTTCAAGTGGCCCCTGATAGATTGTGGCTATAACTTCATCAAATCCGGGATCAATAAGCATACGAGGTTAAACGACCTTTATTCACTATTATGGCCGCTAGTATAACTGAGAATGGTTTACAGAACAGAGAGAACGCCAACCCCAAGAGCCGTATTGCCGTCTTGGGGTTGGCGTCAGGAATGTGCGGAGCGCTAAATCAAATCAAGCCCCGCGCTTTAGCCATATCCAGGGCCAAATCTTCAATCATGTCTTCCTGACCACCGACGGTGCGACGATGCCCGAGTTCCACCAGAATATCCCGCGACGACACGCCGTATTTTGCCGCTGCACGTTTCGCGAACAGCAGGAAAGATGAGTAAACACCGGCATAGCCCAGCGTCAGTGAATCTCGATCGATTCGAATAGGGCTGTCCATGATCGGCGTTACCAAATCTTCGGCAACGTCCATGATTTTATAGAGGTCGATACCATGATCAACGCCCATGCGATCCATCACCGCCACGAGCACTTCTAACGGCGTATTTCCGGCGCCAGCGCCTAGGCCAGCCACAGAACCATCGATACGATTGGCACCCGCCTCTACCGCCACAAGTGAGTTCGTCACACCTAAGCTCAAGTTGTGGTGGGCGTGGAAGCCAAGCTCCGTTTGCGGTTTTAGCTCACGACGCAATAAGGCAATGCGCTCTTTTACCTGATCTGGCAGCAAATAACCTGCAGAATCGGTACAGTAAATACAATTTGCACCATAGGATTCCATAAGCTTGGCTTGCTCAACAATCTGCTCTGCCTCGATCATGTGGGTCATCATCAAAAAACCGACCGTGTCCAAACCCATCTGCGCGGCCATGCCGATATGTTGCTCAGACACATCGGCTTCGGTGCAGTGAGTGGCTACTCGAATCGTGGTAACACCTAAATCCGCAGCCATTTTCAAGTGATCAACCGTCCCGATCCCTGGCAACAAAAGCGCCGATATCTTCGCGTTTTTCACAACGCCAACAACCGCTTTAAGGTATTCCTCATCGCTATGCGCCGGAAAACCGTAGTTAACAGACGCGCCACCAAGGCCATCGCCGTGGGTCACTTCAATCAAGGGCATACCGGCTTCATCCAGACCTTTGGCAATGGCTTTCATTTCGTCCAAGGAGATCTGGTGCTGCTTGGCGTGCATACCATCGCGCAAGCACATATCGTGTAAAACGACTTTTTTACCGCGTAAATCCATTCTCATATCCCCTTAAGCAGCCGTCGGCTTTAACGTTAAACGACCAGCCAACATTTCTTCGGCAAACATTTCTGCAGTGCGCAAACCCGCTGCAGTCATAATATCGAGATTACCCGCATACTTAGGGAGGAAATCGCCAAGGCCCTCCACTTCCATGAAAATTGACACGCGATTGCCATCAAACACCGGGCCATTTTTAAGGCGGTAACCCGGAACGTATTTCTGTACTTCGGCGATCATCTCGTGCACCGAGGCCGTGATCGCCGCCTGATCTGGCGTATCTACTGTTAAGCAGTGAATAGTGTCGCGCATCATCAGTGGCGGCTCAGCGGGGTTAATCACTATGATTGCCTTGCCTTTCGCCGCACCGCCCACGCGCTCAACGGCGCCAGCGGTAGTGCGAGTAAATTCATCAATATTTTTACGTGTACCGGGTCCAACCGAACGCGAGCTTACCGTCGCGACTATTTCGCCGTAGCTTACTGCTTGCACACGCGACACGGCGGCAACCATCGGTATGGTCGCTTGACCGCCACAGGTCACCATATTTACGTTCATACAGCCTTCGGCAAGCGCGTCCTGCAAATTAACTGGGGGCACACAGTAGGGACCAATTGCCGCTGGGGTGAGATCGATCATTAGAGCGCCCTGCTCATTCACCTTGCGAGAATTTTCGGCATGGACATAAGCCGAGGTCGCGTCAAAGCAAATTTGTACACCGTCGGCGCGCATGGTCGGCAACATACCGTCTACGCCATCCGCGGTCACCTTCAAGCCCATTTCCGCGGCACGACTCAAACCCGGTGAATCTGGGTCAACGCCAACCATCCACACGGGCTCAATGAATTCAGAACGAAGTGCTTTCATCAATAAATCAGTGCCGATATTGCCGGGACCGATAATTGCTGCCTTTATTTTTTCAGCCATTATTGCTAACTCTCATAGTAAATTTGGGCTTGCCGCCAATTTTTATTTACACAAACTGCACGGCTGCGTGGCCGATTCCGTGTAACTCCATGGTCATTTTGTCGCCAGCTTGCACTGATTCCAGTGGCACCAGCGAGCCAGATAAAATGACCTCACCCGCTTTAAATGGAATACCAAAACGCCCCAAAGTATTGGCTAGCCATGCAACAGCAGTCAGTGGATTACCCTGCACCGCGCTGCCAAGTCCTTGACTAAGCAACTCACCATTTTTCCACACCGTAATTTTAAGATTCGGCAGATCCAATTCCTTAGGGTCAGCACTGCTATCGCCAAGCACATAAACCCCGCAAGAGGCATTATCAGCCACGGTATCTTGAATCTTGATTTGCCAATTACGAATCCGTGAATCGACGATTTCAAAACACGGCATAATACATTCGGTTGCCGCCAAAACATCAGCTTCGGTGACACCAGGGCCTTGTAAATCAGCCTTCAATTTAAAGCCAATTTCTGCCTCAGCGCGAGGTTGAATCATGTTGCCAGCCACCGGCACATCGGCACCGTTGGCGTACGCCATGGCATCAGTTAAAAAGCCAAAGTCAGGCTGATGCACACCCAGCATGTCTTGAACAACTTTACTGGTCACCCCTATTTTTTTGCCCACCACGACTTCGCCATCATCCTCTACCCGGCGTTTTAGCATCTGCAGGGAAATGTGATAGGCGTCATCTAAGCTAATGCTCGGTACTTGTTCTGTCAGCGGCGCTATCGGTTGAAAGCTGCGCATTGCCTCGTAAAGGGCGTCGCCGAGTTTTTCAATTTCTTGTTGCTGCATATTAATTATTTCTCAAAAAATCAACGCTGCTGCGATTAAACATATCGCGGTGTTCGACCATGACCCAGTGACCACATTCCGACACCAAGGTAAGACGAATATGACGACAATTTTTAGCCAGTGTTTGAATGCCGGTTTCCGGCATCATCATTTCATTTACGCCCCAAAACGCCAAAATCGGACAACTTATTTCGCCAAGTCGCGATGCCATATTAGGCACAACCATCGAGGTAATAACCTGACTGTTTTGCTGTTGGAAAATACCCCAACGCTCATTAATTAACTGCTCGTCAATCACGCTGTCGTCATACACCAAGCCACGGCGAATAAAGTCTTCTAAGCGCTCGGGCGCCATCGGCCCAGAGGTGAACACCTCTTTCATGACTTGCATGCCCGGCATATGGAAATAATCAGCCTGCTCCTCGATACCGCCGGGTGCCATCAATATCAGCTTATCGACCACGGCCGGATTATCTAAGGTGAATTTAATGGCTATAGCGCCGCCAAGGGAATTGCCGACTATGGCGCAATGCTCAATACCGATATGTACAAGCAACTGCTTAATGCACTCTACAAAGAAGTCTAGGTGATACTGGACGTCCTCTGGCTTGTCTGAATAACCGTAACCGATAAGGTCCGGCACAATGACGCGAAAACCTTGATCAACCAAATAGGGATAGTTGTACTTGAAGTTGCTGTGTCCACTGGCACCGCTGCCGCTGCCATGTAAAAACACTACTACTGGCCCAGCACCTTGATCCAGATAATGGAGACATTGCCCATTAGGCAAGTTGGCATACTGACCCTCTGGTAAACCCGCGATCTGTATTGCCATAATTCAATCTCCCCACTTGTAATGAACGACGTTGAGCCCGTGGCGCCCTCTTGACCCTTAGGGGGAGGATTTTAACGAATTGCCTATCACTCCCTAATACCTCATACGGACGACAGCTGTATTCGCCCTACTGAATTACCACGTCACTGTATTCAGTAACCGCACCAAACATGACTCTTGGCGACGGAGGCTGGCGACCATCAATATCTACTAATCCATAATGCTCACCAAGTTCTGCCGCCATGCAGACCTTTCCGCTGTAACTCATTCGCTGCGGATCAGCGGCCAAGGCGGCAATGACTCTGCCAGTGTATTCTGGCGATTCGGCCACCTCGAGCATATGCCCATACAATTCTGGCTGAGCCGTAATTGCCGCCATGGTTCTTTCGGTTTTCAAAATCCCCATCCACAACGCCACAACGGCAACACCATAGTCGCGAAAATCCACGGCCATATCGTGTGCCATTTTATCGATTGCCGCTTTGCCAGCACCGTATGCTGGGCCATGCATATAGCAGCGGCCGCCCGGCGATGAGGTATTAATCACCAAGCCAGTAGAACTTTTTATTAGCAACGGCGCGGCATAAAAACTGGCAACATAGCTTGAGCGCAGACCAACATCTAAAAGTGCCTGTAATCCTAATGGCTTCTCCCAGAATGGTCCCTCCGCCGTGAGCCCCTCAGGAACGCACAAGGCGTTATTCACTAAGATATCGAGGCGACCATGCTCCTTGGCTATTTGTGTGAATAAGGCGTCTACTTGTGTGTCGTCGGCATGATCACAAACCACCGCAATGCCTTTACCGCCGCGTCGCGTAATTTCAACCGCCGTTTCAAAGACGGTACCGGGTAAGGGGCTATCACCCTCATTCACGCTGCGACCGGTGACATACACCGTTGCACCCGTGTCACCGAGCGCGAGGGCAATACCCTTGCCGGCACCACGACTGGCACCAGTGACTATTGCAATTACGCTATCTTGACTAGACATAGCCGCCTCGCTAATTATTATTTTATGAAAATGCTAGGCGAGTAGGCCCGCATGAGAACGCTCACATTAGCACAGGCAATCGGCAAGAAGAGTGACCGAAACGGTCAAGCAGCTGGCGTGAATGACGAACGGGCCGCCACTCAGAAAAACGTAGGTAGTATCTAAAAGTTACGTGGTGGTAATTGAGATTGCGTCTGCGTCTGCAGCAGCTGCGTGGTACTCGGCGACGCCTGGCTTTGATTTTGCTGGCTTTGACTCTGCTGAGCAGGACTCAGCGGGCTGGTCAGCGGATCTTGAACGGGCAAATCACCTTCACGTCGGGTAGGTACTGCCGTTGGCGGCAATAACGGCCGGTCTGGCGTTTCAAGCCGTGATACATCGACGGCGACCGATAAAATCTGCTTGCCACCACCACCGAACACCACACCTTTTAACGGTGTTACATCGGAGTAATCACGACCCCAGGCAGTGGTGATATGTTGGTCCGCAGGCATTACATCATTTGTGGGATCAAAGTCCTGCCACTCATCCCCTGGAATATAAACCGAAAACCAGGCGTGAGAAGCGTCGGCCCCTTCCAATTTCACTTGCCCCGGCGGCGGCAAAGTTTCCAAATACCCGCTAACGTAGCGCGCTGCGAAACCCAATCCCCGCAATGCACCAATCGCCAAATGCGCAAAGTCTTGGCAGACTCCGCGACGGCTTGCCATCACGTCTTTCAGTGGTGTTGCCACGGTAGAAAAGCCAGGGTCGTATTTAAAATCATTAAAAATACGCGAATTCAGCGCGCTGACCGCCTCTAAAAACGGGCGATCCGGAGTAAAAATATCTCGGGCGAATTCGACAAGCTCGCTTGTTACCGCGATCATTGGCGAGTCAAAGCAAAATTCGGAGGCTTTTACATCCTCGTCACTGCTGCCATTTAACAGTATCTCACGTACTTCTGCGCAAGTAATTCCGCCACTGAGTAAACGCGGTTCAGACGGCGCAATTTCCACCTCGCTTTCAACAATAACCTCTAAAGAACGATGGGGCTTTTCTACGGTAAAATGGCAAACGACATTACCAAAATAATCAACCCGCTTAATTTTACTTGCGGGGGTCGGGATGATCCGAATATCACTAAAATTGACGCGCTGACCATTGCACTCACGGGGAATAAGGTAAGCGACGTTATAGCCCTGATTTACTTGATCGGCATACTCATAACGCGTTGAATGCTTGATTCGGTATCTCATGATTCGTCCCTGCCACTCATTTCAACGGGTTGTGGCCCAGCAGCATGATCGAAGTAACGGTCTGCCAGCGCTTGCGATGCAGCTTTTAAATCACTGTCTAACTGAGCGAGCAACTCACCCAATTTAAGGTGTTTACCAGTGGCCTCGTCGCGTGCGGCAAGCTCCTCCAGGCGCGACATTAGCAGGGTATTAGTGGCCCGCACTATACAGCGCATATCCTCGGTTAACTGAATACCCCGATTCTGACCCAACACCTCGTCTAAGTGATTACGTAAACTTTCGAGCTGAAAAATAAGTGAGCGTGGATTTTCACGGTCAAATAAGAGCAATTCCATACCCTTATCTAAACGGTAGCCGCTGCGGTAATAGCGCTTGTAAACAATCCGCGACTCCAAACTCGCAAGCACAGGCTTCAACAGCGGCACGTTCTGAGCATCGCCAATATTCACCACCAACAAACGACTAAGAAGCTCTACTGTTTTTTGCGCCCGTTCCAAGCGCCGCCCCATCTCCATAAAGCGCCATGCACGCCCCCGAACCATACTCTCCTGACTGAGCCCCGACAGTGCCAACAGACTGGTAATAAGTGGATCGAGCAATTCATCTGGCGCCGCTTGCAAGCTGCTTTTTAAATTCTTATTTAAGAACTCCATGCCATCGCGAATATCATTGACCAAGCGCAGCATGTCATTCGACAGCAATTCCTTTACACCGTCGGCAGAGTGCAGAATCGCTTCCAAGCAGTGTGCAATACTGCCCGGCCGAGAACGATTAGACACAATATCCAGCAACTCTTGTTCCGGCGCGCTAAAATCTGCGGTCTTGCCGGTAAAACCAGGGTAGGTCCCGGTCACGTGGGTAACCGAGCACAATAAAATCCGACGACTTTCTGGCGACAGTGGCTCGATACTATTGAGTTCTTCAAAAACCGTACGCACCAAACGCAGACCAGACTCCGCACGTTCTGCATAACGGCCAAACCAAAACAAATTATCAATTACCCGACTTGGCAAACTGAAGTTGCGATCGAGCGCCTGGGCCTGCCGGGCCAGCTTTTCTGGTTCAAAAACACTGTCTTCAACTTCCGGTTCGGAAGCCAAAATCCAAGTATCTTTACTGCCGCCGCCATACTGACTAACAATATGCTGGGTGTCAGTGTGGCTGCCAATCTGAGTAAGGCCACCAGGCATAACCGAGTACGAGCTGCCGCTGGCTATAGTGAAACCGCGCAGCACCAGTGGTCGACTACTAAATACCTTGCCATCAAGCGCTGGCGTCTGCGAAGGCCGCACCGCACTCTGCGCCACATAATCAACCGGGTTTGCCAATACTTTGGCCAGTAGGCTTACCCGCTCCTCGGCATTAAGTTCGGCGACAAATACACTGTGGCGACCAGGCACACGGCAGGTATGACGAATTAATAAATCGTCAAAGTGCGCTTTAACATAAGCCAAATCCGTGGGATCGCCGCACCACCAAGTAGGCACTGAATTCAAACGCAGATCGCGACCCAAAAAGTGCCTAGCGATGGCCGGCATGTATTTGGCTAATACCGGGTTTTCTAAAATGCCGCTACCGAGTGGATTGGCAATAACTACCCCACCAGCGCGCACTACCTCGGTTAAGCCAGGAATACCTTGGCCAAAACTTTGCCGCGATACCACGGGGTCGGCCACACTGTCATCAATTCGACGTAGAACAACGTCAACACGCCGCAAACCGTCGAGGGACTTTAACCAAAGCGCGCCTTTACGCACGGTCAAATCACGACTCTGAACCAACGGGTAGCCCAGATAATTAGCTAAATAAGCATCTTCAAAAGAGTTTTCTTTAAACGCCCCCTGGGTTAGGTACACCACTAACGGCGCATCCTTAGTCTGACTCAACTCCGCCAGTTTACGCCGCCACTGCAGGAAAAAATTAGACAAACGGTGCACATGCGCGTCCCGAAACAGGCTGGGCATCACCCGTCGCAAAACGGTGCGATTTTCCAGCGCATAACCAGTACCGGACGGCGCCTGGGTCCTATCGCCAATAACCAACCACTCACCACTTGCAGAGCGCACTAAATCTGAGGCGTGAAATATAAGCTGATGTTCCCCGGGCAGACGAATACCGTCACAGGCGCGCAAAAATCCGGGGTGGCTATACAGTACGGCGGGGGGAATGACCTTGTTTAAGATCAGGCTACGCTCACCATAGAGGTCATTTAGTATTAAATTCAGTAACTCAGCGCGCTCGCGAAGGGCATTTTCAATGCCCTCCCACTCTTGGCTCGATAGTATTAAGGGCAGTAAATCCAAATTCCACGTGTGGCTAACATTGAGCTGGCCGCCTGGACTGTAGCTGGCACCGTCATCCCGCAGAATACGCTTGGCTGTGCGCTGTCGTTCGAGGAGCGCGTCCATACCCATGGCATTCATCACCCGCATCGGGTAATGCCAGTGTTCACGAATTTGGCCGTCGCGGTCTATGACCTCGTCGTACTGCTCGTGGTGAGGAGTGTATACAAAGCGTTCAGTTAACATGTATGCGATGCCAAAGTACTAGGTCAATAAAAGGAATTTCCCGAATGCTGGGAACACCGCTACCGCTCTGTTTAGAGACTATCTTTCACTTAGCAACAGCAATCACCCACGAAATAAAGCCCGTTTTGCCACTATCAGCACTTCACGAGGATGGGAAGACTACCGCAAGTACCCGAGCTGATCAAATACCCGGCACTGCGACTCATACCTACAGCAAACAAAGTTAAGCCGGTTGAAACCAACTTTCCTGAATTGCTGAGTGGACAGTAATCGAACTCTGTTCCAATGCCGTCAAATAAGCAGGGAAACCCTCAGTCACGTCAGTATAGTCACTCCCCTTCGTCACCGTATCAACTAATTTCGTCAAGGCGGCAATAACTGCTTCATTGCTCGGCAGCAAGGCAGCAGAATCCTGCATCCGTGACAGTCCGCAGGCAACCGAGCGCGGAAACAGCGGATCCTCAAGGAGGAAACGCGCGGCATCATCCCCGTTCACCGCCACTTTCATGGTGCGCCGATAAGGCATAGTGGCATTTAAGGTGCCTAATACACTGCCCCACACCACATCAAGCACATGATTAGTGTCGCTTTCGATAAAATCGCTAGACATGCTCGCGCCTGCCTCTAATATACGAATCGTCATATCCGCACGCTCTAAACTGCGGCCGAGATTCAAAAAATGCCAAGCGGCATCGCGGCGCATGGTGTCAGCAATTAAACCATTGATTTGCTGACAGGTTTTAACAATTTGTCCGAGGAACTCATGTCGGTAACGTCGACTCAAGCCCTGCGCCATATTTTCGTTAACAAAAATTTGAAATTCATTAACGAGTTCCCAGCTCTCTGGCGGCAAAATATCCCGTGTTGTACGAATGTTTTCCCGCACCATACGCAGCGACGAAGCCAGCGAACTTGGGTTGCTGAGATCTTCCAGCAAAAATTTAACGACCCGTTTCTCGTCCTGCACAGTGAAACGCCGGTTATATTCGGCGTGGCTGCCACTGGCAATGACCAGATTATGCCAGCTAATGCCGGTATCTCTCGGTAGATCAAAAAGCAAGCCGGTATAAACCTGAATGAGACGTGCCATACTCTCAACACGCTCTAGGTAGCGGCCAAACCAATATACTCTCTCTGCAACGCGCGACAGCATCATGATTTTTTCCCCCGCTCAGCCACAATCCAAGTATCTTTACTGCCACCGCCCTGCGAGGAGTTAACAACCAGCGAGCCTTTAACGAGTGCTACGCGGGTAAGTCCACCAGTGGTTACATCGAGGTCCTTGCCCTGCAGAACAAACGGCCGTAAATCCAGATGGCGGGGCTCAGCCTCGCCTGGCGCGGTAAGCACCGGCGCCGTTGATAATTTTAAAGTCGGTTGCGCTATATAATTGCGCGGATTTTCGGCAACCAACTTTCGAAACTCCTCGTGATCTTTTTTACTGGCGTGTGGGCCGACCATCATGCCGTAGCCACCAGATTCGTTAGCGGGTTTAACCACTAGCTTTTCAATATTGGCCAAGACATATTTCAATTGTTCGGGGTCGTCACAAAGATAGGTCTCAACATTGGGTAATATCGCCTCTTCACCCAAGTAGTATTCAATCATTTTCGGCACATAGGCATAAACGACCTTATCATCGGCAACACCAGCACCCGGCGCATTGACCAATGCCACATTGCCCGCCCGCCACGCCCGCATCAGCCCCGCTACACCGAGTATTGAGTCCGGATGAAAAGCCTCAGGGTCCAAAAATAGATCATCAATACGACGATAGATAACGTCGACACGCTCTAGGCCAGATATCGACTTTCTGTACACGCAATCGTCGTTATCGACAAATAAGTCGCTGCCCTCAACTAACTCAACACCCAGCTGTTGGGCTAAGTAAGCGTGTTCAAAATAAGCCGAGTTATATATACCGGGAGTCAGTATGACAATTTCGGGCTGACGCACCCGGCGCGGCGACACCGACGCCAACATATTAAAGAGTTTAGTCGAATAATCGTCGACCGGTAGAATATCGTTAGACTCAAAAAACTCTGGCAATACCCGCTTGCTAACCTCGCGATTTTCCAACATATAGGCCACGCCGGAAGGTACCCGAAGATTATCTTCCAACACATAGAATTTACCGTCAGCGTCGCGCACCAGATCACAGCCACAGATATGCGCCCAAACGCCTTTAGGCGGATTAATGCCAACGCATTCCGGCCGGAAGTTCTTGGAGTCTTTAATTAAGTAGACCGGAAGCACGCCGTCTTTAAAAATCTGCTGTTTATGGTAAACATCGTTGATAAACATATTGAGGGCTTTCACCCGCTGCTTCAGCCCGTTAGCGGTATTCTCCCATTCCGCAGCACTAATCACCCGAGGGATTAAATCAAAAGGCCAGGTGCGATCGATATTTTCACCGTCGGAATAAACCGTAAAACTCACACCCATATCACGCACAGTGCGTTCAGCTGCCACGCGGCGACTCTCTAACTCTTCACGACTGAGGTCAGCTAATAGTTTCACTATCTTCCGGCTAGCGGCACGTGCATTACCCTTGGCCGTAATCATTTCGTCAAAAAAATCTGCCGAAGGATAGCGGCTCCAATCAATCCCGTCAGAACCTTCCTGTTTCTTTTCACTCATGCGTATCGTATCCAAAACATGTTACACACGTAGCCATCACCAATATCGCGCCATTATGGTGCAATCCCAGTTCCTGCAAGGCCACACCACGGAGCAAAACCTAAGCTAAGTCATAGGCTTGCCCCAATTACTTACATATTAACTAGCAATAGCTAAGCCAAGTAGCACAATAATAGGGAGGTTTACGCCCCGCCACCAGCACAGCTGCCAATTCCATCCAAACAAATCAAATGACCAAAAAAAACCTTCCTCACAATAGTGAAGAAGGTTTTCTGAGTTTCGCCATTAATTAGCGAACATTTTTAACGATGTTCACAGTAATAAACGTCGAATATCGGCAAGCGCCATCCCCATAAAGGTGAAAAACTGCCCCGCATCAACCCCGTTAATAGCGCGATGATCGTAGGACAAGGACACCGGCAACATTTTCCGCGGAACGAATTCAGTGCCATTCCAATATGGTTTAATTGCCAATTTAGACACACCCATAATCGCCACTTCAGGCGCATTGATAATGGGCGTAAAACCCGTGCCACCAATGCTACCAAGACTCGAAATGGTAAAACACCCACCCTGCATCTCAGCCGGTTTCAATTTACGGTTCTTGGCCTTATTCGCCAGCTCCGCTGATTCAGCAGCAAGATCCCAAAGGGATTTTTTGTCTACATCACGAATCACTGGCACAACCAAACCCGCCGGCGTATCTACCGCAATACCAATATGAATGTATTTCTTATACACCATATTTTCGCCATCGGCGCTCAAGGAGGCATTAAATTTAGGGTGCGCTTGCAGCGCCACGGCAGCCGCTTTCAACAAGAACGGCAGTGGCGTTAATTTAACACCGCGCTGCTCTGCCTCGCGCTTCAAACCCGCTCGGAAATCTTCCAACTCGCTGATATCTACATCATCAAACTGCGTTACATGAGGCAGATTAACCCAGCTGCGATGCATATTAGCAGCGGTCAGCTTATGCAATTTAGTTAGCGGCTGGGTGTCAATTTCACCAAACTGACTAAAGTCGACATCTGGAATTGACGGCAATGCTGAACCACCGCCAGTAGCAGCGCCTTTTACATTTCCTTTAGCCAAGTCTTTAACATATTGCTGCACATCTTCTTTGAGAATACGACTGCGAGGCCCAGTCCCCGTAAGCTGCTCCAGCTCCAAGCCAAATTCCCGCGCCAATTTACGCACTGCCGGTCCGGCATAAACATCGGCGTGACTGGTCACTGTTGCTGCAGGTTTAGCCGCAGGTGCAGCAGTTGGGGTTGCCGGTGCTGGCGCAGTTGTAGCTTTCGCTGGGGCAGGCGCCTCGACGGCAGGTTTCACTTCGCTCACTGCAGCCGCCGCAACTTCCCGTTCAATTTCAGCGATCTCGGCACCCAATTTAGCGCTATCGCCAACCTTCATTACTATCTTAGTAATTGTGCCGCTAAAGGGTGACGGCACTTCCATTGAGGCTTTATCTGATTCCAAGACAACTAATGAGTCACCTTCACTGACCACATCACCAACCGCGACACAGACTTCAATAACATCAATGCCATCGCTGCTGCCAACGTCCGGCACCAAGATCATTTCTCGGGCCGAGCTCACTGGCGCGGCGGGAGCGGGAGCAGGAGCAGGAGCCGGCTCTGATTCAGACTCTGCCTGCGGCGCTTCTACTGCAGGTGCTGGACTATCATCCGCCTCAACCTCAGCACCATCGACTTCTAATTCAAGAATTAGGTCACCAGCTTCTACTGTCTCGCCTTCTTTCAGACTGATACTCAAAACTTTTCCAGCCAATGGCGAAGGGATTTCCATTGACGCTTTATCTGACTCTAAGACCAGCAGCGAATCGTCTTTAGCGACCACATCACCCACTGCCACACACACCTCGATGACATCTACACTACCGCCACCGAGGTCAGGAATTTTTACCGTTTCTTTAGCCACAAAAAAAATCCTTCTCAATAAATTAGCGATACAGTGGGTTTACTTTTTCAGTGTCGATACCAAAGGCCTTAATCGCCTTGCTAACGTCACTCAATGCCACCTGTCCATCATCAGCCAAAGCCTTAAGGGCGGCCACAACAATATAGTAGCGATCTACCTCAAAGTGGGCGCGGAGTTTAGCGCGGGTATCTGAGCGACCATAGCCATCGGTACCCAAAACCACATAAGGTGATTCAATATACGGACGTAGCTGCTCGCCATAGGATTTTATATAGTCAGTGGCGCAAATGACCGGCCCTTGCCGACTGCGGAATTGCTCAGTCACATAGGGCACTTTTGCCTCACTTTCTGGATGCAGCATATTCCAGCGCTCACAATCTAAACCGTCGCGGCGCAGCAAGTTGATACTGGTCGCACTCCATACATCGGCTTCAACTTTGTAATCTGCTTTCAAGATTTCCGCCGCAGCCTCTACCTCGCGCAAGATCGTACCGCTACCCATCAACTGGACTTTCAACTTCGGCTTTTTCGCTGCACTCGGTGCAAGGCAATACAAACCTTTAATGATGCCCTCGGCGCTGCCCTCTGGCATATCGGGGTGGGCGTAATTCTCATTCATCACCGTGACGTAGTAAAAGACGTTTTCCTTGTCTTGGTACATCCGGCGCATACCGTCTTGAATAATAACAGCCAGCTCATGGGAATAAGTTGGGTCGTACGACACACAATTCGGAATCATATTAGCCATTAAGTGGCTGTGGCCGTCTTGGTGCTGCAGACCTTCACCATTGAGCGTGGTGCGACCAGCAGTGGCGCCCAATAAGAAACCGCGCGCCTGTGAGTCACCCGCCGCCCAAGCCAAATCCATAATCCGCTGAAAACCAAACATAGAATAGAAAATGTAAAACGGAATCATTGGGTAGTGATGGTTGCTGTAGGACGTTGCTGCAGCTAACCAAGCAGAAAACGCACCGGCCTCGGTAATGCCCTCTTCAAGAATTTGACCTTGCTTGTCTTCTTTGTAATACATGATTTGATCAGAATCATGAGGAGTATAACGTTGGCCTTGTGATGAATAGATACCCAGTTGCCGGAACATTCCCTCCATACCAAAGGTACGCGCCTCATCAGGCACAATCGGCACAATCCGCGGACCAATTTCCTTGTCTTTCACCAAGGTCGACAACATTCGTACAAAGGCCATGGTCGAGGATATTTCCCGCTTACCTGTTGCCTTTAGCTGCGCACTAAAATTGTCGATTCCAGGAATCTTAAGGGCTTCAAAATCCGCCTGCCGTGCTGGTAAATAACCGCCTAGCTTTTCGCGGTTTTTGCGCATATAGACCATTTCTGGGCTATCTGCCGCGGGCCGGTAATAGGGAACCGATTTCAATTCTTCATCACTAATCGGCACACCAAAGCGATCACGGAATTTCTTCAGTTCTTCAACGCCCAGTTTTTTAACCGAGTGGGTTTCGTTCTGCGCTTCACCACCCTCGCCCAAACCGTAGCCTTTCACGGTCATTGCCAATATTACGGTGGGCTGACCTTTGGTTTCCTTGGCTTTTGCGTAGGCGGCATAAACCTTATAAGGATCGTGGCCACCGCGATTCAAATACATAATATCGTCGTCGGACAGGTCTTTAACCAGCTCAAGCAACTCTGGGTATTTCCCAAAAAAATGCTTACGGGTGTATGCGCCACCGTTCGCCTTGTAGTTTTGCAATTCACCGTCGACGACTTCGTTCATGCGCAAGCGCAATAAACCAGTTTTGTCTTTTTCAAGTAGCTGGTCCCAGTGGCGACCCCAAATAACTTTGACGACATTCCAGCCCGCACCGCGGAACACACCTTCCAATTCCTGAATTATTTTGCCATTACCACGCACAGGACCATCAAGGCGCTGCAAATTACAGTTAACGACAAAAACCAAGTTATCCAAGCCTTCGCGACCAGCCAAGGCAATTGAGCCCAATGACTCCGGCTCATCGCTCTCGCCGTCACCCATAAAGCACCAAACTTTGCGGTCGCCATGGTCAACTAGGCCGCGGCTGTGTTGGTATTTCATCACGTGAGCTTGGTAAATAGCCTGTATTGGCCCAAGCCCCATGCTCACCGTGGGAAATTGCCAATAGTCTGGCATCAGCCAGGGATGTGGATAGGAAGACAAACCGTTACCGTCGACTTCGCGACGGAAATTATCCAGTTGGTCTTCGTCAATACGCCCTTCAAGATAGGAGCGTGCGTACATACCCGGCGAACTATGACCTTGATAGTAAATCAGGTCGGCTTTTTCGCCGCCACGGAAGAAGTAGTTAAAGCCAACATCATAGAGTGTCGCCGATGAAGAGAAACTGGAGATGTGCCCACCCAAACCCTCATTGTTATCGTTGGCCCGCATAACCATGGCCAGGGCATTCCAGCGAATTATTGAGCGGATTTTACGCTCCATAAATAAATCGCCGGGCATACGACGCTCATCGCTTGGCTCAATGGTATTTCGAAATGAGGTGGTAATCGCCGAGGGCAGCTGGGTGCCGGCACGCGCCGCGTGTTTGGCTAAGCGTTTCATCAAAAATGCGGTGCGGCCACGGCCGCCATTTTTAAGTACGCCATCGAGGGCTTCAAGCCACTCTTGGGTTTCTTGGGGATCTAGGTCTTCGCGCAAATCGTGGTCTTGATACATACACAGTCCTTAGCAGTAACAGTGGGCTGTCCAGACCAACAAGCGATAGGCTTGGGAGTGTTCCGTTTACAACTGGCTCACCACAGAGCGATCAGCTCTCGGCGTAAAACATCTGCCTGTTAGTGACGGTTATCACCTGGTCCGGCTGGGCTAAACGCCGGCCTTTTGAGCCAGTGAACACCCGAATAATTGGATTTATTAACCTTCAAGCGCTGGTTTACAGTGCTTGAAGGCAAGAGATTTTTACAGCTTAATCGCCATAAATCAATAAAATACTTGTATTTATTATATGAATAAAATATGACGAAACGATAAAAAACAATGACATACCCTGCTAATTAAAGGGGTATGCCGGTAATTCCCGCTTAAACGCTTCTGGACTTTCAACCCGAGGACCCACGGGCATATTTTTCGGCCACTTACCGGCGGCATAGAGAAATAGCCCACGTTGCGAGCCATTCGCTAGATCGCGATTCACCGCCGCCACCCAGTCTGCGTAGCTCAAATCTGTCAAAGCCTGCACCAGCTGCTCACGACTATCGAACGCCTGGTAATTTTCCAACAAGTCGCGCCAATGCCGGCCGGCCGCCTCCCAAAGATTCTCTGGCTGCTCGGCCAAACGTTTAAGAAGGCTCGCCTTGTGCTGCGCAAACGTGGCCTCGTCAACACCCGTTTCAAGCCAGTCACTGAGATACTGCTTAATCTCAGTCTGAAGACTCGCTGAATCGACAACCGAAGATTGCACTAAGAAAATCAGGCCGCCAATATCGCGTTGGGGATAAACGCTTGCGCTAACCACATACCCAAGCTGCTTGCGCGTTCGCAATTGGTGATAAAAATCGGCACTCAATATTTGCGCTGTTAGGCCCATCGCCACACGCGCAGACATCCCTGTCTCGCCGCTTTGCAGATACAGTAACGCGGCGCTATCGTCGTGCTCAGCGGCAATTTCACGTACTGTATTGGCCACAGCCAGATGGCTAATATGCTGCAATGGCGCAGTTTGAGCATATTTGACCGATAGCGCTTTAGCAACAAGCTTAGCCATCTTCTTAGCGTCCGCCTGATCAAAATTTCCATCGAGCAACATACGCGGCTGCAGTGAATTGAGCACAACAGCCGCGTGCTCGGCGACGGCCGCCATTGTCAGTTTACGGGTGGCAGCTTCGTGCGCAGCCAAGCCGGGATTTTCGTGATTCAACATACGCGGTAACTCAGCAATCAATTGCTGATAGGGCGATTGCTTTACGGCATTTTCAAACTGACGCAAGCGCTGTGCTTGCAGTCTGGCAAAGCGACTCTCTTGCCAATCAGGTGACGTCAAGGCCGTAAGCAATTCTGCCAGTAACTCGCCCTGCTTCTCGTTGAAGCCGCCAATACTTATTTCGATGCCACGCCAGCCAACATCCAGATCAAAATCTAAGCCCGCCAACTGCGCTGGGTAGGTCAACTCATTAAGCTGATCTTTAACCATACGCAGCCACATCTCCGTTTTCGCGAGTGCGTCCACATCGCCACTGGCCTGCCCAGATGCCAGTAATAAATTCAATTTCGCCTTAGGCAGCTCAAACACATCATCGGTATTCAACCACAACTCAATCGGCGCGGCGCTTGCGACACGCACTGGCTTGCCCCCACCAGCACCACTCTTAAGGCCAAAGTCACTGGCAACAAAATTGTTTTTAGCCGGCAACGTTAAAGACGCTGATTCTGGAGGTAAAAACCCGGTCAGTTCTGCTGCCGTCAAGGGACGAACACTGTAGTCAACCTGATAGCGAGAGACTTCTGTGGTTGTTTTTACCCCAGGAGCAACCAAGGTAATAAAGCTGTTTTCCGGCCGCATTGCCGCGAGAAATTCACTTAGCAATTTCGGCCGGTAATCATTCATTAAATACGGAGCGCGCATCACTTCTGCTGCAGGGTATCTCTGTAGGGCCATGGATAATTGCACCACATCATTAATGGCCGCCGGTTGCGCCCTAAACATAAACCCTTGCATGGCCAGACCGGCCTGCTCGGTAAAGCGCCAATGCTCAATTCCCTGCGCACGCAATTGCTCGATATTTTGATAAATCAACGCGACTATCTCATCGACATGTGCCAAGCCGACTTCGGTCAGCGCAACCTCAACGCCAAACATCGCGCCGCCTTGGAAATTCAGACTCTCCCCTGCACTTAAACTATCCGCCCAACCCTTGGCCTTTAGCACCGAGAGCATACTGCCCTCACCCTCGTGACCCAGAATATTGCCAATATAATTAAGCGGTTTACTACGCCAATGTGGCTCGGCATCGGGCACGGGGAAATTCACAGACAGTGAACGGCGATTTTGCACCGGCTGAATATTGATCCACCTCGGTAAATCACCCGCCTTAAACAAAGGCTCAGCAATCACCTCCAGCTGACGCTGCCTATTCTCTACGGCGCTAAACTTAGGTAGTACCATCGCCTCGAGCTCATCCAAAGATTCCCGACCAATTACCGTGAGACTCATAATATTGGCGGAGTAATTACGCTCATAAAATGCCAATAACTGTTCGCGTAAGGCGTCTTCATTGGCACTTTGCAGGGTATTTAAATTACCGACAGAAAACTTGGAAAATGGATGCGCAGGATTAAGCTGAGATTTAAAAACCGCTAATTCACGACGGCGATCATCTTTAATCCGCGCACGGTACTCGGAGTTCACCGCATTTACTTCCCGGCCCACGTACTCAGCATTAAATAGCGGTGCCACAAAAAACTGGGCAAATTGATCCAGTGCCGGTTCAAGCGAATCGGCGCTAATATCAAAAAAATAATTAGTGTCTTCAAAGCTGGTAAACGCATTATGACTACCACCGTGAGCAGTGATAAACGCTTGGTATGCACCCGCCTCTGGGTATTTCTCGGTACCAAGAAAAAGCATGTGTTCTAAGAAATGCGCCAACCCTTGATAGTCCTCGGGATCTTGGCGACT
Source organism: Zhongshania borealis (assembly GCF_039539625.1). Classification (NCBI taxonomy): domain Bacteria; kingdom Pseudomonadati; phylum Pseudomonadota; class Gammaproteobacteria; order Cellvibrionales; family Spongiibacteraceae; genus Zhongshania; species Zhongshania borealis. The sequence goes on along the minus strand of NZ_BAABDM010000001.1, from coordinate 179,642 downwards.
ACCAACATTAACATCTAACGAAGCAGCCGCTTTATCAGCCGCGGCATCTGATACTAATAAAACCTTGAGGCCGTTCTCTAAACGTATATAACGGTACTCACGCTGGTCACTGAGAGGTTTGATAACCGACGAAGACGCCTTTGCACTGCCTGGCCAAATATCATCTAGGTTTGCACAGGCTGAAAACTGAAGTACTAAAACGAGCAAAAACGCCGATTTCAAATATTTCACAAAGCATCCTTTTATAAAAATAAATTAACACACTGCACGCAGAATTAATCTGCCAACACGTCAGTGTCTACTCTGGGCTTTCGTACCGGCCGCGGCCAAGCGTAGATAATAGCTTTTACCAAGGTCGCCAAAGGGATTGCAAAGAATACACCCCAGAGTCCCCACAAGCCGCCAAACACCAACACCGCCAAGATGATCGCCACCGGGTGCATATTGACCGCCTCAGAAAACAGCAGTGGCACCAAGACATTGCCGTCTAAGCCCTGAATTACGCTATAAACCATAAACAGTGTGAAGAACTCCCCGCCCCAGCCCCACTGAATGTAGCCCACGAGCAACACAGGCAGCGTCACTACAGCCGCGCCGATATAGGGAATGACTACCGACAAGCCCACTAATAAAGCGAGCAAAGCCGGGTAATTAAGGCCAATAACCTCAAAACTAATGTAAGAGACCACGCCGACAATCACTATTTCGACGGCTTTGCCGCGCACGTAGTTCGCCACCTGAACATTCATCTCAGACCAGACGGCGCTCAGCAAAGGACGATGAGTAGGTAAAAAACTCGCCAGCCAGCCCAATATGGCCGCCTTATCCTTTAAAAAGAAAAACACCAAAATCGGAATCAAGACGATATTGATCATCAAACCGAGTAGATTAGGGAGTTGGGCAAGTGAAAAACTCAATAAGTACTGACCTACTGAACCCAACTCCTTGCTGGCAATGGCCATCCACTCCCGAATTTGTTGTTCGGTAAATAGCTCAGAGCGCTCTGGCAATACCAGCAGTGCGTGCTGCAGCTTGCGTAGCATGGTGGGTAATTCTTGAAATAGATTGATTAGCTGCTGCCAAACTAATGGCAGCAGCACCACCAAGACCCCAAAAAACACGCTGACAAACACAATATACGCCACCGTGATAGACAGCCACTGCGGCGCGCCAACACGGCTTAAGCGCGCAATAATGCCCTGCATCATGAACGCGAGAACGATACTCGCCACAATGGGCACCAAGACATTCCCCAGGGTCAGCATCAGCACAAGCACAGCGGCAATCAACAGCAGCAGAACCACCGTCTCTTCTTCAGCAAACAGCCGATCAAACCACGAGCGAACAATACCCAGCATGAAGCAATCCTTTAACAGTAATAACGGGGAATGGGGAGCCTATTTCTTTTGAAAAAGGTAACGATAACTAGCATCCTGCTCTTCGCTAAGTAACAAAGCGTGGCCACTTTGCGTTGCAAACACTTCAAAATCTCGCCAGGAGCCGACATCCGTCGCCAACACTTGTAAAACTTGCCCCGATGCCATGCGATTTAATGCCTGCTTTGCCTTAAGCAAAGGCAGCGGGCAATCTAAGCCGCTAGCGTCTAAATAGATATCTATATGCGTCATAAACTCATTAACTATATTTGATTCACGCTAGTATAGCTTGCTCAGCAACATGGCCCAAGCCAGCACTTTTGGTGAATAATGAGGTCATAGAGACAACGCTCTTGTATCATCAAGTGCCATGTCGTGTTTCTCCGTTAGAGTGGCTAAGGATTTTCTGTGTTAAAACGTGCCTTCGGTATCAGCCTTATTGCTTTCGGCAGCCTTGTATTTGCCGACAACAGTCCCAGCGACAACCTGCCAGATTTAGGCGATGTCACGGCCTCACGCTACTCAGCCCAGCAAGAACATGACTTGGGCAGGATGTGGCTCAAAATGTTCCGCAACAGTGTAAAAACAGTTAGCGACCCCTTAATGCAGGACTACACCGAAGGCCTACTGTATCGCCTTGTTGCCCATAGCGAACTAAAAGACCGTCGCCTCGAAGCCGTCATCGTCGACAATTCAACCATCAACGCCTTTGCCGTTCCCGGCGGCGTCGTGGGAGTGCATAACGGCATTTTTCTCTACACCGACAACGAAGCCCAGTTAGCTGGGGTACTTGCCCACGAAATTGCCCATCTTAGCCAGCGCCACTTTACTCGTTCAATGGACAATGCCAAACAGAGCACCATCCCCACCCTTGCGGGCTTGCTTGCCGGAGTGGTATTGGCTGCCACCGCTGGCGCCGATGCCGGTATTGCCGCCATAACAGCAACCCAAGCGGCCGCGCTCGATAGCCAGCTTCGATTTAGCCGCCAGCACGAGCAGGAAGCCGATCGACTCGGCATGGAAACCCTCTCTAAAGCTGGCATGGATCCCGGCGGGATTCCGTCCATGTTTGTAAATATGAATGCCAATATGCGCTACGCGCGCTCCAAACCGCCCGAATTTTTGCTCACTCACCCGCTGACCGACAGCCGAATCAGCGACAGCGCCAATCGCGCCCGCCAATACCCTCGACAGGTGTATACCGACAACCAAAATTTTCAGTTAATGCGGATGCGCGCCACACTGCAACACAGCAAAAACGTAGAAGGTCTGCTAACCACATGGCAAAACGGCAGCGGCATAAATGGCGAAGCACGTCGCTACGGTGTCGTTCTTGCGTTAACTGCCTTGAATCGCTGGCAGGAAGCCGACGAACAACTCGCGCCCTTACTTAAAGATGACGGCCAACGCATCGCTTACCAATTGGCGAAAGCGGAGATATTACAGGGCCAAAAACGCTACTCCGACGCCATTGAGTTGCTACAGAGCCGCCTAGCCGTAGCACCTAACAACTACCCCTACACAATGAAATTGGCGGAGATTTTACAGCTGGACAATCGCTTTGAAGAGGCCGATCAGATCCTAAGCGTGCAATCTCGGCAACGCCCAGAAGACCCAAATATCTGGTATCAGCTTGCCGAGGTGCGCGGCTTAGCCGGTAATATTCTGGGTGTGCATATTGCGCGGGCAGAATACTTTATATTACAGGCACAATTTGAACGCGCCAAAATGCAATTACGCTACGCCTATAAATTAACCGCGATCGATAAAATTCAGCAAGCCCGGATCAAACAGCGATTGCGCGATATTGCCGACTATGAAGAGAAATTTAAAAACCTGTGAATTAACACCATCTGAGGCAATCTATCGGGCTTTAACGCGCAGTTAAAGCCCATAAGCGCTATACTCCGCGGCATATCACTAAAACGGCCGTACAATGAAATTATTAATCCGCAACCTCAACCGCACCACCACCGAAGCCGAACTGCTCGACCTGTTTGAAGCCTACGGCGCAGTACAATCACTGCAGTTAGTTAGAGACGAAGACGCGAACCTGTCCAAAGGCTTTGGCTTTGTAAACATGCCCAAAGCCGGCGAGGCTAAGGTCGCCATGCAAAACCTCAATGGCAAAATAATCGGAGGCTTTAAGATCCGCGTTAAAAAGGCAGAAGAACGTGCTGAACAAACTGCTAGCGATGAGCTCGACGATACATCAGCGCTTGATGCCGACAGCAATGACTGAAAAGCCCCAAAAAACCGCCGTCCCCAAAGGCCCAGCATCAACCTCAAAAGACCCCATGCACGGCATGACCTTAGAGATGATCATCATTCAGCTTGAACAGCAATTCGGCTGGGAAGAAATGGGACGCCGGATAAAAATCAAGTGCTTTACCGACGATCCCAGTGTGTCCTCTAGCCTCAAATTTTTGCGCCGCACCCCTTGGGCACGGCAAAAAGTCGAAGCCCTGTATATTCGCAGCCAGCGGCCTAACAAGAAAGTTTGAAGTCGGACGTCTGATGCCAGACGTTGCGGCACTGCTGGCATTAGTTGTTGGAATGACTAGTGGCATACCTACCCACATAAGCGCAGCGTATGCCCTTGAGCACCCTAGCTCAGGCGCCCGACATCAGACTTAGCATCTACACCGCCTCCGCTGGAGTATGTGCCAACGCTTGCACAGTTACAGGCACGCCATTCAAAACGGCATTACCCGACAACTCATCAATGTGCATTTCATCGGTTAAGTCATTCACGCTAACCCCCGCATGGGCCTCGGCTTGCTGCCACTGAGTGCCGCTACGGTGATGCCCCCAACCGTGGGGAATACTGATCACGCCGGGCATCATTTCGTCGCTTACCGCCGCCGCCAGATCAATACTGCCCACCCGCGAACTCACCCGCAGCCACTGACCGTCTTCAATATTGAGATGACTGGCGTCTTCTGGGTTTATTAAGGCTGTACAGCGATCCTTACCTTTTACCAAGCGATGACTGTTGTGGAGCCAAGAATTATTGCTGCGCACATCGCGGCGACCAATAAGTAAAAACGTATCCGCCCCGCTGTTGCGGTTAAAGAAACGGGTATTTACCCGCGCAAGGTCTTTCAGGAAAAAATCAGTTTCTAGGTGCAACTTTTGGTCACGGTGATAACTGCCACCTGCCGCAGCGGGCTGCAATGGCCCTAAATCGACACCGTGAGGCGACTTCTTCAATTTACTTAAACTCAGACCACTGAAGGGATTGGCACCGCCACCATATGGGCCCTTGCGCAACAACACTGCAAGCAAACCCGATGGCCCCATGCGCTGCATGGCTTTACGGGCAAGCTTTTCTTTCATATTGTGCGCTGGCTGTAGGCGATCCTGTAAACCTAACAATATTTCCCAGTCATGACGGCCATCGGCGGGCCGTGGAAACAGCGCCTCGGCATAGCGCGCGTTATTTCGAACCGCCAGCACATTAAAGATGACATCGTAATGCTCGCGCTCCAAGGGGCTTACTGGCGGCAAAATGAAATCGGCGTGGCGACTACTCTCATTAATGTAAAAGTCGACAGCAACCAATAAATCTAATTTCTCGAATGCGCGATCGAGCTGCTCACCGTTAGGCGTCGATATTACGGGGTTACCGGCGATCAGCATCATACCTTTTATCTGGCCAGCACCCGGTGTGGTAATTTCTTCAGCCAGGGTCGCCACCGGCAATTCGCCATTGAATTCAGGCAAGCCGCGCACGCGGCTGTGAAAACGGCCCATATTGCCGCGCCCACTCTGCGCCAGAATATCAACAGCCGGCTTAGTGAACATCAGCCCACCAACGCTGTTTAGCCGCCCAGTTAAAATATTAAAGAGCATAATCAGGTACTGGGTTAAGGTGCCAAACTCCTGAACTGACACACCCAAACGACCGTACATCACTGGTTGCGACGCCGCGCAAAAATCATGCACCATGCCGCGAATTACTTCCGCAGACATCCCCGTTAGCGCTGCGACCTTCTCCGGATTGTATGCAGCAAATGTCGATTCGAGATCCATTGGATCTTGGTCGAGATGCTCAGCGATGGTGCCCAGCTTCACTAATTTATCGCTAAACAAGACGTTGAGCATTGCCAGCAGTACCAGCACATCACTGCCCGGCCGCACAAAGTGGTGAGCGTCGGCAAGCTCTGCTGTCGCGGTACGCCGCGGATCAACGACCACCAGTTTTCCGCGTTTACGCACATCTTTGAGGCGTTGCTTAACATCGGCAACGCTCATAATGCTGCCGTTCGAGGCCAGCGGATTCGCGCCAAACATCAAAAAGTGGTCGGTATTATCAATATCCGGTACCGGAATTCGCAGCTGATGACCAAACAATTTCCACGACACTATATGGTGAGGCAGCTGGTCTACCGAGGTCGCGGAGAATTTATTCTTGGTCTTTAAAGCTCGCAGTACGCCACCACTCATCAGCGTCGCGCCGGTATTGTGAACATTAGGATTGCCCAAATAAACACCCAGCGCATCATTACCATGCTCGGCCTGCAGGCTAGAAATACGTGCAGCGACCTTGTCTAGGGCGTCGTCCCAGCTCAGTTCCTGCCACTCGCCATCGACTTTTTGCAAAGGTCGTCGAATCCGATCGGGATCTTCGTAGAGATCCTTTAAGGCAATCGCCTTAGGACAGATATGCCCGCGGCTAAAGCTGTCATCGTTATCACCTTTAATTGAAGTGATAACACCGTCGTCTACCTTGATGGCAATCCCGCACATGGCCTCACATAAATTACAGGTGCGGAAATGGGTTTTACTGGCGGACATACTCATACCCTCGTTTTTACGCGCATTATTAATTTGGGGGAAAGTTTATTCACTGGATGTTAGCAGCGATTACACATAAATGCCTCTTTTCATGCTATTACCACAATCACGACGCCAGCAAAGAACCCTGCAGCCATTACACCATTGCCGCCCCTGCTGAATCCCTAGCAAGCTCAAATACGACTATGCACTCAGAAGTCCCTCAAACTAGGCGTAAAAATTGCTAGTATTTAGCATCCTAAAAATATTGAATGTAGGTGTTATGACACAATCACTCACGGAAGACGACGATGTTCTCAATGCACTTATCGCTACCTGCGATGACCTCGGCATAGACCTCAAACGTGTTATTGCTGACATGGGCCTACCGGCAAAAATTTTGACCGCGGCCCAGCAATTTATCCCCAGTCATTTATTTAACTGTGTTCTAGAAACCATCGCCGCAAACTACCACTGCCGAGACCTGGCACTACATATTGCCAGCGAACTCCAGTCCCCTCAGCTGGGTTTGCCAACAACGGTCATGGCATTGAGTAACACCGTTGGCACCGCCTTGAACAACGCCAGCAAATACAGTGCGTTTTACCACGACACCAGTTATTGGCAGCACCGTATTAGCGATACAGAGGTAAGCTTATTCAAAGCCGCCAGTCCCTTCAGCAGTGAGCACTACCGCCAGCGCAACCTATTGGGCACAGCGCAAATGTTTTTATTGCTCAACAGCCTGTCCCCCCACCTATGGCGACCCAATAAAGTAGGTTTCAGTTTTCCCGACCCTGGCGTGCACTTCTCTAAAACCTTCCACACATTTTTTGCCTGTGACCTGCTATTCGACCAAGCAGAAGACAGCATCTCCTTCGCGGCAGATTATTTGGAATTTCACGTGAGCGGCAGCGATATCAATTTACTGCGAGGAATAGAAAATCAAACGGCGGTTATGAAACGGCTACTGCTACAAGACCGTAATCTTGTTGACCAAGCCCGCTTACTGATCAACGAGCGGCTGCGCTTTGCACATTGCACCGAGGCCGAGCTGGCCCACTTCATGGAAATATCTAGCGAGCAATTACGCGACGAACTCAACCGTGCGAACATTAGTTTTACAGAAATTCTTGAACAACAGATTTGTAAACGCGCAAAGGAATACGTAAAGAAATACCACGCGCCCATCAAGCTAATTACCTCGGCACTAATGCCAGAAAACGAAGATCGCTTGAGTCACCTTATGATGAACACATAAAAAAGCCGGAGTATAAAAACTCCGGCTTTTGCGTGACTGCCGCCAACACTCGGCGGCGCTCAACATTTAGGCTTTAGCGTCTTCGATCTGATAGTAATCCATCAAAATCTTAGCCACTTCAGGACGTGAAAACTCAGGTGGTGGCGCAATGCCATTACCCAGCATTTCACGTACCTTGGTGCCGGACAGCAATACGAAATCGTCTTTTTCATGATCTGGTGCGTCGCGCATCATGACCACTTTATCTAATTTCTTAGAATACGCAGTGTGATCAGCGCGGTAGATTTCAATGTCCATTGCGCCGGCAGGCACTTTCTCGTCGAAAATAGTTTGCGCGTCGAAACCACCGTAGTAGTCGCCCACACCAGCGTGATCACGACCAACGATCAGGTGAGTACAGCCACAGTTCTGGCGGAACAAGGCGTGCAGCACAGCCTCACGGGGGCCAGCGTATAACATATCAAAGCCGTAACCAGTGATCATTACGGTGTTTTTAGGGAAGTAAACTTCAACCATCTTACGAATAGACGCGTCACGCACGTGCGCTGGAATATCGCCGGGCTTAAGTTGACCCAACAGCATGTGAATCAAGATACCGTCAGTACCCAGATCTTCCATCGCCATACGGCACAGCTCTTCGTGGGCGCGGTGCATTGGGTTACGGGTTTGGAAGGCAACCACTTTTTCCCAGCCACGCTCAGCAATTTCATTGCGAATCTCTACCGCAGTACGGAAAGTATCCGGGAAATCAGCCTGAAAGTAAGAGAAGTTCAATACCTGAATTGGGCCAGACAACATGGTGTTGCCCTGCGCTTTAAAGGTCTGCACACCGGGGTGCTTAGCATCTAATGTACCGAAGATATTCTCGGCCATAAAATCGATTTGCTCAGCGCTCACAGCCTCAACAGCTTCAACGTCCATAATCGCGAGTACAGGATTGCCTTCAACATTCGGGTCGCGCAGCGCAATACGCTGACCAGCAGTAATACCCTGGGCATCTTTGGTCAGGTTTACAATTGGCACGGGCCAGAACAGGCCGTCGGTGGTGCACAGGTCTTTTGCTACCGCCAAAGAATCGGCAAGGTTCATATAACCTTTCAGCGGCGTAAAGTAACCGGCGCCCAACATAACGGCATTCGCCGCAGCAGCAGAGCTCACGAGCAGTGAAGGCAGGGTTTCTGCTTCAGCATTCAATGCGTGGTGTTTTTCAGTGTCGTAGACAAATAAAGGGCTAAGTTCTTCGGCGCCATGGGGTTTGATCATTTTGGAACTCCATTAATTAATTAGTCCGACGTCGGGTGTCTGACGTCGGACGAAAATATAAGTACGGCGTGAACGTCAGACTTCTGACGCCAGACCGGCTTTAAATAAGTCCGCGCGCAGTCATCATTTCCAGCAGCACGGCAACTTCTTCTTCCAAACTCTGCTCGTGACTGTTTAATACCAGCTCGGGCTTTAGTGGCGCTTCGTAGGGATCATCGATGCCAGTAAAGTTTTTGATTTCGCCAGCGCGAGCCTTTTTGTACAAGCCTTTAGGGTCGCGCTCTTCGGCTACCGCCAGTGGCACGTCAACGTGTACTTCAATGAAGTCCATGTCGCCTGCGACGTGCAGCTCGCGAACGATATCGCGGTCGGCGCGGTATGGGCTAACAAAACTCGACAAAACAATAACGCCAGTGTCGACAAATAGCTTAGAGATTTCACCAATGCGGCGAATGTTCTCAGTGCGGTCTTCTGCACTGAAACCCAAGTTTTTATTGATACCCAAACGAATATTGTCACCGTCTAAACGGTAGCAGAGATGTCCTTTTTCCATCAGCGCTTTTTCCAGCGCAACCGCAACTGTGCTCTTACCGCTGCCAGACAGGCCGGTAAACCACAAGGTAGCGCCTTTTTGCTTTAACAATGCATTGCGGTCTTCACGGCTCACTTCGCCGTCATGCCAATGTACATTGGTTGCTTTAACTTCAGTCATCTATTCAACTCCGCTGGGCTGCTGATTTTCAAATTACACTTTAAACGCTAGTCAGGGCGAGGAACCGCACATTCCGGCATCGCTTACTCTGAGGGCGCCCATAGTAAAAGCATTTTTATCACAAGTAAAACAGGCTATTATTATAGTTAGTATCGATTTTATAGATACTGACGTCCCCCCAACCACGGTGAGTCAACACCATGAAATTCACTATTCGGCAATTAGAGATCTTCCTCTGTGTTGCCAAATTCCAAAGCGTGTCGAAGGCCGCAGAACAACTTTGCCTGTCCCAATCGGCGGCCAGTGCGGCACTGCAAAGCTTAGAAAAAGCCTACGGTGTCACCCTCTTCGATCGCCAAGGCAATAAGATCAAACTCAACGCCATTGGCCACACCCTGCGCAAAGAGGCCGAAACCCTCTTCGCCCACTGCCAGCAATTTGACGACGCCCTGCAGCTGCACAGCGATATCGGTCATCTGCGGGTTGGCGCTAGCTTCACCATCGGCAATCATTTGGTAGTGCGTTACCTCGCCGAATACTTGAACAAATACCCCGAAGCCGACGTGCAATTAGATACCGCCAATACACCCGAGGTCGTTGCCAAGGTACTAAATTACGAAGTTGATGTAGGCATGATTGAACGGGAGGTTCAGCACCGCGAACTGGAACTCATACCCTGGAAAGAAGACGAGCTCGTGGCATTTTGCAGCGCCAACCACCCCTTGGCCAAAAAAGGCGTGCTGAATGATGATGATATAAAAGCAGCCCGCTGGATTTTGCGAGAACCCGACTCCGGCGCGCGCCACACATTTGACCGCGCCCTCTCTGGGCTACTGCCCGACATAGAAATTTACCGGGAATTCAAACACAACGAAGCGATTAAAAGCGCAGTGGAATCTGGATTGGGAATCGGTTGCTTGTCTAAGGTGGTCTTGCAAAACGACTTCCGCAACGGTGATTTAGTCCCTCTAAAACTCGCTAACCGCGACATGACAAGAATGTTCTATTTTGCGCTACCCAAACACCGCCACAACAAAGCCGCAGTGGAATTCTGGATAGCCTTATGCAGTAAAATGAGCGAGTAAGCACGCTCATTTTACTGGCACCCTACTTAATCAACAAAGCGCTGACGATACTCCGCAAATTGCGCTTTTAAGCCCTCCTCGCTTAAGCCAAATTGTTCCAAGGTGTATTCATGTGCTGGACGGCTGTCGCGACGATTCGCTTCCTGATGTTCGGCCATCGCTACTTGCGCCTCAGCCGTGAGTTCCATTCCGATAAAGTCGTAGACATTTTCTACCGAGCTTAAGGGGTTGGCAACGGTGTCTTTATACCATACATCCAAAAACGCATTGGGTTGGCTGTCACGGGTTTTTAGCGTGTGTAAAGTCCCGCGCGCGTATTTCGCTGCCCACTGTTCACCCACCACTTTAGCGTCAACATCGTCGCTCCCCAAAATCCACAGGTTGTAATTCATACTTGCCGCTGAGGGGATGGTTTGCAAAGGGTCACGATGGGTTTGGACGATTTTCGCGTCGGGAAAAACCTTCAGCAAAGTCGCTACATGGTGAATATGGTGCGGAGTTTTCAGCAACCAGCGCTCAGCGACTTGGCCGCTGCGATTTTTCTGCCACTGTAAAAATTGCAAAAGCCGCTTTAGGTATTGGTAGGCTGGCGTGTTGTCGTTCTCATCATTCCACTTGCCATAACTCGGCACATTGCAAAATGCATCTGGCACGGTGCTATAAAAGCTGTGCTCAAGCAACAAAATATCTTCATCAGCGGCAACCGGGTCCATAGGATGGATCGCGGCTATTTCTGGGTTCGCAGCAAGCATCGCGGCAACCTCTGCCTCCGCAGTACTTATGCGCGCATCCTTGGTTTTAAAATCCCAATCTAAGGCCGGCGCAGGATTACGCACCTCATACCACAGTGGCGCATAGAACCGTTTATCGGCAGCGAGAATGCGATGAAAAAATGTTGATCCCGTACGCTGCAAACCAATAATCACCACTGGCGCGGTAATATCTTCGTTCAATATTTCGGGGTGCTTAGCAATCCAGGCCTCCACGCGCAGGCGATTAATGAGGATATTCAAAATCCGCTGATATTGACCAAAACGCCCACCCGCATTGAGGTTCGCCTCGTCATTTAAGGACTTAAGCAATACCGTCAAGGGCTCCCGAAAAGACTCATCGCCAAAGTCGCTTAGGCCAGTAACCTCACTGGCTTCATGTAATAGCGCGGCAACACTCAAATCCACCGCTGGTATTGCCATTACTGTATTACCTTGCTCTGTACCCACAGGAAATCTCCTTTTTAATTATTATGCGACCAATCACGATGCCTGTAATAACTGCGACAACTCATGCGTTTTTACGACCCGACACTGTGGCTGAGGGTGCTCTGCTGCGCCGATCCAACGAAACGCCATGGTGCCTTCACGGTGGCCAGTAGTATCCAACCAATTAACACAAGCCGGATCTTGAGCTGCCACCACAATGCTCACGCCGCCATCTTTTCGATATTGCGCAGTATGCTTATTAATGTGGATTTGCACATAGCGGTATTCCAAAGACTCCATCCAGTAATTATTTAACTGAAAATTCCAATTATCACAGACGGGGATTTCATCCACTTCAATCAACAAAGCCTCGTCATCTGCCAGATTAAAATAGCCGTGGTAATAGAAAATATTGGGGTCGCCACCCAGCTTTTGACAATAGGCTTGATCGGCTGCTGGCAAGGTATTTGGCTGCGCCTTAAAGCCCTGCGCCCAATCGGCAAACAAGGTGGCAGTGCCTTTAACAAAGGCCGCCGTATTACGCAGATTTGCGGCAAGTTGCTCCGCTTGCAATGGCGCCGGCTTTACCCCGCCGGTCGCCAAGCGCTCAATTTTAAGATCGGCAAACACCTCAGTATTGCGATCTAAAAACGTTTCCCGCGCCAATATCGCCACAGTGTCTTCAGTGATTTTCAACCAATTTCCGGGCTGAGGATGCCGCGACAAAATCACCTCTACCGTGCCATCATCATTCACTTCTAGACCACTGTGCGTATCGAGAGACGCCACTGAGCGCATATTGCTATCAGCCTCTTCATAACCGCCTGCGATGGCAATAAAGCCCAAATACGCCACTGTGCCGCGACTGCCACTGATTCGGTAGTCGTGCATACCGTTAATTTCTGCACGAAGGTAAATATTGTCAGGATTGTCAGCGCCAATTTTAGCGGTTTCATGGGAGGGCCGATAAAACGTCGGAAACTCGCGATCGCTGCACTCCATAAACATATCGAGGCCAATACGCGTCAAACGGGTCAAATATCGCCAACCCTCCGCACGGTTAAAGGCATCATTTGGTGCCTCTGCGCGTAAAATTTGCTGGCCTGCCGCCTTTAACTCATCACAGAATTGTTCCCACACTTGGCCACTAACGACCTCGTTGGCTGAATGATCTGCCATTGCCTGCCTCCTATTATTATTGTGGCAGTGTGGCAGTTTTAATGCAGAGGCAATATCACCCAATTAGATGACGCTGGTGTGGAGGAGTCTGAAGTCAGAGGTCGGACGTGAAAAGAGCGCCCTGTTAGAATTAATCGCTGACTGGGAAAGCTAAATGCTGGACGGGAGACGGAAAACGCTTACAAGCATGCGCTGCGCTTATTAACGACCACAACCGCGGGGACCTGATTTTGACTTAGCGTCTCCCGTCTCCCTGTCACCCCTGCGAAGGCAGGGGTAAGCCTACAGCGTCCGACGCCAGACACCCGACCTCCGACTATGCTTTCAACGCCCGCCCTTCCCGCACCGCCACCTGCCAGGCCAAGCCGTCCACCAGCTCGCCGTCATCGTCCAAAGGCGGATACGCCAAGCCATTCGCGCGACAGTAGTCAGCCATTTTCGGCTGCGCCCATTCAAACAAAGTGCGTTGATAGGTTTCGTCGGCTAGGCGACGCTGATCATAAAGCCCCGCCAATTGGCGCTGGCGCTGAACCTCCGCCAAGATGATGCCCGCGGCAACAGAGACGTTGAATGATTGCACCATGCCCATCATCGGTATGGTGATAAAGGCATCGGCTAGGGCACAAGCCGCAGGACTAACGCCCAGCTTCTCTGCACCCAGCAAAATGACTGTCGGCTTGCTGTAGTCCGGCTCGCGAAAATCAACGGCGCCTTCGCCGAGGTGGGCAGCCAATACTTGATAGCCTTGCGCTTTTAAGGGCGTTAATGCAGAGCTCGCATCTTGCTCGCGCACAACATTTACCCAGCTGTGCGAACCCATTGCCGTACCGCGAAACGCCTTATAGTCTTTATCGGGAATAACGCAGTGCATGCGGCCAATACCGGCGGCATCCGCCGTGCGCACAATCGCCGAGAGGTTACGGCTTTTGTGAACATTGTCAGTAACAATGGTGAGATCCGGCTGGCGGAACGCTAAAACCTGATGCAGGCGTTGAAAGCGAGCTGCTGTCATTGCTAGGGCCTCAAAATAAATGGCCCGCCAGTTTACAGTAGCGCGGGAATCGGTGAAATACTGAGACCTAAGGACCCGCTCACTACATACCTAGACACACGATTATCACATCCAACGCCAGACACCCGACCTCCGCCTATTTAGCAATAACAGCCATTGTCAGCCGCGACACGCACACCGTCTTATCATCGTCATCTGCAATTCGGATTTCCCAAACTTGCGTACTGCGACCAATATGTACGGCCTTAGCAACGCCGGTCACCAAGCCACTGCGCACCGAGCGAATGTGATTGGCATTTATGTCTAGGCCCACGCACACAAAACCTGACTCGCAGGCTAAATTGGCAGCAATACTACCTAATGATTCGGCCAGCACAACAGAGGCGCCGCCGTGAAGTATCCCAAAAGGTTGGTGGGTCCGTTTATCAACCGGCATGGTTCCCGCGACATAATCCTCGCCAATATCGGTAATTTCAATCGCCAAGACCTCGCAAATGGTGTTTGCCAACATGGCATTTGCCTGGTCTATACTTAGGGGATTCGTCCAAATTGTCATATCAAACTCTCATCATCATTTAACGGCGAAATACCGCAGCCCTCGGCTTTCATGTCAGAGCGAAAAACACCGCTGGCTTTACAAGTTTACTCTGCTAACATAGGCAGGATAATAGCTATCTTATTCCCAGGAGGATACCCCAATGTCGATGATCCCAAGAACCGTTTACGAAGAAGAGCATGAATTGTTCCGCGGCTCTGTCCGCAAGTTCCTAGAAACTGAAGCAGCACCTTTCCACGCTCAATGGGAAAAAGACGGTCAGGTTGATCGCGAATTGTGGATCAAGGCAGGTGAACAGGGTTTCCTCTCTCCCAGTGTTACTGAAGAATACGGCGGTGTTGGCGTCGATTTCCGCTACAACGCGATTATTGACGAAGAATGCGGTCGCTCAGGATTAACCGGTATCGGTTGGGGCTTGCACTCAGATATCGCTGTTCCGTATATCGAACGTTACGGCACCGAAGCGCAAAAGCAAAAGTACCTGCCAAAATGCGTAACCGGCGAAACCATTATGGCTATTGCCATGACCGAACCCGCTGCGGGCTCAGATTTACAGGGCATTAAAACCACCGCAATCAAAGACGGTGACGACTACATTATCAATGGCTCTAAAACCTTCATCACCAACGGCCAACTTGCCGACCTCGTCATTGTCGTCGCCAAAACTGACCCGAGTGCTGGCGCCAAGGGTATTAGCCTATTTTTGATGGAAGCGGGCACCCCCGGTTTCAGCAAGGGCCAAAACCTAGAAAAAATCGGCCTTAAAGCGCAGGACACCTCAGAGCTGTTCTTCCAAGACGTACGTTTATCTAAAGATCAGCTGCTTGGCGAAGAAGGTATGGGCTTCATCTACATGATGCAAGACCTTCCCCAAGAGCGCTTGAACGTCGCCATTATTGCCGTAGCCAATGCTGAATCGATTCTTGAGCAAACAATCGACTATGTTAAAGAGCGCAACGCCTTCGGCAAAACTGTTGCCACCTTCCAAAACACCCAGTTCAAACTGGCAGAGCTGGAGACCCAAGTCTGCGCGGCAAGAGTCTTCTTGGATCGTTGTTTAGAGCTGCACATAGAGCATAAATTCGATTCGGTAATGGCTGCCAAAGCCAAGCTACTTACCACTGACCTGCAATGCAAGGTCATTGATGAGTGCTTACAGTTGCACGGTGGTTACGGCTTTATGTGGGAATACCCAGTGGCTCGCGCCTTTGCTGACTCACGTGTTCAGCGTATCTATGCGGGTACTAACGAGGTAATGAAGCTGATTATCGGCCGCGATTTATTGAAATAAATTCGCTGCTGTATAAGGTAAAAAAGGGACTGCATGCAGTCCCTTTTTTTTGTGCCTAAATGCTGACTAAATCAGGCGTAGTAATCAACTGCAAGCTTACTCCCAGGGTCAATCTGCACCTCTGTATTTATGAGCAGTTCGTCGTCACGACCTAAGGCATCGCCATTCCCACCCCGGCCTGCCGCATCACCTTGTCCTGCCGACTGCCCAGCAAATTGTTGATTACCATTCGCTGCAGCACCATTGCCCAGGTTTGGATTGTGGGTCACTTTCACTTCATCTAAACGTAAACCCTGCTGCTCCAAGCTGCTATTCAAACGCGGCAGCATTTTTTCAATTAGGTCGCTCGTCTCGCCATTTTGGGTTTGGAATTGCACCGAAGTATTGTCGCCCTGAATAGACAACTGTATGTGAATACCGCCCAATTCCGCTGGGTGTAACTGCATGGTCGCGGTATGCACACCATTGTTAACCATCATGCCAATACGCGCTGCCATGGCCTGCCCCCAGGCGGGGTTGTCGACCAAGCTCTGATTCATCGTCAGTGTTAGCGGCGCCCGCGCGGAATTCGCTGCACCAGCACTCAAGGTATTTTTAAGCTGCGACAGAGACGCCAACTCAGTAAAGTCAGCGTCATTGCTAACGCTTTCGCTTTGCTCACCTTTCAGCTGCTGCGCTAGCATCTGCTGCCCTGGCGCAATAGCAACACCTTCACCCGGCGCCATAGCGCCTTGCATCGCTGCGGCAAATCCAGTACTTCCAGAATTCTGCGCACTGGCGGTCGCCGCCAAAACATTAGCCTTTGCTTGATTGCCGCTTTGCAGTAATTTTTCTTGCTGCAACAACAGCTCATCTGCCGTTAATTGGGCTTTACTGGCGTCAGCCATCACATCACCAACAGCACTGCCTGCAGAATTAAGCTGCGTTCGCGACCAGTCAATTTGCACTTGCTGCCAATTCACTAGCGCATCATCAGCACCTAAGGCTTCTTCTGCCGCCAATTCCGCGTTTGCATCCGACAATGGCGACGACGGCAAATCCTTACCGCTCAGCGGCAATTTTTTGCCGCCCTCGGGATTCGCCAAATGTGTGTTTTCTGCGCCCTCCAACTCCGCACCAGATACGCTGGCACTGGTGGTATCTGCAGACTCACTCGCACCCGATTTACTCGCTCGCGGCTCGCTCAAATTACTTGCAAGCAATTGATTAAACGGCAATTTTGACGACGAATCACTCGCTTTACCGGCATTGCCAGCACTGCGGCTACTTTGATTCGAATCGCTGCTACTCAGCGCGGAAAGTGAACTCGACGGCATAGTATGTCACCTGTACATTTTAATTATATCCGGCCGCCAATATGGCAAAAGCCCGGCAATACTATAATTAGAGCAAGGCTTATGCCATATCGGTGGACTGGCGAGCCGACCAGACAAATCGCTGGCTCGAAAGGTCGTCTGCTTGACGTTGTTCTTCAGTATTAAGTTGTTTTGCTTCCTGCTCGCGGTAACGATCAGTCAGTTTTTCCAAGCTCATGGCCCGGCAGCGACTGTCTAACCAATGCTGGCGTTCAGTCACCACATTGGCCTCGGCGCGCTCTACGGCTTCGGCTTGCTGCGCAACCGCTTTAGCCAGCTTACTCATAAACTGGCGAGTTTCTTGTAAACGGTGAATATCCAGATTTTGCGAGGTTTGATTTTGGCTAGCATCCGCGTATTCACGGTAATACTGCTTTAATTCAGTGTATTTTTTTTGTTGGTGATCAAAGTGCTTTTGGCTTTTTGCAAAACGCTTAGCCTGCTCTTGCTCCTTGCGCTCCGCCAAGGTATTCACGGTATGCATACGCTGGGATTTCTTCATTTCGGTACCTGTAAGCTTATGCGTCTTCTAAAAGTACATCGAGCTGATCAAGCGAACTATCAAAGGGCTCTGCTTCATCATAGGCCTGTTGTAAGAATTTGACCATGCTAGGCCACAAGGCAACCGCATGATCTAAGCGAGCATCGCTGCCACGCTGATAGGCACCAATGGTGATTAAATCCCGATTCTGCTGATACAAGGAGTACATTTGCCGGAAATAGCGCACCTGATCTTGATGACTCTTAGCGGTAACGTCATTCATTGCACGGCTCACTGAGCGCTCAACGTCAATCGCCGGGAAATGCCCCGCGTCGGCCAACGCCCTCGACAGCACAATGTGACCATCAAGTATCGCGCGCGCCGAATCCACAATTGGGTCGTTCTGGTCATCGCCCTCGGCCAAAACCGTATAAAACGCAGTAATTGAACCACCGCCAACCGCACCATTACCCGCGCGTTCGACCAAGGCAGGCAATCTCGCAAAAACCGATGGCGGATAGCCTTTTGTTGCAGGCGGCTCTCCGGTCGCCAAGGCAACTTCACGTTGAGCTTGAGCGAAACGGGTCAATGAATCCATAAGTAATAACACTTGCTTACCCTGATCGCGAAAGTGCTCCGCAATCGAGGTTGCCAGCCAAGCACCGCGCATACGCATCAGCGGCGGATGATCTGCCGGGGTGGCAATCACCACCGCGCGTTTCATATCTTCGGTGCCAAGAATACTGTCGATAAACTCTTTTACTTCACGGCCCCGCTCACCAATCAAAGCAACAACCACAACGTCGGCTTTAGTGAAGCGAGTCATCATGCCAAGCAAGACACTTTTACCCACACCACTGCCCGCAAAGAGGCCTAGACGTTGACCTTGGCCAATGGTGAGCAAGGCGTTAATTGAACGTACGCCCACATCAAGGGGTTCGCGTATTGGCTGACGCAATAACGGATTAATTGGAGTGCCATTAATTGAGCGAGTCTGCTTACAGTGGAGCGGCCCCTTGCCATCTAATGGCTTAGCTGCACCGTCGAGTACCCGCCCCAATAGTTCGTCACCAACAGGAAAGTCCGAACCCTTGGCAATGGGAATCACGCGGGCATTGGGCATGACACCGCGCAGCTCGCCGGTGGGCATTAACAGTATTTTGTCTCCCGCAAACCCCACCACTTCGGTTTCCAGCCAATCGCCGTCAGCAGCCTCAACCAAGCAATAACCTCCCACCGGCGCTTTGCAGCCAACCGCTTCGAGCATCGTGCCAACTACCCGCTTGAGCTGGCCTTCTACAATGGGCTTTTCGGCGCCACTGAGGCGCTGTCGGTACAAGGCAAATCGTTGCCGTAACTGTTCGCTAGGATCATTAATCACCGCTAGACCTCGTGCTCATCGCGATCACCAGCAGTCAACTGTGATGGCACCATGGTCTCGCCAAGCATCTCTGCAACCACGTGCTGAATGCGGGTTTCCAGCTGGTCGTCAATTCGCGAATGATCGCTGTTTATACGGCAACCACCACGGCTAACCGCTGGGTCTTCAACCAAGCGCCACACGGGATCTAAGGGTTCACCGCGGTCTTCATGTAAACCGCGCAACACCTCGGCATCGTCGGGATTAACAAAAATTTCAAAACCACTGTTGCTCAAGGGCAGCGCCGACACGGCTTTATGAATAAGGTTTTCGATGAGTTCGGGGCGCACACTCAATTCATGGCGTAATAACTGTTTAGAGATCGCCAAAGTCATTTGAAATAACTCTCGCTCTAATTCGCTATCAACCCACTTAAGCGGTTCGCGCAAAGCAGCCAAGGCAAGTTGTAACTGCTGGCTTTGTTCGGCTAGCAAGCGCGCAGATTCCTTCTTCGCGTCGTCAAGACCCTGTTTAAATCCCTGATCGTAGGCTAGCTTGCGCTGCTCTTCTGCAACATCAGGGGAAATAACGGCTTCGGCCTCAACGGGGTCGGCTTGCTCTACCTGATTGGGGCGAGGGGCGGCTGGCCGCACCGGCGCAGCCAGTGATGACATTTCAGGCAACTGCCAGGGCTGATGTTCGGCCGGCGTTTTAGTTTGCTCGGCAATTGCAGCGCTTTGTGCTGCCTCACCGGCATCAACAACGCGGGGTACAAATGCCTGAAACACATCTGCCATAACAGCCTCTTAGTTGAGTAATTTGCGGCTAAACACAGTTGCTTTTTTACACATAATCGTCACTGCCGCCTTTGCCCAAATCAATCTGGCCGTTTTCCGCCAATTTTCTGGCGACCGCGAGAATATCTTTTTGCGCCGCTTCCACATCACTCAACTTCATGGGGCCACGAGACTCCATATCTTCAATCAACATCTCCCGCGCGCGTTTAGACATATTCCCCATAATCTTATCCCGCACAGCTTGGTCGGCGCCTTTTAATGCCATTGGCAGAATATCGGAACTCACTTCGCGCAACAGCAACTGAATGCCTTTGTCGGGGATATTGATCAGGTTGCTGAACAAGAACATCAGGTCTTGAATCTTCTCAGACAGCGCTTCATTCTTCTTGGCCACCGACTCCAAGATGCGTGTTTCGGCCTCGGGGTCTAGGCCATTCATAATACCCGCCGCCGTCAATGCACCGTCTATTTTGCGGTTTTTAAAGGTCGCTGTAACAGAAAGCTTTTTCTTTAAAACGGCCTGCAACTGGCGCATCGCCGCTTGGGGAATAGTCTGCATATTGGCAATACGCATCACAATATCGTCTTGTAAGTCAGGTGCCATTTGCTTCAGCACTGCACCGGCTTGGTCTTGATCCATATGCGCCATCGTGATCGCGATCAACTGGGGATGCTCGTCTTTCAACATATGCAAAAGGGCATCGGGTTCCAACCAGCGCAGCGAGTTCATCTCTTGGGATTCTTCATCACCCAAAACGCGCTCTGCTAAGGTAGCGCCCTTCTGCTCGCCCAAGGTTGCGGTAAATAACTTGCGAACATAGCCGTGCACACCAACCCCTAGCGAAGTCTCTGATTGCATTGACTGCCTAAAATCATCAACCACCGCCTCGGCGCGCTGATTATCCACACTGCGAATTGCCGCCATCGCCGTGCCAATCAATTCAACCTCATGGGGGTCAACAAATTGCAGCACTTTTGACGCCTGCTCTTCACCCAGCATCAATAAGAACAAAGCCGCTTTTTCGCTGCCGCTACCACCTGAACTTGCTGCCATATTAGGATTTACCATTTTCTTCCGACACCCATTTTTTCATGACCTGCGCAACGCGCTCAGGGTTTTCATTCACTACTGAACGCACTTCCGTCATCTTTTCTTCAAAACCCATACGTCCTGCCAGCTGCGGTGCGGTCATTTGTGGACCACCCAAAGCCGCAACGGCGGGGTGTAACACTTCGCCAGTCACGCTGTCGACTGCTGTGCCATCTGGCAGCGCTGCGGTCGCGCCACTCGCCGAAGCGCTGCTCTGCATTAAGGTTCGCATACCCGGGCGAAGTACCGCGAATACAATTAACAATACTGCCAATCCAGCAAAAGACTGGCGCACCAAATTAGCAAACCAAGGCTGCTCCCAAAAACCGGGGCCACTCACCTCTTCATCAAACGCGTTCTGAGGCTGAAAATCGGCCGACACCACCGTAACACGGTCGCCGCGATCTAAGTCATAGCCAATCGCGTCTCTCACGAGAAGATTTAACTTCTCTAGTTCCGGTGCGCTAATTTCTGTTGTCGTTAGCTCACCGTCTTCGCCCGTGGTTGCACGATTCGCAACAACAACAGCAACCGACAGCTTTTTAATCAGCCCTGTTGGCGTAGAGGTATGATTCAGCACCCGCTCAATCTCATAATTACGAACAATCGAGCGACTACTTCCGGCTCCGCCACCAGTGCCTTCACCCAGCGCTTGACCGCCAATGCTCGGAGGCTCATTGGTCAACGCGCCGGGAATACCGGTTGCGCCGCCATTACCTGCAGGGCTGCGGCCCTGCTCATTAATTTGTTCGCTACGCACTACCTGACGATCAGGATTCCAGCTCTCGCGACTTTCTTCGCCGGTAGAAAAATCCACATCGGCCGACACTTTAACGCGTACCTGGCCTGCATCGGCTAAGGGTCTGAGTAAATCTTCAATACTGTCTTCGTAAGCGCTTTCAATACGCTGACGGTAACTAAACTGGCGCGAACTCAAACCCAAATCATCTTTATCGCCGAGCTCAGACAGCTGATTGCCCTGCTGATCTACCACCGTTACTTGCTCTGGTGCTAAGCCGGTAATACTCGACGCCACCAAATTCATGATGGCATTGACGTTCTGCTTGTCTACCGTGCTGCCCGGAAAAACATCCAACATAATCGAGGCACTGGCGGGTTTGCGATCACGAACAAATACCGACTGTTTAGGAATCGCCAAATGTACCCGCGCCTTGCGAACTTGATGCATGCTCTCAATTGTACTCGCCAATTCTTGCTCTAGCGCGTAGTGGTATTTCTTAGACTGCATAAACTCACTAACGCCGAAACCTTGCTCCTGCTCAAGAATTGCCATGCCGCTACCGTCACGCATAACACCTTGACCGGCGAGTTTGATTCGCGCGTCATGAATTTTTTCCGAGGGAACCATAATAGAGCCTGTTGGCTCCTGAATCTTATAAGGAATACCCGCAGCATTGAGCGCATCAATCACCCCTGCCGCACGCTCTGGCGCAACATTGGCGTATAAAGTGCGGTAATCCGTGCCTTGCGACCACATTACAGCGGCAAAGCCAACGGCGACACTGGCGGCAATCCCCACCAAAATAAGCAATTGGCGCAATACATCATTTTTCGCCAAGTCAGCGAGTAAACTCGTCAGCGGATTGCTTTTTACTTCAGCCATTTTAATAGCCCACCGTCAGAACAACGCTAAATACCACAGCCAACAGCTCAACAAGAATTAACATTACATCGACATCCGCATGACTTCTTGGTAAGCATCAACAAACTTATTGCGTACTTCAACTACCGCTTTAAAGGCAACACTCGATTTCTCGGCGTTAACCATAACTTCAGTCAAACTCACGTCCTTGGCGCCGCGTTCAAACGCAGAAGCCAGCGCGCTAGAATTTTGCTGGACTGTGTTCACTGCGTTTATAGAGTCTTTAAGCATAGCCCCAAAATTAACATTAGAGGGCGCATTTACCGAGAAGCTATCTGCTTCTACCATGCCAGGTTTCGCAACACCCGTTTGCTCTCTTAGGGCGCGAATCTGCGTAAGTATATTATCAACCTTCATATCTGACATGGTCTATCTCCTTAACCCATCAAGTAGCTTTGTTCACGCAGGCGCGCTAATTTATAACGCAAGGTGCGAGGGCTAATGCCTAAAATTTCAGCGGTCTCTTTCTTAGAGCGACCAAGGCGCAGAGCATCACTAATAACGCGGCGCTCTTGATCTCGCATAAAGCCGTCAAGGACTTTGCTGCCGTCGACGTCACGCTCTTGTTCGCTCAAGGCCATAACCCCAGACGCAACATCCTGACGCTGATCAACAACAAAACTCATACCGGTCTCAAACTGAATATCACGCTCAGTTATGTGATCACCCTGCCGCAAAATCAATGCACGCTGAATAACATTATCGAGTTCACGAACATTGCCCGGCCAGCGGTAGTGCAACAACTTTTCCTTTGCATCCTCGTCCAGCATTTGATCAGCGTAGCGAACACTGCTGTCGCGAGCCAAAAAGCTCAGTGCCAGTGGCAAAATATCGTCACGTCGCGCCGAAAGTGCCGGAATGTGCAAGGGGAAAACGTTCAAGCGATAGAACAAATCTTCACGGAACATACCCGCCCGAACCACTTCGCGTAAGTCGCGGTTGCTCGTAGCAATAACGCGAACATCAAGCTTTAAGGTTTTACGGCTCCCTAAGCGCTCTAGCTCACGCTCCTGCAGCACCCGCAACAACTTCGCCTGAAGACCAAGCTCCATCTCTGAAATCTCGTCAAGGAGCAATGTGCCGCCCTGAGCCTGCTCAAACTTACCCGCATGGCTATTAATCGCGCCGGTAAAAGCGCCCTTCTCATAACCAAACAACATCGCTTCGAGCATATTTTCTGGAATCGCCGCGCAGTTCAACGCCACAAAAGGGCCACTGCTGCGTTTTGAACTATTGTGGATATAACGAGCGTAAACCTCTTTACCCACACCGCTCTGGCCACTAACCAAAACCGTGGCGTCAGTTAAGGCAACCCGGCTTGCCATCGACTTAACAGAGATAGACGCGCTATCAGCAACAATTAACTCAGACATGGAGGGCTTCTCCTACACGAGCGCTACTAGTATTATTCTTGTTTAGCCCCGCCAGCACTGCGCGTAGCTGCTCGCCGCTACTCAACAACTCACGGTGAAAAAGTTCGCGATAGTATTCAGCCGTTATAGACCTGCTCTGCTCAAGCACCTGCTCAGTATCAATACGCTTAACCATTCGCCAACCCTCTTATGCAATCTTTGACAAAGAGATAGCAAACAACATGCCACCAAATAATTCCTATAAAATACAATAAGTTAGGAAAATTCCAAGGTTAATTGCCATTTTTTTGGCGATGGAATCTTGGCGATTGGCCAAATGATAGACGGGTAAGCTTAGGCAGGTGCCGAATACAGGGAATACTTCATGGACGATGGGAAATGCAAAAGCCAATCTAGGCGAACTCAGCCCCACTAGCTGCGACATAGCCGATAAATGGACTCCTGCCTTCGCAGGAGTGACGACACTATATTAATCGCATCGGTCAATGCATCGCGTTTTAACTTAGTAAGACGAGGTGGGCTAAATAAGCTCCGGTCAATACACACAGGCAGGAGTGCGGGTGGTATATACGGTTTGCGCCAGTTTGTCGTCGTACCTGCGAAGGCAGGTACCCATTGATAAGCGAAGCGCATGCCTTTAAGCGTCTAACGTCGGAGCTAGGCATTTTAAGCGGGTATGGTTGAGTGATCGTGGAGTTTTAAACAGGGAAGGAGAACTTAGGAGAGGTCGAGCTTTTTCATTTTTTCGGCTAGCGTGGTTCGTTGTAATCCCAACAGCTGCGCTGCTCGGGTTATTACGCCGTCTTCTTTACGCAGAGCTTCGCTAATAAACCATTGCTCTATTTCAAGCAGATAACTTTTAAGGTCAATCCCACTCTCAGGCAAGGGTGGTCGGCTTGGATTCACCGCCACTTCAAGGGCAACTTCATCGTCATCATCGGCGTGGTAGACCGCTAGCGATGACAACAAGGCATCTTGATCATCCCGGGTCGGCTCATCATTTCGCTCTACAATCCCAACGGTCTGATATTTTGGCGGAAGGTCTTGCGAGCGTAGCAACTTCGACCCATGGGTAATGGCCAGGCGTTCCATTAAGTTTTCTAACTCTCGAACATTACCAGGCCAGGGGTATTGCTGCAGAGTTCGCATTGCACTGCTAGAGAATTTTGGCGGCACCATGCCCTTGGTTTCTAAATTCGTCATAAACACGGCCATCAATGCCGATATATCTTGGCTGTGTTCTCTGAGTGCCGGCACTTCAATAGGAAATACGTCAAGGCGATAGAAAAGATCTTCGCGAAAACTACCGTCGCGGACCATAGCCTCTAAGTCGCGATGGGTTGCCGCCAATATGCGTACATTGCAATGTTGGGTGTGATTACTGCCGACACGTTCAAAGCTGCGTTCCTGCAAGACCCTGAGCAATTTAACCTGCATTGACAGGCTCATATCACCGATCTCATCCAAAAATAGGGTGCCGCCTTCAGCCATTTCAAAACGGCCCTTGCGCGTTGCTACCGCACCAGTAAAGGCGCCCTTCTCATGACCAAACAACTCGCTTTCAAGTAAATCAGCGGGGATCGCGCCACAATTAACTGGAACAAAGGGCTTTTCACTGCGAGACGACGCCGTATGAATGCGACGAGCAACGACTTCCTTGCCGCTACCAGACTCACCGCGAATAAGCACTAGCGTGTCGAAGCCTGCAACCTGATTTATAAGCGAATCAAGGGCTTGCATAGCGTCAGACTCTATAATCCTAGGAACAGCGATATCACACCTACTTGGAATCAATGTGTTGTTTTTTTGATTTGAAACAGTCATTCCATTGTGAACCTTTTCACATGCATAGCATTTGTATAGCAGTGGAATATGACAAATTCAAAGACAGCGACCAATATAACCACCTAATTAGGTCACTATAATGCCCAATTCAGCGTTTAAAATGGTATAGGGGAAAGCCCTAGGGTCATAAAAACAACATATCAACTAATTCTATTAGTTAGGATATTATTTATAAGGCGTTGACAGTGCAAGATTTTTTTAAATTGAAGCAGGCAGTAAAACTACGCGGAGGTGGATAAATGATTACCCCGCCTCACTATGACATGCTATGACTCAAGTAAGAGCCAAGATTGCGCGCATTCTGGCGGGTCTGATTCGCATCAGTTAACATCGCGCTGCGCTGTTCATACAATACATCGGCAACTTTCTGGTCAATCGCTAATATCGCTGAGATCACCTCACCAACCAACTCGCTCTCAGATGGCGCGCACTCTTCCGCAAAAAACAAATCCATTAACGCGCGGCGACGGCTTTGCTGGGCAACAGCTTCGACCCAATCACTGCTGTCGGCTAATTCTTGGATATGTTCACTAATCGTCAAAAGCTCACGCAGCTCCCGATGGCGAGTTCCCAGCACCTCTGACATTTGCAGCATTTCAATATTCATTAGTCACCTAAGTACTTAGCCAAGGAGTCTCGACGTATGTCCGCCGGGCATAAATCGCCCGCCGTGAGCGCTAAACGCCAAAGCCTATACCGCTTCTGTTTGGTAGCGCGCAGTAGATTCACTTCCACTTACTGCAGCGGGAATGGCATCCCACGCTTCTTTCAACTCTTTTAACAACGACGCCACTTCATCTAGCGCCGCTTCGTCATTATTGATGTTAGCTATCAACAAACGACGGTTCATATAATCATAAAGGCTTTCTAGGTTTTCGCTCATTTCAGCGTTAACGCTGTGATCTAAGCTCATTCGCAAACCGTCTACAATCGACATAATACGGTCGATAGCAACAACCTTACGCTGCACTTCTTTGCGCTGCATATAGCCCTTGGCAACAGACAAACGATCTAAAGCGCCATCCATTAACAATTGAATTAAGCGGTGCGGACTCGCTGCAGCCACTGAAGATTGGGCGCCAACGGATGCGTATGCCTGGGTCGCTCTACCTGCTGAATAGCTCATTGTTTTTCCTCTTGGTAAGCTCTAAATGCTTACCTTAATTGACGGCTTTACACGGCTTTTCTTTAGCTCTTTTTGCGTTTATTTACAGGTATTTACGGTGGAAAATACCTATACCATTCTTAACTACTTTTATAAACCGAACCAGGTAAGTTCGCTAACTGCTCGGTTAAAAAATCGCCGGTGTTGTTTAACTGACCCAGCAGCGTATCCAGCGCCGAAAACTGCGCCTGATATCTTGCCTCAATAGCCGCAATTCGTAGGTCCAGCGCCTCGCGCTGATCGTCTATTCGCTCCACCTGCGCTTTTAGGCCATCGGTGCGATTTTCTAAAATGCCACCACCGGCGGTGATATCGCCAATAACCGAATCTAGGCGCGTTGCATAGCCATTTTCACCGGCAAACACCCCTGCCACATTGGCAAAATCAGTGTCTAACACTGAGCTTAGCTTAGTTGCATCAATTTCCAAAATACCTTTGTCGCCGGTGGTGATTCCCAACTCGGCCAAAGAGTCTAACTCTACATCCAAGCCGCTAACAAGCGTACCCATTTCTTGGCGTATCCGGTTGGCAACGCTGCGGGTAGTGGAATCGCCCTGCAATAAACCGGCGGTATCCGCCTCTGGATCATAAGCGGTTAAATCATTAAGCGTCGCCATTAAGCTATTATAGCTGGCAACAAAACCTTCAATGCTTTTTTTGACTGAGGCAGTGTCGTGTTTCACCGTTAAACTTAGGCTTTCACCGGGTTTAGCGGTTTTAACATCAATGGTAATCCCCTCGATCATGCCCTCAAACTTCAGACTGGCGCTGTTTAAGGTAAAACCATCTACCACCACAATAGAGTCTTTAGCCTCGGCCTTCTCGGTCATTGCGAAGTTGCCCGTTGTATAGGCTAAGTCGTTCAAATTGCCGGTGTCTGTGCCACTGGGCGTAACATCAACTTCTATCGCGTTGTCCAATCCCGTCTCAGTTGACGAGAAAACCAAATGGGCGCCGTCTTGATCGGTCACAATACTCGCTGTTACGCCGGTATTGTCCTCAGCACTATTCACCGCATCGCGAATTGCGGTCAGAGAGTCTTCGCCATCGGCAATAGCCACCGAAAAAGTCTCGCCATTCTGGCTAAAATTAAGCACACCACTGCCGACAACAGCGTCGTTGTCAGCATAAGCCTTAGAGGCAATAGTCTCCTTAGCGGCTAGCTGCTCAACTTTAACGGTGTAAGTGCCAGCGGCGGCGGCAGAGGTAGTGGTCGCGGTAAAAGCCGCCGTATCTGAAGAGGTCGCCGAGCGCTTGCTGAAGGTATCAGCGCTTTTCAATGAACTTAGGCTATTTTGAAAAGTCGTCAATGACGATTTGAGTGAGCCGAACGCAGATAGGCGCGCCTGAATAAGGGCTTCTTTAGAATCAAGACGGGTTGCTTGTGGCGCGCGCTCAGCGCTCACCAATTGCGAGACAATACTATTGATATCCAGCCCTGAACCAATGCCTGATGCTGTTACCGTTGCCATACTGTCTCCTGCACCTGCGGTGCTTGGCCAATTTTTTATCTAGGCTAAATAACCTAAACAAACCACATGGCCGCTTGTTACTTTGCCACGCAACAGCGTGAACGATTTAGCCATTCAAACTCAATAATGCACGTAATGCGCCAATTAAGCCTGATCTTCAATTAAGCTGCCGGTACCTTCAATAAAGGTGCGGGCAATATTCAATAATTCTTCTGGTGGTATCTGCCGAATAACCTCACCAGACTCCGCATGAATCACCTTCAGTATGGTCCGGCCAGTAGTATCGTCAACCGAGAATTCAAGATCGCGCTCCCGATCCTTAAGGACTTCATTGAGTTTGGCCACCGCTTGGGAGGTTTTCTCAATATTATTGGTAGAGTCAAACTCTGCCACCAAGGCCACGGCTATGCGGCTCAATTCCGAGTTCGGCTTAGCCGCCTCACCACGAACAGCTGCCGCATCTTGCGCAGTACGGCTAGGTGCCGCTTGCGAAGAATTCGAGGTATTCGGCAAAGTCTTGCCGCCTGGCACCGGCACAAACCGACCGCCAGCCTGCCCCGACGCCGCAGTATTAGTGCTTACAGCGGGGCTTAAATTTTGGGCAACCGCGCCCGCCGCCGCACTTTTCGCTGTGGGCTTGGCGTAGCTCGATGCTACTGATGGTAATGATAAGCTCGTATCCATAATGTAACCTACTCACCCTATCAAACAGTTATAGCAGAAACACGAACAGAGCCTTGAGGCCCCGTCGTCTTTTCCGTTAACTCCCTGTCTGGGCCGATAATTCCCGCGCTCTTAGGAGCGCGGGGCCTAGCGGGCTGCGACTTACTGCAGCAGACTCAGAGCGGCCTGTGGCAATGCATTGGCCTGGGCTAAGATCGCGGTGCCTGCCTGTTGCAGAATCTGCGCCTTAGTCAGGTTGGCCGTTTCAGCCGCAAAGTCAGCGTCCAAGATCCGACCACGTGATGCAGACAAGTTCTCAGAGATGGTCTGCAAGTTAGTGATAGTAGACTCAAAGCGGTTCTGGATCGCACCAAAGTCGCTGCGACGATCACTGATTGCCGTAAGGGCAGAGTCAATACGACGGATCATGTCGTTTGAAGCGGCGACTGTTGTCACACTTACATCAGCCAGGCTACCTGTTGCAGTCGTGTTAGCTAGGCCTAAGCTAGATTCTAATCCGCCAGAGAAGGTGATCGTTTCAGATGCATAGATAGAGAAAGTACCATCTCCATTATCTTCAGCAAGGCCGTTACTACCCAGCGCGGTATTGATCGCTGCCACCAAATCTTCGGTAGTAGTGTAGGTGTCATCAGCAACCGCAACCGCGGCACCGTCGCCGATTGCGATACTGAAGTCACCAGCGACCGTTATACCAACTGGGGGGATTTCAGCTTCAGCATCAACGCCAGTTGTAGTGCTGGTCGAGGTAGGTACGGCAGTAATATCCGCGTTAGCCCCAGCAAAAGTACCGTTATCAGCATCTCCATTAAAATTACTAAACACTATATCTCCTGCGCCTACAGTCGGAGCAGTTAAAACAATATCCGTGCCGGAGATTTCAACCGTGAAACCAGTTAACTCTGATTCGAGAGCCGTCTGTAACGCGCCAATAGTCGATAAATCAGTATCTAGAGTAACACCTATTACACTCGCAGTGCCGTCAGTTACATCAAAGCTAACAGCTTCACCAGTGTAATCATCAAGCAAATCTGCTGCTGCGAAGGTAAATGTAGCTGCTGCTGCATCTACTGCAGGAGTGGCCGTCATCACTGCACTCAGGTCATTAGAAGCATCGCTCGCAGTCGCGCCCAATGAGTTCAGGCGCGTACTTGCACTCAGATCAAGACTAATGGTTTCGCCTACATTTGACCCCACTTGGAAGGTCGCACTGCCAAATGAGCCATCGAGAATCTTGCGGCCGTTAAAGGAGGTCTGTGAACCGATGCGGTCGATTTCGGCCAAACGCTGCTGTACTTCGGCATCCAATGCGGCGCGGTCAGAGTCAGAGTTTGTGGCGTTAGCAGACTGCACTGACAGTTCGCGAATACGCTGCAGGTTATTGGTCATTTCGTCAAGCGCCGCTTCACCGGTTTGCGCCAGTGAAATACCGTCGTTGGCATTACGAACCGCTTGATTCAAGCCGTTGATTTGGGTGGTGAAGCGAGTAGAGATGGCCAGACCGGCTGCATCGTCTTTCGCGCTATTGATTCGCAGACCAGTAGAAAGGCGCTGCAGCGAAGTATTCAATGTTTCTTGCGACTTTGACAAATTGCGCTGGGCATTCAAAGAGGCAACGTTGGTGTTGATGCTAAGTGCCATGGTAATTCTCCTTTCCACTCTATGCGGTATAAAGACGTAAGTCTTTGATTAAGCACCAGTCAAAGTGACTGTAGTTTGCTTTCAAACCAATTAACGGCCGCTTTTGGGAGAACTTTAAGTTTTTTTTACTATTTGTGGTAAATACGTATAAAGGGGGGGGGATGAAGTCGGATGTCTGGCGTCTGGTGTCGGGTCGGACATTAACTGCTCGCTGAATGCTTAACGGGAGACGGGAGACGCTTAAAGGCATTCGCTGCGCTCATTAGATGCTCGCTTTCGCAAGCATGACAGAAAATTTAGCACGGCGCGTCACCATTGTCGCCCTTGCGAAAGCGAGGGCCTGTTTTGGGATGCCTGAAGTATTAAGTCGGATGTCGGATGTCTGGTGTCTGACACTAACGGCTCGCTGAGTGCTGAACGGGAGCCGGGAGACGCTTAAAGGCATTCGCTGCGCTCACTAGATGCTCGCTTTCGCAAGCATGACGGAAACCCACTAACGCTGCCTTTGCGTCTTCCGTCTCCCGTCAAGCGTCTTGCGCCCGACGCCCAACATCCGACATCTAAAGTCCAACTCTCACTTAAATATAATTAAATAGCGACAAGCCCTGCACCTTGCTAAAGGCTTGTTGCGCGGCTTGTAGCGAGGCCTGCTGCTGTGTAAAGCGCGAGATGGCTTCGGCGTAGTCTAGGTCGTTGACCAAGCTCAGGCTGGTGGCTATTTGTAAGCTGGCACCGGCATTCAGGTCGGTTTGGCGCTCTAGGGATTGCATCCGTGCCCCAATGGTGGCTTGGGTGTTGATTAGGTGATCCATGGCCTGGTCGAGGTTGCTAATGGCGGTGTTGATTTCACTGGTTTGCAGCGCCCGGTCACCTGCGCTATTGCGCGGCGTTTCTAGGGAAACAGCCAGTGCCTCGACCATGGAGAATATGTCTTGGCGCTGGGCGGGGGCGATGGTGAATTCGTCACCGGCGGCAACCGGCCCTTGAATGGAAACGGCCATGCCACCGGCGAGGATGTCACCGCCGTCTTGGTAGGCCGCGCTACTCACTACCGCGCCACCGGCGTCGAGGACGTCGTATTGGCTTTCGCTGGTAAAGCGAATGGTGAAGGATTCGCGATTAAATTGGCTTGGGTCGGTAACGCTGCCTGCATCAATAACCCCACCCCCGGTATTGGCGGCGTTAGCGGCGGTTTGAAACTGGCCGTTGCCGTTGAGGATGTTCATAAACACTTCAGAACCGGGATCGCCGTCTGGCAGGCTGCGCGCCGGGCCAACTTGAATTTGGCGCTGACCATCGTCGCCGTTGTAAACATAGCCGCTGGCGGTTTTGGAGATTGGCGCACTGCCCTCTTGGTAACCAGAGAAAATATAATTGCCACTGCTGTCGGTGGTATTGGCGTAGCTGACCAAATTGTCGAGCTGTTGGCGCAATTCTGCGGCAATCGATTGCCGCGACTCATTGCTCTGGGTAGCGTTATTGGCCTGAATCGATAATTCACGCACCCGCTGTAAGAGATCAATGCTGCCGCTAACCACGCTCTCTTCTAGGCCCAAACGGCTGTTGAGGATGGTGCCGTTGCGGTCGTATTGCTCGGTTTTTTCCTGTGCGCGGGTCAGCTCTAAACTGCGTACCGCACCTACTGGGTCGTCTGAGGGGCTCAGCCGGTTTTGGCCCGTGGCGAGCTGCGACTGAGTTTCAACCAGTTTTGCCTGCTGGGTCAGCATATTACTGACCCCAGTGGCGTAGATCTGGCTGCTTGAGATTCTCATGG
This sequence comes from Zhongshania borealis, assembly GCF_039539625.1. Lineage (NCBI taxonomy): Bacteria > Pseudomonadati > Pseudomonadota > Gammaproteobacteria > Cellvibrionales > Spongiibacteraceae > Zhongshania > Zhongshania borealis. The sequence goes on along the minus strand of NZ_BAABDM010000001.1, from coordinate 147,232 downwards.
CGCTACTCTCTCTTTGGGTTTTGCATTGTCCAGTGCGTATGAGCCGGTACTGGCCCGCACAAGTAGATTCCGCGTGTTAACTTGCCATTGCCGAGGTGTCATTATCTAAAGGCGCCAATTAAGGTCTGAAACAATTCATTTGCGATGCTCGTTGCCTGCGCCGCGGCTTGGTAAGCCTGCTGAAATTTAAGGAGATTGGCGGCCTCCTCGTCTAGGTTCACCCCGGAATAATTCTCTTGCCGAGCCTGGGTTTGGCTGAGCAAATTTTCTTGGGACTGCAGATTAATTTGTGCGCTTCGGGTCGCCACGGCAATGTCGCCCACCAAACCGTTTACTGCATCTAAGACGCTGGTGGCGCCATTATTTAATAGCTTGCTACTTTCCGTGCCTGCCAGTTTTAAGGCATTGCGGTTATCGCCAACCGCATTGGTATTCGCACCAATTAAAAAGTGGTCGCCGGCCACTGGCGTGCCAGTAATAACAACGCTATTGCCGTTAATGCTGAGTTCTTCACCCGAGGTATAGGTGAAGCTGCCGCTGCCATTAATTTGGTAGGTGGTGGCGGTCAAAAATTCAATATCGACATCATCTAGCAAATTCGGGTCGCTGCTGTCGACAACATCGGTCTCGCTAATTTTAGCGGTGCCGATATTACTGCCACTGCTAATGCTGCGGGTCGCGGCGGCGGCCGCAATCCCAGCGGGATCAGTGAGGATCACCTTAATACCCGCAGAGGCGCCCTCGGTGGGTCGCAGCACAAATTGGTCACCGGTTGCCGCTGCGCTGTCTAGGCTAAATTCCATGCCATTGAGCTGAAACGGGTCAGCGACGCTGCCGCTGCCACTGACCCCAGTAACGGCTGCGCCGGTAGCTTCATTAAAAAATGACCAGTTGCTGCCATCAAAGCGCATTAGAATATTGTCGCCAGTGACTTGCGACAGATCACTTATTTCAACGCTGAGCTGCGCGGCACTAACATTGTTGCTGCTGCGGTAGGCCACCGGGTCCGGCACCGAAAAAATATCACCGCCCTGATCGCCGCGCAAATCGACACCGGCGCGGTTCTGGCTATTCATAGAGCTGGCCACAGCGAGGCTGATACGCCCTAATTCATTGCGCGTTTCATTGAGCACACCGTCGCGGAAATCCAAACTGCCGCCCAAGCTACCACCGCTAATGCTGTCGCTAACAATGGCCTGACGGCTGCCCGTGGTCATGGCAATTTCAAGCCGATCTGGTTCGAAGGCGTTGCTGATCGCGCTCATTTTGACAGTGCTATCGCCCAAGACTAGGGCTTCGCCATTGCCGACAAATACACTGACACTGCCGTCTTTTTGCTCAACCGAGGTTACGCCAATGAGTTCATTTAATGACAGCAGGGCCTGATCGCGCTGATCCAGTAGATCATTTGCGGTATTGCCAGACGCCCCGTCGGCGGTCGTGATCAGCCGGTTAATATCGGCAATCTGGGTCGCTAGGTCGTTAATATCACTAACCGAGGTGCTGATGCGCACATTCACTTCCCGGCTGAGGGCATCTAGCTGGGCAGACATATCCGCAAAGCGGTCGCCCAAGCCCTGCGCCTCGGCGAGCAGCAACTGCCGCGAGGTAATAGACGAGGGATCGTCGGCCACATCTTGAACACTATTGTAAAAACGCGACAACGCCGCCCCTAGCCCCAAGTCGGGATCGGCAAGGCCATTGTCTAGCTGCGCCGCCATTTGGTAACTGGTTTCAACCGCAGAGTAAGCCGCTTGTGCGCTGCGCAATTGACCGGCGGTAAAATTGTCGTACACCCGACTCACCGAGGAAATACTGACCCCGGAACCAAGGGTAATGCCACCGAGCTGCTGGGGTATACGCGTGGCAAAGTCCACCTTTTGGCGGCTGTAGCCTTCAGTGTCGGCGTTGGCGATATTGTGACTGGTGGTGGCCAGCGCGCGCTGATTGGCGACCAGCGCCGACAGGGCATTACCTAGCATGTCACCCATGTTTTACCCCTTAATCATTTACAGCTTATCGGCAGATAAACTGAAATCTTGAATACGGCTAGTGTGGCTTTGGTTACTGAGCTGCTGGAGCTTGCTTTGCAGTGCAGCCCCCTCGCCGGTCATACCACTACCCTGTTGCTGTGTTTGCGGCTGCTGCGATGTTGGGCCCTGCAACTGCGCTGAAATCGATTCTGCCATGCCGATACCACCCTGATTTGAGAGCGTGACCGAGAGCTGGCTGTCGAGCATTTCTTCGTACATTTTGGTGCTTTCGTCAGAGAACAAACCACCCTCGGGTACACCAGCGCGCATGCTTTTCAGCATCATTTGCAAGAACAGCGCTTCAAATTGTTTGGCTACTGGATCAATGGCATCGGCCGAATTCTCAGTCGCCTCTTTGCGCAGCGCGGCCAGACCGGTGAAGTCGTGATAATTGCTACTGGTATTGATATCCATAACTACCGCCCCTTAGATCACAAGTAGCTCGGCACGCAGGGCACCGGCTTGGTCGAGGGCTTCAAGAATGGCGACCAAGTCGCTGGGCGCTGCGCCAACCTTATTAATGGCTTTCACGATTTCTTCTAGGGTTACGCCAGAGTCGAGTAAGAACATTCGCGAGCCGGTTTCTTGCACTTCGATGCTAGATTCCTGCGCGGCCACTGTTTGGCCGCCAGCGAAGGCGCCGGGCTGACTAATATCGACCCGCTCAGTGATTGAGACGGTTAGGGAACCGTGGGTCACTGCTGCGGGCATAACACGAACATTGCCGCCGATCACAATGGTGCCGGTACGCGAGTTAACCACCACCCGCGCAATGGCCTCGGCTGGGGTTATTTCTAAGGTCTCTAACATCGAAATAAACGTAACGCTGCGATCAGCATTGCTGGGGCCGAGTACCTTGACGGTAGCCGAGTCCAGCGCACTAGCCGTGCCAGCACCGAATTTGCTGTTAATTTCTTCAACTAGGCGATGCGCGGTGGTGAAATCGGCTTTTTTCAAATTGAGCATAATTTCGCCATTCGAGGCCATGGTGCTAGGCGCCGCACGCTCAATAATCGCCCCGTTGGGAATACGACCCGCACTGGGAATATTGACGGTGACTTTAGAGCCGTCGGCACCCGCCGCCCCTAAACCACCCACTAACAAACTGCCCTGCGCCACGGCGTAGACTTGGCCGTCGGCACCCATCATCGGCGCCATTAGCAAGCTCCCACCACGCAAGCTGGCGGCATTACCTATAGACGATACGGTGACGTCTAAGGTTTGGCCGGGCTTGGCAAAGGCTGGCAAACTGGCGTGCACAGTAACTGCCGCAACGTTTTTCAACTGGGGGCTGACGTTGTCGGGAATACGCACACCAAAACCGGTGAGCATATTGCGAATACTTTGAATAGTGAACTGCGCCTGGCTGGTCTGATCGCCGGTGCCGCTAAGACCGACCACCAAGCCGTAACCCACTAATTGGTTTTCGCGTACGCCGGCAACATTCACCAGATCTTTAACACGTTCGGCCTGCGCCAATGGCGCCCAGACCAATAGCGCAACGCTGCAAAAAGCAGCAATTTTGCGCAACACTAAATTTGTTTTATAAGACATTGCAGCCGTCCTCAAAAGGGTGACAATACAGACTGGAACAAACGTCCCAACCAACCCATGGAATTAGCGTCGGCTAGCGCACCTTTACCGCTATAGGTAATACGCGCATCGGCCACTTTATAAGACGGTATGGCATTGTCTGCGCCAATGTCTTCGGGGCGGATAATGCCCTTGATACGAATAAACTCTTCGCCTTGATTGATGGTGACCCACTTCTCGCCCCGCACCCGCAAGCTGCCATTGCGCAGCACTTCAGACACGGTCACGGTAATGCTACCGGTTAAGCTATTGCTCTGGGTACTACTGCCCTGCCCAGAAAAATCCTGGTCTGAAGAGACGCCGGTAGTGAGAATTGGCGTGCCGCCACTGGTCACGCCACGGCCTAACAAGGTCACGGTGGGCACAGAGATATTGCTCTCTTTGCCGGTCGCGGTGCTTGAGGATTTACTGGCGTCGGTTTTTTCTTCTAAGGTCACGGTGACAATATCACCAACCTGACGAGCCCGGCGGTCAACAAATAAGGTCATGCCGTAACCCGAGCGGTAAATAGAGCCCATATTTTTATCGTCATCCGCGGCCACTGGTGGCGCAGCAGATTCATAATCAGCGGACGCATCTTTAGCCGGAGCCGATGAACACGCCGACATTAGCGCGAGCACTAACATCGCCAATGTGGCGCGAAGCTGGGTGCTGTTCAATGTATGCTGAATGTTCATATGCTTTACCCTGCTAAAATCGCGAATTACAGATTATTATTCACGTACTGCATCATTTGGTCGCTGGTGGCGATGGCCTTAGAGTTCATCTCGTAGGCGCGCTGGGTTTCGATCATATTCACCAGCTCTTCCACTACGTTGACGTTTGAACCTTCAAGGGCGCCCTGTTGAATACTGCCGAGTCCACTCAGGCCTGGCGTACCGGTTTGTGGCGAGCCACTAGAGGCAGACTCCACATAGAGATTTTCACCGCGGGCTTGCAAGCCCGATGGATTGATAAAATCGGCCAATTGAAAACTGCCAACTTGCACTGGCGAAGCACTACCAGACAATACCGCGCTAACCACACCGTCTGAGCCAATAGTCACACTCAAGGTGCCCTCAGGAATTGTCATTCCGGGGTCAACAACGTTGCCGGTATTGGTGACGATCTGGCCCTGATCGTCGAGCTGAAATGAGCCGTCGCGGGTGTAGGCAATGCTGCCATCAGGCATTTGCACCTGAAAGAAACCCTTGCCTTCAATGGCCACATCCAAGGAGTTACTGGTCTGATTCAAGGTACCTTGCTGATGAATTTTTTCTGTAGACACAACCCGCACACCGGTACCCACATGCATACCGCTGGGTGAACGCGTTTGCTGCGACGTTTGGCCGCCGACTTGACGCATGTTTTGATAGAGCAAGTCTTCAAAAGACGCTCGGTCGCGTTTAAAACCAGTGGTGTTTGCGTTTGCAAGGTTGTTACTTACGACTTGCATCCGGGTTTGTTGGGCATCGAGACCGGTTTTAGCGACCCAAAGTGATGAATTCATAAATAACTCCTCATTATTCCATGCGCATTAAGCGGCTGCCGGTTTCTGCAACCGTTTCGGCAGTGCTCATTGTCTTGACTTGCATTTCAAATTGTCGCGCCAGTGAAATCATAGTGACCATGGCGTCGACGCTATTCACGTTTGATGCTTCTAGATTGCCAGAGCTAATGCGTATATCTGCAGACGTTGGCGCAACGCCACCGTCGCGCATGCGCATCAAACCGTCTTCGCCCTTTTGCAACTGATTTGGCGCGGCATCGACCAAGCGAATTCGGTCAACTGTTGCCAGCGATTCAGCGCCCTGACCTAGCGGCACAATGGAGACTGTTCCGTCTTCACCAATCATCAAGCTTTCGTGTTCGGGTATTGCCACTGGGCCACCGTCACCCATTACCGGCTGACCGGCGCCATTGAGCAGCATGCCGTCGCTGGTAATATGAAAATCACCACGGCGGCTATACGCTTCGCTACCGTCTGGGGCGGTGACCACAAACCAGCCTTTGTCACCGCGAATGGCAACGTCTAGCTGACGGCCAGTGGCCATAATCGAGCCCACTGAAAAGTCAGAGGTTTCGCCCTGATAGACCGAGTTATAACGCGTGGCCATGCCTGGACCTTCAACCTGCTGAGACAAGACATTCTGAAAATCGCCACGAAAACCCGCCGTGCTCACGTTCGCCAAATTGTTGGCGTTGGTGGTTTGGGCCAGCTGCGTATTCTTTGCCGCTGTCATGCCGAGATACAGTAATCTGTCCATAAAAACTCCCGATTAATGGCGACCGAGGCCGCCCTCAATTAACGGATATTGATAATTGCTTGGGTAACTTGGTCAGCGGTCGAAATCATCTGGGCGTTGGCCTGGAAATTCCGCTGGGCGGTTATCATCTCGACCAATTGTTCGGTGAGATCAACGTTCGAACTTTCTAGCGCGCCAGACTGCAGCAAACCAAAGTTAGATGTGCCCCCTTCGCCAATACGTGGGCTACCAGAGGCAAACGTCTCGGCCCAAGATGTATCGCCCTGCTGCTGCAAACCATTGGGGTTAGTGAAAATCGCCATAGCGACTTTACCCAACTGCGTCGCCTGACCGTTGGTATAGCGGGCGGAAACCACGCCAGATGAATCGACCTCAATGCCGGTTAAACGGCCGGTGGTAAAACCGTCTTGCTGAAGACTGTTCACACCGAAGTCAGCGCCATACTGCGTGCTAGAGGTAAAGTCGAATGACAAGTTCATGTCGGCAGAGCCAGTACCGGGATCAAAAGCCGGGTACGTAATTTGACCACTCGCCGGCGTTTGCAAGACACCGGCACTGGTAAAGCTCAAGGTGTTGGCTGTGCCCACGGCAACATCGTCAACATAAAGCGACTGATTCCAGGTGTTAGCTACCGCGTCCTTGGCAAAATACATGGTGGCGGTATGCTGGGTACCTAATGAGTCATACACTGTTAACGAGGTGGCGTGGTTATAACTGCTCGGGATGCTGGGATCGAGCGGTGTAATAGTGGGCGCCGTGGCGTTCGCGGGCAAATTAACACCAATTTCGGCAAGAGAGGTTTCCTGAGGAGCATTCTCATTCACTTCAAGCTGAAGATCAGTGAGTGAACCGGTCGAGAAATCACCGTTACCAGTTGGTTCAAAAACTTGCAAACGCTCTAAACTGTTGTTCACTACATAGCCGTCTGCATCGACGCTAAATGCACCCGAGCGGGTATAGGTCACACCGCTTGAGCCCTGCAGGGTAAAAAAGCCCTCGCCGCTCACGGCCAAATCAAGATTATTACCGGTAAAGTCGACATTGCCCTGGGAGAACTGCTGGGTAATCGCATTCACGCGCACCCCTGAACCCGGCGTTGTTTTCGCAACATCATTATTCGACGTTGCATAAACATCGGCAAAGGCAGTTCTAGAGCCCTTAAAGCCAGTGGTGTTGACGTTGGCAATATTGTGAGCAGTCACATCCAAATGCGATTGCGCTGCGTTTAAGCCACTAAGTGCGGTACTAAAGCTCATAATATAACTCCTGCAAAGGAAATAGTTTTGTCATTGTCTGAATAGCGCAATCGCAACTCAGCTAATCTCTTTAATGTCTGACAGACTCACGCTACCCATGCCCTGCACCTGAACCTGCGGACTACCGCCGCTTACCGGTACACTCACGCTAAGTACTTGGCTGCGCATTTCGGTGCTTAAGGCTTCTACGTTATTGCCATTTAAATAATTCGCTCGGATTTCGTAATTGCCTGGTGGTAAACGCTCGCCGTTCAAACCGATACCATTCCATTCAAAATTAGTGGTGCCTGCCGCTTGCGGACCCATTGGCACTTTGGCAATTACCTCGCCAGTGGGCGCCATAATTTCAATATCTAAGGCGGTGGTACTGGTGGCCAGATTAACTTGGCCTTGCACGCTGCCACTGCTCTGCAGGGATGCAACGCTCGACTCCACCAAAACGTCTTTACCAATCAACGCAGAAGAGTCCAAAAGCTGAGCGGAATACAAGGAGCCAGTCAGGGTACTGAGATTTTCATTCATCTCGCTGATGCCACTAACCGAGGTTAGCTGCGCCATTTGGCTAATAAATTCGGTGTTGTCCGTTGGTTTAAACGGGTCCTGAGATTTAAGCTGTTGCAGCATTAAGGTCATAAAATCGTCTTGATCTAATGACGAGGCATCTTTTTTTGCGGTGCTAGCAGCGTTTTGTAACTGCAATTGTTCAAGTGTGCGAATTTCCATTACTCAGACTCCTACTGCTGGCCAAGCTGCAGAGTGCGCAGCATCAGGGTTTTGGTGGTTGAGAAAACTTCGGCGTTATTCTGAAAAGAGCGCGACGCCGACATCATATTGGCCATCTCTTCCATGGTGTTTACGTTTGAGCCGTAGATATATCCGTCGATGTCTGCCTGCGGATGACCAGGCTCATAACGTTTCATAATTGGCGCATTACTTTCTACTACGCCAGATACCGCCACCCCCGCCACTTCGCGCTGTTGATCTAAAACAGTCGAGAACACAGTTTGCCGCGAACGGTAGGCCTCCGCCTCGCTGCCCGCCACCGATTCAGAGTTGGCCATATTGCTAGCCACGGTATTGAGCCGCATCATTTGCGCGTTCATCGCTGACGCGGCAATATCCAATGGATTAGCCATGATTTATCGACCTCCCTGCAGAATCGATTTAAGTCCGCTTAGGCGGTTACCTAAAAACTGTAATGTGGCTTGATAACGCATTGCGTTATCGGCAAATTCGGCTTGTTCAATATGCGTTTCTACTGTGTTGCCATCCAGCGATGGCTGGTAAGGCTGGCGAAACTTTAGCGACGCTGATAAGGCATCGGCGGCGCCATCGGCGCGGCGTTGATGGCCGGCGTTGGTCACCTTAAGCGACAGCATCGGCTGGTCACCGGCAGCGGCCGAATTGGATAAGGCCGTGCGGAAATCAATATCTTGAGCCTTGTAGCCAGGGGTATCGGCGTTAGCAATATTCGCGGCCAAGACTTCATTGCGCTTCTGCCGCAAAAACAGTGCTTGCTCGTGTATGCCTAGGGCTTTATCAAAATTAATCGCCATTTTCTTTCCGTGTTGCTAAAGTTATGCGCTTCGCTGCCGTTAAACGGATTAAGCAAGGAATCTCTGCTTTTCACCGCGTTTGCAATGGATCAACGCAAAGGCCGTGCCACATAATTTTATTGTTGTTTTTCAATACCTTAACAACCCATCCCAGCCCAGCCGCCAAAATAACGGCAAGACCTTGCCGCTAATCGGCAAAATTCCGGCAGGCCTTATCCGCTTTTCCATCATAAGCATGTAGTTTTAGCCTCGGCGCATTTACTTATAGGCTGGCACAGGCATTGCAGAGATTGGCTTACCGACAAATCTTTGACGTGAGCAATTGTTATGAGTCGACTTTCCGCCGCAAACAAAAAAGCCGCTCTGAGCCACACCCTTGTGCTCGGCGCCGCGCTTTGCCTGTTTAGCTGCGCAAGCGCCGCGTCATCAGAGAGTCACAGTCGAATTGCGGCTACCGCCGAAGCCTATATTGCTTCTCGCCACCCTTGGCAGCAGCTGAGCACCAAGATTACTGTTCAAAATCTTGACCCCCGTACACAGCTCAGTCGATGCCCAGCAAAGCTCGAGGCCTTTTTGTCCAACGGCGCGCGAATCAAACGCCGCACTACCGTCGGCGTGCGCTGCACTGCCGGCGCTAAGCCCTGGAAGATTTATTTACCGGTCACCGTAGAAGCCTTCGCTAAAGTCATGGTTACCAAGCATCCGATTGCCCCCGGCAGCACAATTACCGCTAGGGATGTCAGTTGGGGAAAACGTGATATCACCACCCTCGGTTACGGTTATTTACAATCATTAGGGGATCAAGGCGGCTACCAAAGCCGACGCAGCATTGCCCAAGGCGCAGTCCTCACCCCGAATATGGTCTCCGCGAGTAGCATTATTAATAAGGGGCAACGGGTTCAGCTGACCAGCAACGACGGCCCGGTCAGTGTCAGTATGATGGGAATTGCCCTGCAAGACGGAGCATTAGGCAAGCGAATTTTGGTTAAAAACCTGAATTCTGGCAAGCGTTTAGAGGGCGTGGTTGCTTCAGATAACCAAGTGCTCCTAAATTAGCACCACTGTGCTCTATGCTACTTAGGATAAATGACAATTCGTGCTAAAGTTTTAGAAGATAGTGCCGATATAACAGGCGAACGCTATTTAAAGAGGATGTAACAATGGTTGACCGTATCGATGGCTCATCGCTGAGTCAGGCCCGCAAGCTAGACAGTGGGCGTACCGGTGCCAGCAAATCAGAAGGCGCCGAAGCCAGTACCGCAGCTGCCAGCACCGCGAAAGCGTCAACAGTGGATACCCCACTGCTTGAGCGCACCCGCGATCAGGTAAATAGCAGCGACGGCATAGACCGCCAAAAGGTTGAAGCGATTAAAACCGCTATTCGCAATGGCGAATTTAATATCGACGCCAATAAAGTGGCGGCCGCGCTAGTCAATATGGAAGCCCTAACAGGCAGCTAATATGAACGATGAGCTGAGCGAAGTACTACAAAGTATTCACAGCGAAGCCCTGCGCTTAGAAACGCTGCTGGCCGACGAAGCGCTTATTTTAAAAGAGGCCAGAGAGCCAGAGCGCCTGGAAGCACTCGCGCAGCAAAAAATGGATTTAGTGCAAAACCTTGAATTGCTAGAATTGCGCCGCAGTCAGCTGCTCAGCAGTGGCAATATTCAAGACGAAGCGCTTTGGCAAGAAGCCTTAGGCGTACTTAGTCGCTGCCAAGACATGAACAATCAGTCTGGAGCCAGCATTAGCACCCAAGCCCGCTACGGCAAACGCGCACTAGATATCCTTGGCGCAACGAACAATGAGGTCCCGCTCTACAGTCCCGGCGGCGAGACCAATAGCACTCTTGGCGGCCAACGCCTTGGCAAAGCGTAAACGCCAAGCCATTCCCTAACCCTCAGCTAATAAAGACTTTTCCATATAAAGGTGGTTATCCAATACACCGTTATAGGTTTTATTACGCTTCACAATGTTAAAGCCCATCTGTTGATACAAGCGCAAAGCGCCAACATTCAATTCTGCAACATCTAAACTCAGTACCGAATATCCCAATGTTTGGGCTCGCGCAGCCATGAAGTTAATAAGCTTTGCGGCAATGCCTTTGCCTCGCCAATCTGGGTCTACGACGATATGACATAAGTAATAACAACCTTTGCGAGGTGGTTTAACCAAGCGCAGCTCAAATAACAGGCCTTTTAAAATTCCCCGCCAGCCATACTGGCTAAATATCGCCTTGGCATTCCCTATAAAGGTCGCATCGTGACTTGGTTTGTCGAATCCGCCGATGGTCGCGATCACCCTCCCGCCATCTTCATATACAAAGTGGTGGCGATGGCTGAACATAGTGGCTGTTTTGGCAAATTCAGTGGCTAAGAAGTCGCTAATATGGGGACCATGCGCCTGATTAAATATATGTTCAAAGGCCACCGGTCCAGACAAAAACACCAATGCAGTGGCCGCTGCACTGTCAGCACTCTGCGCCGCTCTTATGCTCATGTATTCACCCTCGAATTTTTATTTCACCATAGCCAATTTGGCTTTATATACCATACTTCATATGTGCACTCGGGTGATTCGGCTTATCGGCGGTATGCATGACCATGAAAAAGCACTATGCTGAAATTCGAGATATTCTGCACAATAGTTTTTAGCCCAGCCGTATTCAACCTGCCACTTATTAAACAGCGTAACTTAAGCTATAAACAATTAAAGAGTGTAGCAATGACCAATAGCCAATCTGCACAACTTGTTATTTTCGGCGGCACCGGCGACCTCGCCCTGCGTAAACTGCAGCCCGCACTGTATAAATTACAGCGCGAAGGCTTTTTAAATAATGTCTGTTCTATTATTGCATTGGGTCGCGCTGACCGCAGTAGCGAAGACTACCGCGAGCTGGTAAAAACCAAAATGCGCGAATTTCTGCCCGCGCATTTTTGGGACGATCAACACTGGCATAAGTTTGCCGCCAAACTCAGCTACGTCAGCTTAGACGTAAATACTCTCAAAGACTATCACCAGTTGAGCGAGGCGATTCACGACCACGCCGACGCGACCACTGTTTTTTATTTAGCCACCGCGTCAACTCTATACAATAGTATTTGCCGCAATTTACACAGTATCGGCATTGTGAATGAGCACTCGCGGGTCGTTTTAGAAAAGCCCCTCGGTCACGATTTAAAGAGCTGCACGGACATCAATCACGAAGTACTGCAGGTCTTTCCTGAAAAAAACATTTTCCGCATAGATCATTACCTCGGTAAAGAAACTGTGCAAAATTTATTGGTGCTCCGCTTTGGTAACGCACTTTTCGGACCGCTGTGGAACAGTCAGTATATTGATAATATTCAAATCACCGTGGCCGAAGATATTGGCGTTGAGGGACGCGGTGATTTTTACGCCAAAACCGGCGCCCTGCGCGACATGGTACAAAACCACCTGTTACAACTGCTGTGCTTAGTTGCTATGGAGCCTCCCGCCAATCTTCGCGCCGACACCATTCGCGACGAAAAAGTTAAAGTGCTGCAAGCTCTGCGGCCAATAACAGCCAGCAATGTGAAAGCCAAAACCGTGCGCGGCCAGTATGGCGCAGGTGCGGTGAACTCGGCGCCGGTTGCCGCCTTCCTTGATGAAACCGGCTTTGAAGACAGCGAAAGCACCGAGACCTTTGTCGCCTTGCAAGCCGACGTGCACAACTGGCGTTGGGAAGGCACACCCTTTTATTTGCGTACCGGTAAACGCCTGAGCCGGCGCTTTTCCGAGATTGTGGTTGAATTAAAAAAACACCCCTTCAGTCTTTTTGAAGGCGACCCCAATGACTTGCCCAACAAACTGGTGATTCGCCTGCAACCCGAAGAAAACATCACCTTATACAAGGTCAATAAAAAACCAGGACTGAGTAGGCAACTGAAGCTCGAACAGGTCGGTCTCAATATGGATGCCGATTTGCACGATGAATTGCAGGCCCATGAAGCCTATGAACGCCTGCTACTGGATGTATTAGAAGGTGACCAAACCCTATTTATGCGCCGCGATGAAGTTGAAGCCTGCTGGGCCTGGGTAGACGGTATTATTAGCGCCTGGCAAGAAGCGGGTATCAAGCCTAAAACTTATGCAGCAGGCTCTATGGGGCCGAATGCCGCCCTCGCCCTACCGGAAAAGAACGGCCGCAGCTGGCATGAATAAACGCAGTGCCTCTCAAAGATAGCGCAGTTCATTATGTGCCGCGCTGATAAAGACGCTTCAGCATACTCAAATAGCCGGCGCGGTCTTTTTGCAAGGCCGCTTCGCTCGGCACAATCCAACTACCGCCAACGCAGCTCACACAAGGCAACGCTAAATACTCTTGGTAGTTAGCCTCAGATATACCGCCGGTTGGACAAAACACCGCGTCTGGAAATGGCCCAGACAGTGATTTTAATAACGCAACGCCGCCAATCGCCGCCGCGGGGTACATTTTAAATACCCGGTGCTCTTCGGCCATTGCTGCCATGATTTCTGTCGCGGTGGCAACGCCGGGAATATAAGTGGTTAGGGTTTTGTGCGCCAGCATCGACAGCTCCCGCGAAAAGCCAGGGCTAATAACAAAATCGGCTTCATCGACTGCACGTAACATTTGCCGCCGATTCAGTACCGTGCCCACGCCGATTAAGGCATTGGGCATGAGGTCTTTACAAAGTTTCACCATTTGCCAAGCATCGGGGTGACGCAGGGTAATCTCCACTGCCGGCACCGCGGCCTCGGCAAAAAGCTCAGCGCAAGCTTTGGCGTGATCTAAAGATGTAAATTGCGCAACCGCCATCACCGGCGCGGTTTTCTTAACGACCGTTAGTGCGTCGTGCATTGCTCGCCTCCTATACTACAAACGAAGACCTACTCTACACGCCAAGCCCAACAGGGTCGACAGGCACCAAGGTCAGCATTTAATCCAGTGTGCGCTTATAGCGAAGCATAGCAACACCGCTCGCCACAACCATAAACAGCAAGATGGCTGCGAGGTCGTAGCGCAATTCAGCAAACTCGGCGCCTTTGAGCATGATGCCTCTGACCACCCGTAAAAAATGCGTCAGCGGTAAAACCTCACCAATCATTTGCGCCCAATACGGCATGCCGCGAAATGGGAACATAAACCCCGATAAGAGAATGGAGGGCAGAAAGAAAAAGAAGGTTAATTGCATTGATTGAATTTGCGACTGCGCTATGGTCGAAAACGTAAAACCCAATGCCAGATTGGCAACAATAAAAATCGCCACACTCAAGACTAACAAGGCGATACTGCCGACAAAGGGCACAGAAAATAGCCAGTGCGCTACCAGCAAAACAATCACGGTTTGCACCGAACCCACGCCGACATAGGGAAGAATTTTGCCAATCATGACCTCAAAGGGTGAACCCGGCATGGCCAACAAATTTTCCATGGTGCCCCGCTCTGTTTCGCGGGTCATGGCCATACCGGTGATCATCACCAAGGTCATGGTAAGAATCACGCCCAGCAAGCCCGGCACAATATTGTATTGGGTGATACCCTCTGGGTTGTAGCGTGGATGAACCACTAAGTCGATGGTGCTCGTCGCCCCGCGCAGATGGGCCAGTGGGCCGGTCAAATCTTTTGCCAAGGCGCTATTAACAATGGTACTTAAACGCCCCAGCGCATTGGACGCCGCGACGGGGTCAGTCGCATCTGCCGACACCAGCAGCTGCGGCCGTTCCCCACGAATTAACTGCCGAGTAAACCCGGCGGGAATTTCAACAACAAAAACCACCTCACCGCTGGCCAGTAAATGATCGCTGGCACGCGGATCATCGTCATTAAACACTAGGTCAAAATATTCTGAGTTTTCTAAACCCGTGAGTATGCTCCGCACCACCGGGGTGAACTCTTCGGCATGAACCGCCGCGGGCAAATGCTTGGGATCGGTGTTAATCGCATAGCCAAATAGCACCAGCTCTAAAATAGGAATAGCAAGCATCACCGCAAAAGTCAGGCGGTCTCGACGCATTTGAATTAGCTCTTTTATAAACACCGCATTTATCCGCGCCAGTCTGCGGCTCAATCTGTTCATCCGTGGGCCCTCTGATCGCCACCACTCTGTTCCATTAAGGCGATAAACACATCCTCTAGGCTGGGTTTCACTTCTTGCCAGACATAAGCTTGGTCGGCAACATTGGCTACGGCGGCTTCCAGTGCCGCACGGTCGTGGCCGCTAATATGCAGTGCCGCGCCATAATACGCGGCGTGCTCAATGCCTGGCTGACCAGCCATGAGTGGCTCTATGGCGCGCACACCTTTGCCCTCGGCCCGAAAACTCACCAAACCTGACTGATCAATAATATCCGGAACACTGCCTTCGGTAATCAGTCTGCCGTGGGCGAGATAAACAATATGGTCACAGCGTTCGGCCTCATCCATATAATGGGTGGACACGAGCACGGTCATACCCTCGTTAGACAGGCGATGAATTTGATCCCAAAAATCCCGTCGTGCTTGGGGATCTACCCCGGCGGTAGGCTCGTCTAGCAGTAATAATTTTGGCTTGTGCATGGTTACCGCCGCCAAGGCCAAGCGCTGCTTCCAGCCACCCGACAAGGCTCCCGCCAATTGGTGCTGGCGATGCGCCAAGCCCAGCACCTCTAAGGTTTCGTCTACACTTTGCCGGCGATGCTCTAGCTGGTATATGCGCGCGACAAAATCCAAATTTTCACGCACGCTAAGATCAGCCCAAAACGAGAACTTTTGGGTCATATAGCCGGTTTGTCGGCGGATGGCCTCAGCTTCTTTACGCAAGTCAAAGCCTAGGCAAGTGCCCTCGCCAGCACTGGGCTTAAGCAAACCGCATAGCATACGAATTGTCGTTGTTTTACCCGAGCCATTCGGACCTAAAAAGCCCCAAACTTGGCCTCGGGGCATTTGCAAATCAACGTCACTGACGGCGGCCTTGTCGGCAAAGGACTTACTTAGGCCACGCACATCAATCGCCATTTCACTCATAATAATTCCACGTCAACCGGCTGACCGGCGTGGAGCTGACTATGTGCGGGTAAGCGCGCCTCCACCATGAACACCAGCTTTTCACGGTTTGCGACGCTGTAAATCACCGGTGGGGTAAACTCTACTTGTTCCGCCAAATAAGAGACTGTCGCGCGAATTGTGTCGGCACTACCGTCTTGGCGAATACCCACTGCCGTACCGGGGCTAAATTCTACAGCGCGAGATTGCGGGACAAAAAACCGTACTTTTAAACCGTCGTCCGGCAATAGGGCTAAGGCTGGGGAGCCCGCGGGCAATTGCTCGCCCTGGCGGTAATACACGGCAGTGACTAAGCCTGCTTGGCGCGCAGTGAGCTGGCGCTGATCTAATCGCCACTGGGCCTTGGCTTGCACTGCCGAAGCGGCTTCTGCTGCCGCTTTCGCGGCCAACACAGCCTCTTGGCGAGCGGGTAATTTAGCCACACTTATCGCAGCCGTGGCGCTTTCGACCCGCGCTTTGCTGGCACGGTACTCCGCGTCAGCTTTGTCTAACGCCGCTTCAGATACTGCGCCTTTGCTCCGCAAACCGCGCAGACGCCGCAATTCAATCGCTGCCAATCGCAATGCAGATTTGGCCTCAGCCAGCTGAGCATCGAGCCGCGTAAGCTCCTCCGGACGAGCACCGCTGCGCAAATCGCGGTTCTGGGCCTGCGCCTGAACCGCACGCTGGGTTGCTTCATTTAATTCTAGGGTTTGGCGCTCGCTGTCTAAGGTCAACAACACTTGTCCCGGACTAACGCGATCCCCCTCCCTAACCGCACTCGCCGTAATCCAGCCCGTCTCAAGGGCGCTGATATAGACATACTCGGCCTCAATATAGCCAGTCAGCGCTTCCGGCGAACCGCCGCCACTACAGCCGACCAATACTAACGTGAGCAACAATGATAGAAGCTTGAACCCAGCCACCCAGCCACCTCTTGTTATGTGAATCGATTATCATGCTTGTTCTTATTGTTTTGTACCCGAGTATATCAGGCTGCGCTTGTCGTCATTGCGAGTACGCAAACCTAAGCGCGTATTAAAATCAATATAGCTAATTGTCACTAGGCGGGTAAAATCCCCCCTCAATATGAAAAAAGAGATACCAAGCCATATGGCGAACAAACCAGATCCACAGCTACTTGAAGCGACAAACTACCCGTATATATTGCGCCTTGATACGCAGTTTAGCGACATGGACGCTTACGCCCACCTCAACAACTTGGCCATTGCCCGCTTTTACGAAAGCGCGCGTGCCCGCTTAATATTACAAATCACCGGTCGGGATGATTTTTACAAACCCGAAACCCCAGATAAAATACTGCTGATTGAAACGCGTTTGCGCTATCTGGCTGAAGGCCAATATCCCGCGCCAGTAGACGTCGCCACCGGTATTGGCCATATTGGCAATAGCTCGCTACAGATGCACCAAGCGCTTTTTCAAGACGGAATTTGTATTGGGCTCTGCGACGTCGTTATGGTTTATGCGCTTGATGGCAAACCCTGTCACATCCCAACAGTGCTTCGCGAGCAATTCAAACAACAACGTTTAGCCCACTTCAGCGAAAATGTGCCGAGCTGAGCATTCACAATGAGTAAACGTGCCAGTTGCCCACATTGCCAACGACCACAGCGCACCTGCCTTTGCGATGTAATGGTGCTAAGGCACTCCGATTACCGGCTTGTTATTTTGCAAGACCCCAAAGAGGCTAAGCACGCCTTATCATCGGCACCGCTATTAGCCAAGTCCATTGCCGGTGCGCAGCTTATTGTCGGCGAAGTTTTTGCGCCCGAGCAAATACTTGGCGAAGATTGGCAATCGACGAGTTTATTAATATTCCCCGGCGACAAGCCAGTAAGCAGTGAACTACTGAGTAAAAACCAAATAACGACCTTGATTCTACTCGACGGCACCTGGCGCAAAGTCGCGCGCTTGCTTCATCTTAATCCCTGGCTGAGCACCCTACCCTGCTACGCGATCAACGCTGACAATAGTAGCCAATACAAAATTCGCCGATCACCACGGGCCGACGGCTTATCAACAATTGAGGCGGGTGTCTGTGCACTAAATGAACTGCATGCACAGCAGGACTTTTCCAATATTTTATTGGCGTTCAATAAAATGATTGATCTACAAATTGCCGCGATGGGCGAAGCGACGTTTAAGAAAAACTACCCATAAACTCTATGTAAACTAGTGAAGAGCACGCCTTACCAGAAGTAAAGCGCGCATCAGTTTGAGCAGCCATTAGGCTATGGCCACCGCAGATGCCGCTTGGCCACCCTGGTAAAGCGGATACATGCCCCGCGCCAAGCCGCGAGGAGCGAAGGCTTGCCATTGGTCTTCAGCTTGCGCGAGTCGATCCGCTAGTAACCACCAAACGCTCGCATTCAAGGTAAGTCCTGAGTGACTACCGTAGACCGCAATATTTTGACACTGGGCATGACCGTCGCGCTGCATGGCATTGCGCCAGTGAACAATACCATCGCTGCGAGAATAGACCGCCGTCGTTGGCACCGGCGGCGCTATTTGCAGCGCGGCCCGCTGTACTGGATCGGCCGGCCCATTAAGCAGTTTAAACAACTTAGCTACCGCTTTTCCGGAGTCGAGACTTTCCGAAATCGGGCTACCCAGACTAATCACTTGCCGAACCATGTCTGGGTATTTTTGCGCTAACACGCGCACATACAAACCGCCGAGGCTGTGGCCAATCAAGCTGACTTTGCCACCGCTAGCGGTGTACTGAGCTAATAGACGGGCTTCAAGCGCACTGAGAACACCCTCCTGAGGGCCAAGATTTCTGCCCAGGGTCCAGCCGCTGGCATCATAGCCAAGTCGCATCAAAAATTTACACAGGGTTTGATTGTAACGGTCACTGCCAAGGAAACCGGGAATAAGCATGACACTATGCTGATCGCCCCGTGGCGCTCGCTTCAATATCGGCCTAGCGGTGCGAAGCGCGACTACATCTACCGCCATCCGGGGCAATTCGAGCAAGGCCAGCACTGGATGTGCAGCGGGCCGTTTCTCAGTGGATTTACTACTGCGAACTTTCATTTGAAACCGCCTTTTTTGCGCTAGCAGACGACGCACTTTTCGCTTTTCTAGGCGCTCGGGGTTTGCTTACTGCAGGGCTTGCTACAGACACGTGCTTAGACGCTTCAAGCAAGGCAGCTAAAGAATCGCGTAGGCACTGGGCGTAGACCTCAGGGTCAGGCAACATCTCGCGGCAGGCAGAAAACGTTATTGTAAATTCGTCGCAATAGGTGGATATCGCCTGAAACAAGCCCACGCTATCAATGGCAGGTCCGGTCGGGAAGCTAACCTGCATTTTCGCGCCGCAAAAATACAATGGTATGCGCGGCCCCGGCACATTCGTCACCACACAGTTGTAAAAAGGCGTGACGCGATTCATCAGACTTAAAGAGCTCGATAAACGCGCAGCAGCGGCCGTTAGGGTAGACGGCGTAAACTGCAGATAATCGGTCATGGTTTTGGCGCCAATGGCATTGGTTAACTCTTTGGCATTGCGCGTGCTTTCATTCACCGCCAATAAGCGCTCTTTAGGATCGGCAATATCCGTGCGTAATAGCACCGTCATTTGCGAAACTTCATTACCGGCTGCACCTTTTTTATCTTCGGTGCGAATATTGATCGGCGCGAGTGCCGCCAAACTCGGTTCCGGTAGTTCGTCCTTTGCCAGCAGATACTGACGCAGTGCGCCGCCAACAATGGTTAGCGCCACATCATTGACTGTCACCGGCGGAAACGCATTTTTTATACTGCGAACATCTTCAAAGCTCACCCGCAAGGCATCGACAACTCGGTGTGGTGACACGTTGCGATTAAATCGCGTACGCGGAATATTGCCGACGCGCTTAAGCTTGCCAGAAATCACCCCTTTGGCGGCATTATATAAACTTGGCGCCGCGTCTTTGGTAATACCAATAAAGCGAAACGGTAGCCGTAGCGTGTTCTTTTGCGCCTGCCACAGCATTTCACTTTTCTTCGGCGGCTGCTCGACAAGGAACTCTGTCACCTTATCCATATCGGTAGCCGTATCTGGCGAAAGGTCATGGAGCACACTGTTTATTTCTACCCCAGACGCGCCGTCTATCGCCGCGTGGTGCATTTTAGTAAAGAGCGCAAAGCAACCTTTAGGAAAGCCCTCAACATCATCTAAACCTTCGATGACATAGGCCTCCCACAGTGGCCGATTGCGATCTAATGGCCGGGCATGAATACGGGATACTAAAATACAAAGCTGCCGCCAATCACCGGGTTTCGGTAGCGCAATATGGCGAACATGGAATTCAGGATCAAAATCACCATCGGCCACCCAATAAGGATGATCCAAGCTAAATGGCACCGTCATTAAACGGCTAGTCATCGCCGGTACCCGTCGTGCCCGCTGATGAATATGCTCGACTATTTGCTTAAAACGCACCTTGCCGCCCGGTGCTGTGCTGGGATCATAGATTGAAAAGCCGCCGATATGCATTGGCGAGTTGGCAGTTTCAAGATAAAGAAAAGAGGCATCCAGCCCAGTTAGTTGTCGCACAGCTATCTCCTTGGCACGTTTAAGTTATTTTATTTTTCTAATTCAAATTGCGTTGCTCGGTTACGGATGCCGCATAATTTACCCGCCACTGCTGGTCCAATGCTTTAAGCCCTGCGGCGGCCCAGGCTTCAAACTCCTCGTCCCGTTCCACGCAGCCGTGCTCAATCCAGTAGACCTGAACATTAAGACTATAGCTCATTAACGCTTCGCCGCTCATGCGAGCATAAAAATCATCCATACCGAAATCTAAATACGTGCTCACTAAGCGGTCGGTAACCCCCTGCCAAACCGCTTGATGGTGACAGGAGAAAATAGGGTCTGACTTAGCGTCGCGGGCTAACAGCAGAAATGCGGCGGGGTCTTCGCGCGCCACCTTAATAGAACGATTGAGCGAAGTTTTATAGCCTGCAAATGGCAGTCGATCTTGCTCAAGTAGCTTGTTAGTCATATTAACCAAGATGGAATCGACTAAATCTTCTTTAGAGCTAAAATAACGATACACCACCACTTTAGACACACCGAGCTTAGCGGCAACATCATCCATTGTTGCATCACGTAAACCAAACTCCAGAAACACTTTTGCCGCTACTGCGATAAATTCTGCCCTACGTGCAAGGCGATGCTCGGCCCGCTTACCCAATCCCGCTACTTTCGTCACAGTCACAAGCCAATCGCTATAAAGAACAAATTGTACCCACTCAGCCTATAAAGAGCTACTCAAGAGTAACACTTAGATCGTGGAAGTATAATTCTGACTTGCTGCCCCGCCACGCAGCTATTAGCGATTCGCTGCAGCACCAAACTTCAATCGATATGCCCTAGGGCTTAAGCCGGTTTTACGCTGGAATAGCCGATTGAACGAGCTAGGGTCCGCATAGCCAATCCGCACCATGACCGCATCGGTAGACAGGCTGGTGGCTTCAAATAATTTTTTTGCCGCCTCAATGCGTAAGTTCTGTAAATAGCTGTTGGGGGTATCGCCAACCGCAGCTTTGAAGCGGCGCATTAAGGTTCGTGAGCTAATGCAAAATTGTTCGGCCAAGTTTTCTAAAGAAATTGCCGCTTTCAGGTTTTTCCCTAAGTAATCTTGGACTTCCAGCATGAGCGCGTCGTTGTGCTCTTTCTGGCGTGGCAAGGTGAGGTATGGTGCTTGCTGAGTAAGATTGGTATCCACCAAGAGTGTTCTGGCACATTGCGACGCCACAGCCGTGCCCATATAGCGCTCAACCATGGTCAGGGCTGCGACCATTTCTGCGCCATTGGCGCCGCCGGTTAGTAAACGCCCTTCATCCACCACCAATTGATCCGCGTGCAGCGTTATATTTGGATAACGCTGCTGAAACTGCTCCGCCAACCACCAACTGGTCGTTGCATTAAGGCCATCCAGCAAACCGGTCTCCGCCACAATAAAGCTGCCAGTACAGTGGCTGCAAATCGTGCAATTATTGGCGTATTGTCGTACCAGCCAAGCGACAAGTGGGCGCAAGGATTCCAGTGTTTTATTAAATTCGCGACCGCCCGGGTAGGCCATTGCCGGCACCACAACAATGCTCTCTGGTTCTAGATCAACTAGCGGGCCGTCAACCACTACTCGTAGATGAGACGCCGTGGTAACCGGCCCGCCATCTAAGGACAAGGTTTGCCATTCAAAAACACCTTCCTCACCTCTGTACTGATCGCGCCAATGGGCATTGGCGACCATATACAAGTCCTGGGGATTGGACAGACTACCGGCATAACAACCTGGGTAGGCGACAACATAGACCTTGGTCACGGTGCGTCCTCTTTAGTAGCTCCAAACTTGCAGTGTCACTATCAACACTTTTAATGTCAATACTGACACTGTACCAAGGCCATCATAAGCCCTAAAGTAGTCACTCGACTTTACCGATAAGAGTATTACGCTATATGAGCCTTCCCACATTACTGGAAAACCGCCTCCGTCTACCCGCCGTGGTCGCCCCCATGTTCTTGGCCTCCGGCCCTGACCTTGTTATCGAAACCTGTAAAGCAGGCATGGTTGGCTCGTTTCCCGCATTAAACCAGCGCAGCAGCGAAGGGTTTGAAGAGTGGCTCATTAGTATCAATGCCGCCCTGCAAGCACATGAGCAGGAAACCGGCGAAAAACCCGCGCCCTTTGCCGTAAACTTAATTGTTCACAAATCAAATCCGCGCCTTCACGCCGACTTAGCCCTGTGTGTTAAGCACCAGGTCCCAATTGTGATCACCTCGCTGGGCGCCGTGAAAGAAGTAATCGAAGCTATTCACAGCTACGGTGGTTTGGTATTCCATGACGTCATCAACGCTCGTCACGCACGTAAAGCTGCCGGTGCAGGCGTCGATGGCCTGATCGCAGTCTGCGCTGGCGCTGGCGGCCATGCTGGCACGACCAACCCCTTTGCACTGGTTGCAGAAATACGCGAATTTTTCGATAAAACCCTGTTGCTGGCCGGCGCCATTTCTCGGGGTAACGATATCGCTGCGGCGAAAGCCATGGGCGCAGACCTGGCCTATATGGGCACACGTTTTATTAACACTAAAGAAAGCTTGGTGCAGCCTGAGTACAAGCAGATGATTGTCGACAGTCAATCTAGCGACATTTTTTACACACCAAATATATCGGGTGTTTTTGCGAATTTCTTAAAGCCCAGTATCGAAAATGCCGGTCTTAACCCAAATGAACTTGAGGCGCCAAAGTCGATCGATTTTGGTGAAGAGCTCACCGTCGATGCCGACCATAAAGATGGCGAAAAATCTGGCCATGCGTGGAAAACCATTTGGTCTGCAGGTCAGGGTGTTGGCGCAATAAAAGATGTGCCTTTCACTAAGGATCTGATTCAAACGCTAGAACAGGAATACCGCGCAGCCACTGCGCAATTCCGCTAAGTATTAACGCCGCTGCGAGCTGGCTTAGGCCGCAGCGGTTTTAACGGGTGGCAGAAATATTTCTTCTGCCAGTTGCTCCGCAATCTGCGCGGTCGCCACGCCGGTTTTTTCGGCCCTCGCAAAAATCTCCTGCAAAGTATCCCCAATTCTTTCAACATGTGCTGCGCTACTGTTCGAGGAATCCTCTGCGCGCTGATAGTAGACATCGATTATGCCGCCCGCGTTAATCACAAAATCCGGCGCATACAAGATCCCACGCTGTCGAAGTTGTTCACCCTGTATCGGCATGGCTAATTGATTATTCGCGGCCCCGGCTACGATTCCCGCATTAATAAGCCCTACGGTCTGTTCGTCTATCACCGCGCCCATTGCGCAGGGTGCTAGCACATCGACGGCCAAACCTAACACATCGGCAACCGGCACAGGTATTGCTCCCATCGTTTGAGCTAAACTTAAATTGGCGGCATTCACATCGGCTATAAATACTTCGGCCCCGGCTGCAATCAGCAACTTGGTCAAATACCGTCCGACCGAGCCAGCGCCCTGAACAGCAACTCGCACGCCCTGCAAGGAGTTCTCATTATGACGAAAAGCCATCGCCGCTTTTATGCCGTAAAACACCCCCTGTGCGGTATAGGGCGATGGATCGCCACCAAACTGGCTACCATCCATAATGCCGGAAACATAGGCCGTGCGTTCGCCAATGATTTTTAAATCGGCAACGCTAGTGCCAGAATCCTCTGCCGTAATATACTGGCCGTTCAATCCCTCAATAAAGTCGCCCATGGCCAGCAGTAAAGATCGACTCTTCATCGTCGCTGGATCGCCGATAATCACCGCCTTGCCGCCCCCCAGAGGCAGCCCCGCCAACGCGGATTTATAGCTCATACCACGCGATAGCCGCAGCACATCTTCTACCGCCAGTTCAGGGCTCGCATAAGGAAACATTCGGCAGCCGCCTAATGCTGGCCCCAGCGCGGTATTGTGTATTGCAACAATGGCGCGCAGCCCGCTGCGAGGGTCATTTTTGAACGCCACAAGTTCATGACTATCAAAAGAGGGAGAATTAAATACACTCATGTCGTTGACCTCGTTTTACCACAATGAACTGCACCCAGCTCCTGCTTCTCCTCAGGCGGCATCGCCAATGTCGACCAATTGCACAACATCGCCCCGCAAACGGCCAAGCAATTGCTGCCGGCGTACACGATACTGTGCGATGGCTTGTTCTTTAACGTGACCAAAACCGCGTACTTCTTCAACCAGTGCAATTATCTCCGTAATCAATGCAATATTATCGGCGTCCAGCACACGTAAAAAATCATCTAGGTCTTCATTAAACTGAGCAAGTAATGCCAGCTCAGTTTTACGTTCAGCACTGTATGAAAAAACATCCCAAACACTACCCCGCAAGCCTTTGAACTTCGCCAAAACGCCAAACGCCTTAAACATCCACGCTGAAAAAACACGTTTCTTCGGTAGACCATCGCGACCGTGCTTTGCGAAAATTGGCGGCGCCAAATGAAACTGCAACTTAAAGTTACCATCAAAACTGGATTTTATTTTTTTCATAAACTCGCCGTCACTATACAAACGCGCCACTTCATACTCGTCTTTATAACTCATCAACTTATGCAGTGCGCGAGCGACCGCCGGTGTTAACTCATTGGCCTCCCCACGAATTTTGATTTCCGCACTGCGCACTTTTTCGACGCGTTCACGGTAGGCTTGAGCGTAAGTAATATCTTGGTATTTACTGAGATGTTGAGAACGAAATTCAATTATGTCATCTAGACTTTCAAGCGGCGCCCAGTGCTCTACCGCCACACCCGCAGCAGACATCACGGCAGCCATATTGTCGACCGCGCGACGCCCCCATAAAAAGGCTTGCTGATTAAATTCAACAGCGACACCATTGAGCTGTATTGCATGCACAATAGCTTCTGAGCTGATTGGGATATAGCCTTTTTGAAAAGCGTAACCCAGCATAAAGAAATTGCTTGCCAAGCTATCGCCAAGTAAATTACTGGCAATTTCCGAAGCCTGAATAAAGTCGACTTTGCCTTTACCCACTTCAGTAACAATTAATTTTTTCATCGCCTCGGCGGGGAATTGTGCATCGCGGTGGTAAACAAAATCAGCGGTAGTCATCTCGGTATCATTGATTACCGCAACGCTGCGCTCTACGTTAACTTTGGCGATCGCCTCGTCAGAAGTCGACACCACTAAATCACAACCTAATAGTAGATCCGCATCACCGGCAGGAATCCGCACCGCATTAATCTCTTCCTGTTTTTTTGCGACCCGCAAATGACTGACCACCGGTCCAAATTTTTGCGCCAAACCAGTTTGATTCATGGTCGCGCAGCCTTTGCCCTCGATGTGTGCCGCCATCGCCAAAACTGCGGTTATGGTCAGTACCCCAGTACCGCCAACTCCGGTGACGACTAAATTCCATGGGGTGTTCAATGCAGCTAACTCCGGATCAGCGAGGTCGGCAAATCCGTCGCTACTGGCGCTATTAACACTGCGTTTTTTAAGTCCGCCGCCAATCACCGACACAAAACTCGGACAAAAACCGTTGACGCAAGAATAGTCTTTATTACATGCACTTTGGTCGATTTGGCGTTTACGGCCCAGCTCCGTTTCTTTTGGCAAAACCGACAGGCAATTGGATTTTTGCCCACAGTCACCGCAACCTTCACACACGGCGTCGTTTATAAAAATACGACGATTGGGGTCGATCATCGTGCCTTTTTTGCGGCGACGACGTTTTTCAGCTGCACAGGTTTGTTCATAGATCAGCACCGACACACCCTCGACCTCACGCAACTCTTCTTCAATGCTGAGCAAATCATCGCGATGATTTATCGTTAGTCCATTGTCGCTCGGGGCGTCGTAATACTCGGGATGATCAGACACCAGCGCAATGCGCTTAATGCCCTCGCCACGCAGCTGTAAAATTAATTGATCCACTGACAGCGTGCCGTCAATAGGCTGGCCACCCGTCATCGCAACTGCATCGTTATAGAGAATTTTGTAGGTGATGTTGACCTTTGCCGCCACCGATTGACGAATAGCCAAACTGCCCGAATGAAAATAAGTGCCATCGCCAAGGTTTTGAAATACGTGCTTGTTCTCAGTAAACGCAGCCTGCCCTACCCAGGTTACGCCTTCGCCGCCCATTTGCGTAAAAGTGATAGCGGGACGCGACGGCATCCACGTACTCATATAGTGACAACCAATACCGCCTAAGGCGATACTGCCTTCTGGCACTTGCGTAGAGGTGTTATGAGGGCAGCCCGAACAATAATGCGGGGTGCGATTAATCACGCCCTGTTTATTCGCAATCGATTGCTCTTTTTGCCTGTAGAAATTAAGGCGCTTTTCAATTTCCGCACTTTTATAAAAACGGCGGATTCGCGAGGCGATCGCTCTGGCGACCATCGCCGGCGTCAGCTCACTGAGATTGGGTAATAAATCTGCCCCTTGCTCATCAAATTCACCTATTACACGAGGGCGGTCTTCTACCGGCCAGTTGTACAATTGCCCAGTAATCTGGTCTTCAATAATGGATCGTTTTTCTTCAACAACCAGTATTTCTTCCAAGCCCCGAGCAAATTCATGGGTGGCCTCTGGCTCCAAGGGCCAAGGCATTGCAACCTTGTAGACGCGCAAGCCAATAGCGGCGGCCTGCTGCTGATCAATACCCAGATCCTCTAGCGCCTGCAGTACATCCAGATAGGCCTTGCCACTGGTCACAATACCAAGCCGAGCCTTGGGGCTGTCGATAACAATGCGATTAAGATTATTCGCTCGCGCAAACGCCCGCGCCGCGTAAATTTTGTACTTATTTAAACGTCGCTCCTGTGCCAGTGGTGAATCTGGCCAGCGCGCGTGAACGCCGTCTTCCGGCATCGCAAAATCATCAGGCAAAACAATATTAACCCGGTGCGCATCAATCACCGCCGATATGGCCGAGTCCATATTCTCGGTTATCGCCTTAAAGCCAACCCAGCACCCCGCGTAGCGCGATAGCTCCCAGCCAAAAATACCGAGATCCAAAACCTCCTGCACATTGGCGGGCGCCAAAACCGGGATTGAGGCCCCCATAAACATATGCTCTGACTGATGGGGTAAAGTCGAGGACTTGGCGGCGTGATCATCTCCCGCTACCGCTAACACGCCCCCGAAGCGCGATGTACCCACCGCGTTAGCGTGTTTGATCACATCCATGCTGCGATCAACCCCCGGACCTTTGCCGTACCACATACCAAATACACCGTCGTACTTAGCACCGGGAAACAAGCCCACTTCTTGGCTGCCACGCACCGCTGTCGCCGCCATATCTTCATTTATGCCGGGGACAAACTGAATTTGGTGTTTATCGAGATAGGGCCTAGCCTGCCACAGCGCCTGATCCAAATTTCCCAACGGTGAACCGCGATAACCCGATATAAAACCTGCCGTATTTAAACCGCGCTCCAAGTCACGCTGATGCTGAAGCATAGGCAGCCGAACCAAAGCCTCGATACCGGTCATATAGGCTCGAGTGCTATCTAAGCGATACTTATCATCTAGGGAAATGGCTAACGCAGATTTAGACAGGGCCATGTGGGAACCTTCCTATTATTAACAACGCAGTGTCTTTAATAGGAGTCTAGACCTAGGTCAGAGAAGAAATTATTTTAATCAGCCCCAAATCGCACAAGGTGCTGACTTGGCTATTCTAAAAAACGGGGTAATTTGCTATTTTTATCCCTTATATGAACCTACCCCACCAAAATAGGCTGAAGTTTTCCATCAAATTAGATTAAATAGATAGCCGACTAATCGTAGTTTTCACTAATGACAAACCTGTAACGGACAAAAAATACCCGCGACTTACGATCAGACGCGGGTATTACTTGAGAAAAAATGATTCCCTAGCGGCTTAAGCCTGCGCTTGGCGCGGAAAATTAGGCTCGCGCTTCTCTAAAAATGCAGAGAGTGCCTCTTTGTGTTCACCGCTATTACGGCAACGCTGGAAGTTTTTAATCTCCTCGGCAATATAGCTTTCGCAGCTCATTTCTTCCGCGTTTTTAAGATTGGCTTTAATGCAGGCCAGTGCATTGGTCGGCCCCTCCGCCAAGCGCTTGGCCAAGCACGCCACATCGGCTTCTAGCTCAGCGTCATCGCAGACCTTGCTCAACAAGCCACTAGTAAAAGCTTCCTGCGCGCCATAGACCGGATTTAACAAACAAAATTCCCGCGCTTTACCCGCGCCCATCCACTTACTCAAAAAATAGGCGGCAGCAAAGTCGCCAGACAACGCAATTTTTGTGTGGGCATAGCCCAGACTGGCCGTGCTGTCTGCGACCCTGAAGTCGCAGGCCAGCGCCAGCGACAAACCGCCCCCCATAGCTGGGCCACGGATCATGGCAATGGTCGGTTTGGGCATTTCGTGCAATAACATCGCCGCCTCGGCGCCCACACGCAACAACACCTCAGTAGAGTATTTGCGGGTATGCTCGGCACCCAATGCTAGATTTTTAATATCTGCCCCGGCGCAGAACGCGTCGCCAGCACCTTCCAGCACAACAGCACCTACGCTGTCATCTTGCGCTGCGTCACGCAGATTGCGATACAAGGTGGTGATCATGTCCTCGTTTATCGCGTTTTTCAGCGCGGGTCGACTCAGGGTGATATACAAAACCCGGCCTAGACGACGAACACCGACTGAAGCACTCTCATTACTCATTATTGTTATCCTGTAGCAAAGCGATGATGGAATACTATTACTATCGGCTTTTTTACGCTGTGCTGCAACGGCGAGCTGATAGATCAGTAGTCAGAGCGTTAAATTTATAGACTAGTTAAGCCATTACCCACAGAGGCAACATTGACTTGGTGTATTAAACTAAGTCCGAATTTGCTGACCTAGTAAAAGACGGACGCCACTTAATGTCGATCTCGAAAGGCGACGAGGTGCATGGTAATCCAACGCCATACCGAGGAATTTCAGGTAAAACGCCCTCGCCTTTGCCTCATCGAAAATTCGAATAATGGGGATCGCTTGAAATTGCAAGACATTGAAGGAGGTCTTTCTCACTTGGCAGGGCTGCGGAGTTATTCAGTCAAAACGTAGCGTATTGCATTGAACGCCCTTGTTTATAGATCTGCCATCTTATTGGGCTGTCGTGAATTACTTCAGGGGTTTTGGCTTCTGAAGCGTGTTCAGAATGACGACGTGAGAAGCTGCCACTTGTTGTGACACTAGGACTATTTGTGTGCCTTTGTATTGTTATTTGTTGTCGCTAAGGCCTGAGCACCTCAGCCCGGCTTTTCATTTCGGCCGAGCATGTCTAAAAAATTCTGAAATCGTCTCAGCCTCGTTTCAGGCCTCTTTGCATCTAATAATCCGCGCGCAATGACAGAACGGCTCGATTTAGTGAGCGTGTCATAAAATTGCTTTGCTTTTGGCTTTAAGCTTAGCGCATCAAGAAAATCTGTAGGTACTTCCATTTCACTCACGGTATAGGCCGCCGCCCATCGGCCATCTAATTTGGCAGCACGAACATGTACAAGCCCCGCTTCCGTCATCCGGCCTTCGCTGATTAAGCGCTCGACATGCTCAGTATTCCTTTTCGACCATTTGCTACGCGCTTTCCTTGGCGTTACCCGCTGTAGATAGGTTTCCTCATCCAATGACTTTTTAACACCATCAATCCAGCCCCAGCATAAGGCTTCAATGACAACTTGGTCCCAAGTCACACTGGGCATACCTGATTTTATTTTAAATATCTTCACCCACAATTCACTTGCAGTGGCATGATTTTCTTCAAGCCATTGACCAAAATCGTTTGGCGATGCAAAGGCTTTAATTTTATCTAGATCGGGTTCTGGCATAAAACGAGATTCTCTTTGATGCTACGAACAGATAGGAGCAATGCTACACCTTGTGGATTATCTGCATTTCAGTAATTTATTCTTCAACATTATAAATAACCGGTGTTGCTCCCTTCCATGCTTTCCACACCGCGTCATTAGTGATCAGCTCAGCCATAAAGTGAGCAACGTTGATTCGACTCGTCTTGCCCGAATTAAATATCGCACTTCTGATCGGTGATGGATGTATTTCATATTTCGAAACGTCGTCGATATCGACCAGACTGTCGGGACGGACAACACACCATTCAATGCATGCGTCATTTAGGCCGATGTGGCTGCGCAGGTATGCTGCCGCTTGTTCATTATCTGCATGCGGCGGAACAAGCCACCGGAGCAAGCCGACAACCCCGCTTTCTGCCAACGATACCACTTCTGCCAAATCATGATTGCGGCAGCCGGTCGAATTCATGAGCACAAATTTCACTGGCTTCTTAGGCTTGCTCGCTGTTATCGCCTTGCACAGACGCCGAGTAGCATCACTCACCAGACGCCGAGGATGGCCATAAACCCCTTTGAGGCTCAAGGTGTGCCCCAAACACGAGGCAACCGCTTCGCATTCGCCCACATACTGAACAAGTTCCTCATCGCTCAAATCCAACACTGCAGCGCTCACTACTGACAAGTGCTCCTGTGGCCCCAGGATCTCGATAAATTTCTCAGGAGACCTCACGATCGCTGTAACGGATAGCCCACCGTTCAATAACTGTCGCACGAGCAAGCGGCCAGTTGCACCACTGCCGCCAACAACCAAGACGTTCATATTTTCAGCCCCTCACCCTTGGGACATGCAGAAACCAACACTCATCACTCACGTAATTCATCCCTTGAATAAACTTGTATACCGCCAGTTTAAATCTGAACATAATCCCTAGCGTTGCAGAAATATAGCGTTTATTGCGCCATAGGCAAAGCCGAAAGGTAACCGTCTGCAAAGCGTTAAATTTTATTGCGGGGCTAAATGACGGGATGTAAATCAATACTATCTACAATATAAAAAGCCAAGTTTATGAATACAAAAAAATCAGCGCCGCACAGCACACGATTCCCCAAGTCTCGCCAGCAAGGCGAAGTGCAATGGGCGCCTGATTCACTTCCATAAAATGCATAATGACCAAGCGTGTTTTAAAAAATGCGATCAGCAACATGATCGCAGGCATATTCAGTGTGGCGTCGCTGCCCATATACCAGGTCAATGCGGTCGCCAGAGCCAGCAAGGCCCAAATGGCGGTATTAGTCTGCAGCAAGATTGATTTCATATTAATGAATCAAATAGAGGATGGAAAAAAGAATAATCCATAGCAGGTCAACCATATGCCAGTAGGTCGCGCCGCTTTCTAGCACCGGTAAATCTTTTGCGAGGGTGTTATTTCGACCTAGACGCAAAATCATATAGCTCAACACGCCCATACCAATAAGCAAATGCAGAAAATGAATACCGGTGAGAATGTAGTAATACATGAAAAAATCATTGGTGGTCAGGGTAATGCCGTGACTGATTTTTTCGCCGTACTCAAAAAATTTAACCACGCCAAAACCGAGCCCGCATAGCCACGCCAGCGCCAGACATACACGCGCCATGCGCCTAATACCCTGCCGAATCGCACTCATGCCAACCACCACAAACCACGAACTGGTTAGCAACAAAACCGTGTTTAATGCACCCCAGTTTAGATTCAGTTTGACTTGCGACTGTTGAAATAAAGCAATATCTAAACTGCGATAATAAGCGAAGGTCACAAAGAACAGACCAAAGACAAACATATCACCCAGCACAAAGATCCAGATCCCCGCCTCGCCCGGTATGTGTTTTTCCTTGACTGCAACGTCCACAGCGGCCTCTAATTATTATTTTTGAGCCGCTAAAGTAGCACAGCGAAATTAAATATCCTATTCGGAAAAATTTAACCCGCGTGCGGTATTTACACCGCAGATGAACGCAAACTCAGCCAGTCGGCACTTTGCGCCCACACGGCTCTTTGCGCATTGCTGCCAAGAATTACCCCCATATGCCCACCGGGCGCCGTGCGGAATATTTTTTCCTTGGAGGCGACAACGTCGATAATTTTCTCAGCGATTTTAGGCGGCACCAAGACGTCGGTTTCACCGGCGAAGGACAATAGCGACGAAGTAATTTTATCGAGCTCGGCCAGCTTATCGCCAATCTCAATTTTCCCTGCCGCTAGCTTATTGTCGACACCCACCGATATCGCCATTTCGCGCACCACGCCACCCGGATACATCAACATATTATTCAGGTAGTCCGACGTTGTAGAGTGCGACTCAACAAAGGCACGATCGGCTATCCCCGTTAACAAATCCCAGTAGGTGGTTACACTGCCTATTGGGTCCGTTAACTTAAAGGTGACTGTAGTTAGCCAACCCGGCGAGTGGGTTAGTGCAGGCTTGAGCAAATTTAAACGGAAATCACTGTATTTACGCACCAGCTGAGCGGGGCCGTTCAGGGTTTGCGCAACGCCGGCGATAATACCGCCGCCCCGCAAGTCTATTGGGCTGGCGATGGTGACAATGTTGCGAATATGCGGGTCTTGCGCCAGGCCCTGGTGCAGCAAACTTAGCAAACCGCCCATACACCAGCCCATCAAGGAAACATCTTTACTGCCCGAGTGCGCGCGAATTTTAGCCAAGGCGGTGCCAAACATTTCATCGGCGTAATCACTTAAACCCAAGTGCGCATGCGCTTTATTTGGACGCCCCCAATCGATCAAATAAACTTTAAAGCCACGAGCCACCATATAGCGCACCAGACTGCGCTGGGGCATTAAATCAAAGGTCTCGGTGGTCACCCCAAGTGGTGGCACCAGTACAAGCGGCACTGCAAATTGGCGCCGTTCAATTTCCATGCGACTGCCGTCAACCAACTGGATGTCTTTTTCATCAGGCAATTCGTAGTAGCGCACCGCCATTGGGTCGCCGTCGTGCACAAGCTCAAACCAAGTGCGCCCCGATTTAATTAAACGATCACGCCGAAACAGCCAGTCAAAACCATTGTCTATCGCGCTGGTTAAACGCTGATTAACTACCAAGCTTTGTTCGCGAAGCCTGCGACTTAATTTGCGTTCGCTCATGCGGTTTCCCCGTCGATAAGTATTGACTCTAGACCTATTAATGCTTGCTCCATATACAATGCCAAACGTTGCAAACTCGGCAAGGTTTCTCGCGCACCGCAAATACCAATATGCGCGTCACCGGCATAATACAAACAGGTAATACTTAAGGCCCCGTCTTGCGCAAGGGGAAACATAGGATACAAATCCAAAAGCTCAGCGCCGTTACAGTACTGAGCCGCTTCCGGTCCTTGCTCACTGTGAATACTGATATTAAACATTGCCGGCACAAATGCGCTGGCGCCACTTAACTGCCCCAACAAATACGGCATGGCGGTGATGCCGGTATAAAGCCACTGAAGTCCGTCGGGCACTTCCGCAATGTGCGACTTAGCGGCGAGATAAGATTGATTGATTGCTGCCAGCCGTCTTACCGGATCAGCAATATCACTCGCCAAGCTTACCAATTCGATTGTCGCACCGTTATCACTGCCCGGACGACGGGGAACAGCCGCGATCAATGGCGCATCAGGTAGCGCGTTATACTCTTTAAAAAATCGCCGCAGCGCTGTGGCGCAGAGGTATAAAATGAGGCTTTCAAGGGAACTGGAACTCGCCTCTGCCAAGGTCGACAAGCGCGCGAGGGAGTATTGCTGTGTTGCCAAGCGTCGTGACGGCCCAATTTTAACATTGAGCGGCGAACGTGGCGCTTGATACGGACGCTTAAGCCCTGGTCTTGCACTGCTGCGCAACAAACGGGTGAAAGCCCCGCCCATGGCAAGCCCAGACTGCAATGCCTGCTTAGGATTCAGAGCATTTTCGATTAAGGGTTGCGTCCAGCTGTCATGGTTGATGTCTGCCGCGGAGGGCGTCGCCCACGGCGCCGCGCTGAGCTGAGCCGATTTAGAGGGACTTAACCAAGAGGTTAATAGCCTGATAAACCCACTGGTATCTGTAAGCGAGTGGTGCATTTTTATAAACAGCGCGAAACGGCCGTCACTCAACCCTTCAATAAGGTGACACTCCCACAGTGGCCGCTGCATGTCTAAGGTGTGGCTATGTAAACGCGACACCAAGCCTCCCAACTCCCGCTCACCACCCGGTTCCGGCAAGGCAATATGCCTAACATGGTAGTCGAGGTCGACCTCAGCAGTTTCTGACCAACTGGGTCGCAGCCCTTTTACCAAGGTGTAATTCCACGGCGCCACAACGGTATTCTGCGCCCGCAACATAGTAATCAAATTACTAATATAGCTTTTGGCGCCTCGCGCTGGGAGTTTAAATATCAACAGTGCGCCCAAGTGCATTGGCGTCGACTTTGAGCCCAACATCAACCAACTGCGCTCATAGGGCTTGAGAAAATGTGTCATGAAAATCCTTTAGAAAACCACGGTATTGCCTACGCTTTAAAAATTAGCGTTTTCTTATCTTAGTAAGTTGCTGTACTCACTACCGAAATCGGCACTTTGCCGTTAAGCAACGACATAATCAACTGCAAACATCGGCATAAATCACCCCTCAATTAGATCATTATATAGCACACAGGCCAAGCCCAGCCCGGTCAACAGAGCAGTAGCCAAGCGCTATTTACGGCCGTTTAAACCCATCCGTTTGATACGTGATGCCAAGGTTGTCGGTTTCATGCCTAATAAAGCGGCGGCACCATCCTCCCCAAACAGTTTCCAATCTGTCTGCTCAAGCGCCGCCAGCATATTGCTGCGCAGCTTTGCCTGCATTTCATCATCAGACAAAATCACTACGCTATTGCCACCACTTTCGGCGGTTAAATTCGGCGCGTTTTCGTTAACCGGTAAATCGATAAGCGCGCGCCCATTGCGAGACGTGATGGCCGCCCGCTCCATAACATTTTGCAATTCACGTATATTCCCCGGCCAGGGATATTGCTGCAATTGACGCAGATCTGCTTGGCGTAAGCGGGTATTTTCTTGGCCAAACTTTTGACAGGCCTGCTCTAAAAAATGACTCGCCAACACCACAATATCACTGCCGCGCTCACGCAACGGCGGCGAGTGAATTGGAAAAACATTAAGGCGGAAATACAGATCTTCACGGAAACGCTGACGCTTTGCCTCTAGCTGGAGATCTTTATTGGTTGCGGCGATCACCCGCACATTGACGTCGCGGGTACGTTCCTCGCCCACTCGCTCAAGCTGGCCTTCTTGCAGCACCCGCAGCAACTTACTTTGCAGCTCAAGAGGTATCTCGCCAACCTCGTCTAGGAATAAGGTGCCGCCATTGGCCAATTCAAATCGCCCAATTCGGTCCCGCACCGCGCCGGTAAATGCGCCGCGAATATGACCAAAAAACTCGCTCTCAAATAACTCAGCGGGTATCGCTGCGCAATTCACCCGAATCATGGGTTTGTCGCGGCGCGCACTTGCCTCATGGATCGCTCGCGCGATTAGCTCTTTGCCGGTACCGGACTCTCCAGTAATCAGCACATTGGCGTCGGTTTGCGCGACCATATCAATCTGTTCCAGCAAACGGCGAACCACGGCACTTTCACCAATAATTCCGCTATAGCGTTGCTCGATCAGAAACTCCTGCTGCAAGTAGGCGTTCTCGTCTTCGAGTCGCGACTTAAGCTCTTCAAGCTCCTCTAGCGCTTCGTGCAATTGTTGCTCAGTGCGCAGTCGCCCACTGATATCGCGAAACACCACCACTGCGCCAATGATTTTACTGTCTTGAATAATTGGAGTACTGGTGAATTCGACCGGAAATGGCGTGCCATCATGCTTCCAGAACACTTCTTGGCAACCCTCATGAACAACGCCGTCGCGAATTGCCGCGTAAATCGGGCACTCTTCTACTGGGTAGTGACTGCCATCGCCATGGGTATGATGATGAACATAATGGACATTGTGACCGAGTACATCGCTGTCGCTGCGGCCAAATAAGCGCATACCTGCGGGGTTCATAAAAGTGCAAAGACCATCGGTATCAACACAGTAAATCCCATCCCCGACGGAGGTCAGCATCAAGAAATTTTCACGCTCACCCTGCTGAAAAACACTTTGTAGATGCTTCCACTCTAGCAAGCCGCCACGAACCAACCTATCCGCTTCAGCTTGATCACGGCTGCGCTCGGTCGATGACACATCGTGCATCGCGACCACGAGGTATTCCTGTCGTTTAATAATGGCCCGGGCACCCGAGAGCTCTACCGGTATGCGCAGTTCATTTTTTAAGCGGCAGGAAATACGGTTACTCCACGCCTGCCCCTGAGCAAGCACCTGCTCAGTAAACACAATCAATTGACCAAGTTCCTGACCGTGAATGGCCGATATTGGCATGCGCAAAATTTCTTGGCGGCTATAACCAAGTAAGTTGGTGGCAGCAATATTGCAATCGACATAGCGGTTATTAACGGGGTCTAAGACCATCAGCGGTTCTGGGCATTGCTCAAATGCGGCATTGCGCATCCAGTACGCCAGCTTTCCCCACTCGTCATTGGAATCCATAAGATCAAACATGATCTGCCTCAGTCATTATGCAAACACCACTCTACGCAATTGCGTATTTTTTGACTACTCTTTTGCGTATATATCTGCAAATGCGTTGTTAAAAGCTTGCGACTTGGCGATGCCAAAATAAGTAATTTCGTTATAAATTGAATAGTTAAGACATTGTTTTAAATGAACAAAATAATAAAGTCAGCATTTACTCAACTTTTTACGACGGTATTGGTACAGCTTTCGCTCTAGTCACATCAGGTAGCGATAGGAAGCTGGTATTAACCAAGCCCCTACGCTGTCCACCGCAAGCTCACAATTATTTACGAGGAATCTACAATGCCTACAGTGGAAACGCCCCATTACAAAGACGGCGACTTTTTGGTCGATTACGAAGAGAAAGTGTTTGAAGACGTACAGGCAGAACCGGGTGCAAAAGCCCTACTCACGTTTCACACGATTGCCTTTGAGGGCTCTATCGGCCTTGTTAACCTACTGCAGGCCAAGCGCTTATTGCGCAAAGGCTTTGAAACCAAAATTCTACTTTACGGCCCCGGTGTGCAATTGGGCGTACAGCGTGGTTTCCCCACCCTTGGCGCAGAAGCATTCCCAGGCCACTTAGCGTGCAACAACCAGCTCAAAGCCTTTATGGAAGAAGGCGGTGAAGTTTACGCCTGTCGCTTTGCCCTGCAAGCGCTTTACGGGCAAACCGAAAAAGCATTGATAGAAGGCATTCGTCCCATCAACCCCCTGGATGTCATGGACCTGCAATTGCTTATGGCCAGAGAAAAGGCGTTTACCGTTCACACTTGGACAGCCTAAGTGCCCAGCCCCTCGCAGCGCACTGCGCTGGCGAGGGGCTGACAAACCTCGCGCTTTACACGCAGACTCAATAAATAGGGATCACTATGAGCGAAATACTCGCCGCAGCAGTGCAATGCAGCCCCGTACTTTACTCCTGCGAAGGCACGGTTAACAAAATTTGCAATTGGATTGCCGATCTTGGCAAGCAGGGCGTGCAACTCGCAGTTTTCCCTGAAACAGTAGTGCCTTACTACCCCTATTTCTCCTTTGTTCAGGCACCCGTTGCCATGGGCAAACAACACCTTATGTTAATGCGCGAAGCCGTGGTGGTTCCGTCCATCCACACCGAGCGTATTGGCGCAGCCGCTGCCAAAGCTGGCATGGTGGTATCAATCGGCGTCAATGAACTCGACGGCCAAACCCTCTACAACGCACAGCTTCTGTTTGATAGCGACGGTAGTTTGGTACAACACCGACGCAAAATTACGCCGACTTATCACGAGCGCATGGTATGGGGGCAAGGAGATGGCTCCGGTCTTGCTGCCGTGGATACCGCGATTGGTCGCGTTGGTTCACTGGCATGCTGGGAGCACTACAACCCGCTGGCGCGCTATGCCTTAATGGCCGATCACGAAGAATTCCATGTTGCGATGTTTCCCGGCTCATTGGTTGGCGAAATTTTCGCGGAGCAAATCGAGGTCACCATTCGTCATCATGCCTTGGAGTCCGGTTGCTTTGTGATAAATGCAACCAGCTGGCTAAGCCCTGAACAGCAGCAACAGATAGTTGACGACACTGGCGGTCCACTGTCTGCCATTAGCGGCGGTTGTTTTACTGCCATAGTCTCACCCGAGGGCAGACTACTTGGCGAAACCCTGCGCAGCGAAAGCGGCGAAGGCGCCTGTATTGCAAGCTTAGACAAAAGCCTTATTGCCAAGCGCAAACGCATGATGGATTCCGTTGGGCATTACAGTCGCCCCGAGCTTCTCAGCTTGCTCATCGATAAAACCCCGCGCCCGCACACCCACGCCATGAGCGATCAGCGCCTAGTCACGGCCACCGCTAGTGACACGTCTCACCAAGATACAGTGCCAACAACGGTCTAAAGGAGGCTCATCATGACGCAAAAAACCGGACAATTAAGTGGCGCGCAACTCAGCCAATTACAGAGTCGCGGTATGCACTGGCTGAATAGCGATGCACTAGGTCTCGCGCGCAATGGTGGCGCCGGCCCAACTGACCACAAGGCGCTAAGTTTTGACGGCGACACCACGATGATTCCGATCGCCAAGCACCAAGACTCAGGTCAACAACGATCCTCTCCGTTCAGTGCCAAACTCGATCAGCACAGTGGCGAGGTCATGATTTTTGATCAAGGAAACTTAATCGCAAAAGCCACCGCGCCGGGCACACCTCGTTTCTATGCGCTCAGCACAGCGGAGGGTGTGCCCTATTCCAAAATCGCGACCCTCCACAGTAAAGACGTGCTCGCCACCACCGTTATGCAAACCTGTGTGCGCTATCGCAACCGCGACACCTCTTGCCAGTTCTGCGCGATTGAAGAGTCCCTCGCCGCGGGTAAAACCATTGCCCACAAATCACCAGCCCAATTGGCTGAAGTGGCCAAAGCCGCCGTTGAACTCGACGGTATCAGTCAGATGATCATGACCACCGGCACGCCCCAGAGCAATGATCGTGGCGCGGCAGTATTAGTGGCATCTGTTATTGCAGTTAAGGCGGCGGTTGGCATTCCAATTCAAGTTCAGTGCGAACCCCCTGCTGACGACATTTGGCTCCATCGCCTCAAAGCGGCGGGGGCAGATGCACTCGGCATGCATCTTGAGGCTGTCAGCGACCGCGTGCGCAAAGCCATTATGCCGGGCAAAGCCAGTGTCCCCTTGAGCCGGTATATGTCCGCTTTTAAAACGGCAGTAGCACTATTTGGGCGCGGCAATGTAAGCACCTACATACTGGCAGGGCTCGGTGACACTGAAGACGAAATCCTTGCCATGGGGCTGAAATTGATCGACATGGGCGTATACCCCTTTGTGGTGCCCTTTGTACCAGTAGCCGGAACGCCGCTTCAAAACCACCCGACACCTGATGGCGCGATGCTTGATCGCATTTTTTCGGTGCTAGGCCCTGCGCTCGCTGCGAGCGGCATGACGTCAAGTCAGCTCAAGGCGGGCTGCGCCAAATGCGGGGCCTGCTCCAGCTTAAAACAGTATGAACAAACGCCCGCGCCAATGCCCTTGGCAAACCACGCTGAGGAAACCGCACATGCCTAAGCACGTTCTGCGCTACGCCTTTGACGACCAAGCTTTTCGGGGCTTTCGAGCAACACAGGTTCAGGTCAAACTCACCTCCAGCAACTGGGAGCGACAGCGTTATTTTGCCCTTCGCCAACGCGTATTTAGCGACGAGCAACAACTACTCAGTCACGAGCAGGACGCCGAAGATTTTCGCGCCACGGCTATCGTCGCGCTGGCCAGCAACTGCGGCATGACTGACGACGTCGTGGGCGCGGTGCGGATTTTTCAGCGCGACGATCCAAACTACCCAGAGCTGTGGTTTGGTGGCCGACTCTGTGTTGCCAAGGAGTATCGCGGCCATAGCCAGATCGGTAAAGCATTAATTAACACGGCGGTGAGCCGCGCCAAACAACTTGGCTGCCAGCACTTCCACGCCTTTGTTCAACGCCAAAACGTACGCTATTTCAGTGGTCTGCACTGGGCTGAAATGGGTGATATCAGCATCGCCGGCCACCCCCATAAACGCATGCGCGCCGACTTGTCAGCCTACCCACTTGCCACTATGCCAGCACCAGCACTGCCCCATGCTGAGAGGACTTGGGCATGAGACCACTAAACCGCCGCCCCTCGTTTACAATTGACCGCACAGTGACGGATGCCAAGCTTGCGACATTAATTAGCAAACATCGCGAGCTGCCAGAAATAAAGGCCAAGCGCGCAATTCGTCACGCTGCGGCAATGCTGCCCAGCACCTCAGCCACTGACCTTAAGGCACGTTACGCCCAACCCGGCGACGACTGCGCGGCACTCCCCTGCCCGGGCGGTTACCAATTACTTGCCATGGAAGGCATGCTGCCTGATTTTGTTGCTAAAGACCCAAAGGCCGCAGGCTGGTCCTCGGTCATGGTAAACGTCAGTGATATTGCCGCCATGGGTGGTCGCGCCACGGCCATCGTCAATGCCTTCTGGCACCATGACGACGAGTCCAGCCAAATTTTAATGCATCATATTAAGCGCGCTTGCGACGTGTTTGGCCTGCACTTTGCCGGGGGCCACAGCAGTATCAGCCCCGCGCACACACCGAGCCTTGCGGTGGCCATAACGGGCTACGCCAGCAAGTTACTATCATGCCATCACCTGCGCCCTGGGCAACGGTTGTTCATTCTCAGTGATCTGAATGGCAGGTGGCACGGCGACCTCCCCTACTGGGGCTGTGTCGGTGGTAAAAGCCCTGAACAGATTCGCAATCAGTGGCAAATACCCGCCGAACTGGCTGAGCGCGGATTAGCGGTGGCTGCCAAGGACATTAGCAATGGTGGCATTCTCGGCACCTTGATTATGATGTTAGAACTTACCGCTTGTGGTGCCACCTTGGACCTCAACGCGATCCCGCGCCCACAGGGTGATTTATCACGATGGTTGCAGGCCTTTCAAAGCTTTGGCTTTCTGCTTGCAGTGGAGGCCGAGCAAGTCACTCCGCTAATCCAATTTTTCCAACACAGCCACCTCAGCTGCACACCTGTTGGCAGCATCAATGACAGCGCTTGTATTGAGCTGGACTACGGTGGCAGTCGTGGCGTTTTCTGGGATCTTAAATCAGAACAATTAACCAATATGGGAGGCGCATTATGCCCGCCGTCAATTTCACCGTGAGCTGGCCAGATGGCGAAACCCGCGAATATTATTCGCCATCGACCATTGTCCACCAATACCTAAAAGCTGGCGTCAGCTATAGCCAAGCAGAGTTTGCCGAGCTTTGCCAACACACCATGACTCAAGCCTCAGAGCGTGTTCGCCAGCGCTATGGCTTTGCCTGCAGTGCATCTAGCGCCGAATTGGAAAAACTTCAGCGCAAACTCAAGACACTGCGCGAACGCAATATTGAAGGCACCGTTGCCGTTATTGAACTGCGCTAAAGCATTTTTTTCACTCTTAATTGTATACCGGATGACATCATGACAAACCCAGACACTCTCCATTACAGCAGCATTATCATCGGTGCGGGCCAAGCTGGACTCGCTATGAGCTACTGCTTAAGTCAGCAACAGATCGATCACCTTGTATTGGAAAAATCCGACTGTATTGCACCTAATTGGCGACGCCAGCGTTGGGACAGTTTCTGCTTGGTTACGCCTAACTGGCAGTGTCAGTTACCGGGCATGCACTACCAAGGTGACGACCCCAACGGTTTTATGGTCAAAGATGAAATTATTGAATATCTCGACATGTACTATGAGCACAGCAAGGCGCCAGTGCGTTTCAACAGTCCGGCTACCTCAGTAGAAAAACGTGGCAACCGCTTTTATATCACTACGCCAAAACAAAACTACAGTGCCGATCATGTCATCGTGGCCTGCGGCAGCTACCACAAACCCCACATACTGCCCCAAGCTGCGGCTATGCCAGATCACATACAGCACATCCACTCCAGTAACTACCGCAATGCAGAGCAGCTGCCTGAAGGTGAGGTAATGGTCGTTGGCACCGGGCAATCAGGCAGCCAAATTGCTGAAGACCTGCATTTAAAAGGCCGCACCGTACACCTGTGTGTTGGCACCGCACCTCGTGTCAATCGACGCTACCGCGGCAAAGATGTGGTCAACTGGTTAGATGAAATGCACTACTACGAAACTACCATTGACAAACACCCTGAAGGCGCCAACGCACCTCACGCGACCAACCACTATGTCACTGGCCGCGATGGTGGCCGCGACATCAATTTACGGGTTTTTGCCGAGCAGGGAATGCATCTGTATGGACGCTTAAAACATTGTCGCGATGGTATTATTGAATTCAATGATGATCTCGCCAACAACCTTGCCTACGCTGATAAGGTCGCTGCCCGTATTCGCGATAGCATAGAGCGATATATTCAAGAAAATAAAATTGACGCTCCCGCTGATGAAAATATTCACAGCAACTACCTACCAGCCCACTGCGCTCAAATCGACATGAATCACGGCAAGATAAGCGCTGTGGTATGGGCAACAGGTTTTACCACCGATTACAGCTGGCTAAAGCTGGGAGTTTTTAATGAAAAAGGTAATCCCCTGCAAAACCGTGGCATTAGCCCTGAGCGCGGGCTGTATTTCCTCGGCCTCAACTGGATGAACACTTGGGGCTCAGGACGGTTTTACCACGTTGGCCGCGACGCCGAGTACATTGCCAATGCCATTACCCTAAATCAACATCAGGCCATTACAGCCTAGCGGTCAGCCGCTTTATTATCATTCAAGGAGTATGGACTTCGCTTTTGCTGTCAATGCCATGCTCCTTGTCCCCAGAAAAAAAGCCCCGATGCCAGCAAGAACACGGACAGAGATTACCGGTTTGCATTCCGCACAGATTTACATTCGCTCGAACACGTGATCACGGCATATCCGCAATACTTTTCTAAATCACAGTTATCGAAAAATACATAGACGCGACCGCCTATTCAAACAACAATATGGTCATGAAGCTGACTAACACCCTCGACCACATCAGATGCTAGAGCAAGCCACACCCTCAGCCAATTCGCTTGCGCCGGCCTCGCTCGACGATCCCCTCTACTACCTGAAAAACCTCCAGGCCGTAGTGCGCTGGGTCACTGCTCACCATCATGATTTGCTGAAAGCCGAGGAGCTAGAAGTTCTCCACCGACTCCTGCAGCTCGCTATGCCAGCACAAGCCCTGTTGGCCAGAATGATTATTCGCAAGGGTGAAATATTTCGCAGTGACAAACTTGAATACCAAGAGATTCCGTCAAGCCAGAGCGCCTTAGATGAGCTCGGTCAGCAGGGTTTTATTGATACCAAGGCTCAGATAAGTATTGAACAATTGTATAAACATTGCCGGCGCGATGAACTCCTCAATCTACTGCACGCTACGGGTAGTACATTACCGAAGTCGGCTAAAAAATCGGAATTGCTGTCGGCGCTTGAGGCCCTTGAGCTAGCTGCTGGCGCCAATTCTCTAGACCTTTGGTGGCCAGCGGCGCCCTTTAACTTGGTGTCACTGCAATGCATGGCCGTATTCGATCGCATGCGCCTGATGTTTTTCGGTAATCTTCATCAAGACTGGTCAGAGTTTGTGTTAACCGAACTTGGCCATCAAAGCTATGAAACCGTCGCCTTTGAGCCCCAATTTCGCGCCTTCGCCAGTCGCGAGGATGTCGATAGCTACCTGGCATTGCATTACTGCCAAACAGCATTGCAGGAAGCAATTGATATCAGCACCATCTTGCCCCTGTTACCAAGCCAATTAAGCAACCCCTGGCTTGAATATCGACGGCAGCGACTGGAATTTCAGATAGCTCAACAAGCCGAACGTGCAGGTGATATTCCACTGGCCATCGAACTCTATACCGGCAATGTCTTAGATGAGGCCAAGGTACGCTTATATCGCGTACTCGAAAAGAACAGTGACGATATTGCTGCCGTCATTCACGACATAGAACAGGATTTACAAATAACTTTCAGGCTAGAAACACGTATTCATCTTCAGCGAATTTTGCGGCGTCTGAGCCGTAAAGTGGGCAAGCCACGTTCACAGCCCAAAAGGCAAACTCTCCCTCTTATTGAACTTTCGCTTTGTGAGACCGACCAACGCGTCGAATTCGCCACGCTAGAAGCCCTCACCAAAGAGGACTATCTGCAAGGCTTTTATACCGAAAACTGGCTCTTCACCGGACTCCTTGGCTTGCTGTTTTGGCCGGTGCTGTTTGAGCCTTTACCTGGCGCCTTCTTTCACCCCTTCCAAGCCGGTCCAGCCGATCTTTATCGGCCTGATTTTGGCGCACGCCGACAACTTCAAATTGAGGCACGTCTCGCCACCTTAGATTCTGGAGAGTATCGGGTTTTAATTAAAAACTGCTGGCAAGAAAAATTCGGTATTGCCTGTTCCTTAGTTCACTGGCCGGTGATAACTGAAACCCTGCTGGATCTCGCACTCGCCACGATCCCCGCAGCACACTTAAAAACAATTTTAACGCACTTATTAGCGGATTTA
The DNA here is from genome assembly GCF_039539625.1 of Zhongshania borealis. Taxonomy (NCBI): domain Bacteria; kingdom Pseudomonadati; phylum Pseudomonadota; class Gammaproteobacteria; order Cellvibrionales; family Spongiibacteraceae; genus Zhongshania; species Zhongshania borealis. The sequence continues at coordinate 102,582 of NZ_BAABDM010000001.1, read as the reverse complement.
CGCAATCACCGCCGCGGCATGCCAGACTTGTGCGTGTTTGACCGTCGCCTGCAAAGCTACAAACTCGTTGAAGTCAAAGGCCCCGGCGATAGACTGCAAGACCACCAAACCCTATGGATAGAATCGATGTTAGCTGCAGGCATTCCCATTGAGGTCGCGCAAGTGCAATGGATAACCCCACCATGATGAATGTGTCGGTGAGATCACTGTGCGAATTTGCCGCCCGCACCGGCAGCTTGGAGTTTAAATACACCCCGGCACCAAGCGCCGAAGAAGGTATTGTCGGCCATATTACTGTTCAGCAACGACGCCCCGATCCCTACGTAGCCGAGTATCTACTTAAAGGCGAATGCGAAGACGTGTTTGCGAGCGGACGTGTCGACGGTTACTACGCACTGCAACAAGATTGCTTTCTGGAAGAAATAAAAACCCATCGCGGCAATGTCGCCAGAATTGGCCCTGGCCGCCGCGCACTGCACTGGGCACAGTTAAAAGTGTATGGCGCGCTGTTTTGCCGACGCGACAATCGCGAGTCGATTAATCTTCGCTTGACCTATTTTGAAGTGCGCAAAGAGGAAGAAACCCACGAAACGCTGGAATTTAGCGCCGACGAGCTATGGAACTACCTCAGCGTTTTATGCCGAGACTATGCCCAGTGGGCGACAAAAGAACAGCGTCATCGCGAGCGGCGCGATCTCGCCCTCGCCGCGCTGAACTTCCCTCACGCGAATTTCCGCACAGGCCAGCACGATCTATCGCGCAATGTATATATGGCGGTTGCATCGTCAGTGCCGCTGCTCTTACAAGCCCCTACCGGCATAGGTAAAACCGTTGGGGTTTTATACCCCGCAATGATGGCCATGCCAAAAACTGGCTTAGACCGCCTGTTCTTTTTAACCTGCCGCAATACCGGGCGCAAACTTGGGCTCGACGGCCTGAGCACCATTATCAAAGCGCAAGCCCCTGTCGACGGAGAAGCCCCACGCGGACTCGAAGCACCCCCTATTCGCGTACTTGAGCTTTCCTCTCGCGAAGCCGCCTGCGACCACCCAGACAAAGCCTGCCATGGTGACTCCTGCCCGCTGGCTAAAAACTTTTTTGACCGTTTAAGCGACGCCCGCGAAGAAGCCATTCAGCAACGTTTTTTAGATCAGTCCGCGCTCCGCGCTATTGCCCGTAACCATTCTATTTGCCGCTACTTTCTCGCCCAAGAAATGGCGCGTTGGAGTGATATTGTCGTCGGCGATGTGAACCACTACTTTGATCAATTCGCACTACTCCACAGCCTGACCAAGCAAAATGAATGGAAGGTTGCACCGCTAGTTGACGAAGCCCACAACCTTATCGACCGCGCCCGTGGTATGTACAGCATTGTGCTCAGCGAAGCGGAAATGCTTTACACCATCAGCAAGGCACCAACGCCACTGCAAAAGCCGCTGGCGGATCTCGAAGAAGCATGGCAAACGCTAATAAAGCCTTTTTTAAGCGACACCCCTGCAGCAGATGTAGAACACCGTTACTTCTTAGCAGACGTACCCGAAGAGTTAAATAGCGCTTTATACAGTTTAATTGCAGCAATAACCGACTACCTAAGCGACCACCACACTGCTGCCGACATTCAGTATGTGCTGTTTACCGCGCTCGGCTTTCTGCGCCTCGCCGACGCCTTTGCCGATCATTCACTTTGCACCTTAGAGTTTACCGTGTCGCCCCTAGCGGGCACCATTTTACGCGGCAGTGCCAAACTCAAAATCGACAACCTAATTCCCGCAGACCACTTAAAACAGCGCTTTCTTGATGCCAATAGCTGCGTGTTATTTTCGGCAACACTGTCGCCAAACCGCTACCACCAAGACCTCTTGGGCATGCCAGCAACCAGCGTCTTCAAAGACATCGAAAGCCCCTTTCAGCGCGAGCAAATTGAGCTGCGCTTTGTGACTGACATCAGCACTCGCCGCGACGACCGCTTTGCCTCATTAGAACCCATCAGCGCGCGCATCGCCACGCAGTTTAAGGCGCAACCCGGCAACTACCTTGTTTACCTCAGCAGCTTTGAATACCTCAATGCGCTGTGCGCGTGTTTAAACAAACTGCAGCAAGATATCCCTACAATTCGCCAAAGTGCGGGAATGGCGCCTTCCGCGCGGGAACAGTTTATTTTGGATGCCAGCGACACCACACCCAGCGTTGGCTTTGCAGTATTGGGCGGCGTATTTTCGGAAGGTATCGATCTACCTGGTGACAAACTGATTGGGGTTTTTGTCGCCACCTTAGGCCTACCACCCCACGACGAATTGCACGAGGTTTTGCGTACCCGATTGGAAGCGCGCTATGGCGACGGCTACCGTTACACCTACCTCTACCCCGGCATGCAAAAAGTCATACAAGCGGCTGGTCGCTTAATACGCACCCCCGAAGATCGCGGCGTGATTGAACTCATCGACGACCGTTTTCTACGTGAGGATATCAAAGCGATGCTGCCCAAATGGTGGCTGCATTGAGGAAAATAATGACGGGAATGTGGGGGCCAAATAGGCCAGCTGTCATCAACTACTTCATTGATCCATTTTATAACAAGATCAAATGCCCCAGCGTGTACCGTACTCCGCACCATCGCGTCATACCGTATCCGCTAAGCTCGAGATCGGTGAACGCACACTGCTGCGTCGACTGAAAGATGAGAACCTCACGTATAAAGAGGTCCAGGAACAAGTCTTTGAAAAGCTCACACTCCGCCGGTTACAGCGGGGTGAAGCAATGGAGTCGATTGCAGAAAAGCTGGGCTACTCCGATGCAAAATCCCTTGGTAAAATGCTTAAACGACGCACCGGCTTAGGCATTCGCCAGCTGCGACAGTCGACTTAAACAAACCAGTAGCCGCTTAGCACCACAGCCGACTTTGCCCTCGCCATTACACGCACTAATCTACATAGGCTGTCTATAAACGCCTAAACGAAGGTCCTAATAGGATATAATTGCCATTACATGGTCATAGTTCTACGAAATTTCCCAAGCCACCGCAAGCGATGAGCATCCAGCCGACATATGATTGAGCACACTTACCAACTTGTTTTTATCGGCGCCGCGCTATTCCTGTTTGCGGTGTTTGCCAGCATCATCTCCCGCCGGCTAGGGGCTCCACTACTGCTTATATTCCTGCTGCTCGGTATGTTGGCAGGCGAAGATGGCATCGGCGGCATTCGCTTTGATGACATCGACACCGCGTTCTTAATTGGTAACCTCGCGCTCGCCATTATCATCTTCGATGGGGGGCTCGGCACGCGCATGGACACCTTTCGCAGCAGCTTACGGCCAGCGCTCTCCTTAGCCACGGTGGGCGTATTTCTCACGGCAGGAATAACCGGCGCAGCCGCATGCTATATCCTTGACCTGCCTTGGCAAGAGGGCTTGCTGATTGGTGCAATTGTTGGCTCAACCGATGCCGCTGCAGTATTCGGGCTTATCAAAAATGCTGGGCTAAATCTAAAAGATCGAACCGGTGCCACCTTAGAGATTGAATCCGGGTCAAATGACCCTATGGCTATCTTCCTTACCATCACCCTCGTTGAAGCGCTAAGCAGTCCTGCCGGTTTAAGTGGCTGGCTGCTGGTAGCCGAGCTCGTAAAACAAATGGGGCTCGGCCTACTCTTTGGTGTAATTGGCGGCTACGTCATCCCTGCCGCGCTGCGAAAAGTAACACTGCCGGTGTCACTGTACCCCTTAATGGTTTTTGCCGCCGCGCTCACCTTGTTTGGCGGCACCAGTTTTAGCGGGGGCAGTGGTTTTCTTGCCATTTACATCGCTGGTGTCATGACCGGCACCACCTCATTTTTGTATATGAATGACATACGACGTTTTCACGATGGCATCGCCTGGTTAAGTCAAATTGGCATGTTCCTTATGCTAGGGCTCTTGGTAACGCCAAGTCTGCTCCCCCCCATCATCATTCCGGCACTTATTATTGCAGGCATTCTCATTTTCGTCGCTCGACCGCTGGCGGTTGCGGTATCACTACTACCTTTCCGATTTCCGTGGCGAGATCAGGTGTTTGTGAGTTGGTGCGGACTACGTGGCGCAGTACCGATCATCCTCGCGCTATTCCCCTCCCTCGCTGGTTTAGAGAACGCACGCACCTACTTTGAGCTGGTCTTCTTTGTCGTACTTACCTCACTGGTCATCCAAGGCTGGACAATTGCACCAATGGCCCGCTGGTTAAAAGTCGACTTGCCCGTGGCACTGAAACTACCCAGTTTTAAAAGTACCCATTTACCCAGCAACCCCCACAAAGACCTTGTAGTGTATCAAGTCGTTACCGGTAGCAGCGTCATTGGTAAATCAATCTATCAACTGGTTTTACCCGACAGTGCCCAGGTAGTGGCGCTCATCCGCAATGAAATTCCGCTTAACTCAAACGAAGAAAATAAGCTTCAAGAGAGCGATCAAGTTGTCATCGTTGCCACAACTGGCATGGCGGAGAAATTAGCGGACTTATTCTCGCCGGCGATTTCACGCATGTCGTCAAAACTATCGTCCAACTATTTCGGGGATTTTTCAATTCGGCCAAACAGCGCATTAGGCGACCTAGCACTGCTTTATAACTTTGAAATACCCGACGAATTAAAACACCTTACGGTGGGTGAGCACATAAAGCGTAAATTTGGCGGTCGCCCCGTGGTTGGTGACGCACTGACGTTCCCACAGCTTAAACTGACTGTTAAGGAAATGAAAAATGGCGAGATTTCTTTGATAGGTCTTAAGCTGAATCTAGATTCTTAGACAACATTGGCATCACCGAGAACGTAGATTTAAGACTAGATCGGAGCCTTAGCCCAGCCAGTAGCACTCGTTTGCGACGGCCCGTCGCAAACGTCAGAAAAGCCTTTTCGTCTACTGCAAAATACCAGTAAATGTCGACTCAACAAATGAGCGCGTGCAGCTCACTATGGACAAACCACAGACCTAAAGCGACGCCCGTACAGAAGCAACTGCCTGCTCAGCAGATGCTAGCGCCCCTTCAATGCACGCACCGTTGAGATAATCTCCGGCAAAGGCCAAGCCTGGCTTTTGCAGTTTGCGGAACTCGACGATTTCGCCATACCGGCCTACCCCAAACTCGGGAATCGCTTCTTCCCGCATGGCCAAATGCAGTGGTGTGGCATGCACCGGAAGGCTTGGATAAAATTTGACGGCGCGAGCCCAGGCATCTGTATAAATAGTAGCTTCTGGCTGGCCAGCGTATTCCTGCGACGCTTCCGACGAGAAATACAAACTAATAATTTCCTTTCCTTCTGCACGAAGCGCGGGGTAGCGCTCGCCACACAAGCCAACGGCGACGATATCGCGTTTTCCGGGCCCCGCCGGTACCGCCATGCTGACGGGATGAGGCTCGTCCCTATCGATTAAGTAGGCCACATGCAAATTGGCACAATAGCGCTGGCTCTCAAGAAATTCGCGCTGCCCCTGACAAAAGCGCGACGCAGGTAAATCCTTGCACAGCGCCGCGGCAACGCTCGCCGTGGTCGCACATATTACCGCATCAAAAATTTCTTCATGATCGCCGCCAGCATCACGCCACGCCACCGTTGTACTTCCGCCGTTGTCCTGCAAGGTTTGTACTTCTGCACCAAAATATGAAGGCACACCAGACAGCAAGGTACGTGATAATTGATCAATACCCTCAGGAAAGCTATAGAAGCCCGCACCAGCGGAGTTAGACATCATGCCGATAAACATTGCCCGCGACACCTGCTCTGATGGTAGAAACCAAAAGGGCTCAATAGTCTGCCGTATAAAGCTGTGGTAGGCCCGCTCGCCTACTTGCTGACATGCATCGTCAGCCACGCTGCGATCGTCTAGCGGGCGCAATGACTCTGGCGACACCCAGTCCAGATGCTTGCGTTGCGCATTTATTTTCGCCAGATAAATAGCCAAGCGCAATTTGTCACGCCAACCGAGGGTCGGCAATCGCATGGACGACCATGCCGACGACCAAAGACTCGTGGCATTAAACCGCGCGATCCGCTCAGGCGAGACGAAATCGATCTGACGGCTTAAACGGTGCACCCCGCCCTCTAACCCCAATTCAGGTAGTAATTTTAAGAGTCGCGCGTAGAAACTGGTAAAGAAAGCGGCCCCGCTATCCAGCACCAAACCGCGCTCTGGATCTCGCCAACTACTCGCACGCCCCCCAGGCTCGGCCGCTTTCTCAAAGACTTGCACGCTATAGCCCGCCTGCTGTAATAAGCGCGCTGACATTGCTCCAGACACACCCGCGCCAATTATTGCAATTTTACCTTTATTCATAATACATCTCGTCTAAGCACCCGCCGTGGTGCATATATTTAAGGCGTTGCGGTGACACTCACCGCGTAATCACCGGTCACTGTCACTTGTACTAAATATCCACCGGGAATATTTTTAACAACGGGCGTTGTGCCGCCCTTTATCTGAGGCTTGCCAATACGTTCGGGCAGCCAAAGTTCAAGTGTGCCAGGGGCCTCTGTTGTGCCACTTACCTCAACCGCGCCGGAATCGATGTCTGCCACAAGCGACACTAAGCGTCCCGGCGCAGCACGCGGATAAGCTCGTGAAAGCGTTCGCGCGTACTCCGGCACCATTCCCAATTCAATGTCACCGGGACAACCGTTGATTAGCAATGCCAACTGGTCACCCGGAATATCACCGCCGGATTCATTAAGTGAATGCGGATCACCGCAGGCCTGACGCCATACCCACCATGCGCCACCGATAAGATACTCGTCTTCAAAGCGCGCATATTCTCTGAGCTTAGCGTCGTTGTTTTCTGGATCGCCAAACCAGCCCCATTCACCTGACCAAAACGCCGTACCCAGTGAACGCGCCGCCGTATCCGCAAGCTGATAGCCTTGCTCAATACTCAGTGGAAAAACCGAAATGGAATCAGCATAAAGGTGGGGAGCAAACACAATATTGCTGTCTGCCGTAAAGCCATTACGCGGTGGCAGTGTGGCACCGAACGCCGACCAATCTACCGTGGGTTCGAAAAAAACGATGTGCGAAAAACCGCCAACAACCCCAGCCTCCGCAGCCCGAATCGCCTCTATGGCGCGATCATAAAAGCTACCGGATAAGAACAACTCTGACACGCCCAATAAAAATCCGGGGTGCGGTTCATTCAAAAGGTCGTAACCAGCCACTGCCGGATTGGCCGCAAACTCTGCGGCAAATCTAGCCCAAGTCTCCACTAAGGCGCTTTGAATACCGTCGCGGTCTAACCAAAAATTTGTAAAAGCTTGCGTAACCGCAGGAGACAATTCCCGTAGTGCCACTCGGCAGGTCGAGAGACCGTCAGTAATCGTCGCCCAAGCTGGCGCACCATCCCAACCTATTGCGGGCTGAAACGGCGGCAGACACACCTCATCGTCGCCGGTCGCGATGTACTTGCCCCAGGCGTCTTGATGCATATCTAGCACAACATATAAGCCCTGTTGCGCTGCCGCATTCACTTGCTCACGAATTTTCTCAATATACGCTTGATTCAATTCGCCGCGCGTCGGCTCGAGAAGGGACCAGTGCACAATCATCCGCACCACGTTAAATCCCAAGCTCGCCATCCTCGCGAAGTCATCCGGTCTGGGTTCAACTGCCGCAGGCAAATCAGGGTGCGCCTGATAATAGTCGCCTAATGACGTGTAGTTAACCCCGCGTAGTAAGACCTCGCGGTTAAACTCGTCATAGATTCCCGCTCGCTCGCCCGTTTCCGCGTGCAGCCGAGGCAGTGTTTCACTAATATTATTTTGCTTGTCTGACGACGGCTCATTGCAGGCCACCAATAACAAGGCCGTAAACAAGCTCGCCAATTTGGTGATTCTCATCATGGCGCAACTCTAAACACGAGCTGCAATCATAAAGATCTAAGACTGGCAGTCATTACCCAATAAAGTCATGACCATTGTTCAATTCGGACAGCATGGAATCCCGGTATTCACCCGGAGTCATACCGGTCCACGTTTTGAATTTACGGAAAAACGACGCGGTTTCGATATAGCCCAGCGCCTGCGCAATATCGGTAAGTGACTGCTCCGGATCCGCCAAATATTGCATAGCTTGTTTCTGCCTAAGCTCGTCGAGTATTTGCTGATAATGGGTGCCCTCACGACGAAGATAACGTTGCAACGTTCTCTCGCTCATATCGAGGCGAGCAGCCACCTCCGACTTATTAATAACCCCGATCTGCAATTGTCGACGCAATTCCACTTGTACCAAGCCGGTCCAACTTTGCGCATTTGCATCAAGCCCTAACAATTGTTTTTGCGCATGATTTTCAAGAGCTGTTAACAAAGCCGCATCGGGCTGACGAAGCGGCAGTGCCAGTATTTCCTCGTCAACGACTATCCCGCTTTTGGGCTGATCGAAGTATACCGGACAGCCAAAAACGTGCTCATAGTCTGTATTACTGACGCCATCCGGCAATGCATGCTCAAATAGCACTTTACAAGGAGGATGCTTCGAGTCCGCAACCCATTGGCCAAACGAAAACCACGACGCAAGTACGTTCTCTACCATGTGACGTTTGGCTAGCGGGTCTCTCAGGTGTGCCTGCCAACTCATACATATCTGCCCGTCCAGCGGTTCGATATGGCTGGTACCCAATTCACCAATCAATTTTTCATAACTGACGACCCGAGCCATTGCGTCGCCGACAGAGGCGCTATTAATTAGAATGTAACCCAGCACCGTCCATGCATCCGGCTGTACTATAAGCCCCGCCTTCAAGCCAAATAAGCTATCGCCAGACAAGCTGACGAGTTCCCGCATCAGGCGCTCATGTGTTTTTGCGGGCAGTCGACGTTGCGAATTTTGAATATCTTGCTGCTGCAATCCTAGCGCGGCTAGCGCGGACTCGGTGTCTACACCATATTGCCGAACGGCATGCACATACCTCAGCAACGCAGAGACAGAAGCCTCTCGCTCAACGCCGGTATCATCTCGGTCGACACGGTTCATATCTGGGGTCATAACGGTCACTATAATTTTTATATAAGGCCTAATTTACACCTAAGGGCGATCATTTGCCTATGCACCATATTATTTCCAGCCAAATCGCATGTAAATATGGCGATCTGTGAACTCAAGACATCGTTCTGCAATCCCTTCCGCAACCGGCACTTGGGGCCCCATCACCGCCTCGCCTCGCCCCAAGTTGACTGAAACCGGCGTCTCACAAATACCACATCGCATATCGCTGGATGAGTCAGTCGCGCAAGGGACAGAAAAAACACCCTTGTCCGAATTGAACAATAGGCCTGACTCAATCCGGTAATGACAGAAAATCACATCCGCGTACCATTCAATCTCTTCAAGAGGGAGCGACAATGGCCAAGACCGGTGTAATTGCAATCCTGCTCCTGACAATTTTGTCGTCAGGCTGCAACAATAGTAATAAAAATAGCGATGACACGGCGCCTTCCGCACCACGCTCGGCCAAAACCCCAACGCTACCGCTTGGCCAGAATAACGGCTGGATAAGCGATGCAGACGGTCGTGTTGTTATATTCCATGGTTTTAATATGGTAGCCAAGGAGCCGCCTTATACACTGGAATCTGTCGGCTTTGACGAAGACGACGGCGAGTTCCTTGCCCGCAATGGCTTCAACGCCGTACGTTTAGGGTTCATGTGGAAAGCCTCTGAACCAGAACCTGGGCAATTTAATGACGCCTACCTGAGCAGTATTGAGCGCACTGTTCAAGCCATTGGGCAGCACGGCGTCATGAGTCTTTTGGACTTTCATCAAGATGCCTACAACGAAGCTGTTGAAGGCCAGGGGTTTCCGGATTGGATGGTATTTGACGATAGCGTTCCTTGGATTCCAGGCATACCCAAAGAAGCACAACTAAAGTACCAACGCGTTTGGGATAACTTCTGGGGAAATATTCAGGGCGTGAACAACACCGCATTGTGGGATCATTTTGCGGCTTTTTGGCAGCATGTCGCGCAGCGCTTTCGCGACAATCCTAATATTCTAGGCTACGACCTAATGAACGAGCCCTGGCCCGGCCTCCAAACGCCACTTTGCCTAAACCCCATTTTTTGTCCGCATAACAGCACACTCAGCGAATTTTACGAACACGTCATTCCAATGATCCGCGAGCAAGATTCGAGCACACCCCTCTATTATGAAGGCAGTCTATTGGCCGGCGGCGGGATGGCAATTGATATACCGGTAAGTGAAACAAATGCGGTCCTTTCATTTCACAACTACTGCATACTTACCGTGGTAGGCGCGATCGCGGGCCTCCCTTCATCACCAGAACTAACTGGCTTAACTTGCCCAGAGTTCGAAACCCTCACTTTTGACAACGCCAGCACACAAGCTCAGAACCAGGGCCACCCAGCGGTATTAACCGAATTCGGATCTGTACCCGATCTCGACGCCGTAAACAGTGTTGCCCAACAGGCCGACGAATATCGCTTAGGCTGGATGCATTGGACCTATTTCAACACAGGTACGACTAACTTCCCTGGCACGCCGAGCTTGGTATTCGATCCCACGCAACCGCCTATTGGCGACAACGTCAATACAAGTCTGCTCGAAACACTTGCTCGACCCTATCCACAAATAGTTGCCGGCACGCCTCTCAATTGGAGCTTTGACACAGACAGCAAAGTATTTGAAATGAGCTATTCACCCAATCGAGTAGATGGCACAGGACAATTTTCTGGTGACGCTGAATCGATTGTTTTCGTCCCAGAGATCCAATATCCCCAAGGCTACACAGTAAACATAAGCGGCGGCACCCTGCGATCTCCAGCAAACGCTCGTCAACTTGTGATCGCAGCCAATAACGGTGCGGAGAATGTCTCCGTAAGCATTAGCCCAGGACATTGAGTAGCAACGATAAAGTATAAAAAGTGAATATTGACCGGTCGGCGCGAGACATTGCACCGCAATTCTCTGCAGCCATTAGCTTAATGATTTTCAAAAAAATACCAACAAGGAATAACTATGCTTTACCGCAACCTATGGGGTAGCGCATTGGCGCTAGCCTTCGTCCCAGCAACTGGACTTGCCGCCAGCGAAGAACCACGCGCAAAACTCGAAGAAGTCATCGTTACCGCTCAAAAACAAAAGCAAAGTTTGCAAGATGTGCCTATCGCCGTTGCTGCAGTAGATGGTGCAAAAATACGGGACGCCGGTATAAAACGTATAGAAGAACTTGCCGCCTATATTCCTAATTTTAAAATGACTGCAACTGCACAGGGAAATGCGATCTATATTCGCGGTGTTGGCGCTGGGGACAACCGCGGGTTTGAGCAGTCTGTTGGAATGTTTATTGACGGCATCTATGCTGGGCGCGGCCAACAATTTCAAACTCCATTTCTTGATATTGCTTTGGTCGAGGTATTAAAAGGTCCCCAAGGTACACTCTTCGGCAAAAACACAATTTCCGGTGCAGTGAACATCACCACCAACCGCCCGTCTGAGGAGTTTAGCGGCGAACTTGGCTATCAGAACAATCCAGAGTTAGGTGCAACCGAGGTCACCGCCATACTAAACACACCTATAGGCGAATATTTTTCAGCACGCGTCGCATATAAGCGTCTGGAAGAATCTGGCTACCTCGAGAACTTTGTCACTGACCAAGAAGAGACGCCCAAAGCAGATGAATCCATACGTTTAGCGCTACGCTGGGACGCAAGTGAAAAGCTTGAGGCAAATCTCAAAGTTGAAAAATCTGATTTCGGCGTACAGGGATCAACATTCCAAGTAACGGATAAAACGGGCACGTTTAACTTGTACCAATCAAATATTACGCTGCCAATCGATCTTCCGATATCACTACCAATACCCCTTCTATCGTTTAACTTAGAAGATGAAATTGACCCACGTGAAGACGGAAAACTCGATCGTCGCAAGTCTGATCAGCAATTTTCGTGGCTGCCAGCGATGACGCAAAATAATAGTGAAGCCGCGGTATTCACCCTTGATTATGAACTCTCCGACACCGTTACAATAACCAGCATTACCGGCTACTCTCAGTTTGATTTCCATTTTAATTTAGACGCCGACTTTACCGATCTAGAATTTATCGGCACTCAAAATGGCGAAGAATTTAAACAGCTCAGTCAGGAATTTCGCATAACCGGCAGCGCGAGCGAAAAAATTGATTACATCGCGGGTGTTTACCTGCACACCCAAGATCTAAAAAGTACACTCTGGCTCAACTTAGACTTTGCTGCGCTTGGCATTCCCAGCGCCATACCCCTGCCGGGACAAAGTATTTCCTTACCTTCGCAATTGGCGACCTACACGGAGTTTACGCAGACAGCCGATAGCGCCGCCGTGTTTGGCCAAGCAACCTGGAATATCACTGAATCGTTAAGTGCAACCCTTGGCCTTCGCTGGGGCCAGGATGAAAAACGCGCTGGTAAGTTTTTGGATGTCGCCGAATTTCGTACTAAAGAACGCACCGCAAACCCACTTCACGCGATAATCGCTGGATCTTTAAATAATTCAGAAAACCACAATATAGCTAGCTCTCGCAAGGTCGACAATGTGTCGCCAGCATTAAACATTCAGTGGTATGCGACACAAGATACGATGACTTACTTCCGTTACGCCAAAGGCTTTAAGGACGGCGGGTTCAATGCCAGCGATACCACCGCGAGCTTAGAAGCCTTCTCTTTTGAAGATGAAGAAGCCGACACCTTTGAACTAGGCCTAAAATCAAGCTTACTCGACGGCGCGGCAACATTTAATGCGGCATTGTTCTACACCGAATTCATGAACCGCCAAGTCAGCAACTTTACCCTGACCGGCTTTGTGGTGGGCAACGCGGCGGAATCTATTACTCAGGGCGTTGAAACCGATTTCCGCCTAGCACTCAGCCAGAACCTAACCGTCGGCGCATCAATGGCGTTTTTGGATTCTTACTTCACCTCATTCGTCGATGGACCATGTACTGCCATGCAGACTGACGCCGCATTTGCTGCAGGTAACAGCAGCTGTACCCAGGATCTTAGTGGTGCAGGAGGCGATTATGCACCAGAAATAACCGCGAGCTTAACCGCACAATACCTACAACCCATCGGCGACGCGATGGAATTAGGTATTCAACTAGACCTCAATTACAGCGATGAATACTACTACGCCCAGGATCGAGACGACGCGGACATGCAAGAAGCGTATTACAAGATCAATGGCCGAATATCCTTATCGCACCTGGGACAAGGATGGGAGCTAGGCTTAATCGCTAAAAACCTAACTAACGAGTTAACGCGCTCTACCGGCAGCGACATCCCCTTATTCGTTGGCGCGCATGTGGCCGCCACAGAGCCACCCCGTAGCGTCGCCATTGAAGGCATAGTGCGTTTTTAAACATCCGCTTTTAGTTTAGCCTGGCATCGATGCTAGGCTTCGCTTCTAAATTCATTTGTGTGAGGTTTGGACTACATAAAGACCTCTCACAGAACTAGTGTATTTCCCCGAGTAACGCAGGTAACTCAGCGCTATTCCGAAAACTTTCTTCAGTGTTTATCTATTTCTGAGGAGCTATAAAAAAGCCCAGCAATGCCTTATATCTATCTTTGCTGGGCGATTACCTGAGGATAAACCAAGCCCTCATTCCATATAATGTTTGGGTGCGACTTCTGTAAAACCTTAAGGACAAATACTGTCAGTACCCACAATGGTAAAGGTGTTTGAAATAGCCTGATAGGGCTGCGCCTCCGCAGCCATAAAACCAAGAGATGCACCTTCTACCCGCAATCGATAAGTGCCGGTTGGGATATTGATTGGCGTCTTCCAAGTCACTAGTCCGGTACCGCCGCTACTAGTCTGCGGTAGCTCTAGTGCAACAGGGGGCTGCACCAAGGGCTTCCATTCATAGAGTAATTCTGGTGTGCGATCTTCCTCAACGACCAGCCACTCCCCGCTTGCCAATTCCTTTTCGACATAGACGTAGCTCTGCTGAATGCGCAGGTCATTACCGGGATGGCCCACCACAAACTCAGCTTGAAGTACCTCACCGGCAATTATGGAATTCGGCGGCTGAGTGACAACCGTGCCCGCAGCCCCGCTGGGATGAGGTGCCTCACGAGGACCAGGTTTGAGTGCTAAGTCTGCGCGAACGCCGGGCGAAGGTGGCTCAGAGACAGCGGTTTGCTCACGCATTGCACGCGCGAGCTTCAAAGATTCTTGCGCGACGGCGGCTTGTGTCCATGGACCATAGAGCGTAGATGCACCTTCGTATTGCTGAGATGAATATTCTTCCCGTGTGGTTAGATAGTGAACGTAATCGTTTACCAGCCCAGCAATTACGACGGTATCGACACCAACCGGCGCCAACTCTTCGAGTAACAGCGAGCGGATACGGCGTGCTGACATGGTGGTGACTTCCCATGGTAAACCTAGCAACGCGAAGTTGCCTACACGGAATAATTGAATCGGTAATTCCGAACCACCGCGCGGTAACAATACTGGTTTTTCGGCGTGGCAAGAATAATCCCCTGAAAATGCCAAAAGCTCTGCCGAGTTACACATAACGACGGCTGACAAGGTTTGACCAGGAATTAAATCCTCCGGCCAGCCACCGGGAAAGCCTTCAAGTCGTGATCCGGTCAGCGTCGCAATATCGACCAAAGCCGCGTCGAGAATGGCTGGATCGTCACTGCATTTTAGGCCTTCCTGCGTGGGCCCTGGGCCGTCCTCTGCTCCCGCGCCAAACGATGCGCCAAGAATACCGTCGCAGGTTCTCTTTTCCGCCTCATCTAACTCGGTAGGGTGTTTCAAACTCGCCAGTACGACAGGATCGTCGACGGCAATATCTGTAATGGGAATCCGCAAAAACTGATAATCTACCGGCCCAGTAACGGCGCTGCCAGTGCCATAAAGCTCAATCGCGCGCGCCAATTGTTTAATGCCGGAAATAGCGTTGGCATCTAAATCATTGTCACCGCCACCACGCTTGGGACTAGGATAGGGAAATTCTTCAATGGCAATATTGGGTGAAGCATCGCCTTCATCGGCTTGGGCGAAAGCGCCCACGAAAGTACCTGTAGCCGGATCGGCGCGATAGTTGGTGTCCATTAATCGCTCGAAGCCTAGCGACGCATAGCCTTTTACATCGCCACTGACATAGTTCTGGGCTGGACCAATGACAGTCGGGTGCACACCGAACCAATTAATCAAACCGGCAGCGGTGCCGTCTTGCCGATTCAGCTCCAACTGCACCATACGCTTATTAACTTTGGTTTCTTCGCCGCGCGCGTTTAAAAACAGGTTTCGCTCCGCCTCATTGTTTTGCTCGTAGGCAGGTTTAGAGCGATTTATATTGGTATTCAGCAACTCACCCGAAGACAAGGTGATACCGGCAGACTCCGGATTGGCCGCCAAATTGGCATGCGCTTTAGCGATGGCTTGAACAATGCCGCCTGCGATAACCGCCAGGCCATTGCCGACGCCGGCCAGCCCAGTGCCGGGATCAGAATGCGTATGCGTCACCGAGAGCATGATGTTGTTCGCATTATAGAGGCTACTGAGTTCGGCGTCGGCAGCAATCTCGGCTAGCACCACACTGCGAACGTTGGCGCTCATCAATCCAGTATCAATTGAAACAAACATCACACGCTTATTATTGCAGGGTGACGCAATGGCAAACGCTCGGGCATAAACGCGAGAGTGCAAGGCACTGAACACTTGCTGGGGATTCACCCAAGCGAGGCTGGCGGTATCGGCAATTGGGCCAGTGACATCGTGTAGACCGGTGCCGATCAAATACTCAACGTTACTTGAGCACTGCGCCGGACTACCTAGTGCTGAAATGACGTCTACTTCCAATCGTCCCGGAGCATCTAATCCCTCACCTACAGACCTACGCAGGTCATTCACTACACATTGTGCAGAAGGCTCATCAACTAACCGTGATGGTTTCTGGGGCTCAACAGCAACTACATTGCTATTCTTATTAGATCCACCGCCACAGGCGGCTAACACTAAGCCGAGGGTCATCACTAATGCGGGTCTGATCAGTACCATGCTACTTCACCTAAAGTTTGTGGAATACACAACGTAGCAGTATGCCCCACCCTACGCGCGTAAATACACCATATCTTTTCACCCAAGCATAGCATTCACACCGAAGTATCTACGTCGGGTTCTGTCGCAAATATAGTATTCTTTGTAGAAAATCGACAATCAGTTTTCGGCTTACGCAGCTAAAGCGTAAAATTGGGCGGTGGGTGTCAATGCGCCCGCCAAATTTTTCTTCATTTGACCTTTCTTCAACATAGCAACTAGCTCAATTCCAGCCAAAGTACTTTGGGCGCAGTGAAAGCTTTTAAAACCTAGCATCGATCGTGTTATTCGCTTTACACGACGATGATCCTGCTCTACAACATTGTTAAGATATTTGCATTGACGGATTTTTACTCGTCGATGATTTTCTTGATTAAATCTATTGATTCCAGCTTTATTAGCTCCACTTTTATCTATATTGATCATGCTAGGCTGACCATTACGGCTGATGGATTTGTTAAGGAAACGCGCCGCAGCTTTGGTATCACGCTTTGCGGTGAGGAGGAAATCAACCGTATTCCCTTGTTTATCGACGGCGCGATAATAATATCTCCACTCACCTTTTACCTTGATGTATGTTTCGTCAAGTCGCCAGCGGCTGCCTGGTTGTTTCTTCTTTTGATGAAAGGCTTTTTCCAACTTTGACGCATAGTAAACAACCCATCGATTCAATGTACTATGGTCAACTTTAATGCCGCGCTCAGCCATCATTTCCTCAATGTTCCGGTAACTTAGTGAATAGGCGCAGTACCATCGGACGCACTGGAGGATAATGGATTTGGGAGTGTGCCGACCTTTGAAAGTGATCATACCTAGCTCATTTTGATAATTTAGAATTCCAATTCTAGCAAATAAGATACGGCTTCTGTTTTATGCGACAGAACCATGCGAGTTACGGACAGAGTAAACTCCACCGCGCTTTCAGGTAGAGTTACAATAAATCTTAGTGAAAATGAAATTACGAAAATTCATAACGCTAGGCGCCCTTCATTTATAACAAAAATAATAGCTTCAGAGACGTCAAAGGGAAATATCTGCTACGCATTTGAGGATGAGAATTTCCTAAAAAACTACATTATACAGATCATACAAATATTATTGGAATGCGGATTAATCAACAAGGATGACTTTCTTTAGAAAAACTCGCTTACGATAGTGAATTAATTTTCACCACTGCCTCCTTATTTGCAAAGTTCAGATCTGAGCTTTGCAAACTAAACTCCCTATTCTGATCCAGCAACACCTCAATCTGCCAAAAATATCTGACAGTTTAAGGTCGATAAATTTTAAATGTTAACTAAAAACACCACGCTGGATTCTGCCTATCAAATCTTCTACGTCTCTAGCGCCGCATTCCGTCGCCGCATGAGCAAGGGGAGATTGACCTCCAAATACTCTGAGCCAGCTCAGGGCAGCGGACTCATTGCCCCCCATCATATCAATAGCCGCGTCACGCAACTTTGCAAGGCGCGCATTAGAATCAAAACTCTCACTTCTTTGCATGCTATACCCTAAAAATCAACATGTTATAAAACGCGGATTAAAATCCGAAGTGCATCATCTAATCAATTATCAGACAATCAACATATTTCACGCAACTGGAGATGATCCGCGTACACTGCGGACACTTACGAGAAAACTCTGGACTTCCCCCGAGAATCATAGACGCCTCAGCAATTGCTGCAATCGATCTAACAACTGGTCATTGACCAGTGGTTTGTCGATCACTGCGGTAGCGCCCGCTTGTAGTACCAAATCAGCAATATTGCGGTTTGAAGTACTCGTGAGTACCAATACAGGTAATTTGCTGCCCTCTTTTCGCAAACGCTTCAGAAGTGCCAAGCTGCCAAGGCCGGGCAGCGTTGCCTCAACGATTAGACAGCCACGATCAGGGAATTGATCAGTAATCGAGTCTAGAAATTCCTCTACGCTAGGGTAACAGAGCGTGGGGATTGCCAGTGTTCCTAGAAATACCTCAAGACTCTCACAGATTCCTTCGTCAGGATCGATGATGAAAACTGTCTCTTGTTCATTAGACACTAACTATTCCTGATCTTGGCTATGGCAACAATCAGGAGTATGAACCCCGCACACCAGTAGTGATATTAGGTATATCCCCTAATTCGATGTGGCTGAAACGCAGTGGCTGGTGAAATTCGTTAGAAATGACGATTTATTCGGTTTGGAACTTGATGCGCACGAGTTGGGCCAGCGTTCGAACCCCTAATTTTTTCATCGCCTGCGAGCGATGAACCTCCACTGTTCTCTCGCTGATTCCAAGATCGATCCCGATGACTTTGTTCATATCACCATCGGCGATACGACTGAAAATCTCATATTCGCGTTCGGTCAAGAGAGCAACCCTGTCTATTTTCTCTTGCTGGTCGAACAGTTTATTGCGACAACTCTTATTAAAGTCGAGCGCTTCGTTGATAGTATCCAGTAGATCCTGCTCTCGAAACGGTTTGCGAATGAAATCTTGTGCCCCACGGCGCATTGCCTCCACTGCCATCTGAATGTCGCCGTGGCCGGTGATGAAGACAATGGGAAGCGACGCGTTTAGTTCGTTGAGTTTTTTCTGTAAATCCAGCCCGGTCATTCGCGGCATACGAATATCGAGCACCAAACATCCTCCCCTGTTCGGATCAAAAGATTCCAAATATTCGAATGCAGAACTGTACAATTCGCATTGTTGTCCTACGCTCTCAAACAGTAGACTCAGGCCCTCACGAACACCCTCGTCGTCATCTACTACAAAGACGGTTTGTTCATTATTCATCTTGATCACCTTGTGTAGCCGCCGGTAACGTAAACGAGAATGTTGCTCCACCGATTTCATTGTTGTAATACCCCAGTTGTCCGCCATGTGCGACAACGATAGCGCGACTGATCGACAATCCCAGACCCATGCCAGACTCCTTAGTCGTCGAGAACGGCGTAAACAGGTTCTTTGCAACCATTGAGGACACGCCGCCGCCACTGTCGCTGACCGCCACTTCTATATTGCCGTCGGTAGTAGATTTGGTCTGAATTTTGATCGTATTACCACTGTGGCAATTGACTGACCGCATCGCCTCCATGCCATTGCGCAGCAAATTCAAAGCGACCTGCTGAATTTGTACTGTATCAACAATAACCAGTAGCAGATTCTCATCAACCTCCACCTCGATAGTGATGTCTCGGATACCGGCTTCCGCTTCGGCAAGATGGGCGGTATCTAACACCAGCGTATTGCAATCGGTGACTTCCTTTGTACTTTCTTGCCGTCGCGCCATCGTTTGTATGCGTTCGATGATGGTACCCGCGCGTTGTGCGTGTTCGCTCAGCTTGTCGAAAATTTCGGGTAAGCGATCCAGGTTACCGGCTTCGTACAACCTTTTTCCAGCTTGCGCAAACAAGGATATAGCCGTTAGGGGCTGATTAATTTCGTGAGCAAGTCCGGTGACCATTTCACCCAATGTATTAAGTCGATCAGCATGGGCCAACTGTTCACGTTGTTCGCTAGACTCAGCCTGAGCCAGTAGCCGAGGCGTCAAATTTTCCACTTGCCCGATAACGATATCCAGATGGCCATCCACATCGTGAGTTGTAGTGTTTAGCACGTTCACTTCGATGTTGGTGCCGTCTTTGCGCACATAGCGTTTGCGAACCGAGAATTTATTAACAATGCCTGCACGAGCCTCCGCGGCCACGGCCGCGCTCTTCACGCGGTCATCCGGATGTGTGAGATCGTCGACGGTCATTGCTGTGAGTTCATCAACAGCGTATCCCGTAAGTTCGCAAAAGGCACGATTGGCACTAATGAATGGTTCACCAAATCGATAGCTCATGATGCCGGTGGGCGCATGCTCGAGTGTAATATTAAGGCGTTCGTGATCCCACCTCAGTGCTTCTTCTGCTGCCTTTTCCCTGGTTAGATCACGCAGGACCCCCACAAAGCATCGAGAACCCTGCAGTACAATCTCGCTGATAGAAAGATGAACCGGTACGCTAGACCCATCTTTTCGCCGTGCTACCACTTCCCGGCCCACACCGGCTATTTTTGCCTCCCCCGTTTCCAGATAGCGACTGATGTATCCGTCGTGCTCACGCGTAAAAGGTTCGGGCATCAGCCGGCTTACATTTTCACCAATAATGTCGATCGCAGCGTAACCAAAAAAGTCTACAGCAGCGTTGTTGAACGACTCAATCTGACCTAGCGCATCGATCGTAATAATACTATCTGCCGCTGTGCCAACAAAATTCTCGAAGTTGGCGTCGGGCCGTGCGATTGCCGACTCAGATTTTTTTAGCGCAGTAATATCCGTAACAAAACCTTCAATCAACTCGACTTGGCCATTACTATTTTTGATCCTGCCACCCCGATCTAGGACCCATATCGTCTGTCCCGACTCGGTGACAATGCGGTATTGAATCTCGAAATTCTCGCCCGCTGAAAACGCTGACGCCACGTCAGCCCGTACACGATTCCGATCATTGTTGTGAATCAGTTGAGACCAAAGGACGCGACCACTAATGAGATTCTTACATTCGTGACCCGATAATGTCGTACAGCCTTCACTGACGAAATGCATTGTCCAGGCATGGTCGTCGGCTCGCCGGTAGTTCATTCCCGGCAGATTGGCAAGCATTGTTCCTAACTGGCGGTTCTGCTGCGAAAGTACTTCATATTGGCGACGATGCTCAAGCTCGGCGGAAATACGCTCTGCGACTAAGGTGACTATCGTGCCCGCAGTACTTGGATCATCGAGTCGACGTTCAATGTAAAGACAAAGATGTCCAACGGAGTGTCCTTGAGCATCAACAATTGGGCTGCCGACGTAACTCTCGAATCCGCAGTCTCGAATAGTCTCAACATTGGGGTAGCGTTCGAAGAGCGTGCCGTCGATGACTTGGACACCGTCGCGAAGCACCGCATCACACGGCGTGCCTACCGGTGAATATTCTACTCTGGCTCCGCGAATACCGTCTTTCCAAGTGGCAATCGTGCGCAACTTTTGGTCATCAATAATTTCAGTAAGCAAGGCGTAACGGGCGCTCAATAATAATGTGATGTGCGCCAACTGCTCGTAAAAGAAGAAATCGGATGTAGTTTGCTTCACGCTGTTGGCAGTTGCCATGAGTTACTCAGAGGTTTCCATTCAGGCGATAATTCTAGCCACATTCACCAGTTCGTTCTTGAACCCAATAAGAACTAACCGCATTGTGGTTGTCCACAGCGCAACCAGAGTTAGCACGAATTCCAACTGGATTCACCACAAGCTCACAAACTGAACCTACAGCGTACGCCGATTAGATCAATAAGTCGCATTGCCTACCTATTATGCCTATCTAAACCAGCTCGCTACTGTGTTTCTGTCAGGAATCGACCCTGTATGCATTAACACGTCATCCACAACCACGGCAGGTGTACTCATCACGCCATAGCTCATCATTACCTCAAGGCTGGTTTCTTTCACCACATTGACTGGAATATCCAATTCGCGAGCTACTGATTTAATAAAATCAGCCGTCTTAATACACTTGCTACAACCACTGCCTAACACTTTAATTTCTTTCATCGCCCTCTCCCTGATTCAGTTAATGGCATTTAGCGTCCACCCTACTACGGTAAAGGATGCCAGCAGTAGGGTAAAAATAATGGCCAGTAATCTCCAAGTCATCACCTGCTTCAGCAAAATAAATTCCGGAAAACTTGCCGCTACGGTACTCATACAAAATGCCAATGTCGTTCCAATCGGCAGGCCTTTCGTGATCAGGCTTTCCATGACAGGAATGACGCCGGTAGCGTTTGAATAAAGCGGAATACCGAGGAGAACAGCTAGAGGCACAGACCACCATTGCCCACTGCCGAGATTCGTTTCTATCCACGACACGGGCAAAAAACCGTGTAATGCCGCACCCAAACCTACACCGATAAACACCCACTTCCACACCCGCCGAAAAATATCCAGTAATTCATGTTTAGCAAATTCGTGCCGCTCGTATAATGAAAGCGTTGGCTTATTATCGCTCGAGTGAATCGTTGGCTGTACCGATTGATAGGCTTTAAGCGCAAAGGGCTGTAACAGTTTTTCGGCATGAATAAGGTCCAGAAATATTCCGCCGATAATGCCAACTGCCATACCAACAAATATATAAATGAGGGTTATCTGCCAACCCACCAGGCTTAGTAAAAGTAATACCGCCATTTCATTAATTAACGGCGACGTCAACAGAAATGACATGGTAATACCTATGGGAATACCGGCCGAGGTAAAGCCCATAAAAATCGGAATACTTGAACAGGAGCAAAACGGTGTTATTGCGCCAAATACGGATCCCAATACATAGCCGATAAAACGATTTTTTGTGCTAGATAATCGCGAACGCTTTCAATATTTAGCGACGCTCGAATCAGCGCAATGCAATAAATCAAAATCACCAAAAGAAAAAATATCTTGGTGGTATCTTCAATAAAAAAGTGAACTGCATCGCCCAGCTTAGAGCTGGGCAGCAAGCCAAACAGCCTAAACGCAATAAAATCTGCAAATGTTGTAAAAATACTTAGCATGTCATTTTTTAACCCGATGTCACACTCAGAGTTTTAAATGTGTCGCTTATCTTCGATAAAAATAGACGAGGCTACGGTAATGGTCTTGAACGCCAACGTAAGTTTTCGGGATTGCGTGTCAGCGAGCATGCCGTAATTAACAAAGAAAGTGCGCAAATGTAACTCGCTGGCGTTTCTCTCCTCACGGTGTGATGGCGATTTTGAGAACGCCATCGCGTTGATTGGCAAAGAGTTCATAGGCTTCCTCTATTTGGTTCAATCCGAACCGGTGCGTAACCAGGGGATTTAAATCCACACGCCCCGAGGCGACGACGTTTAATAGACGGCGCATCCGCTCCTTACCGCCCGGGCAGAGAGTCGTTATTATTTTGATATCACCTAGGCCGGAAGCAATGGCGTCCAACGGCATGGTCAGCTTTCCTGAATACACTCCGAGACTCGATAACACACCGCCGGGTTTCAGTACTCGCAGACAACTTTCAAAGGTCTCTTGTGTTCCTAGCGCTTCTATTGCGACATCAACGCCGCGCCCCTGTGTAATTCGCAAGATCTCATCGACGGGATCAACTAACTTATAGTCGATGACGATATCCGCCCCCATGCGTTTGGCCACCTCCATCCTTGCCGGTACGGTATCGACGACAATAAT
This sequence comes from Zhongshania borealis, assembly GCF_039539625.1. Classification (NCBI taxonomy): domain Bacteria; kingdom Pseudomonadati; phylum Pseudomonadota; class Gammaproteobacteria; order Cellvibrionales; family Spongiibacteraceae; genus Zhongshania; species Zhongshania borealis. The sequence continues at coordinate 79,325 of NZ_BAABDM010000001.1, read as the reverse complement.
CCGTGTCGCCCCCTTAAGTTTTGCACCTGCCGTCGCGCACAGACCAATTGGACCCTGGGCGAAAACGACCACGGTGTCACCGATGTTTATCTGCCCCGCTTCAGCACCACCGAAACCTGTGCTCATGATATCCGGACACATTAGAACTTGTTCGTCGGTCAAACCATCGGGAATGAGCGACAAATTCGCCTGCGCATTGGGCACCAATAGGTATTCGGCTTGGCAGCCATCAATAGAGTTTCCGAATCGCCAGCCACCCATGGGTTTACCGCCACACTGCGCCTTGTGGCCATCCAGACAGTGGTAACATTGGCCACAAGGCGTGATAGCGCCGACGATAACGCGTTGTCCGACTTTGTAGCCGGTCACCCCGTCACCGAGTTCGTCAATCACTCCAACCGGTTCATGGCCGATAATTAAACCCGGTTTGACGGGGTACTCGCCTTTGAGTATATGGATATCAGTACCGCAAATCGTCGTTGTGGTAATGCGAATTAACGCATCTCCAGGGCCAACGATGGGTACCGGTTTTTGTTCAAGTACAATACTGCCGGGTTTAGTAAATACTGCCGCTGTCATCGTTCTCATCGCTATATCTCCTTGGCTAGCCATTATCAATGGTTGCCGTTGCACGCGCCTTAGTGCTGCGCGTCAGTCTTCAGGAACATTAGTAATGTTTGTCAAGGCACCGTTGCTATGCCGTAGTACTGGCTCGGGCCTTTGGGTGAAACAATGCCCTATACCTTATCGCGTAAAATCTCTTCTCTGGGCTGTGCGATGACCACTTTTTCCACCAGCACGCCCTTGTCTTTGATGTAGTCCGTACCCGCCTCAACCGCTGCGGTGACTGAGGCGACATCGCCGGTCAAGGTCGCATAGCCCTTGCCGCCGATAGCCATAGCCAAATGCACGTCGATTAATTCGACATTAGCTGCTTTCACCGCGGCGTCGGCAGCTTGAATAATCGATGCGACTGAAAAGGTTTCGATAATACCAAGAGCCGCGGTCTCCTCTATCACGCGGGTACCGCTGATCGCAGCGAATACCGAAGGGTGTACGTTAGGAATAAGCAGCTCATCAACAATAGTCTCTCTACCCATTTCTAACCCGGCGGACATTGCTGCTTCCACCGCCGCTACATCCCCGGCCACCATCACCATAAATTTGCCGGGGCAGATGGTGCGGTTAAACAGAATATCGACATCAGCTGCCTTCAGCATCGCGTCGCCCACCGCATAACCTTTAGCGATGGAATTCATTTCGATCATGCCAATTGCGCTTTTATTTTCCATATTCAGTGACCATTGCGTTGAATTGTTATGCGATCAGCCACCGAGGTAACCGTGCCGCTAATACTTGCGTGTACGGGTACGCCCATTGCATCAGCGGGTGGCGCTGCGATCCTATCGCCCACCGAGACCTTGTCGCCTATTTTGACTAACGGTACCGCTATAGCGCCAAAATGTCCGCGCAAAGAAATCGCCACACGCGCAGGCTGAGTTTTCACTGGCAACCACGGGGCCGGTCGTTTGTCGTAGCGTTCCAAGCCTAGGCGCCGAATTAAGCGCGCGGTCGGCACACCACGGTATTCGCGCATGCTGTGTACCGGGCGAGTTTGCGCTTGCAAATGTTCAGCGCTCTGCCATAAATTTTGCGCTTTAAGGTCGCGCTTGACGGCGACGCACACATCGCGTGGATTCAACTGTTCGGGGCAAGCCCACAAGGTACACACATTACACTCGCTACAAGCTTGCGCGTGTAGCGACAAGGTTTCGCTCATTGCGTCTGTGGTTAGCAAGGAGCGCATCACTAGATGTGGTTGAATGGGGTAGCCTAGTAAGTAGCGCGGGCACATTTCAGTACACAGTGTGCACTGATCACAGGCGGCCTTGCCAATACGTTTAGACTTGTGCTCCGGTTCCGTTTTTTTGACAACAACAGCGGCATCGTGCGGTAACACCAGTAAGCCACTACTGGTCGCCGTGATGGGTGTAGAAAAATCAGTTTCGACGGTCCCCATCATCGCGCCACCTTCAATAATCACCGGCAATTCGCAGCTTATATCGCCTGCTAGGTCCAGCACATCGGCGTACGACATGCCAATGGGTAGCCAGGCAGTAAACGGCCGCTCAACTTCTCCGTGCACCGTTAACATCGTGTGGGTCACCGGTTTGCCTTGCGAGGCCGCGTACACATTGACCAGCGTTTCAACATTTTGTACCAACACGCCCACGTCTTTCGGCAAGCCTCCGGCGGGAATACGTTGGCCGGTGATTTCATACACCAATTCATATTCGTCGCCGGCAGGATACACGTTGGACATAATCTTTAATTCAATATTTGCCGGCAACAAGGGCTGCACATGCGCAATCGACTCTTGGTGCTTTTGCTTGATAGCCAGTACGCCACGGCTGGCACCGATATGCGCCATCAACAATTGCATGCCTTGCAGCATGCTCTCGGTGAAGTGTTGCATCACGAACTGGTCTTTATAAAGTAGCGGTTCGCATTCGGCGCCGTTTGCGATTAATACCGCAGCCTGCGTATCCATTTTTATGTAGCAGGGAAAACCGGCACCGCCTGCGCCGACAATCCCTGCTTGCCGTACTTTGTCGACTAACGTGTCATCTAAAGTGCCGACTAAAATGTCTCGCGAAGTGTTCATCGCTAGTACCCCGCCTAAATATCGATGGGGCGGTTAGCCACATCAAGAACCGCTTGCTGGAAGGCATCACAGGCGGCTTTACAGGCCGCTTGAGAACCTGTCAGATAGCCGCCGCCATAGTTGGTTTCTGAGGGCGGTGCAAAGAACGTAGCCACCTCGACGGAGGCCGCTTTTAACGCCGCGTCCATGCCAAACATGGCTTCCAGTGGCGGCGCGATAAGATAAGCCAGCGAGTGGCCACGCGGCACATTACCGGCTTTCGATAAATAGCCGCCAGTGGCCGACACCAGATGAGCGAAAAATGCCAGGCTGCCATCTTCGTTGGCGGACTTAAAGCAGGCCTCATGTTCAATCACTTCGCGCGCGCGTTCCAACCCGGCAGTGACATCGGCCGGCCCCGGCCCCGCAATAATGCCAATCACTTCTCCCGAAAACGGCCCCGAAGCATGTGCCGCACCGGCATAAAATGAGCGGGCATAAATCACCTCAACGTCAGCGGCCTTGGTCGCTTCGTCCAACGCGACGTAGGTCACGTCATCGCTGTCAGCGGTGATCATGCCAATACAGCGCTGATTTTCGGACAGCTTAAACTGTTTCATCATGCCCTGGTCTACCGAGGCGATGACTCTAGTAGCAAGTACCTTGGCTCTAATTTCATCTAATACACTCATGTCGTCTTCCTCTTTTAAGTAGCACAATTCAATTAGCGCTTTAGATTCAGTCCACTGGCTTTCTGCTCAATCATCTTGCGGGTCAAGTCGACGATCACCGCCGCCGCTTCCACGGGTGGTGTGCCGTGGTCGTGAATATTAGAAATCACCATACGGTCGGACTCGACGGTGTCTTCAGTCGGTTTATAAATACAATAACAACTGAGGCTTTCGGACTGCCCCAAGCCCGGTCGCTCTCCAATCAACAGCAAATTAACCTCGGCTTGTAATAACTTGCCAATCTCGTCTTGCGCTTTGACCCGCCCGTAGCGTAGAAAAAATGGCGTCCCTACATTGAAGCCGGCGCTTTCGAGCCCCTTCACTAACGGTGGCAAAATTTCATCGTAGTTATTGGTCACCGCATCGGTGCTTAAACCGTCGGAAATAACCACTTGCACCTGTGGCGATTGCACACAACGCTCCATGACGATTTTCTTGCCCTCGTCCGATAATAAACGGCCGAGATCAGGGCGAGTCAGATACTCAGCCTTGTCAGCCACTTTGGATTGCACTTCCCAAATATCATGCTCAGTTAACCACTCGGGGCTTACCTCCTTGACAACGGTGTCCTTGGAGCGTGAATGGTCGGCAACAAAACGCAACAGTGATAAAGTTCGCGGCCGAGACCCCGCCCGACCCTGGCAAACACGGGCCGCTGTTTGGCCTATCATGTCGTCGTTGATGGCGGCATTTTTGGCATCGCGAATACCGTTCCAGTGGACAAACTTGTCCAGGCTGAGATCTTCTAAGCCCCCACCGGTATCCTCGGTGGTTACCGCGGCGCTGCTCTGACTCGTCGCCACCTGTGGCTGTGCTTTGGCAGGCTGCGGTAGCGACGTAACCTGGCCCACGTCAATATTTTTCTCGCCCAACTCGCGTAACACGGAGTTGACGATGCTTTGAATTTTCTGCTCATCCATTGTCATCACCCTTAATTAAAAAAAGATTGAAGGATCGCCGGCCCGGGCGGTCAACTTGCCGTTTTCCATCAAACCCATGCCCTCCATCCACCGTTCAAATTCCGGCGCCGGCCGGTAATTCAGTAATTCTCTGGCGGTAACGACGTCATGGAATCCCGTGGTTTGATAGTTCAGCATAATGTCGTCCCCCATCGGCAACGACATCACGTAGTTACAACCAGCTGCTGCCAACAACACAGTCAGGTTCTCGTTCGAGTTTTGATCGGTATCGGCATGATTGGTGTAACAGGCATCACAGCCCATGGGGATGCCCGTCAGCTTACCCATAAAGTGATCTTCCAGCGCCGCGCGGGTAATCTGCTGATGGTTAAACAGATACTCCGGACCGATAAACCCGACAACCGTGTTAAGTAAATGTGGGTTATAGCGTTTAGCGAGACCGTAGTTACGCGCCTCGATAGTGACCTGATCCGCGCCGTAATGAGCGTTGGCCGATAGCGCCGTGCCCTGCCCGGTTTCGAAATACATCATGTTGGAGCCGGCCAGCTTGCAATGGTGTTTACCCAGTTCATAGGCTTCGTCCAACAACCCTACCGTCACGCCAAATTCTTTCAGGCCTTTTTCAGTACCCGAGAGACTTTGGAATATCAATCCGCCCGGCGCGCCTTTTTCCAATGCCTCCATCTGGTTTGTCACATGCGCCAGCACGCAACCCTGGGTAGGTATATTCCATTTATCGGTCACTTCTTTGATTGCTTCGAGTATACGTCGGGTATTTTCCACTGATTCAGTAACGGGGTTAACGCCAATGACCGCATCACCACACCCGTAAGAAAGCCCCTCGTACATTTGCACGACGATACTGTCGATATCGTCGCGGGTATCGTTGGGTTGAAGCCGTGATGAAAAGCGCCCCGGTATACCCAAAGTGCAATTAGCTTTTGATATTACGTACAACTTTTTCGCGCCCACCATCAAGTCGCCGTTGGAGCATATTTTACAAACTGCTGCCACCATTTCTGAGGTCAGCCCACGGCGCAGCCTTTCGTAATCTTCCTTCGAGGGGGCATCACAGAGAATATATTCGCGTAATTCGCTGACCGTCCAATGTTTGATATCAGCGTATATCGCGGAATTTACGCTGTCCTGAATAACGCGGGTTACTGCATCCTCTTCGTAAGGTACTACTGGGTTTTCATAGAGGGTCTCCAAGCGCATTTCACTGAGCACTTGCTTGGCCGCCACTCGCTCCTGCGCAGTTTCGGCGGCAACGCCTGCCAGCACGTCGCCCGAGCGCAGCTCGTTGGCCTTGCCCAAGACGTCTTTGACGTCACGAAACTGATAAACCTTGCCAAATAATGTCGTCTTTAGTTGCATGAAATGTCTCCTTGTGCGGCAACTTATGCCATCTATTCTTACGCAGGGAAGGCCAGCGACTTAATCGTCAGCGGTACCACTTCACCGCCAAAAAAGCTCTGGCCAATATCGATGTAATCGCCCTCTCGAGCGCGCACTTCGTCAATCACTAGCAATTGTTGCGGGTCGATCAACGGTTGTAATTCCATGCCGAGCACCTTACCCAGATCGTTTTGAGTCACCACGATGGCCGGCACATGCTGGTTGCCGTGCTGTTGGTAATACATCGCCAGCTGCCGCGCGGTATGGCTGACCATGCGATAATTCACTGGCATCGCTGCATCAAAGGCGATCGCATAGCGGTCTTCGTGCAACCGTAAATCCATGCGCTGGCCGGCGTTGATAGTTTGTTGACAGACATCCGGCTCACTGGCTTGCCAATCAATATTCGGCTGTACAATGGGGATATTGCGCACCGGCAGCTCGTCGGTATTAAGCCAAATCGAACTACCCGACAAAGACAGGGTGTAGGCCCCCGCGCCAATCACAGTAGCCTGTACTGTCTGTGCCGGTTTTTTGATCGGCAGCGCCGCAAGCTGTGGGTTTTTCAGTAGACAGCGAGCCAACAGCACGCCGATGTCTTGCCATTTGAAAGCATCCAGTTCGCCTTCCTTGAGCTGGTAGTAACAATCACCCACCCCGCCGCTGATAAATATCGCATCTAAGGGTTGCACTGAGCGCAGCTCTGGTGTCATCAACAAGCGGCTGCAAAGTGCTGAGTGACTACTGCTAATACATTCCACAATTAATTCGGCCATACGATTGGCGATTTTTTCCAGCTGCGCGGTTTGCAGCTCCTCGACTTGCAACCGCTTGCCAAACAATTCTTCGATAACAATGCGCGCAGGTGGGTGAATGATCGTAGCAATGCCGCTGGTATTAGTTTCAATTAGGTGGCCACCCACGTTCAGGCAGGCGGTTGCAACAACATTTCCTCCGTCGAATACCGCGTAGTTACTGGTGCCGCCACCAATATCGATATTTAGCACTCTGGCATGATTGAGTTTAGCGTAATCACCCGCGCCGCTACCGCGGCCGGCAATCACAGACTCCAGATTGGGCCCGGCTGTGGCCACCACGAAATCGCCAAGCCGCTCGGCCAAACCCAAGACCGAGTCACGCGCGTTTTTCGCCTTCGAGGTTTCGCCGGTAATAATAATGGCACCGGTTTCTATGTCTTCTAAGCTGAGGTCTGCCGCTAGGAACTGTTGATCAACAAAGCTTTGTAAGCGCGGCACATCGACCAAGCCATCAACCGTCAGAGGTGTGCGACTGATAGGGCTTTGAAAACAGATCTCGCGTTCTACAAATTCGTAGCGCGGCACCTGCGTCACCGGTGCGCGATTGACCATAGTGAGGCGTGAAAAGATCACCTGCGTGGTGGTGGTACCGATATCGATACCGACACTGTGCACGGTTTTACGATTCACTCGCCACCTCTGGGTTAGAGTTAGGATTCGGCGCTGCGGGGGAAGCCGGACTATTCTTTTCTATTGACGCAATCATTTTGTCGGCCAGCAACATCGCAAACAGCACGGCAGTAATCCCCCCCACTAGCTTGCCGATAATCACTGCCATGATCATGTCTGGCTTGTTCGCTGCGGTGAATCCCAGGTGATCGCCAAAGGTAAATGCCGCACTCACAGCAAATGCCGAACAGAGGATTTTGCCGCGGCTGTCCATGTCCTTCATAACTTGAAACATCGGGATATTATTCGCTAGGGTCGCGATTAATCCAGTAGCGGCCGTTGGATTGACGTTCAGTACGCCGCCCATCTTTAGCAAGGGTTTTTCAAACCAACGAGTGAGCAACAACACCATCGGGTAGGCACCGAGTAAGATGATCGCGATAGATCCGATCACCTCTACTGCGCGCATATCCACTCCAGGCGAATCACCTGCCGTCATGAATATAGGGTCCATTCCAGGAATAATCGTAATACCAAGGGTACGTTCGAGCACGGCTGACATAAGCCCGAGCGTAATAAACGCGACTAAGAACTTGGCGAAGATGGAGAAGCCGTTAATCATACGATCGGGTATCAACCACAAGCCGGCAGCAATCAAGGCCGAAACAATAATGACGGGTATCAGATTCATAAAGATCAAGGGCAGATTAAATTCAATCAACTGCTCAGAGCCTGGCACCATCACAGTTGATGCCATCGCAGCAAAGCCGCCAGCAATGCAGCCCAAGGGAATGGTGACGATACCTGCCATAATACCAGCAGCAAGATAAGGTCGGTCCTTCACATCGATAATGCCAACCGCCACCGGTATCGAAAACACAATGGTTGGTCCCATCATGGCACCAAGAATTAGACCGGCGTACATCCAGGAACTGTAGTTGATGACTCCATCCGCTCCGGTTGCCAATTCCTTGGCAAGAAAATAACCGCCCATATCGTTCGCCAGCAACGTGGTGGCGAACATGGCGGGGTCAGCGCCTAATGCGGTGTAAATAGGCACAACGATTGGCGACAAAACTTTTGCCAGCACTGGCGCAATGGCGATAATACCTACCATCGCCAACGCCAAGGCGCCCATGGCGTTAAAGCCTTCTTCAAACTGATTTCCAGAGCCTCCGATGGATTTACCAAGTTTACCCATACCGATTTTGCCCAGTATCGGCTCCGATCCACCAAACTGCTGAAAAATTCGATCCAGCGCACCAATGACCATAAAAGACATCATGATGTACAAAATAATTTGGTTTAGCATTTCCATCACATTATCTCCACTTGAATAAAATCAGGTATCACTCGCTTGTCGCAGAAGGGTGATAATGTCGGCTTTAGTGACACTACGTGGGTTATCGACAATACAAATATCTTGTAATGCTGCCTCTGCAATTTCAGAAAAATGTTCCGGACGCGCGCCCGCTTCTGCAAGGCCACCGGGTAAACCAATATCTGTAAGTAACTGTCGCACTGCTATAACGCCAGCGTCACACCGCTGTCGCTCCGTCATTGCCTCTCGAGCTATGCCAAACACGTGCGCGATGGCCGCGTATTCACTGCGGCACACCAGGCCGTTAAAGACCATGACGAAAGGTAATAAAATTCCATTGGCGACCCCGTGGGCGATTTCATAGCGCGCGCCCACCTGATGCGAGATAGCATGCACTAGACCCAGCCCCGCGTTACTAAATGCCAAGCCTGCTTCGTAGGCTCCAATTGCCATATCAAGGCGGGCTTGTTTGTTCTCACCGTCGCCCACCACAATAGGCAAGGCGTGAACCAGTTTCTGAATTGCTGAAATCGCTAAGGCTTTCGATAATGGATTCGCATTCCGCGCCGTAAACGCTTCAATCGCGTGGGTTAACGCATCGATTCCGGTAGCTGCCGTCACTGAAGCTGGCAAATTCAGCATTAAACCAGGGTCGACAACGGCCAGATCGGGCATCAGATCGACATGCTTGGTGACGAATTTTTTCTGCCGATCAGGTTTCAAGATGACACTGATGTCAGTCACTTCAGAGCCAGTGCCTGCGGTAGTAGGCACTGCACCCAGACCAACTGACCTGCGTTCGTTAAAATTGGGTGAGAAAAACTCCTCAAGACTGCAATTACAGCTTCCGAGCATGGCGATGACCTTAGCCGCATCCAACGCCGAGCCGCCGCCAAAACCGAGTACGAAATCAGCGTTAGTCTGCTTCAGCTGTGCGACACCTTGCTGCACAATATCCGTTCCCGGCTCGCGCTCAATACCTGAGAACACGCTGAATTCAATGCCCGCACGCTCTAGACTACGCTGAGCGCTACGTAGTAAACCCTTTTGATAAACCACGTTATCAACCACTATTAGTACATGGCGGACGCTCAATCCCTTTAGCAGGCTACCTATTTTTAAAATAGCCCCTTCACCAACTAGAGTTTGCCGGGGAGCGCAAAAGTTGAATAAATTGTGCGGAGTTAATTCGTCGACTGTCTGCGTGACTATGCTGGCGATCACCTCTTCATTGACTGATGATTGTATGATTGTCATATCAACCCACACTCGCTTGGCGAGCATTTTCAGCAATCGCAAACGCCGCAATCGCCAGTGGTGTCAAATACAAGGCTTGCGACGGAATGATGACGTCAATATCAGAAAATTCCGCAGTAAAGGCTGTGGCGAAACCGTGAAGACTGCAACTTCCCCCGGTGAGATAAATTGCTGGTGGACGATGTTCAGCAATGTGACCACGCACCAGATCAGCCATTTTTGCTATGACTGGCTGTATCACGCTTAGTACCTCACCCGAATTATCCCTTCGCTTTAACAGCTCAGCTTCTTCGTATGGCAACGCATGATATCCAGCCAATACCAGAGTAATGTGATGGCCGCCGGTGGGGTCATCGACTGACTTGACCACTTTTCCTTTTTCAATAATCGCTGTCCCCGTAGTGCCGCCGCCAATATCCACCACAGCGGCGTGCTGCAAGCCCAATAAAGCGGCCACACTGCTAGGTTCATCAATCACGTTACTCACCTCAATGCCTGAAGATTCAATAACGTTAATCGAAATACGCGGATCGGTTCCTGGAGGGAATGATGTACATGCCTGTTGGATATTGATACCAAGCCGCGCCTCGGCACGACGGATTTGCTCTCTGACAATACGACACGCGCCATGGTAATCAACGACTACGCCATCGCGCACAACATCAGCCCATTCTAAGTAGCAGGCCAGCGGTTGATTGTTAGCATCCAACACCACAGTTTGAATATCGGCGGTGCCAAGATCGATACCGACTTTAAAAGGCCCGCTATATAGCGCGACACTATCGTCGTTAACCATGGCTGCTGCCGCTATTAACAAGGTGTTCACTGCTGCGATATTGCTGTTCATAGAACCACCTTTATACAATCCTAAATGCATCGACCAATGTGCAACGGCGCTTACGCACAAAGGTGGCGGCGTTAGTCACGCCTTCTCCCGTTGGCGTCGAGATGGTCATCGACGTCCAGCCTTCGCCGCCCGCGCCAAGACCAGCCACACAGGGACCGTTTTTCACAAACAAACTGGTGTTTATCTCGGCGGCCATACGCGACAGATTGTCGATATTGCGCGAGTGCATGGCGGCGGAGTGCAGGTTGCCTTGCTCCAAGTCGATAGCCCAATCAATCGCCTGGTCTGCATCTTTGGCGCGAATCATGGCGATCACTGGCAGCATCAATTCAGTGGTGGCGAAAACATGATCACGGGGCGCTTCCATCACCAGTAAACGGGTATCGGCGGGCACGGTGAAACCCGCGGCGGCGGCAATTTTTGCGGCGTCGCGACCTATCCACTCAACCTTTGAATGAGCCTTAGCACCGGGGTAATCAGCGAGCACTAATTGCGCTACCGCTTCACCCTGCTCGGCCGTTATTTGAACGGCACCGTGGCGACACATAGCTTTCATAAGCGCATCAGCGATCGAATCAACAGCAATGATCTCTTTTTCGTCGACGCAGACGATGTTGTTGTCGAATGATGCACCCTGCACAATACTGATGGCGGCGCGTTCAATGTCGGCGGTTTCGTCCACCACCACTGGCGGGTTACCAGGTCCTGCTGCTATCAGGCGTTTGTCACTGACTTTGCGCGCAGCCGCAACCACGGCGTCACCACCGGTAATGGTCAATAAATGAATGCCGGGATAAATAAACAGCTGGTTTGCCGATTCAATCGTGGGCGACTCTACACAGCTAACGATACTGGCAGGGCCACCAACACTGACCGACGCCTGATTAATCAATTGAATAGTGCGCTGCGAAACGGCTTTCGCGGCCGGATGCGGTGAGAACACCACCGAATTTCCGCCTGCGATCATGCTGATGGCGTTGTTTAATATGGTGGCCGAAGGGTTAGTAGAAGGGGTTATTGAAGCGATCACTCCCCATGGTGCATTTTCTAGCAATGACAAACCGTGGTCGCCAGTCATCGCGGTTGTAATGAGGGCTTCAGAGCCCGGTGTTTTGTCGATCACCAAGCGGTTCTTGCGCACTTTATCGGCGACTCGGCCAAAGCCGGTCTCGCTCACAGCGAGCTCACACAGTTCTTGTAGATGTTCGCTGGCCAGTGCACGAATGGCAGCAATAACAGCATTACGCTGCGCCAAATTACGAAGATAAGGTTGCGCGCGACCTGCTGCGGCCACCGCGTCGTCCAGTGACGTGAATACACCGTAGCGCTCACCGTCGAGTTGGGGCGCATGCATTTGCTCTATGACCCGCCGCACAATCGTTTCAAGTTGTTGCGGATCGATATGTGTTTGCACCATGACCGACTCTCTTTTAACGTTGCTGATTTTTCTGAAACCAAGTGGATTTGTTGCTAGTGACTGCGTCGACAATACCCACCACGCTCAAATCGACTGGCGACTGTCCAGTACTGTCAACCGACATGCGCGCGGAACTACCACCAACCACCAACACCCATTCACCTTCGCCTGCGCCGAGCCTATCCACAGCCACCGCAACAGCAGTTTCTTCCTGGCCTGACAGATCAATAAATGCAATCAATGCCAGCTTATCCGCGCCTAAGCGGTCGCTGCGAATAGTGGCAACGACCTGACCGATCACTTTTGCGAGTCTCATAATCCTGCCTTTTAATTACTGCTTGCTTTAATTCACGTTAGCCAGCCACATTCTTTGCAACTGGCCTTCCAGTAGGCTTCTTCTCAGCTGGTGTTTTGTTGTCTGCCGTTACTTTCCGGGTGATCGGAAAGATGGACTCCAAATCCTCATGCGGCCGCGGAATCACATGCACGGCGACCAGCTCACCTAGCCGCTGTGCAGCGGCAGCTCCGGCGTCAGTTGCCGCTTTGCAGGCGGCGACATCGCCCCTAACCAGTGCAGTAACATAACCATGGCCAATCTGCTCATAGCCGACCAGCTCCACCCGGGCCGCCTTTACCATGGCATCGGCTGCCTCGATCAGCGCCGTCAGCCCTTTCGTTTCTATAATGCCTAATGCTTCCTTCATGCTGCGGTCCTCGCTATCGATAACAGTTTGTCATGCAAGCCCTGCCCGCTAGACATCAGCAGCTGGTTTACCCGTGGCGGTGATCCCAAAAATAGCTTCCAGATCGCCATGTGGGCGCGGAATGACATGCACCGCTACCAGTTCGCCAAGCCGTTGCGCGGCGGCAGCCCCTGCATCGGTCGCCGCCTTACAGGCCGCCACATCACCACGAACCATTGCCGTGACCAGCCCACTGCCAATCTGCTTATAGCCCACCAGCTCCACCCGGGCGGCTTTCACCATGGCATCCGACGCTTCGATCAACGCGGTTAGGCCCTTTGTTTCAATAATTCCCAGTGCTTCATTCATCGTTATTACTCCTACGGGTTAGAACTACTTTTCATTGAGCCAGACATGACGCGAGCACTGAGATATTGACGATATCGTCGACACTGCAGCCCCTCGACAAGTCATGCATTGGTTTGTTTAAACCTTGTAATATTGGTCCCAGCGCCTGGTAGTGACACAAACGCTCGGCTATTTTGTAAGCAATATTGCCAGCATCTAGCGATGGGAATATCAGTACATTGGCATTGCCGTGCAGCGGGCTGGCCGGTGCTTTTTTCTCTGCTACCGCCGGCACAATCGCTGCATCGACCTGTAACTCACCGTCAACTATCAGGTCTGGCACCCTACGACGAACCAACTCAAACGCTTCGCGTACCCGGCACGCCGCAGGATGGTCGGAGCTGCCCTTGGTGGAGAAGGACAGCATCGCCACCCGCGCTGGTTCACCGGTCAACTTTTCAAAATTTTGCGCGGCGTCGATGGTGATATCGGCCAGTTGCTCGACGCTGGGTTCCGGTACCACCCCTGCATCAGCAAATAAGCGCAGATCTTTGCCATCTGGCGATGACATCATAAAAAACGAAGACACCGTTCGGTGCTGCTCGGCCACGCCGATAACCTTTAGGGCTGCGCGTAATACATCGCCGGTGGTGGACAGATTGCCGGCAATACAAATATCAGCTTGGCCACGCTGTACCATCATCGCCGCGTAAAACAGCGGGTTTCTCATTGCCTGCTGGGCATCTTCAGCACACAGCGATGGTTTCCCCCCCTCCTGATACGCTTTAGAGAACTCATCGAAATAGCCAGATTGTTGCGGGTCTACAATCGCGAGGCAGGGCGTTATTACACCGCTGCGATAGGCATAATCGCGCAGCTCAAAAGGGTTGCCGAGCAGAATGGGGTCGGCCAAACCTTGCTTTTTCAATTCATTGGCCGCATGCAATACGCGGGTGTCCAGCGCATCGGCAAACACGATTTTCTTGGGTGCGGCCAGACATTGAGTGCGCCATTGCTGCATTAACTTCATAGCAGCCGCACCTTGTCTTTGGACTTACTGGTCGTTGATTCGCTCACGAACGTCATCAACATCAGCACATACAAAGCACTACTCAGGCGATTCAAACCTTGCACAATATCGCCGCGGGTCAGTAGATAACTGTCATTTACAAAAGTGCGGACAGCGTCTAATTCGGCTTCGCGCACCACTGCCCTGAGCAGATTTATCAGCGCCACGTTTTTACCGTGGCTTAATTCCGGCACGAGATGGTCGTGGCCTAGGTATTTAAGCGGCTGATGAGACACCGCATGTAATGTCTCGGCGTCCATTTCGCCCATACTGATTGGTAGCAGTGGCTCTTCAGTCACCTCACTACGCAATACTTTACCCATATATGAGCGCAAATCCGCCAGCGACTGGTGTAACAGTGGGTGTTTTTTTTCCGGTTCAAACTGCGTTTGCACCACGATTGTGTGGGCAATTAGCGTATCGAGCTTGCCACGCAGACCGATCCGCGGGTGCGTTTTGGGCACCAATTGTTTGTCGTCCAACAGCGTCAGCAATTCAGTCTTTTGCTCGACATGGTTGTTGCAAAGTACGCAGTTGTTGAGAGGCCGCCTATTCCCTCCCGTAAGCGGATTTACGCGTAGCACGGCGGCGTCTATTTCCTCCGCGGCTTCTTGCTCGGCAAATACACGGTTTTCGTCGGTAGTGTATTGGATGCGAATTTTTCGTTCTGACAGCAGCTGACTAGCCGAGGGGGTGAACTTGCAACCATTCGGCAAAGCTACCTCGCTGCCATGCGCCAGACCAAACGTTTGCCGTAACCAGGTTTCAGTAATGAAGGACGGCATGTTCATTTGCTAATCGACCAATCAGCGGGATAGGTCACGTAAACGAAACGAACCTTAGTTGGTGTGCCAAACTCGATAGCAGCTCCCTTTGGAATAAGAAATACATCGCCAGGTTTGCCGATATGGGTCTTTCCGTTGCAGGTGATGTGTAACTCCCCTTCGAGTACAACATCGATTTCGTCATAGGTCAGGGTCCAGGGGAAATTGCATTTTTCCCATTGCATAAACCCCGCGGCGATCGAACTGTTATCCGCCGCAGTGATCACATCGGTCAAACCAACAACCTGGTCAGGTACGCCGTCAAAACGGCCAAATTTAACCGAACCACCACGCACCAGTATCACACCGTTAGCAGCCACTTCACGATCGCAATACGGCACAGGCGCATTCAATTCGCGCATGGCTTTTTCGATCAGCTGTTCAAGCAAAGCTGGAGCATGTTTACCCGCTGGCAGTTTCGCCTCGACGGCCTGCTTGATCGCTTGTCTTGCGTTCGCCTCGACGGCGGGCTTATTACTTGTACTGGTATCGGCCTCGAGCATTTTTACCCCAAGCTTTTTAGCAACGTCGCGCGCTTCGGGTGTGATAATCGTGCAACTTGGCACTATATCCAGCGAGGCTTTGCCGTCTCGGTGAAGCTGTTTGATATCCTCGGCTGTCACCAAGCTTTTCATAGTTTCGCCTTATTGGCTGATAGTGGATTCATGCTGCACTCCTTTTTCGTTGCCACTACGCTTCTTGTCTTTGTCGCTGTGCTTGTGTTCTTTTTCGCTTCGTGAAGGCGGCGCGGCGGCATCTATGGGTTTACCCTGCAAACTGATCAGGTAGTTGCGCAATTCGGCGACACCGCTGCCGGTCACTACCGATGTAGCGAAATGCGGCGCGGGAATGGCGTTGTCTGATAGCAGGCGGCTTACCGCTGCGACATCGGCATCGGGTAGATCTATTTTGCTGATCACGCCGACAACACGTTTGTCAGGGTAGACATGCAATAAACCAACGGGCAGAGCGAAAATAACGCTATTGGCAGGTTGTAGATAAACGATGGTGGAAACGTCGACGATGGTCGAAAGCAAGGCGCCGTAATAACTACGCCGGCCAATAAATTCACCCGGTGTGTCAATCACATGACCGTCGTGAAATACCGCCGCCTGGGTTTTAAGTACCTCGCCCTTATCACCCAGTAATGCCTGCATTAAAGCGGTCTTGCCACACCGCACCGCACCCACTAACACAAAGTCTACTAGTGCCGGCTGCGCTGTATTTGTCATGTGCGGGTTGCTGGACATACGCTGTAGCCTAAAATGGTTTGTAAGGTATTCAGCACGGCGTTCAATGCCTCTTCAACGGCACCGATAGAGCCGGTTACCACTAATGCACCTGAAAAACGATCGAGAAAACCAATTTCCACCGACGCAAACTTGGTTGCTACATCGCCGGCAATAATCGCCGTCTCTCCTGGGGTGAGCGTCAATATGCCAATCGCTTCCGCGTGCTCTACGCCAACTTTCTTGCACAACTCCTCTGTGGGATTGGCCAACAAATGAGCCAGCGTGACCTGCTTGCCCGGAACGTATTCCTGAATTATCCGTTCGATCTCGGGTGTGTCGCCGTGACTAAACTCGCTCATTAAACAATGTCCTATCCGGTAGTTGTTTCATATGCTCGGCTACCGTTATCAACAACTTACCACGGTGTAAAACGGCACCTAATTCTTGGCTTCGTTGTTCTTGGTGACGCGGATCTTGGCCACGTTCTACTAGGGCGCCGAAAAGTTTATTCACCGAATGCCGCCATTAAGCTAAACAAAATACGACCATCGGCTTTGTCGAGGCCAAATAATGTGTCGGCATGATTATCAGCCTCGATATAAGCAAGCCGCGCTGTGAACATTCCCATATCAGCCTCGGCGCCTGCACTCCAATCCATGTAGCTGTCGTTCAAAGCATCGTCGAGGTCGTAGTAACCGAGCGATGCCGTTAGGCGGGTGTTATGTGACAGTGGCAAGTTACCGGACAGGCCGTAATAAATACCCGGATCATCAAGATTAAATACTTTGTTGGAATAGCCTATTAATAGGCTGACGTACTCACGAAAATGCACACCGATTAATAGTTCGTTCCAATCGAGATCCGTATCGCTGGCAGTACCCGGGAAGATATAGCGAATAGCGGTCGCATCAACCATCCAGTACTCGTTGAGGCTAGTGCCATAGCCAATATAAATATCGATTTCCTGATCGGACTGGTCGTCGAATGGCCCACGATCCTGCGAATCAACATTTGAACTCCACACCCCAGCAGATAACCCGCTAGTGTGTGAAACGTCGAAGGCGGCGTGTACAGCGGGATCATTCAAGGTTTGGGAAATACCGCGAAACATATAATCTGTTGCGATAGTAGCGGTGGCTGTAAATTCAACGCTTTTCTGGGTGTCAGTATCCTCATGTGCACTAGAAGTCAGCGGAATCAGCAAAGCCGTAGTGCATAGGCTGAACATAAAAAGTGTTTTTTCAAACATTAGAATAATTCCCACCGATACAGTAAATAATAGAGCGAATGTAGTTTCTGGTTTTATTCGCACTATTGATACGCGGAAGTCCCCGTAGACCACATGGGCTAGTACTTAGTGTGAATATACTTTGCAGCTTTAGGCGTGGTATAGATTCTGCGAATTGTCTGTAAGACTTATGACTATGGACGGGTTATAGGTGCCAGGGACGATAAAGCGGTTAATTTCAACATTGAGTCTGGCCTTCAATATCTACTTGCCATAAATGATGGTCAGCAGACCAAAATCACCGTACACCAATGAGCGGGTGACCTCCTCGGCTGCTCTACCAAGATATTTGTGGCTACCCACAATAGCTGTTGTACCCAGAGACGCTCATAATCGATGTACCTTAAAACTCTAGTGAGGCGTTAGTCATGAACACTACGAATTTGCAACTGCATATCTCTGGAAGAAGCGTAACAATTCGACCTATTCGTATCAGCGACCAAGCAATAGAAGCTGAGTTCGTACGACGACTATCGCCACTATCCAGGCACTATCGATTCTTTAGCGGCATCCGGGAGCTTTCACCACGAGCCGCTAAGTCATTTTGCGACGTGGATGGAAATCATTCCATGGCATTTATCGCGACCCTTCAAGAAGAAGGACAAGAAACCCAAATTGGCGTCAGCCGATTCGCACCTAACAATAAAGAAGACGTCCGTGAAATGGCGCTGACGATAGCAGACAGTTGGCAGAAACAGGGTTTGGGTAAGCTGTTGTGCGAAAAATTGTTCGAATTCGCTAAGGACCATGGTGTTAAAAAACTCTACTCAGTGGAGCTCGCCGACAACCAGGCGATGCACGACCTGGCGCGAGAGCTAGGCATGACAGCTACGACAGACAAGGATGATGCGAAGCAAGTTATTTACTCGCTTACGCTTTAGTGCCCGCAGCCCTCAACTCAATTATCCGATTCCGCCGAGCTGTAATTGGTGCCGGTGTAGCAACTCGATAATTATAGAAATCAAGTCATCGATAACGCCAAATAATAAATCTTAAAATTTGTACTTAGCTTGTAAGGCAGCCACAGTGACATGAATAAATATGAGCGAAGACCTTAGGAGTCAGACTAAGAAAGCAGTTGAATTTTCCAATAATTACGCTCATGGAACGTCTTGGCAAGCGATTGGTATCAGTGGCGCAATTGATCTTTTACTAGCTATATAATCGCGTGTCGTGCTTCGCATTTTATACGAATAATCGAACAGCTAGCGCAAGGTGAGTAGTAATCGCCGCTGGAACATATCATGTTCACGGCCTGCAGCGCTCTCCCATACTTTACGATTGATTACTATTATTAGGATTGACTGGGGCTTGTCATTGCATTCACGTCGTCAATGGGTAGCAATCGTTCTGTTTCTTTTTTAACCACCGCGTAACATTCACAACACAACTGTTCAAGACGTGCCCGATCCAGCACATTAATATGCCCGCGATGATAAGAAATGATACCCAGTTTTTGCAATTTTCCCGCTGCCTCCGTCACACTCTCACGGCGCACACCCAACATATTCGCAATCAGTTCCTGAGTCATTACTAAGTTGCTATTAGGCAGTCGATCCAGCGACAATAACAACCAGCGACAAAGCTGCTGATCTATGCTGTGGTGGCGATTGCACGCAGCGGTTTGCGACATTTGCGTAATTAGCGCCTGAGTGTAACGCAGTAACAAAAGTAACATTTCGGAGTGGCGACTAAATTCTGTTTTGAAGTGATGGGCGTCCATGCGATAGGCATAACCCGCACTCTGCACAATGGCACGACTTGAGGTGCTTTCTCCCCCTAAGAAAAGTGAGGTCCCCAATATGCCTTCATTACCGACAACGGAGATTTCTGCTGAGGCGCCATCTATCATTACGTATAGCAAAGATATTATGCAATCTGTTGGAAAATAGACATACCTTAGGGTATCACCAGATTCGTATAAAACCGTTCCCAAGGGCAGGTGTACCCTCTCTAAGTTTGGAAGTAAGCGCTGCTGCACATCTGCCGGCAATCCGGTTATTAGAAAATTTTTCTCAGAACTAGGCACAGCACCCATACGCGGATGCGTGCCGATAGAATCTAGCATACGGTCTCACCAGTAAAAGCATGGGGGTAAAAAGAAGACCGCGCTTGGGTGGCTCCGAAGTCTACGTAAGGTGCGTAACGTCATTACTCTGAATGCACGTTCTTCTGCACGCCATCGTACACTATAATCAAAACGGGGGTATTATTTCACTCAGTTAGCTTTTACAAAGTCTATTTGTTCGATGCTTTAGTGTGTGAAATCGTAAAATTTGAATTTCCTATACGTTCAATACTGAATAACGTCGAGCTTAAGAACACGCTTCACAGAATGCACCATTATTATCTCTTCGTTGGTAGCAATAACGCGAACTTTAACAGTGGCGCAGTCGGCGGAAATGATCGGCGTCGCTTCCAGATTGCGCGTTCTATTCAGGGTGATACCTAAAAATCCAAGATTTCCGCAAATTCGCTTGCGAATTTGCGGTGAGTTTTCGCCTATGCCACCCGCAAATACCAGCGTGTCTAATCCTCCTAACGCGGCAGAGTAGGCGCCAATCAATTTTGCTGCTTGATAGCAAAATAGCGCAATAGCTTCCGCGGCAGGCACGTCATCCGCTTCTATAGCTAGCAATTCACGCACATCTGAACTCCGCCCAGAAACACCGAGCAGGCCTGATTCGTGATTTACCATGGTATAAAACTGTTCACTATCTAACTGGCCGCTACGCGATAAAAATACCGCCACACCGGGGTCCATATCTCCGCTTCGCGTTCCCATCATCATTCCGCTAGACGGTGTAAACCCCATACTAGTGTCAACACTCTGGCCCGCGAGTACCGCCGTCATACTTGCGCCATTGCCAAGGTGCGCAAGTATGACGCGACCACTAACCGCGGCTGGGTCACCAAGTCTATGTAATTCCTGCATGAGATATTCACAGGACAAACCGTGATAGCCGTAGCGCCGCAAACCTTGCTCTTCATAGTGGCGCGGTAGTGGCAACTGGCTAGCCACTCTAGGCATGCCGTGATGAAACACTGAATCAAAGCAAGCCACCTGCTGCAAGCTTGGGTAGTGCTCAATACAGGCTTCGATTAACGCAATTTCTAGGGGAAGATGTTCCGGGTCGTAGGGAGCCGCTTCTTTTAATTCAGCAAGCAACGATGGTGTTATCAGTGTCGCATCACTTAAGTTCATCCCGTGCACCAAGCGATGGCCAACCGCCTGAATTAAGCAAAAGCGCGCCTGAGTGTTTAGCCACTTCAATAGCTGCGCAGCTACCCTAGCGTGATCTGTACCATCAATATCACAGCTATGGTTTTTTCCGCTCAATATTTCTTTGGCATTCAAGCGGGTATCGCTCAGCCCGATGCGGTCTATTTTCCCTGTTAAAATCACGATTGGCCTTTTATCTAAGGAATATGCTGCAAAGCGAATACTCGAGGAGCCACCGTTTATAATTAGAATACCTGGCCTGCTTGTTAGCGTTAGTTTTGTCATTAATTCTTAACCCACCACTTTAATTTAACAAACTCGCTACATTAATCACCTACACAACAACATCAAAAGCAACACCAACAAGCGCAGTCACAACCATCGCCAATGTCCCCCATAAAGTCACTCTCACTACGCCAGTAGTGATTTTTGCGCCACTCAAATAAGCAGATACCGCGCCCAAACTAGCGAGAAAAAACAAAGAGAGTATGGCAACTAACAGCGCAACATTCGAAGCCGGATATAATAACGCCGTCAGTAAAGGTAAGGCAGCGCCAATACTAAAACTGAGCGCAGAAGAAATCGCTGCCACTATGGGTTGGGCTTGGCTAAACTCAGGAATGCCAATTTCATCACGAGAGTGTGCTCCCAATGCGTCATGTACCATCAATTGCTTGGCAACTACTAACGACAGATCGGCGTCGAGACCCCGCTGCTGATAAATTTCAGACAGTTCGACAAGTTCGCCCTCATAATCATTCGAGAGCGCATCTCGTTCTAATTGTAGATCTGAATTTTCAATATCCGCTTGCGAAGAAACAGAAACGTACTCACCCGCAGCCATTGAAATAGCGCCGGCAACTAAGCCCGCCGTACCGGCGACAATAATAGCACCATGATCCGAATTTGCCGCCGCGACCCCGATGATTAAACTCGCTGTAGATACAATTCCGTCGTTAGCGCCGAGCACGGCTGCTCGTATCCATGTAACTCGGTGTTGTCGATGGCGTTCCTGGTGTGGCATAGCTTATTTTTCCGTTCTTACATAACTACGAGTGCTTAGCGTCTAACGTCTATCAATCCACCCTTTTCGCTTGAAAAATAACACCATACCTAAAGTGAGTACTACAAACATTCCCCACACCACCGGATACCCCCAACGCAAAGAAAGCTCCGGCATAAATTTAAAGTTCATTCCATAAACCCCGGCAATGAAGGTCAAGGGAATAAACACTGAAGACATTATCGTAAGCACTTTCATAATCTCGTTCATGCGATTGGAAACCGCTGACATATAGAGGTCGGTAAGACCACTGGCTATCTCGCGGTAAGACTCGATAATTTCAACAATTTGAATCGTGTGCTCATACACATCGCGCAAATAGGGTCGGGTCGATTCGTTAATTCTACCCTCTTCTTCACGATACACATGGTCGACCAATTCCCGCATGGGCCACACAATGCGCCTTAGCAACGCTAATTCGCGTTTAACGCAGTGAATACGCCGCAACACATCTGGTGAAGGATTTTCCAAGGTGATGATCTCTAGATCTTCAAGCAGGTCGCCATAGTGTTCAAGTACCGGAAAGCAATGATCCACCACCGCATCAAGCATGGCGTATAACAAATAGCCCGGACCATTCTTTCGAATCCGCATGCCTTCAGTTTGCAGGCGCTCGCGAATCGGTTGCCAGACATCCCCCGGCTTTTCTTGAAAGGTAATTAATACTTTGTCATACAGAAAAATACTGACCTGCTCAGTATCAAGCAAGCTATCCGTCGCCACGCCTTCCGCGTCATGCTGAACTAATTTCAGCATTCGCAACACCACAAAAAGATGATCATCAAAGTTTTCGACCCGGGGACGCTGGGTAACATGCAAGACATCTTCAGCCGTGAGCGTGTGGAACTCGAAATGCTGGCGAAATTGATTGATGACATAGGGGTGCATATTACTGACATTGATCCACCGAACAGCGGCCCAGCTCGGCAACGGTTTATCAAGAAAGGCATCAAGGTTAGTGATGTCACCGGTTTCGATATGGCTTGCACTGTAGTCGATATAGCTAATAGCAACACTGCCAGCTTCTGGGGCGGTCAACGCCGCGGCAATATGTTCTATCCCCGGTAATTCACCCGGTTTAACGCGGTGACCATGCTTGCTAAGGCGGCTAATCCCAGACAATCTAAGCGCCGAATCTCGAAAACGATTTTTTTTATTCATGAGTTGTCAACCACGCAATTAACCACCTTGACGCACTGCCGCCATTGCTAATGCCTTATCGGCAATCACTTGAGGTTCTTCCAAAACAAGTGCGAGGTGATCTGTGCCACGAAAACTCTCCGCATACATATTATAAATATCTTCGAAGCCGGATGGTCGAGCCGCAAACCACGCCCTGTACGTTTCTACTTTAATCCCGTCAATATCGGCAACATTAGCCGGTGCGCGGTTATGCACCACTTGAATTTTATCTCCGACCAAATTAACGGATTCCACGTAATCGGGCGATAGCTTCGCCAGTGGTCGCTTTTGTGCGGGTGGCGCCAAAGCTTGGATGATTTTCGCTACTGGCTCGGCGATTTCACGAGTCAAATCACTGTAAAGCGCCACCGGATCACGCCCTGCGCGAGCCGGTATTTCCGCAGACAGCAAAGACGGAACAAAGCCATCTTTATCAGTAGTCCAGGCGCGGCCATCGCGGCGTAAAAACGTCGCGCCGGCACTTTCTTCATCAGCAACACCTAATGTTCCCTCGAACAGACCCGAGGCAAACCATTTAAACCTTATCGGCACATCAAACACTTCACGCTTTAAGCTAGCGCTTACCCGATCGATCAGCTGACTGCTTACCAGAGTTTTGCCAACCGCCGCCGAGTGTAGCCAATCAGCGCGATGCCGAAACAGATAGTCTATCGCCACCGCCAAGTAGTGATTCGGGGCGCCGTGGGTAACAATACCGTGGCGGTCGTGATCGGCATCACAGGCAATACTAATTATGCCAGCAAGGGGATCAATCATCATAGATCTAGTGTCTTGAGCAGATAGCACAACTTAATAAAAGTCGCTATTTGCGTTGAAAAAATCTCCTTCACGTCGCTTAACTTACTAGCCACTTTTCTGCCTCTTCGTAATGCTCGTTAGCGAATATTTTTAGGGGACAGGGTATGGCAAATTTTAAAAAGCCAATTGTTGATTTTAGCCATTCTACATCCGTTACAATCGCGATTTTTTCCCAAGCCTTAAAATGCGCGAAGCCTAATTTAGCATCATCCCACATTGCACCTGCACTAAAACCCGTAAAAGTAGGCCCGAGGTGGTAGAGAATACGTACGTTGTCGTGGCCTTTTAATTTCTCTTCAATGGCGGGGATTAGTATGGATTCATAGTCACTTGCGGTCACTTTTCCAGATGCAACAAACCCGATAATCTGTGGGGGAAGATCAAATATTTGATTAATCATAGTAACTCCTAGAGTTTAGTTTGCGTCGCAATCACATTGCTTCCGAGCGGAAACTCTAAATTTAGCAGCCCAGCTATACTTTCAATCGTCAAATCAGCTGGTGGATACGGCAATGTGTGATTAGAGTCATGAGCGTAATGCCCCTGACGTGGGAAGACAGTACTAGGCGATCACCCCAAATAGCTTTCATCGCCGCTAAAATCTGCTCTTTATGAATATAGACCAACACACGGCCATCAACCGCACTCCACAACCCCGCTCGTAGAATTTTTCGTGGCTGCAACACGGCATCGCCATCCGACAAAATCGCCGTTTACCCCAATAGCCCCAAATGCTCAAACACCGCCAGTGCTTTTGGGAAAAATCGGTCTGCGTTGGGATAGTCTATAAAAATTAACGCGATCTGAAGCAAGCGCGACTCGTCAAGGTTGTCCTACCGAAGTCTCTGCAGGGCGCCCAAATAGTCGACGCAGCCAAGGTCTGCGCGCTCGGCGTCGACAATAGCCCAATACTGCTGCACACAGTTTAGGCTTCGCTCACGCCTAAAGTCATGATGTAGATCAAGTAGAAAACTATCAGTATCTAGTAAGGTATTGTCTGCATTGAGCGAAAACACCACATCAGCAATGCTGTTCATACCGCAAGGCACCCTGAATTGGAAAAGATCAGAATAAAGTGTCATCAAAGATCGATATCCTGCGCACCTCGTCCCATGAGTTACAGGCTATCTGGCTCAAGCCCCGTAGTCCGTCTGCTAGCGTACATATCTACAGGAGAGCCAGTGCTAGGCTATAAACCCGCCGTTATTGTGCTCCGCTCTCCGCGCAGCTGCACTCTCAACCACGGCCGGGTATACCGCAGCGCCAACGAACGCCGTGAGTATGCCAATCTATTACTCGCTAGGTATGGAGTATACGGCGCAAAGTACACAGGCAAAGGAATTCGCGCATGAATGCAAATGTCATCACGCTAAATCAAGGCACCGTAGTTTCAGTCCGCGGCAGCGTGGTGGACATACGCTTTACTCAACAATTGCCGCCCATTTTTTCTCTACTACACGCCGACGATGCACGCATTCGCATTGAAGTTCGAACCCACCTTAACGCCCACACCATTCGCGGCATTTCCCTAACTCCGACCCAAGGTTTGGCACGCGGCATGACAGTCGATGACAGCGGCGGGCCGCTATTGGCACCTGTCGGTAAATCCATTCTCTCCCGTATGTTTGATGTGTTCGGCAACACAATAGACAGTGGTCCGGAGCTGGAGGACGTCAAATGGCAGTCAGTACACAATGCCCCACCTAAGCTAGTAAACCGATCAACCCAAGCAGAAATTTTTCTAACCGGTATTAAGGTGATCGACGTGCTAGCGCCATTGGAACGCGGCGGCAAAGCAGGTTTATTTGGCGGCGCAGGTGTGGGTAAAACCGTGCTATTGGCGGAAATGATCCACAATATGGTCGGCCACCATGATGGGGTGAGCATCTTCTGTGGCATTGGCGAGCGCTCCCGCGAAGGTGAGGAACTTCACCGAGAAATGAGTGACGCTGGCGTGCTGCCGAATATGGTGATGGTGTTCGGTCAAATGAACGAACCACCGGGTAGTCGCTTTCGGGTTGGCCATGTCGCGCTCACCATGGCGGAGTACTTTCGCGACCAAGAGCACCGCGATGTATTACTGCTGGTCGACAATATATTTCGCTTTATTCAAGCCGGCGCAGAAATCTCCGGTTTAATGGGGCAAATGCCCTCTCGCCTTGGTTACCAACCCACCTTGGCAACGGAGTTGGCGAGTATGGAAGAACGCATCGCCAATACTGAGGCTGGCGCCATTACCTCGATTCAAGCCGTGTATGTACCCGCCGACGATTTTACCGACCCCGCCGCCGTGCATACCTTTTCTCACCTTTCCGCCTCCATCGTTTTATCGCGCAAACGCGCCAGCGAGGGCCTCTACCCGGCTATCGACCCCCTACTATCAAATTCCAAAATGGCGACACCCGGTATTCTGGGAGAACGGCACTACAATTTGGCCCAGGATATTCGGCGCACCTTGGCGCAGTACGCTGAATTAAAAGACATCATTGCCATGCTCGGCTTAGAGCAATTATCGACAGAAGACCGCAAGGTTGTTGCCCGCGCCAGACGTCTGGAACGCTTCTTCACCCAACCCTTTTTCACCACCGAACAATTTACCGGTATGTCAGGAAAGTTAGTCGCACTAGAAGATGCACTGACCGGCTGTGAGCGTATTTTGCGCGATGAATTCAGCGATGCGCCCGAACAGGCGCTCTACATGATTGGCACCATTGACGAGGCCAAGCTGAACGCCGAAGAAAGCAAATCAACAGAAGTACCTGAAGCCAAAACCGAAAAGGGCACAGCCGCACATGATGAATCTTAAGGTGCTGCTACCCTTCGAGATATTTAAAGAACTCGATGAAGTCGAACGTATCACTGTGGAAACCGATAAAGGAAGCTTCGGCCTATTGCCACATCGGCTTGATTGCGTCGCCGCCATTGTCCCCGGCATTTTAACTTATCAGCGTCGTGGCGAAGACGACATCTACATTGCCGTCGATGAGGGTGTGCTAGTAAAAACCGGGGCAGACGTTTCCATCTCGGTACGACATGCGGTTAGCGGCAACGACCTTGAACAATTGCATCAAACCGTGGAGCAAGAATTTAGTCAGCAAAGTGAGCAAGACAAAAAAGTGCACTCGGTCTATCAAAAAATGGAAAGTGATTTTATCCGGCGATTATCGGCCTTCAATCATGACAGCTGACAAAAAGCACGATAAACAAACACCCTTCTCCGACGCCGTTGGCAACAAGGCGGCGCGGAAACTTCGGGCGCAAAAAGCCGATACCCCCGGCATTTGGTTTGGTCTGGGCATGATGGGCTTGATTGGTTGGTCGGTAGCGGTTCCCACGCTGTTGGGCGCCACGCTCGGTGCTTGGTTAGACCGACACTACCCCGGCGGGCACACCTATACCTTAGCGCTACTCACCGCAGGTTTATGCATCGGTTGTTTTAACGCTTGGCACTGGGTCGGAAAGGAACAACGGGAAATGCATGACGAAGAAAATTCGACCGCAGCAGATAAGGACATCAAGCGACATGAGTAATATCTTAGCATTAGTATTTGCAGCGCTGGCGGGCGGTGTTCTGGGATTATTTTTTTATGGCGGCCTTTACCTTACCGTTAGCCGCGGACTTAATTCCGCGCGCCCGGCACTGTGGTTTTTCGCAAGTTTCGTGTTGCGCGTTGCGGTAGTAATAAGTGGGTTCTATTTTATTAATGATGGTGGTTGGCCGAGCATAGTTAGCTGCTTGGCTGGTTTTATGATCGTAGGCTTGGTATTTCCGATGTGGAAAAAAGTCCCCGCCGCTGCCGACAAAACCGATATAAGCGGGAGCACACACCATGCACCTTAGCCCAGACGAAATTATCTTTTGGCAGCTCGGCTGGTTCAAGCTAAATGCCACCATCCTATTTACTTGGATATTGATGTTCGCCTTAACGGTTGGCTCGCTGCTGATTACTAGACGCTTATCGACAAATCACGAACGCAGTCGCTGGCAAAACCTATTGGAAATTATTGTTAGCAATATAGTGACCCAAATTGAAGAGGTGGGACTACCCAAGCCGAGGTACTACCTAGGATTTTTAGGCACCTTGTTTTTATTTGTCGCCTCGGCGGCCCTGTGCACAATCATCCCCGGTTTTGAACCCCCAACCGGATCACTATCCACTACCACGGCCTTGGCGATATGCGTCTTTGTAGTGGTGCCATTTTTTGGCATTCAAGAGCAAGGGCTTGGCAGCTATTTAGCGTCTTACACCAAGCCCACCTTTATTATGCTGCCCTTTAATCTGATCAGCGAGTTGTCGCGCACACTGGCGCTAGCCGTGCGCCTGTTCGGCAACATGATGAGTGGCGCCATGATTCTCGCCATTTTACTGACCATCACACCCTTTATTTTCCCGATTGTCATGACGCTACTTGGCCTACTTACCGGCATGGTTCAAGCCTACATTTTTAGCGTTTTGGCTGCGGTCTATATCGCCGCTGCTGCGCGCACGGCAACACGCCCAAGCCCAATTTCAAACTGAGGATTTACTATGGATAGCATGACCATTATTGCAGTAGTTTCAATCATCATGGCAGGCTTAACCACGGGGTTTGGCACGATGGGCCCTGCCTTGGGTGAAGGTAAAGCGGTGGCTAGCGCCCTCGCCGCCCTCGCCCAACAACCGGATGCCTCTGCCACCATCACCCGAACTTTATTTGTAGGTTTGGCGATGATCGAATCCACCGCCATTTATTGCTTTGTTGTCACGATGATTTTGCTGTTCGCCAATCCTTTTTGGACCGCAGGACAATAGACTATGTTGATCGATTGGTTCACTGTTGGCGCGCAAGTGCTCAACTTCGTTATTTTGATTTGGTTGATGAAACGCTTCCTCTATCAACCCATACTCAATGCGATTGATTCACGCGAAAAACGCATTGCCGATGAACTCGCTCGCGCCGACAAACTTAGCGAAGAGGCCAGCGCGGCCAAAACCAGCTTTGACACTAAAAATCGCGAGTTTGAACAACAGCGCAATCAATTAATGACAGACGCCAGCGACGCGGCTAATGCTGAACGTCAACGGCTTATGGAAGACGCACACCAAACGACGGCCGACTTTGAGGCGAAGCAACAGCAAGCTCTGCAAGACAAAATGCAGTCGCTGCAAAATTCCATTCGCACCACCGCACAAAAAGAACTGTTTAGCGTGGCAAAGAATGCCCTTCGTGATCTCGCCGCAGTCGATATTGAATCACAGATGCTAGCGGTATTTACTCAGCAATTGCAGAACATGAGCGATGAACAAAAAACCGCATTGCAGGCAGGTTTTGCAAACCCTATAGCGAGCGACTCGGACAGCGACAACACGCCCCGCTCACCGACAAAGATCACCGTGCTATCGAGTAACCCCCTGTCGCCGGAACAAGAAAAGGCCATCACCGCTGCGCTCGATGAATTCTTGGGCGAGAGCAGTAAGCTGCAGTTTGAACAATCCCCGGATCTGATTGGTGGTATCGAGCTTTCAGCGAATGGTTTCAAAATTGGCTGGAGCATTGCCGAATATCTCCACACTCTAGAAGACGCCTTAACAGAAACGATGAGTACCCACATCAACGCGGCCACACTCAACGAGCCGACGCCAAAGACTGACATTAAAACATCGGAGAGCACATCGTGATGTGTTCCAGTATGACTTCAGCTAAGCGCGACAGTATGCAAAATAGCGCGACACCCGACGATTTAGCAAATGTGTTGGAACACACCTTTGCTAGCCTCGGACAGCTCAGTAAGGATTTTCGAATGGCGCTTAGGTCGAGGGAAGTCGGCAATATCATTCACAACGCCAATGGTGTCGCCACCGTATCTGGCCTACCCAAGGTCGGCTATGAAGAGCTAATTCGGTTTCGCGATGGTCTGCTAGGTATCGCATTTAATATCGATGAAGATGAAGTCGGCGTCGTCTTGCTAGGCGATTACTGGAAGCTAAAAGCCGGTGACGAAGTGCAGCGCAGTGGCCGGGTAATGGACGTCCCCGTCGGCGACGCCCTCTTGGGGAGAGTCATCAACCCGCTTGGCGAGCCATTAGATAATGCTGGCCCAATCAACACCGAAAGCCGTTTAGCCATTGAGCGCCCCGCCACTCCCATTATGGATCGCGCCCCGGTAACGACACCGCTACAAACCGGCATAAAAGTGATCGATGCCCTGATTCCCGTCGGCCGTGGTCAGCGTGAACTTATTCTCGGCGACCGCCAAACCGGAAAAACTGCACTGGCCATTGATACCATCGTTAATCAGCGCGGCAAAAACGTGCTGTGCGTGTACTGCGCGATAGGCCAACGCGGCGCATCGGTCGCCAAGGTGATTGCCACTCTGCGTCAACACGACGCCATGAAATATACCGTGGTGGTCGTCGCCGAAGGCAGCTCGCCTCCAGGACTCAGCTATATTGCGCCCTACGCGGCAACCAGTATCGCGGAAGCATTTATGGAAGCCGGACGCGATGTGCTGATCGTATATGACGACTTAACCCAGCACGCTCGCGCCTACCGCGAGTTATCATTACTACTCAAACGTCCGCCTGGCCGCGAAGCCTTCCCCGGTGATATTTTCTATCTTCATTCGCGCCTGCTGGAACGTGCCACCCATTTAAATGACGAGCACGGCGGCGGTTCGCTAACCGCGCTACCGATTATCGAAACCGAAGCACAGGATATTTCTGCCTATATTCCAACTAATCTCATTTCCATCACCGACGGCCAAATTTACCTTTCACCCTCATTTTTTGAGTTGGGTACTTTACCCGCAGTTGATGTGGGCAGATCGGTCTCGCGGGTTGGCGGCAAGGCGCAGCGCAAGGCCTATCGCGCTGTAGCCAGTAATTTAAAACTGACCTACGCCCAATTTGAAGAACTGGAAAATTTCTCACGGTTTGGCGCCAGGGTAGACACCGCCAGCCAAAAAATTATCGACCACGGCCAGCGCGTGCGAATGAGTCTTAAACAAGCAGAATGCTCACCGGTCTCGGTCGAAGAGCAAATTCTGCTCCTCCTAGCGGTAAAGGAAGGGCTTTTTGACGCGATATCGCTAGACCTAATGCCCAAAGCAGAAACCTACTTGCTCAACACAGCGAAAGATATTCCCCAAGAAATACGCGATAACATAGAGTCAGTAAAAGGTATTAGCGACGACGACGACAACCAAACCCTACTCAACCTTGCGAAGGCGGCACTGGAGCGCTTTATCAGCGCTGAAACCAAAACCAGTCCTAAACCAGAAAACAACGAAGAAACAGGCTAAAATCAGGAGCCAAACTCATCGATACCACCGCAAGTTTACAGCACAAAATTGCCAGTGCGGGTAGCCTGCAATCTGTTGTCCGCACAATGAAAGCGGTTGCAGCGTCGAGCATTGGCGACTACGAACGCGCGGTCGCCGCGTTGGCTGATTACTACCAAACCGTAGAGCGTGGGCTAAGCGTCAGCTTCCGCCAAGCGGGTTTATATCCGGTAAAAAGGTCGTCGTCTACCACGCAACAAGCACCTTGCATTATTCTATTCGGCACCGATCAAGGCTTAGTAGGGCAATTCAACGACCGCATCGCAGAATTTGCCAAAACCTCGCTGACATCAACAGTCTCAATCGCCAACTCAAGGCCCGCAAAACCTCCCTTGATTTGGGTAGTAGGAGAACGCTTAAACGAACGCCTGACGGACGCTGGTATACGCAGCCAAGCTCACTTCGATGTACCTAACTCGGTTAAGTCGATTACACCACTTATTGGCGAAATTCTACTAAATATAGAAACCCAGCAACCACTCAGCGCACAAAGTGATGTGAAATTATTTTATAACCGACCGACCGGTGGCTCCGTCTACGCCCCCGTCACCCAGCGCCTCTTACCCCTCAACCAACAGTGGTGCGAAGAACTCGCAAACCGTGCGTGGCCCACCACCAATGTTCCTGAATTGCTAGGCGATAACACCCGTACATTAGGTGCATTTATCCGTGAATATTTATTTGTCTCCCTTTTTCGCGCCAGCGCAGAATCCCTGTCCAGCGAGAACGCCAGCCGCCTCGCTGCCATGCAAAGAGCTGATAAAAATATCGGCGAATTGCTGACCGAACTCCAAAGAAATTATCACCGCTTACGGCAAGCCGGAATTGATGCTGAGATGTTTGATGTCATTGCAGGGAGTGGAGTTTAGAACGGTTTGAAATTTTAATTAGAAATACATATTCAATGGGTCTGCCACCTCAAATTCTTTAATTCAGAATAGATACTGTCAGGTTTAATATATGTTCGGCGTCGCACCGAATAATTTAACTGCGCAGCGTTTGGGTACGATTCAAATTGAATAACGGAGTGGTCTAAAGTTTTGGGGGCTATTCATTGTGACCCTAGAGCCACACTGCGCATGTAAAGCGGACTTCCCAAAGGTGACCAGACACCTTCCAGCTTGGAATGCCTACTTATGCCTCAAGATATTCGGCCGAAAAAAATCCGACAATAGGGGTAAGGTGGATGGCGCCAATAATTAAAAAGGGGAGCTGTGAATAATCGACCTGCATATGGCGCTTTTTTACCACTTAATATTGAACAGCAATAACGTCGCAAGGGCGCTTTCCATAAAAATGAAAATAATTGGCCAGTGGCCGGGTCGCTCAATTAGCGAACTAACTATTCTCCCTGCCGCCATTCCCAGTAACGACACAGCAACCGATAGCAATATTCCATTTTTCAACGAGGGAGAATATGCGGCGTATATCAGTAATATAGATACCGCAACGCCAAACCCCCCGTAAACCGCTCTTACTTCATTTCGTGCGTCGGTAGTTTCAGGGGTAAATTTTACGAAGGAAACGACGAATTTGGGGCTAAAGAGCGCGGAAACCTGTAGATTTTCATCCTATATTGCCCCACCAATTGCACGAAAAGATGCCCCACCATTACAACCATAACTCATTGAACGCACTGCCATTTTTGACTCTTGAATTGGGTTACCTCACCCTGCAAATTATTGCGATATTTGGCTCAAACTTCAGTGCAAATCAACAGGTAGATATTTAATTGTCATTGAAGTAGGGCCTTAGACGCATTTTCTGGCGGGAATGCCTGAACCAAAACGTCTGGCCCGTAAAACCGAGTAGTACCGCATGACAACAAGTGAGGAGCTTTCGCCCCCGAATTTTTATCATCAAAAGAATAACTACTCGTTCCTCCCAACGAATGGTCATTGAATTTCAGTAAACTGCCCACCTAGGAATAACACGCTATATTTCTATTTTGAGTGACTTATAGCGCCTCTTACCTATGAATATTAGCGATTTTTTTCACAATCATCGCTATCTCGGGGTGATCGGCTGGCAGGCTCGCTCGATAGATTTCCAGCGCCTCCACAAACAGCGGCAGCGCCCGGTCCGGCTGGTTTTGCTGCTGATAAAGAAAAGCAAGGCTGTTCAAACTCGCCGCAATATCCGGGTGACCGGCAGGCAGGCTAGCACGACGGATTTCAAGCGCCTCCACAAACAGCGGCACCGCCTTGTCCGGCTGGTTTTGCTGCTGATAAAGGGCAGCAAGGTTGTTCAGACTGATCGCAATAGTCGGGTGACCGGCAGGCAGGCTCGCGCGACGGATTTCCAGCGCCTCCGTAAACAGCGGCACCGCCTTGTCCGGCTGGTTTTGCTGCTGATAAAGAAAAGCAAGGTTGTTCAGGCCGCTGGCAATACTCGGGTGACCGGCAGGCAGGCTCGCTCGATAGATTTCTAGCGCCTCCACACACAGCGGCAGCGCCTTGTCCGGCTGGTTTTGCTGCTGATAAAAAAGAGCAAGGTTGTTCAGGCCGATGGCAATACTCGGGTGACCGGCAGGCAGGCTCGCTCGACGGATTTTCAGTGCCTCCACATACAATGGCAGTGCTTTGTCCGGCTTATTTTGATCGTCATAAAAGACAGCAAGGTTGTTCAAACTGATCGCAATAGTCGGGTGACCGGCAGGCAGGCTTGCTCGATAGATTTCTAGCGCCTCCATTAACAGCGGCAGCGCCTTGTCCGGCTGGTTTTGCTGCTTATAAAGAAGAGCAAGGCTGTTCAAGCTGCCCGCAATACCCGGGTGACCGGCAGGCAGGCTCGCTCGACGGATTTCCAGTGCCTCCACACACAGCGGCAGCGCCTTGTCCGGCTCGTTTTGCTGCTGATAAAACTGAGCAAGGTTGTTCAGACTGATCGCAATATCCGGATGACCGGCAGGCAGGCTAGCACGACGGATTTCCAGCGCCTCCGTATACAGCGGCAGTGCCTTGTCCGGCTGATTTTGATCGTTATAAATGATAGCAAGGTTGTTCAGACCGATCGCAATAGTCGGGTGACCGGCAGGCAGGCTCGCTCGATGGATTTCCAGCGCCTCCGTAAACAGCGGCAGCGTCTTGTCCGGCTGGTTTTGCTGCCGATAAAGAAGAGCAAGGTTGTTCAGGCCGATCGCAATAGTCGGGTGACCGGCAGGCAGGCTCGCTCGAAAGACTTCCAGTGCCTCCGTAGACAGCAGCAGCGCCTTGTCCGGCTGGTTTTGTTGCTCATAAAGAAGAGCAAGGTTGCTCAAGCCGTTGGCAATAGTCGGGTGACCGGCAGGCAGGCTCGCTCTATAGACTTCCAGCGCCTCCGTTAACAGCGGCAGCGCCTTGTCCGGCTGGTTTTGCTGCTGATAAAGGACAGCAAGGTTGCTCAGGCCGATCGCAATAGTCGGGTGACCGGCAGGCAGGCTTGCTCGAAGGATTTCCAGCGCCTCCACATACAGCGGCAGCGACTTGTCCGGCTGGTTTTGATCGTCATAAAGGGAAGCAAGGTTGCTCAGGCCGATCGCAATATTCGAGTGACCGACAGGCAGGCTCGCTCGATGGATTTCCAGAGCCTCCATTAACAGCGGCAGCGACTTGTCCGGCTGGTTTTGCTGCTGATAAAGAAGAGCAAGGCTGTTCAAATGATACCCGAGAGTTGTGATCTCCACCCGCTTGGAATTTTGCCTCAAAAGTGCAACAAGAGTGCCCTGAAGAAAGATAGCCAAAATCGGGAAGTATTGATCGCGAAAAAAACCAATTAGCCTTTCTCCCTCCGATTTAAAATCTACGTCCGGAACAGCCCCCCATCGCTGTATAAGATTACGAGTCCAGAGACCCTCTTGCCGCGCCCCCAATAGCAACAGAGACTCCTGAAGTACTCCTTTATCAACACCCAATACTTTAGATGCATCTCGAATTGACCCCAGAAGCTGCACCAGCTCTTCTTTGTACTCATCCGCACCCGGGATCAACTTGGCCAATTGCGTATACTGATAACAGCGCTCGCTCACTGCCTGCGCAAAGTCACCGCCAAAAAATTTAACAATTTTTTGGCGCACACACTTTTCATCACTGTTTTTAAGCGCAGCTTGAACAAAACTTGCGTGCATCAAACTTTCGCGTCCCTGGCTTCGTAAAATCAGTGGGTTCAATACACCCAGAATGGAAGAAAGCTTTAATCGAGATAGCCTCCCGATGCCATCCTCATCGCAAAAATCACTCTCTGCCGCCAGCAGGACTGATAACTGATTTTCGTCGAACCCGGCGCGAGAGGCCGCAAGATAGCCGCAGAGGTCACTAATGAGATTCGGGTGATCGTCATCGCTCATCTCGTCGTTTAGTTGCACGATCACTTCGGTGAACAAGGTGATCAAATCACCACAACTCAGCCATTTCTCAATATCATTTTCCAGTGAGTGGCTCGTGAAGTAGGTCCGCAACTGCTCTAGTACCACTTTGAGATACAGCGGATTTTGGCAGGCTTCATGCGTAGCCAAGGCTTGCACATTCTCTTGCGGCAATTTTTTGCTGTATTCATCACAGTAATCGTTGATGAGCATTCCGCGTTGCACTTCAGTCAATGACTGAAGTGCATAAGCACACCACAAGGAGGAGACGTTTTTCTGCGGTGTCGCACTAGCAACGCATAGACAATCCTTCGGCCAACTGAGACCCTGAAGCCTCTGCAGTGCACTATCACCATCGACCAGCTGGTTAACCGCGTCTAGCAATAACACCAGTGTCTGGCCTGGATGATCCGAACACCAAGATTGAAGCATCTCAGCAAACTGAATCCATTGACGGTCCTCATCCACTGCATCCATATCAAGAGTCGGCACACCGCTTTGTCCATCGCTGGATAAACCCAATATGCTCTGAACCGTGCCTCGCCACTGCGTTAGAGAAGAGCAGCCTTCAACTCCCGCATAGAGGTCAACAACCTTCACACTATCGCCACCGAGTTCCTGGGGGACAAAGCGCGCTAGATCGGCCATGAATGCCGATTTACCCTGCCCAGACTCGGCGGTTAAGAGTAGGTTTCGCTTTTCTTCGCCCGACTGACGTCGCTGGCAGTATTCTAGAAGCTCTTTTCGTCCAGAATGCAGCGGTATATAGGCCTGCAGGCGGCTTCTCGCAAAGATTTTCTGCGGCAGAAGAAGCTGTTCAAGGGGACTCAGGTCCCCTTCGGGGTAGCGCATATCCAGCGCGCTCAGCAACTCAGCCTTGACGTCATCCCCAAATTGTTCAACCGATGTATATCCGTCTAATTTGAGCTTTCCAGATTCAGACCGTCGAATCTCCTCCTTTAATCTTTCTAGAAGTTCGCCCGGAGCGTCATAGAAATCTTTCTTGTCTTTAACAGCAGAGATACTGTAAATCTCTTCCGTTAAGGCAGGATCTCTGAAGTAGAATATTCCCTCCGCATCACTGCTGAGCACTCCGTGCTGAATCTCTAACTCCGTAACTGAAATCCCCTGATGGAGTCCGTCAGCTATTGCGCGATAGTACTCATCATCCTGTCTACTCCCTAGATACTTAATCATATCTTTTTCTTTCGGAATCCAGCCGTAACGCTCACCCAAAAACCCGATAAAAAAGGGCGGAAAATCTCGACAGCGGTCAATTTCGCGCAAACAGATCGCAGTGGTCTCACCACTTTTTGCTGCTTCTTCTGTTATGCCCCAGCGCAAATCAATTTCAGTAAAACCCACACCCCGCTCTGCACACTTCTGCCGAACCTCTGGAAAAACATGCTTTACAAGATAATTCCGCTCTTTGTTCATGTCCTTGAAAGTTGACGACAGAAACACCCTGATCTCTCGTTGCAGATACTTACTATCATCACCACTGATCCAAGCCGACATAAATAGCCTTAATTATTTAATTATTAATATATGCACCCAACACAATAGTACCCAAAAGAAACTATGTAAGGCAAGACATGTTTTTATATGCCCCAAAGCTCGCTAGGCACTCCATAATGTTTTTCCCATTGATATCCCCGAGATTATTTATTTTAAAGTCGTTTGTAGCTGCCGTCTGGATTACTGCCAGTTAGCGCTGCCCAAATCTGCCCCACCCCAGCTAAGTATTGCCGGAGCAATCACAACATTATCGCCTGCCTAGGCGGATGGATCCGAATCACTACTCCCTTAACTATTTATCTGGAGCGGTAACTCCACTCATGAGGATTTCATTGATTGATCCGGACATATGTTTAATTAACCGCGCGTAGTTAAACGCATCCGCTTCCGCTCTATGCTGCAAACCTTCCCACGACATTCCGCACGCTGCCAATGCACCATGTGCATGAGCCTCCTGCCCACTTCCTTTATGCCGCTTATAAACATCCCGGAAGTTAATATGAGGAAGAGAAAGGAATGTCGGGGCAATACTACTTCGCTCTAGATGTGATGCTAACTGCTGACGATCATACTTCCCCCAGCTTAGCCAACAGTCAAAATCAAAGCCCCTGAGCCTTTCATTCACGCGGGCGACTGCGTCGGCATATAGTGGAGCGCCGTTTACCATGCTCTGGGTGATAGGAATCTCCTTAATACAGAAATCAGTCAATAAAGGCCTCTCTAACGGACGTACAAGTTGTGAGAATGACTCGACAATATCACCCTCCCAAGTACTAACCACACAACCAAACTCGATGACTTCCATGAGGTCTACCGTCTGGGGACCGCCTGCCTTACCCCAGCATGTGGCCTCCAAATCAACTACAAGCAAATGGCCCATTACACTCCCCTTTCAAATAACCAAACACGGTTCGCGGCATAGTCCGCAAACCCCATCGAGCATGACCCACTGCACCGGCCATGGCCCCTATCGAATCTGTATCTCCACCAATGAACAATACCTCTTTAAAAAGCGCGCGGTAGGAACTCGCTGTCAGCCCGATATGTAGGGCTGCAGGTAGCGTCCACCAGAGCGTCGTATCCATTGACTGAGACCGGAACAATTCTGGTTCGTAGAGATCAATCATTGGCAATTGCACGCTCAGAGCAGTACGGACTTCAATTGCCGGAACACCCAATCGCAGTTCAGAAATCACATTTGCCAGTATCAAAGCCATTCCCATGGTCTCAATTGAATGAGTTGGTCTAACAGCCATATCCACTAGACGGTCGATATCATTAGGGGTGGACGCTACCAACGCTATGGCCGCAGCCCTGACTCCGGCGCCGTTACCTTCCATGCAACCGCCCTCGACAGAGCCAGTTGCCCACATAAGCATATCTGGACTGAATCCGGAGCACTTATCAGCGCTAGCAGTAATGCATTCGCGATAACCATCGGCAAAGTCAGCGGCCGTCAGGTCGCTGGACTCTGCTAGCACTAATCTAGCGGTAACCATGGCCATTACGCTGTCATCGGTTAAGCGGCTGTCAGATATGACGAATTGCCTGCCCCCTTCGCCCGCCATCCCCTCATAAGCACTACCGATCAAATCCCCTGCTAACAGCCCCCCCAGCAATTCAATCATCTGCTCATCCATAGTATTTCGGCCTCATAGCCACCGCAGCGATTA
Source organism: Zhongshania borealis (assembly GCF_039539625.1). Taxonomy (NCBI): domain Bacteria; kingdom Pseudomonadati; phylum Pseudomonadota; class Gammaproteobacteria; order Cellvibrionales; family Spongiibacteraceae; genus Zhongshania; species Zhongshania borealis. The sequence goes on along the minus strand of NZ_BAABDM010000001.1, from coordinate 40,778 downwards.
ACCGAGCATCATTTAATGCATCATGACTACGCGCCCTAGCCTCAAGCTCGTCCATAAACGCGTCATTATGTTCGTCAGGGATGCGGGTATTGATATGGGCAAGATGAAGCTGACGCTCAGTCCACCCACCGGCAGCGAACAACCGATCAAGCCAGAACTGGTCATACGGTGGCGCATCACAGTAAAGCTGACTACCGACAACAGCAATAAGTAGCTTCTGGCAAGCCTGTGAAACTGATAGCCCTGCATCGAGATCCTTGCGGTCCAATCCATGAACTGCCTCAGATCGTTCATCCCAATATATCCAGCCATCAGCCGGTCGAATTAAGAAACTGCCTGAGGTAGACAAATCAAGAGCTGCCCACCCTATCTGGATGGGGTAGCTCTCTACGTCCAAGCCCGAGGACTCAATATCGATCACCACCCCCTGTACACTAGACATTAGCATGGAACCCAATTGACCGACCCTCGGCAACGACTTCGGGCAAAGGCATAGAAGGCATATGCGGAATGATATCGTCCGCGCAAATGTGAATCTCATCCCTCCCTGGGAACGCAATCAGTTGTGGTGCCATAATCGATGCCGCGGCATTACGAATAGTCCTAGGGGACACAACGTCATTGAACACCTCAGCCACATCAGGTGTTGCGAACACCCTAACTCCGGTAATGCCCAGATCCTCGACCACAGCCTCGTTCAATACTGACTCGGCAATCCTTTGCAGCATGCTTCCTTCTGCACGAGGAATGTTGAAGATTGTCATGCGCGACAGAATTGGCTCTGGGATTCCATCAATGGAGTTAGCAGTACAGATATATGTCACCTCGCTTAAATCAAGTGATGTCTCCAGACACAAATCCTGTACCTCACCCGCACTACCGCGTTCAAACATTTGCAGTATCGGATTTTCCACGCCTTTTCGGCCGTCACTCCCCTTCCAGCATGACTTCTCAATCTCATCCAGCAAGATGAAAGGATTGATACTCTTGCTCTTGGCCATGGCCTTTGCAAGCTGTCCGGGTGTGGATGTTCCGTATCCACGCTGCAATCCTGTCAGGTAGAAACCCTCGCTGGCCAGACTCATAGAGATTGATTGAAAAGAAACGCCTAGCGCGGCACACAACTCTTTCATGAAATACGTTTTACCAATACCAGGCGGGCCAACAAGGAGCATATTAGGCGCTGTAAATCGCTTTGCACCTCGAACACTGCAGAGCCTCAACTGAAGCTCAAAGCGAACAATAGGCTCCGAAAAGTTCGGAAACCTAGTTTTAATCGCCTCCAACGATTTGTCTTTGTACTTGTTTGGCAAATCGCGTGGTTTGACCTTGTAAAGATCGCGAAGCAACTGGATGACATGCGAATCTTCCTTTTCGCCCTGAATTCGTTTTCTGATGTCGCTTCCATTTTTTACAGTCCTACCAAATCCGTCCATATAAATTTCATCGACAAATTCATCGCGAGTATCTGCAGGCTCGATACCGTCAGAACTTTTAATTTCCATATACATCCCTCAGTAGAAAGAAAAACAAAAAAAGCACGCACCGCCTAAAATTCGGGCAGCAGAATCCCCTTGCCCGAGGACAATTATTTTTTAGGTCAAATCGAAAAGTAGCTACGCCCTAGCGAGCGCGGAGGCACTTACTATTATTTTGCGGCGGTTTATAGTTGTGAAAGTAATCTCTGAAAAGCACTTTTTTTACAGAGTTAGACTAAGGGTCCAGAGTTACATACTATAACGACCCCTGATAAAAATGTCAATAAATACTTGCAATATTCAATATTTTGTGTATTAAAAAATACATCCAACGATTTAACCCCCCCAGCAAAGCAAACAACTCTGCGCGCCAAGTGCTTATGACAGCTTGGAAAGCCAACAAATTAGTTGGTAATAGAGCTTTTCACCTACACCCCAAGCACCAATCGCCTCTGCCAGCGGCTGATCTTGGATATCGCGCGACCCAAGATCAGACACAGCTTCTACTAGGTCTTTTAGGCTCCGCCCTAGGAGATCCGGCCAGGCAGCAGCAATCAAGTAAAAGGGCCTTTCGCCCTCTCACAGTCGCTACCTTAATCCTTGTTAGCCTTCTCAATAATCTCATCAGCAGTTAACCCGTCCAACCCTGCGTATGCTTCGTGGGGGTTGGCGCCTAAGCGCATTATATCCGCAGACGATCGGTTCATCATCGCTTTCATGCCGTAGCGTGTGAATGCGGCCGCGAACACTGACTGCTCCTCTTCGTTAAGATCAGCAACTATTGCCGCCGAGGATTTTTCGAATGCTCCGGCTGACGATGTATCAAGTGTTGGTGAACCACAAGCAACAAGAAGTAGTAACGCCGCACCAATAGCTACCAATTTCATTTTAGTTCTGATTTTCATGGTCAAATTCCCTTAATAATAAGTATAAGATTTTTAATCTAATCGTGTATTACGTTGATTGCCGTTAAACCTCCTTGCTCACATCAGATTTTGTTTACCATTGATCTCTACTCCTTGAATTACACCGCTACAATTCACTCGATCTGTTTCTAAATGGAACTTTTTAAGTACACATCACCAAAACTCATCACCTGCTAACCGCCGAACACTTCGCGAATAAGGATTTATCAGGTAGCTAAAACTTTGCCATGAACCCTATACCGCGGTTTTCGACACTGTCAGTAGAATCGCAGCGCCCTAGTAAATCTTTACTTGAAACCTGTATACAGTCACCCGCCTCAGCCTTCATTACGAAAGGAGACAAAATTCGACCAGCGTTATTTCTTAATGTTCTAGGGCTAAAATCTCCGCAAAATACCTCTACTACATCTTCAGATGCGTCAACAGTAATACAATCGATGCCGTAGTCGTCTCTAAGGGCCTTAGAAAGAATGCTCTTTACCATCTTCACTAGCGATTCCGGCTCGGGATATCCAACATTTATTTGCTTTACGCGTGAGCGGAGCGCCGCCGGAACCCTATCTATCTCATTAGAAGCACCAATGAAGCTAATTTCTGAAAGATCTAGCTCTTTTTCTAAGTACACCTCATGGAATCGCCTTGAGCTATCCCTCTCAAGGATTTCAAGAAATACTGTCTCTAAACCTCCCGTATTTCCTAATGACCTAAAATCCGCTTTTTCAAACTCATCAAGGACAAAAATTGGATTTATGTGATCGCTATTTTTAGCGGCCTTGGCCAGCAACCCGGGCTGCGGATCCTTCCATCCACGCTCCATTCCAGTCAATGCGAACCTCGCCGTTACAGTTGCCATCGGTATCGTGGACGTCGATATCCCTAATGCCTCAGATAGCGCAAATATTGCATGTGACTTACCCACGCCTGGCGGACCATTAATAATCATCGGAGGCATCGTGAATCGATTAGCTTCGAACCGCTCGCACAACCGCATAGTAGTCAGCACCTCATCGAAAAACTCGAACATATGCGGCATATCCTCAAGTAGCGAAGCGACTCTATTAATCGCTTCAGACGTTGGCAACCAGCGCGGTCGAGACGCACCCAATTTCTGTATAAAATCGATACCAAATGCTTTATCTGGCCACTGCTCGTCTTCAGCATCAGCCAGATCTCTTGGCGAAATTTTCAAAAAACTTCCCTCAAGTACCGGCCTAAAATCAATCGTTCTCTGAATCACATGCTCCATTGCACTCTCCATGTACGCATAACCTAAACCCAGAACAGCAATGTCCAGCGGGGGCCTTACCTTCAAAAAGATATCAACGCCCCGCATGCTTTAGGAGTGCTTAATCTTTATATAATATTAGTACCGTACTAATACTAAGTAAAGCTAATATTAACCTAACAGTGAAATATCTTAATGCTGTGATACTAATGGCCTCCTACCGACTAACTAACACTTTAGTTCCTTATAGAAACCTCAGTTATGCTAAACTGATAGCATGACTACCCTTAGGGTTACAAGTGAATGAGCTTTACCAGCCACAATATTCAACTAAGATATAGCTAGAAAGGTTGCATTTTTGCTATCGCCGAAGCCTTGACGAGCGTCTATTCAATTAACTGCAGAGCAATGCAGGGAGAGTCCATGTGACAAAAACAACCCAAATTAGTGAGGAAGAGGCCTACCTAAAAGATTATGATGCAACCCGCTACCAACGGCCAAACGTGTCAGTGGACAGTGTTCTTTTCACCTGCCACAAAAACACACTTCAAGTACTCCTAGCGAAACGTGACAGCCCAGTACAGCGTGGCCACTGGGGCCTTCCAGGGGGATTTATCGATCCCGCTGCCGACAACACATTGGAACAATGTGCAATTCGTAAACTAAAAGAAAAAACCAATGTTACGCCGCCCTACATGGAACAACTTTACAGTGTAGGTAATAATAAAAGAGATCCTCGAAACTGGTCCATCTCCATTTGCTACTTTTCGCTGATTGCTTACCAAGACTGCACGCCCGGGATCACATCGGTTTCCGACGCAGCCTGGTTTCCAGTTGAAAATCTCGACAAAGTAGATCTGGCGTTTGACCATTACGAGATAATTACAACTGCTCGTGAAAGAATAAGACAAAAGGCGCTGTATTCAGTTGTGCCGGGCTATGCGCTACCAAAGGAGTTCAGCCTTACGGAATTGCAGCAGTTATATGAAATTATTATTGGCAAAAAACTGGGTAAAGCGTCGTTCCGACGGCGCATCGAGCAAGTTGATATTTTAGAACACACAGGAAGTAAAAAACTTGATGCCGGACGCCCCACCGCCATATATCAGATGAAACCGTGGGCCAAAGAGTTTAATTTTATTCGTAACATTGAGGAGTGAGTCGGCGAAACTAACTAACTGTAGGCACGATCTTGCCTACGCCTAATATCAGTTCGCCGCTCAACTAACGCTGTTCAACCGCCATGCGCAACTTCAATGTGCTTTTCTTCCAATGTCTTTAACCAGAGCATGTGCTCAGCCGACAGACTCTCACCAACGTACTTAACAGCGTCATGCCACTGCTTTTCAGGTGGGCTATCACCCAAAAACTCTATGAGCCTCTTAAGGTAAGAGAACTGTATACCGTACTGGCTGGCCAACTCTTTCTTTGCCATAGCATTAGTATAGATCTCAAGTACTGCGCCAATAACTGGCAAAAACCCTACAGCGAAGGCCATGTAATTTTTTAGAGGTACCGCAAATATTTCTATGTACATCAAACTACTATGCATTGCGTACATAACGGCAAGTGCGGCAGCAAGCGCTATTGGAATATAAATACTGGCTGTAATAAATCGTTCAGCATTATGCAACTGGCTATGGTAATCACGACTTTTTCCCTTATAGTAGCGCTGTTGATCATCTATCCAAGCAGCCCTCAAATTAAGGTAGCCAATGGGCATCAAGGTTTTCCCCTCAGCAGGAAACAAAAATGCGGGCTGCAACACACTGCGCACTATATTACCCGCCACCTTCCCTTTGGTCATTAAACTCTTTGATAACGAATCCTTACCTTTGTCGTCTACAACCCCCGAAACAGTCAAAAAATATTCAACCCTTAATGCTTCGGCGATAGCTCTATACAATGTATAACGCGTTTTTAACCTATTTGGGTCGAGGATCTTATGCCTCGCATACGCCGCGCCGAACAAAACAACATAAGCGATAAGAAACCCCACATGTGGAGCAATTTTAGCGTAGACGAGGAACGAAAGAGCGATAACAATAGTGAATACACTTACATGGCGATGATGCCGATGTACTGGCTTTTGTATTGCGGAAGCTAACCGATCATACAAAGAGTACTGCTTTAGCAAATAACTTACGCGCCCCCCTCCCCCAGGGAAACTCTCGATTAGCTCAGGTGGCCCAGGGTAGTTCGCAATACTATCATTACGAAGAAATGTTTCGGAATCTACACCTACCTGATTAATGAATTCAAATTTTTCTATTAGACGCTTTGGATAAGACTGGCTAACCACCCCATCACCAATTTTCAGGGACGAATTCCACTTCGGCACCCAACTAAAAAATCCATTATTTAAAACGGATTCGTCTTCGTACTCAACGGAATCTCTCAATGTTTGTATTACGTACACAGGCTTACTTTCACTATTGTGAAGATAGTTTGCAAAATCTATCACTTGCCCGTCTAGCGATTTTAAATTGACAGCGCCTTCCGTACTAAACCTTTTTATCACATCTGCAGTCCCGCCAGATTTATTTGGATCAAGACCGTCCCAAGCAGCGACTAGCATATCCGACTTTTCAACAATAAAATCCGCGAGATTTCCGTAAGAGTCATCACGAATGTCCGCGGTATCAAGGGAAATAACTGGCAACTTCTGATCATCAAAGTATCGAAGCATTTCAGCATGCTCCTCACTGGCTGCTTTCGTAGTAAAGTCCTTTTCATACTCTGCCCGCCCCATCGGAAGAACGGCAACAGGAATAATAGGAACCGATCGATCCCTTAACGACATGCAAACCCTCGCTACATCCTTGTCGGCGCCTTCAGCCAAACCTGTCAAAACATAGATATGCGCGTCAGATAATTCTAAATTAATCTTTAAAATAATCCGCTCCACTTCACCCACATCAAAATTTGACGCATCTCGATGACCGGTAAATCCAATTACAAAGGAGCGTGTATATTTTCCTGTCCCCATAAATACTCCTTTTCAAAAATACAAATTTTATTGAATCACATAAACTGCTGATCAATTAGCAGCACGCTATATCTCTATTTTGGGTAATTTATATCGCCCCTTAGGTACAAATATTAGCAATACTTTTCTCGATCATCGAAATTTTCGGATGACCTGAAGGCAGGCTCACTCGATAAATTTCTAACACCTCCGTAAACAACGGCAGCGCCTTATCACGGTCGCCTTGGCAGGCAAACACGCAAGCGAGATTATACAGGCTGATCGCCATATCAGGGTCACCTGCGGGCAGACACGCTCGCTCGATTTCCAGCGCCTCCGCATACAGTGGCTGCGCCTCGTCCAACTGATTTTGGTTGGCATAAATGCCAGCAAGGTTGCTTAAGTTAATCGCAATTTTCGGGTGGCCGACGGGTAAACTCGCTCGATAGATTTTCAACCCCTCCCTATACAGCGGAAGTGCTTTATCTGGCTGGTTAATCCTGTCATAAAGGAAGGCAAGTTTATTCAGGCTACTCGCAATATCTAGGTGACCGGCGGGTAGACTTGCTACACGGATTTTCAGCGCCTCCGTTAACAGAGGCAGCGCCTTGTCCAGCTGGCCTTGCTCGTCATAAACGTTAGCAAGGTTGTTCAGACTGTCCGCAATAGCCCGGTGACCGGCCGGCAGGCTCGCTCGATGAATAGCAAGCGCCTCCCGATACAACAACAGCGCCTTGTCAAGAAGATTTTGGTTGGCATAAAAGCGACCAAGGTCGTTCAGGCTATTCCCAATTTCTAGGTGACCGGCCGGCAGGCTCTCCACACGAATTTGCAGCGCCTCCGCGTACAGCGGCAGCGCCATGTCTGGCTGGCTTTGACTGTCATAAACGCTAGCAAGTTTAGCCAGACTGCCTGCAATAGCCGAGTGACCGGCGGGCAGACTCGCTCGACGGATTGCCAGCGCCTCCTTGAACAGCGGCAACGCCTTGTCCGGCTGGTTTTGTGTACTATAAAAGCTCGCAAGTTTGCTCAAGATCTTCGCAAGCTTCGGGTGATCGCCGGGCAGGCTAGCTCGATAAACTGCGAGCGCTTCCGTATACAGCGGCAGCGCCTTGTCTGGCTCCCCTTGACTGCCATATATGCTAGCAAGGTTGCCCAGACTACCTGCAATAGCTAGATGACCGGCCGGCCAGTTCGTTCGAAAGATTGTCAGCGCCTCCGTATACAGCGGTAGCGCCTCGTCAGGCTGGTTTCGACTAAAATAAATGTTAGCAAGATTGTTCAGGCTGCCCGCAATATCCGGGTGATCGAAAGGCAGGCTTGCTCGACAGATTTCCAGCGCCTCGTTATACAGTTGCAGCGCTTTGTCCGCTTCGTTTTGCTGATAATAAAGGTTAGCAAGATTATTCAGGCTGCGCGCAATATCAGGGTGACCAGCTGGCAGGCTCGCTCGACGGATTTCCAGCGCCTCCGTATACAGCCGCAGCGCCTTGTCCGGCTGGTTTTGGTCGGCATAAAAGGTGGCAAGGTTACCTAGGCTCATCGCAATATCCGGGTGACCGGCAGGCAGGCTCGCTCTATAGATTGACAGTGCCTCTGTATACAACGACAGCACCTTGTCCGTGTGGCCTTGCTGCTGATAAAGAGTAGCAAGGTTGTTCAGGCTGTCCGCTATAGTAGGGTGACCTAGGGGCAGACTTGCTTGACGGATTTCCAGCGCCTCCGTATACAACCGCAGCGCCTTGCCCGGCTCGTTTTTGTCCGCATAAAAGTTAGCAAGGTTACTCAGGCTCGTCGCAATGTCCATGTGACCGACAGGTAGGCTCGCTCGATTACTTTCCAGCGCCTCGGTATACAGCCGCAGCGCCTTGTCCGACTCGTTTTGCAGCTGGTAAAGGTTAGCAAGGTTGTTGAGACTGCCCGCAATAGCCGGGTGACCGGCTGACAGGCTCGCTCGATAGATTGTCAGCGCCTCTGTGAACAAAGGCAGCGCCTTGTCGGGCTTGTTTTGCTGGCAATATAGGCTAGCGAGGTTGTTCAAATGAACAGCGAGTGTTGTGATCTCTGCCAGCTCGTTATTTTTCCTTAAGAAGGCTACGAGAGATTCCTGGAGAAATACCCCCACCATCGGGAAGTATTCCTCGGCACAAAAATCTATTAGTTTCTCTAATTCTGATACAACATCTTCCACCGGAACAGCATCCCACAGCGTCAACAGATCACGCACCCAGATACTCTCTTGTCGCGCCCCCAAAAGCAACAGAGACTCCGCGAGTACGCCTTTATCAACACTCAAGACTTTTGATGTATCTCGAATTGAACCCAAGAGCTGCACCAGCTCTTTTTTGTACTCATCCGCGGTAGGGCTCATCTTGGCCAACTGAGTGTATTGGTAACAACGCTCACTCAATGCCTGTGCGAACTCACCGCCAAAACAGTTAATAATTCTTAGGCGCACTCGCTCTTCATCCGTATTTTTAAGCGCGGCTTCAACAAAACTTGTATGCATCAAGCTCTCACGCCCCTGACTGCGCATCATCAAAGGGCTTAACACAGCTAAAACAGGTGCAAGCTTTAATGGCGCAAGTCGCGCAATCCTGCCGGCGTCACGAGAATCACTCTCCGCAGCCAGCAAAATTGACAACTGATGTTCGTCAAACCCTGCGCGCGAGACGGCAAGATATCCGCAAAGATCACTAACAAGATTCGGGTGCGCTTCATCGCTCATCGCGTCGTTGAGCTGCACTATCACTTCAGTAAACAAAGTAACTAAATCACTGCAACCCAGCCAACGCGGAATATCCTTCTCTAACGAGTGACTCGTGAAATAGGTGCGCATCTGCTCAAGAACAACTTTGAGATACAGGGGGCTTTGGCAGGCCTCATGTGTTGCCAGCATATGTACCTGACCTGACGGCAACTCTTTACTGTATTTGCTAAAATAATCGTTTATTAGTGTTTCGCGTTGTTCGTCAGTCAACGTCTGAAGCGAATGCTCATACCACAATGGCGACGCGTACTCCTGCGGCGTTGAACTAACAATGCATACGCAACCCCGCGGCCAACGAAGCCCTTGGAGCCGTTGTAAGGCGCTATTGCTGTCAAGCAATTGATTCGCAGCATCCAGCAATAGTACCAACGTCTGCCCGGTATGATCTGAACACCACGATTGAAGTTGCTCAGTAAACTGATCCCAGCGCTGGTCTTCGCCCGACTTCTCAACTCCCATTGCCAGCTTGGCTTTCGGCTCACCGTCGGATAAACCTAACACACTCAGCACGTTGTCTCGCCACTGCGCCAACGAAGAACACCCTTCAATACCAGCATAAAGGTCAACTACCCTGACGTTATCACTACCCAACTCTTGGGGAAAAAAACGAGCGAAGTCGGCCATGAAGGCCGACTTACCCAGTCCTGATTCACCAGTAATGAGCAGATTGCGCTTTTCTTCGCCCGATTGATAAAGGTCGTAGTAATCCAAAATGGCCTGCCTTGCAGGCAGTAAAGGGACATAAGCTTGCAGGCGGCTGGCAGCAAAATTTTGCTGTTGCAAAAGAAGAAGTTCCAGCGGGCTCAGATTTTCTTTCGGATACCGTTCGTCTAGTGCGCTCAGTAATTCCTGCTTGACGTCATTGCCGAATTCTTCAACCGATGTGTACCCGTCTAGTTTAAGCTTGCCAGAGCGTGAGCCTCGGATCGTTTGCTTTAAATCTTCTAAGTGATCAGCCGCCGGATCAAAAAAATATTTAAAAACGTTAGCCCTATCGTCCTTGTAATATGTATAGTCGCCAAGATTAACAGAGCCTGGACGTCGAAACTTTGACTTTAATATCGCTAAGCGGCCCTCAATGAATTCTTTTTTGGCTTTTTTCTTAGCGTCTTGGAATATTGCTTCCGTTAAGGCACGATCCCTGAAATAAAATATCCCCTGGGCATCATTGTTGAGCACACCATGCTGTATCTCGAGCTCCGTGACTGAAATACCTTGATCGAGACCATCTTTAATAACGCGATAGTGTTCATCATCTTCTCGCGCCAACAGATACTTGGCCAGATCGCTTTCGTGCGGAATCCAACCATAGCGCTCACCCAAAAATCCGATAAAAAAGGGCGGGAAGTCGCGGCACCGATCAATCTCTCGCAAACAGATTGCGGTAGTTTCACCATTTTTTGTGGCTTCTTCGGTAATGCCCCATCGCAAGTCGATTTCAGTAAAACCCACTCCACGTTCGATGCACTTCTGCCGAACTTCCGGAAACACATGTTGAACAAGATAATTCCGTTCCTTATTCATATCCTTGAACGTCGATGACAGAAATACCCGTATCTCACGCTGCGTGTCGTTACCTTTAAAATCACTCACAAACTCAATTCCTTTTGTTTCCATATCCAATTAAACACAAAGTATTTATTACTAAAGCGCTATGCAATCATTCCCGAGGCAACTTAGTACCCATATGATACTAAGTTGCCTCGGGAATGATTGCAAGAAAAAATTACACTTTAAAAGCCAAGCCAGTCAAAAATACGTAATACGATGAAAGTCGTAGATCTATCTGCGACCTTATCGCTGCAACATAAGGCGAGCGCACGTGAATCCAGCCCACGATTTTCCGGCCGGTGTTTATATAGCTTATTAGCTCCGCCCAGATTTTTAATTAGCTATGTCAATATAAGTTAACACTTTCAAAAAATCATAGATTTTCTAACCTTTGCCTATCTTTCGTAGATCCATTTGTCTTTGTCCTTTCACGGAAATTCCAAGTATGCTTGACAGCTTCTGCTTATCTTGATATCCGACAGGAAACATATATATGTGCTGAACAATCATTTCCTTTAATATCCGCGTACATACGGGTGTAGTGGCATAGTGAATTTGGCCACCTGATTAGAGGTGATATGATCACCTCTATAACGATACAGGTGATCAATGAGCAACCGTACAAGACCGACTTTTAGCCCAGAATTTCGATTGGAAGCAGCCCAGCTGGTTGTTAATCAGGGGCGCTCTATTCGAGATGCTGCAGAAGCCATGGGGGTGGGTAAATCCACCATGGATAAATGGGTTCGTCAGCTTAGGGCCGAGCGCAACGGTATTTCACCGCAAGCCACGCCGATGACGCCCGATCAGCTAAGAATCCGTGAACTTGAGAAACGACTCCGGCGAGTTGAGGAAGAAAAGGAAATTCTAAAAAAGGCTACCGCTCTCTTGATGTCAGACTCCCTGAACAATTCTCGTTAATCGAGAAGCTCAAAGAGAGCCATGCGGTGGCGTTAATTTGCGATGTGTTTGGGGTTAATCGCAGCAGCTATAAGTACTGGGTTAAGCGGCCCAGCATGCCGAGCTTAAAGCGAATCAAGCTGCTCAGTGAAGTTCGGTCTGCGCACAAAGATAGCAATGGCTCCGCCGGTGCACGAACGATTGCAACCATCGTAACCGACAGGGGGATCCAGCTCAGTCGGTATCGCGCGACGCGATTAATGAAAGAGCTGGAGCTAGTCAGCTGTCAATTACCGAGTCATCGCTACAGGAAAGCTAATCAGGAGCATATTGCCGTACCTAACAAGCTTGATCGAGAATTTTCAGTTAGCCAGCCGAATCAGGTATGGTGCGGCGACGTAACGTATATTTGGTCGGGACAGCGCTGGGCTTATCTGGCGGTGGTGATAGATTTATATGCACGCAAGCCAATAGGCTGGGCGATGTCGTTATCACCCGATAGCGTGCTTACCGGCCAGGCATTGAGTATGGCTTTTGAAGCGAGGGGAAGACCCAAAGGAGTTATGTTTCACTCGGATCAAGGTAGCCATTATTCCAGCCGGAAATTCCGGCAACATTTGTGGCGCTATCAAATTGAGCAAAGCATGAGTCGTCGGGGTAACTGCTGGGATAATGCGCCGATGGAGCGATTCTTTAGGAGCTTGAAAACAGAATGGGTTCCAACGCTGGGCTATCGAAATTTTACCGACGCCCAGCAATCGATTACGGAATACCTTGTTGGTTATTACAGCCAAACAAGACCACATCAACATAACCGTGGTTTAAGTCCAAATGCAGCCGAGGGGCAGTATTGGATTAGCCACTAAACCGTGGCCAGTTTTACTTGACCACTACATGCGTTCCGCTTTATAACTCGCGCACATAGCGAGTCTAAGCGTCGAGGTGATTAAGTAGGAAAATTCTTTTTAAATCAGGACGATAGTAATCTTGAGATGGCTTTTTCATTTGTGTGCATCCTGCATTTGATATGGAATCCCTTGGCTCTGATCATAATCACTTCTAAATAAAAATCAATTACTTAAGAGAACCATATCGGGATTAGTGAGCGCAATGCTGTTGAATACGAGTTTGGCAGCTTCAGCGACTGACTGCTATTGTGACGCTGAGGACTAATTGCGGAATTAGCAACTCAGTTATTGAAACAACACTTTAAGGCAGCTACGAATACCACAAAATAGAATCGAATACTCGAATGGGCATTGAAATTCGTATTTCGAATACCTTACGATTTTGCGCCACCGCTTCAAACACCTTATCAACCAATACATTCCATAAGATACTCCTTCACCTGCGTAGATGCCTCAGTCCCCATTTGCATCTGCTGCCAGAGTGAACGTCCGTCGAATTGCTTATGTGGTGCATTGAAGTATTCGCCACATTGCTCTAGCCCCACCAACGGGCGTAGCAAAAGCTTTGTGGCAAGTAGATGTCCAAGGACTTCATTGGATGGACCTGGCTCTTTGAAAAAAGCATCTACCTCACTTTGCGGAAGCTGCCATTTTGACAGTAGCAACCTTGATAGCTTCAAAGCGTTTTCGCGGCTATACACTATATGATCGGCATAGCTAGTGGCCGCCTCAGTACTTGGCAACTGATAATTCAACATCCTTAGTACCGCCAAGGGCAATACAAAAACAAGGTCATCTGACATCCAACATCCTCCTTATTTAGATGGCAACCGAGGGTTAATGCATTCAAACCACAACAGTGCTGCTGTTAACCACCGAATTGCCTAGTAGCGCACCAGTTCAATATAACTCACCTACTCGCTTGAGAACTTTCATCAAGCGCTGCGCGAGTGGGAGTGTTAGCTCACTCGGGAAATAGTTATAAGCCATTGCTTGCGAGGAGATCCATCCTGCAATTCGATCAATGGCATTGCCTTCGCCCTCGAACACCAATTCGATCAACGAATCGAGATAGAGCCTCGTACCCTCCCCTAACACTAGCAGGTAAATTGCACGTGCAATGCAACGAAGCTCTCGATCCGTGAGTATTTTCTGCTGAACAAAGATCGGCCGTGAAGCAAAGTCTGTCATGAGCCCAGTTGCCACATCCATACGCAGATCATTGAGGTGCTGAATCAGTCTTTCTGATGCACGCTCCATTAATACCTCACCGCAAGCAATGTCGGTATCTCCAAAACGAGACAGCAGCCAAGACTGGATGGCACCTTCATTATCTGACTCACGCCCAACACCAAGTATGGCCACCAAGTCATCGCTATAACATGTCGACAACCGGCCATTAAGTACCATTGCCAATGAACGGGCTGTTTCTTTTGTGAATGCCTTCATTGCTGCTCACCTCCACCCAGACGCTGTAATAACAATCGCTCAAAGGCTGACCCATCTTGTCGGGTTAGGTTAGGAACGTAGCGTGAGTAGACTTTAAACAGCATCTCGGTACTGGTATGGCCCATCTGCTTGGCAATCCACTCTGGCGCCTCACCGGAGGCCAACCAAAGCGTTGCCGCGGTATGGCGCGTTTGGTAAAAACGGCGGTCTTTCATGCCAAGCAGTTTCAAGGTTGGCTTCCAGACGCGTTTGTTCACATTTAGCGGATCGATAGGCGTTCCCGTCCGCGAACAGAACACGTATTCACTGAGATGACCAGACGCTTCGTACTGTACTTTCAAAGCCTGATAGACAGGCTCCGACATGTGGACCTCACGTTGAGAGCTCTCATTTTTGGTGTATTCACGCCCTAAATCACCGTAGGTTTCCCGAACCAGAATTTCACGCCGTTCAAAATCAATATGTTTCCAATGAAGGCCATGAACCTCCCCTGTTCGCAGCCCCGTAAAAAAGCGCACAATGAAATACTGTTTATAATCCTCACGGACCTTAGCGATGAATTTTTCCACTTCATCAAACGAAAGCGGCTCTATATGCACCTTAGGTGCTTTGAGGCGTTTCACGTTTTGCATTGGGTTTGGGAATTCATAGCGGTCTGCGCCCTCCGCGATGATTGCACCGAGAATCTGCATGATTTCATTCACTGTTTTCGCAGCCAGGGTTCTCTTCTTCATACTGCCGCCGGGCTTCGCAATATCGGCCCGAAAGGCTAAGCAATCTGCCTTAAGTATCTGGTGCATTTGCATCTCTGCAAACCGTGGCAGAAGGTAGCCATTAACTTGCACCAGCGTTGCCTTAAGCGTGTTCCGACGCCAGACGGCGGTGTTTTCACTAAGCCAGATTGCCGTGAACTCACCGAATGTCGGGGTTGTGCGCTCTGCAATGGCGGGCTGTGCAGCAAACCCAACTACAGCGCTACGACGGACTGGGGTCGGCAATAAAGCTGGCTTGCTACCAAACTCCGCAGCGCGATTACTGCCTGGGAAGAACTTGGCGTAATCGAACGTGGCCGCTACGATTTCCCGTTCAATACGCTCAAGGACTTTTTCCATCTTGCGACGATTCGCCGTGGTGTCGCGGAGAGTAGTTTGTTCGCGACAGCGTTTACCTAGGTAGTTAAAATCAAACAATAGAGTGCTAGTTTCCTTTCTGACACTTATCTTAGCCATTACAAACACCCCCGCTAGCAAGGGGAATTGAAATGCGGTCTTCAGCCATATCACTAAGCATATCTCGCTCAATATTCTCCCAAAGGTACAAAATTTTTCGACCACCGAACGGACGGATATAATGTGTCCCTTCGAGCAAAACCGAATCCTTCAGGCAGGATCGGATAGTGGTGGGTTCGTAATGAATACGAGCAGCTAGCGCGTCTGTAGTAAGGTACGTATAACTCATGTATATTTCCTCTAAGTTGCCTATCCAGTTAGAAGTTAGCCTATACGCCAACTTATTTGCAGGATATACGCACACTAATATGCATGTCAACAGATTAATTAGCTTATAGGCCAATTTATTAACATGATAAGAGTACGCTTAAAAGAAATGCTTGCGGACAAAGAATTCCGCGAAGGTAAGTCTGCCACCATGGTAGACGTATCCGAGGCAACAGGAATTCACAGAGCAACGCTTTCGAAAATTGGTAAAAACCGCGGTTACAATCCAACACTCGACATTATTGACCGTCTTTGCGAGTACTTTGACTGCGAGATTAGCGACCTGTTAGTACGCTCTGCCAACAGCGTGACAAGTAGCGACCAATAGGTCAAAAATAGACTTTCTCAAGTGATGAAATGAGCTGGGTTCTGCCACAGATTTGGCACGGATTTGTCACAGATTGGTCACAAGAGAAAGTCCAGACGAAAAAAAAGCGCTGCATGTATGCAACGCTTTGAATTCTTTAGAGAAAATGGTGGGCCGTGATGGATTCGAACCATCGACCAATTGGTTAAAAGCCAACTGCTCTACCACTGAGCTAACGGCCCATATTCTCTTTCTGTGCTACCCGCGGGTTCCGGGGGCCGCATTGTAAAACGATCTTCCGAATGAATCCAGTATTATTTACTAGAGCTAAATCACTGATTATTCGCGAAAATTGCGTCTTTTCAGTGACCCCGAAAGAGGCGCCTATAATACGGATTTTAAAAGAAAAAACAACCGCAGTGCGTTAAAAAAAGCAGTTTTATTACAGTTTGTGGTATCGCGTGGGATCGCCAACGCCTGCTTGTTCAAAACCTTCGCGACGCAGGTGACAGCTATCGCAGCGCCCGCAGGCTTCACCATCGTTATTCGCCTTGTAACACGACACCGTTTGCCCGTAATCTACGCCCAAGCTAACACCTAGTTTTATGATATCTGCCTTGCTGAGCTTCATTAAAGGGGTGTGGATCTGCATACCATGGCCCTCTACTCCAGCTTTAGTGGCGACGTTCGCTAAGGTTTCGAAGGCTTCGATAAACGCTGGACGACAATCCGGGTAGCCCGAGTAATCCACAGCATTGACGCCAATGAAGATATCGTCGGCATCGAGCACTTCTGCCCAACCCAGTGCTATCGACAAAAATACGGTGTTGCGTGCCGGCACATAGGTAACTGGAATCCCAATTGCGCCCGCATCCGGTACATCGATGTTCATATCCGTCAGGGCAGAGCCGCCAATGCTACTTAAATCCAGCGTGATAGTTTTAAACTCTTTAGCACCATTGCTTTGCGCAACACGCTTGGCAGCGACTAATTCGGCGCGATGACGCTGGCCGTAGTCAAATGCCAGGGCATAGCACTCATAGCCTGCCGCCGTTGCTTGGGCCAATACCGTAGCGCTATCTAAGCCACCGGAAACCAGTACGACTGCTTTCTTTTGCAAAACACGTCCTCGTTACTAATGCCCTGCAGCGTCATTCCACAATAATTTATGTAATTGCATTTGAAAACGCACAGGGAGGTTGTCCGCCACTATCCAGTTAGCTAAGTCACTCGCATTAAGCTGACCAAAGCTAGGTGAAAACAGGACTTCACCAGCACGTTTATGTAGCTGCTGACTGTCTAGCTGAAACCTAGCCCAGTCATAATCTTCGCGATTACAGAGCACAAATTTAACTTGGTCATGGGCGGTAAGAAAGGGGATATTATCAATAAGATTACGATGCATTTCACCCGACGCGGGGGTTTTTAGGTCCATTACCCGAGATACACGTGCATCAACTTTGTCTATCGCGATTGCGCCGCTCGTCTCTAATGATACCTCATAGCCAACATCACAAAGCGCGGTTAACAAGCTGAGGCATTCCGGTTGAGCCAAGGGCTCGCCACCAGTAACGCAGACATAACGAGGTTGGTAACTGGCCACTTCGGCGAGTATGTCGTCAAGCTCTCGGCGCTCGCCGCCGTGAAATGCGTATTCGGTGTCGCAATATACGCAGCGCAGAGGGCAGCCGGTAAGACGCACAAACACAGTGGGCAAACCCAAGGTGCGTGATTCGCCCTGCAAGGAGTAGAATATTTCAGTTATACGAAGGGTGTTCGCTTTCATTGTTACTGGCTACCGGATACGGGGATTGTTTCCGGAGTCCAGCCGCGCAAGCCTTGCTCCGCGAACAATTAAAAGTTCTTGCGGAGAAACTCCCGCGATTTGTTTACTGCAGAGTTACCAGTACTGCCATAGCGATCTATAACATGCGTTAGCAATTCTTGAGATTTTTGCTTATTACCGGTCAGGAAGTAAACCGTGCCTAGCTTGTACATGGCGGCGGGTACTTTGTCGTGATCCGGATATTTACTCAACAAATACTGAAAGGCTTCAGTAGCTGCTTTTAAATTCTGGGGTTTATTGGCGACATAGAGCTCACCCAACCAATACCACGCATTAGGTGTATAACGGCCTGAGGGGTATCGTTCAACATAAGCCAAAAAAGCCGTAATGGCTTGATCGTAATTGCCTGTTTTCACCAAGGCGTATGCGTCAGTGTAATCAGACGAGTCGTTACCACTACTTGGCACAACAGTGGGTCGAACGACAACAGGGCTCGCTACACTTGCGGTAGTCGCTGCACTAGCCGTACCGTCGATTGGTAATTCACTGCTATTGTCATCAATTGCTACACCAGCTGCCGCTGAAGAGCTGCCAACCACCGCGCCAGCGGCGCCAGTGGTTAGCGAGCCCAAACGGCGGTCTAAATCGATATAACGATCTAGGCCCTGCTGTTTTAGCTGACTTATTTGATGCTCTTGCTCCTCCACTATTCCGCGCAACGCCATCATTTCCTGACGAAGTTGCTGCAGCTGCATATAGATCTCACCCTGCATACTATTACGACTGGATTCAGCACCCATTCGCGGGGAGTTCATATCAACAACCGGGGCTTGCGCCCATAGCTGTGCCGACAAACACGCTGCCGGCAGCAGCAAGAACAGTGGTTTTGTAAACTGCATCAGTACGCCTTTAAATTACTTCAGTTCAACGCGACGGTTCTGAGAGTAAGTTGATTCAGACTGACCGAATGCAACAGGACGCTCTTCGCCATAGCTAACAGACTCTATACGGTAGCGCGGAATGCCGTTAATTGCCATGTAATCAGCAACTGCATTTGCACGACGCTCGCCCAACGCGATGTTGTATTCACGGGTGCCGCGTTCATCAGCATGGCCTTCCAGACGCACAGGACCAGTGGTTTTCTTCAGACGAACAATTTGCGCGTCCAGAGCAGCACGGGCTTTAGCAGTCAAAGTGGCTTGGTCGAATTCGAAATGGAAAACCGTTTCGAGATTCGTCATGTCCTGGGCATCGTACGCTGAGCTATTCGCGTCAGCAGACTCAGTGTAAGTGCTAACAGTATCAGCACCTTCTTGGCCACTGCTATCGGTATCAGTTGATGCACAACCAGCCAACAGCACGCTGAAGAAAGCTACACCCAAAAACATATTTTTTGCTTGGTATTTCATGGCATTTTCCCGTCAAATTTTGATTACACACTTTCGGACACACAACGAATATTGTCTGCCCGGTCTTTCTTTCCCGGCTACTACATCATTGAAGAAAAGGCGACCAAGCCGGTTCGCGCACATCCCCGAATCGCGACGGCAAGCGATACTTCACTCCACCGTCGATCGATACTGCCGCCAAAACACCTTTACCATCGTACTGCGTTGCATACAATAGCATACTGGCATTTGGCGCTACACTAGGTGACTCATCCAAATTGGTCGTAGTGAGAATTTCAACACGGTTACGTTTCAAATCCTGTACTGCAATATGAAAGTTACCGCTGTTTCTATGCACTAACACCAAGCCCAGACCGTCGGGCAAAACTCGCGCCCGCGCATTGTAGTCACCTATGTATGTCATTCTTTCTACCGCTCCACTGCCCAGTTGGACCTTATAAATCTGCGGTTTACCGCCTCGGTCGGACGTGAATATTAACGATTTTCCGTCAGGCATCCAGGCCGGTTCAGTATCGATGGCAAAATGGTTGGTTACCCGCTGCAAACTGCCGCTAGCCAAATCCATTACATACACATCGGGGCTGCCGTCCTTCGACAAGACCATTGCCATTTGCGTTCCATCTGGCGAAAACGCTGGCGAACTATTCAATCCTCTAAACGCAGTTAATTGCTTGCGCACACCCGTCAGCAGGTTCTGCGTATAAATGGCAGGCCTGCTACTTTCAAAGGATACGTAAGCTATCGTCTTACCGTCGGGAGACCACGTCGGTGCCATAATTGGCTCTCGACTGTCAAAAAGTACTGATTCATTGGCTCCATCGATGTCACTTTTCAGTAACCGGAAGCGGGTACGAGTGCCCCCTTCGCGAACAGCGGAAACATAAAGCAGTTGCGTGCGAAATGCACCGCGAATATTTGTGAGTTTTTCATATATTTTGTCGCTAACCGTATGCGCGAGGTAGCGAGGCTTATCGGCACTCACCGATTCGGTACCCGAAAGGATTACCCGCTGAGTATTCACGTCTAATAATTCAAAGCTAGCCGTTAATGCGTTCGGGCCATCTTGGCTGAGCGAACCCACGACAACATAGTCAACACCAAGGCTTTTCCAGTCTCGGTAGTAAACCTCACCAGCATTGCGGGGTCGCCCAAGCATGTCGCCACGACTCAGCGGGGCAAATTGACCACTGCGGTGCAGGTCCATCTCTACAATAGACGCAATATCCTCAGACACTGCCACACCGGGCTGCCAACCAAATGGCACAATCGCGATAGGAACCGGGTCATCCTTGCCTTTATTAATCTCAATGGTGAGATCTGCCGCCGCAAAATTGCAGGCAAGTACCAAGGCTAACACTGTAACAATCTGTTTAAACATTATCGCCTCAAATCTTGGGGTGAGAAATTAATAGTAAATCGCCGGAAGTTTTTCTCATATGCCGACGGATCTTTACGAGCCAGCTCTGCCAGCTCGTCTATTTTTCCCAAGCGGGTTACCGCTCGGGTTACCGATAAATCAAAAGCACTATCCCCACTGCCGCTGGTAATGGTGTGGCCAACAATCTCACCCGTAGGTGTAGTCATTATCTGGATGGTAGTCTGCATGCCATTTCTGGCAGACAACGGCCGCGTCCAATTATTTGAAATTAAGGTTGTAATCAAATCTGCATAAGTCGACGCTAATTCGCCGTCTTCCACTACATCATCTTCTGACGCTAAGGCATCAGCCAATTCTTTTTGCTGCTCGCGACGAATTTCTTCTTCCAAGGCGCGCTGCTTAGCCGCCTCCCGCGCTTTCTCCTGCTCTTTTTGCTTACGAATTTCTTCCGGTGTCGGACCTTTTGGCTCCGGCTTTTTCACCTGAGGCACCGGCTTCGGTTTTGGTGGTGGCGGCGTCGGCTTTGGCTCCGGCTTTTTTACCGGCTCTGGCTTAGGTGCCGGTTTGACCACGGGCTTGGGCGTTGGTTTCGCAACCGGTTTAGCGGGCGCCGGTCTACTTACTGGTTTTTCAATAACCAGTTTTGCCTGTATAGCCAACGGCCGCGCCTCCAAGGGCTTAGCGTCCTGCATAGTCGGAATACCAAACAGCAGCAAGGCAATTATTCCTGTGTGTAAGCTGATAGTAACCGCTGCAGGTAGCAGTTTAATATTCGCCATCGCGCTTACTTCGCTCCGCTGCGCGATTGAGGTTCTTCGGTAATCAAACCTATTGATGTTGCACCTGCACCCTGAAGAACGGCCATTGCAGCAACGACTGCCGAGTAATCGACCGCGCCATCCCCCTTCACCATCACCGGGGTTTGAGGCTTGTTACGCAAAATCTTACTAATTTTGTCACCAATATCAGCCAATTCCGCTGGCTCACCCTGCTTACTTGGATCGCCGAGTGTCACGTAATACTTACCCTGCTTATCAACCGATACCACAATAGGGTCATCGTCAGTGGGCGGTACGGGTTCTGTTGAAGCCTGAGGCAACTCGACTTGCACCCCTTGCACCAGCATCGGTGCTGTCACCATAAATACAATTAATAGCACCAACATAACGTCAATGTAGGGAACTACATTGATATCCGACATTGGCTTACGCTTATTTCGCCGCGACATAGCCGTTCCCCTTAATCCCGCACATAAATCTGGCGGTGTAAAATACTGGAGAACTCTTCAGAGAAGGTGTCGTATTTGCCCGCTAAAGAATCAACCTTAGAAGAAAAGCGGTTATAGGAAACGACCGCCGGAATTGCAGCGATCAGACCCATTGCGGTAGCCACCAACGCCTCAGAAATGCCCGGTGCCACTGTTGCTAGCGTCGCTTGCTGAACTTGACCCAAGCCGTGGAAGGAACCCATGATTCCCCAAACGGTGCCGAGCAGACCGACATAAGGACTGGTAGACCCCACCGTCGCTAAAAATGGCAGACTGTGCTCCATTGCCTCTTCTTCACGCGAAAGCGCTACGCGCATCGAACGCTGACAGGCTTCCATCATGGCATCAGAGTCCAGACGTTTTTTGGCAAGACGCGTAAACTCTTTGTAGCCAGCCCGGAATACGCTTTCCATACCGAACACCATTCGTTTCTCTTCACCCTCTTTATAAAGGGTGTGCAGGTCGGTGCCAGACCAAAACCGTGATTCAAAGCGCTTCATTTCGATCTGCGCCCGATTGAAATACATTACCCGGTGGGCGATCTGATACCAAGACACCACTGATGCGAGCAACAGAACCATCATTATCAGCTGCACAAATAGGCTGGCCTGACTCACTAATTGCCAAATGGAAAGCTCTTGTCCCACAGTTAACTCCTGATATTTATGTATTAATGCTTCAGCGCTGCGAGCAGCTCCGTTGGTATTCGTTTTGGTCTTAGTGTGCTGCTATCAACGCAGGCCACCGTCACTTCGGCCTCGCACAACAATTCTTCGCCTCGGTAAACTCGCTGTTCAAAGCGCAAGCTTACCCGAGCCGCCGCTATGACTCTGGCGGTTACAATAAGTTGCTCATCTAATCGTGCAGGACGTAAATATTTTGTTTGCAGAGCGCTAACAACAAACATTAGCGCATCATTCATGATTGCCGCTTTTGAAAACCCCTGGTCGCGCATGTATTCTGTGCGCGCCCGCTCCATATATTTTAGATAATTCACATAGTAGACGATGCCACCAGCATCCGTGTCCTCAATGTAGACTCGCAGTGGCAATCTGAATTCCATTAGGGTGCACCACCGCTTTCGGTAATATCCCCACTTTTGGGCATTTCTAAACCAAAATGTCGGTACGCCTGATTGGTAACAACCCGACCACGTGGCGTTCGCATAATATAGCCTTGTTGTATTAAATACGGCTCAAGCACATCTTCAATGGTCCCGCGCTCTTCGCTAATGGCCGCCGCAAGGCTATCGACCCCTACGGGACCGCCATCAAAGCGCTCAATCATCGCCAAAAGCAGCCGCCGATCCTGATGATCAAACCCGCTGCTATCGACGTTAAGCATATTTAATGCCTGATCTGCTATTTTGGCAGTAACAAATCCGTCGGCCTTCACCTCGGCGTAATCCCGTACCCGCCGCAATAAGCGGTTTGCAATACGCGGCGTGCCCCTAGAGCGCAGCGCTATTTCATGGGCACCGGCATCATCGAGCTCCATACCAAGAATCCCCGCACTTCGGCTCACGATTGTGGTGAGATCCTTCACCCCGTAAAACTCCAAGCGCTGAACAATGCCAAAGCGATCTCGCAGCGGCGAGGTTAACAAGCCCGCCCGTGTGGTTGCGCCCACTAAGGTGAAAGGCGGCAAATCAAGCTTAATCGACCGAGCAGCCGGGCCCTCGCCAATCATAATATCCAGCTGATAATCTTCCATTGCAGGGTAAAGAATTTCTTCGATATTGGGACTGAGTCGATGAATTTCATCTATAAACAATACGTCGCCAGCATCAAGATTAGTCAATAACGCCGCAAGGTCCCCGGCTTTTTCTAAAACTGGCCCTGAGGTGGTTTTGAGCGACACGCCCATTTCATTAGCCAAAATATTCGCCAAGGTGGTTTTACCCAAGCCCGGCGGCCCAAAAATCAGGGTGTGATCCAGCGGTTCGTTACGCATTCGCGCCGCACTGACAAAAATCTCCATCTGCTCACGCACGGCGGGCTGGCCGATATAATCCGTTAAGGTTTTAGGCCTGATCGCGCGATCAAAGCGCTCTTCGGCAGGCTCACCAAGTTCTGGCGCCACAAGACGGTCAATTTCAATCACTGAGTTTTACTCATTACTTAATCATGTTTTTTAAGGCAGCCCGAATCAATTCTTCGCTACTGGCGTCGTCCAATTTAAGCGCGCTAATCGCCTTACTCGCTTCTTGAGGCTTATAACCAAGAGCCACCAGTGCCGCCTCAGCTTCAGCAATATTCGCCCGACCTAGCGCTTGCGGGGTAGGCGCACTCATACCGCCGGATTCTGTCGCCCAGTCTTTGAGGCGATCACGCATCTCAATGACCAGCCTCTCTGCCGTCTTTTTACCCACCCCCGGCAAGCGACAAAGCGCGGCAGTATTGCCATCTTGCACACAACGCACAAATTCATCGCTATCGATGCCAGACATAATGGCCAGCGCCATTTTTGGACCAACGCCATTAACCTTAATGAGATCTCTAAATAAGCGCCGCGCGCGAACATCACTAAAACCATACAACTGCTGAGCATCTTCGCGAACAATAAACTGCGTGTAAAGCGCCACTTCCTGGCCAAGGGCGGGCAATTCATACAGCGTCGTCATGGGGACTAACACCTCATAACCCACACCCTGTACATCTATTACAATTTCAGGGGCGTTTTTTTCAATAAGCATGCCACGTAAACGTCCTATCATTACCGCTCCAAAACTAAGTAAGTCGACCGCGGCGCATCCGCGTTGCGCCGCTCGGCGCAGCCATTGTGAGTAAGCCCTGTCGAGAGTTGGCGTGACAGATTGCCGCTGCCAATGCATCGGCAGCATCTTCTTGAGGCGCCGCCGGCAACTTGAGCAGAATTTTAACCATGTGCTGAACTTGATCTTTATTTGCCGCACCGGTGCCGACCACGGCTTTTTTAATCTGCCGCGCGGTATATTCAGCCACAATTAGACCATTACTCACACAGGCAACCACAGCGGCACCACGCGCCTGCCCTAGCTTTAGCGCCGAGCCCGCGCTTTTTGCCATGAAGACTTCTTCCACAGCGGCCTCTGCTGGGGAATATTCAGCAATAATGCTACTTAAACTCTTAAAAATAATATCCAAACGCGCCGGAAGCGCGCCAGTAGGCAAGCGAATCACGCCGCTAGTAATGTAGCGGTGGCGATTTGCGGTGACTTCTATCAATCCAAACCCGGTTTTTTGTGAACCGGGGTCCACACCCAAAATAATCGTCATTGCAGCCGCTTTGTTGTTCTTTGTATGAGCGCTGAGCGCAATTTTCAGTTTCGCGCCAATTCCCGCTCGGGGAGCGCAGATCAAGGGTTTATTATGCACAGGTTTGCCTAGAGATTGACATGCTCTAGGCCTGCAGATTGCAGTCTAGCTGCGGATTAAGACAGCTGGTCTAGCACCGCTTGTGAAATTTGAGCATTGGTATGAACCTGCTGAACATCGTCCAGATCTTCAAGCATATCAACAAGCCCCAGTAGCGCATCGGCACCGGCTGCATCTAGATCAATATTCAATGACGCCAACATCACCGTATCCGCTGCTTCATGAACAAAACCTGCGGCCGACATGGCCTCTTTCACTGCCATGAAATCGCCGAACTCCGTCAGCACTTCAACCGAGCCGTCGTCATGATTTACAACATCTTCTGCACCGGCCTCTAATGCGGCCTCCAACACGGCGTCGGCATCCACACTCGGCGCATAAACCAGCTGGCCCTTGCGACTAAACAAATAAGCCACTGAACCGTCGGTGCCAAGATTGCCACCGCGCTTATTAAATGCGTGCCGCACGTCCGCCACAGTACGGTTGCGATTATCGGTCATGCACTCGACTAAGATCGCAACCCCACCGGCGCCATAGCCTTCGTAGCTCACTTCATCATAATTATCGCTGTCGGCATTGCCCGCGCCGCGAGCAATTGCTTTGTCGATAGTGTCGCGCTTCATATTTGCGGTTAGCGCCTTATCGACCACCGCACGCAAGCGCGGATTATCTTCGGGCGCAGGTCCACCGGCTTTAGCAGCAACCACAATTTCGCGAATAAACTTGGTAAATATTTTGCCGCGCTTGGCATCTTGCCCAGCTTTGCGATGCTTGATATTGGCCCACTTACTGTGACCCGCCATACAGCCTCCTGATAGCAGTGAGCCCCGCATAGCGAGGCTCACTTTGATCAAATAATCGTATTTTTATGTACGACTATTGTTTTTCTTCTAACTTGCGCAAACGAATATTCAGCTCGGTTAATTGCTTAACCTCAACTGTCCCCGGTGCATCGGTCATAACACAGGCCGCACTTTGGGTTTTAGGGAAGGCAATAACGTCACGAATCGACTTAGCACCGGTCATTAACATGACCAAGCGATCCAGACCAAAAGCCAAGCCACCGTGCGGTGGCGCACCGTATTTCAAGGCATCTAGCAAGAAACCAAACTTTTCGTCAGCTTCTTCTGGACCAATACCCAAGACCCGGAATACCGCCTGCTGCATGTCTGAACGGTGGATACGAACCGAACCGCCACCAAGTTCAGTACCGTTAAGCACCATATCGT
This sequence comes from Zhongshania borealis, assembly GCF_039539625.1. NCBI lineage: Bacteria > Pseudomonadati > Pseudomonadota > Gammaproteobacteria > Cellvibrionales > Spongiibacteraceae > Zhongshania > Zhongshania borealis. The sequence goes on along the minus strand of NZ_BAABDM010000001.1, from coordinate 14,375 downwards.
AGGCAATAGACAACGCCTCGCCTGGGGCTTTTTCAAGCTCTTCCGGACTGCACGACGGTGCCGTGAAAGGGTGATGCAATGAGGTCCAGTTACCACTACCGTCTTTCTCAAACATTGGGAAGTCGACAACCCACAGTGGCGCCCACTCACAAGTGTAGAGTTTAAGATCTTCACCCAATTTGCAGCGCAGCGCGCCGAGGGCTTCGTTTACAATTTTGGCACTGTCTGCACCAAAGAAAATTAAGTCACCGTTTTCGGCCTCCAAGCGCGCCAATATTGCCGCACGCACAGGCTCAGGCAAGAACTTAACAATCGGCGACTGCAAGCCATTCTCAAGATCAGACTTATCGTTAACCTTTATATACGCCAAGCCTTTGGCGCCGTAAATGCCAACAAATTTGGTGTATTCGTCAATTTGCTTACGGGTCAACGCCTCATTGCCACCCGGCACTTTCAGGGCCGCTACGCGGCCTTCTGGGCTTTTGGCTGGACCAGAGAAGACTTTAAATTCCACGTCTTGCATCAGATCGCCAACATCCACCATCTCTAGCGGAATCCGCAAATCGGGTTTGTCACTACCAAAACGTGACATGGCCTCGGCGTACTTCATCGTTGGGAAGCTGCCTAGGTCAATATTCATCACCTCTTTAAACAGATCACTAATCATGCCCTCTGTGACAGCCATGATCTGCTTGTCGTCCATAAAAGAGGTTTCAATATCGATCTGGGTGAATTCTGGCTGACGGTCTGCGCGCAAATCTTCGTCGCGGAAACATTTTGCAATTTGATAATAGCGGTCAAAACCCGACACCATCAGCAACTGCTTAAAAAGCTGGGGTGACTGCGGCAGTGCAAAGAACTTACCCGCGTGAGTACGACTAGGCACCAAGTAGTCCCGAGCACCTTCTGGGGTAGCACGAGTCAGAATTGGGGTCTCGATATCCAGAAAGTTTTGCTTGTCTAGGTAGCGACGCAACACCGAAGTGATCTGCGCACGCAGGCGCAGCTTATCGGCAATTTGCGGACGGCGCAGATCTAAGTAGCGATAGCGCAGACGAACGTCTTCGCCAACATTGGTGTGATCGTCCAACTGGAACGGCGGCGTCTCGGATTCATTCAGAATCTCCAGCTCTTTGCCCAGCACTTCAATTTCGCCGGTTTTCATATTGGCGTTAACCGTCGCCCCAGCCCGAGCGCGAACGCGACCGCGAATACGCAATACATATTCACCGCGAACTCGGTCAGCAGTGCGGAAGTGCTCTTCGGTATCAGGATCAAACACTACCTGAACAATACCTTCGCGGTCGCGCATGTCGAGGAAAATAACGCCACCGTGATCTCGTCGACGGTCTACCCATCCGCACAGGGTCACTTCTTGATCAATATGTTCACTGTTTAAACTGCCGCAATAATGACTGCGCATGTATTCTGTCCCGCTATATCGAGTTTATTGAGTCACAATCCGAGTTTTAATCGGAGGAGGAAGACGCGGCTGGCGTGCCAGAAGCACCACCATCGCCCGCCAAATTTTTCTTCTTACCGCCGGATTTAAAGTCGGTTTCATACCAACCGCCGCCTTTTAGGCGAAATCCCGCCGCAGAGATCTTTTTAAACAGCTCGTTCGCTTTGCACTCTGGGCATTCGGTCAGCGCCGGATCACTCATTTTCTGCAAGGCTTCAAACTCATGCTCGCACGCCCGGCACGCGTATTCGTAAATAGGCATATCAATCTTCCCCAAACAAAACACACAAATGACATCATTAAGGGCCAAGCGGCTCAAAAGGAGCGGGATTATAACGCAAAGCATCGACTGCAATAAATGCAAGAGCCGGTTTGAGGGGGAAATAAACGATAAAGCGGGGTGGTTTAGACCCCAAAATGGCCAAAATGCCATTTTGGGGGGCAAGATATCAACTTATACAGCGAAATCTTTGAGTTTCTTCAGTGGACGAACCTTCACCGCCACACTGGCTGGCTTGGCTTTGAACATGGTCTCTTCGCCAGTAAACGGATTAATCCCCTTACGTGCTTTGGTAGCTGGCTTTTTCACGGTGGTGATTTTCATCAAACCGGGAATGGTGAACTCGCCTAACGCGCGTTTCTTAATGCTACGCTCAATCAAGATTTCCAGTTCAGCCATAACATCGCCGACCTGTTTACGGTTCAAACCGGTGTTTTCAGCAATTTCTGTCAGAATTTGTGTCTTGGTCATCTTCTCGCTGATTGCGGTGGTCTTACGCTTAGGTGCCGCGCTAACTTTCGCCTTAGCGGCAGCTTTTTTGGGAGCAGCTTTTTTTATCGCCATTATGATTATTCCTGTGTCACTAATTGGATTGTTCTTGCCTGATTAAATCATTGGCACCCACGACTAAAAAGTACCTGCGACTACCTATAGTCGATTGTTTTACGCAATACAAGAAATACGAGTGGTTTTTAGCGAAAAACACTATAAAAAAGGCGTTTTACCGAAAAAATCACCTTAAATATTCGCTTAGACATTACTCCATCGAAGGCATATAAAAAATCAAAATAGCCAGACAGAACCTAGTACGCCAGGTCCGTTTTTGTTTGAATTAATTGCCGTATTTGCAGCACCCGACCCCGCAGATTTTGATCTGAATAGGGCTGCGCTGGCAATTGTCCCCACACCGGTTTCGGCCATGCCGCATCGGCACTAAACCGAGCGATATGGTGAATATGTAACTGAGGCACCATATTGCCCAGAGCCGCAACATTAAGTTTTTCAGCACCAAACTCACTTTGTAAAATTGCGCAGCAAAGATTGGACTCCTGTAAATATTGCAGCTGATCTTCTGCATTTAAATCACTAATCTCGCGCATATCAGGACGGCGCGGGACCAAAATCAACCAAGGATACTGACAATCGTTCATTAAAAGCAGGCGACAAAGGGCTAAATCACCCACAAATGCACAATCTCTGGCCAAAGCCTCATGTAATTCGAACATCACTACTCCTAGCGGCTGTACCGCGCTGCCGATCAATCGTAAAATGCGCACACACTGATAAACAAGGCCAGAATCAAATCATGCGCGCTAGCCAATTTCTAATTGCAACCATTAAAGAAACCCCAGCCGATGCGGAAGTCATCAGCCACCAACTCATGTTGCGAGCCGGTATGATACGCAAGCTCGCCACTGGCCTCTACACATGGTTACCCATGGGTTTGCGGGTCTTGCGCAAAGTTGAAGCCATCATTCGCGAAGAAATGAACAATAGCGGCGCAATGGAAGTGCTCATGCCCGTCGCCCAACCCGCGGAATTATGGCAGGAGTCAGGCCGTTGGGAACAATATGGCGCCGAATTACTGCGTTTTAACGACCGGCACGGCCGCGACTTCTGTCTAGGGCCTACTCACGAAGAAGTCATAACCGACCTTATTCGCAATGAGATTAAAAGCTATAAACAGCTGCCGGCCACCTTTTACCAAGTGCAAACTAAATTCCGCGACGAGATTCGTCCCCGCTTTGGCGTTATGCGCTCTCGCGAGTTTATTATGAAAGACGCCTATTCCTTTCATAATGGCCAAGAATCACTGCAGGCCACTTACGACGTAATGCACGCGGCGTACTCACGCATATTTACGCGTTTAGGCTTGGATTTCCGTCCCGTCATTGCCGACACCGGTTCGATTGGCGGCAGTGGCTCCCACGAATTTCATGTATTGGCCTCCTCTGGCGAAGACGACATTGCCTTCTCTGACACCTCAGACTATGCCGCCAACGTAGAAATGGCTGAAGCCGTAAGTCCAGCCGGCGAGCGTCCAGCGTCCAGCCAAACACTGGAAAAAGTCGCCACGCCAAACACCCACACCATCGACGACGTCAGTGCGCTACTCAAACTTAACGCCGAACAAGTATTAAAAACCCTTATCATTTACGGTGAGGAAGATGAAAACGGCAAACAAGACTTAATCGCACTGGTTCTGCGTGGAGATCACCAACTCAACGAAATCAAGGCCGAGAAAATAGCCGGCGTTGCCTCACCGCTCACCTTTGCATCGGAAGAAGACATTGTCGCAGTACTTGGCTGCAAGCCTGGCTCTATTGGCCCCGCCGATTTAAGCATTCGCGTTATTGCCGACCGCAGCGCCGCTCACTGCGCCGACTTTGCTTGCGGTGCCAATGAAGATGGTTTCCATCTTACTGGCGGCAACTGGGATCGCGACGCAAAATTCACCGAAACGGCAGATATTCGCAATGTCGTTGAAGGCGACCCAAGCCCAGATGGTCAAGGCAGCTTGCTCATTAAACGCGGTATTGAAGTGGGACACATTTTCCAGCTTGGCACCAAATACTCGGAGGCGCTCAAGGCGAGCGTGCTCAATGAGAACGGCAAAGATCAAGTCATGACAATGGGCTGCTACGGTATTGGTGTGACCCGTGTGGTTGCCTCAGCCATTGAGCAAAACAACGACGCCAAAGGCATACTCTGGCCTGCCAGCATCGCGCCCTTTGAAGTCGCCATTGTGCCGCTGAACATGCAGAAGTCTGAGCGGGTTCGCGAGCAGGCAGAAAACCTCTACAACACCCTTCGCGGCCTGGGCTACGATGTACTGCTTGATGACCGCAACGAGCGCCCCGGCGTGAAGTTTGCCGACATGGAGCTAATCGGCATTCCTCACCGCATCGTCATTGGCGACCGCGGTCTAGACAACGGCATGCTCGAGTACAAAAACCGCCGCGCCAGTGACAATGAAGATATTGCCATTGACGACATTGTCGATTTTATTCAACAACAACTGCCGCGCTAAAATGATGAGGCGCAAGCTAACTTCCGCCTTATTGGCGATCTGCCTGTTTGCTGCTCCCCTGTGGGCGGCAACTGGCGATGATCAGCAAGACAGAGATGAACTGCGCCAGTATCTGCAATTAGCCATCGCCAAAGCCGACAGTTTTGAAGACCGTTTCGACGCTGAAGTCTGGCTATTTGACATGTCTAGTCGCATGAGCAGGTTTATAAAAGACCCAGAGGAGCGGCTGACCTTTTTGCGCAGCGTCCACCGTGAAGCGAGCGCAGCTGACTTAAGCCCCGAACTCGTCCTTGCGCTAATCGAGGTAGAAAGCTATTTTGACCGCTACGCGGTTTCCCGTGTTGGCGCCCAAGGCCTAATGCAAGTAATGCCCTTCTGGAAAAAGGAAATTGGCCGCCCCGAAGACAATCTCACCCAGCCAGACACCAATCTGCGTTACGGCTGCCACATACTAAAATTCTACCTAGATAAAGAAAAAGGCAATCTGCACCGCGCCCTCGCCCGCTACAACGGCAGCCTCGGCAAAAGCTGGTACCCCGAGCGCGTATTCACCCGCTGGCGTAAGCACTGGTATAACGGGGAATTGAGCTTTAACTAATTAGGCCATATGAATGATAAGACAAGGCGGGCATCACGACTTGGATCAAATCACAGCATTTGATGGCTTTGCTGGCTGCCGCAGTACTGAAATAAAGGACGGCCGACTAACAGTCTTGGAGGAAAACGGCAATGTCGTCGGCTTCATTGTCGAATCACTCAAGGGACTACTTGGGCGTCCCTATATCGAGTATCTAGCAATATCTCATCATTACCGAAGAAAAGGGCACGCCGCAAAGCTCATCAAGGCCGTTGAAGCAAAACACACAGCTAACAACTTATTTATTTCAACTGAGGCGACAAATACCGCGATGTTGAGTCTACTTAAAAAAGAAGGCTATAAAATGTCGGGCCAAATAGCGAATGCCAATCTTAGCGGTGCAGACGAGCTATATTTTTTCAAACATATAGACTAAAAACGAGCGCTTTTAAAATTTGTAGCATTCTACGCGAATTTATTCGCACCACTTAAAAGGTGAAATTCATTGCCCGAATTGAAAACTACCGGCCTATTCATTATCACCGCCCTCGCTGAAATTATTGGCTGCTATCTACCCTATCTATGGCTGCGCGAAGGGAAATCTATTCTACTCCTTTTACCCGCCGCACTGAGTTTGGCGCTATTTGCATGGTTGCTTTCTTTACACCCATCCGCCGCATCGGCAGGCAGAGTCTATGCAGCCTATGGCGGCGTATATATTGTTATGGCAATTTTGTGGCTGTGGGCCATTGAAGGTATTCGCCCAAGCACATGGGATCTAATCGGCTCAGCTGTAGCATTGTTTGGCATGGCTATTATTATGTTCGCGCCGCGCTCTACTTAAAAAAACAGCGACAATGGAACTTGGGACTATAGACCCTAGCGATTGCCCACCTCAAAGCTAGTAATGAATTCAAAAGCCTGCTCGACGTCATGCTGAAAAGAATGCAGTGTCAGATGCTCCTTAATATAGTTTTCATAGCGAGGGAGATCAGCGACCTTATCCATATTGTGAAAGCCCATTGACCAGTCGTTAAAATTCCGTTTCTCAATATTGCCAGTAATGATGGTTAATACGCCTTTATGGCGGTTATCTTTTCTGATTGCTGTGTAGAGTTCGCGGACGGATTTTTCATCGCCCTCCAGCATTTGCATAAAGTTGCCGCCCTTGTATAACAGCATGCCGGTGATCGCGAGTTCAGCGTTCTTTTTTTGGGACTGGCGTAAAAGCAGAAGCAGCTCATATTCGGTCATGAGCTTTACAGCAGAACTGATATAAATCAGATAGAAAATCATCGGCCCATCCTTTGGGTAACTTTCCTTTATTCACTGGTATAGTATAGACCCTCCGCACAAAAGAAGTTGGGAATTTTACCAGCGCGCTTAGCCTACCTTACTGCACACCATTTTTAATTAAGGGCTCACTCCCTTTTTCGGGTCTTTCACCGCTGTGGGATTTTCCGCCACTTCGACGTATTATTTCTGACTTTGCAAAGTGTAAACGCTGCTCAAGGGGCAATTGAACCAATACCTCTGCGAGTACTTGGTGACTCACTTTTTTTAAGGCAATTTCAGCATCACGAATACGAGCGAAGCTATTATTTATATCCGCAATACTCGTCATTGGGACTTTCAATACTTTAACCATATCATGCCGAGCGCGACGCATTTCGCGGTATGCGCTACGCATTTCGCCGCGATGCGCCTCCAGCGCAAGTCGCATAGGTTCGGCGAACTCACTCGGTTCATCACGTAACATCTGCCGAGTCATACCGTGCATTGCCCGTCGATCCTCGCCTTCGATACGGTCCCCAATAAATAGGCCTATCACTGCGCCATTCACAATCAACGAGATTAACAGGGCGAGTAGAAGCCCCTTTCTTGATGTCATTGGCTGCCCTCCGCTAACCAGTCACTTACATCGTATGCCATTGATATTTCCATGTAGCTAACATCGGGATCACTAAATTCATCTACATAACCACCCGCGCCAATAGCTACCCCCAATATGGCCGACGCCATAGCGGAGGCAAAGCTAAGCTGCCAAAACGGGATATGCTTAGTCGCTTCTAACGGTAGTCGCGATTGTGTAACGCCCTGCTGAGGCCGCGCGGCGATTGCTTGCAGGCGGCGCTGAAGGCCATCGCTAACAGCAATCTCTTCCAAACCACCTGAGTAGCGTTGCAAAAATTCTGTATCTGCCGGATTTACCTCACGCTGCACAGCCAGCCAGTCCTGCCTACAGGAATGATTAAAAGCAATAAATAGACTTAGAAAAAACCGCCGCCACAATGGCCACTCACCACGTTTACTGCCAAAACGCCGTACGGTTTCTGCCAAGAGTTTTTGCGTTATATTCACGCGCCACCTCCCAAATTCTGTTTTAATTGGGCTTTGGCTCGCCCCAATTGCGATTCAACGGCTTTAGCGGATAAGCCCATAATTTCTGCGATTTCTTTTACGGGTAAATCGCGATAAAACCGAAACGCCAAAAGTGCACGGTAGTTTACTGGCAAGCTGCCTAAAGCCTGTATCAAGGCGCGATCCGTGATATCGCTCAAGTAGGAATGTTCCTGCATTGCCAGTTCCAAATCGGCATTTTCACCGGCTATTTTCGCGTCAGTCTCTGTCGTTACCAATACTTCATCGAGCACATAACGTTGCTGCACCCGTTGACGAAAATTTATTGCCAAGTTATTTGCTACCCGATATAGCCAAGTCGTTAACTTAGCGTCGTCGCGCCACTCAGGCGCATGCACCCAAAGCCGCTCAAAGACCTCCTGACATAGATCTTCAGCATCGTCGCGAGATAATACTATGCGATAGGCCACATTGAGCACTAACTTGCTATGTCGGTTCAGCAAGCTTGTAAAAGCTTGCTGATCTCCCTTAGCAACACGGCACATCAACTCACTGTCATCTACCATTCAGGCAGTGTCTTCCATTACTTTATCGCCTTATCGCCGACTAACCTTTACGCATACCATGCATGGCGGCACGCATTTCTTCACGACTGATTTCACCATTATCATCGGCATCCATCTTTTTTATCCGCGCCTCAGACTGGCTCGCAAATTCCTCAACAGAGATCATACCGTCGCCATTGGTGTCGGCCTTGGCAAAATGCGCCTTGGCTTTTTCACTACGCATTTTCTCGCGTTTTGCGTCCATTTTGGCCTTTAGTTCAGCTGTTTCAGCTTGCGTTACGTAGCCATCACCATTTAAGTCCATTTTCGCGAATTTGGTCTGGCGCTGCTCGAGCATTTCGGCAGTTGTAACTACGCCGTCGCCATTCAGATCAGGGTTGTGACGATGTTTTTTGCCTTCACCAGCGTGTGCCATCATGGCTACGGAGCTCAACAAAACTGCAGAAAGAATCATTTTAGTATTCATATTTGGTACTCCAAAAGAATTAAGTGGATTGCTACGGCCGTATTGATTAAACACCGCAATCCAAGAAACCCCTCGCAAGGAACACTGCTAATATTCAGAAATCGTCATGACTCCACCCACTGGCCGCTGAAGGGCCAAATTTCAAGGATGAATCGAAAGAAGTTTGATAGTGCAGGGCCAGCGGTAAAATTCAATTCCACTCGGCCACAATGCAATTGTTAAGCCCTGCAATTGCTTACCCCTTCAATATTCAGCACCAGCTTACCAAGCTACGCGAGGGTAAACTCGTACCGCCATGCACCCGACTCTAAATAACAGCGATTCTTAGCGCCACGCGTATCGGGATCGCTCTTTTCATAGCCAGCATCGCCGGCGTAGAGCATACACACCGTGTCTTTGTGCTTGGTGATCAATGGCGCTATAAAGGGCACCGGCCGCTCTCTGTAGAACTGCTGAGCGGTCGCAACATCGCCGCAACGGTGCAATTCATCTAGTGTCACAACGGTGGGTGGCAATAAAGCGAGCTCGCCCTGCCGATGCTGCTCTAAGAACTCGACCGGACGTGCCCAGCAAAAATCGTCCATCTCTTCGCCATCAACTAGCACCTCAGCCACGTCGTTATTCACCGCAGCAAGATAAAACCACGTTGCGAAGCGTCGGCCCATGTTTGGCGGTGTGGTCCAGTGCGACAAAAATAACAGCGATTCGATGTCCAGCACCAAACCGGATTCCTCCTGGGTTTCACGAACCCCCGCAATGCGTGCCGCGTGTTCATCATCGTCAGCAGCTTGATAATCTTCAGGATCAACCCTGCCGCCAGGAAATACCCAGTGACCACCGCCCACCTTCAGCTGGCGATGTCGGCGCAGCAGTAAAGTTTCGATGCCTTTTTCACCATCACGAATGATCACAGCGGTCGCCGCCGCGCTTATTTCTGAGTTCATAGCTAACTACCAAACACCATCGAGGGCGCTAATTAAGGTTTGTACTCTTGGAATTATTCTAAAATTATCCGTTAAATCGGCATAGACAATGCTGCCGCTTTCATCAACGATCAACGCTGTCGGCAACACCGTATCGCTACCGTAGCCCAAAATGCCTAGCGGCACGCCATAGTGATGAACAATACCTAAGCGCTTGGCTGCCCGGTTGCCCTCGTCAACACAGATTTGCATCTCAACATCTAATCGCCGCGCCAATTCAGCGCTGCGGTCCGCGGATTGGGGACTTATCAAGACCACCGCAACCCCGCGGCGCTGAATCTCTTGATATTGCTCAGCCAATTCCTGCAGCTGAGACTGGCAAACGGGGCACCAATTACCGCGATAAAATATAAAAAGCGTTTTTCGCCCAAGAAAAGCTGAGGACTGTAATTCCTTGTCTTCGATAGACTTGACGGTAAAGTCAGGCAGCTTGCTCCCGATTTTTAATAACGGGTTATCTCTACGATCCAGATCCGAATACCAAAAAATATAAACTAGCACCCCGCCCAAGCCCAAAAACAAGCTATAGAACGTCGGCAGCGGCCGCATCTCAATAACCGCTAATACCGTGCCGACAAATGCCGCCACAAAAGGCACTGCAATATAATTAGCGATCCCCGACCAAGGCAAAAAATAGATCACCGCCATAAAGACCACTAAGGGCCCAATCGCAATACTTACTCCTAACCAGGACAAGCTGAACGAGTTGCTACTCAAATGATATGACGCACTCTGCAGTGTCACGAATATGCACATCAACACGTATGGAATGGCATACCAACGCTTAAATTGGCCGAACAGGGCCTTGATCATTTTTTATTATTCCCATTTTGTACCCAAACACCTCAACTCACGCTATTAAATAAAGGAATTGTGGGTTAGCTTTAGAAAATCATGGCAAACGTGCATTGACCTAAAATTTTTCACCTAGATTAAAACGGCAATAGCTAAGAAAAACATTAGGACATAGACTTGTAGCGTATTCAAATTAATTAGCAGCTAGTGCAATACGTTAAGGCTACAATTTAAAGCAATAAACGATCAATTTCTTGCAAACACAGGGTGTGGATATAGTTATGGCAAAACTTTCAATCATGGATCTCGCTTTTTTCCTAACCGAAACCGATGCGAGCCCCAAGCATGTCGGCGGGCTACTCATGTTTCGCAAGCCGACTAAAGCTGACGCTGGCTATGTTGAACAAGTTGTTGCCGAGTATGCAGGCAATATTAACGAAATGCGCGCACCCTTTAACCAGATCATCAAGTTCAGCCGCTTTAGCGCGCCACAATGGCAAGTGGATAGTCAGTTCAATATTGAAAACCACGTTTTTTTCCACACCCTTGCAGGCCACGACTTCCGTGAAAGCTTATATGCCGAAGTCAGCGAGCTACACAGCACTCGCCTCGATAAATCCCGCCCCATGTGGGAAATGCATGTATTTCAAGGCATCGACGACCAACGCTTTGCGATTTATACCAAGCTCCACCACGCCTACGCCGACGGCGTTACCATGTCCTCATGGCTGGTCAATAGTTTAAGTAAGTCGGCCCGCACAAAATCAGTAACCCCTATCTGGTCAGTTTTGCCACAGAAGCGTTTGCAAAATACTGCCGACAGCATCTCGATCATGAAGGTCCTAACTCAGCTTGGCGGCCGCTACGGTGACTATTTTCGCGCATTCGCCGGTTTATCAAAGCTCAGCACCCAACTGGCACTAGAGTCGCTGCACCTTACCAAAAACGCGGTTGCCGTGCCCTTTAAGGCCAATCCAAATACGCCTCTAACCGGACAGGTCAGCGCAGGCCGCCAAATTGCCACTGCGGCAGTAGACATGGACCGGGTTACCCGACTGCGCAAGCAAACCAGATCAACCCTCAATCATATCGCGCTGACCTGCATCGACGGTGCGCTGCATCGGTATTTACAGGATTGCGAATGCGACATCGACGAGCCGATCACCATCCAAATGCCGGTCAATTTGCGCCGGCGCGGCGATGACAGCCTAGGGAATAAAATAGGTATTGTTCTTGTTGAACTCGCCAGTAAAACCACTGACCCCTACGAACGCCTGCGTGAAATCGGTTTTACCCTTCGTAATGTCCGCTACCAAATTGACGGCGTACCGCCTGCATCAGTAATGGCTTATACCGTTTTACTGGGAAGCTTGTCGCTGGTCGGCGAAGCCCTGAAATTAGGCGACGTGCTACCGCCATTGGGTAATACCTTAGTGTCGAACGTGCCTGGCCCAGCTAAGCCTTTGTACCTAAAAGGCGCCAAACTTGAAGAAATGTACCCGCTTAGCGCCCTTACTCCCAGCAATCACCTAAATATTACGCTATACAGTTATGACGGCCGCCTACAATTTGGCTTAGTAGCCAGCCAAGCTATGCCAAACCTTGATATTCTCAGTGATTACATTCACGATGCATTTGACGATCTCGAAGACGCGGTATCACCAAACCGCAGCAAGGTAGAGCAAAAATAATAGCTTTTATGCAGTACCGATTTTAAAAGACCTGGAGATTTACCTATGAGTTATTTCGTTACCGGCGGAACCGGTTTTATTGGCCGCTTTCTTATTGAACGTCTCGCCAAGCGCAAAGGCACCATTTATATTTTGGTGCGCCGGAGCTCAAAGCAAAAGTACAAAGACCTATTGCAAAAAACTGGCTTGAGTAGCGACCGCCTAGTCGCCATCAACGGCGATTTATCTAAACCCAAGTTAGGTATTAGCGCCAAAGACATGGCCACCCTCACCGGCTCAGTAAAACAGTTCTACCATCTAGCGGCGATCTACGACCTGAAGGCTGACGCCGAAAGTCAGGAAGTTGCCAATATACAGGGCACCAAAAACGCGATTGCAGCAGCAGAAGCCATGTCGGCTAAATGCTTTCACCTAGCCAGTTCAATCGCCGCTGCCGGCATGTATCGCGGCGTATTCCGCGAAGATATGTTTGAAGAAGCGCGAGGTTTGGACCACGCCTATTTCCGCACCAAGCACGTTTCAGAAGGATTGGTCCGCAGCGAATGTAAGATTCCCTACCGCATCTATCGCCCTGCGATGGTGGTTGGTGACTCAAAAACTGGGGAAATCGATAAGATCGACGGCCCATACTACTTTTTCAAGCTCCTGCAAAAACTCAGAAATCGCCTGCCTCAGTGGTTACCTCTGATCGGTATTGAAGGTGGTCAAATGAACATTGTGCCGGTTGACTATGTTGCCGACGCCATGGACTTTCTGTCACACAAAGCTGGCATGGACGGACGCTGCTTTCATTTGGTTAACCCCGAGTCTCAGCAAGTCGGCGAAGTACTTAACATATTCTCTAAGGCCGCCCACGCACCGCGCTTTGCCATGCGCATTGATATGCGGATGTTTGCCTTTATTCCGGCCTCTATTCTGAACCTAGTAAAAGGCTTGCCGCCGGTGCGGCGCATTATCAACGCCGTATTAGCCGACTATGGCATTCCTCGTGACGCCGTCAGCTTCATGAATATGCCCACGCGCTTTGAAACCCGCGACACCCTAAAGGCACTCAAGGGCAGCGGCATCACACCGCCAGCGTTAGAGGATTACGCAGCTAAAATTTGGGACTACTGGGAGCGCAACCTCGATCCTGATTTATTTAAAGACCGTTCACTGCGCGGCAATGTCAAAGACAAGATCATTGTTATTACCGGTGCCTCATCAGGGATTGGTAAAGCCGCATCACTGAAATTGGCCGCTGCTGGCGCCAAGGTTATTTTGGTCGCACGTTCGGTTGAAAAACTCGAAGAGACCCAAAAAGAGATTGCTGAAAAAGGTGGGACGAGCTTTACCTATAGTTGTGACGTATCGGATCTTCAATCCTGCGATAAGTTGGTAGCGACCCTGATAGAAAATCACGGCCAAGTTGACGTACTAGTGAACAATGCCGGCCGCTCAATTCGCCGATCTCTTGAACTGACCTTTGACCGATTCCACGATTTTGAGCGTACCATGCAGCTCAATTATTTCGGTGCTATTCGCCTGATCATGGGTTTGGCGCCATCAATGCTGGAACGTAAAGCTGGCCATGTGATAAACATCTCATCAATTGCGGTAATCGTTGGTACCTCACCGCGCTTCTCAGCCTACGCGGCATCGAAGTCGGCACTTGATGCCTTCTCCCGCGCTGCAGCGGCCGAATTCTCGGATCGCAACATTGCCTTTACCACAATTAATATGCCACTGGTAAGAACACCAATGATCGGGCCGACTTCGATCTACAACTCGGTGCCCACCTTGTCTCCAGAGGAAGCGGCAGACATGATTTGCACAGCCATTATCCGCCGTCCCAAGCGTATCGCAACGGGCTTAGGCATAACTGCGCAAGTGCTCAACGCGATCATGCCGAAAGCTGTAGAAATTACCATGAATACGGTATTCCGCACCTTCCCAGACTCCTCTGCGGCTAAAGGTGATGGCGATGCAGCAGCACCAGAAGTATCGACTGAACAAATGGCACTGGCGGCAGTATTGAAAGGAGTTCACGTGTGACGTCTCCCCACCCTACGCTTCGCTAGGGTGAGGCTTCTCACTTCTTAGGCCGCTGCCGACACTGTGCCGGTCTTACGCAGGCCTCCATGAGCAGAAACGACGAGCCCCGTCGCTTTTAACTTCAGAATA